>NZVC01000002.1 GCA_002701395.1 Maritimibacter sp. | reverse complement strand
GCCAACCTCGGCAAGGCCGCGAACCAGGACGATCTGTCCCTGCAGGCTGTGATCCCCTGGGGTCCCAAAGACGCCGCCTAAGCCAACAGCCAGACCGCTCCGGCGGTCTGGCTCTTTCTCGTTCCGAGGAACTGGTCCTGGGCGGGCGCAAGATCAGTGTCCAAAGATTGCCGCATATTTCGGACGCGGAGGCAGAGCCGGGTCGTCAGGCAGGATCGGTTGCCGATACGGCTCCGATCTTTTTGTTCAGTGACAGCGTGGATCGCGCCAACCCGAGGCGTATCCGAAAGTCAGTAGGGAGAACTGGGAGCCCACTGAGCGAGGCAAGCGCACCCCTTCTCTCAGTCGAGCAACCCGTGCCTGGGTCGTCTTGGCGAAGCTGCCAGGGGCGCCGAACTCACCCTGCGCCGCGAGGGTGCTGTAGGTGCCGGATGTAATCTCCCCAAAAGCGGCTCTGCCTCACTTTGTGTGGCGCAACTATCCTGAAACTGGAAAATTCAGGAGGGATAGTTGTGAGTTCGAAGAAGCAATGGTCGCCTGGGAGCGATGTTGCCGTTCAAAGCGTTGAGCGAAGTGAATCCGGCGGGTGGATTGTATCTGGCGTCTTGGCACCCAACGGCATCTGCCCAGACTGTGGATTGCATTCACACCGACGTCACGGCTGGCGGCGTCGGCGGCTGCAGGATTATCCCGCGCATGGAGACGAGGTTACGGTTGATCTCGCAATTTGCCGTTGGCGATGTCAGGCACCCGCTTGCCCACGCCGGACTTTCTCAGACCAAATCGCCTCGATTGCGCGTCCTTTTGCACGTCGCACCTCGCGTGTCGGGGAGATTGTCGGCCATCTTGGGCATGCGACCGGCGGGCGGCCGGCCGAGCGGCTCTTGCACCGTTTGGGCCTTGGGATCAGCGATGACACGGTGCTCAGGCAGTTGAAGAAGCGTGCTCAAGGCATCGCCGAGCCGCCGAGGTCCATCGGGATCGACGACTGGAGCTGGCGGAAGTCGCAGACCTACGGCACGATCATTGTCGATTTGGAGCGTCGCGTGGTCATCGACATTCTCGAAGATCGAGATGTCGTCACCTGCACCAACTGGCTGAAGCGACATCCCGAAGTAGAAGTGATCAGCAGAGATCGCTGCGGTCTCTACGCCAAGGCCGCCCGGCAAGGGGCACCGCAGGCAAAGCAGGTCGCTGACCGGTTCCATATCGTGCAAAACCTAAGGCAGGCCATCGAGGAGGAGATGAACCTTCACGGTCGTGCGACCGGCAGGGCGTTGCTTTCCGACGCCGACAACATCACCGCAGCCGGCAGCCTTCTGAAGTCACGCCTTGCGCACAGGACGTCTCGGGAAGAGATTTTCAACACCATCCATGCGCTCCGAAACCAGGGACTTTCCTGCAGCGAGATCGGGCGGCGAACAGGGTTCCCGCGTCGCAGCATCGCGAAATGGCTGCAGTTCGAGACGCCACCGGACCGCAAGCGGGCCGCTTTGAAGCGGACTTCGCCGTGGTATTTTGAAGAGTTCCTGCGCCAAAGTTGGAAGGACGGCATTCGAACTGGGAGCGCCCTTTTCGTTATGATCCGAGAGCGTGGTTACGAGGGGAGTCAGTCGCATTTGCAGCGGCTGCTGGCGGGCTGGCGCAGAGCCGAACAGCACACGAAGGGCCCCGCCGTGGAGTACCAGATCTTGGAGCCGGTCCGGGACCCGGAAACGGGGCACGCGATTTCGCCGGTCATCGCGGCCGCGCTGTGCATCAAACCGCGCGGCAAGCTCACCCCGGATCAGGCTCGTAAAGTCGACGCTCTCAAGACCGGCTCTCCCAACTTCGCAACGATGCGCAGCCTCGCCATGCGGTTCAACGGTATCCTGCGTGGCCGCCAAGCAGACCCGCTCCCAGCATGGATCGACGACGCGATCGAAACCGACCTGGCGCCCATCGTGCGCTTCGCACGCACATTGAACCGGGACTTCGATGCGGTCAAAAACGCCATCGAGATGCCTTGGAGCAATGGCCAGGCGGAAGGTCAGATCAATCGCCTGAAGACCCTTAAGCGCGCCATGTACGGCCGGGCCGGTCCAGAATTGTTGCGGGCGAGAATGCTACCGTTCCGCCACACAGATTGAGGCAGAGCCAGATACTCCGCGACGTCGCCCTCGCTGACGCAGAGCCCGGCAACGGCCTTGCCCAGATCAAGAGTCGCGCCGCCCCCAACAGAGACAATGCACTCTGCCCTGTGATCGCGGGCGACGGCAACGGCATTGCGGACGCCTTCAAGATCCGGCTCTCCCGCCGAATACACGACTTGCAGGCAGCAGCCCGAACGGATCAGGTCCGCGGCCAGTTCGCCCACCCATGCCACCGACCTTCCCCGTACCAGCAAGACACGGGGTCCAATCCCGGCGATCTCGGCCGCGGCCGTAGCACGACAGTCACGACCGAAAATCGTACGTTTCGGGGCGGTCAGCGCAAAACCTGTCATGCGGCGGCGGCGCTCCCGGTTACCTGGCGGGCATAGTGCGCGGCCATGTCGGACAGGGCGATGGGCTTGATCCGGGGCGCATAGCCCGCGCTGCCGAATTGCTCGAACCGATCGCGGCAGACGGCGGACATGGCCTCGATGCCCGGCGCGAGGTATTTGCGCGGATCGAACTCACCGGGGTGTTTGGCAAAGACCGTGCGGATCGCGCCTGTCAATGCCAGCCGCAGATCCGTATCCACATTGACCTTGCGCACGCCATAGCGGATGCCGTTCTGGATTTCCTCGACCGGTACGCCCCAGGTTGGGGCAATCTCGCCGCCATGAGCATTGATGATGTCCTGCAACTCCTGCGGCACAGAGGAGGAGCCGTGCATCACCAGATGCGTGTCCGGCAGACGCGCATGAATCTCGCGCAGGCGGTCAATCGCGAGGATGTCGCCATCCGGTTTGCGGGTGAACTTGTAGGCCCCGTGCGATGTGCCGATGGCTACCGCCAGCGCATCGACGCCGGTCAGACGCACGAAGTCTGCCGCTTCTTCCGGGTCGGTCAGAAGCTGTTCACGCGACAAGGCCCCTTCGAACCCATGACCGTCCTCGGCCTCTCCGCGCAGGGTTTCGAGCGACCCCAGATGCCCGATTTCCCCCTCCACCGACACACCCACCAGATGCGCCATTTCGACGACCTTGGCCGTCACGGCAACGTTTTCGTCAAACGTGGTGGGCGTCTTGCCATCGGCTTTGAGAGAGCCGTCCATCATGACCGAGGAGAACCCGTTGGTGATCGCCGAAAGGCAGGTCGCGGGCGCGTTGCCATGGTCCTGATGCATGCAGACCGGGATATGCGGGTAAAGCTCGATCGCGGCGCGGATCAGGTGTGACAGCACGATGTCATTGGCAAAGGCGCGCGCGCCCCGGCTGGCCTGCATGATGACCGGGCTTTGGGTGGCGTCCGCTGCCGCCATGATGGCCAGCATCTGCTCCATGTTGTTCACGTTGAACGCGGGCAGCGCGTAATCATGTTCTGCCGCGTGATCGAGCAGCTGACGCAGGGATACGAGAGCCATGAAGATGTCCTTTCTTCAGGACGCGGCCGAACCGGCGTCCACTGTTTGATATTGTGCAATTCGTTCCACCTCATTCGCGGAGCCAAGGATGACCGGCACGCGTTGATGATGGCCCGTTGGCTGGATATCGAGAATGCGGGTCGCACCGTCTGTGGCGGCACCGCCCGCCTGTTCCACCAAAAGCGCCATCGGGTTGGCCTCGTAGAGTAGGCGCAGTTTACCCCCCGCTGCGCGATTGTCGTCATCGGCCGGGTAGAGAAAGACACCGCCGCGGGTCAGGATGCGGTGCACTTCGGCCACCATGGAGGCGGTCCAGCGCATATTGAAATCGCGTCCACGTGGACCGGTGCTACCTGCCAGGCATTCATCCACATAGCGCCGCACTGCCGCGTCCCACAGGCGATAACGTGACGTGTTTATGGCAAATTCCGCCGTCTCTTCCGGGATCGTCATCTGCGGATGGGTCAGCCGGAAATCCCCGGTCCCGTATTCACAGGAAAACCCGTAGACGCCATTGCCCACGGTCAGGACGAACATCATGGTTGGCCCATAAATCGCGTAGCCCGAACAGAGCTGCGCGTGCCCGGGTTTCAGAACATCCCGGTCGCTGTCCGCCTCGGCAGTGCAAACCGAAAAGATTGAGCCGACGGACAGGTTGACGTCGATATTCGAAGATCCGTCCAGCGGGTCATAGAACAACAGATAATCGCCTTCTTCCGGCTCCTTGAGCCAGACCGCATCTTCGCGCTCTTCGCTGACCAGCGCGGCAAGACGCGGCGAGCTTTCGCAAATGCGGGCAAAGACCTCGTCGGCGATCACGTCGAGTTTCTTCTGGTCTTCGCCCTGCACATTGGTGTCCCCGGCAAGGCCATGGTTGCCCTCGAACGCCGCGTTGCGCAGCCGGTTGCCGATCACCCGGCAGGCCGAGGCGATGTCCTCGATCAGGAAAATGAGATTGGGATCAAGCCCGCCGGGCTCGGCATAGCGGGTCAGGAAGCGGCGTAGTGTGATCGGTTCGGACATGCTCAGAAACTCATCGTCGCGGTCACGGCCCGTTGCCATGCCGCATATTTTCGGTCGCGGTCCTCGCCCGCCATCGATGGCTCGAAACTCCGTTCCAGCGCCCATGTCGCGGCAAAGCCATCCATGTCAGGGTAAATACCTGCGCAGCTGCCCGCCAGCCAGGCCGCCCCAAGCGCCGTGGTCTCCAGCACTTTGGGCCGGTCCACGCGGGCGTCGATGATGTCGGAGAGAAACTGCATCGTGTAATCCGACGCGCTCATGCCGCCGTCTACGCGCAGCACCGCATCGCCTTTTCCGCCCATATCCGCCTGCATCGCTGCCAGCAGATCGCGGGTCTGATAGCCCACGCTTTCCAGCGCCGCACGGGCCAGTTCCGCAGGCCCGGAGCCACGGGTCAGGCCAAACACCGCGCCGCGGCATTCGGCATTCCAATAAGGCGCGCCCAGCCCGGTGAAGGCGGGCACCAGCACCACGTTCTGCGCGGCGTCGGCGGCGTCTGCCAATGGTTGGGTTTCCTTGGCCTCGCGGATGATCTTCAGCCCGTCGCGCAGCCATTGCACCACGGCACCGGCGATAAAGATCGAGCCCTCCAGCGCATAGGTCGGTTTGCCGTCCAGCTGATAGGCGATGGTGGTGAGCAGCCGGTTTTGCGACCGCACCGGCGTCTCGCCCGTGTTGATCAGCGCGAAACAGCCCGTGCCATAGGTCGATTTCAGCATGCCGGGTTCGAAACAGGCCTGCCCCAGGGTGGCGGCCTGCTGATCGCCCGCGATGCCCAGGATCGGGATGGGACGGCCAAAGAGATCGGGGCGCGCTTCGCCGAACTCAGACGCGCAATCGCGGACCTCGGGCAGCATGGAGATGGGGATGTTCAGCCTGTCGCAAATGGTCTGCGACCAGCGCCCTTTGCGAATGTCATAAAGCATGGTGCGCGCGGCATTGGTGGCGTCGGTCAGGTGCTGCTTGCCGCCGGTGAGGTTCCAGACGAGCCATGTATCCACCGTGCCAAAGACCAGCTCCCCGGCCTCGGCGCGCGCCCGCGCACCCTCGACATTGTCGAGCAGCCAAGCCAGTTTCGTGCCGCTGAAATAGGGGTCGAGCAGCAGCCCCGTGCGGTCGGTCACGACCTCCTCAAACCCGTCATCCTTCAGCGCCTTGCACATGGCCGAGGTGCGCCGGTCCTGCCAGACGATGGCGTTGTGGATGGGTTTGCCGGTATTGCGGTCCCAAACCAGCGTGGTTTCGCGCTGGTTGGTGATGCCGATGGCGGCGATTTCGGCGCCGCCGGATTTCTCGATAGCGGCGCGGCAGGTCGCGGCAGTGGTGGCCCAGAGATCGCCCGGATCATGTTCAACCCAGCCGCTGTCGGGGAAATGCTGGGGGAACTCTTCCTGCGCCGAGGCGACAGCCTTCATCGCGCCGTCAAACAAAATCGCCCGTGTCGATGTCGTGCCCTGATCAATGGCCAGAATATGGGTCATGACCGCCTCTCCTCAAAGCGATGTTTGTCGGTGCCGCAATGGGCAAGTTGTCATGGGAAGTGACTTGGTGGTCGAGGCCCAAAGAGGGCCCCGACCAGGGAGGAAGGCTTACTGCCAGGACGCGATCAGCTCATCGTAGCTGACAGTCTGGGGTTCTTCGTCTTCGTTTTCAAGCTTGGCGTAGGGCGCGCCGGGCTGGGCGAACCAGTACTCCGCATCACGCTCTTCGTTCATCTTGGGACCGATATCGCCCTGAATACCAGCGCGCTCCAGACGCTCAAGAACGCGTTCCTGGTCGGCGCAGAGGCTGTCCAGTGCTTCCTGTGCGGTCTTGGCGCCGGACATGGCGTCACCGATGTTCTGCCACCACAGCTGGGCCAGCTTCGGGTAATCCGGAACGTTGGTGCCGGTGGGCGACCACTGCACGCGCGCCGGCGAGCGGTAGAACTCGACCAGACCGCCCAGTTTGTCGGCACGCTCGGTGAAGCTGTCATGCTGCACGGTAGATTCGCGGATGAAGGTCAGACCCACATGGGATTTCTTCACGTCCACGGTTTTCGAGGTGACGAACTGGGCATAGAGCCACGCGGCTTGCGCACGATCCACCGGGGTGGATTTCATCAGCGTCCAGGACCCTGCGTCCTGATAGCCGACCTTCTGGCCATCTTTCCAGTAAACGCCATGCGGGCTGGGTGCCATGCGCCATTTCGGCGTACCGTCCTCGTTCATCACCGGCAGGCCGGGCTTCACGGTGTCGGCGGTAAAGGCGGTGTACCAGAACATCTGCTGGGCGATATTGCCTTGTGCCGGGATCGGTCCTGCCTCGGAGAAGGTCATGCCCGCCGCTGCCGGGGGTGTGTATTTCTCCAGCCATTCGATGGCTTTTTCCACAGCATAGACCGCCGCAGGCGCGTTGGTTGCGCCGCCACGGGCCACGCAGGAGCCAACCGGCTGCGAGTTCTCGTTCACACGAATGCCCCATTCGTCCACGGGCAGACCGTTGGGCTCACCCACGTCTCCCATACCGGCCATGGACATCCACGCATCGGTGTAGCGCCAGCCGAGCGAGGGGTCTTTCTTGCCGTAGTCCATGTTGCCAAAGACTTCGCCTTCGACACCCAGATGCGACAGATCGCGACCGGTGAAGAACTCGGCAATGTCCTCATAAGCAGACCAGTTGACCGGAACGCCAAGATCATAGCCATAGGCGGCTTTGAAGTCGGCCTTGTTCTTTTCGTCATTGAACCAGTCATAGCGGAACCAGTAGAGGTTCGCGAATTGCTGGGTCGGCATCTGGTAGACTTTGCCATCCGGGCCGGTGGTAAAGCTCAACCCGATGAAATCATCCAGATCCAGCGTCGGCAGGGTCACGTCCGCTCCCTCGCCCGCCATCCAGTCGGTCAGGTTGCGCACCTGCTGATAGCGCCAGTGGGTGCCGATCAGATCCGAGTCGTTGATATAGGCGTCATAGATGTTCTCGCCCGACTGCATCTGGGTCTGCAGCTTTTCGACCACGTCGCCTTCGCCGATCAGGTCATGGGTGACCTGGATGCCGGTGATGGCTGTGAATGCGGGCGCCAGAACCTGGCTCTCGTATTCATGCGTGGTGATGGTCTCGGAAACGACCTTGATCTCCATGCCTGCGAACGGCTTGGCCGCGTCGACAAAGAACTGCATTTCCGCTTCCTGCTCGGCGCGGCTGATCGACGACAGATCGCCGATTTCCGCATCGAGGAACGCCTTGGCCGCGTCCATGTCGGCAAAGGCCGGGCCCGCAAGGACCAGCAGCGCCGCTGTTGTTGATTTGAGGATAAGGTTCATTGGTATTGTCCTCCCATTTTGAACCGATGAATGAGGAAGTTCGAGACGTGGCCGGGTCTCCTCCTGTCCCGGCCACGGGGGCCTGTGCCTACACCCAGCGGAACACCGCGGCGGCGTAGATCAGGCAGACGATGAGGGCGTAAGGTTGTTGCGCCCCAACGATCCCGAGCCAGGCCAGATTGATAAAGGCCGAGCCCAGAAGGGTGATGAAGAGCCGGTCGCCCCTCGTTGTTTCGATCCGCAGAATGCCCGTGCGGGGCGTTTCCGGGAATTTGATCGCGAGCACCGTGAAGGTGATCAGCAATGAGGCGATGACCATGAAGAAAATCGCGGTCGGCCAGGTCCATGCCATCCAGTCCATTGAAAGTCCTCCCTTGCTTCAGACTTACACACGACCCAGGGCAAAGCCCTTGGCGATGTAGTTGCGGACGAAGTAGATCACGAGCGCGCCGGGCACGATGGTCAGGATACCGGCGGCCGCCAGCACGCCCCAGTCGATGCCCGATGCCCCTTGGGTCCGGGTCATGATCGCGGCGATGGGTTTTGCGTCCACCGTGGTGAGCGTGCGGCTCAGCAGCAGCTCCACCCATGAGAACATGAAGCAGAAGAACGCGGCAACCCCGATTCCGCTGGCGATCAGCGGCGTGAAGATCTTCACGAAGAAGCTGCCAAAGCTGTAGCCGTCGATGTAGGCGGTTTCGTCGATCTCCTTTGGAACGCCGCGCATGAAGCCTTCCAAAATCCAGACCGCGAGCGGTACGTTGAACAGGGTATGCGCCAGCGCCACGGCGATATGCGTGTCGAACAGACCCACCGAGCTGTAGAGCTGGAAGAAGGGTAGCGCAAAGACCGCGGGCGGGGCCATCCGGTTGGTCAAGAGCCAGAAGAACAGGTGCTTGTCGCCCATGAAGTGATAGCGCGAGAAGGCATAAGCCGCCGGCAGCGCCACCGCGAGGGAAATCACCGTGTTCACCGTCACGTAGATGATCGAGTTCACATAGCCCATATACCAGGCCGGATCGGTGAGGATCGTGGCGTAGTTGGCGAATGTGAGATTGCGCGGGAACAGCGTGAACTCGTTCAGGATCTCGGTGTTGGTCTTCAGGCTCATGTTCAGCAGCCAGTAGATCGGCAGCAGAAGGAACAGGAGATAGAGGGTCATCACCACGAGACGGCTGTTGATCTTGGGCAGCGCACGCCTGCGGGACGCGGTTTGGTTTACGGTCATATCGGCCATGGGTCAGCCCTCCCGCTTATCAAGGTTGGTCATCACGGTGTAGAACACCCAGGAGATGAGAAGGATCACGAGGAAATACATGATCGAGAAAGCCGCCGCCGGTCCAAGGTCGAACTGTCCCAGCGCCATTTTGACGAGATCGATCGACAGAAGCGTGGTGGCGTTGCCGGGGCCACCGCCGGTGACGACGAACGGCTCGGTATAGATCATGAAGCTGTCCATGAAGCGCAACAGGATCGCGATCATCAAGACGCCCGCCATCTTGGGCAGTTCGATGAAGCGGAACACTTTCCAGCGCGACGCCTGGTCGATCTTGGCCGCCTGATAATAGGCGTCGGGGATCGACTTCAGACCGGCAAAGGCCAGAAGCGCAACAAGCGAGGTCCAGTGCCACACATCCATCACGATGATGGTGATCCAGGCCGCAACGATGTCCTGCGTGTAGTTGTAGTTGATGCCGAGCGCATCAAGCGTGTAGCCCAGCAGACCAATGTCAACACGGCCAAAGATCTGCCAGATCGTGCCAACCACGTTCCATGGAATGAGCAGCGGCAGCGACATCAGCACAAGGCAGAAGGACGACCAAAAGCCGGATTTCGGCATGTTCAGCGCCACGAAGATGCCCAGCGGGATTTCGATGGCCAGAATGATGCCCGAGAACATGAGCTGGCGGCCAAGCGCGTCCCACATGCGTTCCGAGCGCAGCATTTCTTCGAACCATTCGAGCCCGGCCCAGAAGAACTGGTTATTCCCGAACGTGTCCTGCACGGAGTAGTTGACCACGGTCATCAGCGGGATCACCGCCGAAAAGGCCACCAGAAGCAGCACAGGCAGGACGAGAAACCATGCCTTTTGATTGACTGTCTTTTCCATTACTTCGCCCCCTCCCCGGAAGATTGCGCCACGGGGCGCGCGATTTGTGCGGATGCCTGATCGAGGAAACGGTCAACCATTTGGATCTGGCGTTCCATGATCTGTTGCGATGTCAGGATCGGACGGCCATCCATCACGCGACCTCCCCGCTGACGCGCCAGTCATTGGCGTAGACATTGACGCGGGTAGCATCAAAGGTGACGCGGTTCATATCGGCGCTGATATGGTCGTCTTCGCCCGCGATGATGTTGATGTCAGTGCCGAAGAATTCGGCCCGGACCAGCTTGTGGCGGCCCACATCCTCAACACGTCGCACGTTGACCGGCAGGCCCTCGGTCTGGCTCAGCTTGGCGAATTCCGGGCGTACGCCGATCTCGACCTTGCCGTCGAGCGGTTTATAGCCTTGGGCCAGCTCGACATAGGAGCCGTTCACATAAGCCTTGTTGCCGTCGATCTTTGCCGGGATCACGTTCATGCCGGGCGAGCCGATGAAATAGCCCACGAAAGTATGTTCGGGCCGCTCGAACAGCTCTTCGGGCGTGCCGATCTGTACCACGCGACCGTCATACATGACGACAACCTTGTCGGCGAAGGTCAACGCCTCGGTCTGGTCATGGGTCACATAGATCATGGTGTGACCGAAATCGTGGTGCAGCTGTTTCAACTGAGTCCGCAGCTCCCATTTCATATGCGGGTCAATCACGGTTAGCGGCTCGTCAAACAAGAGCGCGTTCACGTCCTTGCGCACCATGCCACGGCCCAGCGAAATCTTTTGCTTGGCATCGGCGGTCAATCCGCGCGCCTTGTTCCGCAGTGTCTCTTCCATGCCGATCATGCGTGCGATTTCCTGCACACGTGCCGCGACATAGGCCTCGTCGTGGCCGCGATTGCGCAGCGGGAAGGCTAGGTTGTCGTGCACCGTCATCGTGTCGTAGACCACCGGGAACTGGAACACCTGGGCGATGTTGCGCTCGGCGGTGGGGGCGTGTGTCACGTCCTGCCCGTCGAACAGGATGCGGCCCTGCGACGGGTGCAGAAGCCCTGAAATGATGTTGAGCAGCGTGGACTTGCCACAGCCCGACGAGCCGAGCAGCGCATAGGCTTCGCCGTCGGTCCAGTCATGGTTCAGTTCCTTCAGTGCAAAGTCATCTTCGCTGTCCGGGTTGGGCAGGTAGGAATGCGCGAGGTTATCAAGTGTGATCTTGGCCATGGTGTCCTCCCTCAGGCCGCAAGCGCATAGGCGGCGGGGGCCACCAGCTTGCCGTCTTCGCCAAAAATGTAGACATGGCGGGGGTCCAGCCAGACATCGAGCCGCGCACCCAGTTCCAGCTCATGAACCCCATGGATCAACCCGACCCAGCGTTCGCCGAAATGGTCCAGGTGAACAAAGGTTTCCGACCCGGTCAGCTCGGTCACCGACAGTTTCGTGGCGAATTGCATCGCGTTTGCCGAATGCTGGCTGATCTCAAGATGGTTCGGGCGGAACCCGGCGGTGTAGCGGCCATCGGCCAATTCGGCGAGCTTGCCGGTTGCCGCGGTGCTCTGACCATCGCCGAACATGATGCGGTCGCCAGTCTTGGAGATCGGCAGGAAGTTCATCGGCGGATCCGAGAAGACCCGCGCCGTGGTGGCATCCACCGGCTGGCGATAGACCGACGGGGTCGGGCCGAACTGGGTGATACGCCCTTCGGACAGGGTGGCGACATTGCCGCCCAGAAGCAGCGCCTCTTCCGGCTCTGTCGTAGCATAGACAAAGATCGAGCCCGAGGCCTCAAAGATTTTCGGAATCTCGACCCGCAGCTCTTCGCGCAGCTTGTAATCGAGGTTCGCGAGCGGCTCGTCGAGCAGTACAAGCCCGGCATTCTTGACCAGCGCGCGCGCCAAAGCGCAGCGCTGTTGCTGACCGCCCGACAATTCCAGCGGCTTGCGCTCCAGCATCGGCGTCAGCTTCATCAGCTCGGCAGTTTCGCGCACCCGGGCGTCGATCTCGGCCTTGTTCGCGCCCATCAGCTTCATCGGCG
>NZVC01000001.1 GCA_002701395.1 Maritimibacter sp. | reverse complement strand
GAGGCCCGAGACGGGAACAAGAGGATTGGTCAGCCCGAGCTTGCCTTTGCCGCACTGGATATCGATGGCTCGGTCTATGAAATCGTCTGGCGGAACGACGGCAGCGGCCAAGCGACGATCTATGTCGACGGAGAAGTCCTGCGCGTGTTCGCGCAACCGGTCGAAGGTGCACGGCTAAGTTCCGTCTTTGGCCGTCGCACACACCCGGTCTATGGGAATGTGCGCATGCACACCGGCGTCGACTTTGCTGCGGCCCGCGGTACGCCGGTAAAAGCAACGGCGCCAGGACGCGTGAGCTTCATCGGACGTCGTGGTGGATATGGCCGGGTGGTGGAGATAGCGCATGGATCCGACACCCTGACACGATACGCACATCTCAGCGAGGTGCCGGACACACTCGAACAAGGGCAGCGCGTTTTGGCCGGAGATATGATCGGGCGGGTCGGTGCGACGGGTACCGCGACAGGCCCCAACCTACATTACGAAGTGCTGGTGGAGGGTCGCCCGACCGACCCTCTCTCTGACGACCGTTTGGCAGAGGCGGCCGAGCGTGAAGCGGACGACACGGCTGCGCTTGAGCGACTGGCTGAGGCACGCTCGCTACTGGCCGAGAGGCTCACCAGCGAATTTGTGCAAACAACAACCGAAAGGCTTTAATCCATGAAACGACTGGCTCCCGCCCTTGCAGTCACGCTGGCCTTGTTTCCCGCGGCGCAAGCTGTCGCCGATGCGATCCAGATTGACGTCCGGAAGACAAACGGCTGCGGCTGTTGTCTGTCCTGGATGAAGCACCTCAAGGAAAGCGGATTCGCGCCGACAGGCGAGGACATGTTCGGGGGATCTCTTGTGCGCTTCAAACTCGACAATGGCGTGCCTCAGCGCATGGTCTCCTGCCATTCGGCTTTGGTCGACGGCTACGTGATCGAAGGTCATGTACCGGCATCAGACATTCAGCGTTTGTTGGATGAGCGTCCAGATGCCGTGGGGCTGGCGGTGCCGGGAATGCCCTATGGCTCGCCGGGCATGGGACCGGAGGATGATCGTGAGGCTTATGACGTCTTCCTGATCCGCGGCGATGGATCGACCGAGGTCTACACCAGCTACCCCGGTTCCTGACTGAACTCGCAGCAAGACTTTAGCAATTGGAACCCCTCTCTCCAATAGCGCTTGGCTTTCTTGGAAGCCTGGCAGCCGGATCGCTGACCGCGGTCGGGGCGATCCCCGTTCTTTTCGGGCGCATCCCGTCCCGGTCCACACGCGATCTCTTGCTCGGCTTCGCGGCTGGTGTGATGCTCGCGGCCTCGTTCTTCTCGCTGATAATCCCGGCCCTCGACGCGGCCGAAGGGCAGTTCGAGAATGCTGCCGCCCCCGCAGCCATTGTTTGCCTTGCGATCCTGCTCGGTATGGGCGCGGTTGCTTTGATGAACGAAAAGCTACCGCACGAGCATTTCAAGTCCGGACGCGAGGGCCCTGATGCAGACTCTCTGCGTCGCGTCTGGCTCTTCATCATCGCGATCACGATCCACAATTTCCCCGAAGGGCTTGCCGTTGGTGTCGGGTTCGGGGCTGATGGATTCTCGGGCGGGTTGCCACTTGCGATCGGTATCGGACTGCAAAACGCTCCCGAGGGTCTCGCCGTAGCGGTCTCATTGCTTGGTGAGGGATATTCCAGGCGCCGTGCGTGGGGCATTGCCGCCCTGACAGGTCTTGTCGAGCCGGTAGGCGGGCTTCTTGGGGCTGGGATCATCAGCATCTCGGAGCCGCTGTTGCCATGGGGCCTCGCCTTCGCCGCCGGGGCGATGCTCTACGTCATCAGCCACGAAATCATTCCCGAAACCCACCGTTCCGGCCATCAAAACAGGGCGACACTCGGTCTCGCGGTCGGCCTCGTGATCATGTTGTTCCTCGATGTATGGCTGGGAGGATGAGATGAAACAGTCCCATTTCCAAGGTTTCATTGCGGCTGGAACTGCTTTTCTTGTCGACCAGGTGACAAAAGCAATTGTCGTCGCCAATGCGGCAGATTTGAGCGCCGGAATTCCGGTCTTTCCCGGTTTCAATCTCATCTACCTGCGCAACGATGGCGTGACATTCGGACTACTTAGTGGAGCGCCATGGTGGAGCCTTACAGTGTTGGCCCTCGCTGTCTGTGGCTGGTTGACGGTCATGTTGGTGCGCACTGCCAGCCCGGTTGAGGCTATCGCCTATGGTGCGATTATCGGTGGCGCGCTCGGCAACGTCCTCGACCGCATCCGGTTTCGGGGTGTGACGGACTTCCTCGATTTCTACGCCGGATCCACGCATTGGCCCGCCTTCAACATGGCGGATGTTTTCGTGGTCGGCGGGGTGGGCCTACTGCTCATAGCTCCTTGGTTGAGCGCCAAGTTTCAGAATGGCACATGATGACGGGTTTGGCGCATATGTCTGTCTGGGGCCATTACATTCCTCTGCGTTCCGGAATTAGTTTTGTGGCGGGCGGTTTGACGGTTTTAGCCCTTCCGCCGTTCTCATGGCTCATCGCCGTTCCGGTTGCCTTCTCGGCGCTCTTTCTCATACTCCGACAGGTTTCCACAGCGCACGCTTTCTTCATCGGCTGGGTCTTCGGAATTGGCCAGTTCGGGTTCGGAATCTCTTGGATCGCCGAGAGTTTTTACGTCGATGCCGAACGTTTCGCCGCGCTGGCGATCCCGGCCGTCGCGGGGTTGTCAGCGGGCCTAGCCATTTTCCCGGCCATGGCTGCGGCGCTCTATGCCGTCATCGCGCAGCGCAGACCCCTCGGGGGCATTGCCGCAAGTCTGCTTCTCGCAACCTGCTGGGTGGCGACGGAATGGTTGCGAGGTCATGTCCTGACAGGTTTTCCGTGGAACCTGGCCGCTTATGCTCTGGTCGATCACGCCGCGCTGCGACAGCCGGCAGCCTGGGTCGGAAGCTACGGGTTGAGCTTTCTCACCGTCCTTGTCGGCGTCATGCCGGGAGCTGCGTATTCCGCCGTGCCACGTCAACGGTCAGCCGTTCTCGTGTTGTGCGCGATGGCCATCATAGGACTCTGGGGTGCCGGTACGTTCCGCCTTGGATCAGAGGCGCCCTTGCCTCGCGTCGACCTGCGCATCGTGCAAGGCAACGTGCCGCAACGGGAGAAATGGGCGCCCGGAAACCGGGACGCGACCCTTGAGCTCTACCTCGACCTCTCATCTCGTCCCGGCAACGTCGATCTTCTGCTTTGGCCGGAGACGGCCTTTCCCGGTTTTCTCGACGAGGACGCGGCAGCCCATGCCCGGATCACCGGTTCTCTGCCCGAAGGTACGCTGCTTCTGACGGGAGTGCCCGATCGAGTGGAGAGCGATGCGGGTACTCGCTATTTCAATACGGTCCAGGCCTATAACAGCAGCGGGGAAATACTGACCGGATATGCAAAGCATCATCTCGTGCCGTTCGGGGAATACGTTCCCTTCCGGGGCTGGCTGCCTTTCGCACGGCTGACCGAGGGATTGGGAGATTTCACGCCCGGACCGGGACCACGCACGCTCGCGCTCCCGGGTGTGCCGCTGGTCGCGGTCGCGATCTGCTACGAGATAATCTTTCCGGGCCACGTGGTCGATGATCTTTTCCGCCCCGACTGGATATTCAACGCCACCAACGATGCCTGGTTCGGCACCAGCATCGGGCCCGAGCAGCACCTCGCGGCCGCGCGCATGCGCGCGGTCGAAGAAGGTCTTCCCGTGGTCCGCGCGGCCAACACTGGGATATCCGCGATTATCGACGCCAATGGAGATGTCGTCGCGCGTCTCGATACCGGGGAAACAGGTGTCATTGACGCCAGCCTGCCCGGCGCGCGCGCTCCCACGCCCTACGCACGTTTCGGCGACTGGACAATACTGGTGCTTATCGTTGCGTCTTGGAGCCTGGTCTATTCTTTCGGCTTGATCCGAAGACGTCTCGATGCGGAGCATTCAAGAATGGAGGAATGGTGATGCTGGTACTCGCGGGTTTTGTCGGAGGTGCGATCTGGGGTGGCTATCTGGCGCGGCGGCGGAAAGGAAACCGCCTGGATATGCTTCAATATGCGACAAGCTTCGGCATTGCCTTCGGCCTCCTCGCCTTTTTCGCCTCGGTGATCCTGTTGCGCATCACGTCCTGAAAATGCTTCAGCATCGGCAACGAATTGAAACGACTGTTCAACATATTGCTTTACACTTTCCTGGCGGCCTGCGCAGCGGGATTGGCCGTTTCCGGTACCGCCTACTTTCTGCTGCGTGCCTCCGTTCCCGACTATGACGAGGACTTCAGCGTTGCAGGCATAGATAGCCCGATCGATATCCTGCGGGATTCTTCAGCCTTACCGCACATCACGGCGGGGTCCGCCGAGGATGTCTATTTCGCCATCGGCTTCGTTCACGCGCAAGACAGGCTCGGTCAGTTGTTGAGGGCAAGGCGTGCAACGAAAGACCTGTTGCCACTGGAGCCGACGAGCGAAATTGACTCTTCGACATCCGATGCGCTCGAAGCATACGCCGCCGGTGTCAACGCGTGGCTTGGGCTGGTTTCCGAAGGCAGGCGTGGCAGGGGCTCACCCGAACTGTTGATCGCTGACGAGAGAATGATAGCGGCCTGGAGACCTGTCGATAGCCTCAGAATAGCCCATGCATTTTTGAGCGATCTTCGACCCAAGAGCCGGCAAGAATTGTCAGTCTCGTCAGATTTGCAGGTCCCGTCAGATCGCCCCGTCACACCCGAGTTGTTTGCGACCCCGCCCGAAGTCAGCCTCAATGCTTGGGCGCTGTCCGGCGACCGAACGGCCACAGGGGCACCAATTCTCGCCGCGGACATCGTTGGCCCTTTGTCGCTCCCCTCTGAATGGTACCTGGCGGATCTTCAACTTCCGACAGGGGCCGCGATTGGCGCCACATTGCCGGGCGTGCCGTTCGTTGTCATCGGCCGCAACGAGCGCGTCGCATGGGCGTTTCGATCAACTCCCCAAAAAGCAGTCAGAGAGCCAGAAGCTCCTACAGGCAGGGGTGCTGGCGAATATCTGATGATGCTTGACCGTCTCGCGAGGTCCACCGATGCGAACAACGCCCTTAGCGGAACCTCCGAAATGTTATCGGCCGGAATGGAGGTTCTAGCGATCGACCGTGAAACCTTGGCCCGCTGGCCCGAAAGGGAGATCGAGCGCCCTGCATCGTTTCGAGACGCCCGTTTGGCTGTGCTTGATGATCGACAGCTGATATTCTCGGTCGAGGGCGCGATTGCGGTTCAACGCGACACTGTCAGCGCAGCCGCACGCGCCCTTCTTCCTCTGATGGCAAAAGAGCTTTGGTTCGTGAGGTCCGCAAGCGGCATCGAAGAGACCCGCACTGAAAGGCTTCGCAACGAAATACTGGACAAGCTTGCGCAATGGAATGGCGACATGGATCGCTATTCACAGGAGCCGCTCGTATTCTGGGCATGGGTCAGTGCTTTGCAACGACGCATTCTTCAGGACGAATTTCCGGCGGCGAACGCGTTTTGGACCAGACCGAATCCAGATTTCCTTTACGCGGTCCTTTCCGGTCGCGGCGGGAGCGCTGTCTGGTGCGACATCCGCCCTTCCGCACGCATGGAAACCTGCGAAGATCAGGTTCGAGCGGCTCTGGATGATGCCCTCGACTGGCTGGTCGACCGCTACGGATCCGATCCCTCCGACTGGTCCTGGGGTGAGGCGCATACTTTGAACATGCAGTGGTCGCCGATCAGACCGGGCGGGATGGTGAGCGACTTGTTGTCTCTCGAAGCACCAACGCCGGGCGATCCCTTTACTCTGATGTCGACAGTATTTGCATCGGACGATGCTCGGCCATTTGTCTCCAACGCGGGCACCAACTTTCAGGCGGTCATGTCGCTTTCGGACGAAAGCGGTTCCTATTTCATCACGCCCGCCGGTCAGTCCGGGCACCCTCTCTCAAAGTTCTACGAAAACCTCTTTCCGAAGTGGATGCAGGGTGAATACATAATGATGAGCACGGATCTGTCCTTGGCCCGCGGTGGCGCCGCAGGAACATCTCGACTGTCACCCAAATCAGAGGACAGCTCGAGTACGATAGAGGATAGGAGCCAATGATCACGTATCTCATCCACTACGATCCGTTTGGCTATGCGATTTCACCGGTGTCGTTTGTTTCCGTCGGATTGGCCGCATGGGTCTACATGCGCGGCCTCGCGCGATCCTCTCGCATTCTCGGAAGGATTACTGTCTGGCGACAGGTTCAGTTCTTCACCGGCATTGCCTGCCTCCTCGTCGCCACGAACGCGCCCCTGGCCCCGTTGGGACACAGTCACTTCTCCCTGCACCAAGTGGAGCATCTTCTTCTCCGCCTTGCCGGACCGCTGCTTTTCGCGGTGTCCCAACCATGGCGCATAC
The DNA here is from genome assembly GCA_002701395.1 of Maritimibacter sp. Taxonomy (GTDB): domain Bacteria; phylum Pseudomonadota; class Alphaproteobacteria; order Rhodobacterales; family Rhodobacteraceae; genus Psychromarinibacter; species Psychromarinibacter halotolerans. Next base: position 10,978 of record NZVC01000001.1, on the reverse strand, counting down.
TGCAAGCTGGTCTGGCAAGAGAATGGCGACGGCACCTCAATGCGCTTGGCAATCGTGGCATCGTGCGGTTCATGGCGCATCCCGCGATGGCCACTGCCTTGCTTGTTGCCGCGCTATACGTTTGGCAGGTTCCTGTCCTTTACGGACTGGCGCAGCGCGTTCCGGCGATCGAGATGCTCGCGCACCTGTCGATGGTGCTGGCAGGGATCTGGTATTTCGGCATGCTGCTCAACCCCAAGGATCCGCCTGATGGTGCACGGCGAGGGGCGCGGCTGATATCCGGTTTTGTAGTAATCGTTTCGAATATTTTTCTGGGCGCCCTCACGACGCTAAAAGAGGTGGGTCTCTATGCGTCCTACCAAACGGCAAGGAACAGTAGCGGACTTAGCGCCTTGGCTGACGAGACAATCGGTGGCTACACAATCTGGGTCCCGTCCTCGATGGTTTTGATTGCGGCAATTATCCTTGTGCTGAACGGCTGGAACGCGGCGGAAGTGCGCCGATGGAACACCCGATACGAGTTGATGCGGGGTTCGAATGTGGCGGCGCTCGAGTTTCCGGAAACCGCCGCGGAGTTGCGTCTGAAAGTGGAAAAGCCAAATCGCGACATGGGCCGAACACTCGCTCTGGGCGCATTCGCCATGTTCTCGATTGTCATGATCACGCTCGTGACGATCGTCTACGCGCTCTGAACGATCGACAAAAATTCAGGGTAGCGCCCACGGCATGTCCCAACGACCGGAAACTTCGGCCAACAGTCAGTCTTAAGGAGAGGATTAGGTACGCACCACCTCCGGCTTACCTGGGTACGAAAGACCCAATCGGCTTTTAGCGCCAGAGTTCGGAGTCAGCATACAAGCCTCGTCCCGGACTTTGACCGCTGGCCTCGCTTCCCTGGTCGTCGTGACCTCATCACTATCGCGAGAGCCCGCTGAGTCGCTATTCATGCTTCCAGGATTGCTTCAGCGCTTGTCCGAAAGCCACCAGCGTTGTTTCGCTGACGTGATGCTCGATCCCTTCCGCATCGCGTTCCGCGGTTTCTTCGTCGATCCCGAGGCTGCAAAGAAACGCAACGACGATCCGGTGGCGCTGTCGACAGGCCTCCGCCAGCTCCTGGCCAGAATCGGTGAGGAATATCGCGCGGTATGGCTCCCTCCGAACAAGGCCAGCGGCCTTGAGCCGCGAAATGTTCTTCGTCACGGTTGGCGGTTTCACGCCAAGTCGTTCTGCAATCTCGACCGGTCTGGCCTCTCCGCGCGTCTCGATGAGTTCCGCGATCAACTCGACGTAGTCCTCCGCCATTTCGCTCTCATGCGCCTGACGCACGGTCGCAAACCCCTCGGCCTGTGCTTCGGGAGCCCTGTCGACAGTTTCAAACGGTTCACGCCCATGTGATTGCAGCTTTGTCATACTTGGGACTTTGCAGCGAAACAGCGGGATTGACAACTTGTTTGCTGAGGGTAGATAAGTTAGCCATGTCTAACTTTTGTCTCTGGAGGTTATGGTGATACGAAATTTCCTGGGAGTGTTGCTCGCCACGTTAGCCAGTGTGCTCGTCCTGTCCGGACCTGCGGCCGCAACACCTGCTAAGGAGACCCCCTGGCTTCCCGAGGCGGCGGCCTACAGGCTGACGCTCTTTCTTGGAAATCTCGAGCCTCTGCCCTGGGATGATATTGAGACCGCCTGGACGGACCCCTACCGGGGTTCGGAATTCTCCATCGGTGCCCTGACGTGGCTGGATCGCGAAAGCGACATCGACGCTGCCCAGCTTCTGAACGCGATCACGCATGAAGACCGGCAGGCGGCCTTTGTCGAGGCGACGCGGCTGATCGCGCTCAGGATCGAAGAGGAACTGGACCGTGTTATCGCTGCCGAAGACCCGGCGCGTGCGCAGCAGGCCGTGCGGACAGCTAGGGAACTTTATCGCGCGTTTGCGGACGGTATCGCCACCGCCGAGTCTGATGTCGCGCGGCAGATCGGCCTTGCCTGGCTGGAGTTGAACAGCAGTACGGGTTCCGTCGGGGTCCTGGGCGCAGGTGCCACAAGCGCGGATCGCGACACGATGGTGGCCGCGCGCAGGGTCATCTCCGACTACCTCGCGCAGAACTATCTCATTGACGATTTTGCTCCGCGTCAGACGCTGAGCGCCTTGCCGGAAACTGCGATACTCAGCGGTCGCGCCATTGAGGTACCGCCAAGCCTGCCACCGGGCTCCGACATCTTCGATCAGGATCCGCTGCCGCGTCTCGTTCTCAATTTCGAGGAACAGGGCATCGACGAGACCGACCTGCCGCTCGTGGCCTACGGCGACATGCTGTTCGACAGCGCGCAAATCTTCGGCAGCCCGGCGCGCGATCTCGGTCTCGCCTGCTCGACCTGTCACAATCGCTCGGACGTCAACCAACGGCTGTTCATTCCGGGTGCCAGCCACCAGCCGGGCGCGATCGACGTCGACGGCGCCTTTTTCAACCCGATATTCAACGACCGGCGTGACGACCCGCTCGACATTCCAAGCCTTCGCGGCTTGCGTTTCACCGGCCCCTACGGTCGCGACGGTCGTTTTGCCTCCCTGCGCGACTTCACCCGCAACGTTGTCGTCAACGAGTTCGGCGGCGCGGAGCCGACGCCTTTCATGATGGACGCGCTGGTCGCCTACATGCTCGAGTTCGACTTCCTACCCAACTCCATGCTGACACCGGACGGCCAACTGACCGAGTCGGCCCCAGAGGCCGCGCAACGCGGCGAAGCGATCTTCAACACGCCCTTCGCGGGACTCGGCGACCGCTCCTGTGCCAGTTGCCATATGCCGGACGCCAACTTCCTGGACCGACAGGCGCACGACATCGGCTCCGTCGCGCCGGCTTATGAAGGCGCCCGTGCCGGTGCGCTGGACACCCCCACCCTGCTCGGCACCGCCTATACCGCGCCCTATTTCCATGACGGATCGCTGCCGACCCTGGCGGCTGTCGTAGACTGGTTCGACGAGACGAAGACGCTCGGGCTGACCGAAGCGGAACGAACTGATCTGACCGCCTATCTGCAGACCGTGGGCGCGGCGGACGAGCCCTATGAAGCTTTCGATGCCGAGAACACCGCCTTCCGACTGGCATTCGCCGAACTGACGACCTTCGCCTCGACAATCGACACGCTGCTGCCGCGGCGGGACGCGGAGCATATCCTGCTGCTGACCGACACCGTGGCCGCCGACCTTGCAGCCGACGCCAGTACCATGTCGAACCTTGCTGCGCGTCCCGAGGTCTACGCGTTGGCCGGGCGGTTGGCCGATGTCGGCGCCGCCGTGCGTGACGGCGACTGGGCAGCCGCCGAAGCAAGCTGGAGCGCGTTCCAGACCGAGGCCGATACAGTCGAAGCGAGGGCCTTTTGATGGCGATGCACGTGAACCGCAGAACGGCCCTGCTTCTGGCCAGCGCGAGCGCTATGTCTCTGGCGACCCCGCTCGCCGCGCAGGACGTTAGGTTGCGGCTAGCCTTCATCCCGCAAGAGAACCCGGAAAAGCTGCTGGGCGATATCGAGGCCATCACCGGCTGGCTGGCCAGTGAGGTCGGCGTCCCCGTCGAAGGGTTCGTCACCATCGACCACGCCGCCGCGGTCGAGGCACTGAGAAACGGCGATGCAGATATTTCCTTCATGGGCGCCCTGCCCTTCGTTCTGGCCGAGGCCGAGATCGGTGCCGTGCCGCTTCTGTCCGAGGTCTACCGCGACGCGCCGAGTTACACGGGCCGCATCTTCGTGCGCCGCGACAGCGGCATCGGCTCGCTCGCCGACCTGCGCGGGCGTAACATTGCCTTCGCTGATCCAATCTCGGAATCGGGCTATCTCTATCCGCTCGCCGAATTCGTTAAGGCCGGGCTGATCGAAGGCCCCACCGCGGCGGATGCGTTCTTCGGCCGCGTCTTCTTCGCGGGCGGCTACCAGCAGGCGATGCAAGCGATGGCCGAGGGTCTGGTCGATGCCGCAGGCGCTAGCCAATACGCCGATCTGCTTCTGACGCCGCGGCAGCAGGCAGAAGTAACCTGGATCGTGGAAAGCGAGCCAATCCCGAGTCACCTCGTGATCGCACGCCCGGGGCTCGACGCCGGCCTTCAGAACCGGTTCATCGACGCGATGCTGCGGCTCAACGCACCAGAGAACCGCAAAAAGCTGCGCTATCTCTACGGCCCGGACGGCTATGTCAGGTCCGACTCCGCCGCCTACGACGGCGTGCGCGACATGGCGCGCCGATACGGGCTGTTGGAATGAGCATTGCCGCCCAAATCGACGACCTGAGCTTTACCCATCCGGGAACGGACCTCCCGGCGCTGGAACGGGTTTCGCTTACGATTCCGGCGGGTGAAAGCGTCGCTTTGCTGGGCCCATCCGGGGCAGGGAAAACGACCCTGCTGGCACTGCTCGACGGCCGGCTCCGGGGCTGGAGCGGGCGGGTATCGGTTCTGGGGGCACCGCTCGATCCCGACCAGCCGCCGCCGCGTGTGCGCCGTCCGGATACCGGTTTCGTGTTTCAGGAGTTTGCGTTGGTCGAACGCTCCACGGTTCTGCGCAACGTCCTCAATGGTCGCCTGGGACGCATGCCCCCCCTACGGGCCCTGCTGGGATCACCAACCGCGCATGATCTGGAGATTGTGCGCGCAGCCCTTGCCGATTGCGGCATTGGTGATCTCGCAGGGCGCCGGGTCGACAGTCTCAGCGGCGGTCAGCGGCAGCGTGTGGCCATCGCGCGCTGTCTGGCCCAGGAACCGCGTCTGATCCTCGCCGATGAGCCGGTGAGCAGTCTCGACCCCGCCCGCGCCGGCGAGATCCTGTCGCTGCTGACCGGCGCGGCGCGGGCGCGCGGAGCGACGGCGCTGTTTTCCTCGCACCAGCCAGACCTGGCGCGGCGTTTCGCGCAGCGTATCATCGGCATTCGCGGCGGGCGGATCGTCTTTGACGTGCCGACCCCCGAGTTGAACGAGGCTGCAACAGCGGATCTCTACAGGGAGATAGAACCAATGCCCGGTACCGGCCTCCGGGCGGTATCCTGATGCGGTTTCGCGAATTCGGCGGGTTCGCGACCAGCGCCCTGATCGCCGGCGCGATCCTGTGGTCCTTCGCCACGGCCGACGTCGAGTTGACGCGTCTCATGTCCGCCGGTCCGCGGATCGCAGATTTTCTCGGTCGGATGTTTCCGCCTGACCCGACGGTGATGGCTGAGATCAAGAAGGGCAGCGCGGAAACGCTGAGGATCGCGATCCTCGGCACTCTCGGCGCGGTGATCCTGTCAATCCCACTCGGCATTCTGGCGTCCGAGACGATGGTAGCGCGTGCAGTTTTTCGGCCGGTTCGAACGCTGCTTGCTTTCATCAGGGCGATTCCGCTGATCCTGGTGGCCATGCTTATGGTCGGCGCTGTCGGGCTCGGGCCGCTGCCCGGCATCATCGCGGTCGCGTTTCATGCGACGGGGATGCTCGCCAAATTCTATGCCGAGGCGATCGACGGCGTTTCCCGCGCGCCCATCGCTGCGCTGGAAAGCGCGGGCGCCGGGCCGCTCGTGCGGCTCAGACATGCGATCTGGCCGCAGATGGCGCCGGTCGTCGCCCGCGACACAATCTTCCGGTTCGAACTGAACCTGCGAGAGTCGCTGATCCTCGGGATTGTCGGCGCGGGCGGGATCGGCTTTTACATCCAGACCTACGTGCGCTCTTTCCAGTATGACAAGGCGGCCAGCGTCACGGTTGCCGTCGTCGTCATGGTCATCGCCATTGAGGCGATCAACGTCGCGATGCGGCGCCGCTTCACCTGATCCTTAGGCGTAAATGTCGATCGGCGTCCCGTCCCTGACCATGGCATAGATTTCCTCGATCTGGCGGTCAGTGACGGCGATGCAGCCTGCCGTCCAGTCGCGGACATTTATTGGGTCGATCCCCTTGCGCGGTCCTCCGTGGATGAAAATGTCGCCACCGGGCGACTTTCCTTCAGCCTGCGCCAAAGCTATGTCTGCGGCGTTGGGATATGAGATGCCGATGGAGAGGTGAAAAAGGCTGTCCGGGTTGCGCCGGTCAATCACGTAGGAGCCCTCCGGCGTACGGCCATCCCCCTCGAACTGCTTGTGACCTTCGGGCGCGAAGCCTAATCCGATGGGATAGGTCCGCAAGACGTCATCCGTTCCGTCCAGAACCAGAGACCGCTGTGCCTTATACATGCGCAGCCGGGTCACCTCGGGTCCGTTGTACGACCGGAACTTGCTGGCACAGCCTGATAGAAAGGCGACCAATCCGCCCATCAGAAAGGCACGCCGTGGAAATTTGATGTTTGTCACTGCTCGACGCCCCTTTTTGCGAGGTCTGCTTGATAACAGACGTTACTCTACCGAAGACGTCGGATCAATGACCGTGCGCCAGTGCTCCCTTCGCTATCTGCTCGCCCACCAGCTCACCGCCCGAAGGCCCGTCCTTGATCCGATGGCCGTTCAAAAGCCGCAGCGCATTGGCGACCACCAACAGGGATACGCCCACATCCGCTGCGATGGCGCCCCACATCGAGGCCATGCCAAATGCGGTCAGCCCGACGAACAGCGCCTTGGTCGCTAGCGATATGCCGATATTCTGGTGGATGATTGTCATTGTCCGGCGAGAGTGTGCAATCAGCCACGGCACCCGAGCCAGATCGTCGGTCATGAGCGCGATATCTGCCGTCTCGATCGCCGCGTCTGATCCGACAGCCCCCATGGCAATGGCATAATGCGCGCGCGCCATGGCTGGTGCATCGTTGACGCCGTCACCGATCATTGCCACCATGTCGTGGTTCGCGACCAGTTCCTCGATGGCCGTGACCTTGTCTTCTGGCAAGAGTTCGGCGCGCACCTCGTCAATGCCGACCTCGGCCGCCACGGCACGCGCGGTGCGTTCGTTGTCGCCTGTCAGCATCACAATCGTTTTCACTCCCTGCGCGTGCAGCCGCGCAACGATTCCCTTGGCATCGGGGCGGATGCGGTCGCGAAGTTCTAGTACGCCGGTCACGCCGGTCTCGTCACCCACGGCAACGAGGGTGTTCCCTGCCCCTTCGATCCGCTCCCGCAGATCCGACGGAATGGAATTGCCGAAACCTTTCTCCTCGGCGAACCGATCCGAACCGAGCCAGATCGCGCGCACGTCGGCGCGTCCTTCCAGCCCGCGCCCCGGCACGGTGCGCGTGTCCTCCGCGGCAGATACGTCGATGCCATCCGTTTCGGCACGCGCGAGGATGGCACGCGCCAGCGGGTGCGAGGATCTTGCCTCCAGGCCTGCCGCCAGCGTCATGAGGTCACGCGCGGAGGCGTCGCCCAGCGGATGCACCGCCGCCACTTCGGGTTCGCCCATGGTGATCGTCCCGGTCTTGTCCATCGCCAGCGCCGTGGTGCGCCCGGGTGCTTCGACATAGGCGCCGCCCTTGATCAGCACCCCCGCCCGCGCTGAGGCGGTGAGCGCCGCGACGATGGAAACCGGTGTCGAGATGACAAGGGCACAGGGGCAGGCGATGACCAGAAGCACCAGCGCATTGTAGAACCAGTAGTCCCAAGCGCCGCCAAGCAGGAGTGGCGGCACCAGTGCGATGGTGATCGCCAGAGCCATCACGATGGGTGTGTAGATGCGCGCGAACTTGGCCACCCACTGCTCGACTGGCGCGCGGCGGGCATGGGCATCGCCCACCATTCGAATGATCTTTGCGAGCACCGTGTCCGACGCGGGTTTGGTCGCCCGCACCGTCAGCGTGCCCTCGCCGTTGATCGTGCCAGCATAGACCTCATCGCCGCGTTCCTTTGGCACCAGCGCGCTTTCGCCGGTAATAGGGGCCTGATCGACGGCCCCTGCCCCGTCCACGACTTCACCGTCGAGGGGGATGCGGTCGCCGCCGCGCACGATAAACCTTGCATTGACTGCCACTGCAGCGGCCGGTACGTCGGCTTCCGACCCGTCGTCATAAAGCACTCGCGCCGTGGGCGGTGCGAGATCCAGCAGCGCGGAAACCGCATTGCGCGCCCGCCCCACGCTCCAGCTCTCCAGAAAAAGCGAAAGCGAGAAGAAGAAGGCGACCGTCGCCGCTTCGAAAAACTCACCGAGGCCGATGGCGCCCGCGACGGCCACCACCATGAGCAAGTTCATGTCGGGGCTAAGCCTTCGCGCCGAAGACCAAGCCTTGGGCGCGACAAGCCAGACGCCAAAAAGAATTGCGACGGCGAAGAGCCCTGCTTCCGCCATAGGCATCGGCACCTCGCCATGCCCCGCAAAGAGACCGAGCGCGCCGCCCATGCCGGTCTCGACAATGTGGAAAAGGAATCCCGCTGCCCAGAAGCCGCCGCTCAACAAGGTAAAGCGCTTCTGACGTGCCAGATGCGCCGCCTGGTCCTCTGCTGCGTTGTCGGCATCCCATGGCTTCGCGCTCATGCCGGTCGTCGCGACCACCTGCGTGACTTCGTCGTCTGATATCCTCTCGGCGCTGTCGAGGATGGTCATTCGCCCGTTGATCACGTCGAATGCCAGGTGTTCGGTTCCGCCCACTTTCGGCCCGACAACCCGGTTCAGGATCGCCACCTCTTCGGCGCAATCGAGCCCGGAGACCTGAAAGCTCCTTCCGCCAGACGGCGCTGGCGCCGTGGACGCGACGTCCTTGCTGGCGTCGCAACAGGAGTTGCCTCTTGGGTCAGAATGCTCTTGATCACCCGGATGGCCGTGATCGTTGCGGTTGCCGTCGGAAGACATGGATTGACCTCAGGATTCATTGATTCCACATTGACATAGCCCCTACAGTAACTAGAGCTTCAAGGGCAAAAAGTGGATATTCGTCCAGCAAGAAAGGCGCCCTGCGGAGGCTTGAAGCTAGCCGCCCCCTTGAAACGACGCGGTTGGAGCAACGCTTGCCGGTACGAAGCGATCAGAATTAGTGAGGTAGACATGCAGAAACGAAACGCGCCGATTATCGCAGCGACATTGGTGCTTGCTGGCTGCGCGGTGCCAACGCTGGACGACGGCGGCGCTCGCAACGAAGTGGGAAGTGTTCCCGAGGCCGTCATTGCCCTTGCTGCGCCTGGTCAGGATCTCACCACGGCGCGGCTTCGTCCCGAGGATGGCTGTTATTGGTATGAACACAGCGGTCCGGTGGAAAACACCTTGGTTCCGCTACGCTCGGCAGGTGGCAACCCCATCTGCACTTCGCGCCAGTCCTGATCAGCCCATAGATGCGTCAAGCCCACGCGTAACACATGATGCGCCAGTCAACTTCTCGGGGTGACGCTGTCTTCCGCCGAGTACAGGAATGCCGTCGAGCCAATCTCGACGTTGGGATAGAGATCATTGATGTGTGCCATGACCATTCGGACGCAGCCGGAACTCGCACGGCCGCCAATGCTTCTTGGATACGGTGTCCCGTGAATCCTTAGATAGGTGTCTCGGTCGCCGACGAAGAGATAGAGGGCTCGCGATCCGAGCGCGTTTTCAGGTCCGGGTTCCATACCGTCAGCGATATCGGCGTAAAGCTCTGGGTCGCGGTCGATCATGTTTTGTGTCGGCTGCCAATGCGGCCACCTGACCTTGCGCTTGATCGTATAGGTGCCCGGTTCGTAAAGTTTGCCGCGCGCGATCGCCACGCCATAGCGCATCGCCGTGCCGCCTTCTTCGATGTGGTAGAGATAGCGCGCAACAGCATCGACATGGATATCACCGGGTACAAGTCCGTCCTTTGCGAGGACCCGCTGTGGCAGGAAGCGAGGGTGAAGGCCCCAAGGGTTGGACGTGGCCGGGTCGTAGCCGGGAGGTGTAACCTGTGCGTCCCAAGCTGCCTTCTGCGCATCGGTAGGCCACGTGTCTGCAAGGAGCGGGCTGGATATCGATGCCGAAAACAGCGCGGTGGTCGTCTGGATGAAATGTCGTCTTGTCAGCATATAGATTGCTCCGTTCACGCATTGGACGGCAAACCGAACCTTACCCCGAACGCAGTGTTGTTCGCCCGGGAAGGAGTGAGGCGTTATTGGCAACTTGCTCCATGGTGCCGTTCTTTGTCGGTGGCTTAACTCCTAAAGCTACTAGAGGTTCAAGAAAATTTTCTGTTATCAATAGACGCTGCTACTAATGGAGCTATCCGATCCGTCCCAGAACCGGAAATACGTCGAGCATCCAGTATGACAGCGCGCTCAACTGCCCTGTCATCATCGCCAGCCCCATCAAGATCATCACTATGCCCGCAAGCTGGTGGAGGCGGCGGCCAACCCGGCCGATGGCCCGCAACCGTCCCGCGATCTGGTCGGTGAATCCGGCCACGATCAGAAACGGTATTCCAAGGCCGGCGGAATAGACGGCAAGCAGCATGATACCTTCGCCCATCGTGGCACTCGCCGCACTGGCTGTCAGGATCGCGCCGAGGATCGGGCCGATGCACGGAGTCCAGCCGAAACCGAAGGCAAGACCGAGGACATAGGACGCAGCGGGTTGGCCCCCGGGGATGTTGAGATTGAATCGGAAGTCGCGTTCCATGACCGAAACACGCGCGGCTCCTATCATGAAGAGCCCGAAGAAAATGATGATGCCGCCCCCAACGAGGTTGAGTTCATACCGCCACCGAAGCAGGGCCTGACCCATTGCAGTCGCGGATGCGCCAAGTCCCATGAAGATGGTGGAGAAGCCGAGGACAAAACACAGGCTCAGCCAGACCGCGCGCGACGGCGAAGCGCCGACCACCCCGCCCTCAGCGGCTGTGCGCCCGGTTACGTAGGAGACATAACCTGGCACAAGAGGTAGCACGCAGGGGGACAGAAATGATATCGTGCCGGCTAGGAGGGCGGCGGTGAGGGCGCGCGCCAAGTGATGTCTTCGTCGACCCAGATCAGCAGGGACCCCCGCTTGCGCAGCGATGCGTTGTAGCTGGACCAGTTGGTCGTACGATAGCGGGCGGGAGATGGGTTGCTCATGGAATGCGGCTAACAGCATGGGTTCGCGAAGGGAATCCTGAGGCG
>NZVC01000021.1 GCA_002701395.1 Maritimibacter sp. | reverse complement strand
TGGTCGTGTCGCGAATGTGGTGGAAATTACCTGGCAGCCTGCTCCGGGCTCGTGAAATTGGCTCCGTTCAGGCTGCGAGGTCAAGTGCCATCGGCTCGAGGCGCTGAGAGAGGGTTTGCCAGCCGTCGACCGTGCGCATCTGGATCTACCCGGAGGCCAACAGGGCCCAGAGCAGCATCGGCACGGTCTCGGCGCAGGGCAGCACGGCCTGGGTCTTGATCCGACGGCGGAATTCCTCGTTCAGGCGCTCTATCGCGTTTGTGGTGCGGGCCGATTGATCGAGGCGGGTGAAGCTGAAGAGGCGATCACCGGCTTCCTCGAGGCTGTCGGCGACTGCGCGGCACTTGAGGCGCCATTTGCGCAGGAACATCTTCCGCCTGAGCTCGATCCCGGCGGCGGTGTCTGCATAGATCATGTCGCGATAGTCCTCGGTCAGTTCGTCGTGGAGGCGCTTGGGGGCATGCGCCAGGAGGTTCCTGTGCTTGTGAACAGTGCAGCGCTGGACCGGCAGGTCATCGCCCCAGAGAGAGACAAGGGCGGCTTCGAGGCCCGGAGCGCCGTCGACGATGACGAACTCGGGCTGCTTCAGGCCGCGCGCATCGAGATCGGACAGGAACTGGCTCCAGGCCGCGGTGCTCTCGCCCCCCATGTTTCGTATGGAAAGCAGCACCTTCTGCCCGTCACGGCGCACTCCAATCGCCGCCAGCACCGAGATGTTCGTGGCCTTGCGGTCCAGCCGAGTCTTGATGACGGTGCCGTCCAGAATGAGCCGGACGATGTCCTCATCGGCCAGGCTCCGGTCGGACCAGGCGTCCCAGTCGACCTTCACCTTCCGCCAGGCCCGGCTCACCACGTCCTTGCTCACGGCGCCTTCGCACAGGCCAAACAGCGCCCGCTTGACGCGCCGGGTGTTGGTGCCCGCCAGGTAGACCGCCGCGATCAGGGCCTCCGCCTTCTTCGTCAGCCGCCTGTAGCGTGGCAGCGCCTCTGAGCGCCACTCGGTGACCTTGCCCGCTTCGTCTTCGATCCGGGCGCGCGGAACCCGCACCGTCTCGGTGCCGAAGGTGCCAGTGAGCTGCCGCTCGCGGTGCCCATGACGGTATCCCTTCTGCACACCGTCCCCGCGGCCATAGCGGCAACGACCGATGAAAGCCTCGAGCTCTTCTTCGAACATCGCCTCGATCGTGGCCCGGACATTCGCCCGAAGGCGATCCTCGATCGGGTCGAAACCCGCCTCGTCAGCCGGTGGCGCAAAGCTCGTAGTGTCGGTAATCTCGTTCATAGCGTGATCTCCCTGGCGGTTGGCGCCGCCGGTTGGGTGGGTTGCAAGTCACCCGGAGATTACGCTGCCTTTCAATTTCCACCACTTCCGAGACACGACCTGTCTCTGTAACCGGTGACACTGCCTTCGAGAGCGATGAAGACGTCGGCGTAGAACTCGTGTCGACGGATCGGACAAACGTTTCCATCGACCCAACCGGCCAGACGGCAATACACACTATCCTGAACGACGATGTACCCAACTTGGCGCCTCAAGGAATTGATGATCGGGCGGACACTGCGGAAGGCGCCGCTATCGTCATCGACGTGCTGGGAAATGATAGTGACCCCGAGGGTGGGCCCATCTCGCTCGTCAGTGTTGCGGCGCCGCTTTTCGGATCGGCTGAGATCACGGCAGCCGGTATGATCGAGTACGTTCCGATGCCCGGCTTCGTTGGGTCCGACAGGTTCTTTTACGTCATAGATGATGACGAGGGGCAGATCAGCACCGCCGAGGTTGTAGTGACTGTTGCACCGACGGGGTCCACCTATGTCCTCGGGACGCCTGAGAGCGACGACCTATCAGCATCGGGAGACACCGAGTACTTTGAGCTTCAGGGATCGAATGACACGATCTCCGGCAGCCTGTCCGACTTCGACGGCGATACCGTCAGCGACTTCGGCACGGGGGATGCCATCGTGCTGCAGGAGGCAAGTCTGTCTCCGAACGACGTCACGGTCGTGGCGGGCTCGGCCATCCTGTCTTTCGACGCAAATGGTGACGGGACGCCTGAAAGCGTGCTGACGCTTGAAGGAGACTTCTCCGGCGAGACTTTCGAGGTGTCTTCGGTCAACGGAGAAACGACCGTTGTTCTAGCTGGACCAGCGGCAAGTCAACTGACACCCGCCGGAGAACGGTTCATCACTGAAGATGCTGGACCCAATCGCGTTTATGGAGACGGCGGCGACGACGTCATCGCCACCAGCGCCGGTGACGACATGGTGTCCTCCGGTGCAGGGGACGACGTCGTTCTCGCAGGCTCTGGCAACGACACCATCATCGGTGGTTTGGGTGCTGACAATCTAACCGGCGGTGAGGGGAGCGATATGTTCGCCTTCTCGGCGGGGGATTTCCAGGTCGGGGGCTTCACTGCCGACTTCGTCACCGACTTCACGCCCGGCGAAGATATTATCGAGCTTTCCGGGTTCGGTATTACGGATCCGGGGAGCCTAAGCTTCATCACCGTTGCAGAAGGGGACGCCATCGACCTTGGGAGCGGTAGGTTCATCGTGTTGGAAGGCCTGTCGCAAAGCGATCTGCTGCCGGGCGATATCGTCGCGACCGAATTCGCGCGCACCTATGGGCTGATCGCGACGAACCCGGTCCACAACCTTACTGACGCAGACGATCGTTTCATCTCCACAGACACTGGAGCGACCGAGATTTTCGCTGGCGGCGGCGATGATGCGATCGTGGTGGGCTCCGGCGATGATACCATCCGTGGTGAAAGCGGGGAAGATGTCCTTGTTGGCGGCGCTGGCAACGACAAACTGATCGGAGGCGAAGGTGCCGATCAGCTTAGCGGTCGCGATGGCGCCGACGTCTTCGAGTTCACGTTCGGTGAAGAAACCACCTTTGTTGCAGAGTTCATCACCGACTACGAAGTGGGAACCGACACGCTTGACCTTATAGACTTCGGTTACAGCTCTGCCGGTGACCTGACGTTCACGACGGCTTGGTCGGGGGATGTAGCGATCCAGCTTACCCCTTCGCGCTTCATTGTCTTCGAAGGTCATACGGACGTGGCGGCCATTGAAGCAGACGCGTCTTCCTGGAACTTTGTCTGACGAAGAAGGTTTGGATGGCGAGGCCAGTTTGCGCCGGTCTCGCCTCTAGACAGGATGGGGTCGAGAATGCGGTCTCTTCGCGATTCCGCATTCGGAACCGCGAAGTTGCTGCTGCGGGATTTACAGGGACATGTACGCAAGTACCATGGATCGACCCTCGCGCCGTGCCTAGCTGGCTTTGGAAAGCTCAAGCCAACGTCCGGACGCCCCCAAAGCGCCCGCGGGCTCAGGCCACGGACTGAAAAAGCGCGTTCTTCAGGCCCTCGGTGTTCACCGGCTTCTTGCAGCTTGCCGCTTCGGGATAGCGTTCCCGGATTTCGCTGTCGTCGACGTGGCCCGAGTGGAACACCATCGGGACGCCCTTTTCGGCCAAAGTGTCGGCCAGCGGGAAGACCTGACCGTCGCGCAGGTTGACGTCCAGCAGCGCGACATCGGGGCGGGTGTCTTTCACGAACTCGGAGGCCGCCGACACTTCGCTGAAGGGGCCCAGAACCTCGAAGCCGAAATCTTCGAGCATCAGTTTCAGATCCAGCGCGACGATGAATTCGTCTTCGCAAATCATGACCTTATGCCGAGAACCAGCAGTGTTTTCAGTTTGGGACATAGGTCAAGGTCATCCTTCGCGCGGTCTCTGTTTTATCCGTTTCGATCCGACCGTTAAGTTGCGCGGCCGACAGCTGAAGCAGCGTCGAACCGAACCCGGCGGTCTCCTCGGACTCAATAACTTCCGCCGAGTGATTTTCGTTCCACGTCAAAACGACATTTTCCGGAAGGTTGTCTTTCCATGTCACGGAAAGCCTACCGTCCTTCGGCCCCAGGACCCCGTACTTGGCCGCGTTGGTGGCCCATTCGTGCAGCAAAAGCGACAGCGCGGTCAGTTCCTGACTGGTGACCGGGACGGGCGGGCCGTCGATGTCGATTTCCGAATGATCCGAATACGGCTCGAGAGAGGCGCGCACCACGTCGTTCAGCGTCAGCGAGGCCTTCGACGGTGCCCGCTGGGTCAGATCGTGGGACCGCGCCAGCGCGTCGACGCGGCGCTGGATGCCGTCCACCAGATCGGGGACCGACGGCGCCTGCCGACCGACGATGCGCACGATGCCCGAGATGACCGAGAACATGTTCTTCACCCGGTGGTTCATCTCGCGCAGCATCATCTCGCGGATGTCGCGGTCTTCCTGTTCCTTGGTGACATCGAACACGACGCCAAGGATGCGCATTTCGCGACGGCTGTGCATCCGCTTGCCGATCACCTGAACGAACGGGTTGCGGGCGCCACCTGTGTCGATGCGGAAGGTGATGTCGATCTCGTCGCCATTGTCGGTCAGCGCGCGGAATTCCTTTTCGACGCGCTCGCGGTCGTCTTCGTGAACGCAGTCGAAGAAGGTCGTGACGGGCATGGTTTCATCGTCCAGCCCCATCAGCACCGCGCCGGTCGCGTCGAAGGAAATCGTCTTGGCCCGCGGATTGCATTCCCAGACCGACAGGCTGGACACGTCCAGCGCCAGCCGCAGCCGTTCGCCTTCCTGTTCCAGCGCGTCCTCAAGACGGATGGCGTCGGTGACCTCGCTGAAGACAAGCGTGGCGCCGTCCAGACTGCCATCGCGGGATTTGTACGGGGTCACCACCAGCGACCAAGTCCGTTCCTCGGCGCGGTCCCAGACGCGCAGGTGCCGGATCTCGCCGTCGCGGATCACGTCGCGCGTCGCTTCCAGCATTTCCTCGTCCTGCCGCAGGGTGCTTGTCACCTCGTTCAGCGGGCGGCCGCGGTCGGTGTTGCGGAAGGGATAGATGCTGAGGATCGCGTCGGTGTAGTTGCGGATCGACAGGTCCGCGCCGACGACCACAAGGGGCAGGGCGGTGGATGCGAAGAAGTTGGATAGGTCCGAGTTCGCGACGGACAGCTCGTCGACCTTGCTTTTGAGCTCGTCGTTGACGGTGGACAGCTCTTCGTTTGTCGACTGAAGCTCTTCGTTCATCGACATCATTTCTTCGTTCGAGCTTTTCAGTTCCTCGTTCGCGGTCTCAAGCTCTTCAACCGTCGTGTGCAGCCGGACACGGGTCGAGCGCAGCTCGTCCTCAAGGCTTTGGACATGGCTGTCCATCGGCACCACGGATTCGAAATCGTCGTCATCCGCATGCTGAAAGCGGTCGCGTTCGCGGAAGATCAGCAGGAAGGTCCCGTCGTTCAGCGGCTCGGCGATCAGGTCGAAGGACTGGCTGCCGAACTCGGACTGCGCCGTCAGATCCTGCGAGATCGTGCGCCGTTTGCTGCGGCTGACCTGCCGCACGATGGCCGAGATCGCCTCGCGGACGCCGGGGCGTGCGACGGCGGGGGCGAACTGGTTCCCGTCCTCGCCGTTGCTGAATTCCAGATACTTGCCCAGCCGTCCCGACGTCTTCAGAATCTCGCCCGCCGAGGTCACCCGCAACGTCGCCGGTGCGTAGGCGGCCAGAATGCGGTCGGTCGCGCCGCCGTCGCCCCATTCCAACCGCTTCGACGGCGCGGCGTCGTGTTTCGGGCGCAGGCGGTTGCCGTTCGAATCCGAACTGTTCTGCCCGCGCAGGTGCAGCGGATACTCGGGGCGGCTGTTGTTGCGGCGGAACACGCGGGCGCTTTGGTCGATCGCCTGAAACGCGTGGTCGAAACGGCCAACCGTCTCGGACGGGCCAAGGAACAGGACGCCGCCGGGCTTGATCGCATAGTGGAAGATCGGCATCGCCGACCGTTGCAACTGGTCGCCGAAATAGATCAGCAGGTTGCGGCAGGACAGCAGGTCGATGCTTGAGAACGGCGGATCGCGCACGATGCTGTGCACCGAAAAGCGGATCATGTCGCGGATCTTGGCAGAGACCTGAAACCGGCCGTCCCGCGCGATGGTATAGGCGTCGCGCATGGCCTCGGGGATGTCGGCCAGCGCCGCCTGCGCATAGGACCCTTCGCGGGCAATCCTGAGCATCTGCTCGTCGATGTCGGTGGCGAAGATCTGGATGTTGACCGACCGCTTCTGCGCCCGGCACTCGTCGGCGAACAGCATCGCGATGGAATAGGCTTCCTCGCCGCTGGAACAGCCGGGCACCCAGACGCGGATTTCGTCCTCGTTGCCGGCGTTCTGCACCATCGGGCGGATCGCGGTCTCTCGCAGCACCTTGAAGTGCTCGGGGTCGCGGAAGAAGCGCGTGACGTTGATCAGCAGGTCGCGGAACAGCAGCTCGCATTCGCTGGGGTCCGACCGGATGTGCTGCAGGTATTGTTCGGCGTCGTCCAGATCCAGCACCTGCACCCGGCGCTGCACGCGGCGGATCAGCGTGGACTGCTTGTAGCCGGAAAAGTCATGCCCCACGAAATTCCGCACCACGGCGCAGATGTCGTTGAGGTTCTCTTCGATCGTGTTGGCCAGCTTGGCATCGGCGGTGTCGACGAAGGAATGGGCATAGTACTGCTGGATCGCGTCGACGATCTCGGACGGGCGCCGCACAAGGTCGACCATCCCGGTGTTCTGCGCCGAGGTCGGCATGCCGTCGTATTTCGCCGTGCGGGGATCCTGCACCACGCACAGCCCGCCGTGTTCCTTGATCGCCCGAAGGCCCGCGCTGCCGTCGGCGCCGGTGCCAGACAGGATGACGCAAGCGCCGAAGCGGCCCTGATCCAACGCGAGGCTTTCGAAGAAATCGTCGATCGGGCGGCGCAGCCCGCGCGGCTGGGCAAAATCGGTCAGATCCAGCACACCCTGCGACACCGACAGACCGACGCCGGGCGGGATGATATAGACGTTGCCCGCGCGGATCTTCTCGCCGCCCGATACCTGTTTGACCGTCAGGTCTGTGTGGCGTGACAGAAGTTCGGCCAGCAGGCTTTCGTGGTTCGGGTCAAGGTGCTGGATGACCACATAGGCAAGGTTGGCGTCGGTCGGGGCGCCCGCCAGCATTTCGCGGATGGCTTCCAGCCCACCGGCCGAAGCACCGATGCCCACGATGCAAAGCCGTTCCGTTTCTAGGCTGTTCTCCGCCGACGTTTCAGCGGTCTGTTCTGACTTTTCGTCGTCTTTCATCGTTTAACTCAAACTCAAGCGGCCTGCTCAGGCCTCACGCATCGACAGTTTAGCCATCGTGGCAACGGAATCGGCAAGTAGCTTGGCCGAACCCATCATGGCCAGCCCGAATTCACGCCCGATCTGCTCGACGTCGGACAGCGCGTGGCGCAGCTTTTCATCGTTGGTGGTGATCTTGGACCGCAACAGCGCAGAGCTCATGTCGAACTGCGACGCGAGAATGTAGCGCACCACGTTCTCGTCATCCCGCAGCCGGGTCATGAAGACATAGTTGTGGAACGCGGACCCATCCTTGCGGTAATTCAGGATCGGGAACCTGCCGTTGTCGTCGCCTTTGCCGTGAACGAAATCGTGCAGGGGCTGCCGCATCTCCTCGGTGGTGTCGCTGCCCTGAAGAAAGCGGCAGTTCTGGTTCAGGACGTCCGCCTGATCGTAGCCGGTCAGATCGCAGAAGGCGTCGTTCACAAGAACCAGTGGCGCGTCCTCCGAGGTGTCGGACATGGCAAGCGCCACGCCAGACTGGCGAATGTAGTCCGCAAGGCGCTGCGGCAGTGGCTGGTCCTTCATCCCTAGGCGATATCCCCGTTTGCTGACGGGCATCGACCCCGTTCGCTGGACGTTACAATTTGTACTCGAGTCCACCCGAAGCAAGGCTGACGCGAAATTTTATCCGTTTCACCCGTCTGACGTCCAGTCCGCGGCTGCTGGCGTGGGGCCGCCCGCCGGGGTCGGCAGGCGGGATCGGCAAGCGCGACAACCTTTTACGCGGTCGCGTTTTCGTCGTCGGCGGCATAGCGCAGGCCGATGCGGTCGCGGATGGTGTCCATCGTCTGCATGACCTCGACCGTGCCCTCGGGCGTCATCAGGTCGACGGCGCGTTTCCCGGCCTGAACCGCATCCTGAAAGGCGTGCGCTTGGTACTGCATCCCGCGTCCCTCGACCGGGATGTCGCAGGTCTCGATCTCGTCGCCCGCGTGGGTCCGCACGCGGAACGTGGTGGGCGAGTACCACACGCCGTCCAGTTCAAGGATCGCCTTCGCGCCGACGATGCGGGCCGCGTTGGACCCCTGATAGTCGCTGGTGCACACCAACTGCGACAGCGCGCCCGAGGCGTGGCGCATCACCATCGCCACTTCGGCATCGGCGCCGGTGTCCTTGAACCGCGCCAACGCCTGAACCTCGGCAGGCGGGCCCAGCACGTCATGCGCGAAGGACACCGGGTAGATACCAAGATCCAGCAGCGCGCCGCCGCCCAGTTCCATCGCGTTCAGCCGGTGGTTCGGATCGTCCGGAAGCGCCTGAGAATGGTCGGCCCAAAGCGAGTGGATCTCGCCCAGCGTGCCCTCTGACAGGATTTCACGCAGGCGCACCATATGGGGAAGGAAGCGGGTCCACATCGCTTCCATCACCAGCAGGTTCTTCGCTTCGGCAAGGGCGACGATCTCGCGCGCCTCGCGGGCGTTCATCGCGAAGGGTTTCTCGATCAGGACGTGCTTGCCCGCGTTCAGCGCCAGCTTGGCGCCCTCGACGTGGAACGGGTGCGGCGTGGCGACGTAGATGACGTCCACATCCGGGTCGGCCACCAGATCCTCGTAGCTGCTGTGCGCGGTGGGAATGCCGTGCTTGGCGGCAAAGGCGTCGGCCTTCCCGGCAGAGCGCGACCCGACCGCCGAGACGGGCAGGCCCGCAAGCGTCAGGTCGGCGGCAAACAGGTCGGCGATCAGGCCGGTGGCCATGATGCCCCAGCGGCATTGGTCGGTCATGGTGTCGTGTTCCTTGCGGTAAGTCGTGCGCCCCGGCCAGCCGGGGGCGGTTGCGGATCGTGCGCCAAGGGTGTGGGGCACGTCCGGGCTGTCGCCCAATACACCAGCCGGAGCCGGGATATGGAAGGGCGGCAGGGCGAAAATATCGCTGGCCGTTCGGGCGGGTCGTACCTGTGTCACGTCAGCTATTGCGACCGCTACCACGTCCATTCGCGCACGCGGACCGATCCCGACAGTTCGACCGGCAACTGCGGGTTCCGGGTGGCGGTTGACGGTTAGGTCCGTGGGCGCGTTTGGGGCGCGTCCAGCGCAGGGGCCATGCTTCGCGACACGCGTGTGTCGCTTGCCGCTTGGTCCCGGTTGCCGGGTCTTGCGAACATCGGCATGGTGGGGCCGGAAACATACGAGGCCCGATCATGAAACGCACTGTCACCCTTGCTGTCTTCGCGCTTGCCTTCGTGTCGGCGTGCGGCGCCGAGATGGGAACCCGCGCGACCGTGCACCGGGTCGGGGACGACGACCTGCTGAAGCTGCGCGGCGGGCCGGGGCTGGGCTATCGGGTGATCCTTGGCCTGCCGGACGGGACGCCGCTGATCCAGCGGGACTGTGTGACAGAGGTCAGTCAGTTGTGGTGCCGGGTGTCGCTTGCGGACGCGCCCAACGTGACGGGATACGTGTCGGCGGATTACATCAAGACACCCTGATCCCGTTTCGCGTCCTGCCCGCACGCTGAGCGCGTCGCGGGGAACGGGCTTGGAAGTCGCAAGCGGGGCTGATAGCGGTGAGTTTAACGATTAACCCGGCGCTTATCCCATGACCGAACACCCCCTGTATCTTGGTATCGACGCCGGATCCTCGGTGACGAAGGCGGCGCTGTTCGATGCGCGGGGCAGGCTGGTGGGCAAGGCGGCGCGCAAGATGCCGATCTCGCGGCCCGCGCCGCGCCGGGTCGAGGTTGACCCCCGGCTTGCATGGCAGACGCTGTGCGGCGTGTTGCGGGACCTGTGGGCCGAGACCGGCGTCGCGCCCGCGCGTGTCGCGGGGGTCGGACTGACCGGCGCGATGGTGGGGCTGTGGTTGCTGGACGAAGGCGGCGAACCCGTCGCCCCCGGCATCAACTGGGAGGACTCCCGCGCGCAGCCGCTGCTGGAGACGATGGAAGCCGCCGACCCCGACATGCTTGCGACGATCTTCGCCAGTTCGGGCAGTGCGCTTCAACAGGGGTGCACGCTGCCGCTGCTGGCATGGATGCGGGACCATGCGCCGGACACGCTGGCCCGCGCGCGTCATGCGGTCAGCTACAAGGATTTCCTGCGGTTCCGTCTGACCGGCGAGATCGCGGCGGACGAGACCGAGGCCAGCGTCGCCCCGGGCGATACCCACGCGCGCGCCTTCAGCCCCCGGATGCTGTCGCTGTTCGGGCTAGAGGCGCAGGCGTCCTTGCTGGGCCCGGTCCGGCCCTCGGAGGCGCGCGCCGGACAGGTGACGCCAGAGGCCGCGCAGGCCACCGGGCTTGTCGCCGGAACCCCGGTTGCCATCGGCGCGGGGGACGTCCCGGCGGGAGTGACCGGGATGGGAGGGTGCGCGCCCGGCACCGTCTCGATCATCCTTGGCACCACCTGCATGTTGGGCGTCGCCACCGACCGGCCTGTCTTTACCCCGCCGGGGCTGGGGCTGCTGTTCCCGTTGCCGGGCGATGCGTGGTTCCGCGCGATGGTGAACGTCGCGGGCACGCTGGCGCAGGACTGGGCGCTGGACCTGTTCTGCCCCGACTGGCCCTTGGACCCCAAGCGGTATGCCCGGGCCGAGGCGCTGGTGCGTGACGTGCCGGTGGGGGCGAATGGGGTGACCTTTCTGCCGTATCTCAGCGAAAGCGGCATCATCGCGCCCACGGTCTCGGCGGGGGCACGGGGCACGCTCCTTGGCCTGACCCCGGCGCATGGCCGGGCAGAGATCCTGCGGGCGGTGCACGAAGGCATCGTGCTGGCAATCCTGGACCTAGTGGACCTGCTGCCGCCGTCGGAGGCGGATGCGCCGGTGCTGATCGCTGGCGGCGGTGCGCGCAGCGCGACGTGGGTGCAGATGATCGCTGACGCATTGGGCCGCACCGTGACGGTGCCCGACGGCAGCGAATTCGGCGCGCTGGGTGCGGCGATGCTGGCCGCGACGATGACCGACCCCGACAGCGACAGTTTCACCGCGATGACGCCGCCACAGGCGCGCCGCGTCGTACCGCGCGCCGCAGACGCCCCGGCGTGGCGCGCCGCCCATGCCCTTTATGCCGCAAGACGCGACGCCGTGCTTGCCGCCGCAGATCAGGAGACCCTTCCATGACCGATACCGTCGCCCGTTATTTCGACGACATCCTTGCCCGCCTGACGGACCTGCGCGACAGCGCCGCCGCGCCGCTGGCCGCCGCGACCGAGGCGGTGCTGGACGTGCTGGACCGGGGCGGCAGGGTCTTCGTGTTCGGCACCGGCCATTCGCACACGATGGCCGAGGAAACCCATTTCCGCGCCGGCGGTCCGGCCTTCACCGTGCCGATCCTGTCGGGGCCGACCACCGTACAGGACGGCGCCGTTGCCGGGACGGTCTACGAACGCCTGTCGGGCATCGTCGCGCCGATCCTCGATCGCTACGGGGTCGGGGACCGCGACATGCTGATCGTCGTGTCGAACTCGGGCGTGAACACCGCGCCGGTCGAGGCGGCGCAGATCGCCAAGGATCGCGGTGCGGTGGTCGTCGCGGTGACGTCCCAGACCTATTCGGCCCACGCGGCGCGCGGTCGGGTGCGGATCGCGGACATCGCGGACATCGTGCTGGACAACGGCGGCCCCGCAGGCGACGCGGCCATCGCGCTGAAGGGCAGCGAGATGCATGTGGGCCCGGTGTCGACGGTGATCGGCGCGACGCTGCTGAACGCGCTGTTCGCGGACGTGGCGCAGCGGCTGGTCGACCGGGGCGAGGACGTGCCGGTCTACCGCAGCGCCAACATGGAGGGGGCGGACGAGATCAACGCGAAGCTGGTCGCGCGTTACCGCGACCGCAACCCGCACCTGTAGGCGCAGATTAAGCGGGGGCGGTGCTGTCGCGGACCAGCAGCCTTGGCGCCATCTCGACCACCTGCCGTGGCGCGTCCGGTTCTTCGATCCGGGCAAGCAGCAGGCGCACGGCGGTTTCGCCCAATGCGTCATAGTCGATGTGAACGGTGGTCAGCGGCGGGGTGGCAAAGCGCGCCTCGTCGATGTCGTCGAAGCCCATGATGGACAGATCCCGCCCGGGGATGCGCCCCGCCTCGTGCGCGGCGCGCTGGGCGCCGATGGCCAACAGGTCCGAGAAGCACAAAACAGCCGTTAGGTCCGGCACCGCCGCCAGCATCCTCTTCATGGCGAGATAGCCGCTTTCGCGGTCGGGGTGGCAGAACTCGGTCCATTCCGGCGGCGGGGTGACGCCAAGCTCGGCCATGATCCGAACGTAGTGGACATGCCCTTCGGGGCGGGTGCCGGTTTCTGCGCTGCGGCCGATCCAGCCGATGCGGCGATGTCCCAGCTCGGCCAGATGCGCCATTGCCAGCCGGACACCGGCGGGGAAGTCGATGCGCACCGTGTCGATGTCGGCGTCAACGACCGACCGCGACGCCAGCACAAGCGGCACGCGTTCCTG
The DNA here is from genome assembly GCA_002701395.1 of Maritimibacter sp. Classification (GTDB taxonomy): domain Bacteria; phylum Pseudomonadota; class Alphaproteobacteria; order Rhodobacterales; family Rhodobacteraceae; genus Psychromarinibacter; species Psychromarinibacter halotolerans. The sequence goes on along the minus strand of NZVC01000021.1, from coordinate 46,488 downwards.
CACCATGCGCAGATGCGCTTCGGTGGTGCCTGCGGCGGGGCTTAGGACAAGGCCCGCGATGTTTGTCTCGATCGCGCTGGCAAGGAAGCTTTGCTGCCGGTCCACGTCGTCTTCGGAGTCGCCGATCATCATCGACCAGTTCTCGTCCGCCAGCACGCGCTGGGCGCTGGTCAGGATCGCCGAGACGGTCGGATTGACAATGGTGTGCAGGCACATCCCGATCATCGTGGACCGCGACATGCGCAGGTGCGCCGCCGCGCGGTTGTAGACATAGCCATGTTCGGCGGCGAGTTCGGCGATCCGCTTGCGGGTCGCGGGCGAGATCTTCTCGCTGCCGCGCAGGGCCAGCGACACCGACGCCGCCGAGACGCCGGCCAGCCGCGCAAGGTCTGCCATCGTCATCCGTCGCATCGTGCCGTCCTTTCTGCCGCCCGGCCCGTGATCACGGATGCCGCCGCGGAATGCTAAGCGGGCCCGGACGGACCGCCAATACCGGATTGGCCCATAGCGCCAATTCGGGGTGCGGCGAAACCCCGCGATCCGGCGTGGTTCAGGCCCGTCGAACCGCCTGACCGGGGCGGGCGCCGGTGGACTGGCCGTCGGTCCAGACCGTCGTGCCGTTGACCAGTACGTGCGCGATGCCTTCGGCCGGTTCCGTCGGCGCGGCCCAGTCGGCGCGGTCGCGGATGGTGCGGGCGTCGAACAGCGTCAGGTCGGCCTTGCAGCCCGGCGCGATGCGGCCCCGGTCGGTCAGCCCGAACACCTGCGCGGTCAGGCCGGTCATCCGGTGCACCGCTTCGGGCAGGTCGATCAGGCCAAGGTCGCGGCTGTAGTGGCCAAGGATGCGGGGGAAGGTGCCCCACAGGCGGGGATGCGGAAACTTGTCGTTCGGCAGCCCGTCCGAACCGATCATCGTCGCTTCGTAGCGCAGGATCTCTTGCACGTCCTTCTCGGCCATCATGAACAGGATGCCGCCTGCGGGCGACAGCCTGTCGATGGTCTCGGCCAGCGGCAGGTTCCACTCGGCGCAGACCTCTTCCAGATCGCGGCCCGCCATCTCGGGGTGGGGGTCGGACCAGCTGATCACGACACGTTCGGTGTCTTCGACGGTCTTGAGGTTCAGCACCGACGATCCGGCGGTGTAGGGGTAAAGATCCAGCGCGATGTCCTGCGTCAGCCGCTGGCGATGTACCCGGCCCAGCGTTTCGGTGGCGCGCCCGTGGTTCTGCACCCCGATCAGCTTGTGGTGCGACAGGACCAGCCGCGACCGAAGCTGGCGGGCGATGCCGAAGGCTTCCTCTAGCGCGGGCATGATGAAGTCGGCCTCGTTGCGCAGGTGCGTGGCATACACAAGGTCCAGGCCCTTGGCGGGCTCGGCGACGCCGATCACCTCTTTCGGGGTCGAGGCGGCGGCGTTGGGGTAGAACAGCCCGGTCGAGAACCCGAGAACACCGGCGTCCAGCGAGTCCTCGAACAACTGCCGCATCGCCTCGATCTCGTCGAGTGTGGCGGCCTTTTCAAGGTCTTCCATGATCGAGCGGCGCAGCGTGGTCAGGCCCACCAGCGGCAAGGCGTTCACCGCCGCAGGCGCTTCGTCCAACGCATCAAGAAAACCCTTGAAGCTTATGAAACGGAACAGTTCATCAGCGCCCAGCAGGTTCATCGGCGGGGCGGGCGGGCGTCCGAAGGTCGGCGCCAGCGAGATGCCGCAATTGCCGATCACGACAGAGGTCACGCCCTGACTGACCTTCGCGGACATATCCGGTGATGTCAGCAGGTAGCCGTCGTCGTGGGTGTGGCAGTCGATGAAGCCGGGCGCCACGGTCAGCCCGGTGGCATCGATGCGTTTGCCGGCCTGTGCGCCGTCCAGCGCGCCCACAGCGGCGATGCGGTCGTCGATCAGGCCGACGTCGGCGCGGACGCCCGGCGCACCGGTGCCGTCGATGACCGTGCCCCCTGCAATGATGGTGTCGAAGCGAAGGGTCTGTTCGGATGTCATGTGGGTCTCGGGTCTTTACAGCGGCAGGGCGGCGCCGGTTTCGGGATCGAACAGGCAAAGCCGGTCCAGCGCGACGCGCATCCGCACGATGTCCCCGGGTGAGGGCCACGTATCGACGGCGGCGCGGGACACCAGTTCGGTCCCCGCGACTTCAAGGTGCAGGATGACCTCTCCGCCCAACGGCTCGACCAGCGTGACACGCGCGTCGATCGAGGCCTCGGGTCCGCGGATCACGCCGTCCGGCGGCATCAGGTGCTCGGGGCGGATGCCGAAGGTGACGGTGCGGCCCGCGAAGGCGGCAAGGCGACCGGCCTGATCCCCGGGAAGCACCATGCGCGTGCCGTCTTCGAAGGTCAGCGCAACGGGATCGGTCGTGACGGTCGCCGGAAGGAAGTTCATGCCGGGGCTGCCGATGAACCCGGCGACAAAGCGGCTGGCGGGCTTGGCGTACAATTCCTGCGGCGGCGCCACCTGTTCGATCCGCCCGCCACGCATCACGACAACCCGGTCGGCCAGCGTCATCGCCTCGACCTGATCGTGGGTGACGTAAATCGTCGTTGTATCAACGCGCTGGTGCACGCGCTTGATCTCGCTTCGCATCTGGGTGCGCAGTTCCGCGTCGAGGTTCGACAGCGGTTCGTCGAACAGGAAGGCCGAGGGGTGGCGCACGATGGCGCGCCCCATCGCGACGCGCTGGCGCTGGCCGCCCGACAGCGCCTTTGGCTTGCGTTCCAGCAAGGCGCCGATGCCCAGCGTGTCTGCCGCCGCGCGGACGCGGGTTTCGATCTCGGACTTGGGGGTCTTTCCCAGCGACAGCCCGAAGGCCATGTTGTCGAATACCGTCAGGTGCGGGTACAGCGCGTAGTTCTGGAACACCATCGAGATGTCGCGCTGCCGGGCGGGCAGGTCGTTCACCACCCGGTCGCCGATGCGGATCGTGCCGCCGGTGATGTCTTCCAGCCCCGCGATCATCCGCAGCGTCGTCGACTTGCCGCAGCCCGACGGGCCGACCAGAACGACGAATTCGCGGTCCTCGACGGCAAGGTCGATGCCGTGCACGGCGGTCATGCCGTTTCCGTAGGATTTGACCACTCCGTCGAGTGTGACTTTCGCCATGTGCGCTGCCCTGTCGTTCTGAATGCGGCGGTCGGGATCGTCTTTTTCCCGTGCCTCCAAACGGTGGCGCGGACGTCGGCGATCTTGCTTGAGCAATACCGTAACCCGCCCGTTTTCAGTTAGTCAAACGATTAAACTTGCGTTTTGAAATCCTGCTTCCTACGATCCGAGTCATGCAGCGGGGGCGGCCAGACCACCGGCCGGACCGTCCGCTTGTCAACGAAAATGCATATCCCGGCAGAGGAGTTCTTCCCCATGACCAGCTCGAAAAGAGCCGCGCGTCTTTGCGCCGTTCTGCTTGCCACCACCGCCGCATCCGGCGCGATGGCGCAGACCCAGATCACCATGTGGCACCAAGAGCAGGTGCAGCCCCGGATCGACCAGTTTCAGGTCGTCATCGACGCGTTCAACGCCAGCCAGGACGAATACGAAGTGGTCCAGCAGGTGCAGGGCTGGGGCAACATCTATCAGGTGCTGCCGCCCGCGGTGGATGCTGGCATTCAGCCCGACATCCAGTTCACCATTCCCGATTTCACCGTGACCGTACGTGACACCGGCGCGGTGCTGCCGGTGACCGAGTTCGTGGCCGAGCTGGACGAAGCGCATGGCTTCATCGACCAGGCGGCGCTGCCCTATACCGACGACGGCGAGGTCTGGGCGGTTCCGGTTTACGGCATGGTGCAGGTGCTGTGGTACCGCAAGGACATGTTCGAGGCTGCGGGCCTTGACCCCGAAACGCCCCCCGCGACCTGGGAAGACCTGCTGTCGGCGGCCGAAACCCTGACGGGCAAGGGCGTCTATGGCATCGGTATCCCGGCCTCGCAAAGTCTTGCGACCGATCAGGTGTTCTACAGCTTCATGGCCACCAACAACGATGCCGAGCTGTTCGACGCGGACGGCAACGTGATCTTCGACAACCCGCAGACCGTCGCGACGCTGGAGTTCTACAAGCAGCTGGCCGACCTGTCGCCGTCTGGCATCGGGTCGTGGACTTGGGCCGAACCGCAGGACGCGCTGAACGCGGGCGCGGTGGCGATGGCGATCGAGAAAGGGCAATACCTGTCGACCTTCGAAAGCGCCTCGGGCCAGCCGTCCGAGATGCTGGGCTGCGCCCCGGTTCCGGTGGCGGATGGCGGGGAACGCGCCTCGATCTACTATTCGAACGCGGCGATGATCATGACCGACGATCCCGAGCGCCGCGCCGGGGCCGAGGCGTTCCTGTCCTTCGTGCTGGAGCCCGAGAACTATGCCGAGTTCCTGCTGGCCGAGCCGGGCCTGTTCCTGCCGCTGACCGAGGACGGCGCGACCGACGCGTGGAAGAACGCCGAGGCGCTGGCGCCGTACCAGTCCTGCCTTGACCTGATGACCGAGCAATCCGCCTATGGGATGCTGCCGGGCTTCAACACCGGCGAGGTTCAGGATGCCATCGGCCCGATCGCGGCGCAGAACATCCTTGCGCAGGTCGTGCAGCGCGCGATCATCGGGGACGAGACCGCCGCCGACGCCGTGGCGTGGGGTCAGGCGCAGATGGAAAGCGCCATCGCGGAATGACCGGCGCGACCGTTGACGATGTGAAGGACGCCGCCCCCTCGGGGGCGGCAACCGTATCGGTCCGGGCCGGGCTTGGGCGGCTGTTCGCGGCGCCGATCCTGATCTGGCTGGCGCTGACCATCGCGCTGCCCTTGGGCTATTGCATCTGGATCAGCCTGACCAACGCCAACACGATGGGCGGCGTGCCGCGCTTCGTCGGGCTGGCGAATTACATCACCGTGTTCTCGGACGGCACGATGACCGGACCGTTCCTGCGCAGCCTGCTGTGGGCCATCGGCGGGGCCGTGCTGCAGACCGTGATCGCTGCCGCCGCCGCGCTTTTGCTGTCGCGCGGGTTTCGCGGCCAGCATATCGCGCGGACGTGGATCATGATCAGCTGGGTGGTGCCCACGATCATCGTCACCTTCCTGTGGCGCTGGATGCTGAACGCCGACTTCGGCGTGGTGAACCACGTACTGACCGGCCTTGGCCTGATCGACCGCCCCATTGATTTCCTTGGCGATCCCGACTTTGCCTTTCTGACCGTGACGCTGATCAACGCGTGGCGCTGGTTCCCCTTCATGACGCTGCTGATCCTTGCCGCGCTGACCCGCATCGCGCCCGAATACTACGAGGCCGCCAAGGTCGAGGGCGCGACCAGCCTGCAGATCTTCAAGCGCGTGACGCTGCCGTTCATACAGCCGGTGCTGTACGTGGTGGGCCTGCTGGGCACGCTGTGGTCGATCAACGTGTTCGACATCATCTGGCTGACTACCAAGGGCGGCCCCATCGGTGCCACCAAGACGATGCCCGTGGCGATCTACGAGCGCGCGTTCCAGCAGTTCCGGCTGGGCGAGGCGTCGGCCATGTCGGTGACGCTGGCGCTGTTCCTGCTGTTGTTCGCCTTTTGCTACATCCGCTTCGTGCCCTCGGGCGCCTCGGAACAGGAGGTCGTGTGATGCCGTCGCTTCGTCTTCCCGGCCTTCTGCGCGGCGCGCTGATCGTCCTGATGCTGGCCATCATCGGCCTGCCGTTCATCTGGATGCTGCTTAGCTCGTTCCAGCCCAACGCGGTGCTGATCCGCCCCGGAGAGCTATTCCGGCTGGATGCCGTCACGCTGGACAATTACGCGCGTCTCCCGCGCGAGGCGAATTTCCTGCTGGTGCTGCGCAACAGCCTGATCGTGGCGCTGGCCAGCACGCTGATCTCGATCCCGCTGGCGCTGCTGGCGGCCTACAGCGTGTACCGGACCAAGTATCGCGGGCGGCAGACGGTCTATCTGCTGTTGCTGGTGGTCTACGTGTTTCCCGGCATCCTGCTGCTGGCGCCGCTGTTCAAGCTGTTCGCCCTGTCGGGTGCGCTCAACACATGGGCCAGCCTGATCATCATGAACGTCACCTTCGCGGCGCCGTTCAGCGTGTGGCTGATGCGCGGCTTCTTCACCTCGATCCCCGACGGCATCGAGGAAGCGGCGGCCATCGACGGGGCCACCGACATGCAGATCCTGCGCCGGATCATCGTGCCGCTGACGCTTCCGGGGATCGTGGTCACGGGGACGTACACCTTCGTCTATTCGTGGACCGAGTTCCTGTTCGCCTCGGTCTTCATCATCGACGACTCGCTTCAAACCCTGCCGGTGGGGCTGGAGGGGCTGGTGTCCTCCTATTCCATCGACTGGGGCCTGCTGTCGGCGGCTGCGGTGATGACGGCGCTGCCTGTGGTGATCCTGTTCGCTTTCGCCGGGCGATACTTCATCGCCGGGGTGACGGCGGGATCGTCCAAGTAGGGCGGGTGACCTGCAACGGAAACACTCACGGAGAGGGGGCGGGGCCAGACGATCGGCCCCGCCTTCGTTCATTTGGCGGACCAGCCGCCGTCGACGGGCAGGATCGCCCCGTTGATATAGGCCGCTGCCGGCGTCGCAAGGAACACCGCGACCGACGCGATCTCTTCCGCGGTGCCGACGCGTTCCATGGGGATCGAGGTGGTCATCGCGCTGTTGAAGTCCGGGTCGTCCAGCAGGTCGTTGATCATCGCCGTCGCCACCGGGCCGGGGCAGATGCAGTTGGTGCGGATGCCCTTCGCGCCCCAGTCCAGCGCCAGCACCCGCGTCAGCGACACGATCCCGCCTTTCGCGGCGGTATAGGCGTCGGCCCCGTTCACCCCGGCAATCGCATTGATCGAGGCGTTGTTGATGATCGCCCCGCCGCCGCGTTCCACCATGTGCGGGATCGCGTGCTTGCAGGCCATTGCGGGGCCGCGCAGGTTGATGTCGAGGATCGCGTCCCACGCCTGCAGCGGGGTGTCGGTGATCGGCGCCATCTTGAACCGGGGCGAGGCAGAGAAACCGACGCCCGCGTTGTTGAACAGGATGTCGATGCCGCCGTGGGTTTCGACCGTGTGGGCGACCATCGCGGCGATCTGCGCCTCGTCGGCCATGTCGGTGGCGACGAAGGTGCCGCCGATCTGGTCTGCGACCTCTGCGCCGGCCTTGGCGTCGATGTCGGCGATCACCACGGTCGCGCCCTGCTGGGCGAAAAGATCAGCCGCCACGCGGCCCTGTCCGGCGGCGCCTCCGGTGACGATGGCGACCTTGCCGGGAAGCGACAGAAGTTCGTTCATCCGTGTAGTCATGGGTGGACCCTTTCCTTGAAACCTGTTTGTCCGGCGCGGTGGGCGCCGATGGGAGTGCGAGAATGAAGCTGACCGAGCGATTTCATCTGGTGGCCAGCGGCGGCAACGGGATGGACCTGACCGACCGGCTGGACTGCAACGTGCACGTCCTGACCGACGGGCGTCGGCACCATATGTTCGACAGCGGCGCCGGGTTGGACGTCGAGGGCATGCTGGACGCGATGCAGGCGGGCGGGCTGGACCCGGACGGGCTGGAGACGCTGTTCCTGACCCACGCCCATGCCGACCACTCGGGCGGGGCGGCGGCGTTGAAGGCCCGGGTGCCGGGGCTGCGGATCCTGTCGGGCGCCGCAACGGCAGAGATCCTTGCGCAGCGCGACGAGCGGGCGATCAGCCTCGACCGGGCGCGGGGCGGATACTATCCGGCGGATTACCAGTGGACCCCGCCCGAGGTGGACGGGGTGATGCGGCCCGGCGAGCGGATGGAGGTCGGACCCTACACGGTGACGCTGATCGAGACGCCCGGCCACAGCGCGGACCACTGCGCGTTCCTTGTGACGGGGCAGGGCGCCCCGGCGCTGATCGCGGGGGATGCGCTGTTCGCGGGCGGGCGCGTGGTGCTGCAAGAAATCGCTGACTGCTCGGTCGCCGACAGCATCGCGTCGATCCGTAAACTGGCCGATCTGGACTGGGACGAATTCTATCCGGGGCACGGGACGTTCTCTTTGAAAGACGGGCGGCGCCACGCGCGGCGGGCCTTGGACTGGGTGGCGATGACGGGCGTTCCCGCGCCGTTCTGAGGCATCTGGACAGGCGGCGGGATTTGCTGTTTCTTGAAGGTCAAACGATTAACTATCCTGCCGCCCCACGCGCGGACGGTCAATGCCCCCGCGACGGCAGGACCGGCTTCGAAGGCGGAAAAACGACGGAGCCACCAGCCATGACGCCAGCCACCCCCACCGGCGGACTTTCCCGAACCCAGCTGCGGTGCGTCCTGTGCGGCACCACCCGCGTGCCCGACCTTGGCGCCGCGTGCCACGCCTGCGGCGGCACGCTCGCGGCCGAGGTTGACGGGCCGGTGCTGCCGCAGGGCCGCGCGTCTTTCTATGATTACGCGTCCGCGCTGCCGGTGGGCGACGTGCGCGTCAGCCTTGGCGAGGGGCGCACGCCGCTTTTGCCGCTGGACCGGATGTTCCCCGAGGGCGGCGTCTACGTAAAGGCCGAGTGGATGAACGCCAGCGGTTCGTTCAAGGACCGCGGCGCGGCGGTGGCCGTGTCGGCGGCGGTCGCGCTTGGGGCGAAGGGGGTCGTCTGCGCCTCGACCGGGAACAACGCGGCCTCGGTCTCGGGCTATGCCGCGCGGGCGGGGCTGCCGTGTATCGTCGCGCTGGCCAAGGGCACGCCGCCGGGCAAGCTGGTGCATTCCAAGGCCAACGGCGCCATCGTGGTCGAGGTGGACGGCACCTTCTCGGACGCCTTCAAGATGGCCGAAACCATCGCTGCCGAGCATTCCGACTGGGTCAACCTGACCTCGACCTATCTTAGCCCGTACATGACCGCCGCTCATGCCACGATCATGTGGGAATTGCAGGCGGACCTGGGCGAGGTCGGATCGGTCGTGATCCCCATCGGCGCCGGGCCGATGCTGGACGGCATCGTCGCCGGGGCCGAGGTGCTGATGGCGCAGGGGCGCATCGACCGGATGCCGGTCCCGGTCGGCGTTCAGGGCGCGGGCTGCGCGCCGATCGCGCGGGCTTTCGACGCGGGCGCCGACACGGTCGAGGAATGGAGCGATCCCGTCACCGGGATGCCGGGGTCGATCAACGACCCGTTGCGGGGCTATGCCGCCGACGGCACGCGAACGCTTGCGCGGATCCGGGGCGCGGACGGCCACGCCGTGGCGGTCACCGATGACGAGATCCGCAGCGCGATGCTGGACCTTGGCAGGCTGGAAGGGATCGCGGCCGAACCCGCGGCCATCGCGGCGCTGGCGGCCTATCGCAAGCTGGCGGACAAGCTGCCGAAGCCCGCCGTGCTGATCCTGTCCGGGCACATCCTGAAGGACGTGCCGTCGCAGGCGGCGGGCGCGGTGGACAGCATCGTGGTCAGTCCCGACCTGTCCACCGACGAGATCATCGCCCGTGCTCTTGATGCCTTCAACGGCTGACCACCGGCGGTCAGCTTCGGCCCGCACCGGCACGCAGCACGAGTTCGACCAAGATCTCGGCAGAGCGGACGACTTCGGTCACGTCGACATGCTCGTTGTCGGAATGCGCGACGTCGATGGTGCCGGGGCCAAACACGATTGTCGGGGTGCCGGCCTTGGTCATCTTGGACGCATCCGATCCGAACGGCACCGCCAGCGGCGTGTCGGGAAGGCCGCGCGCGGCCAGCACGGCGCCCATCTCGGTCACGATGCGGGCGTCGTGGGGCACCTGCTGCGAGATCGAGTCGATGAACGGCGGTTGCATCGTCACCCCGAACCCCGGCAGCGCGTCGGCGGCGAAGGTGGACACCACGCCGTTGATCTCGGCCCACGCGTCCTCGCCGGACTGGTCGGGCAGGGTGCGCATGTCGAAGGTCAGGCGAGCATGGGCGGGAACGGTGTTCTGCCCCTCGCCCCCCTGCATCATCGTGCAGGTCAGGCTGCGCGGTCCCAGCGTGGGATGCGTGCGGGGGGTGGACTTGATGTAGTCCTGCAAGTGCAGGATCAGCCGCGAAGAGGCCGCCAGCGCGTCGAGACCTTCGTGCGGCTGCGAGGCGTGGGCGCCCCGGCCTGTCACATCGACGATGAACCGGATCACACCCTTGCAGGCGGTGACCATTTCCAGCTTCGTCGGCTCGCCCGCGACGCCCATATCGGCGGGCGGGTTCGAATTGACGTGGTGCAGCACGCCAAGGAAGGTCGATTCCTCGTCGACGGCGGCGACGAAGGTCACGTTGCAAGGCGTTCCCGCCCGCTTGAGCGCGGCCAGCGCCAGCATGAACATCGCAAGGCAGCCCTTGTCGTCCACCGATCCGCGCCCGTACAGCAGGTCGCCGTCCAGCCGGGGCACGAACGGGGCGGCCATGCCTTCGACCTGAACCGTGTCGGTGTGGCCTTCCCACAGGAACGACGGCGCATCGGGGTCGGTGATCAGTTCCACCACCACATTGGGGCGTCCCGGCAGCACCTCGTCCAGCCGGGCCTTCAGGCCAAGGGCGGTGCACCAGTCAAGGATGTACTGCGCCTGCGCGGCCTCGCCGTGCCAGTCCTCTGGCTGGCCGTCGCGCAGGAAGTTCGGATTGATGCTGGGAATGCGCACCATCTCGGAAAGAACAGAGACCGCTTCGTCGCGGGATACCGTGGGCGCGGGGCGCGGCTGCTTATCGTGTGGCAATGGTCGTTCGGTCTCCTTGGGGGACGGGCGCGGGGTGTTGAGTCAATCCGCGATCCCGGTCCTGTTGATTCTGTTGGACAGTTTTTCCGAGATCCGGCCGCAGGCGTTTTGCATCACCTCAAGGGTGTGCGGGCGTCCGTCGGGCCGGTTGTGGCGGTTCACGAAGGGGATCACGATCGACGCGACGGCGGTCCCCTGCGGCCCGAAGATCGGGCAGCAAATGTCTGTAATGCCGATGAAATCGCTACTGTCGCGCATCCAGTAACCCTGTTCGCGCACCGTCTTCAGCCGGTCCGCCAGCACCGCGCGGTCCATCGGTTCGGTCAGGTGCGCGTCGGCTTCCGCAAGCCCGCGCTGAAGCATCGCGTCCGACTGGAAAGAAAGGATCGCGATCCCCGAGGTGGCGTCCGTCGCGACCCGGCCGTACCCAAGATGCAGCGTGAACGACATATCCTCGCCCCCCGGCACGGCGGCGGTGACGACGGTGCGCCCCGACGCCAGAACCACAAGGTGCGGCGACTGCCCGCATTCGGCGGCGATGAATTCAAGCTCGGGCATCGCGGCGGTCAGAAGATCCTGCGAACTCGGCGCGTGCAGGCCCAGTTTGAACAGCCGCTCGCCAAGGCTGAAGGCGTCGGTGTCCGGGTTGCGCTGGATATAGCCGCGTTCCTGAAGGGCGACGATCATCCGGAACAGTTCGTTCTTGGTGCGCCCAAGACCTTCGGCGATTTCCTTCATCGTCAGGTCCTGCCGACGCTCCGCCAGCAGCTCGAGAATATCGAGCCCCTTGATCAGGGCCGGCGCGGAATAGCTCGCCGTCCTCTCGGGTTTTGTTCGTTCTGTCATCGTCTGTGGTCCTCCTGCCCGTGGGTGTCGCTGAGTTGTCGCTGAAATTTCTAGCAACTGCACGGGCTTCGGTCGATGGTTTCATATTCGAACTTGACATCAAATATAAAACCAACACTCTGGACCCCACAAGACAATTCTGGCGCCCGTGCCGCTTACGGGCCCCGGATGACCAAAATCACGGCACTCGGGCCCGCCGTCGCGCGCGCCCTGCCGGCCCGAGCCCCAAGGCAAGCCCCAAGACAGGAGACGTCCCCGCCCCATGCCCAGTTTCAGTGACATCGTCGCGGCGCGGGACCTGATCACGCCGCGCCTACGGCAGACCCCGGTGCTGCGGCTGGATCATTGCCGGGGCGCGGACCTGTCGAACCCCGTGCACCTGAAGCTCGAATGCCTGCAGGTCAGCGGCAGCTTCAAGATCCGTGGCGCGACGCACCGGGCGATGACGCTGCCCGAAGGCGCAGCGCCCGGCGGTCTGGTGGCGGCGTCCGGGGGCAACCACGGGCTGGCCACCGCCTATGTGGCGCGCGAGGCCGGGTTGCCGGCGACGATTTTCCTTCCCGAGACCGCCAGCCCCATCAAGGCCGAGAAACTGCGCCGCCTTGGGGCCGAGGTGGTCCAGACCGGCCGGTTCTGGGACGAGGCGCACGCCGCCGCGACCGCCCATGCCGAGCAGATCGGCGCCTTCTACGTTCACCCTTTCGCGGACCCTGTGATCGTTGCGGGGCAGGGCACCGTGGCGCTGGAAATGGCGGAACAGATCCCCGACGCCGACACCTACATCGTGGCCATTGGCGGCGGCGGGCTGATCGCGGGCATGTCGACCGTTCTGCGCGAACTGAAGCCCGATGCGCGCATCATCGGGGTGGAACCTGTCGGGTCTCCGACGTTGCGCAGCAGCCTTGACGCCGGGCATGTCGTCCGGCTGCCCGAGGTGACGACGCGCGTCGCCACGATGGCCTGCGGCCGCACCCACGAGGATATCTATGCCACCGTCCGCGACCTCGTCGACGACGTGGTCCTGATCGAGGACGACGCGATGCAGACCGCGGCGGAACTTCTGTGGTTCGAGTTCGGCCTTGCCGCCGACCTCAGCGCCGCCGCGTCGCTCGCCGCCCTGATGACCGGCGCCGTGACCCTGCCGCCAAAGGCCGTGGTGGCCGGGCTGGTCTGCGGCGCCGGCACCGATGGGATGGGGGCGTGACCGCCCAACCACCCGATTGACCCTTTCGCCGTCCCGCGCGGGACGGCGCGCCACAACAAGATGCAGAGAACTGCACGTTTTCTTTTACCATCAAGGAGCTACCCAGATGTCCAAGACACTCCCCCTTGCCGCTGCCGCCCTGCTGTCGCTGTCGACCGCGCTTCCGGCGTTCGCCCAGGATGACATGCCGACCCTCGGTCTGGCCGCCATCGACCTGCAGAACTCGTTCTTCGTGCGGATGCGCGAAGCCGGTGACGTCGCCGCCGAGGAATACGGCGTGAACGCAACGTGGCAGTCCGCCGAAGGCAGCCTGGAAAATCAAGTCGGCATCATCGAGAACTTCATCAACCAAGGCGTCGACGCGATCCTGATCGACCCGCTGGACAAGAACGCCGTCATCCCGGTGATCCAGCAGGCGACCGAGGCCGGCATCCCCGTCATCACGATGGGCAACAAGGTGGAAGCGGGCGAGAACTACGGCACGCTGTACCCGGACTATGAAAACATGTCGATGGTCGCACGGGCGCTGGCCACCGCGATGGGCGGCGAGGGCAAGATCGCCCTGCTGGTCGGCGCGCGCGGCAACTTCGTGTCCGACACCCGCGAGGTGGGCTTCACCGAGACGCTGGCCGAAGAATTCCCCGGCATCGAACTGGTCGGTATCGAGCCCACCAACTGGGACGCCGCCACCGCCGCCAACGCCGCGCAGACGTGGCTGACCGCGAACCCGGATCTGGGCGGCATCGCCTGCATCTCGGACTCGATGTGCCTTGGCGCGGAATCCGTCGCGACCGCGATGGGCGCGGACCTGCTGTACGGTGGCCATGACGGCGACGCCGAGATGGTCGAGCTGCTGGAGAGCGGCAAGATGGTCATCGACGTGCTGACCGGCGCCTACCGTGTCGGCTACTGGAACATCGCCGTGGCCGCCCGCCTTGCCAAGGGCGAAGAGATGCCGCTGGACCTGTTCATGCCGACCTACTTCATCGCGTCGGACGAAAGCGCCGCGATGCTGGCCGAGGCCGGTCTGGACATCGACTACCTGACGCCGGACGCCGCGCAGGAAGCCGCGATGGCCTACTCGGAACAGCTGGGCCCGGACCTGCCGACCGAGGCGATGACAGCGGGCGAATAAGCCCGTTCGCCGGTAAGGGTGCCGTCCCGGTCTTCGGGGCGGCAGACCGCTTGCCGGCCTAACGGCGGGGTGCGCGAACCTCTCCCCTCGGCGCGCCCCGCTAACCGTTTTTCCGTCCGTTCGCGTGCCGCCGCGCGGTTCGGACGCAAGACAGGCACAGCCCATGCCCGACCTTTCTTCGCTTTTTCGCCGCAACGAACCGATCCTGATCGTCGTGCTGATCGTTGCCGTCGCCGTGTTCGGCGCGGTTGACGCGCGGTTCCTGTCGACCGGCAACATCGTGTCGATCCTGCAGCAAAGCGCGGTCACGGCGCTGATCGCCTTCGCCATGACCACGGTGATCCTGACCAAGGGCATCGACATCTCGGTTGGCTCGACGCTGGCCTTCGCGGGCATCTGCGGCGGGCTGGTGTTTCAGGCCACCGGATCCGCCGCCCTGACGATTATGGCCGCGCTTGGCGCGGGGGCCGCGATGGGGCTGCTGAACGGCCTGCTGATCGGATTCTCGGGTATCTCGCCCTTCATCGCGACGCTGGCGACGATGGCCTTCGCGCGGGGCTTTTCGCTGAACCTGTCGGGCGCGTCGTCGATCCCGATCAACGACCCGGTACTGGTCTTCGCGGGGCGCGAGACGTTGGGCGTGATCCCGGTGTCGGTGGTGATCGCGGGCATCGCGCTGGTGGCGTGGTGGTTCGTGCTGACGCGCACCACCTACGGGCGCTGGATCTACGCGACCGGCGGCTCGGCCTCGGCGGCGCGGGCGTCGATGGTGCCGGTGCAGAAAGTCCGCGTGTCGGCCTATGTCATCCTTGGCCTGACGGCGGGTGTCGGTGCGGTTCTGACCATCGGGCGGCTTGGCTCTGCCCAGCCGCTGGCGGGCACCGGGCTGGAATTCACCGCCATCACCGCCGCGATCATCGGCGGCACCAAGCTGTCGGGGGGCGAGGGCTCGATCTGGGGCACCGCCATCGGGGCGCTGCTGTTGGGCGTCATCAACACCGGCCTGTCCTTCCTGCAGGTGCCGCAGACCATCATCTATTTCGTCACCGCCTTCCTCGTGCTGATCGCGGTGCTGCTCAGCCAGCCGGAAACCGTGACGGCCCTGCTGAAGAAACGCCGCCGCAAGATCGGCCCGGCGGCCGAGGCGTCGGAGGACGCCGCCCACGGCCATGTCGAGGGGCATAGCCTTGAACTGCGCGGGCTGGGCAAGGAGTTTCCCGGCGTGAAGGCGCTGGACGGCGTCAGCTTCGCGATCCGCGCGGGCGAGGTCGTGGCGCTTGCGGGCGAGAACGGGGCGGGCAAGTCCACGCTGGTGAAATGCATCAGCGGCATCTACCGCCCGGACGAGGGCGAGATCGTGCTGGATGGCCAGCCGGTGCGCTTTCAGGGCGCGAACGACGCCAAGGGCATTGCCGTGATCCACCAGCATTTCAGCCTCGCGCCCGATCTGACGGTGCTGGAAAACCTGTTTCTGGGCCGCGAGCCGCGCACCGGGGCAGGGATGCTGGACCGCCGCCGCATGAAGGCCGAGGCGGAACGCATCATGGCCGAGCTGGAACTGGACATCGACGTCACCGCCGAACTGCAAAGCCTGACCGTCGGGCGCCAGCAGATGGTCGAGATCGCCCGCGCCGTCCTGTCCGACGCGTGGCTGTTCGTGATGGACGAACCGACCTCGGCCCTGTCGAACCGCGAACGCGACCGCCTGTACGAGGTGATCGCCAAGCTGAAGGCGCGCGGCGCGGGCATCCTTTATATCAGCCACAAGATGGAAGAGATCTTCAGCCAGTGCGACCGCGTCGTCGTCATGCGCGATGGCCGCTACATCGGCACGCGCGAGACATCCGAGACGACCGAGTCCGAGATCGTTTCGATGATGGTCGGCCGCGATGTGGGCGAGATCTTCCCGTGGCTTCAGGCACCTGCGGGAGAGGTCGCGGTCAAGGTTGATGGCATTTCCGACGGCAAGCTGCTGAAAGAGGCCAGCCTGCATGTGCGGCAGGGCGAGGTCCTTGCGCTGGCGGGGTTGATGAGTTCCGGCCGCAGCGAGGTTCTGCGACTGATCGCGGGGCTGTCCTCGCTTGAAGCCGGGTCGATCGAGGTGTTCGGCAAACCCCAGTCGGGCGGCGACATCAAAGAGGCGAACCGCAACGGCGTCGTCTACATCCCCGAAGACCGGCACCTTGAAGGTTTCGTCGGCACCATGACGGTGCGCGACAACCTTTCGCTCGCGTGGCTGCGCGGGAACACGACCGGCGGCATCCTGTCGTGGCGCGCCATCGGCCGTCTTGCGCGGGACCTGATCCAGTCACTGGGCGTGCGTCCGGCACAGCCCGAAAAGCGCACGGGCGAGCTGTCGGGCGGCAATCAGCAGAAGGTCGTGATCGGCAAGTGGCTGGCCACCAAGCCGCGCGTGATCCTGCTGGACGAACCGACGCGCGGCGTCGACGTCGGCGCGAAATCGGAACTGCACCGCCTGTTCGCCGACCTCAAGAAGGACGGCGCGGCGATCATCATGGTGTCCAGCGAACTGCCAGAGGTGTTGGGCGTCGCGGACCGGATCGTGGTGATGTGCGAAGGCCATGCCGTCGGCGAACTGCCGCGCGGGGCCACGGAAGAAGACGTGATGCGGCTGGCGCTTGGCGATGCCAAGACCACCCGCCACGCGGCCGAGTAAGGAGCGACCGACATGACCCATGACCGCGCACATCTGGTCCGCCGCCTGCTGGACCTGTCGCCGCTGATCCTGCTGGCCGTTCTGCTGGTGGTGTTCGCAATCCTGGACCCCCGCGTGATCTCGGGGCAAAGCCTGATCAACATCGTCAGTCAGGCGACACCCATCGCGGTGCTGGCGCTGGGGGCGATGATCGTGCTGATCACCGCCGGGATCGACCTGTCGACCGGCGTCGGCGTGGCGTTCTGCGCCGTGCTGATGGCCTCGCTCAAGGCGGCGGGCGTGCCGCTGGGGCTGGCGCTGCTGGCCGGGCTGGTGGCGATGACGGCGATTGGCGCGCTGAACGGCGCGGTGATCGCCTATCTCAAGATCCCGCCTTTCGTGACCACGCTGGCGGCGATGGTGGCCTTGCAGGGCGCGACGCTGGCCGTCGCCTCGTCCGGGGTGCTGATCCTGCGCGAGCCGGTCCTGCAATTCATCGGCGTCACCCGCACGCTGGGCCTGCCGAACATCATCTTCCTGACCGCGCTGATCGTGGCGGGGGCGGCGTTCCTGCTGCGGCGCACGCGGTTCGGGCTGCGCACCTACGCGCTGGGGTCCGACGCCGCCGCGTCCGAACTGGCGGGCATCCCCATCGCGCGGCACACGGTGCTGGTCTACACCGCGTCGGGCGTGTTCGTGTTCCTGTGCGCGCTGGTCATGGTCGCCCGCGTGCCGATCGTGACGCCGAACCTCGGCGGCACCACGCTTCTGCTGGACGCCATCGCGGCGGCGGTTCTGGGCGGCACGTCGATCTTCGGCGGGCGCGGCACGGTCTGGGGCACCATCGTCGGCGCGCTGATCGTCAGCCTGCTGACCACGGCGCTGCGGATCTTCGGCACCGACCCGTCCAGCCTGGAACTGTACAAGGGCGCCATCATCATGGTCGCGCTGCTGGCCGACAGCGGCATGACGCTGGCCAAGACACGGCTGGCACGGGCGGCGTAACGCGCCGCCGGACCCCCGAAAGACATACGACGAAGGAGAGACCCGTGACGGTCCAGTTCTCGACGCGGGCGGACGGCCCGCACCTGCGCGGCATCGCGATCGACGCCGCACCCACCGGCGATGGCATTGCCGCGCGTCACCTGATCGGCGGCCAGTGGCAGGACGGCGCGGGGCGCTTTCTGCGCATCGACAGCCCTGCCACCGGCGAACCGCTGGGCCATGTCCCGCTGGGCACCGCTGACGACGTGGACCGCGCGGTGGCCGCCGCCGAGGCCGCGCGCGCCGGACTGGTCGAGATGGGCCCCTTCGCCCGCGCGGCCCTGTGCATGGACATGGCCGCCGCCATCGACGCCGCCGCCGACGAGATCGCGCCGCTTCTGAGCCTTGAACAGGGCAAGCCGCTGGCCGAGGCGAAGGGCGAACTGGGCGCCGCCGCGCTGGGGTTCCGCAACGCGGCCGAGCAGATCAAGTGGCTGGAAACCGGGGTGATCCCGCTGGCCGATCCGACGAAGCGGGCGCACAGTTTCCTGCAGCCGAAAGGCGTGTTCGGGATCATCACCCCGTGGAACTTCCCGCTGGCGCTGCCGTGCCTGTACTACCTCGGCCCGGCGCTGGCGACCGGCAACGCGGTGGTCTGGGTTCCGGCGCCCTCGACCTCGCTCGTGGCCTATGAACTGGTCCGCGTGCTGGTCGAGGCGGGGCTGCCCGCTGGCGCGCTGAACCTCGTGACCGGCGACGGGGCCGAGGTGGGCGACGCCACGGTGGTGCATCCGGGCGTCCACGCCATCGGCTTCACCGGCTCGACCGCCACCGGCATGACCATCGCCCGGCGCGGGGCGGGCAAGCCGTTGCTGCTGGAACTGGGCGGCAACGGCCCGACCATCGTGCTGGAAGACGCCGACGTCGAACTGGCGGCAAAGCGCGTCGCCGCCGGGGCCTTCGGGAACGCGGGGCAGATCTGCACGGCGACCGAACGGGTGCTGGTCCATGAAAGCCTGCTCGACCGTTTCGTCGCGCTTCTGGTTCAGGCGGCAGGCGACGTGCGCCTTGGCCACCCGCTAGAGACGGGCACGACGATGGGTCCGCTGAACAACGCCGCCGCTCTGGACAAGATGCAGTCGCACATGGACGACGCCCGCGCGCGTGGCGCCAAGGTGCTGGCGGGGGGCGGTCCGGCCAAGGGACTGCCCACCAACCTGTATTTCGAGCCGACCGTCGTGACCGGGCTGGACGCGGACAGCCTGCTGAACCGCGAGGAAAGCTTCGGCCCCGTCGTGCCCGTCCTGACCTTCGCCGACGAGGCCGAGGCGTTCCGCCTTGCTGCCTCCAGCCCCTATGGCCTGTCGGCGGCGGTGTTCACGCGGTCGCTGGCAGCGGCCTATCGGTTCACCGAGAAGCTGCAGGCGGGGATCGTCAACATCAACGAGATGAGCAGCTATTGGGAGCCGCACGTGCCCGCTGGCGGCGCGTCGGGCACGCAAAGCGGGCTGGGCCGGACCGGCGGTCGGCACACCCTGATGGAGATTTGCGATCTGAAGACGATGGTCGTCGACATCGCGGTCTGAACCGGAAAGTCCCGGCGTGGAAAACCGCGCCGGGGCAATGCGTTACGAGTGGATCTTGAAGATGACCTCGACCTCGACGGTCATGTAGTTCGGCAATGATCCCATGCCGACGGCGGACCGCGCGTGCTTGCCGCGCTCGCCGAGGATCTCGATGAACAGGTCGGAACAGCCGTTGATCACCTTTGGGTGGTCGCGGAACTCTGGCACGGCGTTGACCATGCCCAGCACCTTCACCGCTTCCAGCTTGTTCAGGTCGCCCGCCAGCATGTGTGCGACGCCCAGCAATTGAATGCCGACCTCGCGCGCGTGGCGCTTGGCCTCCTCAAGCGTGACCTCGCCGCCGACCTTGCCTTCGTGAAACGTGCCGTCGGGCCTACGCGGGCCCTGACCGGACAGGTACATGAAGCTGTCGATGATCTTGCCGGGGACATAGGTCCCGGCGGGGTTCGGCGCGGGGGGAAGCTCGATCCCCGCCGCCTTCAGCCGTTCGTAGGCGTCCATTGCGATTGTCCTTCGTGTCTTGTCGTCAGTGGCCGTCGAGAATGGCGCGGGCCATCTTCTCGCCGATCATGATCGAAGTCAGGTTGGTGTTGGCCTGACAGTCAAGCGGCATGATCGAGGCGTCGACCACGCGCAGCCCCTGAAACCCCTCGACCCGGCAGAACGGGTCCACCACACCGGACCCATTGCCCGACATCCGGCAGCCGCCGATGCCGTGCTGCGCGTCCGAGCTTTGTTCCAGCAGGAAGTCGTCCAACTCGTCTTCGGACGCGTCGTCTAGCCAGCCCAAGGGCAGGTCGCTGTCGCCCAGCGTGACGTCGTCGCAGATCGACTGGATCGGGTCCAGCGCCACCAGCGATCCAAGGTGACGATACCCGGCGCGGAACTGGGCGCGGTCGGTCTCGTCGTCCAGCATGTTCTCTTCGACGACCGGCTGCATGAAGGGATCGGCCGAGGACAGCGTGACCGAGCCGCGGCTGGTACAGTCCATCAGGATGTTGTTCACCATCGCGGCGCCGAACTGGGCGCTGTCGCTGTCGCTTTCGACGCCCACGCCGCCGTGGTTCATGGCGACGTACAGGATATCATCGGCCTGCGCGCCCTCGACCCCGGTGCTCATCCGCACGCAGGCGTTGGTGTGGCGCGCGTTCACGTCACGGGCGCGGTGTTCGTCCTTCAGCTTCAGCTCGAAGCGGCAGAACGGGTGGTCGAAGAAATCCTCGCCCACCGGCAGGTCGGCGACGGGCGCGATGCCGTACGCCTTCAGCGTCTCGGGGCGTCCGATGCCGCTGCGCTGCAGGATCGGCGGCGTGTGGATCGACCCGGCGGACAGGATGACGGTGTCGGCGTGGAACTCTTGCCGTTCGCCGTTGACGATGGCGCGCACGCCGGTGGCGCGGCGGCCGTCCAGCAGCACGCGGTCCACCGTCACGCCGCAGCGGATCGAGAAGTTGTTCCGCCGCCGCGCGGTTTCGAGATACGAGTCGTTGGTCGACACCCGCCGCCCGTCACGGTTGTTGATCGGATAGCACGATACGCCCTCGGTGTCGGGCGCGTTCAGATCGTCGTTCCACGGATGCCCGGCCTCTAGCGCGGCATCGCGCAGGGCGCGGTCGACGGCGCCCCAGTTGTCCTGCGGCATCCGGAAGATCGGGATCGGGCCGCCCTGTCCGTGATAGGGCGCCTCCAGGGGGTCGTCTTCCAGCAGGTTGAAGAACGGCAGCACGCCCTCGCGGCCCCATCCGGTGCAGCCCGCGTCGCTTTCCCAGCGGTCGAACGCGTGCAGCAGGCCACGGATCGCGATCTGGCCATTCACCGCGGTCGAGCCGCCGACGCCCTTTCCGCGCCAGTAGATCCGATGCTCTTGCCGCGCGGTGCGCCGGGCCATCAGGTCGGGATACATGTACTGTTCCTGAAAGCGGCGCGGCAGCAGCAGGTTGAACGGGTTGGGGCTGGCCATCTCGCCCGGCTGGTCCGCGCTGAGATAGTCGGGCCCGCTTTCCAGCAGCAGGACGGTCTTGTCGGTGCCATCCGTCAGACGAGCGGCCATCGCCGCCCCCGCTGCCCCGGCGCCGACGATAAGGAAGTCGTACATGTCACTTAGCTCCGAATGTGGTCCGGCCTACCTTGGGCTGCTTCGGCTCGTATGTAAATCCAAGTTTGTATATGAAACCTATTTCCGACCATCCCGTCGAAGACCGCGCGCCGAAACGGGTGCGTCGGCATCTATTTACCGGATCTTAGGCGATTTTTCCTAACCAGAAGCCTTGTCTTCGGACACGAGAACGGTGGTGCCGCCGGCCTGCCCGGCGACAGGCCCTTTCCATGCACGGTTTGACGGGAAAACATGGCAACGGTTTCAGGCGGAAGCGGCGACGACAGCCTAGACGGCACGACGGGCGACGACAGCATATCGGGCGGGGCTGGCGACGATCTTGTCACCAGCCAGTCGGGCAACGACAGCATCGACGGGGGTCCTGGCAACGACACGATCATCGCGGCAAGCGGGCAGAACACCGTTGCCGGCGGCGACGGAAACGACACGATCGAGGGCGGCGACGACGGCAACCTTTTGTCGGGCGACGATGGCTAGGACAGCATTGTGGGCGGGGCCGGGGCCGACACGCTGTCGGGCGGCGCCGGCAGCGACACCCTGTATGGGAACGCCGGAAACGACGTCCTCGACGGTGGTGCCGACAACGACACGGTCTTCGCCGGCATCGGCGCGGATACGGTTCGCGGCGGCACCGGCGGTGACGAAATCTATGGCGAAGACGGCGACGACGTGCTGTTTGGCGATGACGGCGCCGACCTGATTTTCGGTAAGGCCGGGTCCAACACGATTGTCGGTGGTGCCGACAACGACACGGTCTACGCCGGTATCGGCGCGGATACGGTTCGTGGCGGCGCGGGCGACGACGACATTTATGGCGATGACGGCGACGACCTGCTGTTCGGCGATGACGGCAACGACCTGATCCACGGCAAGGCCGGGTCCGACACACTTGTCGGTGGCGCTGGGATCGACACGGTTTTCGGCGATGGGGGCGCGGATGTCTTTGTCGCGAATGCCGGAAGCGGCACGGTGATCATCCATGATTTCACCCCGGCTGAAGGCGACCTGATTTCGGTGAATTATCCCGGCATCAACACCTTTGCCGAGTTGCAGCCCTATCTGGGCGACGACGGAGATTTCGGGACCCTGATCACCTTCCCGGACGGTTCCGTCACGCAGATCAAGTGGCATTCCGTGGGCTCGGTCACGTCGACGCAGTTCGTCTTCAACACCGGCCCGGTCTGTCTGGTGAAAGGCACACGATTGCAACCCCCGGCGGCGACAGGAGGATTGAAAGCCTTGCGCCGGGCCAACTGGTCCTGACCCATGATCGCGGCCCGCAACCGGTGCGGCGTCTGGTTTCGCACACCTATCGGTTCCCGGGCGGCGCCCACAAGATGAAGCCTCTGCGTATCCCGCCCGCCCGGTTCGGGGTGAACCTGCCAGCCCGGGAACTTCTTTTGTCGCCGCAGCACCGGATCGCGCTTCCACAAACCGCGCCGAAGCGGCTGGTGCCGGCGCGCCGGTTGGTCGACCGCTTCGGTCTTCAGCAGCGGCACCACTGCCGGATCGCCAACTATTACAACATCCTGATGGACCGGCACGAGATGATCCGCGCGAATGGACTGTGGGTCGAGACGCTGCTGTTGACCCGTTATAGCGCGACACGGATCGGACAGGGCGGACGGGGGGCCATGCGTCCGGCCCGGCCAATCGCCACCGCCTGAGCCGCCAACCCGCGCGGGATGCCGCCGCACTTTGCGGTGCGCGCGCCGTGTGCGGCCAATTCTCCGCCCGGAACACGGCCTTGTCACGCGGCGGCGCCATAACGAAGGTGCATCCGGGAAAACTTCTGCTATTCCCGCGTCATGGACATCATCCTTGTCACCACTGTCATCGCGTCGCTGTTCGTGGTCATCGGCATCGCAGAGCCGTTCGCCGCGCGCGTCAGGCTGCCGTACAGTGTGATCCTTGCGGTGCTGGGCATCCTGATCGGGGCCGGGGCGACGTTCTTTCTGCGCACCGAACTGACGGACGCGCTGAACCCGGTGGCAGAGGCGATCCTTGGGCTGCCGATCCGGTCCAACGTGTTCCTTTACGTGTTCCTGCCGACGTTGCTGTTCCAGGCGACGCTGGGGATGAACCTGCGGCGGATGCTGGACGACTGGGTGCCGATCATCGTGCTGGCGGTGGTGGCCGTCGTCGTCGCGACGATCACCGTCGGCGTCGCGCTGTCGTGGGCCAGCGCGCTGCCGATCGCGGCCTGTCTGCTGATCGGGTCGATCGTGTCCACCACGGACCCGTCCGCCGTGGTCTCGATCTTCCGCTCGATCTCGGCCCCGCGACGGCTGGCGCGGATCATCGAGGGTGAAAGCCTGCTGAACGACGCTGCGGCCATTGCGCTGTTCGGGCTGTTCATGGGGTTCGTCATGCTGGGCATCCCGGACCCCGAGCTGGGCGACGCGCTAGCCCGGTTCCCGATGCTGGTGGCGGGCGGCGCGGTGACCGGCTGGCTGGCGGCGCGGATCGCGGTCTGGGTGATGTCCATGTTCGGACGGCACGAACTGGCGCAGATCTCGATCTCGGTGGCGCTGCCATACCTTGCCTATATCGTGGCCGAGCAGGGCATCGGCGCGTCCGGCGTGATCGCCGTGGTCGCGGCGGGTCTGACGCTGAACCTGACCGCGCCGGGCCGTCTGCCGCCGCAGGCGTGGGCGAACCTGCGTGAACTGTGGGGCGTGCTGGCGCACTGGGCCGGGGCGTTGATCTTTATCCTCGCCGCGCTTTTGATCCCGCGCCTGCTGGAAGAGGTGCGCGTCGGCGATTTCCTTCTGGTCGGCGTCGTCGTGGTGGCCGCCGTAGTGGCGCGCAGCGCAATCCTGTTCGGGCTGATGCCGCTTTTGACGGCGGTGAAGCTGTCGCCGGTGGTCGAGCGTCCGTACCGGGCGGCGATCCTGTGGGGCGGGCTGCGCGGGGCGGTGACGCTGGCGCTGGCGCTGGCGGTGACAGAAAGCGTGCGGGTGCCGGACGACATCCAGCGGCTGGTCGGTATCCTTGCCACCGGGTTCACGCTGTTCACGCTGCTGGTGCAGGGCACGACCCTGCGCTGGGTCATCGGCAAGCTGGGGCTGGACCGGCTGTCGCCGATCGACGAGGCGCTGTCGCGGCAGGTCGTGGCCGTGGCGTTGCAGACGGTGCGCGAGGACGTGGCCCGGTCGACCGAGAACTATGACCTGAACCGCGACACGGTCCGGTCCGAGGCCAAGCGGTTCGGCGAGCGGTTGGACGTCGCGGTGAAGACGGCCGAGGAAAACGCCGACATCCTAGACCGCGACCGCATCGCGCTGGGTCTGATCGCACTGGCGGGCCACGAACGCGACAGCATCCTTGCGCGGGTGCGCGAACGGACGATCTCTGCCCGGATGGCGGAACTGGTGCTGTCAGAGGCCGACCGCCTGATCGAAGGGGCCCGCACGATGGGCCGCAGCGGCTATCAGCGGGCCGCGCGGCGCAGCGTCGCCTATGGCAAGGCGTTCCGGGCCGCGGTCCTGTTGCACGGGCGGCTGGGGATTTCGGCGCCGCTGGCCCGCATGACCGCCGACAGGTTCGAGCTGTTGCTGTCGCAGCGGCTGATCTTGCGCGACCTTGGCAGCTTCATCGACGGCCGTATCCGGCGCATCCACGGCCGCAGGGTCGCGGAACTGCTGCATGAACTGCTGTCGCGGCGGATCGAGGAGGTGGAAACCGCGCTCGAGGGGATGCGATTGCAGTATCCCGGCTATGCCGAGGAACTTGAACGCCGTTTCATCCGCCGCACCGCGCTGCGGATGGAGGAACGCGAATACGTGGCGATGCGCGAGGACGGGCTGATCGGGGCCGAGGTCTATACCGCCCTGATGCAGGAACTGGCGACGCGCCGTACCGCCGCCGAAGTCCGCCCGCGGCTGGACGTGGCGGTGCAGCGGGCGTCCTTCGTGCGGCAGTTCCCGCTGTTCGCCGACCTAGCCGAGGGCGACATGAAGCGGCTGGGCCGGTCCATCACCACGCGCCATGTCGATGCGGGCGAGGCCGTGCTGCGCAAGGAAAGCGCGGCCAAAAGCGTGTTCTTCATCGCGTCCGGCGCGGTCGAGTTGGAAAGCGCCGGGCAAAGCTGGCGGTTGGGCCGGGGCGAGATGTTCGGCCAGATGGCGATCCTGACCAACAGGGCCCGCCGCGCCGACGTCCGGGCCATCGCGCCGACCACGCTGCTGGTGCTGGACGAGGAACGGTTCTGGCGCTTGCTGGAACGCAGCCGCGCCCTGCGCGAGGCGGTCCTGACCAGCGCCGAGAAACGCGGCATCCAAGCCGCCGGGCTGCTGCCGACAGAGGTCGACGGTTCCTGATGTAGGGGCCTTCGCGTGTCAGCCTTTGCCGGTGCCGCCGGGTTCGAACCGGTGGGCGAAGTCCTGAAACTCGGCCAGCGACACGACGTCGGCGTAGGCGGCGTAGTCATAGCTTGCCGGGGCAGGGTGGCCGGTGCTGTGCAGCGCGTCGAGGGCTGTTTTCATCGCGTTCATCGCGGCGAACAGGGTGGTGACGGCGTACAGCGCGATCGAATAGCCCATCTCGTCCAGTTCCTTCAGCGACACGCCTGCGGCGTCGGTGCCATCGACGATCGAGATGATCTTCGGCCCCTCCAGTCCGCGGGCGATGCCTTCGATCTGGGCGCGGGTGGTGACTCCGTCCACGAACATGAAATCGACGCCGGTGTCGCGATAGGCGCGCACCCGGTCCAGCGCGGCGTCCAGCCCTTCGCCCTTCAGCGCATCGGTGCGCCCGATCAGCACGATATCGGACCCGCTGCGGTTTCGGGCCTCGACCGCCGCCGACAGGCGGGCACAGGCCTCGGCGGTGTCCACCAGTTGCGCACCGGCCAGCACACCGCATTGCTTGGGGTTCTGCTGGTCTTCGATATGCAGCGCCGCAACGCCGGCCTGAATGTATTCGTCGACGGTGCGGGCCATGTTCAGCGGGCCGCCATAGCCCGCATCGGCGTCGGCGATCACCGGAAGCGTGGTGGCGCGGACCATCGACCGGGCGCAGTCGGCCATCTCGGCCTGTGTCATCAGCCCGAGATCGGGTTGCCCCAGCCGCGACGCGGTGGCACCGAGGCCGGTCATGTACACCGCCTCGAACCCGGCGGCGGCGACCAGCCGCGCGGTCAGCGCGTCCTGCGCCCCGGGCGCGGCAACGATGCCGCCGGTCTCAAGGCGGGCCCGCAGCCGCGCGGCGGCGTTCATCAGCAAAGGACGGTCGGTCATGGCTTAGGTCTCCTGTTCTGTCGCGGCCGGGGCGGTCGCCGTGCCGCGCCTGCGCCTCCGCAGCCATCCGATGGCGGGCACCGTCCACACCAGCAGGCAGGTCAGCGCCAGCCCGGCGGCGATGGGACGTTCCACGAAGGGCAGGAAGGCCCCGTCGGACTTGATCATGTTGGACACAAGGTTGCGTTCCACCAGCAGCCCCATGACGATCCCAAGGATCGTGGGCGCGACCGGAAAGCCGTTTTCCTCCATCAGGTAGGCCAGCACGCCCAGCACGATCATGATGATGATGCCCGAGGCCGAGGCGTCGATGGAATACGACCCCACGATGCAGAACCCAAGGATCAGCGGCGCCAGCGCCAGTTTGGGCACCCGCAGCACCTGACTGGCCAGCGCGATGGCCAACAGGCCCAGCGGCACGATCAGCAGGTTCGCCAGCAGGAACACAAGGAAGATCGCGGCCACGGTGTCGGCATTGGTCATGAATACCATCGGGCCGGGGTTCAGCCCCTTCACGTACAGCACGCCGATCACGATGGCGGTGATGCTGTCGCCGGGGATGCCGAACACCATCGCGGGCACGTAGGCGCCGGACAGGGCAGAGTTGTTGGCGGCGCAAGCGCCCAGCACGGCCTCTTCGCTGCCTTTGCCGTAGGTTTCCGGCTTGCGCGAGAACCGCTTGGACACGGCGTAGGAAATCCACGACCCGATGTCCGATCCGGCGCCGGGCAGGATGCCGATGGCGGTGCCGATGGTCGAGGACCGCAAAAGGTTCAGTTTGGACGTCCACAGCACGCGGCCCAGCCCCTGGAACATGCGGAACGGGTTGCCGATGGGGGCGACGGGGGGCGTCTCGTCCCGGTGGACGAAGGTGCGGATCAGTTCGGGCACGGCGAACATGCCGATCAGGGCGGGGACGAAGGCCACGCCGTCCAGCAACGACGCGGCCCCGAAGGTGAACCGCGGCGTGCCGCTGGTGGTGTCCATCCCGACCGAGGCGATCATCAGCCCGATGGCCAGCGCCATCAGGCTTTTCAGGATCGACGCGTTGCCCAGCATGACAGCCGCCGACAGGCCCAGCAGCGCCAGCCAGAAGTATTCGAACGAGGTGAAGTTCAGCGACACCAGCGCCAGTTGCGGCGCGGCGAACATCAGCACCAGCGACCCGAACACGCCGCCGATGGCCGACGCGGTGACCGAGATGCCAAGCGCGCGGCCGACGCGTCCTTTCGCGGTCAGGGCGGTCAGGTCTCCGACATAGGCCGCCGATGCGGCGGTGCCGGGGATGCGGACCAGCGCGGCAGGGATGTCGGATGCGAAAATCGCCATCGCGGCGGTCGTCACGATGGCCGAGATCGCGGGCACCGGGTCCATGAAGAACGTCAGCGGCACCAGCATCGCCGTCGCCATCGTGGCCGACAGGCCGGGCACCGCGCCGACGAACAGGCCGAACAGCGCGCAGGACAGCATGACCAGCGCCATGTTCCACGTCATCACCAGCCCGATGGCGTTTCCGAGGTGGTCGATGATCATCAGAGAATTCCTTCCAGCAGACCTGCGGGCAGCGGCACCAGCAGGAACCGGGTCATCAGGACATGCAGTCCGACGGCGAAGACGACGCACAGCGCCAGCCACTGCGGGCGGCGATAGCCTTCTAGGAAGAACAGGGCGTACATCAGGATCGAAGCGCCCAGCGGGAAGCCCACGGTTTCGAAACCCAGCGCAAGGGCCAGCACGCCGACGGTTGCCAGCCCGGCGGCCATCAGGCGGTGGGGTTTGCGCCAGCCCGCATTGGGGTCGGCCAGCGTCCGCTCACCGCGCATCCGGCCGGTGAAGATGAGGGCCGCTCCGCCAAGCAGGAAGACCACGCCAAGGATGCTGGGGAAGGTGCCGGGGCCAATCGACTGGCCGGGCATGTCGGGAAACCCAAGGGCCACGAAAAGGACCCAGCCGCCGAACAGGACGAAAAGGGCGCCGATCAGGCTGTCGTGTATGCGCATGGCCTGCCTCCGTCAGACGAGCGGCGGGGGTGGCGCGGGCAAGACCTGCCCGCGCCGTTTGGTTCACTTCGCGAGACCGACCGCGGCAAGGCTGTCGGCAAGTGCCGCGTCGGACTGTTCCATGAAGCTTTCGAACTCTGCGCCCGGTGTCCACTGGGTGGCATAGCCGCGATCGTTCATGAAGGCGAGGTAGTCGGGATGTTCGACCACGGCGCCGACCGCCTCGATCAGCTGCGACTGGACGTCCTCGTGGATGCCGGCCGGGGCGACGATGCCGCGCCACGACCCCAGCGCGAAGGTGTTGCCGGTGGCTTCCTCGAAGGTCGGCACGTCAGGCGCCGACTCCAGCCGGTCTGCCGCGAAGACGGCCAGCGGACGGATCAGGCCCGCGTCCATCAGCGCGGCGGCTTCCGGCAGCGAGGCGGTTGCGATCTCGACGCCGCCGGCGGCAAGGTCCTGCAGGCCGGGGGCCGCGCCTTCCGACGGAACCCATGCGACGCGCTCCGGGGGCATCCCGGCGGCCAGCAGCATACCGGCCAGCGCAAGGTGGTTCACGCCGCCCTGGGCCGAGCCCGACGCCTTGAACGCACGGTCCTCGGCGCCTTCCAACGCGGCCAGCAGCGCGGCGGCATCTTCGTAGTCAGAGTTGCTGCGCACGAACAGCGCGGCGGGGTCCGAGTTGTACAGCCCGATGGGCGCATAGGCCTCGTAGGTCAGATCGGTCAGGCCCAGCGTGTGCATGCTGCCGATTTCCAGCGTCGCAACGCCGATAGTCTGGCCGTCCGCGTCGGCATCCGCGATGGCGGTGTGGCCGATGACGCCCGAGCCGCCGGTGCGGTTCACGACGTTGACCGGCACGCCGATCTCGTCCTCAAGCAGCGTGCCGATCATGCGGGCCGTCGCGTCGGTGCCGCCACCCGAGCTCCACGGAACGATGATCGTGACCGGGCCGTCCGGCCAGTCCTGCGCCATCGCCGGGGCGGTTCCGGCCATCGCGAATGCGGCGGTTGCTGCAAGCAGTGCGCGTTTCGTCAGTTTCATGTCTTCCTCCCTTGGAAAAATCTGCCGGGCGCCATGGCCCGGAGTCTCAGTCGAAAACCTTGCCGGGGTTCAGGATGTTCTCCGGGTCCAGGCAGGTCTTGATCCGGCGCATCAGCGCCATCTCGTCCGGGCCGCGCGTGTGGCCCAGGTACGGTTTCTTCAGCGTGCCGATGCCATGTTCCGCCGAAACGGTGCCGCCGAACCCACGGACGATGCCGTAGACGATGCGGCTGACGTCGGGCAGGGGCTGCGGCGAGGCGCCGGGCACCCATGCCACGATGTGCAGGTTGCCGTCTCCGACGTGGCCGTAGTGGACCGACTGGCAGCCCAGCTCTGTCAGCAGCGCGGCTTTTGACTGTTGCGCGAACTCGTCCATCCGCTTGACCGGCAGGCCCACGTCGAACGAGATATGCGGCCCGATCACCGCCGGGTTGGCGAATTCGGCCGCGGCGTCGCGCGTGGCCCAGAAGGCCGCCATGTCGCCAAGGCTTTGCGCCACCGCCCCGTCGGTCACGGCGCCAGAGGCGAACACGCCTTCCAGCCATGTCTCGAACCGGGGCGTGTCGATGTCGGCGTCCAGTCCCTGCATCTCGACCAGCACGACATGGGTGCCGTCGCCGATCTGCACAGGCGCGCGGGCGCCCGGGACGCATTCTGTCGCCTGATGCCAGTAGTCGCCCCACATCACCTCGA
Organism: Maritimibacter sp.; assembly: GCA_002701395.1. GTDB lineage: Bacteria > Pseudomonadota > Alphaproteobacteria > Rhodobacterales > Rhodobacteraceae > Psychromarinibacter > Psychromarinibacter halotolerans. Next base: position 16,328 of record NZVC01000021.1, on the reverse strand, counting down.
ACGCCGACAGCATCGGGCCAAGGCTGCGGCGCGCCGTGCGCAGCAGTTCCAGAACCTTGTCGTAGCCATCGACCACGCACAGCGCGGCGCTGACGCAACCGGGTTTCGGGTGCATCCGCAGCACGGCGCGGGTGATGACGCCCAGCGTGCCCTCGGACCCGAGGAACAGCTGTTTCAGGTCATATCCGGCGTTGTTCTTCAGCATGGTGTTCAGCATCGGCAGCACGGTGCCGTCGGCCAGCACGACCTCGACCCCAAGCACCAGATCGCGCGCCATGCCGTAGCGGATCACGCGGTTGCCGCCCGCGTTGGTCGACAGGTTGCCGCCGATGGCGCAGGACCCGCGCGCCCCAAGGTCCAGAGAGAAGAACATCCCGGCGTTGTCCGCCGCTTTCTGCACGGTCTCCAAAGGGGTGCCCGCAAGCACGGTCATGGTCATGCCGTCGGGGTCGATCTTTTCGATCCCGGACATGCGTTCCATCGACAGGGCGATGCCGCCGTCCAGCGGACGCGAGCCGCCGCACAGGCCGGTCAGGCCACCCTGCGGCGTCACCGGGATGCCCGACGCATGGCAGGCGGCCATCAGCTTCGAGACGTCTTCCGTGGATGTGGGGCGGGCGACGGCCAGCGGGTCCGACGGCGGCAGGAAGCTCCAGTCGGTGCGGTTGCGCTCGGGGATGTCAGATCCGCCAAGCAGCCGCATATCCGGAAACTGGGCCTGCATCGCGTCCAGGCGGTCCGAAACCGTCGTCATTTACCGTGTCCTCCCCCGTGTTGTATGTTACATACATCACTATGCGCTTACATACAACACGCCGGAAATACCTGCAACGCAGCGGTTTTCCAGTTACTCCTGTTCAAAGACGCCTTTCAGCGGATCGCGATTCGCGGTGGGGCGTGGCGGCAGGCGGCGGCGCGCGAGGGAAGGGGCCAAGGATCGGATGAAGGGCACAGCGGGCAAGATCCCGTCACCACGCTCGTTGACAGAGCTGGTGACAGAGCGTTTGCGCGGCGACATCGTGGACGGTGTTTTCGCCTTCGGGGAAAACGTGTCCGAGGACCGGCTGGCGGCAGCCTACGGTGTCAGCCGGACGCCGGTGCGCGACGCCTTGTCCGCGCTTCAGTTCCAGGGCCTGGTCGAGGTGCGCCCGAAGCGCGGCAGTTTCGTCTTCGACCCCACCGCCGACGACATCGCCGAACTGTGCGCCTACCGCGAGATGCTGGAGCGAGAGGCGATCCGGATGTCGGTCGCGGGGTCGCGCGGGGCGCTGTGCGATCAGCTGGACGGGATCGTGGCAAGGATGGAAGCGGAACTGGCGCGCAAGGACTTTCAGGCCTACGCCCATTCCGACACCGATTTTCACCGCGCGTTCTTCGCGTTCTGCGGCAACCGGCTGGTCACGTCCGCTTTCGACATGGCCGAGGCGCGGATCGCCACGGTGCGCACCGCGCTGACCTCTCCTTATGTCGAGCGGCGCGATGCCAGCTTTTTCGAGCATTGCCAGATCGTCGACAACCTGCGGCAGGGCGACATCGACACCGCGCTGGCGCTGCTGGCCGACCACATCGACCGCACCCGTGTGGTGGCTGTGGCCCGGGTGTCCTGACAGCGCCGCAACAGTGTCAGCCCAAGCCAAAGGGCGCCCGGACCAAAATGGCGACGTCAAAAGCCGTTTAATATCGTTTCTTTTCTGCCTGTATTTTGCCGCTTGCCGTGTCGCTTTTGTCGGTTTGAAGGTGATTTCTGTCCTTTTGCCAGCGGTTCTGTTGAAGACCCGAGGCGCGTCTGCTGTTATCCTTCCAAATTGAAAGCACGACGACACCGCTTTGAAGCGGGAAGGTGTCAAGGTGAGCAGCGCGCGCAGGGAACTTTACGACAACCGGGGACGGAGACTTTTGGATGTCCTCAGGGTAAAGCCGTTCAATTACGGCTGTGCATGTGTCGTACCGGTTTTGCCCAGCCCGGCGGGGGTCCTGACGTGACTGAACCGGCAGAGCAGATCGCGGCGCTGCCGCTGCGCTATAGCGGCAAGGGCGAGCTTCAGGTGCTGATGGTCACCTCGCGCGAGACGGGGCGCTGGGTGATGCCGAAGGGCTGGACGATGGACGGCAAGAAGCCGTGGGCCGCCGCAGAGATCGAGGCGCTGGAAGAAGCCGGGGCCAAGGGCCGTATCTCGCGCCGGGCGATCGGGGACTATCACTATGACAAGGTGCTGGACGACGGCAGCACGGTGCTGTGCCGGGTCCGGGTCTATCCGATGATCGTGCAGAAGCTGAAGCGCGACTGGAAAGAACGGAAGCAACGCAAGCGCCGCTGGTTCTCGGCCCGGTCGGCGGCGAAATCGGTGCACGAGCCGGAACTGTCGGAACTGCTGCGCCGGATCGACCGGAAGCCCAAGAAAGACCCGGCGCTGCGCGAGTTGCTGAAAGCGGCGTGACGGTGCAGCCCGCGGTCGGAACCTCGCGGACGGCCAAGACCTTTCACGAGATCAGCGCAAGCCCGCGGGGGCGAAAGCCGATGGCGACGCTGGTGCCGGCGGGCAGGGGTGTTTCGCCGTCTGAGTCCAGCACGAACAGCGGGCCGCTGGCGGTCTCGATCTCGTACTCGACATGGTCGCCAAGATAAGCCGAGGACAGCACGCGGCCCGGAAAGGGCGCGTCCGACTGGGGCGTCACGGTGATCGCGTTGGCCCGCGCGGCGACTTTCGACGGGCCGGGGCGGGCGGCGCGCGCCGGGACAGTGACCGTGATGCCGCTGATGGACACGTCGGCCTCGGTGCCGTTGACCGACAGGACCTCTGCCGCCATCACGTTCGCCTCGCCGATGAAATCTGCGATGAACTCGGAGGCGGGCGCATCGTACAGTTCGCGCGGGGACCCGGACTGTTCGATCCGGCCGTCTTTCATCACGACGATCCGGTCCGAGACGGCAAGCGCCTCTTCCTGATCGTGCGTCACGTAGACGGCGGTAAAGCCCAGCCGCTGTTGCAGGTCGCGGATCTCGGTCCGGACCCGGCGGCGCAGGCGGGCGTCGAGGTTCGACAGTGGTTCGTCCAGCAACAGCACCTGCGGTTCCAGCACCAGCGCGCGCGCGACCGCGACCCGCTGCTGCTGGCCACCCGACAGCTCGGACGGCAAGCGCCGCCCCAGCCCGGCAAGGCCGACAAGCTCTAGCCCGTTCTCGGCGGCCGAGTGGGCTTCGGCCCGTTTCATGCCACCGGATTCCAGACCGTAGGCGACGTTGTCGGCCACGCTCATGTGCGGGAACAGGGCATAGCTTTGGAACACCATCGACACGTCGCGGCGGTTGGCGGGCAGGCGGGTCACGTCCTCGCCACCGATCAGGATGCGCCCCTGCGTCGGGCTTTCCAGCCCCGCCAGCATCCGCAGCGTGGTGGTCTTGCCGCAACCCGAAGGCCCCAGCAGCGTGACCAGCTGACCGGGCTCGATGTCCAGCGTCAGGTCGGGGATGGCGGTGAAGCCGCCAAAGTCCTTGCGGACGTTCTCGAAGCGGACGGCGCCGCGTTTGGGACGGGTCAAGCGGGGACCTCCTGCGGTTTGGCAGCGGGTGTGTCGGGGGTTGCGGGGCGCTGCAGACGGCGGTCGCCCACCAGCAGCTGGAAGGTGCCGATCACGGTGATCATCACCACGATCAGCGCCGAGGAATAGGCGATGGCCACGCCGTATTCGCCGTTCTCGACAAGGCCGACGATATAGGCCGTGGCCATGTTGTACTTGGCGCTGACAAGGAAGATCACCGCCGAGATCGACGTGATCGCCCGCACGAAGCTGTAGACCAGCGCCGCAAGGATCGCGGGGCGCAGCAGCGGCAGGACAACGCGGCGCATGGTGCGGGCCGAGTTGGCGCCCAGCGTCAGCGATGCCTCGTCCAGCGAGCCGTCGATCTGCGCCATCGCCGCCACCCCGCCGCGCACGCCCACGGGCATGTTGCGGAACACGAAGCAGAAGATCAGGATCAGCGCGGTGCCGGTCATCTGCAGCGGCGGCAGGTTGAACGCCATGATGTAGCTGATGCCGATGACCGTGCCTGGGATGGCGAAGGACATCATCAGCGCGAATTCGAACGCCGCCTTGCCGGGGAAGGTCTGCCGCACGATCAGCCATGCGGTCAGCAGACCCACGGCGGCGGTCAGCGGCGCGGCGATCAGGGCGATCTTCATCGTGGTCCAGAAGCTGTCCCACGCAACGCCCGCCCAGACGATGCCGCCATCCCACGAGATGCCGAAGGCGCGGACGTAGTGGTCGAAGGTCAGCGAGTGATCCAGCCCCCAAAGCTTCACGAAGCCGCCGAACAGGATCATCCCGTAGACCGCGATGGTGAACAGGCTCCAGAACACCACGACCGAGGTGACCGGCCATGCCACCCGGCGCGGCAGCAGCGCGTGGCGGCCGCCGTCGCCCTTGCCGGACACGGTGGCGAAATTCCGGCCCGACAGCCACAGCCGCTGGGCGAGGAAGGCCGACAGGGTGAAGCACAGCAGCACCGTCGCAAGCACCGCCGCGCGGGACGGGTCGTGCTGGGCGCCGACGACGGAAAAGAAAATCTCGGTCGACAGCACGCCGCCCGACCCGCCAAGGACCAGCGGGTTGCCGAAGTCTGCCATCGACTCGATGAAGCCGATCAGGAACGAGTTCGCCAGCCCCGGCGCCATCAGCGGCAGCGACACCTTGCGGAAGGTGCGCCAGCGGTCGGCGCGCAGGGTCTGGCTGGCCTCCTCCATCGAGGGGGAGACGCCGCCGACCACGCCGATCAGCACAAGGAACGAGATCGGGGTGAACGACAGCATCTGCGCGATCCAGATGCCGGTCAGGCCGTACAGCCAGCGGCCCAGTTCCAGCCCGGTGATCGCCTCGATCCACTGGGTGACGAAGCCGGCGCGGCCCAGCATCATCGTCAGCGCAAGGCCGACCACGAAGGGCGGTGTGATGATCGGCAGCACCGTCAGCAGGCGCAGGCCCTTCTTGGCGGGAAATCCGGTGCGGGTGGCGACCAGCGCGAAGGCGAGGCCCAGAAGTGTGGTGCCGGTCGCCGTGCAGCAGGCAAGGAAGAACGTGCGCCACGCAACGCCGCAGCTGCCGGATCCGGTCAGGCAGGACAGCGACCAGATCTTGGGGTCGGGCAGGTTCTTCAGCACGCCGGCGGCGGTGAAGGACCCGTCATAGTCCTGAAACGCGCCGGTGAACATCGACACGATCGGGTAGAACACGAAGGTCGCGACCAGCAACAGAAGCATCGCGATCATGCCCGCGACGAAGGCGTCGCCCTTCAGCGCGCCGCGTTCGGTGAAGCCGAAGGCGATCAGCAGGGTAAAGACCGTGGCCAGCCCGACCGCCCCCGCGCCGAAGGCGGGTTGGCCGTTGATGTCGCCGAACGTGGCTTCCAGCAGGCCCCAGTTCCATCCCCGCATCCCGATCGACAGGCCCTCGGCCAGCATCCACGCCAGCCCGGCGACCCCGATCAGGATCAGCCCGCGCCCACGTCGGGCGCCGGGCCGCGCCCGCAGCCGCAACAGCACCGCAAGCGCGACAAGCGCAAGCACCGGAAGCACCTGCCAGCGGCCCGCGAAGGGCACCGCAAGGCCGGGCCACAGGTCGTCGTTGCCGAAAATGTCCGCGACCCACTCGAAGCCGAAAAAGCCGGAACGAACCCGGTACCAAGGCACCAGCAGCAGGCAGGCCAGCGCAAGGCCAAGCAGGTAATCGAGACGGTGATTGTCGCGTATCATCGGAAGGGGTCCGTTGGGGGGCAGGCGGATGGCATCGGGCGGCGTGGTGTCTGACGTGCGTCCTCAGCCAATGGCGGGGCGAAAGGCGGTGCCGACATAAGAAAGGGCCGGGGCGCGCTTTGGGTGCGCCCCGGCCCGTCGACGTTACTTGCCGCCGATCTCTTCGTCCCAGCGGGCCAGCAGGCCGGCACGGCGTTCGCTGTCGCCGTACTGCGCGAAGTCGTAGTCGATCAGCTTGATGTCATCGAGGTTCGGCGCCGCCTCGGGCGGGGTGGCCGACGCGTTCGACGGGATCTGGAACGATCCGGCCTCGGGCATCATGCTTTGCACATCCGCGCCCAGAACCCAGTCGTAGAACGTCTTCGCCTCGGTCTCGTTCTGCGCGCCTTCGATCAGCGACATCGACCCGATCTCATAGCCGGTGCCCTCGCAGGGGGCGACCACCTCGACCGGGAAGCCTTCCTCGGACTGCGCCACGGCATCGTGCATGAAGACGATGCCAAGGCCGGTTTCGCCGCGCGCGGCGGCTTTCACCGGGGCAGAGCCCGACTTGGTGTACTGCGACACGTTCGCGTCCATGTCCGCGAGGAACGCGAAGGCTTCGTCCTCGCCCATCAGCTGCACCAGCGTGGCGAGCGTGGTGTAGGCGGTGCCCGACGAGTTCGGGTCGGCGATCTGGATCTCGCCGGCCAGCGACGGATCCAGCAGGTCGGCCCAGCACGTCGGCGGGGTGATGCCCTTGGATTCGAAAATCTCGGTGTTGTAGCCCCAGCCAAGCGCGCCGGAATAGACGCCGACCGTCCGGTAGCCCGACAGTTCCGCCTGCCGCGTGGCCCACTCGTGCAGTTCTTCCAACATCGGCGACTGGTATTCCATCGTCAGCCCGTCAGACGCCGCCTGAAGGTGCGGGTCGCCGGTGCCGCCCCACCACAGATCGGTCTGTGGATTGCGGCCCTCGGCCCGGATCTTGGCATAAGCCTCGCCCGAGGACAGGCGCACCATGTTCACGTCAATGTCGTGGCCGGCTTCGAACTGCTCGACCAGCAGTTCGCAGATCACCACGTCGGCGGAACAGATAAGGTTCAGTTCCTGCGCGTGGGCGGCGCCTGCGGTCAGCAGCGCGGCTGCCAAGGCGAGGGTCAGTTTCAATGGTTTCATAATTTCCTCCCTTGCTGTCGAATGCCGGACTTGAACCCGTGAACAGCTGTGCAATACTTTTCATCCGGATTCGCAGGTTGTCAAACATTTGTTGCAAATCTGTTGGAATGTGCGTAATCTGTACGGGGCGCGCCTTGTGCGCAGGTGCTCAACAAGGGCGAGGGTATTGATGGTCTTGGGACGTGGAGGCGTCAGCGCCAAGGATGTCGCGAAGGCGGCCGGTGTCAGCCGGGCGGCCGTGTCGCGCGCGTTCACGCCGGGCGCCAGCATCTCTGCCGAGACCCGCAAAAAGGTCATGAAGGCCGCCGACACGCTGGGGTATCAGGTCAACCATCTGGCGCGCGGGTTGATCCGGTCCGAGACGGGGATCGTCGCGCTGATCGCGGCGGAACTGGCGACGCCCTACCGCTCGGCGCTGTTGGCGGCACTGTCCGAGCGGCTGCAGGAAGCCGGCAAGGTGGCGATGCTGATCAACTCGGACCGCTCCGACGACAGTGTCGAACGGGCGCTGCGGCAGGCGATCAGCTATCGCACCGATGCGGCGGTGGTGTTGTCGGGGATGCCGAAGGCCGAGCTGACCGAGACCTGTCTGAAGAACGGCATGCGGCTGGTTCTGATCAACCGTTACGAATGCCGCGAAGGGTCGTACCTGATCCGTCTTGATGACCGCACGGCGGGGCGCACCGCCTTCGCGACGCTGGCCGCCGCCGGGTGCAAGCGTCTTGCGCTGGCGACATCGCAGGCCGGTACGCCCAGCCTGTCCGCCCGCCGTGACGGCTTTCGCGACGCCGCTGCGGCCGCCGGGGTAGAGATCGTCGAAGAGGCGACCGGCCCCACGAGCTATGAAACCGGCCTGTCTATCGGCACCCGCCTTATGTCGCAGACGGATCGACCGGACGGGGTGTTCTGCACCACCGACCTTCTGGCGCTTGGCGTGATGGACGCCGCGCGCCACCGCTTCGGTGTCCGCATCCCCGAGGATCTGTCCGTGATCGGCTTCGACGATGTGCCGCAGGCGTCTTGGGAAAGCTATGACCTGACGACCTTCTCGCAGCCGGTGGGCGAGATCGCGGATGCCTGTGTCGATTGGCTGACCGCCGACGCCATGTCCGACGACCCGCTGCAAACCTCGATCCCGGTGCAGTTGGCGTGGCGCGGCAGCGTGCGGAAGAACCAGCCCTTCTGACGCGGCTTGCGCAGGGGCGGCATGTCCGTCACTAACGACGCTTTGACGTCATTCATGGGGAAGTCATGGCCAAGCGCGCCACCGTCGCAGATGTCGCCAAAGCGGCCGGGGTCAGCGTCACCACCGTGGACCGCGCCCTGAACGGGCGGATGCGGGTCCGGGAAGAGACGCTGCGCAAGATCGCCGAGGCGGCGCATCGCGTGGGTTATCATGGCCGGGGGCTGATCGCGCACCGACTGAACGGCTTGCTACCGCATGTCACGCTGGGCGTCGTGCTGGTGAAGGGCGGTCAGGCGTTCTACCGCAACTTCGCGCAGGAACTGGAACAGGCGATGACAGCCCGGCCCGACATCCGCGGAGCGGTGCGCATCAGCTATGTCGCTTCGCAATCGCCGGACGATTTCGCCGCCGCGATCCAGTCGCTGGGCGAAGAGGTGGACGCGCTGGCCTGCGTGGCGATCAACCACCAGAAGCTGACCGCCGCGGTGCAGGACCTGAAGGATCGGGGCGTGCCGGTCTTCGCGCTGTTGAATGACATGGCGCAGGGTGTGCGGACGGCCTACCTTGGGCTTAACAACATGAAAGTAGGGCGGAATGCCGCTTGGATGCTGACCCGCGTCGCGGCTGGACCGGGGAAGCTGGCGGTGTTCGTCGGCGGAAACCGTTGGCACGGCCACGACCTGCGCGAGGTCGGATTCCGGTCCTATGTGCGGGGCGAGGCGCCCCAGTTCTCGGTCCTCGACACCTTGGTGAACCTGGAAACCCGCAAGGTCACGTACGAGGCCACGCTGGAGCTGTTGCGCCGTCACGAGGATCTGTCGGGCATCTACGTCGCGGGCGGCGGGATGGAAGGGGCCATCGCCGCGCTGCGCGAAATGCGGCCTCCGGGCAAGGTCAGCCTTGTGGTGAACGAACTGACCCCCGACAGCCGGGCGGCATTGGCAGATGGCTATGTCCAGATGGTCATCTCGACCCCGCTTGCCGACTTGTCGCGCGCGTTGGTGGGGGCCGTGGTCGACAGTTTCGACGGTGGATCGGGCGAGGGGGCGGGCCAGCTGTTCCTTGAGCCCCGGATCATTCTGCCGGAGATGCTGTGATGACGGGAATACGTCATTATGCCGCGCTGGAATGCGTCATCAATGACGTGAAATCCCCGACCGAAGATTGACGGAACGCGCCCCCGTTGCGCAGGTTTCGCCCGTACCGCGCCGCACAAGGCGGCGAGTCGGGCCGCGTCGGATTGTCCGCGACGGCCCTCGGTTCCGGGAGGAAACATGAACGTCAGGTTTGCCATTCTTGGCGCAGGCCGTATCGGCCAGGTGCACGCGCGCGCCATCGCTTCGATCCCCACGGCGGATCTTGTCGCCGTCGCCGAGTCCTCGGCCGAGGCGGCGAAGGCGGTGCAGGACCGTTATGGCTGCGAGATCCGCACCATCGATCAGATCGCGGCGTCCGATGATATCGACGCGGTGGTCATCTGCACGCCGACCGACACCCACGCGGACCTGATCGAGACCTTCGCCCGCGCGGGCAAGGCGATCTTCTGCGAAAAGCCCATCGACCTGAGCGTCGACCGGGTGAAGCAGGCGCTGGCCACGGTCGAGGCGCTGAATGCCCGGCTCATGATCGGCTTCAATCGCCGCTTCGACCCCGACTTCAGGGCGCTGAAGGCGGCGATCGACGACGGCCGCATCGGCGAAGTCGAGATGGTGACCATCACATCGCGCGACCCCGGCGCCCCGCCGCCCGCCTATATCAAGGTTTCCGGCGGCATCTTCCGGGACATGACGATCCACGATTTCGACATGGCGCGCTGGCTGCTGGGTGAGCCGGTGGTGTCCGTACAGGCCGCCGCCAGTGTCCTGACGGACCCGGCGATTGCCGATCTGGGGGACTATGACAGCGTCAACGTGATCCTGACGACCGGCAGCGGCAAACAGTGCACCATCACCAACACCCGCCGCGCCACATATGGCTACGACCAGCGGATCGAGGTGCTGGGATCGCGCGGGGCGGTGTCTGCCGAGAACCACCGCGAAGCCAACGTCGAGATCGCGACCGCCGACGGCTATCTGCGGCCGCCGCTGCTGAACTTCTTCATGACGCGCTACACCGCGGCTTACGCCAATGAAATCGCGGCCTTCGTCGACGCCGTGGCCAAGGACGGGCCGATGCCCGCCACGGGAGAGGATGGGCTGAAGGCGCTGGAACTGGCCGAGGCGGCCTTGGACAGCGTGCGCACAGGCAAGGTTATCACGCTGGATTAAGCGCGGCGGGCAGGGCATTGGAAAGACAGGACAACATGACCATGACCAAGACGCTTGACGTTATCACCATCGGCCGTGCGGGTGTGGATCTGTACGGCGACCAGATCGGCGGGCGGCTGGAGGACATGGGCTCGTTCTCGAAGTACATCGGCGGGTCTCCGACGAACATCGCCTGCGGGACGGCGCGGCTGGGGCTGAAGTCGGCTTTGCTGAGCCGGGTCGGCGACGAACACACGGGCCGGTTCATCCTTGAACAGCTGGCCCGCGAGGGCGTGGTGACCGACGGGGTGGTGACCGATCCAGAGCGGCTGACCGCGCTGGTGATCCTTGGCATCCGAGATCAGGAACAGTTCCCGCTGATATTCTACCGCGAGAACTGTGCCGACATGGGCCTGTGCGAGGATGACGTGGACGAGGCTTTCATCGCCTCGGCGCGGGCGGTGGTGCCCACGGGCACGCATCTGAGCCACCCGCGCACGCGGGCGGCGGTGCTGAAGGCGCTGGAACTGGCGCGCAAGCATGGGGCGCGCACGGCGCTGGACATCGACTATCGCCCGAACCTGTGGGGCGTGCTGGGACATGGCGATGGCGAAAGCCGGTTCGCCGAAAGCGCCGAGGTCACGTCGAGCCTGCAGGAAACGCTGCATCTGTTCGACCTGATCGTCGGCACCGAGGAAGAATTCCACATCGCGGGCGGGTCGACCGACACGCTGACGGCGCTGCGCGCGGTTCGGGCGGTGTCTGACGCGGTGCTGGTGTGCAAGCGCGGTCCGATGGGCGCGGTGGCGTTCGAGGGTGCGATCCCCGACAGCCTTGAAGCAGGTCAGACCGGACCGGGCTTTCCGATCGAAGTGTTCAATGTGCTGGGCGCGGGCGATGGCTTCATGTCCGGGCTGCTGAAGGGCTGGCTGGACGGCGAGGACTGGCCGGTCGCGCTGAAATACGCGAACGCCTGCGGCGCCTTCGCGGTCAGCCGCCACGGCTGCACACCGGCCTATCCGTCGTGGGAAGAGTTGCAGTTTTTCTTCCGTCGCGGCGTGGTCCGGCCCGACCTGCGCAACGATGCCGAGCTGGAACAGGTCCACTGGGCGACCAATCGCAAGGGCGACTGGTCCAGCCTTAAGACCTTTGCCTTCGACCATCGGGCGCAGCTTGAGGAGATGGATGGCTATACGCCCGAAAAAGGAAGCGCATTCAAAGAGCTGTGCCTTGAAGCTGCGATGAAGGTTCAGGGCGGCAACGGCGGTTTCGGCATCCTGTGCGACAACCGCATCGGTCGCGCCGCGCTGCACCGGGCAAGTGGGTCCGGCCTGTGGATCGGGCGGCCTGCCGAGCTTCCCGGCTCGCGGCCCATCGGGTTCGAGCCGGATCTTGGCCCGGACCTTGGACGCTTGCGGGAATGGGCGCGCGAGAACGTGGTGAAGCTTTTGGTCTTCTGCCACCCCGACGACGATGCCGCGACGCGGGCGCTGCAGGAAGAGCGGGTCCGGCGCCTGTTCACCGCCGCGCGGCGTAACGGGCTGGAGTTCCTGCTGGAAGTGATCCCGTCGAAGGTGGGCCCGGTGGACGACACCACGACGGCGGTGCTGATCCAGCAGTTCTATGACGCGGGCGTGTATCCCGACTGGTGGAAGCTGGAACCGTTCCGCACCGCCGCCGCATGGGAGGCCGCCGTCGCCGCGATCGAGCGCAACGACCCGCGCACACGCGGGATCGTGGTTCTGGGGCTGGACGCGCCAGAGGCAGAGCTTGCCGAAAGCTTCGCGCTGGCGGCGCGGCAGCCCTTGGTGAAGGGGTTCGCCGTCGGGCGCACGATCTTCGGAGACGCGGCGCGGGCGTGGATGACGGGTGCGATGTCCGATGCCGACGCGGTGGCGCTTATGGCGGCGCGTTATGCGAAGCTGTGCGAAACGTGGGACGCGGCGCGGGCACAGGCCCGGCAGGCGGCGGCGTGAAACGGTCGGTGGGACAGGGGGCTCTGCCCCCGCCGCGCGCTGCGCGGCTCCCCCGGGATATTTCGGGACAGAAGAAGGATCTGGTTCCGACTGGGAAAGGGAGGTGGTCATGAAGACGATCCGGCTGACAGCGGCGCAGGCGATGGTGAAGTGGCTTTCGGTGCAAATGACCGAGGCGGGTGAACCCTCGGGGTCCGACGCGGCAGGGCAGACTGAGGTTTGCCGGTTTATCGAGGGCGTCTGGGCGATTTTCGGTCACGGCAACGTCGCCGGTGTGGGCGAGGCACTGCATCGGTATCGCGACGATCTGCCGACGTGGCGGGGCCAGAACGAACAGACGATGGCGCACGCGGCGATCGCCTATGCCAAGACGATGCGGCGCAGGCGGGCGCAGGCGGTGACATCGTCGATCGGGCCCGGCTCGACCAACTTGGTGACCGCCGCCGCGCTGGCGCATGTGAACCGGCTGCCGCTTTTGATGATCTGTGGTGATGTCTTCGCGAACCGCCGCCCCGACCCGGTGCTGCAGCAGGTCGAGGATTTCGACGACGGCACGGTCAGCGCCAACGACTGTTTCCGTCCCGTGGTGCGCTATTTCGACCGGATCACCCGGCCCGAGCATCTGCTGACCTGCCTGCCGCGCGCGCTGGCGGTGATGACCGATCCCGCGAATTGCGGTCCGGTGTGCCTGTCCTTTTGCCAGGACGTGCAGGCCGAGGCTTACGACTATCCCGAAGCCTTTTTCGAGCCGAAGGTCTGGCGCATCCGCCGGCCCGAGCCCGACCCGCGCGAGGTGTCGGACGTGGTCGCCGCGATCAAGGCGGCACAGCGGCCGATGATCGTGTCGGGCGGCGGGGTGCTGTATTCCGGCGCCGAGGCCGCGTTGGCCGCGTTCGCCGCGCGCCACAACATCCCCTTCGCCGAAACACAGGCGGGCAAGGGCACGCTGTCCTTCGAGAACCCGCTGAACTTCGGCGCGCCCGGTGTGACCGGGTCGGCCTGCGCCAACGCGCTGGCGGCAGAGGCGGATCTTGTCATCGGCGTCGGCACGCGGTTCCAGGATTTCACGACCGGCTCGTGGACCGTGTTCGGGGGCGAGGCGCGCCGGCTGGTGTCGATCAACCTGCACGGCTATGACGCCACCAAGCACGGCGCGATCCCCTGCGTCGGCGATGCGCGCACGGTGCTGGGGCAGCTGTCGACCGCCTTGGGCGACACCCGGTTCGACTGGCACGACCCCGCAGCACGGGAGGCGTGGCACGACACCGTGCGGCAGGTCACCGCCGCGCCGAACCATGACGGTCTGCCGTCGGACGCGCAGGTGATCGGCGCGGTGCAGCGGACCGCGGACGAGACCACGGTCGCCATGTGCGCCGCGGGCACCATGCCGGGGGCGTTGCATGTCCTGTGGCAGGCGGCGCAGGGCGGCTACCACATGGAATACGGCTATAGCTGCATGGGCTACGAGATCGCGGGCGCGATGGGCATCAAGCTGGCCGCGCCCGACCGCAACGTGGTCTGTTTCGTGGGCGACGGCAGCTACATGATGGCGAATTCGGAGCTGGCGACGGCGGTGATGCGCCGCGTGCCCTTCACCGTCGTGCTGACCGACAACCGGGGCTACGGCTGCATCAACCGGTTGCAGCAGGCCACCGGGGGCGCCGCGTTCAACAACATGTACGCCGACGCCAATGTCGAGGTGCAGCCCGACATCGACTTTGTCGCCCACGCGGGCGCGATGGGGGCCCATGCGGAAAAGGCGACCGGCATTGCCGACCTCGAGGCGAAGATCCTTGCGGCGCGCGGGCGCGACATCCCCAGCGTGATCGTCATCGACACCGAGGCGGAGTCCGGCACCGGGGCCGGCGGGCATTGGTGGGACGTCGCGGTGCCGGAAGTGGGCGACGGTGACGGCTTGGACCGCGCCCGCGCCGACTATGCCGCCAACATCGCCCGGCAGAACCCGCTCAACTGATCCCGCGCCGGGCCGTGCGCCCGCGCGTTCCATGCAGGACCGACCCATGATCCAATTCGGCACCAACCCCATCGCCTGGGCCAACGACGACGACCAAAGCATCGGCGCGGACATCCCGACCGAGCGTATCCTTGACGAGGCTGGTCGCCAGATCGGCTTTGACGGGATCGAGAACGGCCACCGCTGGCCTGACGATCCCATAGCCTTGAAGCAGCTTTTGGGCGGCTACGGGCTGACGTTCATTTCCGGCTGGTACTCGACCGAGTTGCTGGTGCGGTCGGTCGAGGACGAGATCGCCGCCGTACAGCCGCATCTTGCCAAGCTGAAAGAGAACGGCTGTGCGGTGTGCATCGCGTGCGAGACCTCGAACGCGGTGCATTCCGACCCGGCGGTCGCGGTGAACGACAAGCCGGTGTTGTCGGCGGACGAGATGGCGGCGTTCGGCGCGAAGCTGGAGACCTTCGCCGCCTACCTTCAGTCGGAGGGCGTGCGGCTGGCCTATCACCACCACATGGGCACGATCGTCGAGACGCCGGACGAGATCGACGCGTTCATGGCGGCGACGGGTCCCGCGACGGGGCTGCTGTTCGACGCGGGCCATTGCCGGTTCGGCGGCGGCGACCCCGAGGCGGTGCTGGCGCGGCACATCGCCCGTGTGGTGCATTTCCACGCCAAGAACGTGCGCGCCGACGTAGCCGCGCGGGTACGGGCCGAGACCCTGTCGTTCATCCAGGGTGTTCTTGCCGGGGCGTTCACGGTGCCCGGCGATCAGGAGGGGTGCATCGATTTCGGGCCGCTGCTGCAGATCCTGTCCGGTGCCGGCTATGACGGCTGGATCGTGATCGAGGCAGAGCAGGACCCCAACGTTCGCAATCCCCTGCTGTACCAGACGCTGGGACTGGCCACCCTGAAACGGCTGGCGCGCGCGACCGGGCTGGTCGCGGGCTGATGCGACCGGACAAGACAGGAAAGGAATTCCGATGCCAGATCTTCTGAAACGCCCGTTCGGGACCCACGGCAAGGTCCATTCGATCACGCCGGAAAGCGCCGGGTGGCGCTATGTCGGGTTCGACCTGTGGCGCCTGCGCGCGGGCGAAACCACGGGCGCAGAGACCGGCGACCGCGAGGTGATCCTTGTCATGGTCGAGGGCAAGGCGACGATGCAGGCGGCCGGGCAGGACTGGGGCGAGTTGGGCGACCGGATGAACGTGTTCGAGAAGACGCCGCCGCATTCCCTGTACGTGCCGAACGGCGAAACGTGGCAGGCGACGGCCACCACCGACTGCGTCATCGCCGTCTGCTCGGCCCCCGGCACCGACGGCCATCCGGCGCGCCGGATCGGGCCGGACGGGATCGAGCTGACCCAGCGCGGTAAGGGCAGCAACACGCGTCATATCAACAACATCGCGATGGAGGCCGAGGATTACTGCGACAGCCTGCTGGTGACCGAGGTGTTCACCCCGGCGGGCCACTGGTCGTCCTATCCCAGCCACCGCCACGACGAGGACGACTATCCCCGGATCACCTATCTGGAAGAGACCTACTATCACCGGCTGAACCCGGCGGACGGATTCGGGATTCAGCGGGTCTATACCGACGACCTGCAGCTGAACGAGACGATGGCGGTGCATGACGGCGATGTGGTCTGCGTTCCGCGCGGCCACCACCCCTGCGGGGCGCCGCACGGGTTCGAGATGTATTATCTCAACGTGATGGCCGGGCCGCTGCGCAAGTGGCGCTTCGTCGCCGCGCCGCAGGTCGAATGGATCATGGAACGCGACGCGACATGAGCATTGCGCGGGGCGGCGGAGCCACGCCGCCCCTTGATTGATCCGGGATGTTCGGGCAACGGAACGGTCCTATAGGCAGATCGGCAGCCCCCACGGTCTGCCGTGCGCCAGACCGGGAGACACCGTGACATCCGCAACCGCCGACCCTGGCCGCGCCAGCTGTCTAACGTCAGCGCCTGTGGGACAGTTTTGAGGTTTTCGTAACGGAGGATTTTTGGTTCATCGCAGCCATCAAGGAGCGAAGATGAAC
>NZVC01000020.1 GCA_002701395.1 Maritimibacter sp. | reverse complement strand
TGCGCGGTCGAGATCGTGATGCCGCGGGCCTTTTCTTCCGGCGCGCCGTCGATCTGGTCGTACGCGCGGAAATCACCGAAGTACTTCGTGATGGCCGCCGTCAGCGTCGTTTTGCCGTGGTCAACGTGGCCAATCGTGCCGATGTTGACGTGCGGTTTGTTACGTTCAAACTTTTCCTTAGCCATGATGGCCTCCTTGTTCTCTGGCGGTGCGCATGAATGCGCACCCTACGGGGTAGGGTGCGTGGTCTCCCACGCACCGCACTTAGGCGTACTTCGACTGGATCTCGTCCGAGATGTTCTGCGGCACCGGGTCGTAGTGGTCGAACTGCATCGTGAACTGCGCGCGGCCCGAGGACATCGAGCGCAGGTTGTTGATGTAGCCGAACATGTTGGCCAGCGGCACGAAGGCGTTGATGGCGATCGCATTGCCGCGGTTCTCCTGGCCCTGCACCTGACCACGACGAGACGTCAGGTCACCGATGATGTTGCCGGTGTACTCTTCCGGTGTGATCACCTCGACCTTCATGATCGGTTCCAGCAGCTTGGCGCCCGCTTTCCGCATCCCTTCGCGCATACCCATACGGGCGGCGATTTCGAACGCGAGAACGCTGGAGTCCACGTCGTGGAACTTACCGTCGATCAGAGCGACCTTGAAGTCGATCACCGGGAAGCCAGCCAGCGGACCGGAGTCCATGACCGATTTGATGCCTTTTTCGACACCCGGGATGTATTCCTTCGGAACCGCACCGCCGACGATCTTCGACTCGAACGAGTAGCCTTCGCCGGCCTCGGTCGGAGTGATGACCAGCTTGACCTCGGCGAACTGCCCCGAACCACCCGACTGTTTCTTGTGGGTGTAGGTGTGCTCGACCTCTTTCGAGATGGTCTCGCGGTAGGCCACCTGCGGCGCACCGATGTTCGCCTCGACCTTGAACTCGCGCTTCAGGCGGTCGACCAGGATGTCGAGGTGAAGTTCGCCCATACCCTTCATGATGGTCTGGCCCGACTCGAGGTCGGTTTCGACGCGGAAGGACGGGTCTTCGGCGGCCAGACGCTGCAGACCGGCGGACATCTTCTCTTGGTCGGCCTTGGTTTTCGGCTCGACCGCGATCTCGATGACCGGATCCGGGAAGGTCATGGTTTCAAGCACGACCTGCTTCTGGCTGTCGCAGAGGGTGTCACCGGTGGTGGTCTCTTTCAGACCGGCCAGCGCGATGATGTCGCCCGCAAACGCTTCGTCGATTTCCTCGCGGTTGTTCGAGTGCATCATCATCATACGACCGATGCGCTCTTTCTTGCCCTTCGTGGAGTTCATGATCGAGTCGCCCTTCTTGAGGACGCCCGAGTAGATCCGGGTGAAGGTCAGCGAGCCGACGAACGGGTCGTTCATGATTTTGAACGCGAGGCCCGAGAAGGGCTCGTCGTCGTCAGCGTGACGCGCGATGTTACGCTCTTCCGTTTCGTCGTCGGGCGAGAAGCCCATGTACGGCGGAACGTCAAGCGGGCCCGGCAGGAGGTCGACAACGGCGTTCAGCAGCGGCTGGACACCTTTGTTCTTGAAGGCCGAACCACCCAGAACCGGAACGAAGGACAGCGACAGCGTGCCCTTGCGGATCAGGTTCCGCAGGGTCGGGACGTCGGGCTCTTCGCCTTCAAGGTAGGCTTCCATCGCCGCGTCGTCCTGCTCGACGGCGTTCTCGATCAGGGTCGAGCGCCACTCGTCGGCCACGTCCTTCAGTTCATCGCGGATCGGGCCACGAACCCAGGACGCGCCCAGGTCTTCACCCTTCCAGACCCACTCTTCCATCGTGACGAGGTCGACGATGCCCTCAAGCTGGTCTTCCGCGCCGATCGGGAAGTTCACCGGAACGGGGGTCGCGCCGGTGCGGTCTTTGATCATCTTCACGCAGTTGAAGAAGTCAGCGCCGATCTTGTCCATCTTGTTGACGAACACGATGCGCGGAACTTTGTAGCGGTCAGCCTGACGCCACACGGTTTCGGTCTGCGGTTCAACACCGGCGTTACCGTCCAGCAGGCAGATCGCACCGTCGAGAACGGCGAGCGAACGCTCGACCTCGATGGTGAAGTCAACGTGGCCGGGCGTGTCGATGATGTTGTAGCGGAACTTCGTGTCCGAGGTGCCTTCCTCGGTCGGATCTTCCTGCCACTGCCAGAACGTGGTCGTGGCAGCAGAGGTGATCGTGATGCCACGCTCCTGCTCCTGCTCCATCCAGTCCATCGTGGCGGCGCCATCGTGGACTTCGCCGATCTTGTGGGAGCGTCCGGTGTAGTACAGGATCCGCTCGGTCGTCGTGGTTTTACCGGCGTCGATGTGCGCCATGATACCGAAGTTACGGTAGCGCGTGAGGGGGTAGTCGCGTGCCATTGGAGGGCCCTTAGATCTGAATTACCAGCGGTAATGGCTGAACGCTTTGTTCGCGTCGGCCATCTTGTGGGTGTCTTCGCGCTTCTTCACGGCCGAACCACGGCCGTTCACGGCGTCGATCAGCTCGCCTGCGAGGCGTTCTTCCATGGTGTTCTCGTTGCGGGCGCGCGAGGCGGTGATCAGCCAGCGGATCGCCAGCGCTTCACGACGCTCGGGACGCACCTCGACCGGAACCTGGTAGGTCGCACCACCAACACGGCGGGAGCGGACCTCGACGGCCGGTTTGATGTTGTCCAGCGCCTCGTGGAACACTTCCACGGGGGCTTTCTTCAGCTTGCCCTCAACGCGCTCGAAGGCGTTGTAGACGATGCTTTCTGCGACCGACTTCTTACCGTCGATCATCAGGTTGTTCATGAACTTCGTCAGCACGCGATCGCCATACTTGGCGTCGGGCAGAATCTCGCGTTTCTCAGCAGCGTGACGGCGGGACATCTGTCAGATCCTCTTATTTCGGCTTCTTGGCGCCGTACTTCGACCGGCGCTGCTTACGATCCTTGACGCCCTGGGTATCCAGAACACCGCGGAGGATGTGGTAACGAACGCCCGGAAGGTCTTTCACACGGCCGCCACGGATCAGGACAACCGAGTGTTCCTGAAGGTTGTGGCTTTCACCGGGGATGTAGCTGATGACCTCGTAGCCGTTCGTCAGGCGCACCTTGGCAACCTTACGCATGGCCGAGTTCGGCTTCTTCGGCGTCGTCGTGTAGACGCGCGTGCAGACGCCACGCTTTTGCGGGCAGCTTTCCAAGTGCTGGGACTTGGACCTTTTGACTTTGGGCTGCCGCGGCTTGCGGATCAGCTGTTGGATCGTTGGCATTCCGGTTTATTCCCCGTGTTGCAACACTTCATGTTCATCTCTGGGGCGCGCGTCCCCGGTTCATCTGGCGTGCTCCGCGCGTCCGCAAAACACGAAAACCGCCCCCGTCCCCGTTCGCGGGAACGATGCGGTGGGCATTCAGAGGATCGAGGCATCCGCCCGGATCTTGACCACTACAGTTCTGTTAAAGGCAGGAGGCCCCCTGCCCAAGTGGGCGCCGTATAGGGTGAGTCCCGACCCTTGTCAACAGCCGGGCCTCCGGCGCGTCAACCTGGGCGGCGCGTGACCGGGAAATGGGGTGGCCGCGCCCGGATGTCAACGCACTCGCAGCGCCTTGGGCGGAGCCCGGCGCAGGTTGCGTTCACGGTAAAAAGTATAGATGCCGGTCGCCACGATGACCGCCGCGCCCAACAGCGTCAGACGGTCCGGCCAGTCCCCGAACACGACGAACCCCAGCAGCAGCGCCCAAAGCAAATTGGTGTACCGCAGCGGCGCGATGACGGCGACCTCGCCCACCCGCATGGCCGAGACCGAGAAGACGTAGCCGCCGATCAGCAGCACCGACGCAAGACCCATCTGCATGGCCGCCAGCCCCGATACCGGGCGCCATTCGATGAACATCGAGCCGATCCCGAAGAACACCATCACGGACACGGCGTTGAAGAACGCCACGGTCATCGAGGGCACGTCAGCCGACAACTGGCGCGACAGCAGGTCCCGCACGGTCACCAGCACGACTGCCGCCAGCGCGTACAGGGAATAGTGATTGAACCCCTCGCCTCCGGGTCGGACGATCAGCATCACGCCTGCAAAGCCGACAAGGATCGCGCTAAGACGTCGCCACCCCACGGCCTCGCCCAGAAACAGCGCGCCGGCCAACGTCACCGTCAACGGCATCGCCTGTAGGATCGCGGTGGCGTTGGCAATCGGCATGTTGAAGAACGCCGACACGAAGAAGAAGGCCGCGCCGACCTCGGCCACGTTGCGGATCGCGATCAGCGTCCAGTCGCGCCGCGAGAAGTCAAAGCGCAACCCGCCCAGCGCCCGCGCCAGAAGGTACATCCAGACCGAGGTGGCGATGCCGCGCAGGAACACCGCCTGAAACATCGGCAGTTCATCGGACAGCGCCTTCATCGCGGTATCGTTCATGGTGAAACAGGCCATAGAGCCCGCCATAAGCGCCGCGCCGCGCAAGTTGTCTGAACTGGATGACGTCGTCATGTATCGGCAGCTACCAGCGAAACCCGCGCTTTGCCAGTGGCGAAACGAGCGCGATGGCCCGCCCCGATAATGCCCGGCCCCTACGGCGCCTCCGGGCCTAGTCGATGTGCTTGAACGCCCCAAGCTTGCGGCCGAAGTTTTCGCGCAAGATCGCGTCGATCTCTTTGTTGGGAAGCTGAAGCTTCTCGCCGGTGCGATGCGGGTTCGCCTTGTTGTCCTGATGGATCGTGCGGACATAGGCATAGTGCTGCGTGTCGGACCACGCGTTGAAGAACTGCGGCAGCTGGCGGTGATCCACCTTGTAGATGTTGTCGCGCCAGCTGACCGGCGCGATCAGCGCCGCGCCAACGCTGATCGGCGTACGTTCGCAGGTCGGATAGACCAGCGTCTTGTCGTCCCGCCGCTCAAGGTAGAAGCCAAGGTTGTGGGCGATGGCGGTCGGGTTGTCGATGCCGCCCAGCGCCGCGGCGCGGGGGGCGACCTCCTTCAGCCGCGCGATAAAGCCGTTGTCCAGCGCGTCGTCGTCATCGAAGCGGAACGTGGTCCGGTGCGTGAACCCCTCGGTCGGGATCTCGGCAAAGGCGGCGCGAATGCCGGCATAATGGTGCTGCGGCTCGGCCTCTGTGATGCGGATGGCGGGGACGTCCGCGCACAGGGCGCGCAGTCGCTCTTTCCATTCGGCCGGCATGTTGGCGCCCACCAGAAGGATGCAGGTGAAGTCCGGGTCAGTCTGCTGTGCCAGCGAAGGCAGGCAGTAAACCTCGAACAGGCGGAAGCGACGCTCTAGCCGGTCGGGTGCGAACAGGAAGGCTTCCATGTCCTCGATCGTGTCGAAGCCCGGATAGAAGTTTCCGATCGTCGCAAAGGAAAACCGGATCAGCCCGATCACCTGGTTTCGAAGGTCCATAAGCGCCCGCCGTTGCCATCCCGGCGCGGACAGTGGCAGTCGCGCCGCGCCCGGTCAACCTTGGGCAGACGTGCCGTTTTACGCGGCGCGCCGTGCGGGTATACCTGCGACGGAAGGCCGTCAGCGGCGCCGCGGTATGGGGACACGGGGTATGACACAGAATTCCGAGTTTCTCGTCGCCGCCGGAATGCGGAACGAGGGCGCCTTTCTGGTCGAGTGGGTCACGTGGTACCGGATGCTTGGCTTCGACGTGCTGGTCGCGACGAACGATTGCACGGATCACTCGCCACAGCTGCTGAACCTGCTGCACGATGCGGGCTGGCTGTCACATACCACCCATTCGCCCGACCCCGGCACGCCGCCCAAGCGGACCGCGCACCGCGCCATCCGCAACCACCCTCTGACCGCCGCGCATGAGTGGCTGCTGCTTTGCGACGTGGACGAGCTCCTTGTCTTCCACATCGGCGACGGCACGGTCGGAGGCTATCTTGGCGACACCTCCGACAACCGGTTTCACGGCATCGGGTTTCACTGGAAGTGCTTCGGCACCTCGGGGCACGAGACGTGGGAAGACACCCTTCAGCACCGCGTGTTCACCCGCGCGGCCGAGACGCAGCACAAGGCGAACACCTCGTTCAAGTCGCTGATCCGTCGACCACTGGAATTCGCTGTCTTCGGCGCCCATAGCCCGCAACGCTATGTCGGCCCGGGCACATGGGGTGAGGCTGGCAACGTCTGGCTGGACGGCGAAGGGCGCAAGCTGGGCCGCTACAATCCAGACGGCGCGGCACAGAGGGCGACGGCGCCGGACCGGGTGACGCATCTGGGCGCGCAGATGAACCACTACATCACCCGCACCCCGGAAAGCTACGCGCTCAAGCTCGGCGTTCCCAGCGCCTCGGCCGGGCGGGACCGCTATACCGACGAGTTCTGGGACAACTACAACCGCAACGAGGTTCAGGACCTGTCCGCCCTGTCCTATTCCGACCGCTTCGACCCGCTGTACGCACAGGCGATGGCGATCCCCGGCGTCGCGCGGCTGCACCATTTGTGCTGCGCGGATTACGTGGTGCGGCTGGCGGAAGCGGCGGGCGCGGACCCCGCGAAGGATCCGCGCTTTGAGCGGCACATGGATCTGGCCGCATCGGTGTAACCGGGCAGAGGTCTATACGATCTCGCGCGCGGTAATGGAGTAGGCGAAATCGTCGGGCGACAGTTCGTCCTGCTCCATCCCGTCGATCTCGGCGTGGGGGTACATCAGGAACGGCAGCGTTCCCGCCGACGACCCCGGCAGCACCACGTCATGCGCATCGTTGTAGACCAGCCAGTTGCCCTCGGCCGCGCCGAACAGCGCCGCGCGGACATCCTGAACTTCGGGGTCGGCCAGCGTCAGGGTCTTCGGCGGTTCTTCCAGCACGACCTTGCGCACATCGGCGGGGTCGGCCGGAATCCAGCCGATGCCGTCCACGAACACCTCGGCGCGGCAGTGCTGCGCCTTCGTCACCGTCTCGGACCCGGCGCCAAGGCTTTTATACCCAAAGGCCGACGGCGCCACCCGCAAACCGTACAGGTCGCGCGCGGGAAGTCCGGCGGCGCGGGCAAGCCCGACATACAGCGCGTTCAGGTCGGCGCATTTGCCGGTCAGATCGCCCAGCGTCAGCATCGAGGCGACGTCGCCCAGCCCGCAGCCACGCGTCTCGGGGTTGCGCTCGGTGCTTTCGATGACCCACTCGTAGATCGCCTGCGCCTTGGCAAGATCGTCCGACAGGCCGTCGGTGATCATCAGGGCCGTCTCGCGCACGATGCCGTCGGTCGGGATCAGGTCGGTCGGCGCGGTCTGGCGCGCGCGTTCCGCGTCGGACAGCGCAGCACCCGTGGGCTCAAGCGGAACCGCGCGGCTTTGGGTGGCGGCGCGCGAAACGACCTCTAGCGTGGCCGGCGTATCGCCCGCGTCCCATTCGGCGTGGACAAAGGCGATGCCCTGCGCGTCGTCCATCACAAGCTGCGCGCGGTCGGCGGTGGTGGCGAAGGTGGTGTCGCCCGGACGGAACCAGTCGTCCGCCGTCAGCGACGGAACCGGCACCCACGCCTGCGCAGGCGCACCCGCGCGCGGCAGATCGACCTTGGTGGTCAGGGTAAAGGCGCGCCAGCCCGTGGGACGGGGCGCATACCCGGCGGCAGCGCGGCCGATGGACGGAAGCAAGCCAGCTCCGACGGCGGCGGCGGACGCCAGAAGGAAGGTGCGGCGGTCAAGGATCATCGGGACTGCTCCGTGTTTCGGGGGGACCTGTCGCGCGCGGCTATAGAAGCTTGCCCCTTACCGCGCAAGGCACGCCTACACGCGTGTCAGCCCCACAGCGCCGCCGACGGGGCATGAACGCCCGCGTCGTCGTAGAACATGGGATCCTCGCGGTCGGTCGCCAGCAGAAGCGGCGCGTCAAGATCGACCACCGTCGCCCCCTGCGCCACCAGTTGCGCCGGGGCCATCGCCAGCGACGAGCCCATCATGCAACCCACCATCACATCATAGCCTTCCGCCAGCGCCGCCTCGCGCAGCGCCAGCGCCTCGGTCAGGCCGCCGGTCTTGTCCAGCTTGATGTTCACGATGTCATACTTGCCCGTCAGCTTCGGCAGCGACGTGCGGTCGTGGCAGCTTTCGTCGGCACACACCGGCAACGGTCGGTCGATGCCCAGCAACGCGCCGTCGTCCCCGGCAGGCAGAGGCTGTTCCACCATGTCCACGCCAAGCTCGGGCAGAACGCCGGCCATCTCGCGGTAGGTGTCCAGCGTCCACCCCTCGTTCGCGTCGATCACGATACGCGACTGCGGCGCCCCCTCGCGCACGGCGCGCAGACGGGCGATGTCGCCCTCGCCGCCCAGCTTGACCTTCAGCACCGGGCGGTGCGCGTTCTCGGCGGCCTTGGCGCGCATGTCGTCGGGTTCGCCCAGCGACAGGGTGAATACCGTGGGCACGGGTTTCGGTTCGGGCAGTCCGGCAAGCTCCCACACGCGTTTGCCAGCGGCCTTCGCCTCCCAGTCCCACAACGCACAGTCGACGGCATTTCGTGCGGCGCCCGCCTTCATCGCGGCCAACAGTCCCTGCCGGTCCAGCCCCGCCTTCAACTGCGCCTCGACGGCACGGATCTCGTCGGTCGAGCTTTCCAGCGTCTCGTTGTAGCGTGGATAGGGCGTGCATTCGCCCCGGCCCACGATCCCGTCGCGTTCGATGGTAACGGTCAGCACCCACGCCTCGGTCCGCACCCACGGCGTCTTGTCTCCGCGCCCCGAGATGACGAAGCTGCCCGCGATCTTGAAGGCGTCCTGCGTGATGTCGAGTTTCATGGCGCGTTCCCTGTCTGTAATAGATCGGGGGCCATGACGGCCCCCGCTGCTGTCCGGCCGAAGACCCGGCGGATCAGATGGCGTCCAGCGCGTCGGCCAGACGCTCGGCACCCTGACGGAACGGGTCGGCCGTGGGAAGGCCCATCTGCTTTTCGACCTTTTCAAGGTACGACAGCGCCTCGTCCTCGCCCATACCGGCGGTGTTGATCGACACGCCGACGACCTGACAGGCCGGGTTCGCCACCTTCGCCAGCGGCAGCGCGGTGTCGCGCAACGTCTCCAGCGTCGGCAGGTCGTAATCCGGCAACCCGCGCATGTGGGTGCGGGTGGGTTCGTGGCACAGCACCAACGCGTCGGGCTGACCGCCGTGGACCAGCGCCATCGTCACGCCCGAGTACGAGACGTGGAACAGGCTGCCCTGCCCCTCGATCATGTCCCAGTGGTCGTCGTCGTTGTCCGGGGTCAGATACTCGATCGAACCGGCCATGAAATCCGCGACCACCGCGTCCAGCGGCACGCCGTCGCCGGTGATCAGGATGCCGGTCTGGCCGGTGGCGCGGAACGACGACTTCATGCCGCGTTCCTTCATCACCTTGTCCATCGCCAGCGCGGTGTACATCTTGCCGACCGAACAGTCCGTGCCGACCGCAAGGCATCGCTTGCCCGACCGCTTCTTGCCGTTGGCGATCGGGTATTGCACCGACGGCACGCGCACGTCGTGCAGTTCACGACCGCAGGATTTGGCAACGGCGGCCAGATCGGGTTCGTCGCGCAGCAGGTTGTGCAGGCCCGAGGCCAGATCGAAGCCTTCTTCCAGCGCCGCGATCAGCACCTTCTTCCATTCCTGGCTGATCACGCCGCCGCGGTTGGCCACGCCGATCACCAGCGTCTTGGCACCGGCGGCCTTCGCGGCAGCAAGGTCCATGTCCTCGATCTTGAGATCCGCCTTGCAGCCGTCCATCCGGTACTGGCCCAGCGCGTATTGGGGACGCCAGTCCTTGATGCCTTGGGCGACCTTGGCCGCCAGACCGTCAGGGGCATCTCCGAGGAACAGAAGATAAGGGGTCTCGATCATTGCGCGTTTCTCCGTTTTCTGACGACATAGTCTAACGACAGGCATGTCGAGGATGTTTGCCAAGTTCGCCGGTTTGCAGGGTCGGCGCGCAAATCTCTGCGTCGTTTCCCCGAGATGTGCGAAGATTCTCCGGCAGATCGCCGTTTGCTCGAAAGATGTGCAGTTTGAAAACACCGATGCGCGCACGGCTTAGCGCGCGGACCTGCTGCCCCGAGCGGCGGTGTCGAAAAACCGGGTTGCGGACGTAGAGGTAACAATATACCAAGATCTGCGCCGAACTTGAAATCTTATTGCGACGAGGTTCCCATGTCCTTCCGCATACAGCCTGCCGCCCCTGCCTGTCCGAACCGCTGTCAGCTGTTCGGCCCCGGCTCGCGCCCCGCGATCTTCGAGAAGATGGCAGCCAGCGCGGCGGACGTGATCAACCTTGACCTCGAAGACTCGGTCGCGCCCGATGACAAGGTGCAGGCCCGGGCCAACGTGATCGAAGCGATCGGCGACATCGACTGGGGCGACAAGACGCTGTCGGTGCGGATCAACGGGCTGGACACGCCCTATTGGTATCGCGACGTGATCGAGGTGGTCGAGAAGGCGTCGCACCGGCTGGACCGCATCATGATCCCCAAGGTGGGATGCGCCGCCGACCTGTACGCGGTCGACGCGCTGGTCACGGCGGCGGAACGCGCCACGGGCCGCGAGAAGCCAATCAAGTTCGAAGTCATCATAGAAAGTGCAGCCGGCATCGCGCATGTGGAGGACATCGCAGCCGGCTCCCCGCGCCTTGAGGCCATGAGCCTCGGCGCGGCCGATTTCGCCGCCTCGATGGGAATGCAGACCACCGGGATCGGCGGCACGCAGGAAGACTATTACATGGTTCGCGAAGGCCAGCGGTACTGGCCGGACCCGTGGCACTGGGCGCAGGCCGCCATCGTCGCCGCGTGCCGCACCCACGGCGTTCTGCCGGTCGACGGCCCGTTCGGCGACTTCTCGGACGACGATGGGTTCATCGCCCAGTCGCGCCGGTCCGCCACGCTGGGCATGGTCGGCAAATGGGCGATCCACCCCAAGCAGGTCGCCTTGGCAAACGAGGTCTTCACCCCGTCCGCCGAGAAGGTCACCGAAGCGCGCGAGATCCTTGCCGCGATGGAAGACGCCAAGGCCAGCGGATCGGGCGCGACGGTCTACAAGGGTCGGCTGGTCGACATCGCGTCGATCAAGCAGGCCGAGGTGATCGTGCGCCAGGCCGAGATGATCGGCGCCGCCTGACCGGGTCGGGCGGCGCGGACCGTCACAGAAGGAAATCGCTTTCGGTCACGCCGGTCACCAAATTCAGCTCGATGCGCATATCGGTGCCGCCGTCGCCGTCGGCATCCACGAAAACGATGGTATCGCCATAGCTGTTCTCGTTGGTCCGAATGCTTGGTCCCGACCCTGTATAGGCCCCAAGGATCGACAGGTCGAACGACCCCGACAGCATTTCGGTGAAATCCAGAACGTCGGTCCCCGGCGTGAAGTCCAGCACGATATCAGAACCGCCAGAGGGGCTGTCGGACACCCGGCTGAACACGAAGCTGTCCTGCCCCTCGCCGCCGGTCATCGTGTCAGAGCCAAGCCCGCCCTTCAGCGTGTCGTTGCCGTCGTTGCCCAGCATGATGTCGCCGCCGATCCCGCCGAACAGAAAGTCGTCGCCTTCGCCGCCGTCCATGATGTCGACCCCGGCGCGGCCCAGCAGGATGTCGTCGCCCGCGTCGCCGTCCAGCACGTCGTCGCCGCGTCCGCCATCTACGGTATCGTCGCCGGCGCCGCCCGACAGCGTATCGCGCGACCCCTCGCCCGAAATGTCGTTTTCGCCCGTGTTGCCGACCACCACGTTCTTTGAACTGTTGCCCGTCCCGTCGATGTCGGTCGCCCCGATCAGCGTCAGGTTCTCAACGAAATCGCCAAGCGTGAAGTCGACCGAGGCATAAACCGTGTCCACCCCGCCGCCCGGCGCTTCGAAGACGAACGTGGTGCTGTCGTCGACCCAATAGCTGTCGGCCCCGCCGCCGCCGTCGACAACGCCGATCAGCGTGCCGCCGCGACCGTCGTACACGTCGTTGCCGTCACCCAATTCGATCCGGCCTTCGATGACGCCGGTGTTGTAAATCATTTGCGTGGCTTCATCGCCCTCGATTGCAAGGCCGCCGCCTGCAACGCGGATCTCGCCGGAATTCGAAAAGTCCAGCACAGCCGCTTCGCTGGAACCAGTAAGAAGGACACCGATCTCTTGAGCAAAGATGCTCCCCGCATTTCGGGCGATGGCTGCCGTATTGACGTTGAGGATGGAAATCCCCGTCCCTCCGACCAAGATGCCCGTATTCACCACTTCCGCTTCGTCACCCATGACACGAACTGCGGATTCTTCGCTTTCAGCGTTGATTGATCCACTATTTACAATACTCGCGCGCTCACCGTTCAGCCAAATCCCACTGCTGATCTCTGACGACACATCCCCGCGATTGACGACGCGGTTATTGTTGCCAACGAAGTACACGCCAACACTGTAAGCAGTGACCGAACCATTATTGGTCAGCGAGGACTGGCTGGCGCGCACATCGACGCCTTCGCCCCCCATTCCCGTGATGCTTCCATAGTTGACGATGTCGTGGCCCGAGTCGTTGAGCGAGTCTCCGAAAAGCTGAATGCCATCGCCGGCGGCGTTCACCGACGCATTCGCGCTGATCACGATGTCGAAGTTGTTCGCACCGGATGACGCGACGATGCCGTCGTCCCCGGAAAAGATGTCCCCCTCGAGGAAATATTCCAAGTTATCGAAACCACCAGCGTCGAACCCATCCACGTCCGACGCTACGTAATAGCCTTCCCGCGTATACCAGGTGTCACCGCTTGCCGAGACGACGATCCCCGTCGTCGAGCTTCCCGTGTGCTGTACTGCCATGATTGCCTCCAAAAAATGCCCGCGAACCGGGCCATTGCCAAACCGGCATATCGCCGGATCAAATCGGCGCGGATCTTAGACCCGAGGCGGCAAAAAAGCTGGTATGGGTTTCCGGACTAGCGCCGTTAAGTTGCATGTTACGCACATGCAGCCTCAGGCACGTTCGTCCTTCGGGCTGCCCATGATGACGTAAGTGGTGATCGCGCTGACCATCGGCTGGGCCCCCAGCACCTCGCGGTGAAAATGCTGATAGGCCGCAAGGTCGGTGCACTCGATTCGCATCAGGTATTCGATGGTGCCGGTTGTGTTGTGCAACTCGCGGACCTCCGGCGCCCGCCGCATCGCGCGCTCGAACGCGTCCAGCGCCGCCGATCCGTGGTTCGACAGCCCGACACCGACATAGGCCGTGAAGCCGTGGCCAAGCTGGACCGCGTCCAGCACGGCGCGGTAGCCCTTGATGATGCCCGAGCGTTCCAGTTCCTGCACCCGGCGCAGGCAGGCAGAGGCAGACAGCCCAACCTGCGCGGCAAGGGTGATATTACTGATGCGCCCATCAACAGACAGAATGCGCAATATATGTTCGTCGATGCGATCCATGGCCGATAATAGTTGTGATTTTTCCGTGCAAGGCAATGCAAATCGCAACCCTGTGCGGCCTAAGCCGTGGAATATTGCAGCGCATGGATACCGCATACCTTCCCGCCCTTGCGCTGTTCGCGCTGGTTCAGACCGGAACGCCCGGCCCGAACAACCTGATGCTGCTCGCGTCGGGTGCGAACTTTGGCTACCGCCGCACGATCCCCCACATCCTTGGGATCGCGGCGGGCGTGGCGGTGATGAACCTGCTGGTGGGCCTTGGACTGGCCCGCGCGTTCGACCTGTTCCCGGCGCTGCACACGATCCTGACCGCGCTTAGCGTGACCTACTTGCTGTGGCTGGCGTGGAAGATCGCCAATGCCGCCCCGCCCGAACACGGCGCGGCCGAGGGGCGGCCGATGACCAGCCTGCAGGCGGCGCTGTTCCAGTGGGTGAACCCGAAGGCGTGGACGATGGTTCTGGCGGCGATCACGCTGTACGCGCCGGGGCGGGATCTGCCCGCGATCGGACTGGTCATCGCCACCTTCGCGGTGATCTCGCTTCCGGTGATCAGCCTGTGGGCTGCCGCCGGACAACAGGCCCGGCGGCTTCTGGACAAGCCCGCCCGCATCCGCACCTTCAACTGGACGATGGCGGGGCTGCTGGTGCTGTCCCTGATCCCGGTCCTGCTTACCGCGACCTGAGCGGCACACAGACCTCTGTCAGCAGGTCCTCTGGCGCGGTGTCGACGGGGGCATTCAGATAAATCTCGACCGGCGGGTGATCGCCCAGTTCCTCGCCCGCGTCGGGCAGCCATGTGCCGTACAGGTGGGCATAGGCCGCCTTCAGCCCCGGATACGGGCCCTTGTAGTGCATCACCGCATAGCGCCCGCCGGGCAGACGCAGTTCTTCCAGCGGCGCATCCACGGCAGCACCGTCGTCGACGCTGATCCCCGCGAAGCTGCGCAGATCGGGCTCGGCCACCGCATCGGGGTCGTCGTAGTAGACGCCGATCATCTGGCTGCCATGCGGCCACAACGCGCGGGTCGCGAACAGCATCGCGCATTTCTCGAACTTCTCGGCGACGTCCATGTAGTCGCCCCGATGAGGGAGACCGGCAAGGCGACGGGCGGGCTGGGTCATGATCTCGATGGGAAACACGGGGTAGGTTCCTTTCTGTGGCTTCAGAAGCGGCGACCGAAATTCGCCGCGGTTTCGGAACGCCCCGGGCGACATGCCGAACGCCTCGCCGAAAGCCCGGTAGAAGCTTTGCTTGCTGGCGTACCCCGCCCGCGCGGCCACCGTGTCCAGCGTCCAGTCGGAATGGATCAGCCAGCCGGCGGCGCGGTGCAGGCGCAGCCGCCGTACCGCCTGCGCGCAGGTCTCGCCGGTCATCGCGCAGAACACGCGGTGCCAGTGAAATCGCGACATCGCAGCGACGTCCGCCAACGCGTCCAGCGACAGGTCGCCGGCGGGGTTGTCGTGGATATAGTCCAGCACCCGCAACAGCCTGTCCTCGTAGCGTCCCGCCATGTTATGTCCTCCGGTTCGTTCCGGCACCGTTGTGCCCTGCCCCGTGTTCGCAAATCTTGCCGACTTGCAGCCCCGCGCGCGAGGTGCAACTTTCCCGCCGTCGCAGAGGAGGACACGACATGACCGAGCAGAAAGTAGCACTGATCACCGCCGGGGGCTCTGGCATGGGCGCCGACGCGGCACGGCGGCTGGCGTCGGATGGCTTCCGCGTGGCGATCCTGTCGTCCTCGGGCAAGGGAGAGGCGCTGGCAGAGGAACTTGGCGGCGTCGGCGTGACGGGCAGCAACCTTGACCCTGCGACGCATCAGGCGCTGGTCGACCGCGCGATGCAGGCATGGGGCCGCATCGACGTGCTGGTGAACTCGGCGGGCGACGGCCCGAAAGGCGGCGTTCTGGATATCACGGACGAGGACTGGCACCGCGGCATGGAGGCCTATCTGCTGAACGTGATCCGGCCCTGCCGTCTGGTCGTGCCGATCATGGCCGAGACCGGCGGCGGCGCGATCGTCAACATCTCGACCTTCGCCGCCTATGAACCCGACCCCCGGTTCCCGACCTCTGGCGTGTTCCGCGCTGCGCTGGGGAATTTCACCAAGCTGCTGGCCGACAAGCACGGCCCGGACAACATCACGGTGAACAACATCCTGCCCGGCTTTATCGACAGCCGCCCCCACAACGACGAACGGCTTGCGCCGGTCCCCTTGGGCCGCGCCGGGACGATGGCAGAGGTGTCGGGGCTGATCTCGTATCTGGCCGGACCCGAGGGGCGCTATGTCACGGGGCAGAACCTGCGCATCGACGGCGGCGTCACGCGCGGCGTGTGACGCCGTTCCGCCCGTTGCAAAGAACGCCCGGCAACGTCATATAGCCCGCAACCGCTCACTCGCAGGGACCATACATGACCCACTACCTCGAATTCGAAAAGCCGCTTGCCGAGATCGAAGGCAAGGCCAACGAACTCCGGGCGCTTGCGCGCACGGGTGAGGGCATGGATGTCGAGAAAGAAGCCGCCGCGCTGGACGAGAAAGCCGCGGCGATGCTCAAGGATCTGTACAAGAACCTGATCCCGTGGCGGAAATGCCAAGTGGCCCGGCACCCCGACCGTCCGCACTGCAAGGACTATATCGAGGCGCTGTTCACCGAGTACACGCCTCTGGCCGGCGACCGGAACTTTGCCGACGACCACGCCGTGATGGGCGGTCTGGCCCGGTTGGGGGACCGCCCGGTCGTGGTGATCGGCCACGAGAAGGGCAACGACACCAAAAGCCGGATCGAACGCAACTTCGGCATGGCGCGCCCCGAAGGCTATCGCAAGGCGATCCGCCTGATGGACCTTGCCGACCGCTTCAACCTGCCGGTGATCGCGCTGGTCGACACGCCCGGCGCCTATCCCGGCAAGGGTGCGGAAGAACGCGGCCAGTCCGAGGCAATCGCCCGGTCCACCCAGCGCTGCCTGCAGCTTGGCGTTCCGATGATCTCGGTGATCATCGGCGAAGGCGGCTCTGGCGGAGCGGTGGCCTTCGCCACGGCGAACAAGGTCGCGATGCTGGAACACTCGATCTACTCGGTGATCTCGCCCGAGGGCTGCGCGTCGATCCTGTGGAAAGACGCCGAGAAAATGCGCGAAGCCGCCGAGGCGCTGCGCCTGACGGCGCAGGATCTGTCCAAGCTGGGCGTGATCGACAAGATCATCCCGGAACCGCTGGGCGGCGCCCACCGCGATCCGCTTGCCGCGACGGATGCCGTTCGCAAGGCGCTGGAAGCGATGCTGAAGGATCTCGACGGCAAGGATCGCGATGCGCTGGTGAAGGCCCGGCGCAAGAAATTCCTGTCGATCGGATCGAAAGGGCTGGCGGCCTGACGCCGGTCCGATGGGGGCGCTGCCCCCGTCGCTGCGCGACTCCCCCGAGGTATTTCGGAAGAGAAGAAGCAGGCGTCTTTCGTGCCTGCGGCGCCGGATTTCATGAAATCGTCATGGCGCGCGCTACATGTCTCTGGCAACAGGGCCGCCTTCGGGCGTGTTGAATCCGTGCCACCGCGTTGTGGCGCGCAAAGACAATCTATTCGCGAGGACGTGACATGACAGGGTTTACCTTGGGCTGGGAAGAATGGCTTGCGTTGCCCGAGCTTGGGCTGCCGGCGGTGAAGGCGAAGGTCGACACCGGCGCGCGGACGTCGGCGCTTCATGCCTTCGCGATCGAACCCTTCGGCCCCGCCGACAAGCCGATGGTCCGCTTCGGCATCCATCCGAACCCCGACGACCCGAAGCTGGAGATCATGTGCTCTGCCCCGCTGAAGGACCAGCGCGAGGTGACCTCTTCGAACGGCGAGACCGAGTATCGGTATGTCATCGAAACCGACATCGCCATCGGCGGTCGCAGCTGGCCGATCGAGATTTCGCTGACCGACCGCAGCGGCATGGCCTACCGGATGCTGCTGGGCCGCTCGGCGCTGCAGGACGACGTGCAGGTGGCCCCGTCCGCAAGTTTCCAGCAGCCCGAACTGAACTTTGACGAATACCGTGCGATCCCGCGCTCGAAATGGACCAAGCGAGTGCTGCGCATGGCGATCCTGACGCGCGAGCCGGACAACTATTCCAGCAAGCGGCTGGTCGCCGCCGCCGAGGCACGCGGCCACACGATGGAGGTTATCGATACCTCGCGCTGCTACATGCACATTCAGGGTGTCGGCGGCGAGGTTCATTATGACGGCCGCAAGCTGCCGCATTACGACGCGATCATCCCCCGCATCGGCGCGTCGATCACCAACTACGGCACCGCCGTGGTCCGCCAATTCGAGGGCATGGGCACGTTCTGTCTGACCGGGTCCGAGGGGATCTCGGTCTCGCGCGACAAGCTGCACGCGCATCAGGTGCTGGCGCGCCACCGGATCGGGATGCCCGACACCGCATTCGCCCGCAGCCCGAAGGATTCCAAGAACCTGATCAACCTTGTCGGCGACGCGCCAGTGATCCTGAAGCTGCTGGAAAGCACGCAGGGCAAGGGCGTGGTTCTGGCCGAAACGCGCAAGGCCGCCGACAGCGTGATTTCCGCCTTTCGCGGGCTGCGGGCCGATTTCCTTGTACAGCATTTCGTCAAGGAAGCCTCGGGCGAGGACATTCGCTGCGTCGTGCTGGGCGGCAAGGTCGTCGCGTCGATGCGGCGGCAGGGGACGCCGGGCGACTTCCGGTCGAACCTGCATCAGGGCGGCACCGCGACCGCAGTCAAGATCACCCGGCAGGAACGGGAAACCGCGCTTCGGGCCGCCAAGGCGATGCGGCTGGACTTCGCGGGCGTCGATCTGCTGCGCAGCGACAACGGCCCGAAGGTGCTGGAGGTGAACTCGTCGCCCGGACTTGAAGGCATCGAAAAGGTCACTGGGCAAGAGATCGCGACGCGCGTGATCGAGCATATCGAGAAAAAGCTGGGAACCCGCACCGTGCGGGCCGCGGCGCGGGCGCGCTGATCCGTCGACCCAAGGGGTCAGTACAGCCGTGTCTCCCCGTCGCGCTTCACGATCGCGTCCATCTCCGCCACCGAGTCGGACAGGGCGCCATGGGCCACCATCATCTCTGCCAGTGTCGGGATCGTCTCGCGCGCGGGCCAGCCGTCGGCGTCCCAGACCCCGCCGCGCACGAACGCCTTGGGGCAGTGGCACAGCACGCGGTTGACCTTGATCAGCAAGGCAGACTGCGCCGGTTTGCCCTGCACCGAGAGCGTCTCGCACAGCGACGCGTCCCGCACCAGCCGCGCCTCGCCAGAGATGCGCAGGGTGTCGCGATGGCCGGGGATGACGCAGATCAGCCCGACTTGCGGGTCGCGCAGGATGTCCTCGAAGGCGTCGGTCCGGTTGTTCCCCATGCGGTCGGGCAGCGCCAGCAGGCGGGGCGACAGGACGTGCAGGAACCCCGCAGGGTCGCCGCGCGGACTAAGGTTGATCTGCCCGTCGGCTCGGCGCGTCGAAAGAAACACCAGCGATGTCGCCGCCAGAAACCGTTCCGCCAACGGGTCGATATGGTCGATGACCTTGTCGCTGACATAGCGCGACGGCATCTTGTAGTGCTGCCGCAACTGTTCCGGCGACGTAATCGCCTCGTCCACCTCGTATCCGAAAACTGACGGCATCCGCCCTTCCTTCCGTGGGGTCATCCTTGGAACGATGACACGGAACGGCGGTGCATGGCCAGTTCCGAAACGGCAAGCGGCTACCAGAGACGGGGCTTGGCGTATTCGGGATAGGTGCGGTCGTAGGCTTCGCCATCGAAGCCTGCGTCGACCTCTTTCACGAAATCGCCGGCGGTCGGCACCGTCTTGCTTTCATCGCCACGCGACCAAAGCCCCGACCGGATCAGCGCCTTGGCGCACTGGAAATAGATCTCGGCGATCTCGACCACGATGGCCGACCGCGGAAGCCGGCCTTTGCGTTCGAAGCTTTGCAACAACGCCGGATCGGCGGTGATGCGGCCGGTGCCGTTGACGCGCACGACGTTCTGCGATCCCGGCACCATGAACATCAGCGACAGGCGCGGATCGCGGACAAGGTTGCGCAGGCTGTCGATCCGGTTGTTGCCGCTCCAGTCGGGCAGCGCGAGGGTATGCGCGCCCAGTTCCGCCACCACCGGGCCGTCGTCGCCGCGCGGGCTGGCGTCGGTGCCTTCGGGGCCCACGGTCGACAGGACGCAGAACCGCGACGCCATGATCCACTTGCGATACATCGGCGTCAGCTGCGGCACGACCTTCTTCAACGACCGGTCCGCTGGCGGCTCTGGATACAGCGCCTCGAGCGCCGCCAGATCCTGAATGTAATCCATCATTTTAGCTCCAGCTGAAATCCGGCCTCGGCCAGCAGGCTGTTCGAGGCGGTTTCGACCTCGGACTCCAGCCTGTGCATGTAAGTGGGGCGGTCCAGCCCGGCCTCGATCCGCGGCAGGAACTCCAGCACGGCAAGACCCGGCTTGCGATAGATCCCGGTGCGCGCCCAGAACAGGCCGACGTTTGTGGCGGCGGGCACGCAATCCTGACCGAGTTGTTCGTACAGCACGGCGCTGCCGACCTTGTACTGCATCGAGACACCGGGCGCGACGCGGGTGCCCTGCGGATAGATGATCAACTGCCCCGGCAGCGCCGCGCCTTTCTTGACATCCTCCATCATGCGCGCGACTGCGGCGCCGCGCTTACCGCGGTCGACCGGGACGCAGCCGATCCGCAGGGCGAACCAGCCAAGGATCGGCGCCCATTTCAGGGACTTCTTCATGATGAACTTCGGGCGCGGCAGGACCGAGCAAAGCATGATGATGTCGAGGAACGACTGGTGCTTCGACGCGATCAGAACCTCGTCGGTGGGCACGGTTCCCCGGATCTCGGTCCGAAGCCCCACGATCCATCGGGCCGACCACCGCACATAACGGCAGTAGGTGTGGATCCCGTCATAGGCCCCCTTGGGCGACCGGATGGCCGGGATGATGAACCACGCCGCAAGAACGGCCATCGCAAGGTACATCTGGATCACGAAGATCAGCGAGCGGATCCATTGCATCACATCAACTCCCGCAAGGTCCGGAAAGCCGCCGCCCGGGTGGCGGCGAAGGCGACTGCTGCCGCCAGAAGCGGAATGACCAGCGGCCACAGCCAGTGCCAGCCCTGAAACCCAAGCCCGGTCAGAAACCCGCCCTCGACAGACGCGGACGGAAGCAGGGCGACGGCCACCATGCCCGCCGCCGTCCCGGCCGCCGCGCCGGTCACTGCGCGCAGGGTAAAGCGCCGCACGAAGGCGCGGGCGATATAGACGTCGCGCGCGCCGACCAACCGCAGAACGCGGATCACCTGCGCGTTCGCCGCAAGCGCAGCGTTCGCGGCCAGCGTGATCATCGCCGCCGTCGCAGCGCCGATCAGCAGGATCGACAACAGGCCAAGCGTTCGCAGCCGGCTGGCCGCCGTGACCAGCGGACGCCGCCACCGGGTGTGGTCGTCCAGCACCGCGCCGGGCGCCTCGGCGGTCAGCCGCAGGCGCAGGCCCTCAGGGTCATAGCCGTCGCCGTCTTCGATCACCTCGATCAGGCGCGGCACGGGAAGCGCGTCGATCGGCAGGTCGGGGCCGAACCACGGTTCAAGCAAGCCGCGCTGTTCCTCGTCCGTCAGAATGCGCACCTCGGCGATACCGGGGGTCGTCTCCAACACCTGCACCGCGGCGCGGACTTGCGCGTCCTCTTGCCCCGCCGGGGCAGAGATCCGGACGGTCGCGGTGCGGGCCAGTTCGTTGCCCCAACTTGTCGCCAACCGCCCCGTCGCCAGTGACAAGGCCAGCGCGAACACCGCAAGGAAGGCCATCGCCCCAGAGGTGAACAGCGTCAGCCACGCAGTATGGCCAGTGGGCGGCACCACGCGGTCGGCCTGCCCGTCGCCGCGCGCGGCGCTGACGATATCGCCGATCACGCTCATAGGTCTGCCCCTGCAAGTTGAAGCTGCCGGTCGCGAATTCGCAGCACCCGCGCCTGCACCTGTGCCTTGGCCGACCGGATCAGGTTCAGGTCGTGCGTCGCGATCACGATGGTCTTGCCCATCCGGTTCAACTCGACCAGCAGGGTCAGCAGCCGAAGCGACATTTCCCAGTCGATGTTCCCGGTGGGTTCGTCGGCGATGATGATCTCGGGCGCCATGATGACCGCGCGGGCCAGCGCCGCGCGCTGCCGTTCGCCGCCAGACAGTTCCGGCGGCAACGATCCCGCCTGCGCCGACAGGCCGACCCATGACAACAGGTCGGTCAGGTTCGCCTCTCCGGTGGCCGAGTCCCGGCCGGACACGGTCAGCGGCAGCGCGACGTTCTCTTCAACCGACAAGTGATCGAGAAACTCGCAATCCTGATGAACCACGCCGACCCGCCGCCTCAGCCGGGCGATGTCGTCGCGACCAAGATTGCGCACATCCTGACCGAAGGCCGAAACGCGGCCTGCCGTTGGCAGAAGATCGCCGTAACAAAGCTTGAGAAACGTCGTCTTGCCGGCGCCGGACGGCCCCGTGAGGAAGTGAAACGATCCCGGCTGCAAGGTCAGACTGATCCCGGATAGAAGCTCGCCGCCCCCGTAACTGTAGGACACGTCTTCGAGCTCGATCACGCAGGCACCTCAATCTGTGTTAAGACTGCGGCTCTTTTGCCGAAATTGGCCATAGGTTGCAATCACGCCCGGCGCAAAAGCTTTGAATTGCCCCAAGGGACTGGTACACCCTGTGGAAAAGCGGAAGGGATCGTGAGGTACCTCTGGGGCGATCCGAAAGGGACGTTATGCGGCTGATTTGCCCGAACTGCGGCGCGACATACGAAGTTGACGCGGGATTGGTCCCGCCTGCGGGACGGGACGTCCAGTGTTCGAACTGTGGTCACGGCTGGTTCCAGCACCCCGAAGGTGAGGACCCGCACGAGGACGAAGACACGCTTGCGTCGGCCTTCGCGGCGGACGTCGCGGCTGTCGACCGGGACGAACCAGAAGATGTTTCCGTCGACTTCCCTGAAACCGACGCGGGCAACGACCCGACGCGGGCCCGCGCCACCTATGATGACGATTACGAGGAAGACTACGAGGACGAAGCCACGTCCGGCATCGCTCCGGCGTGGGACGCCCCGGAAGACGAGGACGAGGACGCAGCGCCTGCGGACATCGAAGACGACGAGGACCCGGACGGCGACCCCTACCCCGACGATTCCGATGACGAAGACTACGACGAGGACGAGGATGACGCAGAGGTCGATCCGCGGACCGATCCGGCCGGGGCCGCGCCGCATCACCGGCGCGAGCTAGAGCCCGGCATCGCCGACATCCTGCGCGAAGAGGCTGAACGCGAAGCCGCGGCACGGCGCGCCGAGTCCAGCGACGATCTGTACTCGCAGCCCGATCTTGGGCTGGACGAGGATGACACCCCCGAGGACAGGTCGCCTGCCGCCCGTGGCCGGGTGGCACGGATGCGCGGGCACGGTGCCGACGCGCCCGACGACTCTGCCAGCAACCGCAGCGGCCTGCTTCCCGACGTGGACGAAATTAACTCGACCCTGCGCGGACAGGACGAGCGCGACGACAGCGGCGCGATCCCGGACATGGCACCGCCACCGCAGGCCGAAACGGGCATGAGCTTCAAGTCGGGCTTCCTGATCGTGGTGATCATCGTCGCGATCCTGGTCGCGGTCTATGCCTTGGCACCCAACATCGTTGACGCGGTTCCGGCGGCGGAACCGTCGCTGCGCGCCTATGTCGACGCGGTGAACCAGCTTCGGCTGGCGGTGAACGGCGGCATCGAAAGCCTGATTGCCAAAATCAACGGCCTGATCGGCGGCTGATACCGCGAACCGCTGCCGTTGCATTGTGGGCATCGCATTAGATGACCCACGCCCCTGCCTGGCAGGCGCCGAAAGCGGGTTGAAAGTCCCGACAATGTGAAACCCAAAGATCGGGGAACCTGACCGACGACCGAGATCGTCGATCAGAAGCGGTCCAGCAGACGCCGCAGGTAGTCCAGTTCTTCTTCGGGGCGCGACTGTTCGGCGGACCGGCGGCGCAGTTCCTCTAGCAACTCGCGCGCGCGGCCATAAATGTCGTCGCCCTGAAGCATTTCCTCTTCGGTGCCGATCTGGCCGTTGCCACCGGGTTCGCGGCCCAGCGGATCACGGGACTGGCTGTTGTCGGCCTGCCCCTGCGCCTCGCCCTGCTGGCCTTGGTTGTTCTGCTCCTGGGCCATCATCTCACCAAGGTTGCGCATGCCTTCGCGCAGCGCCTCGATGGCGTCGGACTGGTTGTCCAGCGCGCCCGCAAGGTCGTCGTTGCGCAACGCCTCCTCGGCCTCGTCCATCGCGCGGCCCGCGCGGTCCAAAGCCTCGCCCGCGGCATCGCCTTCGGGGGTGCCGGCGCCGGGCATGTTGCCGCGCTGGCGATCCAGTTCCTCGCGCAGGGCACGCTGGCGTTCGGCAAGCGCGTCGCCGTCAAGCTCGCCCTGCCCTTGCCCTTGGCCCGACCCGTCAGATCCGTTAGGCGGGCCGCTTTGACCCTGCCCCTGTCCTTGGCCCTGACCCTGACCGTCGCCCTGCTGCTGCCCGTCGTTGCCCTGCTGGCCGTCCTGACCGCGTTCGCCCTGCTGGCCATTCTGGTTCTGGCCGAACTGGTCCTGAAGGTCGCCGAAGGTCTCGTCGCTTAGATCCTGCTGGTCCCGCAGCATCTCGCCCAGCCCTTCCATCGCTTCCTGACCCGGCGAGCCTTGGCCCTCGCCTTCGGTGACTTCGAGGTTCTCCAGCATCTGCGACAGGCGCTCCATGAGCTCCATCGCCTCGTCCATCCGGCCTTCTTCCATAAGCTGCTGAAGGCGTTCCATCAGCGCCTCGATCTGGTCGCCGGTGATCTCCTGCCGCTCGCCCTGCGCCTGCTCTTGGCCGTCCTGGTTCTCGCCATTCTGGCGCTGCTGCTCGGCCAGTTGGCGCATGTACTCTTGCGTGGCTTCGCGCAACTCGCGCATCAGTTCGGCGATCTCTTCGTCGGTGGCGCCGTTGCGCATCGCCTCTTCCAGACGCTCGCGCGCCTCGCGCAGGCGTTCCAGCGCGTCGGACAGGCTGCCGTCCTCGATCAGAACCGCAAGATCCCACAGCAGCTGCGCGATCTGGTCGCGCTGATCCTCGGTCATGCCGTAGCGGTTGAACAGCTCTAGCTCGCGCTGAAGGTCGCGCAGCTTCAGATAGTTGGTCTCGGAATCGAACACGTCGTCCGGCTGATAACTGACGGCCCGCAAAACCTGCGCGACGCGGCGCCCGTTCTCGTCACGGTTCCACAGCATGTCGCGGCGC
Source organism: Maritimibacter sp. (assembly GCA_002701395.1). Classification (GTDB taxonomy): domain Bacteria; phylum Pseudomonadota; class Alphaproteobacteria; order Rhodobacterales; family Rhodobacteraceae; genus Psychromarinibacter; species Psychromarinibacter halotolerans. The sequence goes on along the minus strand of NZVC01000020.1, from coordinate 8,986 downwards.
ATCTCGATGATGGCGTTCGCAAGCGGGTCGAAGAAACGGCGGCCCGGCAGAACCACCTGCGCCGGTTCGGACCGCCCCTCCTGCCCAAGATCGTCGGTGGCGTAGAACACCATCGTGACCGGCAGCGTCGCCCACGGATGCTGCGAGAGGTTCTCGATCAGCACCTCCTCGAACTCGGCGCGGTCGCCGGAAATCGTCATCGGCAGGTCAAGCGTGATCGGCTCGCGCGGTTCGGGATCGGGCGCCAGCCCATAGCGGCGGTCGATGGACGCAAGGTCCAGCGTGATCTCGGCCCGACCGGACACGACGCCATAGTCATCGCTGACCGAGAAGGTCTGGCGCATCTCACCCGACAGCCCACGCTCGGGCTCGCCAAGGATCGTGACCTCGGGGGCGGTGTCTGCGGTGACGCTGATGTCCCACGCGGTGCCGTTCGCGCCTTCGATGGCGATGCGACCGGCCTGCGTGACCTCGAAGCTGTGCGACGCGTCGCTGGCAGCAGGGATCTCGGCGGTGCGGCCCGACACGGTTTCGGTCACGGTCAGGTCACCGACGTCGCCGTACAGGCGGATCGTCACGCGGCTGGCTTCCGGCACCTCGAAGCTGCCGGCGCGAATGTCGTTCAGGTACAGCGACGGCTTGCCGGTATAGGCGGGCGGTTCGACCCAGCCTTCCCAGCTGGGGCCCTGCGCGACGGTGTTGGTTCCGCCGGGCACGGCCTCGGACACGGTGGCCACCGACAGGAACGACCCGAACAAAAGCGCCACGGCAAAGGCCAGCGCGGCGACGAAGCGCAGCGCATAGGGGTCGCGGTCGGCGATGCGAAGATTGGGTTCGACAGCGCGGGCAGACGCCGCGCGTTCTGCCATGCGGGCGACGTGTGCCTTCCACACGGCCTGACTGGCGGCGTCGGTGGAACCGATGGCCTGCGTGTCGGCAAGAGCCGAGATCGGGCGCCCCGGAAGCGTGCGGTCCAGCCGGTCCAGCGCCTCGGCCCGCGAGGGCCAGTGGAACCGGCGGATGCCGTACCAAAGCGTGGCGATCAGACCGGCCGCGCCCACGACGAACAAGCCCCAGGTGACTTCCAGCGGCAGGCTTTCGTGCACACCCAGCATCAGCGCGGCCAGCGCCAGAAGCAGGACCGTCCACAAAGGCCAGAACGACCGCAAAGCACGCTCGGCGACCATGCCCGTGCGGGTCAGGGTCAGCGGCCAGCGCAGACGGTCGAGGGCGGAGTCAGAAAGCTTCGTCGTCTCGGTCATGTACCCGTGCCAGTGGTTGTTGCGCGGGATCGCGCCTTACAACCATGCAGGCACCTTATCGCGCGCGATGATTTCGTCAAAGGAAGGTCGCGGGCGGATGACGGCAAATTGATCTTCGTGAACCAGCACTTCGGGGATCAGCGGCCGCGTGTTGTACTCGGACGACATGACCGCGCCATAGGCTCCGGCCGACCGGAATGCCACAAGATCGCCGGGCGCGACCGGGGGCATCTGGCGCTGCTTGGCAAAGGTATCGCCGGATTCGCAGATCGGGCCGACGATGTCGTAGGGCGCATATTCGACGCCCGCCACGGGCTCCTTCACCGGCACGATGTCGTGGTGGCTACCATACATCGCGGGACGGATCAGGTCGTTCATCGCACTGTCCAGAATAAGAAAATCGCGGCCCTCGCCGGATTTCACGAAGATCACGCCGCTGACGAGGATGCCCGCGTTGCCGGCGATCAGGCGGCCCGGCTCGATCTCGACCTCGCAGCCGGTGGGGCCGACGACCTCTTTCACCATCTCGCAATAATCGGTGGGCAGCGGCGGCGCCTCGTTGGACCGCTCGTAGGGGATGCCAAGTCCGCCGCCAAGGTCCAGACGACGGATGTCGTGCCCCTCGGCCCGAAGCTGTTCGGTAAGCGACACGACCAGATTGTAGGCATCGCGGAAAGGCTGCAGGTCGGTCAGCTGGCTGCCGATGTGCACGTCGATTCCCACCACGTCCAGCCCCGGCAGCGCGGCGACCTCGGCATAAACCTCGCGGGCGCGGGCGATCGGGATGCCGAACTTGTTCTCTTTCTTGCCGGTCGCGATCTTCTCGTGCGTCTTGGCATCGACATCCGGGTTCACACGCACGGTCACGGGGACTGTCACGCCCATCGACGCCGCGACCTCGGACAGCAGCCGCATCTCGGGCTCGCTTTCAAGGTTGATCTGGCGCACGCCGCCTTCCAGCACCTGCCGCATCTCTTCGCGGGTCTTGCCCACGCCCGAGAACACGATGCGGTCGCCGCTGAAGCCCGCCGCCTTCGCCCGCGCGTATTCGCCGCCCGACACCACGTCGACCCCGGCGCCAAGCTGTTCCAGCACCTTCAGGACGGCTTGGTTCGAGTTCGCTTTCATCGCATAGCAGACAAGGTGCGGCACGCCGTCCAGCCCTTCGTCGAACAGCTTGAAATGCCGCGTCAGCGTGGCGGTGGAATAGACGTAGAACGGCGAACCCACCGAAGCCGCGATGTCCGGAACGGGAACGTCCTCGGCGTGCAGGATGCCGTCACGGTACAGAAAATGGTCCATCGCCCAATGCCTTTCGCTGATGCCCGAGCGTCATGGCAAAAAGGCGGGGGCGATGCAATGGACCTTGGGACAGCGCGCGGCGCTGGCTAGTAACACAGCACTGTGTCCGCCGCGGCAGCCGCCTGCACCAGCCGGTCGGGCATGGCGAAACTGGCGTTCAGACCGTCAAGCAGCGCATCGTCATAGCCGCGGGCCTTCGCGGATTTTCCCGACACAAGAAAGGGCGTCCCCGCCTCGGCATGGCGGTCGAGGTGTGCCCCGATCACGCCGGTGCCCTCGCCCTCCAGATCGCGGTTCGCGGGGGCCAGCAGGTGCACCCCGTCACCGGCGAGGAAGACGGTGACATCGTGGCCCTCGTCCTTCGCGGCCAGTGCAACCAATAGGCCCAGCGTCGCCTTGTTCGGGTCGGCGTGCCCGGTGTGGATGTGGATCAGAAATGTCGCCATCGGCTCCTCCCTCTGTCGCCCGGCGGTCTGCCGTGTCCCCAACTCCCCAAGGGACACCGGGCGGCGCGGGGCCGCCCGGTCGTAGCAAGCTTAGCCGAAAACCTCGGTCAGGGCACCGTCGATGGCGTCGGTGATCTTGTCGATCTCGGCCGGGGTGACGATCAGCGCCGGGCTAAGGCACAGCGTCGTGTTCATCCCCGGCAGCGACCGGTTGGTGCAGCCGATGATCACGCCGCGCGCCATCGCGCCCGCGACAACGGCCTGCGCCTTCTTTTCCTCGACCGGCTGTTTCGTGTCGCGGTCGGCCACCAGCTCGGCACCACAGAACAGGCCCTTGCCGCGCACATCGCCGATCACGGCGTGCTTTTCCTTCAGCTTTTCAAGGTTGCCCATCAGCCGCTCGCTCATGGCAAGACAGTTGTCGAGCAGGTTCTCGTCCTCGATGATGCGCATGTTTTCCAGCGCCGCAGCCGGGCCGGCGGTGCAGCCGCCGAAGGTCGAGATGTCGCGGAAGTAGGACATCGGATCGCTGGCGTCGTCCTTGAACATCTCGAAGACCTTCTCGGTCGTCACGGTGCAGGAAATCGCGGCATAGCCGGACGCGACACCCTTCGCCATCGTGACGAAATCCGGCTCGACGCCCCAGTTCTGATAACCGAACCACGTGCCGGTGCGGCCCAGCCCGCAGACCACCTCGTCGATGTGCAGCAGGATGTCGTACTTGCGGCAGATCTCTTGCACGCGGGGCCAGTACCCCTCGGGCGGGACGATGACGCCGCCGCCGGCGGTGACCGGCTCAAGGCAGATGGCGCCCACGGTATCGGGGCCTTCGCGCAGGATCACCTCTTCGATGGCATCGGCGGCGCGGCGGCCATAGTCGGCGCCCGACACGTCGTCCCACTGCTTGCGATACTCAAGACAGTGCGGCACCCGAACGAAGCCCTCGGGGAACGGACCGTACAACGCGCCGCGCTCGTCCTGTCCACCAGCGCCAAGACAGGCGATGGTCGTGCCGTGATAGTCGCGGTCGCGGTACAGGATCTTCCACTTCTTGCCGCCGTGGAACCGCTGCGAGATCTGCCGGACCATCTTGAACGCCTTCTCGTTCGCCTCGGACCCGCTGTTGGAATAGTAGACCCGGCTCATGCCCGGCATCTTCTCCAGAAGCTTCTCGGCGAACAGCGCGCCGGGCACGGACCCCATCGAGCCGCCGAAGAAATTCATCTTCACCAGCTGCTCGCGCACGGCGTCGGCGATGGTCTCGCGGCCGTAGCCGACGTTCACGGTCCAGACGCCGCCGGACACGGCGTCGATGTATTCCTTGCCGGTGGCGTCCCAGACCTTCACGCCGCGCCCCTCGACGATGACGCGGGGGTCGACCGTTTCGTAAGGCTTGTGCTGGGTCAGGTGGTGCCAGACGTGGGCGCGGTCGGTCGCGACCACGTGGGACAGGTCGTTGGGGGTCAGGTTCACGTTCATCTTCGGCCTCCGGTTTATCTGGGTCGCGTGGGGTCTAGCAGGCGGGTGCGCCGGGCGGCGCGTCTGAATACGACATCTCGCAGGCGCTCAGACATGGGCAAGCCCCGCCCGGCGCCGCGTGGTGAAGAAAATGTAACCGACGATCGCGAGGTTCAGAAGGTTCCACGCGATCCCGTTCAGGAAGGCCATCGTGTAGCTGCCGGTCTGGTCGTAGATCCACCCCGACAGCCAGCCGCCCAGCGCCATCCCAAGGATGGTGGCGCAGATCACAAAGCCGACGCGGGCCCCCGCCTCGCGCGCAGGCATGTATTCGCGGATGATCACGGCATAGCTGGGCACGATGCCGCCCTGGCTTAGACCGAACACCAGCGAGACCGCATAAAGCGACGCCATGCCCCCCGCCGGCAGGTACAGCAGCAGCGCGATGCATTGCAGGGTCGAACCGACCATCAGCGTCATCACGCCGCCCAGCCGGTCGGCCATCACGCCGGAGACAAAGCGCGACAGCACCCCGCCCCACAGCATCAGCGACAGCATCTCGGTGCCGACCGCCGGGCCATAGCCAAGGTCGGTGCACAGCGCCACGATATGAACCTGCGGCATCGACATCGCCACGCAGCAGCCGACCCCGGCCACCACCAGCGCCCATTGCAGCACGGCCGGTGACAGGTTGACCCGCCCACGGTTGAGGCTGGAGACCGCATCGGATTCGGCCTGCGCCTCTGGCGGAACCCGGCGCCGCAGGGCCAGCGCGCCCGGGATCATCAGCGCAAGGGTCGCAACCGACAGGGTCAGGTAAACGGCTGACCAGCCGCGGTCGACCAGCACATCGGACAACAGCCACGGCCAGACCGCGCCGGACAGATAATTCCCCGCCGCCGCGATCCCCACCGCAACGCCGCGCCGACGCAGGAACCACTGCGAAATGTCGGCGATCAGCGGCCCGAAACTCGCCGCCGTGCCGAATCCGATCAGCAACTGGCAAAGCGAGAGCATCAGGATACCGGTACTTGCCGACGCCAGCGCGAAGCCTGCGGCGTTGGACACGGCGGCAACCAGCAACACGCGTGTCACGCCGAAGCGGTCGATCGCACGGCCCAGCAGCAGGTTGCCCAGCGCATAACCGACCATCGTAAGCGTCCACGGCAGCGAGGCATCGGCGCGGGACACGTCGAACTGCACCTCGACCGAGGGCAGCACCATGATCACCGCCCACATGCCCACGTTCCCGATCGACGCGACGGCCAGCGTGATCGCCAGCCGGGTCCAAGAGTATTTGGTATCAAGAAGGGACGCGGTGCTCATGCGCGGACGCTAGGCGGCGGCGGCGGCAATGTCCAATGCCCGTCACCGTCACCTTGGCAATGAACGCGGCGGCAGGTGGCGCGCAAAAGGGGGCGCTGCCCCAGTCGCACCCAAGGTGCGCATCAACGGGAGCGTAAGGGGGCTCTGCCCCCGTCGCTGCGCGACTCCCCCGAGGTATTGTGGAAGAGAAGAAGGCCCCAGTGCGCCGCCTAGCTTTTCAGCCGGTCCTGCCACGCCTTGGCGCGAGCCAGCGCGCCGCGGCGCAGGATGGTCACGTCTAGGTCCACGGCGGTAAAGACCGACCCCGCGTCCACCATTTCCTCGAGCAGCGAGTCGTCAGGCGACAGGAAGCCAGCCGGTTTGCCTGCGGCGCGGATGCGGCGGATGGCGTCGGCGCAGGCGCGGCGGACCTCGGGGTGACCATTCTGGCCGATATAGCCCAGCGAGGCGGCCATGTCGGCGGGCCCCACGAAGATCGCGTCGACACCCGGCACGGCGGCGATCTCTTCAAGCCGGTCGACCGCTTCCTTGGTTTCGATCTGAACGATCAGGCAGATCTCGTCGCGCGCCTTCTTGCCGTAATCGGCGACCGCGCCCCAGCGGCTGGCGCGCATCACGCCCGCGACGCCGCGCATCCCGTCGGGCGGATATGTGACTGCCGCCACCGCCAGCGCCGCCTCTTCCGGGGTCTGGATGTAGGGGATCATCACCGTCTGGGCGCCCGCGTCGAGGAACTTCTTGATCTGCAGCGGGTCAAGGCCGGTGGGCCGTACCGCGCAGGACACGTCATAGGGGGCCGCGGCCTGAAGCATGGGCTGTACGTTCAGCGGATCCATCGGAGAGTGTTCGGTGTCGAACATCATCCAGTCGTAGCCGGTGTTCGCCAGCATCTCGGCCATCGCGGGATCGGGGATCGAGCACCAGATGCCGACCTGCGGCGTCCCCGCAAGGATTGCTTCCTTGAACCGGTTTTTCGGAAATTCCATCGTGTCGCTCCTCCCAGCGTGCGTTCGTTAATACGTTAACCGTGACACGCGGCGGAGTACATCCGGCGTCGTCGTCGGCAGGCCGAAGAATTCCAGATAGGCCGGGATCTGCTCGAACAGCATGTCGGACCCGACCTGCGTGGCGCAGCCTTGGGCGCGGGCAGCGGCAAGAAACGCGGTTTCCTCGCGCTTCATCACCACCTCGCCCACGAAGGTCGTGGGGGCGATGCGCGCCACGTCCACCGGCATCGGGTCGCCCTCGTTCATGCCCAGCGGCGTCGCGTTCACCACGATGTCCCATCCCTCGGGATCGTTCGACCCGGTCGAGACCGCGACGGCCGGGTAGCTGTCCGACAGCCGCCCGGCCACGCGATCCGCCGCCGCGCCGTTCACGTCGTACAGCCCCAGCCGGGCCAGCCCCGCCCCGGCAAGTGCGGCAGCGATGGCCGAGCCCACACCACCCGAGCCGACAACCAGCGCCGAGCGCCCCGCGATTCCGCAGCCCTTGCGCAGCAGCCCGCGCGAGAAGCCTTCGCCGTCGAACATGTCGCCCAGCAGGCGCCCATCGTCGCCGCGTTTTACCGCGTTGCAGGCGCCGCAGACCCGGACCGCCGGCGACATCTCGTCCAGCAGGTCCACCACCGGCACCTTGTGCGGCATGGTGATCAGCGCGCCGGTGAAGTTGGTCAGCCGGGCCACCATGCGCATGAACTGCGGAAAGTCGTCTGGCCCGCAGCCCATCGGCACCACCACGCAATCCACGCCCTGTTCCTTGAAGAACGGGTTGTAGATCATCGGCGCGCGGAAGCTTTCCGTCGGCACACCGAGATGGGCGATGATCTTCGTGTGTCCGGTAATCAACTGGGTCATCGGGTCGGCCTCAGGCGGCCAGCGTGCAGACGCGGCGCACGGCGGCCTCGTAGCCCTCGATCCCCAGTCCGGCGATCACGCCGTCGGCGCGCATCGACACATAGGAATGATGCCGGAAGCTTTCGCGCTTGTGGACGTTCGAGATGTGGATCTCGATCACCGGCCCCTCGAAGGTGTTCAGCGCGTCCAGCACCGCGACCGACGTATGGGTCAGCGCGGCAGGGTTGATGACGATGCCGCAGGCCTGCTCGCGCGCTTCGTGGATCCAGTCGACGATCTGGCCCTCCCAGTTCGACTGCATCAGCTTCAGATCGAACCCGTCCGCCAGCACCGCGCGGCAGTTGCGCTCGACGTCGTCCAGCGTGTCGTGGCCGTAGATCTCGGGCTGGCGCTTGCCCAGAAGGTTCAGGTTGGGTCCATTCAGGATGTAGATCGTCTTGGCCATGTCGTCCCTCGTCATGCGCCGGCGCGGCGCTTTGTCCGCCGAATAGCACATCCCGCCGCCCGCGCCATCCCGCCAGCGCAGAACAGGCTTGCCGCAGCGCAAGGTGCCATGCCACAACCGCGACCCAGAAGTTCACACGCAAACGGTTTCGGGAGGCGGAAGCGCAGATGACCGGCGACGGGACGCAACGCTTTGGCGTGTTGACAGAGATGTCCGGCTTTCTGCTGTCGCTGGCGCAGGCACATGTCTATCGGCTGGACGAAGCTCTGGACACGCTGGAGGGGCTGACAACGGCGCAGCTGTCGGTGCTGACCGTGATCCACGAGAACCCCGGCATCCGCCACGGCGAGGTCGCCGAGATGCTGATGATCAAGCTGGCGTACATGACCAAGCTGTTGAAGGGGTTCGAGGCCTCGGGCTGGGTGGAGCGCCGGTCCGATCCGGCCGACCGCCGCGCGATCCACCTGTCGCTGACGCCGGACGGCCAAGGGGTGGTCGAACGCACCCTACCCGTCCTGCTGGCCCATGACGCGGCGCGGCCGAACGGCCTGACTCCGCGCGAGATGGGGCAGATGAAACGGCTGCTGGCCAAGTACCTGGAGCTGCCCGAAGCGGAACAGCCCTGACAGAGGCGCGCGTCATCTGTCGATGGTGGCCGAGATGCTCGCCTGCGGAACGGCCGGGATCGAGCCCTGAGCGGGAAACAACCCTTCGCGCGATTTGAAAGCCGGTTCGTCCAGTTGCCGTGCGATCTGCGGCGGGCCCGGGGGGCTCCGCCCGTTCGCCCCTCAAAAGGTCCCCCAGACCTTTTGCCGCCCAAGGGCGGGCCGGGGGGCTCCGCCCGTTCGCCCCTCAAAAGGTCCACCGGACCTTTTGCCGCCCAAGGGCGGG
>NZVC01000019.1 GCA_002701395.1 Maritimibacter sp. | reverse complement strand
GAAGGGGGCACAACATGCGGGGAACCGATCACATCTGGGGACGGCCCAAACCGGCACCCGACCGTTGTCGCGGCCCGCACACCTACGGCGGGGGGTGCACCTTCAACGCCGACGACCCGCACCGGCCACTTTTCCCCGAGCAGCTCCGCCCGGGCGCGAGGAACGCGACCGCCGCGTGATGACCCCGGCAACCTGACCGAACAAGTCACCCGACTCCGGTGTCGGGATCGACGGCCTGCTCGAGCAGACTGCGCCGGTAGGCCTCCAAGGCCACCAGGTCCCCGAACACTGCGTTGTAGCCATCCGGGTCCTCGCCCGGCGCCATCCGACGCAGCCGCGACTTGATGTCGGCGATCTGGGCTCCGACCCAGACCTCCTGCAGCCGCGCCAACACGCTGCTGATGTACCGGGAGATGTTGTCCTCGGTGACCGGCATCGACTCCACGGCGAGTTCGGTCACCAACGGACCGAGGACCGGATCGTCGACGCCGTTGTGCACCGCATCCACCCACTCGGCGCCGCCCATACCGGCCGACGTGCCACCGAGCGCGGACATCGCCGTTCGAATCGAGGCATATGCGGGTTCGGTGAAACACTGCACGGGCAGCGAATCGAAGACGGTCCCGGCGACGGCCGGGTATTGCAGTGCCGCCTTGAGCGCTTCGCGCTGCGGCCACAAACGCGGGTCGGCGGCCAGCGGTCGCGCGGTGGGCGGCGTCGATGCCGCCTCCGGTCGCTGGCGCCGGATGGAGGTGACCTGCCCCGAACGCCCGCTGTTGCGCGCTGCGCCGCCCGTCGCCCGGGCGTATCGCACGCCCTCCTCACGTACCCGTCCGAGCACCTGGGCCACGTCCTCCCAGCCCACCCAGCCGGCAAGCTGCCGCGCGTACTCATCGCGCAGGGCGACGTCCTTGATCCGCGCGACGACCGGAACCGTCTCGCGCAATGCGTGCACGCGCCCCTCTGCGGTGTCGAGATCATGACTGCCCAACAAGGCCTTGATCGCGAACTCGAACATCGGTACCCGCCGAGCGACCAGATCACGCACCGCTGCGTCACCACGTTCCTGCCGGAGTTCGCAGGGGTCCATCCCCTCGGGCGCCACCGCCACGAACGTCTGTCCGGCGATACTCTGCTCGCCTTCGAAAGCTTTGAGCGCCGCGGCCTTTCCGGCTTCGTCACCGTCGAAGGTATAGATCACCTCACCGCGAAAATACGAGTCATCCATCATCAACCGTCGCAACAGCGCCAGATGGTCCTCACCGAATGCGGTCCCACACGAGGCCACCGCGGTGGTCACGCCCGCGAGATGCATCGCCATCACATCGGTGTAGCCCTCGACGATCACCACCTGGTGCCCCTTGGCGATGTTCTTCTTCGCGTGGTCGAGCCCGAACAACACCTGAGACTTCTTGTACAGCATGGTCTCCGGGGTGTTCATGTACTTGCCGAGGTTGTCATCGGAGAACAACTTGCGCGCCCCGAAGCCGATGATGTCGCCGCCGAGATTGCGGATCGGCCACAGCAGTCGGCGATGGAACCGGTCGATGGGCCCTTTCCGCCCCTGCTTGGACAGCCCGGCGGCTTCGAGTTCGCTGAATTCGAAGCCCTGGGACAGCAGCGCCTTCGTCATGGTGTCCCAACCGGCCGGCGCATATCCGCAACCGAACGTCGCAGCGGTGGCGGCGTCGAAGTTCCGTTCGGTCAGGTAGTCGCGGGCGGGTTGCGCCTCCGGCGACTGAAGTTGTTGTGCGTAGAACTTCTGGGCGGCGGCATTGGCCGCCACCAGGCGTGCTCGGGTTCCGCGGTCACGGATGATCGCGGTGCCGCCGCCCTCGTAATGGATCTGGTAACCGATGCGATCGGCAAGCTGCTGCACCGCCTCGACGAATGAGATGTGCTCCTGCTTCTGCAGGAAGCTGTAGACGTCGCCGCCCTCTCCACAGCCGAAACAGTGGAAGTGTCCGTGATTCGGCCGAACGTGGAACGACGGGGACTTCTCATCGTGGAACGGGCACAGCCCCTTCAAGCTGTCGGCCCCGGCCCGGCGCAGCGCCACGTAATCACCGACGATCTCCTCGATGCGTGTCTGCTCACGGATCGCCGTGATGTCACGATCGGGAATTCGGCCTGGCACGCCGACCAGTGTAGTGAGTGCACGCCGCGTCGCCGCAGCCCTACTCACACTCAGCCGAGGTGTGCCTGAGCTCCCGAGTTCTGCCGGTCCGAACGTTCGAGCCTGCCCTCGGTCATCGACGCGATCTGATCAACGATGACCCGCAGCCGCGCAGCGTCATCGGAGGCGTCCTGCCAGAACGGCACGAAGATCGGGTCGAGCCCACCGGGGGCGGCGGCGGTCAACCAGTCCGCAACGCGATGGATTCGTTCGCGCTGGCGCCGCTGGGTGGCCTTGTGTCGTTCGTTGGAGAAGATGAACCGCAGCGCAAGTGTCTTCAAGATGGCGACCTCGGCCGCCACCAGCGGCGAGACGGTGAGGTCGGCGTCATAGCGCGACACCGACCGGTCCCCGACCATCGCGCGGGTGCCGGTGATCGCCGCCGACGCGAACCGGCCGATCAGTTCGCTGGTGAGCCGCTTCAACGTGACCGCGCTGTCGAGGCTCCCGTCGTAACCACCGGCGGCCATGACGATCTCCATCCGGGACAACCGCTGGGCGGCGTCGATGAGTGCGCCCGCCTCGAGGCCCTCGAACTCCTTGACGCCGATGTCGGCCAAGGCACGTTGATCGATGGGATCGGCCAGCGTGCGGAGGTCGATCCGATCGGCGATGACCCCGTCCTCGAGGTCGTGCACGGAGTAGGCGACGTCGTCGGACCAGTCCATCACCTGGGCTTCGATACACTGCCGGCCCGCCGCGGCGCCGTTGCGAATCCAGTCCAGCGCCGACGCGTCGTCGTCGTAGGCGCCAAACTTCACTGCCGGCGGCCGGCGCGTCCAGGGGTACTTCAGGGTGGCGTCCAGCGACGCCCGGGTCAGATTGAGTCCCGCACTGCGACCGTTCGCGTCGAGCAACTTCGGTTCCAGCCGAGTGAGGATCCGCAGATTCTGCGCGTTGCCCTCGAATCCACCGATCTCGGCAGCGACCTCGTTGAGAGCACGTTCGCCGTTGTGACCGTACGGCGGGTGCCCGATGTCGTGGGCCAGACCGGCCAGTTCCACCAGGTCCGGTTCGCAGCCCAGTCCGATCGCGATGCCGCGGCCGATCTGACCGACCTCGAGCGAGTGAGTGAGTCTGGTACGCGGGGTGTCGCCTTCCCGCGGTCCGACGACCTGCGTCTTGTCGGCGAGACGACGCAGCGCGGCGCAATGCAGCACCCGCGCACGGTCCCGCGCGAAGTCGCTGCGATGATCCGTGCGGGTACCGGGCAGACTCGCGACCTTCGGCGCTTCCGGCACGAATCGCTCGACGGCCTCGTCACCGTAGTCGGCCGTGAGCGGAATGGCAGACACGCTGGTCGAGCTAGTCAAGCACCCAGCCCCGGGCGACCGCGAAGTCGGTGATGCGCTGGCGGATCGCCACGATCTGTCCGGCGGTCAGGTCGTCGGAGGAGTCGAGCAGCAACTCCGTGATCTCTTCGGTGAAAGCCGACGCGTCGAGCGAACCCCGTGACCGCCGCGGACGCTCGCCACCGTGCGAACGTCCGTGGTCGTGTGTCTCACGTCGATGCGGACGGCCGGCGGGAGCCTCGTCGGCAGGTGCGGCCTCGGTGACGGCCACGTTGACCGCCTTGGAACCCCGGTCGGTCTCCTCGACGTCGAACTCCACCTTGGCACCGGGTTTGAGCGCCGTCTCGTCGATGTCAATGTCGTTGATGTGCAAAAAGACGTCGGCGCCACCCGACTCCGGCGCGAGAAACCCAAATCCCCGATTTGCGTCGTAGTGCACGACCTTGCCGCTGACGGTCACCGCTTCACTCGCTCTCCTCGTCGCACCACAGTCCGAACCCCGTGCCCGGGCGTGCGACAACAACTCCTCCCACAACTATGACAGATATCCGCAGGTCGCACTGGACGCGCCCTTCGTGAGTCAGGAACCGAGCAGCTTGCCACCGAGGTACTCGACGACCTTGTCCAGAGCCACCCGCTCCTGACTCATGGTGTCGCGCTCCCGAACGGTCACCGCCTGGTCGTCGAGGGTGTCGAAGTCCACGGTCACACAGAACGGCGTACCGATCTCGTCCTGGCGGCGGTAACGCTTGCCGATACCCTGCGCGTCGTCGAACTCGACGTTCCAGTGCTTGCGCAGTTCTGCGGCAAGGTCCTTCGCCTTGGGGGACAGCTTCTCGTTGCGCGACAGCGGCAGCACCGCCACCTTCACCGGGGCCAGACGACGGTCGAGTTTCAGCACGGTTCGGGTGTCGATGCCGCCCTTGGCGTTCGGCACCTCCTCCTCGGTGTAGGCGTCACACAGGAACGCCATCAGCGAGCGGGTCAAACCGGCCGCCGGCTCGATGACGAACGGGGTGTAGCGCTCACCCGAGGCCTGATCGAAGAACGACAGGTCCTCACCGGAATGCTTGCTGTGGGTCGACAGGTCGAAGTCGGTGCGGTTGGCGACACCTTCGAGTTCACCCCACGGGTTACCGGAGAAACCGAATTTGTACTCGACATCGACGGTGCGCTTCGAGTAGTGCGACAGCTTGTCTTTCGGATGCTCGAACAACCGCAGGTTCTCCGGGTCGATGCCCAGATCCACGTACCAGTTGAACCGGTGGTCGATCCAGTACTGATGCCAGTCCTCGTCCTCGCCCGGCTTGACGAAGAACTCCATCTCCATCTGCTCGAATTCACGGGTACGGAAGATGAAGTTGCCCGGGGTGATCTCGTTGCGGAAACTCTTGCCTATCTGCGCGATGCCGAACGGGGGCTTCTTACGCGCCGTGGTCATCACGTTCTTGAAGTTCACGAAGATGCCCTGCGCGGTCTCCGGACGCAGGTAGTGCAGGCCCTCTTCGTCGTCGACCGGGCCGAGGAACGTCTTGAGCAGGCCGCTGAACGCGCGCGGCTCGGTCCACTTGCCCGGCTGGCCAGTGTCGGGATCGTTGATGTCGGCCAGACCGTTGGCCGGTGGGTGGCCGTGCTTGATCTCGTAGGCCTCGAGCAGATGATCGGCGCGGTAGCGCTTGTGGGTGTGCAGCGATTCGACGAGCGGATCGGTGAAGACCTCGACGTGGCCCGAGGCCTCCCAGACCTGGCGGGGCAGGATGACCGACGAGTCCAGGCCGACCACGTCCTCGCGACCGGTCACCATTGTGCGCCACCACTGGCGTTTGATGTTGTCCTTGATCTCGACGCCGAGCGGTCCGTAATCCCACGCGGAGCGGGTTCCGCCGTAGATCTCACCGCAGGGGTAGACCAGACCTCGACGCTTGGCGAGGTTGACGACGGCTTCAACGCGGTTGGACTGGGCGGCCACGGTTAACTGATCTCCAACGATTCGGTGTTCTCGGGATGACGCCACCGGCTCGGCATCATGTCACAGGAACACCATGTCGAAACGGCAACCCTTACAGGGTAGCCACACCGGTATCTGTTGTCGGAATCCACTCCACCGCCAAATGAAAACCACTTCCTTTAGGATGGGGGCGATGGGTTCACCAGAACGAGATTGCGCTCCCGGCGCCGACGCGCGTACTGCGGGTCCGGCGGCATACGAAGCTGCCAGCGACCTGCTTCGCGCGCTGGCCTCGCCCACTCGGGTCGCCATCGTGTTGCTACTGCGGGAGCGTCCGCAATGTGTGCACGAGGTGGTGGGCGCCTTGTCGTTGAGTCAGCCGTTGGTCAGTCAGCATCTCCGTGTACTCAAGGATGCCGGCGTGGTGCGCGGCAATCGCAGCGGCCGGGAGATCGTCTACGAGCTGGTCGACGACCACCTCGCCCACATCGTCACCGACGCCCTGACCCACGCGATGGAGCCGTCGTCGCGGATCGAACCCGCATCCGGAGATGGCGAGGTGTCCCGGTGACCGCACGAACCGACCGGCCCGTCACCGGCGTCCGATCGACTCGCCAGCGCGCCGCCATCGCGGATGCGCTGGCCGCGGGCGACGACTTCGTCTCCGCGCAGGAACTCCATGAGCAACTCAAGGCCCGGGGCGAGTCGATCGGACTGACCACCGTGTATCGCAACCTGCAGGCGCTCAGCCAGGCCGGTCAGATCGATGTGCTGTGGGACGGCTCCGGCGAGATGCGTTATCGCCACTGCTCGTCGGGACATCATCATCACCTGGTGTGCCGTCGTTGCGGCACCACGGTGGAGGTTCAGGCCGAACCGGTCGAACAATGGGCAGCCAAGGTCGCCGCCGAGCACGGGTTCACCGAGATCAACCACACCGTGGAGGTCTTCGGCTACTGCGCCGACTGTCAGCGGTCACGCTAGCCCGAGAGCTGCTGTGCCGCATCAGCTCCCGCCGACAACACCATATGCAGCACGGTCAGCAACGGCATGTCGTCGAGCGATCCGGCCGGGAAAGTGTAGTACTGCAGAACATCGGTGGTCACCCCTTCGGGATCCGATCGACGCAGCGCACCGAAACTCAGCTGCGCATCACAAGTCTCGACGTCGTCGCGCAGCGCGTCGGTGTTGGGGAGGTCCAATGCGACCAGCTGGGTGACGGTCAGCACTTCGAGGCCGGCGGCCAGCTCCAGCGCCCTGATCGAGGCACGAGTCGAACCCACCTGCACAACAACCGAATCGGCGTCGACGGTGACGACCTCACCGAACTCCGCAACCAGCGCCGCAACACGGGACGGCCACGTCGATCGCGGCGCCGAGAGTTCGGTCATGTCGACATCACCCCGCCGAACCGCCGATCCCGCTTGGCATATTCGACACAGGCCGCCCAGAGGTCACGACGATCGAAATCAGGAAAGAGCTTGTCCTGGTAGACCATCTCCGCATACGCGGACTGCCACAGCAGGAAATTGGAGGTCCGCTTCTCCCCTGATGGCCGCAGGAAAAGGTCGACGTCGGGCATGTCCGGCTCGTCGAGGTACTTGGCAAAGGACGCCTCGGTAATGCGTTCAGGGTCGATCTCGCCGGCGGCCGCCCGTCGGGCGATCTCCTTGGCTGCGTCCGCGATCTCGGCCCGGCCACCGTAGTTGACGCACATCGTCAGCGTCATCACGGTGTTGTTCCGCGTCATCTCCTCGGCGACCTCGAGCTCACGGATCACGCTGCGCCACAACCGTGGTCGCCGGCCCGCCCAGCGGACCCGGACACCCATCTCGTTCATCTCGTCGCGCCGCCGACGGATCACGTCACGGTTGAACCCCATCAGGAATCGCACCTCGTCAGGACTACGCGACCAGTTCTCGGTGGAGAACGCGTATGCCGACAACCAGGACACGCCGAGCTCGATGCACCCGCACACAGTGTCCATGAGCACGGCCTCACCGCGCTTGTGCCCCTCCGTGCGGGGCAGACCACGCTCCTGCGCCCAGCGACCGTTGCCGTCCATCACCAGGGCGACATGCTTCGGAATCAGCTCCGACGGCAATTCCGGTGGCGTCGCCCCACTGGGGTGTGCATCCGGTGGACGCACTCCGGCATCTGCCGATCGGGTGACGGCCGGTCGGACCTTCCCGGATCGCGAACCGGGTCGTAACGCCATCGCCCGTCTCCTCTCACGCGGTGTCCACCAGCCTATGGGGTGCTTCACGTTCGATCAGTGGCAGGGTTCGCAACTGTCGTTCCAGATGCCACTGCAGATGTGCCGCGGTCAGTCCGGTGGCCTGCCGCTGCAACGACGAACTGACGTCCACGGTGTGTTCCCACTGGCCACGGAAGAGCGCATCCATCAGATCCAGTACGCCCGGCGACGGAGTCGCCGAACCGGGAGGGCGGCAATGGATGCACACCGCTCCCCCGGCCGCCACGTGAAACGCACGGTGCGGTCCCGGCTGGGCACAGCGGGCACAGACGTCGAGGGTGGGCATCCAGCCCGCGCAATGCATGGCCCGCAGGAGGTAGGCGTCCAGGATGAGTTCGTTGGGTCGCCTACGTTCGGCCAGCGCGTCGAGCGCACCGACAGTCAGCCGGTGCAGTTGTGCGGCCGGTGCACGTTCCTCACCAGCGAGCCGTTCCGCGGTCTCCAGAACCGCACATGCGGTGGTGTAGCGGCTGTAATCGGCCACGAGCGCGTCGGCGTACGCGTGCAGCGTGTGCACCTGGGTGACCACATCGAGTGAGCGTCCTGGATACAGGTGCACATCGACGTGGGCGAAGGGTTCGAGCCGGGCGCCGAACTTGGATCGGGTACGTCGCACACCTTTGGCCACCGCACGCACCAGGCCGTGTTCCTGGGTGAGCATCGTGATGATGCGGTCGGCTTCGCCCAGCTTGTGCTGGCGCAGCACCACGGCCTCATCCCGGTAGAACCTCACCCGATCATTCTTCCACCGTGCACCGACGATGACCGTCGCGACATGCGCTCAGTCCGGGTCGGCGCGCCTGCGCTCGGGCGCCACGCCGGCCACGTGCGCGGGTGACGGCGTGGTGATGGTGGCCGGCCCGCCCCCGTCGACGAACTGTGCCAGACGCGATGGCAACGTCATCCCGCCGGGGAACCGGTGCCAGCCCTTGCGGTCGTAGAGCTTGGTCCCGCCCAGACCCAACGCGACACCGACCAGCAGCCCGACCAGGCACTGGATCACCGAACGCCCCAGTCCGGCATCGAAGTCGGCATCGAAATAAAGGATCGCGCGGCAGCCCAGGTACACCAGATGCATCGGTTCGATCGCGGCGATCCAGGCGAACAGTCGCGGACTGGCCTCCAATGGCACGGTGCCTCCCGACGAGGGCAGTCCGAGGATCACGAAGAAGATCAGGTTGAGGATCAGACCCGGGTTTCCGAAGACCGCCATCATCGAACTCGCCGAGATGCCGACGGCGCTGATCACCAGCACCGAGAACATCCACAGCGAGAACGCGTTGGGCAGCGACGTACCCACCGCGGTGCAGACCGCGATGTAGAGCGCGGACTGGATCACCGCGACGAAGACCATGATGGTCCACTTGGTGGCAAGGGTGCCCCATCTCGAGATCGCCAACCGTTGTCGCAACTGGTAGAACGGCCCGTACTCGATCGGGGTCTGGCCGAGGATGCCGTCGACCACCACGCTGACCATCATCGCCCCGGTGAAACCGGCCAAGATCAGCAGCAACGTGTAGTAGAACGCCGACAACCCGTTACCCGAGCCGTCGGGCAGCGGAGTCGGTTCGATGACCCGCACGTCGACGGGGTTGGCCAGCGCCAGTTGTGCGGCCCCGGAGAAGGGCACGTCAGCGGCCACCAACGTTTGCCGCACCGTCTCCACCAACCGCTCGCCGACCTGTTGATTGACCTGCGCCGACATCTCGTCGGCGAACGTGGTGGTGACGGCCGACGCGAAGGTGCCCGAACCACGGTTGATGAACACGTCGATGGCCATCGGTGCAGGTTTGGCCTGCAGAACCGCCGACCGCCCCAATGCGACGGCGCGGTTGGTGAAGTTGGGCCCGATCACCACGACGCCGTAGGTCTTGCCGGAATTGAGTTCGCCCAGCGCGGTGACGCGGTCGGTGCGCTCGACGGCGATTCCACTCGCGGCCGCGGCCGAGACCACGCCGTCGGCGACCTCGTTGCCGAAGTTCTGGGTGCTGGTGCTGCCGTCGGGGTTGTCGACCTCACCGCCACGATCTTCGTTGATCAGCGCGATCGGGAAATCGTGCAGATTTTTCTGCGGATCGGCGACCGCGCCCATGTAGAGCGCGGCCATCAGGGACATGATCACCACCACCAGAACCAGCGGTGCGAGCCAGAACCGTGGTGAGCGCAGGACTTCGGCGATGGTGCTGCCGGCCTCCGCTTCGTGCTGTTCGGGCAAAACGTCATCAACCGGCGCGCCTGCGGTGTCGTCGGCACTCTCGTGACGCCCCATCGGCTAGAAACCCATCCGACCGAGCTGCTTGGGGTCGCGCTGCCAGTCCTTGGCGACCTTCACATGCAAGTCGAGGTACACCTTGGTGCCCAGTAGTTTCTCGATCTGTGCCCGGGCGACGGTACCGACCTCTTTGAGACGCGACCCCCGATGGCCGATTATGATCCCCTTCTGACTGTCACGTTCGGCGTAAAGGATGGCGTGCACATCGACCATCGTCGGTCCGTCGGACTCTGCGGTGGCGTCGTCGGTGTCGCGCGGGATGATCTCCTCGATGACGACCGCCAGCGAATGGGGCAGCTCGTCACGCACCCCTTCGAGCGCCGCCTCGCGGATGAACTCCGCCATCAGCACTTCCTCGGGCTCGTCGGTGAGCTCGCCATCGGGGTAGAACGCCGGCCCGGGCTCCATCAGGCTCACCAGCACATCGGTCAGCACGTCGAGCTGTTTGCCGGATCTGGCCGACACCGGCACCACCTCGGAGTCGGGCCCGAGTAATTCGGACAACGCGATGAGCTGGGCGGCGATCTTGTCTGGGGTGACGCGGTCGATCTTGGTGACCACACCGAGCACGGTGGTGCGGGGCGCCATCTGCCGCACCTGGGACAGAATCCACCGATCACCAGGGCCGATGGCCTCGTCGGCGGGCACACACACGCCGATCACATCGACTTCGGAGTAGGTGTCGCGGACGAGGTCGTTGAGTCGCTGGCCCAGCAGTGTCCGCGGACGGTGCAGTCCGGGTGTGTCCACCAGGATGAGCTGCGCGTCGTCGCGGTTCACGATGCCGCGGATAGTGTGCCGGGTGGTCTGCGGCCGGTTGGAGGTGATCGCGATCTTCTCACCGACCAAGGCGTTCGTCAGGGTGGACTTGCCGGTGTTCGGCCGGCCGACGAAACAGACGAACCCCGACCGGAATTCGGCCATCAGACCGAACCCACCCGGTCGATCGGCGCACCCTTCAGGTCGGTCAGCACCGCGTAGGCGTCGGCGCTGATCTCGACCAGGGTGGCCATCCCCGGATCGTCGGCCGCGCCGTTGATGAGTACGGCCGCCTCAAAGGCACGCGCTCCCGAGGACAGCGCGGTCGCGATCGCCACCTGCAGTCCGGACAGTTCCAGGGAGTTAGTGCTGACCGGCGCACCGGCGTAGGTGCGCCCATCGCCGTCACGGACGGCTGCCGCCGTACTCGTCTCGGCGCGGGCAAGTGCTCCCCGGGCGAGCACGACGAGTTTATGGTCCTCGTCGGAGAGGTCGGTGTTCTCACCCGGGGCTGTGCTCACGTTCTGTCCTCGCTGCTGTTGGTGTGCTTGGTGCGTTCGCCGCGCGATCGCTGCGACGACCCTCGGCTGGACATGGAGTATTCCCCACCTCGATCCCGATCGGCCACCTCATCATCGGGAATGTCGCTGTCATGGTGCTCACCGCGGCCAGATCGGGTGTCGTCGGTCTCGGGCTCATCCATGCGGGTGACCAGCACGGTGATGATGCGCTGACGCCCTCGACGGTTCGGGCCACCCTCGGCGACCAAAAGCAGTCCGTGCGACTCCACCCGCGCCCCGGGCAGTGGGACACGACCGAGTTCGAGGCCGAGGAGACCGCCGACGGTTTCCACCTCGTCGTCGTCGATATCGATGTCGAACAACTCGCCTAGATCTTCCACCGGCAGCCGGGCCGACACCCGCACCGCATCGTCGTCGAGTTCCTCGACCGGTGCGACCTCGTCCGTGTCGTACTCGTCGGTGATCTCGCCGACGATCTCCTCCAGGACATCCTCGATGGTGACCAGACCCGCGATGCCGCCGTACTCGTCGACCAACAAAGCCATGTGATTGCGGGTGCGCTGCATGTCGGCGAGAACCTTGTCCAGCGGTTTGGAGTCGGGAATGAACTCGGCATCGCGCATCACCTCGTGTACCCGCGCCGTCGTCGAGGATTCGCCTGACACCAAGTCCTTCAGATACACCCCCCCGACGATGTCGTCGGGGTTCTCGCCGATCACCGGGATACGGGAGTGACCGGACCGCACAGCCAGACTCATCGCCTGTGCCGCCGTCTTGTCCTGCTCGATCCAGATCATCTCCGGACGCGGCACCATCACCTCGCGGGCGTTGGTGTCGCCGAGGTCGAACACCGACTGGATCATCCGGCGTTCATCGGCCGCCACCACGCCACTGGCCTCGGCGAGGTCGACGACTTCCCGCAGTTCCACCTCGGTGGCGAATGGTCCGTTGCGGAAGCCCTTGCCCGGGGTGATCGCATTACCGATCAGGATCAGCAGCCGGGTCAGCGGTTTGAGTAGCAACCCGATGGCCTGCAGCACGATCGCCGAACCCAGCGAGATGGTGTACGCATGCTGGCGGCCGAGGGTGCGTGGACCGACACCGACGGCCACGTACAGCACCACCGCCATGCCGAGAATCGCGGCGAACAGTCCCCATCCCACGCCGAGCCAGTCGGTCAAGGCAAGTGCGATGAACGCGACCGAGGCCGTTTCGCAGGTGACGCGCAGCAGCACCGCCAGACCGACGTAGGTGCCCCTGCTCTGGAGCACGGTCGCCAATCGGACGGCACCGGCGCGCTGTTCTTTCATCATGTCTTCGACACGGGCTATCGAGACCGTCGACAGGGCGGCATCCATGGCGGCGAAGATCCCGCCGAACAAGAGCAGCACGATCGCGGCCACGACGAAGATGACGTCGTCAGGCACCGTCACTCGTCCTCGGTGGAGGCGTTGTCGCCCGCAGTGAGATCGGTGAAGCCGATGTTGGTCAGCAGCCGCGTGTCGCGGTCGGACTGTCGACGTTGCTGCGCCTGACGATGCCGGTCGGCATAGAAGTCCTCGAGGATTCGGTTCTGCAGACCGAACATCTCCTTTTCCTCTTCGGGCTCGGCGTGGTCGTAGCCCAGGAGATGGAGCACCCCGTGGATGGTCAGCATCGACAGCTCGTGCTCGAACGACCGTCGCGCCGATTTCGCCTGTTCGGCCGCGAATTCCGGGCACAGTACGATGTCACCGAGAATGGCCGGTCCCGGTTCGGCTGCGTCGGGCCGGCCGCCCGGCGCGAGTTCGTCCATCGGGAAGCTCATCACGTCGGTCGGTCCGGGCAGGTCCATCCACTGCATGTGCATGTCGGCCATCGCGTCCTGATCGACACACAGGATGGACAATTCCGCCGCCGGATGCACATCCATCGCCGCCACCGCGAAACGAGCGGCCGAGATGATCAGATCGGCCGGGACCTCGACGCCGGACTCGTTGGCCAGCTCGATGCTCATGACCGACGCCCGTGGTTGGCGGCGCGACGCGACGCGCGGTTGCCGGGCAATCTATCGGCATCACGCAGGCCACCGGACCGCTGATTCTCCTCGGCCCGGCCGTAGGCGTCGACGATGTCGGCAACCAGGCGGTGCCGGACCACGTCTTGGCTGGTGAGGGTGGAGAAGTGGATGTCGTCGATGCCGTCGAGGATGCGGGTGGCGGCCATCAGGCCGCTCTGCGCCCCGCCCGGGAGGTCGACCTGGGTGGTGTCGCCGGTGACGACGACCTTGGAGCCGAAGCCGAGACGGGTGAGGAACATCTTCATCTGCTCGCCGGTGGTGTTCTGCGCCTCGTCGAGGATGATGAAGGCGTCGTTGAGGGTGTTGTGCGTGAGCAGAAAGTCCTCCGTCACATACAGCGAGTCCTCGGCGGCGACCTTGATGCAGACCGCCTCCTCGGTGCCCACCTCGTCGATGCTCTCGATGTAGCGCTTCGGCTCCTTGCATGCGCCCGCCGCGTACTTCTCCACCTTGCGGCCGAGCCGGAACGGCGCCAGGCCGGCCGGCAGCCGGATGTCGAGCACGTGCGCATCATGGCGGTAGGGAACCTCACGTCCGCGTGCCTTGCCCGGAGCACGACCAGCTGCTTTCCGGGTGCGTGAGTACACCACGCCCCCGAGAGAGCGCACGAGGAAGATGACGTCGTCTCGCAGGCGGTCGGACACCGTCGTGTACTGGACGCGGCAGGTGCGTCCCGACTGGCCGACGGGTCCGCCGTCGGTGTCGAGCAGTCCTTGCAATACGGCCAGTCGGACGTCGGCGGAGTTCTGCAGGTACTGGGCGGGCACGAACTTCGTGGACGACTTGCTCCCCCACAGCCCCAGTGCACGCATCGCATGCGTGACCGGGTTCTCGATCGTGATCACCTCGCCCGGCGTGCCGATGCGGTTGAGCACATAGTCGACGTCCGATTTCTGTCGGGCCCGGATGCCGGGAACTGCGGCGACGAGCGCGTCGATGAGTTCGGGGTCTGCGGTGGTGAACGACGGTGTCGTCATGCCCGCCATACATCCGTCACCGAGCATCAGTCCGAGGGCGTACGGGTCGAGAGGTACCGGCTGGGCGTCGATGGAGACCGGCGCAGCCAGCATCGGCAGCTCGTAGCGGTGGTAGTGCGCCGCGCGGAGATTGCCGATCATCTCCTTGGCGGCGAGCACCCGGGGCCCCTTGCCGCGACGTCGGTCGCTGCGGGTGTACACCGACCACAGGTGATCGGTGGAGCACAGAGTCGAGGCACCGTCCTGTGCGGTCACCCGCACGATGTCCTTGAAGCCCTGCGGGTAGATGCCTTGCACCTCGGTGGGCTTGCCGTTCGAGCCGATGACTTGATCGCCGACCTCCAGGTCGCCGATCGGGCGGAACCCCCCCGGTGTCAGCACTCGGGTCGACAAGGGTTGCGCCCGGCCACGCATATACGCCAGCGGCGCCACCTCGATCACCCCGGCCGCCATCAGCTTCGGGATCGCCTCGGGGTCCATCATGTCGTGCAGCGCGTCGTACAGAGGCCGGAGGTAGGGGTCGATCTTCTCGCTGAGCGTGCCCGGCAGGAAGCCGAGACGTTCACCGGCCTCGACAGCCGGGCGGGTCAGGATGATGCGGTTGACCGACTTGGACTGCAGCGCCTGCACGGCCTTGGCCATCGCCAGATAGGTCTTGCCGGTACCGGCGGGCCCGAGGCCGAACACGATGGTGTGGTTGTCGATCGCGTCGACGTAGCGCTTCTGATTGAGCGTCTTGGGCCGGATGGTCTTGCCGCGGCGGGAGATGATGTCCAGCGACAACACGTCGGCGGGCGATTCACTCGAACCTTCCGACAGCATCGACACACTGTGCCGAACCAGGTCGGGGCTCAGCGGGGTGCCGCGACCGACGAGATCGACCAGCTCGGCGATCACACGTTCGGACGCCGCCACATCGGCGGGTGCACCGGTCAGGGTGACCTGGTTGCCCCGTACATGGATATCCGCCGGCAGCAGTTGTTCGAGAGTACGGAGATTGACGTCACTTGCTCCGAGCAGGCCGAACACCACCTCGGAAGAGATTTCCACGTTGGAGGTGACAGATCGGCCCGCGGGTGGTCTGTTCGACGACGTGCTCGCGTCCGGGGTGTCGTCACTCACGTATGAAATCCCTCCTCAGGGTCCATGTTCGGTGCAGCTGTTGCGCCGCGATGGTGCCAGTCTAACGCGATTGAACGGGGCATCAGCAGGCATTATTCCGCTCGTACACAGGCCCGGCGCCGGTTCACACACCCAGCAACCGGATCGTCTGCCGAGTGGAGACGCTGTGCGGATCCACGAACGCGTCGTGGCCCTCACCCGGCACCACCACGAGTTCGGCCGATTGGCCGGCCGCGGTGACCGTCTGCACGTAACGCCGGCTCGACTCCACCGGAATCGCGCTGTCGAGTTCACCGTGCAGTGCCACCACATGCGCCTCGAAGGGCTCCTGACACAGCGGGGATGCCTCCCGATAGCGATGTGGGATCTCGTCGACCGGTCGACCCATCAGCCCACGGATTGACGGCCGGTTCGCGCCTGCTTCGAGGTCCAGTGCCGCCGATTGAGCGATGACCTGGGTGATCGTGGTGCCCGCGGTGCGCGCCCCCAGCTGCGCCACCGCCCAGACGGCGAGTTGTCCGCCCGCCGAATGGCCGACCACCGCGACCGCATCCCAGTCCACTCGCGAGCCGATCTCGGGCGGTACGACATCGCGGACAGGACCGTCGAGAGCCCGCAGCGCGGCCAGCACATCTCGGCCGGTGCCCGGCCAGCCGCCGCCTTCCTCGCCGACACGGCGGTACTCGATGTTCCAGACCAGGCAACCACGTTCGGCGATCAGACGAGCGATCGCGGTCTCGATGGTCAGAGCGAACTCGGTGCTCCAGTAGCCGCCATGGATGAGCACCACCGGCCGCACCGTGTCCTCGGGTCCGACGCCGTCTGCGGGGAGATATACATGCCCGAATTGCGATGGCGCCGTACCGTATTCCACTTTGGTCCGATGAACGGCGCATCGTCTCACCGGGTCACCCACCGATCGGTCAGGACTCCGATCGCGCCGAGCGCGACGGCCGCGGCGCTCGACGTGCGCAGGATCTCCGGCCCCAGGATCACCGGCGTTGCGCCGAGCGCGGTGAGATCGGCGATCTCGGTGTCGTCGACGCCCCCTTCGGGTCCGACGACCAACACGATCTCGGAGGCCTCGGCGATCGGAAGGTCGCGGAGCCCGACGCCGCCATCCTCGTGGAGGATCGCCGCCACACCGCCGCCGGCGATGGCGTCAGCGCAGCGACTGCGGACATCTGTCGTGGACGCCAGCGGTGCGATCGACGGAATCCACGGTCGCCGACTCTGTTTCGCGGCAGCCACCGCAGCCGCCCGCCACTTGTCCCGCCCCTTGTCGGCCTTGCCGGTCCACCGGGCCACGCACCGCGCCGCCTGCCACGGCACGATCTCGTCGGCCCCGGCCTCGGTGGCGAGATCGACCGCCAGTTCCGACCGCTCCGACTTCGGCAGTGCCTGCACCACCGTCACGCGGGGCCGCGGAGGGTCGACGTAGGCGTACGAATGCGCCCGGGCCACCAGTGAGTCCTTGCCGGTGATCGCCACGATCTCGCAGCGGGCGGTGGACCCTCGTCCGTCGCCGGCGATCAACTCCGCACCGACGGCCAGTCGGGTGACCGTGACCGCATGGCGGCCTTCGGAACCAGACACCACGACGTCGGTACCGGCACGCGGTACGTCCTCGACCCAGAACAGTGGTGGACTCACGCGTAGCTCTTGTCAGTTCGTCGTCGGGTTCAGCGTCCGGCGAAAGCGTTACGCAGTCGCGAGAAGAGCCCACCGGCTGCGGCGCCCGTCGCGGAGCTGACGACCTCCGGCTGCTCATGCGATGCCTCGCGGAATTGGTTCAGCGCCTCGGTCTGGGCGGTGTCGAGTTTGGTGGGAACCACCACCTCGAGGTGCGCGTGTAGAGTGCCGCGGACCCCGGTGTTGAGGTGCGGCATGCCCTGGCCCTTCACCTTCACCACATGTCCGGGCTGGGTCCCCGGCGCGATGGTGACGCGCGCGGTGCCGTCGAGGATCGTGTCGACGTCGATCTCGTTGCCGAGCGCGGCGTCGGCGATCGGCACGCGGACGGTGCAGTGCAGGTCGTCCTTGTCGCGGACGAAGACCTCGTGCTGACGCTCGGTGACCTCGACGTAGAGATCACCGGCAGGCCCACCGCCCGGGCCGACCTCACCTTGTCCGGACAGTCGCACGCGCATGCCGTTCTCGATGCCGGCGGGGATCTTCACCGTCATCGTGCGGCGGGAGCGGACACGGCCGTCGCCCCCGCACTTTCGACACGGGTCGGGGATGACCTCGCCCACGCCGTGGCACGTCGGGCACTCGCGCACGGTCATCACCTGGCCCAGGAAGGATCGCTGCACGGCCTGGATCTCGCCCTGACCCTTACAGGTGTCGCAGCTGGTCGGTTTCGAATCGCCGTGGGTACCCGATCCCTTACACAGGTCACACAGGATCGCGGTGTCGACGGTGATCTCCTTGTTGACTCCGGCCGCGCATTCGTCGAGGTCGAGTTCCACGGCGACCAACGCGGGTTCGCCCGGCTGCACCCGGCTGCGCGGTCCACGACCTGAGCCGAATCCCCCACCGAAGCCTCCGCCGCCGCCGGAACCGAAGAATGCCTCGAAGACATCTCCCAGACCGCCGCTTCCGAAGCCGCCGCCCGAGAAGCCGCCTTGGCCCGGACCCGCCATCGGGTCCCCGCCGGCGTCGACGATGCGGCGCTTCTCGGGGTCGGTCAGCACCTCGTATGCGGTGCTGACCTCTTTGAATCGGTCCTCTTCGCCCGGGTTGACGTCGGGGTGCAGCTCCCGCGCCTTCTTGCGGTAAGCGCGCTTGATCTCCTGGTCGGAGGCACCCTTGGCCACACCCAGGATTCCGTAATAATCACGTGCCACGGTCGTCTCGGTCCTGTCGTCTCACTGGTCACACTGGGCTCGGGTGGTCCGGCATCGCTCCCGGGCCGCTGCGGGCGGCCGCACGGGTCAGCGATCGGCCAACACCTCGCCGACATATTTGGCAACGGCTGCGACAGACGCGATTGTTCCCGGATAGTCCATACGGGTGGGACCGACCACGCCGACGCCGCCGAACACCGTGCCCGAAGCACCGTACCCTGTCGACACGACCGAGGTGCCACGCAGGTTCTCGGTCTGCGTCTCCTCCCCGATCTGGACGGTGACCCGTCCCATACGCTGGCTCGTGGCGAGCAACTTCAAGACCACCACCTGCTCTTCGAGGGCGTCGAGCACCGTGTCCATCCCGCCGAACACCGGCGCGAAGTCGGCGGCCGAACGGGCCAGATTGGACGTGCCGCCGAGAACGAGACGGTCGTCACCACGCTCCACGAGCGTCTCGACGAGAATCGTGGCCACCGCGATCACCGCATCGCGGATGTCGTCCGGGGCATCGTTGGCCAGTTCGGCGACCGCCACCGACGCCTCTTCCAGACGTTTGCCGTGCAAGGCCGCGGAGAACATGTCGCGCAAGCGGATGTAGTCGTCCTCGTCGAGGTCGTCACCGAGCGCCACCATGCGCTGTTCGACCCGACCGGTATCGGTGATCACCACCAGCAACAGCCGCGACGGCGACAGCGACACCACCTCGAGGTGCCGCACGGTGGCCGTCGACAGTACGGGGTACTGGATGACGGCGACCTGCCGAGTGAGCTGAGCGAGCAATTTGACCGAGCGTCGCAGCACGTCGTCGAGGTCCACCCCGGAATCGAGGACCGACAGGATCGCGCGTCGCTCTGCCGCCGACAACGGCTTGACCTCGCTGATCCGGTCGACGAACATCCGGTAACCCTTATCGGTGGGTACCCGGCCGGAACTGGTGTGCGGCTGGGCGATGTAGCCCTCGGCCTCCAGCACCGCCATGTCGTTGCGGACCGTCGCGCTCGACACCCCGAGCTGGTGGCGCTCCACGAGCGCCTTCGAACCGATGGGCTCCTGTGTGGAGACGAAATCGGTCACGATCGCACGCAAGATCTCGAATCTGCGATCGTCCGTGGTCGACATCCGTCTACACCTCCCGATCGTGCACTCTGCCATACAGTAGGTGACGTCCATCTTACGAACCGTTGCGTGAATTCCGTCGGACGCATCGTCCACGCGCCCGTCCCCACGCACGCCGGACCAGGAAGTGCTCGATGATCTTCAAGGGGGTGAGGGACGGGAGGCCCTATCCCGACCACGGGATGTCGGCGAGTGCATGGGCCAAGATCCCGCCCCGGCAGTTCCGACTCGATGAACTCACCACGGTCACCACGGTCCTCGCGCTCGACCGCCTGCTGAGCGAGGATTCGACGTTCTACGGCGATCTCTTCTCGCATGTCGTGCGGTGGCGTGGCGATCTGTATCTGGAGGACGGGCTGCACCGAGCAGTGCGCTCGGCACTCCGTAACCGACACATCATCCATGCCCGCATGCTCGATCTCGACGCCATCGACCTCGACACCGACGCGGACTCGGTGGCCGACCGGCTCGACACCAAACGCCTACCGTCGCCGGGCCGGGCTCCGGTGCCCGGCGGCGCCCATCGCAAGGCCACCCGCAGCACCGGCTGGACCCTCCCGTCGACTACCCCTCCACAGTGGTGAGCCACCGTCACCCGGCGTACAGGATCTCCCGCACCACCCGATCGGCGAGCAGCCGTCCGGCGTCGGTGAGCACCAGCCGTGCGCCCACCGAACCGACGAAGGCGAGCAGCCCGTCGTCGACGAAGCCCGATGCCCGCCGGAACTCCTCGGCGGTGAGGTGCTCGACGGGCAGCCCGTTGCGGCATCGCGCGGTCAACATCACCGACTCGACGTGGCGGTCTTCGTCGGTGAGTACTTCGTGACCGCCCACCGGCAGCCGCGCATCGGTCAGCGCGTCGGCGTATCGGGCCGGATGCTTCTGGTTCCACCACCGCACACCATTGACATGGGAGTGCGCACCCGGTCCGATACCCCACCAGTCACTGCTGTACCAGTACGCGAGATTGTGGCGGCAGCGACTGTCCTCACCGCGTGACCAGTTGGACACCTCATACCAATCGAATCCGTCGGCCTGCAGGCGGCTGTCGAGGATCTGATAGCGATCGGCGAGCACGTCGTCGTCAGGTGCGGGCAGTTCGCCACGACGAATCCGACGCGCCAACGCGGTGCCGTCCTCCACGATCAGGGCGTAGGCGGACACGTGGTCGACGTCGGTGGACAGTACGGCGTCGACACTGGCGTGCAGATCCGCATCGGTCTCCCCCGGCGTTCCGTAGATGAGGTCTAGATTGACATGTCGGAAACCGGCGGCGGTGGCCTCGCGGGCGGCGGCCACCGCCCGCCCCGGCGTGTGAGTGCGGTCCAGTGTCGCGAGCACATGCGGTGCCGCGGACTGCATCCCGAGCGAGACCCGGGTGAATCCGGCTGCCAACAAACCGTCGAAGAACTCCGGCGAGGTCGATTCGGGGTTCGACTCGGTGGTGACCTCGGCGTCGTCGGTGAGCTCGAACCGGGCACGCACCGCGTCCAGGAGGCGCCGCAGACCATCGGCCCCCAGCAGCGACGGCGTGCCACCGCCGACGAAGATCGTCGAGACCCCTCGGGCCGGATTCAGCAGCCGTGCGGCGCTGTCCAGCTCCCGCTCCACCGCCTGCTGCCATGATTCAGGCGACGAGGAGCTGCCCAACTCCCCTGCCGTGTAGGTGTTGAAATCGCAGTACCCGCAGCGCGTCGCACAGAACGGCACATGCAGATACAGGCCGAGTGGTGTCGCCGGGTCGACCGCACCACACGCTACTTCGACGGCGCTGTCGACTGCGGGCTCGGTTTCGAGCTTCATGGGTCCATCATGCGCGCTCGGTGCGGTGTGATGAGCGCCACCTCGTCGGTTTCGGTGTCACTTCGCGGACGCGGAATAGACGTCGCACCGAACGCCTTGACCCCAAAGGAATGGACCTCGAGGTGCACCGGTAACGGACATTTGCCTCATCGTGAGGAAAAATAACCCCAAGTAGACGCGGCAAGGGTGATCGTGGCACTATGAACGACGTGACTTCCCCAGGGGTGTGGCTCGCAGCCCGACGCCACATCGATCTCAAGCGCGTCTGCAGCGCATTCTGTCGTCCTTAGACGACGTGTTGCCCTGTCGTCGGCAGACGACAGTTCGGCCCTGAGAAGTCCCCCGCTCGACGCGGGATGCCGACACGTTTCCAGCCCACCTTTTTCGTGATCGCTGACGTGTGCCTGCGTCAGCTCAGGAGACTTCATGACGTCCACCACCGACGATCTGTCCGTGACCACGCCCTACGCAGCCGCCAAGGCCGCGCCGGCCGCGGACCGCCCCGCTCGTAAGAAGCGCCCGGCCAAGCGCCGCGCCGAGGGCCAGTGGAAACTCGGTTACCGTGAGCCGCTGAACCCCAACGAGCAGGTCAAGAAGGACGACAACCCGCTCAACGTCCGGGCCCGCATCGAGAACATCTACGCCAAGCAGGGCTTCGAGTCGATCGACAAGCAGGATCTGCGCGGCCGGATGCGCTGGTGGGGCCTCTACACCCAGCGCGCCGAGGGCTACGACGGCACCTGGACCGGCGACGAGAACATCGACATCCTCGAGGACAGCCACTTCATGATGCGGGTGCGCTGTGACGCGGGCGCCCTCAACGTCGACCAGCTGCGCACCCTTGGCGGACTGTCCACCGAGTTCGCCCGCGACACAGCCGACCTGTCCGACCGCGAGAACGTCCAGTACCACTGGATTCGCATCGAGGACGTCCCCACCATCTGGGAGCGGCTCGAAAGCGTCGGGCTCTATACCACCGAGGCGTGCGGCGACTGCCCGCGCATCATCCTGGGTTCCCCGCTCGCCGGTGAGGCCGTCGACGAGGTGCTCGACCCCACCCCGGCGATCGACGAGATCGTCCGCCGCTACATCGGTGACCCGCAGTACTCGAACCTGCCGCGCAAGTTCAAGACTGCCATCTCCGGTCTGCAGGACGTCTCGCATGAGACCAACGACGTCGCCTTCATCGGCGTGAACCATCCCGAACACGGCCCGGGCCTGGACCTCTGGGTCGGCGGCGGGCTGTCCACCAACCCGATGCTGGCGCAGCGGGTGGGCGCCTGGATTCCGCTCGACGAGGTGCCCGACGTGTGGGAGGGCGTGGTCGCCATCTTCCGCGACTACGGCTACCGCCGACTGCGCACCAAGGCACGCCTGAAGTTCCTCATCAAGGACTGGGGCATCGAGAAGTTCCGCCAGGTCCTCGAGGACGAATACCTCGGCCGCAAGCTGATCGACGGTCCGGCACCCGAGCCGCTGACCGCTCCGCGCGACCACGTCGGCGTGCAGAAGCTCAAGAACGGCCTCAACTCGGTCGGTTTCGCCGCGATGGCCGGCCGTGTCTCCGGCACCATCCTGACCAAGGTGGCCGAGGCAGCCGAACGAGTCGGGTCCGACCGCATCCGCTTCACCCCGTACCAGAAGCTCGTGGTGCTCGACGTCGCCGACGACAAGGTCGACGAGCTCATCGCCGACCTGGCGAAGCTCGGCCTCAGTGCCCGGGCATCCAACTGGCGACGGAACCTGATGGCGTGCAGCGGCATCGAGTTCTGCAAGCTCTCCTTCACCGAAACCCGCAAGCGTTCGCAGCGGCTGGTCCCGGAGCTCGAGGAGCGCCTCGCCGACATCAACGCCGACCTCGACACCCCGATCACCGTGAACATCAACGGCTGCCCCAACTCGTGCGCCCGTTCGCAGGTCGCCGACATCGGCTTCAAGGGTCAGCTGGTCGAGGACGGCAACGGCGGACAGACCGAGGGATTCCAGGTGCACCTGGGCGGAAGCCTGGGCCAGGACGCCGGATTCGGCCGCAAGCTGCGGCAACACAAGGTGCTCTCCACCGAACTCGGCGACTACATCGACCGGGTGGTCCGCCAGTACGTGGAGCAGCGACACGACGGAGAACGGTTCGCGCAGTGGGCCGTTCGAGCTGACGAGGAGGCACTGCGATGAGCACGTCCACCGACACGACAGCGACCGGCCGACGGTTCAGCGAAGACGAGCTACGCGCGATCGCCGAGAAGGGCGCGGCCGACCTCGGCCCCGACGCCACTCCCGCCGACCTGCTGCGCTGGACCGCCGAAACCTTCGGCGACAATTTCGTGGTCGCTTCCAACATGCAGGACGCAGCGCTGGTCGACCTGGCCACCAAGAACATCGACGACGAGGCGCTGCACGGCAGCAAGCTCAAGGTGCTGTTCCTGGACACCGGCTATCACTTCGCCGAGACCATCGGCACCCGGGACGCGGTCGAGCAGGTGTATGGCGTCGAGATGGTCAACCTGACCCCCGAACACACCGTCGCCGAGCAGGACGAACTGTTGGGCCGCAACCTGTTCGCCCGCGACCCCGGCGAATGCTGCCGGCTGCGCAAGGTGGTTCCGCTCAAGAACGGGCTCGCCGGCTACGACGCCTGGATCACCGGCATCCGGCGCGTGGAGGCACCCACGCGCGCCAACGCTCCGCTGATCTCCTTCGACGAGGGCTTCGGGCTGGTCAAGATCAACCCGATCGCCGCCTGGTCTGACGAGACCATGCAGGACTACATCGACTCCAACGGAGTGCTGGTCAACCCGCTCGTCGACGACGGCTACCCGTCGATCGGCTGCGCACCCTGCACCGCCAAACCCGAACCCGGATCCGATCCGCGCAGTGGCCGTTGGGCCGGTCGCGCCAAGACAGAATGTGGGCTGCACGCATGACCATCGCCGACACCTCGTCCACCACCACCCCCGACACCGCACGGGCCGTGGTCGACTCCGCCGACGACTTCACCACCCTCGACGCCCTCGAATCCGAGGCGATCCACATCTTCCGTGAGGTCGCCGGCGAGTTCGAACGCCCGGTGATCCTGTTCTCCGGCGGCAAGGACTCCACCGTGCTGCTGCACCTGGCGATCAAGGCCTTCTGGCCTGCGCCACTGCCGTTCTCGCTGCTGCACGTGGACACCGGACACAACCTGCCGGAGATCATCACGTTCCGCGACGAGATCGTCGAGCGGTACAACCTGCGCCTGCACGTCGCGTCGGTGGAGGAGTACATCGACGACGGTCGCCTCACCGAACGACCGGACGGCATTCGCAACCCACTGCAGACCATCCCGCTCCTCGACGCCATCACCGAGAACCGCTTCGACGCGGTGTTCGGCGGCGGCCGACGCGACGAGGAGCGCTCGCGCGCCAAGGAGCGGATCTTCTCGCTGCGTAATGCCTTCGGGCAGTGGGACCCCAAGCGTCAGCGCCCGGAACTCTGGAACCTCTACAAAGGCCGCCATGCACCCGGCGAGCACGTGCGCGTGTTCCCGCTGAGCAACTGGACCGAGCTGGACATCTGGCGCTACATCGCCCGCGAACAGGTCCTGCTGGCACCGCTGTACTACGCGCACGAGCGTGAGGTCTACTCGCGCGACGGCATGTGGATGACCACCGGCCCGTGGGGCGGACCCCGCGAGGGTGAGGTCGTCGAGAAGCGCGTGGTGCGTTACCGCACCGTCGGCGACGGCTCGACCACCGGCGCGGTGCTCTCCGACGCCGCCGACAACGAGGCCGTGCTCGCCGAGGTCGCCGCCTCCCGACTCACCGAACGCGGCGCAACCCGCGGCGACGACCGCGTCTCCGAGGCCGCCATGGAAGACCGCAAGCGCGAAGGATATTTCTGAGATGAAGCACGCCCCCGACCTCCTGCGTATTGCGACGGCCGGCAGCGTCGACGACGGCAAGTCCACCCTCGTCGGCCGCCTGCTCTACGACACGAAATCGGTTCTCGCCGACCAGATCGACGCCGTCACCAAGGCTTCGGTCGACCGCGGCCTGGAGGGTCCCGACCTCTCGTTGCTCGTCGACGGGCTGCGCGCAGAGCGTGAGCAAGGCATCACGATCGACGTCGCCTACCGCTACTTCGCCACCGCCAAGCGCAAATTCATCATCGCCGACACCCCCGGGCACATCCAGTACACCCGCAACATGGTCACCGGCACCTCGACCGCACAGCTGGCGATCGTGCTGGTCGACGCCCGCCACGGACTGCTCGAACAGTCGCGCCGGCACGCGTTCCTGGCCTCGCTGCTGGGCATCCAGCACATCGTGCTGGCCGTCAACAAGATGGACCTGATCGACTGGGACCGCGACAAATTCGAGAAGATCCGCGACGACTTCCACGACTTCGCCGCACGGTTGGACGTCCACGACGTGACGACCATCCCGCTGTCGGCGCTCAACGGCGACAACGTCGTCAGCAAGTCCGACGCGGCACCGTGGTACGACGGTCCGTGCCTGCTGAGCCACCTCGAGGACGTCTACGTCGCCGGCGACCGCAACCTGGTCGACGTCCGATTCCCGGTGCAGTACGTCATCCGCCCACAGACCCGTGACCACCACGACCACCGCAGCTACGCCGGCAGCGTGGCCAGCGGCGTCATGCGCGTCGGCGACGAGGTCGTGGTGCTGCCGGCTGGCAAGACCTCGCAGATCGCCGCGATCGAGGGTCCCGGCGGCCCGATCGACGAAGCGTTCCCGCCGATGGCGGTGTCGATAAGCCTGACCGACGACATCGACATCTCGCGCGGCGACATGATCGCGCGGCCCAACAACCAGCCGCGCATCACCCAGGACTTCGACGCGACCGTCTGCTGGATGGCCGACGACGCGTCGCTGGAACCCGGGCGGGACTACGTCATCAAACACACCACCCGGACCACCCGGGTGAAGGTGTCCGGGCTGGACTACCGGCTCGACGTCAACACGCTGCACCGGGACAAGTCCGCGACTGCACTGAAACTCAATGAGCTGGGCCGAATTTCGCTACGCTCTCAGGTTCCGCTGCTGATCGACGAATACAGCCGCATCGCCGCGACCGGTTCGTTCATCCTGATCGACCCGAACACCAACGTCACCGTTGCCGCCGGCATGATCCTCCCCAATGTCAGCGCGCGGACCGCCAGCCCGAACACGGTGCGCCACGACTCGCTGTGCACCTCCGAGGACCGGCTCAGCACCGGCCGGATGGTGTGGTTCACCGGCCTGTCCGGATCGGGCAAGTCGTCGGTGGCCATGCTGGTCGAGCAGAAGCTGCTCGAAAAAGGAGTTCCCGCCTACGTTCTCGACGGCGACAACTTGCGCCACGGACTCAACGCCGACCTCGGCTTCTCGATGGCCGACCGGTCGGAGAACCTGCGACGCCTGGCACATGTGGCGGCCATCCTCGCCGACTCCGGACAGGTGGTGCTGGTACCCGCCATCAGTCCGCTGGCCGAGCATCGGGAGTTGGCGCGCACCGTGGCCGACGAAGCCGGTGTCGAGTTCTTCGAGGTGTTCTGTGACACCCCGCTCGACGACTGCGAACGACGCGACCCCAAGGGGCTCTACGCCAAGGCCCGCGCCGGTGAGATCACGCACTTCACCGGCATCGACAGTCCCTATCAGCGGCCCAAGAATCCCGACCTGCGGCTGACCCCGGAGCGCAGCCCCGACGAACTGGCCGCCGCGGTCATCGAGCTGCTCGAGAGTCGCGGCCAGTGACCGACCATGAACTGGCGGCGTTGCTGGCCGCCGAGGCCGGCCGGTTGCTGCTCGACGTCCGCGCAGAATTCGCCGACGCTGCCGCGCAGGACCGGAAAGACGCGGGGGACAAGCGCTCCCACGACTTCCTGATGGCGGCGCTGGTCGCCGAGCGTCCCGACGACGCCGTGCTCTCCGAGGAGGGCGTCGACGACCCGGTGCGCCTGTCGGCGCAGCGGGTGTGGATCGTCGACCCGCTCGACGGTACCCGGGAGTTCTCCGAACTCGACCGCACCGACTGGGCGGTGCATGTCGCGCTGTGGGAGGCCGGTGAGCTCGTTGCGGGGGCGGTGGCACTTCCCGCCCAAGACGTGACGTTGGCGACGCCGTCGGTGGCCGCACCACCATCCGCGCCCGCGGTGCCACGCATCGTGGTGTCGCGGACCCGACCCCCGGCCGTCGCGCTGGAGGTCAAGGAGGCGTTGGGTGGTGAACTCGTCGAGATGGGCTCGGCGGGAGCGAAGGTCGCCTCGGTGGTGCAGGGACTGTCCGACGTGTACGTCCACGCCGGCGGCCAGTACGAGTGGGACTCGGCCGCGCCGGTCGCGGTGGCACGCGCCGCGGGTCTGCACACCTCGCGCATCGACGGCTCACCGCTGATCTACAACCAGCGCGACTCCAAGCTGCCCGACCTGATCGTGTGTCGCCCCGAGCTCGCCGAGGCCGTGCTGGCGGTTACCGCGGGCTGAAACGTCGACGGAGTCAGGTCAGCCGTCGTAGTCGACGGTGACGGCGTCGGTGGTCGGATGGGATTGGCAGGTGAGTACGAAGCCTGCGTCGAGTTCTGCGGACGTGAGCGCAAAGTTCTGCTCCATCGTGACGGCGCCCTCGACGATCTTGGCTTTGCAGGTCCCACAGGCGCCGCCTAGACAGGAATACGGCGCGTCGATCCCATTCTTGAGAGCTGCCTCCAAAATGCTCTCGCCGGGTCCGAGGTCGACGGAGTGGTTCGTTCCCGACATCGCGACCGTGAGCTGAGCTCCGCGGAACTCGGAGTTCGGTGCACTCCGTTCCGCACCGCGGAAGAGCTCGAGGCGAATGCTGTCGTCGTCGACTCCGTCGGAGACGAGGTTGTCGCGTAGCTCGGTGACGAGCGGGAGGGGCCCACACAGGTACCACCGGTCAACCGAGGTGATCGATTCCCCGAGAGTCCTTCGGAGCAACGGGTAGTCGATACGGCCACGGAAATCGGCGGGGTGATGGGTTTCTCCGGAGCGGACGTGGATGATGCGCAATCGGTCCGCGTACCGGGATTCCAGCTGGTCGAGTTCCTCGGCGAACATGGTGGTTTCGGCGGTGCGGTTGCCGTAGATGAGAGTGAAACGGCTGTCGGTTTCGATCTCCATGGTGGTTCTGATGATCGACAGTATCGGGGTGATACCGCTGCCGGCGGCGACCGCGACATGCTCGCACTCGGCCCCCGGCTGCAGGGGTGCACCAAAACTGCCGGTGGGTGTCATGAGATCCACCACGTCGCCGGCCTGCAGCACGTCGCATGCGTACGTCGAGAAGGCGCCGTTGTCGATGCGGCGGACCCCGATCGCCAACTCGCCGGAGGTGGCTGACGTGCAGATCGAGTAATTGCGCCGGATCGTCGTGCCGTTGTCCGCGCCGTGCTGGACGGTCAGGTGTTGACCCGCCTGGAACTGGAACTGTTCCCGGAACTCCTCGGGCACCTCGAAGGTGATCTTCACGCTGTCGGCGGTCAATCGGTCGACGCTCTTGACCGGAACCGGGTAGGTGCTGGCGTGCCGTGCACTCGATGACCGCGGCATCCTGACGGGCAGAATGGGCGCGAGCTTGCCGTTGAGCTTCTTCCACTCCCGGTACTCGTTCGGGTCGAGTTGCTGACCGAACACAGTGCCGATCGCAGCGTCGCGCTCCAAGTACGCGGCCTCGTTGCGCCGCCAGGCGGCGACGTATCGGTAGAACGGAATGGACGGGTGCAGATGGTGCACCAGATGGTAATTCTGTGACAGCAGCAGCGGAGTCATGATCCATTCGGCTCCGACTCGGTTCCGGGTTGCGCGATAACGGTTCTCGCGCTGGGTCTGTTCCAGCCCGTGGTGGGGAAGCCAGTCGAACCACCACGCGAGAACGAAGATGGCGACGCGCTCGGGGATCAGATAGATCACCGCCACCATCCACAGGTGCCCGGTGAGCGCGGCACCCACAAGGACCGCCGCGGAAAACGTCATCAAGCCGGCGGTTTCGATGATCTCGGCACGTGGACGCTTCTTCCGGTTGCGCCACAGGAACCGCAGATAGGGCAGATCCATCGCAGGAAATCTGAACGGCAGTTGCCACCACGGTGCGGCGCTGACGAAGTGATCGGGATCGGAATCGCCGTCGTTGGTGTTGCGGTGATGCTCGATGTGGATGAAGGCGAACGACGAGAACGAGATCAGCGGGGAGACGAAGAACATTGCGACGCGTCCGAAGAGCCGGTTGACCCATCGGTGGGAACTGATCGCGCTGTGGGATGCATCGTGGAGCACGGTGAACATCACGAAGATCGCTGCCGCGCTGGCGGCTATGGTGGCCGCCGCCGGCAGACTGCGGGTGATCGCGGCGGCCGTGGACGCGCCGAACACCGCCAGTGCGGCGACGAAGATTGCGACGATGGGCCAGGAGAGAGCGGGGACCCGTTCGCCGGGGTCGGGCAGGGCCTGCCGTGACAGGGTAGGCGCGGACGGAGATTCCTCTGCGGTTGTCGCCATCAGGAGTCCTTCTTCGATGCTCATCGGTCGGGGTCACGCTACGAATCGCGACAGCAGCCGACAAGGCACTCCCGGCCCATCGCCGTGTGCGCTGCGCACACACCCAGCAGGGGGGGACCCGGTCGGTGTGGGATTCAGCCGGATCTGAGCACCGCGGCGCCGAGGACGTCTGCGGCGCGAAGCGCGGCGTGGAGCCCGGCCAGGCCGGCAGTGGCGGGAGCCCCGCGCCGTTCCTCGGCGCGCCGGACCCGCTTGAGCACGGTGTTGCGGTGGACGTTCAACGTGTGCGCAGCCGACACCAGACTGCCTTGCGCGTCGAGGACGGCGAGCAGGGCCGCGCGTTCCTCCCTCTCCTGCGGTCCGTCACGGCCGAGGTCGCCCAGTTGGGACTGCACGAAGTTCCGGGCCACCTCGAGGTCCTGTGACAACGCGTCGACGAGCGCGACATCGCTGAAAACCGTCAGCGACGGCGCCGACAACACCGAGAGTTCGACGATGCGGCGCGTGCCTACCGCTTCACGGTGGGATAGGCGAAAGCCCGGCACCGCCTCGTGAGGTGAGCCCACAGCGATGTGGACGGCCTCGCCGGAGCTGTGCCACGTGGCCAACGTGTCGCGGGCCAGTCGAGCCTGGTCGCCGGTCACCGCGACCCATCCCCAGAGCGCAAGCGGCCCGTCGGCCATGAGGAGCGGGTGCGGTGAACCCAACGCCCTGGCCAACAGGTTGGCGTGACGTTCCAGGTTGACTGCACGGTCATGCGCCCAACACACGAATCCGATCTGGGTGCCGGTGAGTCGGTGTCGCAGAACTCGTTCTGCGCGGCTGACCGTGATGTGCTTGCCGGCGAGCAGGTCCTGCACCATCTCGGCGCGCTCGGCGCGGGCCTGATTTTGGCGACGGTCGAGTTCGGCGACATACTCTTCGGCGACCAGGCTGGAGATCCGGTCGATATAGCGGAACGCGAAGCGCTCCAGTTCCGCGTAGACGGTCAGGGCGGTTGCAGAGTCACCCGTCCATCCCTTCATCACGTCTGCCAGCCGCACCGTGAAGTACTCGTGTCCGAGCCGGTAGAAGCGCAACATGACATCGACGCTGTGTCCGCGCGAGGCCATCGCCCGGGCATGCTCGAGCGCGGTGACCGGCGCCTCGGCCGCGGCGGCGTCGATGCCGTGGCGGACCATGGACAAGGCCGCTTCCAGATTCGACGAACACGACCCCAGCGTCAGTCCACGGAGTTCGGCGTCCTCGACGGTCTCAGGAATACGTTCCACCAGAAACTGCAACATGTCGTCGGCCAGCCGCGAGACATCGGACAGCAGCGCCACCGCAACAGTCCGCCCGTCGAGTCGGCCCTCGGGCGACTGCTGAGCGTCCATGGCCGAGACTTTAATGCTCTCGTGGCCGAGTGCCACCGTGCAACACCGGACGACGTCGTCGGTGCTGCATCCAGCTCGATCATCGCCGCTCTCATGTCTGTCGAATAGGCTGCAACCCAGTGGTTTTGACCTGCGCGACGCGTCGTGGATGCTACCCCCGCGATGGATCGGCAGGCCGTCGACTCCGGGGTGGACGGTGCCGCGGCACGCCCGCCTCGCGACGCGCGCGGGCCCGTGCCGCCGCGCTGGGCGTGCCGGCGACTGCCCGAGACCTCGACGATTGATCGGCGCCGCAGCGCGCGGGGGCGCACTACGCTGAGACCGTGTCTGAATTGAACACCCTGCGCGCGCTGGAAGGGATGCCCGCGACGCCTGCCCCGCTGGGCGACTCGACGTTGGTCCTCATCGACTGCCAGAACACCTACACCCGCGGGGTGATGGAACTCGAGGGGGTGGATGCCGCTCTGGACGAGGTGGCGGCCCTGCTGGACCGGGCCCGCTCCGCAGGTGTTCCGGTCATCCACATCCAGCACAACGGCGGGGCCGGCTCGCCCTACGACATCGATGCCGAGATCGGCGCCATCGTCGACCGGGTCGCCCCGCGCGAGGGCGAGCCCGTGGTCGTCAAGAGCTATCCGAATGCGTTCGTCCAGACCGACCTCGACGACCGGCTCAAGGCGGTCGGGGCCTCGAACCTCGTGTTGGCCGGTTTCATGACGCACATGTGCGTCAACTCCACTGCCCGCGGCGGGTTCAACCTCGGCTACGCGCCGACCGTGGTGGCCGGTGCGACCGCGACCCGCGCCCTGCCCGGGACGGACGGACAACCCGTGCCCGCCGCGGGGATGCAGAGTGCCAGCCTGGCCGCGATGGCCGACCTGTTCGCCGTGGTGGTCCCCGGATCCGCCGACCTGCCCGACTAATCTGGCGCCATGCGGATGTCGGCGAAGGCGGAGTACGCCGTCCGCGCCATGATCCAGCTGGCGACCGCCGAGGCCGGCGCTCTCGTCAAAACCGACGATCTGGCCAGGGCGCAGCAGATCCCTCCCCAGTTTCTCGTCGACATCCTGTCCGACCTGCGCACCGACCGGCTGGTCCGCAGCCACCGGGGCCGCGACGGCGGCTACGAACTCAGCAGACCGGCGGCCGACATCAGCATCGCCGACGTGCTGCGCTGCATCGACGGTCCGCTGGCCAGCGTGCGCGACATCGGCCTCGGGGACCTGCCGTATTCCGGTCCCACCGCCGCGTTGACCGACGTGTGGCGCGCCCTGCGGGCCAGCATGCGCTCAGTGCTCGAACAGACCAGCCTGGCCGACGTCGCCGCCGGGGTACTGCCCGACCACGTCCGCGCTTTCGCCGACGACTATCGCCGCCAGGAAGAGGCGCGCGGGCATCAGGACAACTAGCGGCCGATCAGGTGAATGACTGAGGTCTAGCGCCGTGCTGGCGGGTGCAAACCTCCACATGCTGTCCGCCAGGATCGCGGAAGCAGACGCGGCGTCCGTGGTAGGAACACGGTGTGGTGTTCGACGTGCGCGACCTCGCTGCCCCCATCGTCATCGCACCGATGGCAGGGGGGCCGTCGACGCCCGAACTGGCCGCCGCCGGCAGCAACGCCGGCGCACTCGGCTTCATCGCCGCCGGCTATCTCAGCGCCGACGTGTTCGCCGAGCGGCTGAACGCGGCGGCTGAGCTCACCTCCGCCCCGCTCGGCGCCAACCTGTTCGTGCCGCACCCCAGCGCGGCGACACCGGAGTCGATCGATCGCTACGCCGCGGCGCTGTCGCCGGACG
>NZVC01000018.1 GCA_002701395.1 Maritimibacter sp. | reverse complement strand
TCACGAAACTGAAAACGCGTAACATCAATCAGCGGTGAGCCAGAGCCTCCAGTCTGGAAAGCGCTCAAGCGTCCCAAATCATCTGACGACGGACACTCGAAATCGGCCTCGGTGTGGGTGAAGTAGTAGGGGCACGACACCTGAATGAAGCTTGCGCCCAGCTCGGACGCGCGTTTGGCCAGCCGCTTCAGTTCCAGCGTCGACGTGGTCTGCGCGCCCACCGCCACCGGGACCTGCCCGTTGACCTCGTCCAGCACGATTTCCGCGACGCGCATCCGCTCGTCGAAGGTCATGGTCGAGAAATCGCCAGCCGCGCCGCCGGCAAGGAACGTCGCGTAGTCGCGCGTCAGGCCAGAGCCGGTCAGGAAACGGACGTAGCTGCGAAGCGCCTCTTCGTTGACGGGAAAATCTTCGGTGTCGGCGAAGGGCGTCGGGATGGTGACATAGCACCCTTCCAGATCCGCTTTTAGCTGCTCGGGAGTCACACTGTACCTTTCTTGGTGCCGCGGGCCGCAGCTTCGCACGCCGCACCCAAGGGTGCGGGCGACGAACGGTCTGCGATCCGGTGTCGGGTCATTCGGCCACGAAGCGGGCCATGCTTGCAGGCCCAGTTTCATCGGCGGTCGGCCAAACTTGTTGACGCTGAAAGCCAATTCGTAGACAAATCTGGCCAAAAGGACAGACATGGCTGCCGACCTCAAGCGTTCCACGCAAAGCCCGCCGACCTTTCTTCTTTT
This sequence comes from Maritimibacter sp., assembly GCA_002701395.1. Lineage (GTDB taxonomy): Bacteria > Pseudomonadota > Alphaproteobacteria > Rhodobacterales > Rhodobacteraceae > Psychromarinibacter > Psychromarinibacter halotolerans. Next base: position 40,139 of record NZVC01000018.1, on the reverse strand, counting down.
CCTGCAACCCGAGTTTCCGCTGAACGCGCTGGTGCTTGCGGTCGATGCCTTGCGGATCGCCAACCAGAACTCGGGGCGCGAGCTGTTCCGCTGGATGCTGGTGTCGGAAACGGGCGGGTCGGTGCGGGCCTCGAACGGGATGTGGCTGGATGCCGACTGCTCGTTCGAGACGATGCCGATCGGGACGCACTACCTTGTGTTCGAGGGCAACCTGCCGACGCAGCACAACTCTCCCAAGCTGCTGAACCACCTGCGCGCGGCGGCGCGGTTCGGGGCGACTGTGGGCAGTGCCGACACCGGCGGGTTCGCACTGGCGCAGGCGGGGCTTGTGGGCACGGCGGATGCACCGGCGGCGGTCGTGCACTGGGAAGCGACGCGGACGTTCCAAGAGGTGTTCCAGCGCGCCGACATCGTGGATCAGCTGTACCTCATCGGCAATGGCCGGGCGCAGTCGGCGGGCGGGGTGGCGACGCTGGACATGATGTTGGACTTGATCGCCGGCATCAGTGGAGAGGCGCTGGCCGACGAGGTCGCCAACGCGATGGTGCACACCCGCCGTCCCATGACTCAGCCCCAGCGCAACGATTCCACGCCCCGGCCAGAGACCGAGACGCTTGCCGCCCGGCTGGTGGCCAAGATGGAACAGAACCTGGATTTTCCGCTGCCGCTGGAAGAACTGGCCGAGGATCTTGCGCTGTCGCCCCGGACGCTGTCGCGGCTGTGTCAGCGGACCTTTGGTGAAAGCCCGATGCGGCTGTACCTGCGCATCCGTATTCAGGCGGCGCGTAACTTTCTGTTCTACGAAGAGTTTTCCATCGGCGACGTCGCTATCGCCTGCGGGTTTTCCTATCCGGCGGTCTTCTCGCGGGCGTTCAAGAAGCAGTACGGGCAGACCCCCCGCGATTTCCGCGAGCACCTTCGGCGTAACCAGTTCTCGTCGCTGCGTCCCGAAATCCGCAGGCTGGCGCGCGACAGCAAAGAGCCGCCGCTGGGTGCGTAGGGCGCGCGTGCCTTCGCAGGCCGCGCGCCTTCGCCTTGGGCCACCCTAGAACGGGTAGGGCTGTTCGGGGTCCTCGACGGTGATCCAGCGCAGTTCGGTAAAGGCGTCGATCCCGGCAGAGCCACCGAACCGGCCGTAACCGCTGGCCTTCACGCCACCGAAGGGCATTTGCGCCTCGTCGAACACGGTCGGACCGTTGACGTGGCAGATGCCGCTTTCGATCCGCCGCGCCACGTCCATCGCGCGCCGGACATCCTGCCCGAAGACCGATGACGACAGGCCATAGTCAGAGTCGTTGGCCAGTTCGATGGCGTGCTCGGTGTCCTTCGCGCGGATGATCGAGACGATGGGGCCGAAGCTTTCCTCGCCATAGATCCGCATTTCGGATGTGACGTGGTCGAGGATCGTCGCCGGCATGATGGTGCCGCTGTCCGGGATGCCGCCGCAAAGACGTTTCGCGCCCTTAGCCTCGGCATCGGCCAGAAGGGCCGCGACATGATCGACCGCGTCGGCGTCGATGACGCTGCCAAGGTGGACCTTTTCGCCGGGTGGTCCGGCGACCAGCCCTGCGGCCTTGGCGGCGAAGGCCTCGGCAAAGGCGTCGGCCACCTTTTCATCCACGATGATCCGCTCGGTCGACATGCAGATCTGGCCCGAGTTCATGAAGGCCCCGAAATTCGCGGCATTTACCGCGCCGCTGATATGGGCGTCGTCCAGAACCACCAGCGGGGCCTTGCCGCCCAGTTCCAGCAGGCAGGGCTTCAGGTGCTTCGCCGCCCGTTCCGCGATGATCCGCCCGACGCGGGTGGAGCCGGTGAAGTTGATCCGCTTCACCGCCGGGTGGTCGATCAGCGCGTTCACCACATCGGGCGCATCCTTGGCGCTGTGGGTGACCACGTTCAACACGCCCTTCGGCAGCCCCGCCGCCGCCATCACGTCGGCCAGCATCCGGTGGGTGGCGGGGCATTTCTCGGACGCCTTCAGCACCACGGTGTTGCCGCAGGCGATGGGCAAAGCGAAGGCGCGGACGCCAAGGATCTGCGCCGCGTTCCACGGGGCCATGCCGACCAGCACGCCGACCGGCTGGCGATAGCCCATCGACAGCGAGCCGGGACGATCCGAGGGGATCACCTCGCCCTTGATCTGGGTGACGGACGCGGCGGCCTCGCGCAGGATCTTGCCCGCGAACATGCAGTTAAAGCCATGCCACATGCCCGTGCCGCCGGTCTCGGCGATGCCGATCTCGATGAATGTCGGCGTCCACTCGTCCATCAGGTCGGCGGCCTTGTTCAGGATCTTGCGCCGTTCGGCCGGTCCGGTGGCGGACCACGCGGGGAAGGCGGCCTGCGCCGCTTTCACTGCCCTGTCCACGTCCGCCGAGCCTGCGGCGGCCGCCGTCGTCGCGGTGGCGCCCCCCACGGGGTTGGCGCGCTCGAACGTCGCGCCGTCGCCGGCCGGGACGTTCTCGTTGTCGATCAGCAATCCGATGTCCATCGGTCTTTCTCCCAAACCCGTTGTCAGTCCGCAGCCGTCAGGCCCGCCTTGGCGATGCCCGCGCGGGCGCAGAGTTCGTCGTTCTCGCCGGTGTCGCCGCTGATGCCGACCGCGCCGATCACGGTGCCGCCGTCGTCAAGGATCAGCACGCCGCCGTGGTTCGGCGCGACGCGCCCGCCCGAGGCGGCGACGATGCCGCCAAGGAACCCGGGGTTGCCGCCCAGCCGCTCGCCGATGGTGCGGGCGTTCAGCCCCATGCCCACGGCACCCCAAGCCTTGGCCAGTGCGACGTCCATCCGGACGATGCCGCTGCCGTCCTCGCGCTTGGCGGTGACGATGTGGCCGCCGGCGTCCAGCACCACCACGGTCAGCGGCAGGAAACCCTGCGCCTTGCGGTGGGCCAGCGTCTCGGACGCGATGGTTTCTGCGGTGTCGAGCCCGAGTGACGTGCTGACGGGATGGACCATGGTGTCGCTCCTGTTGTTCGGTGTGAATTGGGGGTGGGGGCGGCCGAAGCCGCCCGCCGCGGTCGCGATCAGTAGTCGACCTTGCTGTAGATCTCGTCCCACAGCAGCTGGGCGTAGTCGTCGGTGCCCTTCTCGGACAGGATCGCCGTCCATTTCTCGAGGTTTTCCTCGAAAGTGTGCACGATGTCCGCCGCGTTCGAGACGCCCCGCGCTTCGGCATCTTTGATGACGCGGCCTTCGTAGCCGTCCAGATAGGCGGTCAGCGCGGTCTCGTAGGCGCCGTCAAGGTCGGTCACGGTCAGCCCAAGGCCCTGCCACTTCTCCAGCGCGGCTGCGTCGCGTTCGGAGTAGTTGTCGATGATCCCTTCGATGGCTTTCGGCATCGAGGTCAGGAATGCCTCTTGCACCGGGTCCGACAGACCGTCCCAGGTTTCGGCGTTCATCGTCGCGATCGAGATCGCGAACTGCGACCCGTTCGGCGTGTCGATCACCGTCTTCACCACCTCGCCCAACGAGAACGCTTCCAGCCATTCAGCCGAGATGATGGTACAGTCCGCCACGCCGCGCTCCATCGCTTCCAGACGGGCCGGCGGCGGCACGTCCAGCTGGATGCCGCCAAAGCTGTTGACCCAACCCGCGATGGTGGACTGGCCGATCACCTTTCGGCCGGTCAGGTCGTCCATCGAGGTGATCTCTGGCGCGCAGGACATCAGCGTCGGTGTCGTCGCGTGGGCGCCCATGAACATCGCGTTGTTGTTCGCGTACTCGTCCCGGCAGCTTTCGCAATCCAGCAGGATCGTTTCGTTCAGCGCCGCCGCCGTTGCATAGGGGTCTTCGCCCATGAAGTAGAGATCGGCGAAGATCAGGTTCACCGGCATGTCCGCCTGCGCGTCCTCGGGCTGGGTGAAGGCCACGTCGATGACGCCGTCGCGGATCGCCTCGAAGTTGCCCGCTGCGTCGAACAGCTGACCGGCCCAGAAGTACTTGACCGTGACGTCGCCGCCGGTCGCTTCGGTGATCATGTCGAACATCGGCTGGATGCCGGCAGAGTTCACGCCCACCACGGGCGGTAGGTGGGTGGAATATTGAAGTTCCTGCGCACTCAGCGCGCCGGTTGTCAGGGCCGTCGCGGCCGCAAGGGCCGTCACTTTGGTAGAAAGTTTCATCGGGTCCTCCTCTGGTTAATCACGTGTCACCGGGCGCTTGCGGCCAGAACGGTGGAAATGGCGGGAAAGGCGATCAACAGGGCCAGCACGACGATCTCGGTCACGAAGAACCAGCCGGTGCCGCGAAAGATGGTGCCCACAGGGATCTGCGGCAGGATCGAGCGCAGGATGAAGACGTTCATCCCGACGGGTGGGGTGATCAGGCCGATCTCGATGTACTTGATGAACAGGATGCCGAACCAGATCATGTCGATATGCGCGGCCTCGTAGATCGGCAGGAACACCGGCAGCGCCAGCAGCATCAGCCCGATCGGATCGAGGATGCAGCCCAGCACCAGAAAGATCAGGCCGGTGGCGATGATCAGGGCCAGTGGCGACAGGCCCCAGCCGATCACCGCGTCCGAGATGAACTCGGGCAGGTCGGAATAGGCCATGAAGCGGGTCAGCAGCACGGCGCCAAGGATGATGAAGAAGATGCTGGCGGTGTTCTCGATGGTGCCAAGAAACGAGTCGCGCAGCACCTGCAGGGTCAGCCGGCCCTTGAGCAGGGCGATGACGAAGGCGGCGAGCACGCCGAAGGCGGCGCTTTCGGTCGCCGAGGCGATGCCGCCGTAGATCGTGCCGACGACCACGAAGATGATGACGGGCAGGGGCCAGACCTCTGCCAGCGCCCGCCACTTGGCGCGCGGGTCCTCGGTTTCGCGCACCGGCGGGGCCAGCTTGGGGTTCACCGTGCAGCGGCCCATGATCATCAGGCAATACAGCCCCGCCGTCAGCAATCCCGGCAGGATGCCGGCAAGGAACATCGAGCCCACCGAGACCTCGGCGAAATAGGCGTAGATGATCATGGGGATCGATGGCGGGATCATCACGCCCAGCGTGCCGGCGGCGGCGACGGTGCCGGTGGCCAGCCCCTTGTCGTAGCCAAAGCGCAGCATTTCCGGCACCGCGATCCGGCCCATCGCGACCGAGGTCACGACGCTGGACCCGGCGGCGGCGGAAAACCCGGCGCATCCGATGTTCGTCGCGATGGCCAGCCCGCCGGGCAGCCACGACAGCCACAGCCGCGCGGCGTGGAACAACGAGGCGGTCATGCCCGACGCGTGGGCCACGGCGCCCATCAGCAGGAACAGCGGCACCGCCGAGAATTCCCAGTTCGCGGCAAAGCTGTAGGGGACGTTCTGCAGGATCGAGAAAGCCGCGCGCGGGCCCTGGATCACAAAGATACCGACGGTGGCGACCATTCCCATCGCCAGCCCGATGTGAAAGCGCAGCATGATCAGCAGTATCATGACGCCGACGCCGATGCCTCCGACTGCAATATCGCTCATTTGGGGGACTCGATTTCAAGAGAAACGGCGTCGTCGTCGCCGCGTGTCAGAAGGGTCAGCAGGGCGGCTAGCGTCATCGCGCCAAGCCCGACGACGACCAGCCAACGCGATGGCCAGATCAGGAAGGGCGTGCCAAGGATCGTGTCCTTCTCGCCCCGCGCGGTCTGGCTGATCGCCTTGACCCACGCCTGCCACGTCATGACGCCAAGAAACGCCGTCAGGAACAGGCCATTGGCCTTGCGCGCCACCGTTCGCAGGCCCCGTGGCAGGGCCGAATACAGCAGGTCGGCGGTGATATGCGCGCCGCGCAGTTCGGCATGGGCCAGCGGCAGAAAGAACAGCGCGACCATGTAATAGCTGGTGACGATCTGGTGGGTGGCGAACATCGGCGACCGGAAGAACTTGGTCGCGATGGCGTCGGCGAAGATGTGCAGCGTCGCCAATGCAAGGGCCACCGCCGCCGCCAGCGTCATCGCCCGCCCGGCAAGTTCGGCAAGCCTAAGCAGCCGCCCGAAGGGTCTGGCCTTGTCTGACATATGGCCTCCTCCCCGAACCCCATTGCCAAAATATTTGAACACATGATTAACTGATCGAAGGCGTCGGTCAAGGGGTGTTTTGCATCGCGGGTCGAAGCCTTATGGTAGGGTCAACAAACACGACAGGATGCCCCGGACATGGCGAAAGCCCAATCCAACGCCGCCCAGACGCGGCAGAAGCTTATCGAAGCCGCGGGCGAGAAGTTTGCGCAGAACGGGTTCCGCGCGGTGTCGGTGCGCGACATCGCGTCCGCCGCCAAGGTGAACCCGGCGCTGATCGCCTATCACTTCGGCAACAAGGAGGGCCTGTTCGAAGAGGTTATGCGCGCCAGCGCCGCCGACCATGTCGCGCAACGGATGCACGACCTGACCCGCGCGCGTGCGAACGGGGTAGAGATCGACCTTGAAGGCTTGTTGAGGATTTACCTGCAACCCCTTCTGAATAATAAGAATTGGCAATCCGGCGCCGCCAATTTCGCGCGGCTTCATGCCAGCCTGATCAACGAGCGGTCCGAGGTCGCGGAAGAGATCGCGGCCCGCGCTTTCAACACCGTTAACATCGCATTCATCGACGAGATCTCGGCGCTGTTGCCGGATCTCCCGCGCGAGGTGGTGATCTGGCGGTTCTACGCGATGATCGGGTCGATCCTGTTTTTCAACACACGCCCGACGCCTCCGGGGTTGCTCGTGGTGTCGGCCGGGAAGTGCGACAGCACGGACGGGGACGAGATCTTTCGCCAGATCCTGCCGGCGCTGGTCGCGTCCTTCTCGGCCCCGGCGCCCGCCGCGACGCAGCAAGAGACAGGCCGCGAGAAATCCGCCTGATCGGGCAAGGCGCTTGCCAAAAATTGAACACGCGATTAATGCTTGATCCATACCGCAGACGGGGAGGGATCATGGACCGTAATTGCGCAGAGATCGTCATCGAGTGTTTGGCGAAGGCCGGGGTCGACCACGCATTCGGGATTCCGAGCGGCAAGATGATGCCCCTGATGAAGGCGCTGTCGCGTCAGAACCGGGTGCGGTTCGTCGGCGTCCGGCATGAACAGGCGGGGGCGATGATGGCGACCGCCGCGACGCTGGGCACCGGTCGGCTGTCCTGCGCCTTCGGTGAACTCGGTCCGGGCGGCAGCAACCTTGTCCCGGGCGTCGCGAATGCCTTCGCCGACAACGTGCCGATGATCGCGATCACCAGCGGCAACGCCACGCACCTGACCGGCCCCGACCGAGGCATCATGATGGATCTCGATCTGGTAGAGCTTTATCGCCCGATCACCAAGCTCAGCATCCGGCTGACGGACGGTCGCCGCGCGCCCGAAGTGCTGCGCCGCGCGATCCGCGAGGCGCTGTCGGGCCGGCCCGGCCCGGTGCACGTCAACATTCCCGCCGATATCCTTGCGTCCAGCTATCCTTATGACCAGCGCATCCTGTCCGAGGCCGCGTTCGCCCCGCCGCCGCGCCTGTATCCCGATCCGGCGCTGATCGATGCGGCGGCCCGCTGCCTGTCCGGGGCCGAACGTCCGCTGGTCATTGCCGGGGGCGGCACGGTGCAGTCCGACGCCTCTGCCGAGGTTCTGCGGGTTGCCGAGATGCTGGGGGCAGCGGCCACGGCCACCCAGATGGGCATCGGGTCGGTGCCCTCGGACCATCCGGCCTTCATCGGCCACGGCGGGATCATCGGTGGCGCAGCGGTGATCGAGGCGCTGCAACAGGCCGATGCCGTCCTTGCCGTCGGTTGCCGGTTTTCGTCGTGGCTGTGGGGGGCGGACGGGCCGCTGGTGTCGCCGGACGCGCGGCTGGTCCAGATCGACACCGACGCCGGGGCCTTGGGACGGAACACGCCGGTCGAGGTCGGCATCCACGCGGATGCGAAGGCCGCGCTGGCCGAACTTGCAACGGCGCTGGACGGCCATGCTGCCCGTGCGGCGACGACAGGCTGGCGGGACGCGCTGGTCCGGCGGCACCGCACCGAGATCGCCGAGGCCGAAACCACCGAAATCATCGACGACCTGCCGCATCCGGCGCGCTATGCCGAGGTGCTGAACCAGATGCTGCCCGCCGATGCGCTGGTCACCTATGACGGCGGCCACACGACGTTCTGGCACAACGACCGCCTGTCGGCCCCAGCGCCGCGCACCCGGTTCCACATGCCCGGTCTGGCCCTTCTGGGCTGTGGGCTGCCTTACGCGCTTGGCCTGAAGGCCACCCAGCCGCACCGCCCGGTGATTTGCACCACCGGCGATGGCAGCGTCGGTTTCACCATTCAGGAACTCGACACCGCCGTTCGCTATGACCTCCCGGTGGTCGTCGTCGTTCACAACAACGCCGCTTGGGGCGTGATCCGGGCCGGGCAGCAGAAATCGGGGTTCGAGTTCGAGGCGGACCTGTCCGGCACCGACTATGCCGCCATCGCGCGCGGTTTCGGGTGCGAGGGGCATCTTGTCAGCAGCGAGGCCGAGTTCCGGGCGGCCCTGTCCAAGGCGCTGGCCAGCGAAAAGCCCAGCCTGATCGACTGCCGCACCACGTTCCAAGGGCATCCCGCGATGCGCTATTTCGGCGCCGCAGGTGCGCCGCGCGGGGCGGACGTGGCGTTGCCGTACTGAGTGGGCGACGGATGCGCCCGGACCGGGGCGGGGCAGGGATGTGCCCCGTCGTGCCCCCAAGGTGCCGGGGGCGGCGGTCAGTACAGGACCGAGGGCAGCCATAGCGCCAGCGACGGAGCCGCGAAGAGCAGCGCGATCAGGACCAGAGGGGCGATCAGGAACGGGGCGATGCCGGCGTAAAGCGCCTGCATCGACAGGTCCGGCACCTGCGCGCGGATGATGAACAGGTTCATCCCGACCGGCGGGGTGATCAGGCCCAGTTCCACCAGCACCACGACCAACACGCCGAACCAGACCGGATCGAAGCCGAAGCCGGTCACGATGGGCAAGAAGACGGGAACCGTGATAAGGATCATCCCGATGCCTTCCAGAAAGCAGCCCATCACGATGTAGATCGCGACGATCAGCGCCATGATGGTGAAGGCCGAAAGCTCGGCCTGCTGCGACAAGGCCAAAAGCGTGTCGGGCAGGCGCGTCTGGACGATGAAGTTGGAAAAGATCGTCGCGCCGACGATGATCATGAACAGCGCGCACGACACCAGCACGGCGGTTTGCAGAGCTTGCAGCAGTGCAGGGACCGTCAGCGTGCGTTTGAGAAACCCCAGAAGGATCGCGCCAAAGGCACCGACGGACGCGGCCTCGTTCGGGCTGAAGATACCGGCATAGATCCCGCCGATCGTCACCACGAACAGCAGGATGAACTGCCACGGCTCGCGCAGGGCGCGCAGCTTTTCCGACAGCGTGGTGCGGACGGGGTCGGGCGCTTCGCCGCTGCGGCGGGCGCGCCAGAAGGCGATGGCCATGTACAGCACCAGCAGCACAAGCCCCGGCAGCATCGACGCGGCGAACAGGCGCGCGACCGACAGCTCTGCCACGCCGCCATAGATCACAAGGATGATCGAGGGCGGGATCAGGATGCCCAGCGATCCGCCTGCCGCGATGGACGAGGCGGCATAGCCCCGCCCGTACCCGGCGCGGCTCATTTCCGGCATCGCGATCCGGGTCATGCTGGCTGCGGTGGCGACGGACGATCCGCAGATGGCGCCGAACGCGCCCGAGGCGGCGATGGACGCGATGGCCAGCCCGCCGCGGACGCCGGACAGCAGCACCCGCGCCGCCCCGAAAAGCTCTGCCGACATGCGCGAGCCGCTTGCGATCTCTCCCATCAGGATGAACAGCGGGATGACTGACAGGTTGTAGGACGACGCGGTATCGAAGATCGCCGTGCCCGAGATCAGTTGGGCCACCGCAAGGTTGTTCAGGATCGTGTTGCCAAGGATGCCGACCGCCGCAAGGGCAACCCAGACCGGCTGGCGCAGGAACAGGGCGGTGAACAGGGCGCCGATGGCGCCAAGGCCAAGTGCGAAGGGGGTCATGTGCGGGACCGTTCGGCTGCGGGGCCCCGCGTGGCGGCGGTGCGCAGGCGACCGATGTCGGCGATCAGACGGCGCAGGCAGACCCACAGGATGCCGGACAGCCCGACAAAGGCCACCGCCCATAGCCACCAGACCGGCATCCCGAGTTCCAGGGAATGCCCGCCCCATTTGTACGCGTCCTGCGCGGGCGAGATCATCGACCAGCCAAGAAAGACGAACACCATGAACGCCGCAAAGGTGGCCAGTGTTTCCAGCAGGACCAGCACGCGGGGCGATACCATGTGGTCGATCAGGTCGATGGTGATCTCTCCGGCGCGGGCGATGACGGGGGCAAGGCCGAAGAACACCATGATCAGCAGCGAGAAGCTGACAACGTCGTAGGCGCCGCGCACCGGGATGCGAAAGGCAAAGCGCAGGATGACGTCAAGCACGGTGACGGACATCATCACCACCAGCGCGGCGCTGGCGACCCAAAGCATGATCTTTGGCAGGCTTTGCCTTGGTCTGTCGACGCTCATGGTCACCCCCGTTCGTTCGTTCGGATCCGGCCCGCCCCGATAGGCGCGGGCCGGATCGGTTTCAGTCCGTGTAGGCCGACAGGAAGCCCTCGGCATCGCCGCCAGAGTCGGCGGCCGCCGCGACGGCTTCGTCCACGATGCCGGCGAACTCTGCCTTGAGGTCGTCGATCTGGTCGGCGCCAAGCGTGATGATGTTCACGCCCGCCTCGGCCATGTAGGCGCGACCGCCGGCCTCGCCCTCGTCCAGCATCATGCCGAACCACTCGGCCCGGTCCGGCCCGGTGGTGTCGTCGATGATCGCCTGAAGCTCTGGCGACAGGGCGTCGTAGGTCGCCTGCGACATGACCAGCGCGAAGGGCGCCGCCGCCAACCCGGGTTCAAGCGAATAGCCGGTCACCGGCGCAAGGTCGAAGGCCTTGGTCGCCTCGAACGGGAAGCAGGCCCCGTCGACCACGCCCTTGCCCATCGCGTCCGCTGCCTCTGCCGGGGGCACCGGCACCGGCGAGCCGCCCAGCGTCTCGATGATTTTCTGCCACGTCGATCCGGCATAGCGGATGCGCTTGCCCTCGAAGGCCGACAGGTCGGACGGGTCGGCGTCGGTCAGGTGGATCTTCAGCGGCGGCGTGACCGCCATCCACAGGATCTTGGTGTCGGGATGTTCCCCCGCAAGATAGTCCGGCGCCAGTTCCGTCAGCCGCCGCGAGGTGATCGCGCTGTCGTTGCCAGCCGAGGGCACGGTCAGCGGCAGGCCCGCCAGTTCGGTCATCGGGAACCGTCCGGGCGTCGCGCTGTGCAGGATCACCGCAAGGTCGGCGGCCCCGGTGCGCACAAGATCGTATTGGCGCGGGGGCGGGCCAAGCTGTCCGGCCGGGAAGATCTCTAGGTCCAGTTCGCCGCCGCTCAGGTCGGCGATCTCGGTCCCCCATGCCTCGATCGCGCGGTTCCAGACGTGGTTGGGCGGCAGGAACGTCGAGACCTTCAGCGTCTCGGCCTCGGCGGTCGCGGCGCCGAAGCTCGCCATCGCGACCATCGTCAGTGCCAGTCGTTTCATCGTTTCCTCCCTTGATGATGTGCTGGTGTGGTCAGGTGCGGGCCGTCCATCGGTCGGACAGCTCGGGCCAGTGAGTTTGCCCGGCGGTACGCATCGCCGTGGCTGCGCCGTCCGGGATCAGGTCCGCAATCGCCCGCGCGTAGCTGGGCCGCGCCTTCATGGCGGCAAGCCAGCCCGCGATCGCCGGGCGGTCGGCCCAGAGGCCGTCGAAGCCCAGCCTGTCCAAACGGTCGAGATAGGACAACAGCGCCACGTCCGAGAGCCCGAAGGCGTCGCCCGAGATCCAGGCGGTCTGGCGCAGCGCCGCGTTCATGTCGGCGAACCACAGGCCGACGTGCCGCAGCGCCTGATCGACGTGGACGGACGCCAGCCCCCGGTCCAGCAGGTCGCGCCGTTTCGCACGGGCGACCGGGTCCGGCATGCGTGCCAGACTGGCGTCGATCTCGTCTTGGGATTTCGTCGCCAGCATCTTGTCGCGCATGACGGTCGAGAAGCTGAGCGTGTTGATCGCGCCGTGGATCGCAAGGCAGCGCAGCAGCCAGTGCCGCGCGGCGACGCCCCGGTCTGGCGCGGCGGGCATCAGCGCGCCGCCGTTATGGACGCGGTCGAGGTACGACAGGATCAGGCTGGATTCCACCACGACCAACCCGTCGTCCACCAGCGTCGGCACCACCGCCTCGGGGTTCAACGCCACATAGTCCGGCGCGAACTGGTCGCCCTTCTGCAGGTCGAGCAGGCGGCTGTCATAGTCCAGTCCGATTTCTTCCAGCGCCAGCCGCACTTTCTGGGAACAGACGCTGGTCGTGCCGTGGTAAAGAACAAGCGTGCTCATCGGGGGTGTGCCCTTTCGCTGCGGATCGTGCGGTATGCCGGTTGCTGCGCCATGCGTTACACGAAGGGGATCGCCAGCTGCGCCTTGGCGCAGTCGTCGCGTTTCGGCGGGGCGATGCCCCATTGGTCGGTGCGGCCCTTGGGCCAGACCCAGTCTGCCGGCGTGCCGACGCGATAGCTGTCGTCGACCTCCAGCACCTCTGCGGTATGCTCGATGACGATGCCGTCGGGATCGACGAAATAGGCGAAGACATTGTCGCCGGGGCCGTGCCGCCCGGGACCCCAGCCGATTGGGAAACCCGCGTCGCACATCCGGCCCGAGGCGCGCATCACATCCTCCCAGGACGGGTGGTTGAAGGCGATGTGGTTCAGCGTATCGACGGGGGCCATCGCAAGCACGACCGCATGGTGGTCGGCGTTGGTGCGCAGAAAGCCCATCTTGGCCGACCGGTCGGTCAGGCGGAATCCCAGCCCCCGCTCGAAAAAGGCGATGTCGCGGTCGATGTCCGTCGTGTTGATGTTGACGTGGGCCAGTCGGTCGGGCTGGCTGTCGCCGTCCAGCGGGGCGGCGTCGGCTGTGCCTTGCACCACACGGTACAGCCGCCCCGCAGGATCGCGCACCGCAAAACCGGTGCCACCGCCGATGTCATCCACCGCGCCGATGTCGCCCTCGGCCGTGCCGCCGGCGGCGATTATCCGGTCCCGAAGCGCGCCGAGCTCCGTGTCGGGCGCGGCGGCGAAGGTGACCAACACCGCTGCCGTCTCTCCCTTGGTCAGGCGCAGCACGTAAGCATCGGTGCCGGTGGCGCGCAGCCAGATAATGCCGTCCCGCTGGCCCGCCAGCGTCAGCCCCCAGACATCGGTGTAGAACTTTGCGGCGCGGGCCGGATCGGATACCGACAGCTCGACGCTGCGCAGGCCGCTGATGGGGAAGGCGCTCATGTCTCTGCCCTTACGGTGTTTTTCAGGCTGCCGACGCCAGAGATGCGGATCTCGATCTCGTCCCCGGGCCTCATCCAGACCGGCGGCGTGCGCTTGGCCCCGACGCCGCCGGGGGTGCCGGTGGCGATCACGTCACCGGGCGACAGCGGCGTGAATTGCGAGACGTAGGCGATGATCACCGGGATCGGGAAGATCATGTGGGCCACGGGGGCTTCCTGCATGACGTCTCCGTTCAGGATCGATTGCACCAGCACGCTGTCGAGATCGGAAATCTCGTCCGGCGTCACCAGTTCGGGGCCGAAGGGCGCTGTGCCGGGGAAGTTCTTGCCCGGCGTGAACTGCGTCGTGTGCCATTGCCAGTCGCGCAGCGAGCCGTCGTTGAAGCAGGCGTAGCCCGCCACATGCGCCATCGCGTCGGTTTCTGGAATGTTGCGCCCGCCTTTGCCGATCACGACGGCCAGTTCCGCCTCGAAATCGAAGTCGGCAGAGGCCTTGGGCATGACAAGCGGCGCACCGTCCGCGATCAGCGTGTCCGCGAACCGCGTGAAGATCGAAGGATACGAGACCTTGGCGCGGCCGGTTTCCTTGCGGTGGGATTCATAGTTGTGCCCCACACACAGGATCTTGCCCGGGTCCGGAATGACCGGCAGCAGCGTGACGTTATTGCGGGGCAGGCGCGCGGCGGGGCCATCGAAGTCCAGACGTTCCTGCGCCACCGCGTCCTTTAGCGTGGCGGGGGCGCCCGGAAGGCCGCCGAGGTCGAGGATGTCATCGCCATCCACCCGTCCCCAAGAGGTCCGTCCCTCATAGAAAAATGTCACGAAACGCATGTCTGTCTCCGTTCTTCGTCAGGTCTCGGTCGCCGCTGGGACAAGCGCCATTTCGCCCGCCATCGCGACGATCCGCTCGGACAGTTCCGGTCCGTCCGCCGCCATCGTGGCGGTGTAGAAATCCGGCCGGATCAGGACCGCGCTTACGTCCCGGTCATCCAGCCATTGGCGCAGCTGCCCCTCGGGATCGGCCAGATCCGTTCCGATGCGGAACCGGCGTGCGCCAAGCCGGTGCAGAACCGCGTCCGCGTCGGGCGAAAGCGCGATCTCTCTGCCGTGCAGCAGGACCCACCCGCCGCTGGTGACGTCGTCCAGCAGCTTTGCGTCCGCATCGACAGCCGGGTTGACGAAGCGTTCGCCTGCACCGGGGCTGACGATGCCGGACGCGATGGGCGCGATAAGTTCGGCTGCGGTCCGGATGTCCGTCTGGGACCGGACCCGTTCGTCCCGTTCGGCGGCTTTGGCCGGATCGAGGATGCAGATGTACTTGCCCGCCTCGATGGCCTTGCCGATCACGTGCCGGACCTGCGCGTCGCGTTCCTGTTGGTAGGTGTCCAGCAGCCGGTCGCTTGCGCCGTCCTGCACGACCAGTTGCAGTTTCCACGCAAGGTTGGCGACGTCGCGCATCCCGTGACACATCCCCTGACCGAAGAACGGCGGCGTCTGGTGTGCGGCATCCCCGGCCAGAAAGACGCGGCCCTTGCGCCAGTCCTTCGCGATCAGCCCGTGGAACCGATAGGTCGCCGCGCGGATCACGGTGTGAGGCGTCTTGCCCACCCACGGCGCCAGCAGGTCGGTCACCACCTCCGGCCGCGACATCTCGGCGTCGCGTTCGCCCGGCAGCAGCATGAACTCCCAGCGGCGGTGATTGCCGCGCCCGGGGACGATGGTGGCGGGGCGGGCCGGGTCGCACATCATGACCGACAGGCGGTGCAGGTCGGCCCCGTCCGGCACGCCGGTCAGGTCCGGGAAGGACAGGGGGCCGTCGACCTCTGCGTCGACCACAAGCCACGGTTCCTCGAACCCCAGATCGTCCAACTGCACCCCAAGCGCCTTGCGCACGGTGCTTCGGGCCCCGTCCGTGCCGATCGCCCACCGGCATCTAAGGTCGCTTCCGTCCGACAGGCGCAGCGTCACCGCGTCGGCGGTCTGGCTTAGATCCTCGACCTCGACGCCCAAGCGAAGGGCCACATTGTCGAAGCGATTCAAGCTGTTGCGCAGGACGGCTTCCAGCTCTGGCTGGTAGAAGAAATAGTCGTTCGCATAGCCGTAGGGACGCGGTTGGCCCGCCGCGCTTAGATAGCGGATCATCCCGTGGTCCGCGCCGATGTGAAGATGGCCGTTCGCCGCGAACAGCAGGTCGTCCAGCGGCGCAAGCGCATCGACGTCCGCCAGCAGGCGCATCATCTCGTGGTCGATATGGACGGCGCGCGGCAGGGCGTAGGGCGCGGTGTCGCGTTCCAGCACGATTGTCGAAAGACCGGCCCGCCCCAGCAGGTTCGCGGCATAGGCGCCGACGGGGCCGCAGCCGACAATCGCGACATCCCAGACGTCGGTCATGCGAAGACGCCCGATCCGGTGTTGCAGCGCGGCAGACCAACGCGGCGCGGTGCGCGCAAACGGCGCCAGAAAGCGGCTGGCTGTTCGCCACAGCCGGCGTCGAAACGATGCATGGATCCTCCCTTTCCGGTCATTCTTGCGGACCGGTCAGCAGAGTGTGGTGCCAGATCTTACATTGGTAAAATAATAATAATGCGGAACAGCATAGTTTGAGTTTATGGAATTTGGCGAGTGTCCCACGCGGCGGCGATGAACTTCTCAGCCAGCGGCATGGGGCTGTCGTCGGCCAGCCGCCAGACCGCCAGACGGCGCGGCGGCGGCGCGCCTTTCAGCGGCACCGAACGGATCAGACCGGCCTCCATCTCTGTCGCGGCGACCGAGGCTGGCAGCAGCGCGACGAAGCCTGCGGTGCGGACCATTTCCTTCATGGTCGCAAGCGCGTCGCAGCGGACCGTGCAGCGGGGCAGGGCGACGCCGGAACTCAGGAAGACGGCTTCTAGCTGCTTTCGCGTCGCCCCATCGGCCAGCGGCAGCACCCACGGCAGCCGCACAGCATCGGCGATGGTCAGCCCGTCCGCCGGAAGATCCAGATCGGGCGACGCCAGAAGCAGGAACGGCTCTGCGGCGACGACGGTCTCTTCGATGTCGGCGGGCGGGTCTTCGCGCCCGGCGGTGCACAGCGCGATGTCGGCGGTGCGGTCGCGCAGCAAGGGCAGGATATCCTCGTCGCGCACTTCCTGCGCACGGATCTGGAACAGGCTGCCATCGGCGCGCAGCGGTCCAAGGATGCGGGGCAGAAGCGCCAGCAAAGCGCCGGGCGTGCCCGCCACGGTCAGGGGCCCCTCGACGTGGTCGCGGTGGCCTGCCAGTTCCTGCCGTGCGTCCGACAGGATGTTCTCGATGGCGCGCGCGCGCCGCAGCAGCAGTTGCCCCGCCGGTGTCAGCGACGCCCCCTTGCGGTCGCGCAGGGCCACCTTGGTGCCGGCCCAGTCCTCTAGCTGCGCGATGGCAATCGAGACAGAGGGCTGCGACATGTTCAGGTGGTCCGCTGCGGCGGTGAAAGAGCCCTGCGTCTGGACCGCCAGCAGGACGCGCAGATGCCTTGGGTCAAGCGCCATCGTGCGGCGCCTACTGCCGCAAGGCTCTTAGGCCCACGGACAATGTCGCCATTTCCTTCAGGAACCCGACGGCTTCTTTCTGATGCTCCTCGGTCGCCACGAAACGGCCCTCTGCGATGTGGGTCTTGACCGACGGGATGACCACTCCGGTTTTCGATGGGAACATCTTCAGGGCGTTGACGATCAGCTTCGTCACCTGCACAGCGCGCAACCCGCCAGAGCGTCCGCCGTAGCTGACGAACCCCGCAGGTTTGCAGGCCCACTCTGGCCCGAGATAGGTCAGCGCGTTCACAAGAGAGGGCGGCGGGCCGTGGTTGTATTCCGGCGTGACGAACACGACGCCGTCGCAGGCGCCGATCGCCTTCGCCCAGCGTTGTGTATGCGCGTGTTCGTAGTCGCCAAAGCGGGAATGGCGGGCCTCGTCGTAAAGCGGCAGGGCGAAGTCCTGAAGGTCCAGCAGCACGGCGGTCACCGTGTCGTCCTCGTCCGCGACGGCGTGGAACCATTCCGCAACCGCCTTGCCGACCCGGCCGGGACGGGTGCTGCAGACGACGATCCCGAGGGTGGCGCGTGTGTCTTCGGTCAAGGCTGGGCCCCTTTCACCACCGTCTGAACAAGCTCTGATGTGCGCTGGAAATGCGCGGTGATAAGTTTCGCGGCCGTTTCGGCGTCGCGATCAAGGGCTGCCGTCAGGATTTCCTGGTGCTCGTCGCGCGGGTCGGTGCGGGAGGCGCCGGCCAGCGACGCAAGGCTGCGGTATCGTTCGGCGGAATCGAACAGTTGCCCGCAGGTTTCGATCAGCCAGTCCGACCCGCACGCAGAGACAAGGGCTTGGTGGAACGCCTTGTGCGCTACGTTCCACGCGGGATCGGTTCCGGTGCGCCCGTCCTTCGGCGCCCGGGGTGTCCGCGTCAGGCGATGAAGGCTGACAAGCACCGACTCTTCCCAGTCGGAGCCGCCAAGCTCGATCGACCGGCGGATGCCAAGTTCGTTCATCCAGCACCGCGCCTGCGTCAGGTCCATCAGTTCCGGCAGGCTGACCGGAGAGACGATGAACCCGCGGTTGTCGGCGTGCTGGGCAAGACCTTCGGTGG
The DNA here is from genome assembly GCA_002701395.1 of Maritimibacter sp. GTDB lineage: Bacteria > Pseudomonadota > Alphaproteobacteria > Rhodobacterales > Rhodobacteraceae > Psychromarinibacter > Psychromarinibacter halotolerans. Next base: position 22,222 of record NZVC01000018.1, on the reverse strand, counting down.
CCAGCCGGTTCAAAGCCTCGCGGATCGGGCTAAGGCCGGTGTCGAACCGTTTGCTAAGTTCCCGGACGTTGAGCTTTTCGCTTGGCGTGAGCGAGCCGTTGAGGATGGCGGTTCGAAGGTCCCCGTAGATCGCACTAGAGCGGGTCGTCTTGCCTTCGGATCCTGCCATCACTTGCTGTTCGCGCATACGCCATGTCCAAACAAACCGGTTCCCTTACAATCGATTTAAACGGCAAGGCCGTGAAGATAAACCACTAAAATCCGACTTTCGCAGAATGATCGATTATTTATTGACTTGGACCGCTTTTGTAGATCACGCTTTGACCTTGGGGAAGGAATCATAATCCTCCCCACGGGAGGAAAGATGCGATTTGCAAGCGTGCGGACGGCTGGCGCGGTGGTGCCCGGCGTTGTGGATGGCGAGGACATCGTCCTGATCGGCGACCTTTTCGCCGACCTGACAGCCTTGATAGAGGCCGGGGCCGACGGGCTTGGCGCTGCGTCCGCTGCGGTGTCAGAGGCGGGCAGAACCCGCGTGCCGGTCAACGGCGCCGATCTTGCGCCTCCGATCACCCGGTTCAAGCGGGACGTCTTGTGCACCGGCTGGAATTACTGGGACCACTTCGAAGAGGGCAAGGGCCGCAGGGACGGGCAAGAGGTCGACCGCCCCACCGCGCCGACGTTTTTCACGAAGTCGCCGAACGCGATCATCGGGCCGGACGATCCCATCGCGTGGGATCCCCGCTGCTCGAAGAAGTGGGATTATGAATGCGAACTGGCGCTGGTGATCGGCACGCCCGGCCGGTCGATCCCGGCCCACCGCGCCCACGCGCATATCTTCGGCTATTGCCTGGCCAACGACATATCCCAGCGTGACATCCAGCGACGCCACGGCGGGCAGTGGATGCGCGGCAAAAGCCCGGACGACAGCACGCCGCTGGGGCCCTTCCTTGTCACGCCGGACGAGATCGATGACCTCGGCAGCGTGCGGATCGAGTGCGAATTGAACGGCGAGGTCATGCAATCCGCCGTGACCGCCCAGATGGCTTTCGACATCCCGACGCTGATTGCAGAATTGTCCTTCGGCATGACGCTGAACGCGGGGGACGTCGTGCTGACCGGCACGCCTGCGGGCGTCGGCAATGCGCGGACGCCGCAGGTCTTTCTGCAAGCCGGGGATGTGGTCGTCACACGCGGCACCGGGCTGGGTGAGATGCGGAACACCGTGACGGAACAGGACCTGTACGGCGCAGCGGAGATCGCGCTGTAGCGGCGCCTGTGTCGCGGTGCCGTGTGGAAACGCAGTGACCCATCCGGTGTGGAGGCGCCGAAGGGTCGCTGTCGGGGAGGCGGTGACAATTCAGGAGGGCACCCGCCCGCCTGACACCGAAAAATGGGAGGAGAACCAGAATGAAGACGACACCGACACATCGGCGGATCGCCTGTTCCGCCGTCGCGCTTTTGGCGATGACGGCGGCGGCCTCTGCCCAGATGACAGACGAAGCCCGCACGTTCCTGACAGAGAACGGCATCAGCGAAACCCTGATCGAGCAAGCCGACGGCGCCACGTCCGGCGAGTTGGACATCCCGGCGGACTGGCTGGAAAAGGCCGCCGCCGAGGGGCCGATTGACTTCAGCACCAATGACTCGTCCGAACATGTGGCCAAGTGGCTGCCGGTCTTCAACGCGCGCTATCCCGAGATCGAGATCGTCGCGACCGAGACCTCGGGCGCGGCCCGCGCCGTGCAGCCGTTGCTGGCCTACAAGTCCGGCTCGCTTGTCCGCCACATCGTCGTCAGCTTCGAGGGAAGCCTGCCCGACTACATCGAGGCCGACGCGCTAGCGGAACTGGACGACCTGCCGGCATGGGACGGGGTGCCGGAAGACCGGCGCGCGGCGGACGCGACCTTTGCGGGGATGCAGAACACTACTTGGTGCCTGATCTACAACAAGGACAACGTCACCGAGGATGAACTGCCCGCGACGTGGTGGGACATGGTGTCAGAGGATTCGCCGCTGAAGGACGGGCGGATCGGCGCGGCGAACCGGGCGCAGCTTTGGACGCTGAACCTGTGGACCCACCCCGACTATGGTCCAGAGCGGATGGCGGACGAGTTTCTGCCGGCCTTCTTCAACACGCTCAAGCCGCAGCTTCGGGCCGAGGGCGTCGGCGGCATGATCAACCTGCCGCTGGTCGGAGAGTTCGACGTCGGCCTGCCCACCCCGAACGACGAAACATGGGAGATCATGCAGACCGGCGCGCCGGTCGGCTGGCATTGTCCCGAACCCGTGCCGCAGTACTTCAACCTGATCGGGATGTTCCGGGATTCTCCCACGCATTATTCCTCGAAGGTGTTCATCAACTGGATCCTCAGCCAAGAGGGCCAGCTTGTCCGCCTTGCCGCCGGTGGCGACGGGCCGGTGCACAAGGATCTGCAGGTCGCCGGGGCCGCGCTTCTGGCCGACGAGTTCGCCGGCAAGGACATCGCGCTGCGGACGCTGGACGGCATGATGACCGAACTGCCCAAGCTGTATGACGTCTGGCGCCCGATCTGGGCCGCCGCGGGCGGACCCGAGTAGGGGCCAACCGGGCGGGGAGACCTGTTCGGGCCCCTTGGGGCCCGGACATCACGGACGGAGACGGGCATGGCCAACACCACGATAAACGAACCCCTGTCGGCCCCAGAGCAGGACGCGAAAGCGGGGCGGAACATCATCGCGCGGCTCTTTCCGTGGGCCGTGCTGATCATCGTCGGGGCGATGGTGATCGCGCCGATCTTCTCGTTGGTCGCCGGGGCCTTCAGCCTGTCGCGTCTGCCGAACGAATTCTCGCTCGACGCGCTGGGCTTCGACAATTTCTATGCCGTGTGGGTCGAGCAGCGCATCGACCGGGTGATCTGGAACACTGCGATCTACGTCACCGGCGCCACGATCTTCGGCATCACGACCGCCGCCGTGCTGGCGTGGCTGGTCGAGCGGTCGGACATGCCGGGAAAAACGTGGATCTATGCCGGTGTCCCGCTTGGCATCGCGGTGCCGGGCATCCTGCACGCGATTGCGTGGGTGCTGCTGCTGAGCCCCCGGTCGGGCTTCGTCAACCGGGCGTGGATGGACATGACCGGCACGCGCGAACCGTTGTTCGACATCTACACGCTGGGCGGCCTGATCTTTGCCGAGGGGCTGCGGCTGGTGCCGGTTGCCTTCCTGATGCTGGTTCCCCTGATGCGCAGCATGGACCCCTCGCTCGAGGAAGCCGCAGCCGCCAGCGGCGCCAGCCCCGCGCGGACGGCCAAGCGGGTGACGCTGGCGCTGCTGCTGCCGGGCGTGCTTGCGATCAGCATCTTTCAGGCGATCACCGCCATCGAGAATTTCGAAGTGCCCGGCGTGCTTGGAATGCCGGTGAACCTGCATGTCTTCTCGACCCGGGTGTTCAACCTGATCGACAACATTGGGACCATCCCCGCCTTCGGGCAGGCGAACGCGGCGGCTGTGTTCTACCTTGCCATCGCGCTTGTCATCTCGTTCTTCTACCTGCGGCTGGTGCGGCATTCCGAGCGGTATTCGATCATCACCGGCAAGGGATACACCCCACGGCAGGTGCGGCTTGGACGCTGGCGCAAGCCCGCGCTGGCGCTGGCGCTGCTGTTCCTGTTCGCCACCATCGTGCTGCCGTTTCTGGTCTTGCTGTACGTGTCGCTGCTGAACTACCTGCGCCCGCCCAGCTGGGAGGCGATCAAGGCCTTCACGTTCAAGAACTACGTCACGGTGTTCAACCAGCCGCGCGTGGCCAGAACCCTGTTCAACACGATCTACGTCACGCTTTTGACGGCCACGACCGTGACCATCGTTTCGTTCGTCATCGCCTATATTATCGTGCGCACCCGATTCGCCGGGCGGTACGCGCTGGACATGCTCAGCTTCCTGCCGCACTCGATCCCGGGCATCGTGCTGGGCCTGTCGCTGTTCTGGCTGTTCATGCAGTTCGACCAGTGGACCGGCGCCAGCACCTTCGGGTCGATCTATGTGCTGGTGATCGGCTTCACGATCCTTTTCCTGTCCTACGCGGTGCGCGCGATGAGCGTCGCGATGATACAGGTCCACCCCGACCTCGAGGACGCCGCCAAGCTGTCCGGCGCCGCGCCGTGGCGCATCGCGCTGCGGATCTTCGGCCCGCTTCTGATGCCGACGCTGGTGGGCATCTGGATCTACGTCGCCATGCTGAGCGTCCGCTTCATCAGCCTGCCGCTTATCCTGTCGCAGGGCGGCAGCAACGAAGTGCTGGGCGTGATGATCTGGTCGCTGTGGGACAATGGAAACATCAGTTCGGTAGGAGCCATCGGTATCATGCTCATGTCATTCATGTTCGCGCTGGCGCTGGGATTGCGCCTGTTCGGTTTCAGCGGTCAGCGGGCAGGTGGGGTATGATTTCGATCGACGATCTGCACGTCCGGTTCAATTCGGACAAGGGCACGGTTCATGCCGTGCGCGGGGTGACGGTCAACGTCGCGGCTGGTGAATTCTACACGCTGCTTGGTCCCAGCGGGTGCGGCAAGACCACGACCTTGCGCTGTCTTGCCGGGCTGGAGCGACCGACCGGCGGGCGCATCACCATCGGCAACGCGGTGGTGCACGACACCGACCGCGGGCTGACCGTGCCCACGCACAAGCGCGACATCGGCATGGTGTTTCAGTCCTACGCGATCTGGCCACACCTGACCGTGTTCGAGAACGTCGCCTTTCCGCTGCGCGAGGTGCGCCCGAAGATCGCGGAAAACGTGATCGAGGATCGGGTGCGGCGGGCGCTGGAACTGGTGCAACTGTCGGGCTACGAAAGCCGGCCGGCCCCGTTTCTCAGCGGCGGGCAGCAACAGCGTCTTGCGTTGGCGCGGGCCATCGTTCGCGAAGCCTCGGTCGTTCTGTTCGACGAACCGCTGTCGAACCTTGACGCGAAGCTGCGGGCCGAGACGCGTCTGGAACTGCGCAACCTCGTGAAACGGCTTGGCATGACCGCGCTGTACGTCACGCACGACCAGACCGAGGCGTTGACGATGGCGGACCGGGTCGCCGTCATGCGCGATGGCGAGATCGTGCAAGAGGCGCCACCGGTCGAGATCTACCAGCGTCCGAACTCGCGCTTCGTGGCCAGCTTCATCGGCCAGTGCAATTTTGCGGACGGCACGGTCCGGTCGCAGGTCAACGGGTCCGGCGTTGGGGTTCTGGACTCGGAATGGGGCCAGCTTCGGTTCACGGCCGCCTCCGACGCCGAACCCGGCGACGACGTGACAATCGCCCTGCGCCCCGAGAACGTCCGGCTGCTAAGCGACGGGGCAGGGACGCCCGAGCCCGCGCCGACGGGCGAGGTGGTTGAAACGGTGTTTCTGGGCGAATGCGTGGAATGCCGGGTCCGGCTGGGCAATGGCGATCTGGTCGCGCGCATCCATCCCGGGCAGGCCGTCGCGGTCGGCGACCGCGTCGGGGTCCAGATCGCGCCCGAGGACGTCGCGCTGCTGTCAAACTGAGCGCCAAGGGCAAGCGTTGTTATCGGGCCGGTTCCGCCGCTGGTGGCGACGCGCGCGAAGCCGGGGCTACGAAACGGTGACGCGCAGCGGCTTTGCGCCAGAGGTCCGCGTAATCTCAAGGGTCAGCGACCACTGCGGCGCATCCTTGGTGCAAAGGATCGTGTCCTGCGCCAGCAAGGTCAGCGCCGGGCCGGGTCGAAACCCCGCAGGACACCCGAGAACGATCCGTTCGACGGCGCCAAGCCCTGCGGCTCGTTGCAGACGTCCGGCGCGTCCGTCGGTCCACTCGGACGGCGCGCTTGTCCCCGGTGAGCGGAACACGAACGGATGTGTCGGGTCGTCGCTTTCGGTGGCGACGGCAATGGACATGCCCGCAGGCAGGAAGGGCGCGTGGTAGTCCCACGTTTCGGCATCCAGCGCCGCGTCCTGCGTGTCGCGCCAAGCGATGCCGATGGGGCAGGCGGATGCACCGCCCGCGCCGCGCTGGATTAGCCCGGTCCGGGCAACGCCGGGATGCTGCTGCGCCGTGGCGTCGTCGACCCAGAGAAGTTCGAGATAGGTGTTCTCGAAGCAGTAGCAGACATTCGCCGTGCCTTGTCCGGGATGGGCGCGCCGGAACGATGGGGCCAGACCCTCGGCTTCAAGGCGGGTCTGCATCCCGGCAAGGTCGTGAGGGAACAGGAAGACGTGGTCGACCTGCGTCATTCGTCCGCCGCCAGCATTCGGATCAGGTCAGCCACGTCGGCATTCGCCGGAAGCTGCGCGGGCGCATAGCCTTCCTCTGCCAGAATGCGGTCCGCCGACCCGGTCAGGGCGGCGGCCTCGGCGGGGTCGCGATCTTTGAGACGGGCGGCCATCTCGCGAAGCACCTTGATGCGGATGAGGGGCATATCGGCCGCCTCGGCCTCGTGCAGCACGTCGGGCAGGTGCGGAGTCAAGGTTCCGTCGTTATCCCGAACCGCACAGGCCACGGCCGCCCGTGCCTTGATCTGGGCGATGTGCAAAAGGGACTCGTCGGCATGGGCCAGAAAGCCCCGTAGCTCTTCAAGCCCTTCGTCGAACGCGCCCGACGTCAGCTTCAGTTCGGCCAGATCCGCCGCGGCCCACGCGGCATAGGCGGGGGTGTCCGCCCGCAGTCCGATGTCCCGCGCGGCGGCATAGGCCTGCATCGCCTTCTCGGGTTCGCCCGCGAAGACGCAGATATCGGCAAGCCCCCGCATCGCGATATAGCGGTCGACCGGCCGCTTGGTCTGTGTCGCCGTTTCGGCGCCCAAGCGTATCTCTCGCCACGCCCTGTCGCCGGACCCCAGCGCCGCATGGGCGCGGCCAAGGTGGAACTTCAGCATCACATGCCGCGTCACCAGCAGCCCGTCCTGCACATGCCGCCGCTGATCCCACGCCGTTTCATGGTCGCGGATCGCCTCAAGCGCCGCGCGCATCCGACCGTGCAACGCGTAGGTCTGGCACCGGGCAAGGGTGGCCTCGGCGACAAGCCGTGCGTCCCCGACACGAGACGCCGCGACTTCGGCCTTGCGGGAATACTCCAGACCGATTTCCAGCTTGCCGTCGTCCGTGTGGATATAGGCCCGGTGAATGCAGGCCTCGGCCAGCTTGCGGTCGTCGCCAAGCTGCCGCGCGATTGCCTCGGCGCGTTGCAGGCCCTCGATGGTGCGCGACTTCTGGCCAAGCGGCCAAAGCAAGGCCCGCCGCCACGACAGGATGCCTGCCTCTTCGCGCAGCATCCGGTCGCTGGTCGGAAGCCGCTCGATGGCCTTAAGGGCGACGTCGGTCATCCGGTTCGCAAGCGCATAGGCCGACCGCGCGGCGGCGTCCTTCGCGGCCCGCATCGCAAGGTCCAGCGCAAGCTGAGGCAGGTTGCCGTGAAGCGCGTGGCGCGCCAGCACGGCGTCGTCCAGCCCGGACGCCTTGCCGATGTCATCGCGCAGGCGCACGACATCCGCATGAAGCGCGGTGCGGCGGCTGGCCGGAATGCCCTGATAGGCAGCGTCCAGCACCAGCGCGTGTTTGAACGCATAGGACCGCTGCGGAAAGGTCCGGATGCGATACAGCAGGTCGGCATCGGCCAGCGTGGACAGCGCGACGTCATAGGCTTCGGGACGCAGGCCGCAAAGGCGGGACAGCAGGTCATCGGTTGGCGCCGCGCCAAGCACGGCGGCCGCGTCGAGGGTCTGACGCGCCGGGGCGGGCAGCGCGTCGATACGGTAGGACAGGACACCGCGCAGCGCGATCGGGATGCCGGCGCCCGCCGGGTCGGACCCGGAGGACGACAAAGGCGCGTCGAACAGGTTCGGCGCCGCGGCGGCGGCGTGCGACAGTTCCTCAAGGAACAGCGGCACCCCGTCGCTGCGGTCGAGGATCGCGTCCCGGACGCTGACGGACAGGGCCAGCCCGTCCAGCAGCGCCTCGGCCTCGGCGCGGTCAAGCGGGCGCAGGGGAAGGCTTCGGACCGTTTCGTGTCCAAGCCAGCTTTCGGCCTTGCCGGGTCTGCGGGTGACGATCGCCATCGGACCCTCGGCCCCCAGCGACAGGATCAGACGCTCGACCAGCAGCTTGGCATCCTCGTCCGCCCAGTGGGTGTCTTCGATCAGCAGCACGCTTTTGCGGTCGCAAAGCGCCGCCATGACCGTCAGCAGGGCATCGGCAAGAGTTTGAATCCGGCGACCGGGCGGAAGGTCTAGCCATGACCGCGCGGGGCCGGTGATGCCCAGCAGGCCAGCGATGGGCGGCGCAAGCGGTTCGGCGATGGCCGGGTCGTTCAGCGTTTCGTTCAGAACCGCGTGCAACGCCTTGGCCGAGGGGTCGGCATCGAGGCGCAGCAGCGCCCGCGCCATGTCGCCGAAACAGGCGATACCGCCGCCCGTCTCGCCGCGCCCGAACTGGACCCGCATCAGCGTGGCAGGCTCGTACTGCCGGATGAATTCGTGGGAGAGGCGGGATTTGCCGATCCCGGCCTCACCGGTGATCGCCGCGACGCGCGGGCCGGGATGGGCCGCGACCTCGGCCAGCGCCGAAAGCTCGCGCGCCCGGCCACCGAACCGGCTAAGGCCCCGCGCCACGCGAATGTCGAACCCGCTTCGCGCCGAGGTTTCGCGCTCTAGCCGCCACGCCGGTGCGTCCTCGGGGTCCGACGCAGGTGCGATCTTCGAGAATACGAAGGCCCCCCGGCAGGCTGCCTCGACCACCGGGGCCACGCGGACCTCGCCGGGCGGCGCCTCGGCGGCAAGGGACTGCGCCACATGCGCCAGCGGATAGGTCGACGATTGCGGCCCGACCAGCCCGGTTCCGGCGTTGATGCCGACCGCGCAGTCCTGCCGGGCGATCTCGAACCCGGCCAGCGCGGCGGACAGGGCGGGGCTTTCGTCGGGACGATGCGCGCCGAAGACCGCCGACAACTGGTGACCGGCGCGGCCGATGATCTTGCCGCCCTCGCGTTCGACCGCGATCTCGATGTCGCGAATGGCTTTCTGGCTGCCTGCCTCGGCGTTTTCGGGGTCGGGGTCGCGCAGGGCCACGCGCAGCCGTTCGGACCCGACATGGATCACCGCAAGATTGCGCAGGTGGGTGACGTCTGGGCCATCGGGCGGGCCATCGCGCGGGCCATCGGGGGCGGGGGGCGTGTCTTCCGCGCCGTCGGCATCCGTCTTGGCGATGCTGGCGCCGGGCCCGGTTTCCTGCACCGACGGAGGTGCGGCGGGATCCTTGTCGCGCGCGGCACGGATGTCCCGATAAAGCGCGGTGGTCTCGTCTTCCACCGACACGGAAAGATCGTCGCGAATACGCTGGCTGATCTGGCGAAAGGCGGCAAGCGCCGCGTTGCGCCGACCTTGCCGCCACAGCGCCGTCATCAGGTCGCGCAGCGCCGCCTCGTCGTAGGGTTCGACCGCAAGACGCGCCCGCGCGTGCCCTTCCAGATCGACGAACCGCCGCTCTGCCAATGCGGTCGCCGCGGCAGCCTCGTGCCAGTCGCACAGGCGGCGGCGTAGGTCCGCGCGGGCGGTGTCGATCAGATCCTCGATCTCGGGTTCGAAGCCCGAAAGCCCGTCCAGCGGCAGGCCGCTTGGGATCTCGGCCTGCGGGTCGTGCGCTGCGTCAAGCGCATCCGCATCCAGCACGACCGCGTCGCGCCGAAGCTTGACCCAGCCTGCGGTGGTCTCGACGGCTTGCGCGTGATCCGCGCCAAGCGCGCCGCGCAGCCGGAACAACGCCTGCCGAAGCGACGCCCGCGCCTGCGCCTCTTCCTGTCCCGGCCACAGCAGCGCGGCAAGATAGGACCGGCTGATCGCCTTTTCCGGCGACAGCGCAAGAAGCGCCAGGATCAGTTCGACGCGGCGCGTCGGCATCCGGACCGGCGCGTCGTGGACGCGGGCCTCGAAGACGCCGAAAAGGTTGATCCTGAACTCTTGCATGGCCGCAGACATATCACGCGGAGGAGGGCGGCTGAATTGGGTCGGTCAGCCGGGCCATGATCAGCGCGTCGCGATAGGTGCCGTCGACGAACACGAACCGGCGCAGACGCCCCTCGACCGCGAAGCCGAACCGTTCGTACAGCCGGATCGCGGCGTCGTTGCCGTCCCAGACGTACAGTTGAAGCCGGGTCAGTTGCAGCCAGCGGTCGGACATATCGACCAGCGCCGCCATCAGTGCGCGGCCCACACCGTGCCCGCGAAAATCCGGATGCGTCGCGATCATGTCGATCTCTGCCCCGTGGCGCAGGCGCGGTTTGTCGGGCCATGTCTCTAGCTCGGCATAGCCGGCAACCGCGCCCTCGATTTCGGCGACAAGCTTCACCCGACCGGGCGCGTCGGCGATGCGGGCGGCGACCTCGGTGTCGGAATGGAACGGCAACCGCTGGGTGCCAAGGTTCACATGATGCGCGTTCAGGATGTCCAGAACCGCATCCCTGTCGCTTGCCCGGACATGCCGGATCACGGGGGCCGGGCCGCTGTCGTCTGTCGCCGTGTTCTGCATTGCTGGACCTCCGTACCAAGGGCAAAGCCGTTACGTCACTGACGATTTGTGCGCCCGCAGGCGCGCGCCGGTAAAGCGTTAAAACCGGGTGCCGTGCGTTTTGACGCGTTTGTAACGCCTCGAAAACGCGCCGGGGAACGGGCGCAGGGGAAAGGTGGGTCATCAACAACGAAAGAGACGACCCATGTGCTTCCATTTCAAACTTTTCCGGCGGCGGGATGCCGCCTTCCGCCCAATCAGCTCGCATCTGAGGCGCGATATCGGGCTTTTCGAAATCGACCGGTCCGATTGGCTGGTCGGTCGCCAGATCTCTTCTGTTCGGGGGTGGCTGTAATGCGCGCGCTTCATCGGACCCATTTGCCGCAGACCGACGGCACACCGCTGCTGACGGATTCCGGCCTAGAGACGACGCTGATCTTCCTCGACGGGTTGGAACTGCCGTGCTTCGCGTCCTACCCGCTGCTCGACACGGTCGAGGGGCGGCGGACGCTGCGCGCCTATTACGAACGGCACCTTGCCATCGCGGCCGATCATGGCAGCGGCTTCCTGCTGGAGGCGCCCACGTGGCGCGCCAGCCGGGACTGGGGCGCGGAACTGGGCCACACGCCCGCCGATCTTGAACGGCTGAACAAGGCGGCGATCATGCTGCTGGCCGAAATCCGGCGCGACGCCGGGGCGGTGGCGCCGATCGTGATCTCGGGCAACCTCGGCCCGCGCGGCGACGGCTATCAGCCCGACACCGCCATGACCGCCGACGAAGCGCAGGCGTTTCACGCCGAGCAGATCGGCTGGTTCGCCGAAACCGAGGCCGACCTCGTGACCGCTGTCACGATCTGCACCGTGAACGAGGGCGTCGGCGTCATCCGCGCGGCGGCTGCGGCGGGCATGCCGGTGGTTCTGTCCTACACGACCGAAACCGACGGCAGGCTGCCCGACGGCACACCGCTGGGCGAGGCGTTCGAACAGACCGATATGCTGACCGCCGGGGCGGCGGCGTACTTCATGATCAACTGCGCCCACCCCGACCACTTCCGTGCCGCGCTGGAATCCGACGCGGCGTGGCTCGGGCGGGTCTGGGGGGTGCGGGCCAATGCATCGCGGCTCAGCCATGCCGAGCTTGACGAGGCAGAAGAGCTTGATGCCGGAAACCCGGCAGAGCTTGGCCGCGACTATGCGCAGCTCAAGCGGATGCTGCCCAACCTTCGGGTCTTTGGCGGCTGCTGCGGCACCGACCACCGCCACATCGAGGCGATGGCCGACTGCTGCATGGCGCGCGGTACGGCCTGACCGGACAGACCTGACCGGAGAACGTGACCAGATCGCCGCCCGAACGAACGGCTCGGGCGGCGCCATGACACATTTTGCAAAGAGGACTTTCAAATGATCGCAACGACTTACGGCTTCTTCCAATCCAGCGGCGCCGCGTGCCGCCACGCAGTGCCCGACCTGCCAATGCGCTATCGCGGTGTGGCCTACAGCCTTGATCGCCTGCCGCCGCACGCGCGGAACATGCAGGCCCTGCTGACCTATCGCGGTGTCCGCTACGTCCGTGGCGCGCGCCCCAGCCGGGCTGCGCCGGTTCCGGGGCAAATGATGTACCGGGGCGTCCCCCACTGAGCCGCGCGCGCCCGCGCGGCCCACCCAAACCCTTCGAAACAGGAAATAAGATCATGACCTATACAGTCACACGCGCGGCCGTTCTGGCCGCCACCACCTTTCTGACGCTGCCGTCCTTGGCGCATGACGCACTGGCCCATGAACCCGTGCGCCGGACAGAACTGTTCCGGCCCGGCCTTGACATGGCCGAGGCGACCATGCCCGACGCGGATGCCGCCGCGGCGATGGAGCTGGCCGGATACGGCGACTTCGGCTTCGACCCCGGCACCGATGTCGCCGAGGCGCGCACCGCCTTCGCCCGCGGCATCGCGCTTTTGTGGGGGTTCAACCACACCGCCGCAGCGGCGGCCTTCCGTGCCGCGCAAGAGGCCGACCCGACGTGTTCGGCGTGCTTCTGGGGCGAGGCCTATGCCTTGGGGCCGAACCTTAACGACGGGATGCACCCCGAGCATCAGGGCCGCGCGGCAGAGGCAGCCGCACAGGCGCTTGCCTTGGCCCGGACGCCACGGGACCGCATGCTCGCGGCAGCCGTGGTGGCGCGCTATGACAGCGCGCTGGGCGACCGTGCGGCGCAGGACAGCGCCTTTGCCAATCTCATGCAGACCGCCGCGACGCGGCTTTCGGACAATCCGAACGTGCAGGTCATCTTTGCCGACGCGCTGATGAACCTGCAGCCGTGGGACTATTGGCAGGCCGACGGGACCACGCCGAAAGGCCAGACCGCCGAAATCCTTGCGACGCTGGAACGGGCCATCGACCTGTCGCCCCAGCACCCCGGCGCGCTGCACCTTTATATCCACGCCGTCGAAGCCTCGGCCGACCCGAAGGCGGCAGAAGCAGCGGCAGACGCCCTGCGCGGCGCGGTGCCGGTGGCCGGGCACCTGCTGCATATGCCCGCGCATATCTACAACCGCGTCGGGCGCTATGCCGACTCTATCGCCGTCAACATCGAGGCGATTGCCGCCGACCGCGCCTATCTGAACGCGGCCGGGGACGCGGCAAGCCCGCTGTACCGCTATGGCTATTACCCGCATAACATCCACTTCCTGCTGGTCGGGGCGCAGATGGCGGGCCTGCGGGACGAAGCGATGGACGCCGCCGGGTGGCTGTCAGAGGTGACCTCTGACGAGGTGTCGGGCGAATTGGCGTGGGTTCAGGCGATCGATACCGCGCCCTTTGCGGCGCACACGCAGATGGCAGAGCCCGAGGACATCCTTGCCCTGCCGGACCCGGGCGATGCCTTTCCGTTCGTGAAAGGGCACTGGCACTGGGCGCGCGGCACGGCCTTCGCCCTGTTGGGCGATCTGGACGCGGCGCTTGCAGAGCAGCAGGCCATCGAGCGGATCATGGAAACGGCCGACCTGTCCGGGCTGGAAGAGCAGTACCTGCCAGCCCGCGACATCCTTGAGATCGCCAAGCATCTGGTCGAGGCCCGCATCAGTCAGGCCAAAGGGATGTGGCACGAGGCCGAGCATCACCTTGACGAGGCGATCCGGCTAGAGGCCGCCATCCCCTACATGGAGCCGCCGTATTGGTCCTATCCGATCAACCAGACGCTGGGCGCGGTGCGGCTTCAGGCCGGTAACCCGCTGGGCGCGCTGGAGGCGTTCGAAGCCGCGCTTAAGACGCATCCGAACAACGGCTGGGCGCTTTGGGGCGTCTGGCAGGCCTTGGATGCGCTCGCCAAGGACCAGCCGGTCGACGCGGCGACGGTCAAGGCCGCCCGGCAGGCGTTTGAGAATGCGTGGCTGGGCAGGGCCGATCCGTCGCTGGACAGGCTTTGAATTTCCCGGGCGGGCCGTCGCAGGCCCGCCCTTCAACCCTTTTGATACCGGAGTTTCCGATGACCGATACAACGACCCTTCAACGGCCCGCCATGGCGCCCGTTTCAAAACAGGCGACGGCGATCCACACGCTTACCGCCGCTTTCCAGACCGATCCGCCGGTGCGGTGGATGTATCCCGACCTTGGCGACTACCGCGCGCATTTTCCGGCCTTCGCGCGGGCCTTCGGGGGCGTGTCCTTCGACGCGGACACGGCTGTTCTGGCCGATGGCGGCGCGGCTTTGTGGATCGCGCCGGGCGCCGAACCTGACGAGGCCGCGCTGGCGGCCGCCGTCGAACGCTCGATCCCTGTGACGCGGAAGGCGGACGTCTTCGCGGTGTTCGAGGCGATGGGGCAGGTGCATCCGCACGATCCGCATTGGTACCTGCCGATGATCGGCGTCACGCCGGACCGGCAGGGCGAGGGGATCGGCACCGCCTTGCTTCGGCCGGTTCTGGCGCGCTGCGATGAAGACGGCGTTCCCGCGTACCTTGAGGCGACGACGGCGCGCAGCCGGGATCTGTATGCCCGGCACGGGTTCAAGCAGACTGCAAGGATAGAGGTCGCGGGCTGCCCGCCGATTTATCCGATGCTGCGACCACCTGCCTGATGGGTGTGGATCCATGCCCGACGGTCCGTTCCGGGAAAGGAGATACAGTGATGAACAGAAACGATAATTTTGACATCCGCCGGGGCCAGCCCGCCGACGCCGCCGACATCGCGCGGCTGTTCCTGATCTCGTCCGACGGGCTGGCCGCCTACATCTGGGCGCAACACGCGCAGAACGGCGAGCCGGTCGAAGAGGTCGGCGCGGCACGCTATGCCCGCAGCGGCACGGCGTTCTCCTACGAGAATTGCCTGCTGGCCACGCGGGACGGCGCGACCGTCGGGATGATCCACGCGTTCGAGATGCCGGAACCGGATGCGGCCGGGCCAGAACCCGATCCCGTGCTGGCGCCCTATGCCGCGCTGGAAGATCCCAGCTCGCTTTACATCTCGGGGCTGGCCGTTCTGCCGGGCTTGCGCGGGCAGGGCGTCGGCGGCGCATTGCTTGACCGCATCGAGGCGCTTGCCCAAACGCAGGGCCTGCCGCGCCTGTCGCTGATCTGCTTCGAGCGGAACGTCCAAGCGCGGGACTTCTACCTGCGGCGCGGCTTTACCGAAACGGATCGCCGCCCGCTCGTTCCGCATCCCAGCCTTCGCTACACCGACGGCGACGCCCTTCTGATGGTGCGTCGCGTCCCCGGTACCGAAGTTGCCGCGCCACCGCGCGCGGACTGACCGACTTTCAGAAAAAGGATACTCAAATGACAAGCACTGACACCATCACCCCCCATTCCGCCGGCGACGCCGACGCATTTTCCGCAATCCGGCGCTATGCGGCGTTTTCCGACGGCGACCACGGCGGCAACCCGGCAGGCGTGATGATCGCCGACCGGCTGCCCGCTGTGGACGAGATGCAAAGCCTCGCCGCGCGGGTCGGATACTCCGAAACCGTCTTTGCCGCGCCTGACCACGACGGCACTTGGCGGGTGCGGTATTTCTCGCCGGAAGCAGAGATTCCGTTCTGCGGACATGCCACCATCGCGCTGGGCGCGGCGCTGGCCGAAACGGTCGGCGCAGGGACCTTCCCGCTGCGACTGAACGCTGCCGAGATCACCGTCGAGGCCGCCGTCGACGACACTGGAGCGCGGGCTGCTTTGCGGTCGCCGCCGACGCGCAGCGCGCCCGCGGCGGACGCCCTCGTGGCCGAGACCTTGTCGCTTCTGTCGTTGACGGACAGCGACCTTGACCCGCGTCTCCCGCCTGCCATCGCCGAAGCGGGGGCGACGCATCTTGTCCTTGCGCTGGCCTCACACGAGGCGCTGCAAAAGATGTCCTATAATTTCACGCGCGGTCGGGATCTGATGCTGACGTGGGATCTGGCCACGATCTGCCTTGTCCATGCCATCGGTGGCACCGAGTTCGCAGCGCGCAACATTTTCGCGTCGCACGGCGTCTACGAAGACCCGGCCACCGGGGCGGCGGCTGCGGCGTTCTCGGGATACCTGCGCGATCTCGGCTGGCCCCACAGCGGCCGGATCGTGATCCGGCAGGGCGAGGAGATGGGTTTTCCGTCGATCATCAATGTGGGCATCCCGTCGCTCGCCGGGTCCCCCGTCATCGTGTCGGGCCGCGCCCGGTCGATCCGGCCCGACTGATACATCCCGCCCGATCCGGCTGGTCATGCCCTGGTCCTCGGGGCCTCTGACCGGCCGTCGGCGACGCAATGGTCACGAGGCGGGCATGTTCTCTCGGAAGATAGCCTGAAGGCGCGGGGGGTATTCCGGTTCCATCTCGCCCCGGATCGCGGCGACAAGGTTGCGGATCACCTCGCGCGCCTCGACGCGGGGGTTCTGGTCGATGATCGCGTCGATGGTGCGGTCCAGAAGCAGGGTCCGCGTCGCCTCGGTGAAGTCGTGCGCGATGAACACCAGATCCTTGGCGCGGCCCATTTCCTTCACCGCCTGCGCGATGCCCTGATTGCCAGAGCCGATGTTGTAGATCCCGACAAGATCGTCCTGCGCCAGAAGCCGCCGTGCTTCGCGGTAGGCGTTGTCGCGGTCGTCCTCGATCACTGCGAAGTCCACGACGCGAAGCTCGGGGAAGTCGCCCGACAGGATGGAGCGGAACCCCATCTCGCGTTCCTCGTGGCCACGGTAAGAGGGCGAGCCGATGAACAGCCCGATCCGGCCCGGCTGACCGGCGGGCAGGAACCGCCCCATCAGCAGGCCCGCAAGGCGACCGGCGGCGCGGTTGTCCACGCCGACGTAACCGATCTTCGACACGGCGGGGATGTCCGACACCAGCGTCGAAACCTTGATGCCGGTGCGGGCAAGCTGGTTGATCTCTTCGCGGATCTCCGGGTGGTCCGGCGCGATGATGCCCACGCCCTCGCAGGTGCCGGGCGCGTTGCGCAGCGCCTCGACATAGCCTGCGGGTTCTTTCGCGGGGACGTTGCGGATCTGGATGCCGACGTCCTCGGTCTCTTGCGCCTGTACCAGAAGGTGACGGCGCAGCGACTGCATGAAGCTGTTCTCGCCCTCGGGCAGGATCAGCAGAAGCCGCAGGGATTTCTGCGGCGCGACCTCGACCTCGCCGAAATAGCCAAGCCGTTCCGCCGCGCCCAGCACCGCGTCGCGGGTCCGCTGGCGAACGCCGGGGCGGTCGTTCAGAACCCTGTCCACGGTGGCGGGCGACACCCCCGCGCGGTCGGCGATTTCCTTGATCGTCGTTTTCATGTCGTCACCGATAACCTCTTCATGATGTGGCAGATGACATCAATGAGGGTGTCTTTGCAAAGAGAACCTCATTTGAGCCGCCAAAATCGCCTCTGTGATCCATTTTGATGTGAAATGATGGCTTTTGATGATTGGGTCGCCTGTCGCGGCATGCCACCAAACATCAGCGAGCACGCAAGCCGCATCCCTTACCGGATGCCGGAGGAGGCGCGGCGGTCGCTGTGGGAGGAAAGATGGTTCAGCTATATGGCAAGCACCTCAGCCGGGGTGAGTTCGAAGCGTTGAGCGGCGCCAGCGGGCACGCGGCGGGGGTTCGGCTTGTCGAACTGGTCGAGGGTGTCGAGCGCGGCATGCGGATGCTGGAATTCCGCAGCGGCACCGGCCTGCGGTTCACCGTCCTTGTCGACCGCGCGATGGACATTGCCGAATGCGACTATCGCGGACAGGGCATCGGCTGGCACAGCCCCGCCGGGTTCCGCGCGCCCACCCTGCATGACTATGAAGGCGAAGGCGGCCTTGGCTGGATGCGCAGCTTTTCCGGGCTGATGGTCACCTGCGGGCTGGACCACATCCTGTTCATGAACGAGACGGACACGGCGTCGTACCACTATGGCCCCCGCCAGACCGCCAGCCATTCGCTGCACGGACGGGTCGGCACGATCCCCGCGCGGCTGACCGGCTATGGCGAGCGGTGGGAGGGCGACGAGCTTATCCTGTGGGCCGAGGGCGTCGTTACGCAGGGTGCGGTCTTTGCCGAGCATCTTGAACTGCACCGCCGGATCGAGATCACCGCTGGCACCAATGACATCCGCCTGAGCGACCGCGTGGTCAACCGGGGCTTCTACCGGACGCCGCACATGTTTTGCTATCACATCAACGTCGGCCATCCGCTGCTGGACGAGGGCGCGCGCTATGTCGCCCCGATCCACGACGTTGTGTGGGCCGCGCATGCCGACAGCTACGACGCTCAGGGCGTCGGCTATCGCGACATGCCCGCGCCGCAGATGAATTTCCACGAACAGGTCTGGCAGCACGACATGGCCGCCGACGCCGAGGGCCGTGTGCCGGTCGCGCTGGTCAACGACCGGCTTGGGCTGGGCTTCATGGTGACCACGCGCAAGGACCAGTTCCCTTGCCAGTACGAGTGGCAGAACCTGCAGGCCGGGCAATACGCGGTCGGCATCGAGCCGTCGTCGCACCACGTGCTTGGCAATCAGGCGGCGCGCGACCGGGGCGAGATGATCTGGCTGGAGCACGGCGACGCGCGGTCCTACGACACCGTGTTCTCGATCCTGCCGGACGCCGATGCGGTGGCCGATGCCGAGGCGCGCATCCGCGCGATCAGCGATCAGCCGGATCAGGCCTATCCGGCCACCAGCGGACAGTTTCGAGCACTTGAGGGACGCGAATGACGGGCACGATGGAAGGGCGGCGCGTGGTCTATACCGGCGGCGCCGGAGGACTTGGAACGGGCACCACGCTGGCCATGCTGGCGGAAGGCGCCGAAGTTCACGTGCTGGACCGCGATGCCGCGAAAGGCGCGGCCCTTCTGGCCGAGGTGCCGCAGGACGCGCAGGATCGGGTATTCGTGCACGACGTCGACCTGCTGGACCGCGACGCTTTGACGGCCTGTCTTGATGGGCTGGTGGCCGAGAAGGCGATCGACGTGGTGATCAACAACGCCGCGCTGTACCCATCGAAGCCGTTCGAGGATTTCACCGACGCGGAACTGGACGCCGTTCATCGCGTCAACGTCGAGGCGGCGGCGACCTGCACCCGTGCGGCCCTTCCGGGGATGCGGGCGCAGGGCTGGGGCAGGGTGCTGAACGTCACCTCGATCACGCTGTCGGGGCAGTGGGAAAACCTTGTGCCCTACGTGCAGTCGAAGGGGGCGCTGTTGGGCCTGACGCGGGCTTGGGCGCGCGAGTTCGGCAAGTGGGGCGTGACCGTCAACGCCATCTCGCCGGGTGCGTTTCCGACCGACGCCGAGAAAATTCATCCCGACCCCGAGGGCTATAACGCGATGGTTCTGGACCGGCAGGCGGTCAAGCGTCGCGGCACGCCGCAGGACATCGCCGCGACGGTCATGTTCCTTGCCTCGGACGCGGCGGGATTCATCACGGGACAATCTCTGGCCGTCAACGGCGGCTGGGTCATGGAGTGACATGATGGGAATTCTGTCTGGATACACGGTGCTGGACTGTTCCATCGCGATGGCAGGGCCCTTCGCGGCGCAGCGGCTGGGCGACCTTGGCGCCGACGTCATCAAGATCGAACCGGTGTCGGGCGAATGGCAGCGCCATGCCCCGGCGGGCGGTATCACGGGGAACGAGATCAACGTCAGTTTCCTGTCCCTGAACCGCAACAAGCGGTCGCTTGCGGTCGACCTGAAATCGGAAGAGGGCCGCGCCGTGGTGCTGCGGCTGGTCGAGAAGGCCGACGTGTTCATCCAGAACTATCGCGCGGGCGTGGCGTCGCGGCTGGGCGTCGATTACGACACCCTGTCCGCGATCAACCCCAAGCTGGTCTATGTGTCGATGTCCGGCTTCGGCGAGGATGGCCCCTATGCGAAGCGTCCGGGTCAGGACCTGCTGTTGCAGGCGATGTCGGGCGCGATGATGTCGACCGGCCGGGCCGGAGAGCCGCCGCAGGCTGCCGGGCAATACCTTGTCGACGCGATCACCGCCTATAACGCGTTCGAGGGCGCGCTGGCCGCGCTGCTGCACCGCGAGCGCACGGGCGAGGGGCAGAAGGTCGAGGTGAACATGCTCGACTCGATCGCCACCATCCAGATGCAGGAACTGTCGGTCTTCACGGTTGGCGGCAAGCCGCAGCAACGCAGCGCCGAGCCCCACGCGCATGTCTATATCCGCTCGCCCTATGGCACATTCGCGACGCAGGACGGCTACATCGCGCTGGCCATGCCCAACTTCAAGGGCATGGCGCTGGCGCTGGACGAGCCTCGGTTCGAGGGGCTGGACGAGGAAACCGTCGGCTGGGAGGATCGCGATGCCGTCTTCGCGCTGACCCGCGCGGCAATCGCCAAGTTCACCACCGAAGACGCCCTGAGCCGGCTAGAGGCGCAGGGGATCTGGGTGTCGCCGGTTTATGGCTATGCCGACCTCGTGGCCGACCCGCAGATCGCGCACAATGGCACCTTCATCGAATACGATCACCCGACCGAGGGCCACGTGAAAACGCCGGGTTTCCCGATCCGGTTCTCGCGCACGCCGTCCGAACTGAAGCGCGGCGCGCCGCGCGTGGGCGAGCATTCGTCCGAAGTGCTGGAAGCCGCGGGCTTCAGTTCCGACGAGATCGCGGCGATGGTCGCGGGCGGGGCGGTCAAGGTGATGGGCTCATGACCTTTCGCGGACTGACATGGGATCACCCGCGCGGACGGCTGGCGCTGGAACGCGCGGGCGGGCCGGTGACATGGGACGTGCAGCCGCTGGAGGGCTTCGAAAGCGCGCCGATCCGCGAGACCTGCGCCAACTACGATCTGGTGGTGCTGGACCACCCGCATTTGGGCGAGGCGCTGAACGCGGGCTGCCTGCGGCCCCTGGACGAGCTTTTCGCCGCCGCTGATCTGGACGCCATCGGCGCGCGCACCATCGGGCCCTGCCTTGAAAGCTACGAGATGGCGGGCCGTCTGTGGGCGCTGCCACTGGATGCCGCGACGCAGGTGATGGCTGTGCGCGGGGACATGGTGCAGGACGTGCCCCGGACGTGGGACGCGGTGCTGGACATGGCGCGCGCGGGCGGCAAGGTCGGCCTGTCGCTGGCCGGTCCGCACGCGTTCCTTAGCTTCCTGTCGGTGGCACAGGCGCTGAATCCCGGCATGGATCTGCGCAACGGCGACGTCTGGGTCCCGACCGACACGGCCACGCAGGCCTTGGCGATCCTTGGCGAACTGGCCCGGCTGACGCCGGAACAGGTCTGGCCGCTGAACCCCATCGGCATTCTCGACCTGATGAGCAACAGCGATGCGCTGGCCCTGTGCCCGCTGGTCTACGGCTACGTGAACTATGCCGATCACGCCCTTGATAAGCCGATTGATTTCCACGATGCACCCAGCATCGACGACGGCGCGCCCGGCTCGATCCTCGGCGGCACCGGCATCGCCGTCTCGACCCGCTGCGAGATGACCGAAGACCTGCGCGCCCATCTGCTGTGGCTGATGCGCGAGGACACGCAGACCGGGTTCATTCCGCAGAACGCGGGCCAGCCCTCGGCGCGGGCCGCATGGCAGAACGCCGACGTCAACGCGCCGGTGGGCGGGTTTTACGCGCAGACGACGCGGACACTAGAGACGGCGTCGATCCGGCCCCGGCACGACGGCTTCATCGCCTTCCAGTCGGACGCCTCGGCCCTTCTGCGGGAAGGGTTCCAGAGCAACTGCCCGGACGGCAGGCTTGCGTCGGACCTGGCGGATTTGTTCTCGCGTTCGCAGAAGACGGTAGGGAGGAAAGCAGGATGAGCCAGCCGCTTACGCTGGACGTGACGGGCCACGTGGCCACGATCACCTACAACAGGCCCGAAAAGCTGAATGCGATGACGCCCGAAATGGCGGATCTGCTGAAGGCTGCGGTCGCCCGGTGCAACGCCGACGACACGGTGCGGGTGGTGATCCTGACGGGCACGGGCAAAGCGTTTTGCGCCGGTTCCGACATCGCCCTGCTCGAAACTTACGCAACCCCGTGGGAGTTCCGCAACCGGACCGAGTACTGCGACATCCTGCGGGCTTTGCTCAAGCCGTCGATCGCGGCAATCAACGGGTATGCGTTCGGCGGCGGCCTGGAGATGGCGATGTCCTGCGACATCCGGATCGCGGCCGAGACGGCGAAGCTCGGCGCGCCTGAAATCAAACTTGTCCGTCGTCAGATGATTTGGGAGCGCTTGAGCGCTTTGCAGACTGGAGGCTCTGGCTCACCGCTGATTGATGTTACGCGTTTTCAGTTTCGTGACGCAAGCGCCGGGCGAGCATGGTTTTTC
>NZVC01000017.1 GCA_002701395.1 Maritimibacter sp. | reverse complement strand
TCGCATTCGGCAGGAGTTCCTTCACGACGCCGGGGAATTCGAGCATTTCTTCCTTGGCCATGGTCACTCCGTGATTGCGTGCCCACACAGTTATGGGCGGCGCTTAGATGCGCCCTTTTCAGCCTTATTTCAAGGTCTCACGCGCGCAATACGTGCAATTCCGGTATTTTTGATCGCGGTTCCTGCCGGGGCCAGTCGCTGAAGATGACCACCCCACCCTCGGCGCGGACCTGCGCCACCGCCGACAGGTCGACATCGGCATAGACCCATCCCGGTCGGTTCAGCTCGCCCTGCGCCAGTACGCCGGTGTCGGGAAACCCGATGTCCGGCGGGCCATAGACCGCGGCCGCGCCGACGTTGCGGTCCACCGCCTCGCACCACAGCGCGTCGCCCACGGTGGGCGAATGCACCACGACGCACTGGTTTTCCAGCGCCCGCGCCATCGCGCCGATCCGAACCCGGGAATAGCCTGTCATCGCCTCGGTGTTGGACGGCACCAACAGCAGCTCTGCCCCGGCCTCTGTCAGCGCGCGGGCCAACAGGGGAAACTCGCAGTCATAGCAGATCAGCACACCGATCCGCCCCAGCGCAGTGTCGAACAGCTTCAGCGGTCCGCCCGGGTGCATGTCCCATTCCTCGCGCTCGTAGCGGGTCATGATCTGCTTGTCCTGATGCGCGATCGTCCCGTCGGGCGTGAACAGGCTGGATCGGTTCACCGGCCGGTCGCCCAGCGCCGCGTCCCACACGGGCCCGCCGGGGCCAAGCACATGGACGCCATGCGCCACCGCCAGCCGCGACAGCAGCGCATCCGCCTCGGGCCACCGGTCGTACACCGCGCGCCCCGAGGTTTCCAGCCCCGCCGCCGCCTCTGCCCCGGCCAAAGAGGCCAGTTCCATAGCGCCGTACTCCGGGAACACCAAAAGCGCGGCGCCCTGCCCCGCCGCCTCTGCCACCCAGCGGGTCAGCTTGTCCTCGTAAGAGGCCCAGTTGTCGTGCCAGTCCAGCGGATAGGCGGCGGTCGCGATTTTCATAGAGGTTTCGTCCAGAATTGCAGGGATTTCCCGGTCTCATCCGCATCGCCGACGTCTTTCCAGCGGAACCGGGCGACAGCCCCGTCCAGCGGGGCATAGCCGCGCTTGCGCCAGAACCCGTCAAGCGCACGGTACCCGGCGGGGCGCGCAGGATGATCCGCCGGGCGGATGACCGAGCAGAAAGCGGATGTCTCACGCCCCAGCGCCCGGGCATGCGCCTCGCGGGCGTCGAAGAACGCGTGGCCAAGCCCCCGCCCGCGATAGGCGGGCAAAAGAACGCTTTCGGCACAATAGAAGATGCGCGTCAGGTCGTGTCCCGCGAAGGGCTCGGCGAAGTCGTCGGCATGATCCTCCATCGGGGTGCCGGTGGCCGCGCCGACCAGCCGGTCGCCGTCGAAGGCGCCGACCAGCACCGCGCCGGGACTGTCGCGATAGGTCGCCATATAGCGCCGTTCGTACTCCAGATCGCCGTCGTACAGGTAGGGCCAGTCGCGGAACACCTCGATCCGCAACCGCGCAAGATCGTCCAGCGCCGCGTCCACCGCGTCGCCGGTCAGGCTGCGCACCTCGATGCTGTCGACGTCGCGGATCACGCGCACTCCTCTGTCGGCGGGCCGAACCGATCAAGGATCCGGCGCCGGATCTGGTCCCGCGTCTGGCGGTAGGCGTCAAGCTTCTCCTCGCGTCGGGTCCCAAGGTCGGTGGGGTCCAGCACCGGCCAGTATTCGATCTCAAGATGGAAATGCCGGGTCAGTTCCAGCGCCATCCGCTGGCTGGCAGGAGACAGGGCAACGATCAGGTCGAAGCTCGACAGGTCGTCGCCCCACTCTTTCATCTCGTCGAAGCTGCGCGACCGATGCCGGCTCAACCCGACGCCAAGCTCCTCGCAGACCGCCACGGCGAACCCGTCGATCTCCAGATCGTTGCGCACCCCGGCGGACTGGACATAAACCTGTTGGCCATAGAACTTCTTCATCAGCCCCTCGGCCATCGGGGACCGCACCGCGTTGTGGTCGCAACAGAACAGCACCGAGTGGGGCAGCCTCTGGCGCAAGCTCTCAGCCTCCCCAGTGCAGCACGCAGATCAGCGTGAACAGTCGGCGAGCGGTGTCGATGTCGATCTCGGCCTTCCCCTCCAGCCGCTCCTGCAACAGGCGCGCCCCCTCGTTGTGGATGCCGCGCCGCGCCATGTCGATCGCCTCGATCTGGCTGGGCGGCAGCTTCTTCACCGCGTCGAAATAGCTTTCGCAGATCTGGAAGTAATCCTTCACCGCCTGCCGGAAAGGCCCAAGCGACAGGTGAAACTCGGCCACCGGCCCGCTGTCGCCGGTCAGGTCGAACACCAGACGCCGCTCGCGGATGCACAGTTCCAGATCGTAGGGCGGCGGCGGCACCGCGCGCCCTTCGCGTTCGGGCAGGCGAAAGGAATTGTCTTCCAGCAGGTCGAAGATCGCGACCTTGCGCTCCTGCTCGATCTCCGGCGTGGGGGCCGACAGACCGCTGTCGTCAATGGTGACGGACCGAAGGTCCGTCGTCGCGTCGCTCATCCCGGCCTCCCTGCGTCAACCGGCATCACAACAGCACGCCCCGCCGGCAAAAGGCAATGGCCCAGCAACCGCCACGCGCCCCCATGTCGCAGGCGCCGACACCGCACGCCCGCAACGATCGCCCCTTCTTCTCTTTCCAAATACCTCGGGGGCGCCGCGCCGCGCGCGGCGGGGGCAGAGCCCCCTTGCTGCTATTATGCAGCGCACCTCTGGTGCGACGGGGGCAGAGCCCCCTTGCGGCTATTATGCAGCGCACCTCCGGTGCGACGGGGGCAGAACCCCCTTGCGGCTATTATGCAGCGCACCTCCAGTGCGACGGGGGCAGAGCCCCCACGCTCCCCCATCGGCGTCGCGCCTAGCCTTCGTTCAGCCGGTCCAGCCGCGCCCGCACGCTCAGCCCATGCGCCTCCAGCGACTCTGACCCTGCCAGAACCTCTGCCGCGGGACCGATGGCCCGAAGCGCCGCAGGCGACATCTTGGCCAGCGTGGTGCGCTTGACGAAATCCATCACCGACAGCCCGGACGAGAACCGCGCCGACCGCGCGGTGGGCAGAACGTGGTTCGGCCCGCCGACATAGTCGCCGATCGCTTCCGGCGTCCATTTGCCAAGGAAGATAGCGCCCGCGTGCCGGATCTCGGACGACAGGGCGTCCGGATCCTCGACGCACAGCTCAAGGTGCTCGGGCGCCACCCGGTCCGACAGCGCCGCCGCCTCGGCAAGGTCGCGGACCACGATCACCGCCCCGTAATCGCGCCACGACGCGGACGCGATGGCGCGGCGTTCCAGCACCTCCAGCCGCGCTTCGACGGCGGCGGCGACCGCCTGCCCGAAAGCCGCATCCTCGGTGATCAGGATCGACTGCGCGCTCTCGTCGTGCTCGGCCTGACTCAGCAGGTCCAAAGCCACCCAGTCGGGATCGTTGTGCCGGTCGGCGATCACGAGAATCTCGGACGGACCGGCGATCATGTCGATCCCGACCTTGCCGAACACCCGCCGCTTGGCGGCCGCGACGAAGGCGTTGCCCGGACCGGTGATCTTGTCGACCGGCGCGATGGTCTCGGTGCCGTAAGCCAGCGCCGCGATCGCCTGTGCGCCGCCGATGCGGTAAACCTCGGACACGCCCGACAGCTTCGCCGCCAACAGCACCAGCGGATTGCAGGCGCCCCCCGGCGTCGGCGCGCACATCGCCAGACGCTCTACCCCGGCGACCTGCGCCGGGATCGCGTTCATCAGCATCGACGACGGATAGCTCGCCAGCCCGCCCGGCACGTACAGCCCCGCCGCCGACACCGGAGTCCAGCGCCAGCCAAGCTCGGCCCCCGCCGCGTCGGTCCACGACGCATCCTCGGGCATCTGCCGCGCGTGATAGGCGCGGATCCGCTCTGCCGCCAGTTCCAGTGCCGTGCGCTCCTCGGCAGGCACCTTGGCGCATTCCGCCTCGATCTCGTCAGGGGTAAAGGCCAGCCGGTCCGGCGTCAGCTCCATCCGGTCGAACCGGGCGGTCAGCTCGATCACCGCCGCGTCGCCCCGGTCGCGCACATCCTCGATGATCGCGCGCACGGTGTCGTCCACGTCGGGGCTGTCCTCGCGCTTCATCGACAAAAGCGCGGTGAAACGATCCTCGAAATCGGCGTCGGCACTGTTCAGGAAAACGGGCATGGCAACTCCTTTGCCGCTCCCTTAGCGCCGCCGCCGCTGCATCACAAGACGGCCGGACCGGCGCGCCGCTCCCCCGCTTCTTCTGTCCGGAAATATCCCCGCCGGAGGCACGCCCCGCAGGGGCGTCTCAGTCCGGGTGATCCGGTACGTGGCCCGAGGGCGCGACGTAGGGCCGGGTGACATCCTTCAGCGTGACTTCCAGCGCCTCGACGTCCAGCGCGATGCCGCCGTCCCCGGCCAGCACCAGCTCCAGCCGACCCGAAGGCGCGTCGCCTTCGGCCCAGCCCAAGGACATCAGCGACAGCACAAGATCCCGGTCGCCCCGGTCGAAGCCCTGCGTCGCGACCTTCTGCACACCGTCGATGACCAGCAGCGACTGCACCCGCTCATAGCTGCCCCGGCGTTCGCCGCCCGAAACGTCCTCCCAGCGGAAGCGGTTCAGCAGAACCGCGAAGCGCCCGCTTTTGGGCTTCCACGCCATCTCGGTCACCGGGAAGACCGCATCCTGCACCAGCGCCGAGATGACCTGAAGGTCCTCGGCCTCGTAGGCGATCAGGCGCAGCGGCTGCTCGTCGCCATCCTCGAAACGCGCGTCACCGGTCATTCGCCGTGCACCCGTTCGATCGAGGCGCCGACGCCCGACAGCTTGCGCACGACATGCTCGTAGCCGCGATCAAGGTGATAGACCCGGCTGACCCGCGTTTCGCCCTCGGCGGCCAGACCGGCAAGGATCAGCGAGACCGAAGCCCGCAGGTCCGTCGCCATCACCGGCGCGCCCTTCAGCGACTCGACCCCCGTCACGGTGGCGGTGCCGCCCGACACATCGATTCGCGCGCCCATCCGCATCAGTTCGGGCGCGTGCATGAACCGGTTCTCGAAGATCCGTTCCTCCAAAACGCTCACCCCTTCGGCAGTGCACATCAGCGCCATCATCTGCGCCTGCAGGTCGGTGGGAAAGCCCGGGAATGGCGCGGTTTCCACGTCGACCGACCGCACGCGGCCATTCTTGCGGCTGACGGTAAGGCCGGTCGCGGTCTCTTCGATATCGACGCCCGTCGCGGCGAGCTTCTCGGCGAAGGCCGAAACCAGGTCCAGCCGGCCGCCAAGGCAGGTGACCGAGCCGCCGGCGATGGCGGGGGCCAGCATGTAGGTGCCCAGTTCGATCCGGTCCGGCACAACGGGATGAGTCGCGCCGTGCAGGCGGTCGACACCCTGAATGGTGATCTCTGACGTGCCCTCGCCTTCGATCTGGGCGCCCATCTTGCGCAGGCACTGGGCCAGATCGACGATCTCGGGCTCGCGCGCGGCGTTCTTCAGCACCGTGGTGCCCTTGGCCAGAACCGCGGCCATCAGGATGTTCTCGGTCGCGCCGACCGACACGAAGGGAAACTCGAACACGGCGCCCTTCAGGCCGGACTTCGCTTCGGCGTGGACATAGCCGTCCTTCAGATCCAGCGTCGCGCCCAGCGCCTCCAGCCCCTGCAGGTGCAGGTCGACGGGACGCGCGCCGATGGCGCAGCCGCCCGGCAGCGACACCACGGCGCGGCCGCAGCGCGCCAACATCGGCCCCAAAACAAGGATCGAGGCCCGCATCTTCCGCACGATGTCATAGTCGGCGGTCAGGTTGTTGATGTCGTGGCTGGACATCGCCAGCACCTGACCATCCTGCAACTGCGTGACCTCGGCGCCCAGCGACGCCAGAAGCTGGGTCATCGTGCGGATGTCCGACAGTCGCGGCGCGTTGGTCAGCGTCAGCGGTTCGTCCGACAACAGCGTCGCCGGCATCAACGTCAAGCAGGCGTTCTTCGCCCCCGCGATGGGAATGTCGCCCGAGAGCTCTGTCCCGCCCCGCACCAAGATCGAATCCATGACTGCCTCATTCTCCGGATTTGTCGGACGCGCGCGCCTTCGCCTGCGCCTTGCGGCGTGCGATATTGGCCTTCAGCGCAGCCTTCAACCGATCTTCCCGATCCTGCGTCCCGGCTTGCGGCTTTCGGCCTGTTTTCTTGCCCGTATTCTCGCCCATGGGATCTTCCATAAACGACGTGGCAGAAAGCGTCCAGAATACCCTTGCACCCCCGGCGGATTGCGTCTAATCAGCCGCGCACAACACGAGGCTGCCGTAGCTCAGGGGTAGAGCACTCCCTTGGTAAGGGAGAGGTCGAGAGTTCAAATCTCTCCGGCAGCACCAGAAAATACCAGAAAAACAAAGATCTTGTGGATTTTTGGCGACTGGTCGCGCGCCGCGCTCTGCCGTTTCGTGCAGGAACATGCAGCGAACTGCGGAACAGATCGGTACAAATTCGGTACAACGCGTTCACGCGCCGTTCACCTTCCGAATCTTACATGTTGATAGCGTTTGGCTGGGGGCGTTGACTGCAGCGCGGCCACCATATCGGCATAGCTCTTTTCTGCACACTCGTCGGCCATCTTCGCATACCAGCTGGCCCAAGCCTCTCGGCGCACCTGTGAGAACGCATCAGGCCAGATCTCCGTCGAAAACGTTCACTTCGCCGCTATCGAGCCTTTCACCAGAAATGCCGCAGACGCCGGGAGCGTTAGATCATGAAAGATGACCGCAACGCGGGTTACGAAATCGACTGGATCTACCTCAAAGCTAAGCCAGCCTCTGTCTGATCGTCTTTTGATAGTCTTTGCATTCTCTGGATCATTACGCGAACGTGACCGCGTTAGGAGATCCACATGGGTGCAAATTCAAAGATCGAGTGGACAACCCACACGTTCAATCCTTGGTGGGGCTGCACGAAAGTCTCGGAGGCGTGTAAGCACTGCTACGCCGAAGCATGGGCAAAGCGTGTCGGTCAGAATATCTGGGGACCAAAGCCCGAGCGGCGACAACTGAGCGATGGGCATTGGCGTCAGCCCATAAAGTGGAACAATGAGG
This sequence comes from Maritimibacter sp., assembly GCA_002701395.1. Classification (GTDB taxonomy): domain Bacteria; phylum Pseudomonadota; class Alphaproteobacteria; order Rhodobacterales; family Rhodobacteraceae; genus Psychromarinibacter; species Psychromarinibacter halotolerans. The sequence continues at coordinate 95,803 of NZVC01000017.1, read as the reverse complement.
CCAAGGACACTTGCGAGCGTCCACGCGTTTTCTGCGCCTCGATGGCAGACGTATTCGAGGACCGCGATGAACTCACACCGCTTCGCGATCGGCTTTTCGATCTGATTGAAGCTACCCCGAACCTCGACTGGCTCCTCCTGACAAAACGTCCACAGAACGTCGCGTCGATGGTGCGCTGGGAGCAAGACTGGCCGGAAAACGTCTGGCTTGGAACGACCGTCGAATTACAGCATCGCGCTGATGAACTGCTTCCTTACCTAGCGGCGGTTCCGGCGCGGGTTCGCTTCATCTCGGCCGAGCCACTACTCGGGCCAATTGAGATCGAAACTTGGCTCAAGAGCTCGATCGACTGGGTCATAACGGGTGGGGAGAGCGGCCCGAAGGCACGCCCTGCATCGCCGGAGTGGTTTCGGTCGCTTCATGCTCAATGCATGCGATCCGAAACGGCTTTTCACTTCAAACAGTGGGGTGATTGGGCGCCTGGAGACGGAGAGAATTTTCCGGCCGCGAAAGTCAAGAAAGCCCCCGACGGAACGACCATGATCCGCGTCGGGAAGAAAATTGCTGGCAGAAACCTCATCGGGAAAGAATGGAACGAACTTCCGCACGTCAGAGCCCGAGCATGAATGCGACCACCTAAGAGCAAGAGCCATCGCGAGAACACAGTCGGTCCTTGGGCGCGACAAAAGCTTGATGCGTTGGAGAGCTATTTGGTCGCTTACCAAGATGTCATGACGAACCAACCTTTTCGGACTGTGTTCGTCGACGCATTTGCGGGTTCTGGGCACTACGAACTCCGAGGCAGCCCTGAGCCGGATGACGAAGAAGTAAGCTTGATCGAAGAAGACGATGTTCAGCAGCAGCGGGAATTCATCGACGGATCACCTCGGCGAGCCTTAGGACTGGTGAAGAAATTTTCCGCGTACCGGTTTATCGATCTTGATCCCGAAAGAGTAAAAAAACTGGAAGCTCTTGGCGCTCAGTTTGAGGCCGCCAACTTCAAGGTATTACAAGGTGACGCGAACTCTGAGGTTCAGAAGATCGCAGCAAATTTTGGAGCACCGGACCTGCGCGGCGTTGCATTTTTGGATCCTTATGGAGCGCACCTGCACTGGAAAACGGTCGCTGACCTTGCTGCAACAAAGAAATTCGACGTGATCATTAACTGCCCAATCCACATGGCTATCGACAGGCTGGTTAAGAGGAGTGGGGACGTGCCAGATAATTGGGCCAAGCAGTTGGATGATTTCTTTGGCACCCGAGAGTGGTACGATGTATCATTTCACACTCAAGAGGATCTTTTTAGTAGTGAACAGAGGACTAAGCGCAACGATGCCGCGAAGAGACAACTCGATCTGTACGTTCAGAGACTGAGAAGCGTTTTTAAAAATGTCTCGAAGCCGAGCCTCGTACGCAACTCTCGTGGACTACCGCTATACTATCTGATCTGGGCCGGGGAGAACGGCCGTGGCGCTCCTATCGCCGAGCATATCCTCAGCCTAGGGTCCAAGGTTAGCGTACCGAAAAGGCGAGTTACTTAAGCCAAGATTTCTACTAAGTGCTGACGCGACCAAAGGTGTTCCCCGACAGCAACGAACCGAGCGAACAGAGTGTCGTCCATCGCTTCGCGTGCGTTAGGCCAACCAGAGCCTCGTAGATTATGACCTGCTCCCCTTGGAGTCCGCGCTTATAGGTTAGCTCTGTTCAGGGTTTGGTCCTCTTTCGACCGTTGGTGATACTCCCACGGGGTGAGCCCGTCGAGGCTCGTATGTGGGCGATGGTGATTGTAGTCGACGCGCCAGGCCGAGATAAGCTCCCGGGCGTGGCGCAGGTTGGCGAACAAGTGCTCGTTGAGGCACTCGTCGCGCAGGCGGCCGTTGAAGCTCTCGACGAAGCCGTTCTGCATGGGCTTTCCTGGCGCGATGTAATGCCACTCAACCTTACGGTCCTCCTGCCATTTCAGAATGGCATTCGAAGTCAGCTCAGTCCCATTGTCGCTGACCACCATGCAGGGATGGCCTCTGGCCTCAGAGATCCAGTCCAGCTCTCGGGCGACGCGGTGGCCGGAGAGCGAGGTGTCGACGACGGTCGCCAGGCATTCGCGGCTGAAGTCGTCGATCACGCACAGGATGCGGAAGCGGCGGCCATCGCTCAGGCTGTCCGAGACAAAGTCCAGAGACCAGCGCTGGTTCGGCCCCTGCGGGATCGCAATTGGCGCCCTGGTTCCCAGTGCCCGCTTGCGACCGCCCCGTTTACGGACTGTTAGGCCTTCTTCCCGGTAGAGCCGGTAGAGCTTCTTCCAGTTCAGCGCCCAGCCTTCCCGCCGCAACAGGATGTGCAGACGCCGATAACCGAACCGCCGCCTCTCGCCGGACAGTTCCCGCAGATGCTTGCGCAACTCACCGTCCTCCGGCCTGACCAGCTGCCGCCGATACACGCGCGGATCGATCCCGGCCAGGGCACAGGCCCGCCGCTGCGAATAGCTCTTTTCCTTCATGGCCCAGTCCACGGCACGCCGCCTCGAACCGGGCCTCAGAAGTTTTTTCCCAGCATCTCTTTCAGCGTCGCGACATCGAGCATCTGCTCAGCCAGCATCTTCTTCAGTTTCGCGTTCTCGGCCTCCAGCGCCTTCAGCCGCCGGGCGTCCGACACCTCCATGCCGCCATATCTCGAGCGCCACTTGTAGAAGGTTGCGTCGCTGATGCCATGCTTGCGGCACAGCTCCTTCGCGCCGAGCCCGGCCTGGTGCTCCTTCAGGATGCCAATGATCTGCTCTTCGCTGAACCGGCTTCTCTTCATCGTCTGTCTCCTCGTTTGGAGAACAGGCTAACTTCAAACCGCGGACTTTTCAGGGGAGCAGGTCAAGCAGCATCAACCGTCTGGCCATCAGAGCAACCATAGGGCGACTTGTCGAAGGCGTGCGACCGGACGAATTTTGATGGGGTTTCGCCCGGCCGCGTTACCCGCTTGGCAAATGGCTCCGCGGGTAGTTGCGGGGTTAAGTTTCTAGATGTGTTTTGTCGACGCTGCATTCGCGTCGTAGGCGAAAATGCGCGTATCGGTGTGACAACGCAGCTCACTTTTGTTGCGGCGTTGACGCGGGGAAGAGTTGATCCTTACCCCGCGCGGCTTTTGTGAGGCACGACCGTAAACCGCGGCTTATTCTGCTTAATCTCCGCCACTTCCAAGCGGGTTTGGAGAAGCGCAAGCGCTTCCGACAGTGTTTCAGCCTCCCGACTAGACCGGTGGTAAACAGGATAAACCATGGTCCCTTGAGCGAGGGCGTATGCGTCGCCGGACAACCTCTTAAACGGCCAAACCAGGTACCGAAACAGAGCAAATATGACTGCGATAACAAAGCCCGCCGCAATGGTCACAGCGACGAATACAGCGTTCCGCAATTCCGGCAAAGCGGCCGAGACGCCGTCTTCTCGAAGCGCAACAACCAAGTTCCACCCAAACGACGGCATGCTCTGCAAAGTGAAGCTCGGCAGCACGGCGAATCTAAGTCCCAAGTCTCCTGCATTCGTGAGAGAGACAGCGTCGAACATGCCGAGCTGCAGGTTGCTTCGAATGGCTTCGGGGATTTCGTAGTCAGTGCCAATCAACGAGTTGACCAGGAATTCATTGCGTTGATCCAGAACCGCGATCTCCAAGCCCATTTCGTTCGCAAGACGATTTAGCAGCGCTTCGACCCACGCGATCCGAACAGAGTAGACAAGGACACCTTCGACTTCCCCGGTACCTCCCAACACCGGCATCGAAAAATTGACCAACTTGACCGGTTCCGGCACTTCGGAGCTCGAGAAAGCCGATGTTTCGAACACGTTGCCTACGCCTTCGCCAGACATTCCCTCCCGGAAAAACCTTCTCTCGCCAAAGTCGTTTCCTTCCCAGATCCGACCGGACCCTGAGACAACAATCCCGGCGAGATCGACAAACCCTGCCCACTGGATGCGCCCCCCTGCAGCAGGGACCGCGTCCATAAAGTCATCGAGCTCGGCTTTGGGCGCTCCAGCGATAGCATCAGCAACGGCGCGGATACTATCCCACTCGCGCTCCAGCGAAGTATTGAACTGCACGGACAAAGCTCGCCCGCTTTGCAAAACAAGCTCGTTTTGCACCTGCTCTTCAAAATCTGAGGCTCTGGAGTTGACGGCAATTGCGACCGAAACGGCCGTGACCACGATGAAAAAAACCAGCAAACCGAAAAAAGCGGCTTCTATCCGTGGGCTGTGGGAGCGCGCGTGATGGGGCATCATCGACCTTTACTGTACGAGGATTCTTCCAAGAACGAGTAACCGTGCCGCTTTGTTAACTTAGACAGTGTCCTCCTTGCGGGGCAATTGTGTTGGGAATTGGGCACATGCCACACTTCCGCTGGGTAATGCCTGACACAGCGGCTAGTGCTCGGAATCGAGCCAGTCATAGACATTGATCGGCTACGCACCTAAGGAGGAAGCTGCTCGCTAAGATTCTCTCCCGGCGAGCATTGCGTCCGGGCGCTCGCCGTATCCAGTGCCCGGGCGCAGCAATGCCTCAAACAAATTCCTGGTTCGAACGACACAAATCGCAGTCGCGTTCCCACTTTGATCGCGTTTCGTTCGAATTTTATTAACTTTCACCCGCTAAGAACATTACAAGCACATCCACAATCGAGGATGTTCACTGCCATTCTCCGACTGATGAAATCTCAAGCCGCACGCAGCTAATCCGGGCCGACGAACTTAGCCTCTTCCTCACGCGTAGGCTTGGTCAGAATGAGTTTCTCGCGTGATGTGATACGGAGCATGTACCGCTCACCATCGAGAATGATGATTACTAAACCCTCGTCACCGAGAAGCTCTCGCGCATCAAATTCCGTTATTGGCATAAGTTTTCACTCACCAAGACCAATTTATTTCAGGAAAAAATAAAACATAAAATCGGTGATGCAACTCGAAAGCGACGACCAAGAGAGAAGACTTTCAGCATGATGCCGCCGACCTCGATAGACAAAATTATCGGGGCCTATTAGCCTCATCAACACTCGCAAGACCTCCCAGCGAGTGAGGCATCCGATCGTCGCCTCTCACTGTCGTTCGGATGCCTTGTCTTAATTCATAGACAGAAGCGCAGATCTCCCGCTATGGATTATATGGCTCGAGGAATCGCCCCTTCGAGCGCCGCGTCCGGACGGGATCGCCCCGGCCCTTTCGTCCGGACGCCCCTCCCTCAAGCCTCGATCTACGCCCCGATACGTACCTTCTTAGGCCGCCGGCTGCAGCTTGCCGTCGGGCGCGTAGAAGTCCTGCGTCCCGTTGAGAATGCCATCCAGCCTGTCACGCCAGCCTTGCCGCACGTCCGCGCGACTTCCCGGCTTTGGCACGAAGTCTGTGATGGCTGCCCCGCCGTGGGTCATATCGAAGTCAGCCAACGACACTCCGGTGACGTTCCCGCCACCATCCCAGGCGCCGCGCCCGGTCTGGTCGACAATAGCCCCGCAGGCGTTGTTGCGGATGGTCGGGTGGTTCGACGTCGTGCTGTGCATCACGATATTGCCGCCGAGCGACGACACGCCGACCGCGCCCGGGGAAGGAAGGCAAAGGTTTCCCTCGACCACCGTGCCGGCCATGTCGTTCGACATGAACAGGCCGTTGGGAGACATGCCCATCAGAATGTTATTCCGGATCTTATGGTCCCGCCCCGAGATGTTCAGCGTCATGATCCAGAGGGCGGCTTTCTGCTGCGTTCTCGCGTCATCCCGAACAACGTTCCCCTGGAGCAGGATGTTGCGCGGCTCGTGCCCCTGGTTGCTGTAGAACTGCATGAAATCGACATGTGCATACGAGCCCGACGTGCCCGAGTTGTACTTGATCCAGAGGTCGTCGAACGTGTTGTCGACGATTTCCATGTCGTAAACCCCCTGCCCCTCGAGGAAGTCGAAAGACCGCTGCGCGCCGTCGTTCATCTGGAACAGGTTGGCGTGGATCTTCCAGCCGTGGCACGGTGCCCCGCCTGCGGTTTCCCAATGGAATTTGCCGGACCCGGTGAACTTGGAATGCTTGACCTCAACATCGCTGACCTGGCGGCAGATGGTGAAGCTGCGGTTCGTCGCATTGCGCAGTTTCAGCCGACTGCTGTTCGACCAGATCCCTGTTGCAGAGAACTTGATGCCGTTGAAATCCAGCCCGCGCGCGCCGCTCATCGTGACCTTTGAAAAATCAGCGCCGTCATCGAAATTCATCGTGACGAAACCGTCGCCCACGTTGCGGCGGAATGTGAAATCCCCATAGCTGCCCGGCTTAACCCGGATCGCCTGCCCGGCCCGAGCGGCATCCAGCGCCCCGTAAAGGTCCGAGCTGTTGCGGACAGTAAAGGCCTCAACGGGCGACGGGACAGGCTGTGGCGTGGGGTCCGGTTCGGGCGTCGGGTCGGGTGCCGGATCCGGATCGGGCGTGGGATCGGGACTCGGATCAGGATCGGGTTTCGACTGCCCTTCGATGACGTCCACCAGGATCTCGGACCAATTTTCACCGTCCACGTCGGCCTCGACGGTCTGTGTGCCGTCGTCGTGGTTCGTGATACGAAAGATATCCCTGCCGTCCTTGATGCGGGCGCCGTTGGACTTGTGACGGAAGATGAAGCTCTGCATGGTCATTCCCCTTCGGTTTCGTCGTCGTCACCTTCGACGTCGACCCAGAATTTTTTGATGACTGGCTGTTCCTCTCCGGCGTAGGTGGTTTCCGTCTGCATCCGCTCCTGGACCCGACCGTCCGCCAATGTGCGAGCACGGCCGAGGGCGCGGGTGACCTGATGGATGATGGTCTTCCGTCGTTTCATCTCGTCCATTATGCGTTTCCGCTCCTTGTCCGCAGCGGCCTGCCGCTTCGGAGGCAGGATCCCGGTATCCAGCTGCTCGCCCGCACGGGTGAACTGAAAGACCGGCAAGTCTTCCCCGTCGCGCTCCCACTCGCTGGCGTCGGTCACCTCGATCGTGCCGTCGGCGTGACCGAGGATGGCGAGCCCCGCGCGGTTGCAAAGGCGCTGGATGTCGCGCGCCAGATGGTTCGGTTCGATGGTCTTGGTCATCATGCAGCCCTCAGAGCAAGGTGAAGCGGTGCGTTCGTACTGACGACGGTCACCGCTGGGAACGGGTCTGGCAGCGCGCCGTAAGCCTGCGCGGCGTAGAGGATGCCGCGCGCTCCACCGACCATGCTGGTCTGGCCCATCAAGGACGGGATCGACAGCGACGTAGCCGTGCGGACGTTCGGCGTAGAGTTGGAAAGCCAAGCGGCGAAGTAGAGTCCCGCCTCGATGACGGTGTCAGAGAAGGAGGCAGGCAGATTATCGCTGACCGTGCCGGTATCGATCGTGCCCGCATCGATCACGAGGTCGGTCGGCACTCCGTTCTCTTCGAAGTAAAGGCCGAGCCGCGCGGCCCCCGCAGATCCTGTCGTCACAGCCGCAACGATCGCGTCCACCGTCGTTCGTTTGGGAACGAAAATCGGCGTTGCGTATATGACATTCGCGACCAACGGCGACGCGCCGGCCGCGAAGTCATATGCACCCGGCGTGACGATCAGGTTGCCACTAGCCGCGCCCGCCATCATTGCCGGTGACAGCTCACCGCCTGTCGTGTATCCGGCCGCAGTGTTGTAGGCACCAAGCACCTGGCCGGCGCTGTAGATCGGTGCTTCCGGATCGTCGCCGCGGATGACGGCTTTATTGACAATCCGGGTGTACTGTCCGTCTGACATATCCGGGAAATGGAGCCCGTAAAGACCGACGATCGTCCCGGCATTCTCGCTGTCCGTTCCCCCGATGACCTTGAATGGCACGGCCTCTGTAACAACGGATCCCTCACCCTCTGGATCAACACGACCCTCGACCGCCCAGCAGTTTCCGACCGTCTGGCTGGATTGGACCTGGATGCGCCCAAGCAAGCCGAGGATATGCCCCGGCGAAGATAGGTCGCCCGTTCGCTGGTATTGAACGGATGAGCCGAGGCCGACGATGACAGACGTGGAAGCGCCGGAGCCGCCGTAAGTCGTGGTTCGGGCGTAGAGCTCAGCCGGATAGATCGGGTCAGTTCCAGAATAAGCCACATCGGTCATGATGTAGTCTGCTGGGTCGAACGCCTTCACGTCGTCGAGGTTCGTTACCTCGCTGTCCATCAGCGCACCGGCCGCCGTGACGTTGGCAGTATCCGTGACGTCCGCCCCGTCCTCGACGTTGATCATGGTTCGAACCTGCGCCGCCGTCAGATCCTCCGGGTTCCCCGTCCCTGCAGTGGCCCGCCCTTTGATCCGCTGGGTGACCATGTTCGCCAACTGCCCGTTTCCAACGGAGTCGTTCACGATGCCGCCGTTTCCGTTCACCTGACCGAAAACCAGCGAAGTCCCGCTACGGACAAGGACCCGCCCGTCGATGGCTGCCACGATGTCGGTCGGCGTCCCATCGCTGTTGCTGGCCCTGCCGATTACGGAGAGAGCCGCGCTGTCTCGGAGTTTCGCATCGGTTACAGCCGCATCGTCGATCTCCGACGCGCCCACTGTGTCCAGATCAGCGAGCGCACCTGAGTTCGCAGTTGCCCCGTCATCGATGCCGTCCAGCTTCTCCTTATCGCCGTCGGCAAAGCCACCCTCTGCCGGCTGCGCCTGGACGCTTTCGGGCAGGCCGTCGACCGTATCGATCGCGGCGTTGATCCTCGCGCGGATGACGTCGCCATCTTCCCCGTTCTCAAAAGTCGGCATTACCCATCACTCCAGTTTTCGGAATCATCCCAGACGCCGTCGTCGTTCCAAACGCCCGACTCCATGAGCCACGCCCCAGGCGGTTCCTCGTCGTCGGTCTCCAAATCTTGCGGGGGCCGGACCAGATCCAGCACCAGCGGCATAACCAGCGCCAACACCATTAGGCCGTGAACCCATAGGTCGCATCGCCGGTCACCGTGAACCTCAACCGGAGGTTGGCGATACGCAGATGAAACACCGCGTCGGCGGAGAACGGGCTATCTGGGATGGCGACGAACGTGCCATCACCCTGATCGGCCTCGATCGCGATCGACCCGGATCCTGCATCGATGACGACGGCCGCGGGCAGCTTCCAATCCGGATAGACCTCGGTCGCGTTCGGAAAGATCTGCGTCTCAGTAAATTTCGGCATGACTGTCCTCGCAGCTATTCGGCCCGCATCGCGGGCGGGGGATTAGATATCTTCGCCTGGCGCCGGCATTGCGCCGCGCATCCAGTCCGTTCCGTCGGCAACAATGCAGGCCTCGCCGGTCGGCTGCACCACGACGACGGTGAACGTCGCACCGCCGGGCGACGCGTAGACCTCGATCAGCTCACCCTCCGTTGCGAGCGCCTCGGCGACCTTGACCTCGGACCACCGGGCACGCAGCTCGCGCTCGAAGGTTTCGCGATCGGCGCAGCGCGGCAGCGGCTGATCAGCCAGGACAAGCCGGGAAAGCGCGAACAGGATGGCGACCGCACAGACGGCCAATAGCAGCCCGGTTCGGGCGCCCCGAGTGTATCGGGTTCCGTGGATCCTCATGTCCTGCCCTTCCCTCTGAACACGCTGATGATCTGCCCCGGCCAGCGCAGTGGGCTGTCGAGAAACAGCGCGACGGCAAAGGCGATGATCAACCAAGCCGGCACCTCGGTCGTGTGGATCGAGCCCACGTTGTCCGCCCGGACCTCGTTGGCCTCCTGCCGGTTTGTGACACTCTCAGCGCCAGGCGCCTCGATCGTGGTCTCGGACGTCGTGACGGTCGATACGCCAACGCTATTCGTCGCGGTGCGCCCAGACGTGATCGGTACGCTCGCCGCCACATTCGGACCGCCGCCCGTCAGCAGCTCGAGCGGCCCGCCGCAGCCCGCCAGGAGCAGCACCACCAGCGCCGCGCTATTCAGGCAACGGAACATCGGGCCCCTCCACCGATCGCGGCTTGATCCACTTCTCGCGCGCCGCCTTCTCGAGGCCGTGGGCCGTCCCCCATGCGACCAGCACGGCTGGGCCGATGACCAAGAGCATGCCGCTGGTCGTCTCCATCGCGATCCCGTTCAGCTCAGCGGCCACGACAACCCAGAACGGAACGATGAGCAGCGTCACCACGAGGAACCAGGTTCCCTCACGCGACCCGCTGCACCCCCCGATGAAGTAACGCTGGAACAGCCGCATCATGCCGGAATCTCCGGTAGCTCGACGGTCTGACCGACCAGACTGTGCGTGCAGTCATGCAGGAACTGGATGCGCCCCTCGCGCACGAAGCTATCGCATCGCCACTCACGGCGCTCCGGCCCAAGCTCGGCAAAGGCATTGATCGAGGGCGACAGCGTGGGGCGGCCGGTGTCGCCGTTGAATGCCCAGCATGGCTCTCGGGTCGGGTCGGTGTTCAATCGGTGCTGACCGCTGCAGCCAGGGCAGTCGAACACGACGTCGCTGCCGTCGACACGGATCCGCGCCATCATCACTCAGGCCTCGTTCGCCGACAGGATCGCGCCGGCCGCATCCATGATCGGCGCCGGCCGCTGCATGCTTTCCGGATAGGAAACCGGCCAGCGATAGGCGAGCGCCCGATCGGCGTCGAACCAGGCGTCGCTGATCGTGTTCGACTGGTTGCCGCCCCGGCAGCGGATGGCCTGACCGTCGAGGCTGACGCCGATCAGGAACGCAATGTGCCCTCCGCCGTCACGCGACATCGGCACGGCCGCGCCGAGAACGCGGCCGCAGGGTTTGCCGAACCCCTGCCAGTGGCGCGCCCAATACGGGTTGTCGTTCGTCGATGGCACGACCGGCTCATTCGGCAGCGCCCGCAGCATTGCGGTCTCGGCCGCATCGCCACACCAGGGCAGCGCGGCCGGATCGCCAAGCGTCCGGCCGTCGGACCTCAGCCAGGCCGTCAGCGCGCCGTTGTCGCGAACCTCGTGTAGGCCGATGACCTTGCCCATCTCGTTTAGCCAGGGCGGCTGGTACGCGGCGTCCGACCGGCCACTGGTCGACGTCGTCATGCCGATCAGCGCATTCCAGGTCAGAGGCCCGATGTAGGGCCGCGGGCGCAGGCCTCTGCCCCGCTTGAACGCGACGATCGCGGCCTCGGTCTTCGGACCGACGACACCGTCGATCTCGCCGGAATAGAGCCCTAGAGCAGCGAGCCGTCGCTGCAGATCGCGCGCATCGTAGTTGTAGCCGGTCATGGCGTCTCCCCATGCGAAAGAGCCCGGCGCAACGGCCGGGCGGATAGGTTCTCGTTCAGTGGCAATCAGCCTCGGGTGCGTTCCTCGATCCGCACGACCATCTCGCGCGTGCTGTTCGCATCGCGGCGCATCTCGCGGAGCGTGTCCGAGATTTCCTCCTGCTCGGCGCGGAGCGCCTCGATCGCGGGCTGCAGGTCGGGCACGCGGCAGTTGGCCGACTGGATGGCGCTGGCGACCGCCGCGCTTGTCGGCCGGCCTTTTTTCGCGCCACGCACGGCGATCAGGAGCGCCCCGATAAACGCACCCACACCCGTACCGATCACGACCGCGTCCTGCTCAGATAGGCCGAGTAACTCGAACATCCGCACCGCTCCTGTAGGCTGCCAAGAAGTCAAAGAGGGCAAGCGTCAGATAAGTGCCTGTTCCCGTTCCGAGGGCGACCGCGCTCTGCCGCGGACCTCCTGCCGAAATCCAATTCCACCCGAAAGTCACCGCAAGCATCGTAAACACCATCGCGCCGACCGCTGCGCCGAAGGCTCTGATCACCGGCGACCGGCGCCAGTTTCCGTTGATGTAAAGCGCTGTCAGTCGCGCCCCGGCCAGGAGCGTCAGAGGCATGGCGATCGAGGCCTCGTCGAAACCGAGGTTCAGGAACCCGCTGTAGGAGGGACTGATCCTGAAGGTGTCGCCAGGCATCGCCAGCGTGACCGCGAACATCAGCATCACGCAGGCTGTCAGCCACTCGGTCGCGCGGCCATGCTCGATCAGGGCCCGGGCGATCTTCTTTGGCATGCTCACACCCACCCCGTCAGATCTGGTAGAGATTGCTCCCGAGCTTCATCACTCGGAAGACATTACCGTCGGTGCCGAACGTCCAATCGGCCCCGCTGATCGTGCGGATGTTCCCGCCGCCAGTGTTGTGGCGGAACGTCACCACTCGGGCAGCGTTCTCCGCCAGGAACGACCCGACCGTCCCCTGCGGCCAGTTGTTCGCGATGTTGTCGCAGTTGTCGGCCGCATCGTTGTTTCGGGTGTCCACGAAGTTCCAATGCTCGATCGCCGTGATCTCACCATCGAGATCGATGGTGAGCTCCGGGTTCGCCTTGCGCGGCATGTGGAACACGTTTCCGCCGCCATCGACGTAACCACCGTTCGCCGTGGCGACGAGCTCCTCGCCGTCGGGCGTGGTGCAGGACTCTGCGATCGTGGTGCGGGTCACACTCTGGCCCCGGAAATCGATGTTCAACGCGTTCGAATCCGCATTCCTCTCGAAGTCCGCGTCGATCTTCATACGATCGACAGCCGCCTTGAAGATGATCGCCGCCTCGTCGTCCGTGCCCGCGACCGCAGGCGAGTTGCCCACATCGTCGTAGAGCCCGAAGTTCCGGAAATCCATGTCTACGATCCGGCCTCGCGTCGCCGTGTCCTCGAACACGATGCACGCGGACTCGTTATCCTCCGGGCTGGTGCCGAGCGCACTGTCTTTGGCCATCGTCCGATAGACAGAGCCGGCACCGATCACGAAGTTCGCCGCCGGGCCCCGGAATCGGTATCCGTACCGAGCCATGTCCTCGGTCAGATCCCCGCCGCCCGCCGAGATCGGAGCGCCTTGGAAGTGATTTCCGAGGGCCGAAAGACGGCGGAAGGCCGCCCGCACATCGACGATGCCTGTCTTCGTGTCGGCCATGTCGACCAGGTTGTGCGAGATGTCGGCCGAGTAGAACTTGCCGTTGAACAGGACGCCGCCGAGATCGAGCCGGTTGTGCCGGATGATCAGACCGCGCATATTCTCGGTGTCCGCTTCATTCGCCGAGACTGCGATGTTGCACTGGTGGACACGGTTGCCCTCGAACACGTACTCGCGCTCGCCGACACCCTCCCCGTCGTATTCCTGCGACGGGTTATCGACCCAATCGGCCGCGACCCACGGCGCCGGGTTGAAGGCCCAATTGCAGCCGGCGAATACGCAATCGACCACCTCGATGCCCCGGCCCTTAGACGCGATGCCTTGGTCGAAGAGGTAGAAGTAGCAATTGCGGATCTTGGAATCGAGATCCTCGTATTCCGACCCGTCCGCGGTATCGCGCTCGAGGTACATGCCGACGCCGGCGGTCTTGTTCGTCCCTCGGAAGGAGATCCCCTGCATCCGCAGGTTCCCGAGCGACCGGATCGCGGGCGCCCCGGTCATGCTCGAGTCCATGATCACCGTCGGCCCCGGCCCGAACTGGTTGGCGTTCGGATTGTCGACGCCGCCGCCGAGGATGTTCGCGCCATCGGCGAGTGTCGGCGGCGTAAGGAAGCGATAGGTCTGCGGCGGGACGAACATCGTCTTCCCGAACTGAGCCGCGACCTCGCTCGCGCGTTGCCACGCGATCGCGTCATCCTTGAAGGTCGCGCGGCCCTGGCTCACCAGGCTCATCTCTTGCGGCGTGACATAGTGCGACATCACCGAGGCCGGCGGCCGGAGGATGTTGCGCGGCTTCAGCTTTGCCCCGATCGGCCCGTTCGCGCCGATGGCCAGCGCAAGGTCATAGGTGCGGGGCGCGCCGTCGTCATCGAAGTAGCGGACGCCCTGCTCGTTCGAGAACGAGATGTAGAGCGCGTTACCCGGATCGCAGGCGATGCTCTGGATCCCGACGCCGTTGTTGGCCTCGTTGTTGTTCGAGTGCGTGTAGTGGAGGTCGAGCAGGTGCCACCACGTAATCGACCCCGCCGGATCCGCCTGGAAGGCCGCGAGCGTGGCCCAGCCAACCATCATCGGCACCGGCCCGGGCGTCTCGTCCCGGTAACGCGTGTCGGTCGCCACGACGTAGACGTAGCCGTTCGTCTCATCGAGGGCGATGTCCACAATGGAGTCGTCGCCAAAGCCGGTCGGGAACGCGGTCACCGTCGCTGCGGATATGTCGTTGGTGGGCGCGTACCAAAGCGCCGGGTCCGAGCCGTTGTCGAGCGTGGAGTCGCCCCGGATCCCGCCGTAGAACGCACCCGTGGACGAGCGGACAATCGTGCCGCCACCGCCGTTGGTCGCGTCGCCGGTGTAATCGACACGCTCGATGTGGATCGAGTCGCGCAGGATCGCATCGAGCTCGACAACGTGGGGCCCGCCGGAGCCGCCGCCGGCTGCGCAGGTTTTCAGCGCGCCACCGCCGGTGCCCTCCCAGACCTCGCAATCGTGGAAGAGCGTCGGCAGCGAAGAGAACGGCGTGCCAGCATAGGCCAGCAGCGCCTCGCCGAGCGTGATGTCGCCAGGGAACATGACCTCGACGAAACCCTTGTTCCGCGGGTTGAACTCGATCACGCCGTCAGAGGGCGTGTCCGACGTGCCGGTCGCCGTGGCGACGTCGGTCGGGTGCTCGAACTCGATCCAATCGTTGCCGTTGTCGCTGACCGTAAAGATCGTGCGATCCTGCAGATCGAGACCGTTCACCGTCCCGAACGAATTCAGCTGTACCTCGTCGCCAATGCGGACACCCCAGTCGACCAGATCATCGACGTTGACCCGGAACGTCGCCGAAGTATCGGTCGTGGTCACGTTGATCACTTCGCCGCGCCGGATCTCGTAAAGGCGACGCGCCAGAAGGACCGACTCGTCGTGGGCGTCGGTTTCAGGATCACGGCGGCGCACAATGGCGAACTGCTGGCCCGCATGCTCCCCGAGCGCCCAGCACGACGCCGAATAGGAGTTGCCGGAATCGATCGTGCAATCCCAGCGCCAGGTCGCGCCGTCGTCGTTCGAAGAGTAGAGCTCCGCGACCTTGCCGCCGTTGTGTTCGTGGTCCGCGTTGAAGCCGCAGTAGTGAACAACGTTCCCCGAGATATTCACGATGTGGCGCTTGCCCTGCGGCCAGGACTCGTAGTTCGCCGTGCCAGGCGACACCTGCCGGATCTCGAAGTCGAAGGTCTCTTTTGCCGGGTAGACACAGTCGACGTCTGCGTTATTGCCGAGCACGTCTGCCAGCTTGAACCCGCCGTTCACGTACTGCAGGCCGGTCGGGATCGCAGACACGAGGTAGGTCTTGCCGGCAAGGTCAGAGCGGAACTTCTTGGTGCCGACGTTGCCCTCAAGCTGCGAGAACGGCGTGTCGTCGAGCGCAAGACCATCGGCCGCAGGGGTGTAAGAGGCGACCGAAATACCCACCTCGGAAGCAGCGATAGCTGCCTCCATTCCCTCGAGCTTCTCCGCAAGTTGTTCGCGGTCGGGCTGGTAGGACGCACTCGGCGGGTTTCCCAAAAGGATCTCGCGGGCACTTAGCGTGGTCATTTGCAGAACTCCGTTATCGAACTTGCAAGGTGTAGGGCCCTTGCGGCGCTCCAGCGCCCCCGGTGTCACTGACCGGAACTATCCAGAAGTCGGCCTCGCCAAGGTCGAGGCAGTCGACCGTGTCGACCACGACCGAGACGTCATCCAGGTTGCCGACGAACGCAGCGGACGCATCCAGCCGGAACGCGGTCGCGGCCGCAGGCGCAACGATCGTCTCGGCATATGTGCCGTCCGCGCTCCTGCCCGTTCCGCTGTTGGTCGCGCTGCCCTGCAGGGCAGGAGTCACATCGCCAGCGGTCCGGTTTTGAAGGGTGAAGGTCACGCGGCATACATCGCCCTCGGAGACGGAAATGCCCTGCACCAAATTGCCCGCGCTGCCGCCGACGTGGGACGCTGCGCCGGAAGCGATCGACCAGCCGGTGCCCGCCGTCCAGGCAGAGCCGTCCGCGAAATCGCCGTTGGACAGCAGGTCCGTCGCCGTTACATCGCCGGCCACGACATCGAAATCGGTGTCGCTTCCGACCGTGATGGTTCCGGCGGTCACGATATCCGCGTCCTCGAACGCAGCTCCGACGGCGCCGCGATAGATCCGCACACCGCCCATCAGCACCCACGCCGGCGTCCTGCCCGTGAACCGGACGCGTCCAGGCTCCGCGGCCACCGTGTCGATCGTCAGTGCCGGCGGCACAACCGCGGCGACCACCTGCACCGGCGGCTCCGGCTGGTAGTCTGGCCCGCCGGCCCCACCGGCACTGCTCACCGTGTAGTTCTTGATCTGCGCCTCGTAAGTCTCACCCTCGATCAGACCGGCCGCGATGTAGCTTGTGGTCCCGGGATCGAGCGTGACCACCTGCCACTCGGAGACAGGCGCGGTGACCTGCCGCATGCGCAGCTTGATGCTGTAGATCTCGTCCTGCTCCGGCCACGTCCATTCGATCGCCGGCGTGAGGTTGCCGCTGCCGTAATTCGCGCCCTGCAGGTCGTCGAGCTCGTCGACCTCTTCCTCGTCGTCAAGCTGCGTCAACTCCGGCGGCTGCGGCTCTTCAGACACCGCATTGAAGTCGAAGTCGGACGGGACGACGGAATAGGCCTCAATGTCGAAAGACACCCCATCCATCCGACGCTTCAGCGATGCGAGCTCGATAAAGAAATCATAGCCGGCGGCAGGATCCACGTAGCGTGCGAACCGCGGCCCGCACCCCGCCTGCTCGATCAACTCGTAACCCTTCAGCCCGATGGTGCCGGCAAGCCGGTACTCGGCGTGCTCGATCTTTGCCATGCGCTTCAGCACGCGCGCGGCCTGGTTGTGCCAGGTCACCATGTAGAGCGCCGGTTCGCGCCGGATGCGCCGCACCGTGTCGTCCTCGACGTAGACCCCCGAAGGCGACTCGCGCCACTCCCGCTCGGGCTCGACATAGGTCGCGATGAACTCGTTCGCGACGCCGGGCTCCACCTTGCCCGCCGCAATCTGCTGGCTGAAGAAGTCCTCCGGCCCCAGCGTGACCGTCGGCTCGGTCCAGCGCCCCGCGTGGATCCCGACCGTCCCGTCGGGCTTCTCCCACATGAAGGCATCGGCCGCCGCGATCATCTGCGCCAGGATATCCTTCATCGGCATGTCGTCGCCGATCGAGCCGTTTAGCTCCCACTTCGCTCCGGTCACGCCGTCCCGATCGGTGACCTCCACGTCGCATGCGTCCGCCTCCGCTGCGAGCATGTCGTCATCGAGCGAAAGGCCCCAATAGGTCTCGAGCTCATGCGCGACGCAAAGCGCCCAATTGCGGCTGAACCCCACGCTGTCGTCGCGCGGATCCCGGATTTGATCATTGCCATCCCAGACCGGCGCGATCTGCCACTCAGTCCCGTTCGGCAGGATCTCGTTGTACTTCTCCTGACCAGGCTTCTGCGCCCACGCGGCCGCGTAGGATAGCCCCTCGAAGTCGTGGGCCGACGTGATCTCCGTCACTTCCGACAGCCAGATCGAATCGACGAGCTGACCGGCCTGCCCGGTGTGCCCGCGCACATTGCCGTAGGACTTGCCCCCCTGCAGGATCGGATCGGTCTGGACGTTGCCGCTGGCATCGGTCGCAACGACAAACTTATCGAGCCACCAGTCCACGACACCCTGCGTCGAGTGCGCTGCGATCAGCACCCCGTAGTGCCGGCGCTTGCCGCGAAAGACCGTCATGGCCAGCGGCCCGCCCTTGCGCGCCCGCCCGTACAGACGATCGAAATAGGCGATCGGCTGGCTGTAGTTCACCATGCGGTCGCTCGGCGACGGAATGTTTGGCTTGAACAGCGCGTTGGACAGGGCCGACAGCCCGAACCCGATGATCAACTTGCCGAACGGCGACAGCAGGAACGACCCGATCCCGGTCAACGCTGCAGAGGCCGTCAGCGTCGTCAGCAGGGTCGCGCCGGTGCCCACGAGCGCCTGCGTCCCGATGCCGATCGCCGGCAGAAAGCCCACGATCGGCGCAGCCTCCGCAGGCTTCGGCAGGGCAGCCATCGGCGCCACGATCGCCGTCGTCAGCAAAAGCCGGCTACGCATCGCCCCGCTCCGCACCGCCATAGGGAACACGCCAGGCAGCCAGCACCTGCGCCTCTAGCATGGAGTGCCGCAACTCCACCGCGCCGCGCCGGACGCCCTTGCAGACCCACGATCGACCGAGCCAGACGGCGCCTGTCGAATGACCCCGACCACCATCCTCGCCCGCGAAGGACAGGACCGCGATATCGCCAGGCAACCGATCCTCAACGGCGATCCGGGGAAGGTCATCCCCGACACGGCTCGCGACACACTCCACAGGCGCGGTCACCCAGCCGCAGACACGCTCTGCAGAGGCCTCGTCGTAATAGCGATTCCGCAGGTCCGCCGCGAAGTCGCGGCCGGTCACCCGCTCGACCCAATCGGCGACCACCAGCATGCAATCGCTCCGCCCCCAGACGGTCGGCAAGCCGTGCCAGCGATTGACCTCCTGAAACAGCGGCGACATCAGCCCCACAGCTTCACGTCCCGCTGGCCGTCCGTCGGCATGAATTCGAGGCTCGGGTTCGCCGATCCGGTCAGGCGCGCATGGTCCTCAGTCGTGTACTGCAGGCCGCGGCGCCTGGACCGCTGCTCCCAGATGCTCTCGAAGGTCAGGGTGATGCGCCGCTGCTGGCCACCAGTGCGCTCGTAGCGAACAGCCCGCATCGTCCGCGACGCAAACAGGATCGGCGCGACCTTCGGCGCCTGCAGGTCCTCGGCGGCAAGCAGGGGCTGAACGTAAAACCGGATCGGTCGGCCGTCGACCGCATCCGCACCCTGCAGCTTGATGTCGTCGATCAGCTCCGGCATCGCCGGATCCTGGAAGTACGAAAGCGACGCCTCGCCCGACGGGGCGATCCCGTTGATCGCGACCTCCAGCTCGCCCACCGAGAACAGGGAACTGCCGTACCAGGAGAACCCGTTAATATCGACAAAGCGGCCATCGGTTCCGACAACGAAACGCACGGTCTCATCATCGGTCTCGATCGAGGCCAGGTGCAGAACGCCAATCACGTCGGCCGTGACATCGAAGCTCTCCGGAAAGAACGGCATCAGCGGCCGGGCCCCAGCCATTCGCGCAGCTGCAGCTGCACGCTTGTCTTGGCAAACTGGCCGTAGGCCGGGTTTCCCATGCCTTCCTCCGAAGCCTCGAACAGGCCGGTCGGAATGAGATGCACGGAGTCACCCTCCGCAATCGCGGCACGCAGCCCGGGGCGGACCTCGAGGCGGAGGTTGCCGCCTTCTTCGCTTACCGAGGTAACGCCGAACGGCCAGTCCTTGTGGCTCAGGATCATGCCCTGCACGACGGCGCCAGGATATGCCGAGGCATCCACCAGGACCGACGTTGCGCCGGCCGCAGCCGCCTCGGCGGCAAGCACAAACGGCCGATAGTCAAAACCGACATCGCCGACGAAGAGCTCATCGTTGGAAAACGGCACGCCGGTCGCAGCATCCACGCCGTCCGCCTCAGCAAGGCGGGCTCGCACGACCGCTGCCGGATCTCGCATGTAGACCCGATACACGGCCTGAAGGCCCTTGCCCTGCCAGCGGATCGCGCGCCACTGCAGCAGGCGCGCGCCGGTCAGGACAGCCTGCGGCGATCCGATCCAGCGGGGAAAGGCGGAGTAAACCGACTGCGACACGCCAGTCAGCGACTCGCCATGCCGCTGGGCGCGCCAGTCGATATCCCAGTCCCGCGTCGTCAGGCACATGACCGACCACGGCACGTTAACGATGATCCGATCCATCAGGTGGTCGTTCCCCTGTCCTGCTGCCGCTGCATCTGCGACCCCAGGGCGTTGCGCTGCGCCTGCGAGGCCGCGCCGGTGACGGCGACCGACGTGTCCGCGCTGATCGCTTGGACGCGCGGCACGAACATCGCGCCCTCTTCGGCCTGCACGACGAGCTCCACCTTGACCGGCCCACCGCCGCCTGCGCCGGCGCCCATCGCCCGCACCTGGCTTGGCGTCAGAACCCTCCCCGGCTGCGACGGCATGAAGAGCTCGCTGTTCGGCGTGTTCTCGTTCACTCGGTAAAGCCGCCCGGGCAGGACCGAACCACCGCCAGCGCGGCCACCACCGAAGAGGCTACCGAAGATCCCACCGAACAGTCCGCCACCGCCGCCGAGGCTTCCGCCGAGGTTGAAGGTGCTCATGAACAGCGATTTCAGGCCGGACGAGATCAGGTCGGAAGCGATCTGCCGGAACACGTTTCCCAAGGCATCGCCCAGATCCTCGCCGTTGACGATCGCGTCTGCGAGCGCATCGGCGACGCTCTCGATGCCGTTGACGATCTCGCTGAACTCGGCCCGCACGAATTCCTCGTTCAGGCTGGCGAGCGCAGCGTTGTACTGCTCACTGGTCAGCTCACCCATCTTCATCAGCGCATCGAGATCCGCGACCTCGCGCTCGTAGGCCTCGGAGGCTGTTTCGAGATCGCGCAGGATCTTGTCGCGCTCCGAGAGAAGCCGGTTCAGCTCCTTCTCTTGCTCTGTGCGGCCTCCGCCGTCGTTGCCGCCGCGGCCCTTCGGCGTCAGCTCGTCAATCAGCGTGCCGACCGGCTTATAGTCGGCGTCGGACTCGTACCCTGAGAGGATCCCGCCATCCATGAACAGGCGGGGGTCGCTTCCTCGCCCGTGGGTCGGCGCATTCGCGTCCTGAAGGTACTTGCGCGAGAACTGATCCATGATCGCCTGGGTGCTATCCAGCGCCCGCGCGTTCGCCAGCGAGATCCCGAGGTTGTCCGCAAGCCGCGCGGCCTCGTCGGCGCCCATGCCGATGCCCGTCGCGATATCAATGCCCGCCAAGGTAAGCATCTCTTGTGCCGCCGCGAGCAGCTGGTCGTAGAGCGCCTGGCCCTCCTCCTCAGCGTCGGCAAGATTGTCCGATACTTCAGAAATGTAGTCCGCAAGACGGAGCATCGCGGCAGCCTGGGCCTGCTCGCCCTGCGCGTCGCCGATTTCGGCAAACCGAATGGCAACCTGCTTCGCCTGCTCCTCTGTGATCCCAAGAATATCTGCGAGATCATCGAAATTGCGCGAGACGTCTCGCAGCGCATCGATCTCTTCGTTGATCTCCGCAATGCGATCGGTCGCAAAGCGCAGCTCGATGTCGGACATTTGGGACGGGTCGCTGAGGCGGTCGCGCTCCTCACGAAGGCGCTCGAGCGACTGCTGGATATCTTGGAGATCGCCTGCTGACATGTCCATGATGCCGCCCAGGCCGAGGCTTTCCGCGATCCCACGCTGCACGTTATCCGCCGCGGCCTGCGCTCGGATCTTGGCGATCTCGCGCTCGATCTCGAACAGGCGCCGCGCGTCCTCGGCCAGATCGCCGTAACGATCCCGCATCTCGAGCGGTGACGCTCCGAGACCCTTCTCCGCGGCCTCAAGGCGCGCGACGGCCTTCTCGAGACCCTCCAGGCTCTTCTCCAGCTCTTTCGCGTCGTCCGCACCGGACAGCATCTCGACGCCCATCGGAATCAACGCACCGGCCAACGCACCGACCAGAATGCCAGCCGTCCCGAGACCGAGCGCGAGGTCAGGCAACTGGATCGACAGCGCGCGAACCCAGTCGCCGGTCGCCGACCCCTGCTGCGCGATCTGGCTCAGCTGCATGCTTGCCTGCCGCATCCCACCGCCGGCGAACTTGCGCGCGCCCCGATCGGCCTGCTCGAAGCTGCGGCCGATGTTGCGGTTCGCCCGTGCGAAGCCCTTCTCCGCCTTGTTCGCGGACCTCAAGGTCGACGCCTCCATGCGAGCGAGCGCCTGCAGGTACTGCTTCTCGGTCAGCCCGACCTTGATTTGAAGATCGTCATCCGTTGCCATCTAGATCAATCCCAGGTCTCGCATTCGCTCCGGTGACATTGCATCCGCATCCGCATCGCCCTGCGCGCCGCCGTGCGCGCGGTTCCAGCCGTCACGACACGCCAGAAACTCCCAGACACTCATTCGCCCGATCTGCTCGGGCGAGAATCCCATCACGGCGCCGTCTCCGTAGAGGCCGGAGAAGCGCCATTTTCCGGGGCTGCCTCCGTCGCCCCCTCCGGCTTTCCCACGCGGTCATCCTCCGGGCCGAAAAGCGCGTGTCGCAGCACGGCCGCGGCCGTCAGCTTCAGCTTTGCCCAAGGCGCGGTCGCGAGCACGCCAGCGACGAGCGGCCCGGCCTTCTCGACGTCCATGCCGGCGCCGATCAAACCCTGACGGAGGATCGCCAGAATCTCGTCGGGCGCCCACGTCCCGAGGCGGAGTCGGTTGAAAAGCTCCTCGGGGCCCCGCTCGGTCTCGGTCTGCAGGGCGCGAAGCCGGTCGATCGGGAGAGCGAAACCGCTCTCCCCGCCCGGCCAGACCAGTCGGATAGGATCCATCAGGCGACGGTCAGACGCTGCGGCGTGCCATCGAACTGAAGCTCGATCGACGCCGTGATGCGGCCCTTGTCAGCCGGGCGCTCGTTCGAGATCCCGATCACCGCCGGGCCATACTCGGCATAGATATCGCCGGATGCCCCGTTCTGCTCAGCCTGCACATCGCGCAGACGGCAGTTGAGTTTCCCCGCGCTGTAGAACCAGTCCAGCAGCTCGTGCTTGCGCGCGGCAGCCCAAACGCCGGTCGCCGAGACGGTCACCGAGATCGACGCCACGTCTTTCTCGATGTTGTGCGGCAGCGACTCGTCATCGCAGTCCGGAACCGGAGTCTCGGTGATGTTCGGCGTCCGGTTGATCGTCACGCCGGTCATGCCGCAGATCTTGGAGTAGGTGCCGGCCGCACCGACCGGGTCGAACTCGACCTCCAGCACCATCTCGTTGTAAGAAGTCGTCGTCGCGGTCGTCATCGCGAACCTCCATTAAGATTTTCTGAAGCCGCGCTTCACGGCCCGTTTGATGTTTGACCGCACCCGCGATCGCTCCGCCCGCCACGCGGGATAGAAGAACGGATTTGCAGCCATGTTGACCGTTCCGAACTCCTGAAACCGCGCATAGAACGCCCTTCCGCCGCCCGCGTAGATCGTGATCGCGATCTCGTCCTGGGCGATGCCACCTCGGACCTTTCCGACCGTGATCGACCCCTTCGGCGCGTCGCCCCAGGTCCAGCCTATCGACTCGATCAGCTCTCGCGTCGCACCAACGGGCGCGAATGCCCGCATCAGCTTGACGACCTTCTCGGCCTCTTTCTCCAGCTGCTTTGTCAGCTCGACTCGCACGATCTCCGGAATGTCGCGCATTCGGCGTTTGAACCCGGCGACACCCTCAACCATCAGAGCCGCTCGACGGTCGCCTCGAAGGAAACGACGCCGTGACCTGTCTCTCCGTCCGGATCCTCGAACACGCGCACCCGCGCGACGCGGCCGGAGGTGATCGCGAAGGGCAGCTCTGCATAGATCGGCACCTGGTGCAGTGCGTCCCGCACCGCCTCCGCCAGATCCCGGCACGGCCCCAACCGACCATCAGCGCGGGTCCAACAGTCGATTTGGAAAAACAGGTCGTCGGCCGGGACACAGTCGGTCTCCGCATCGAGGCCATCCGACGGCCCGAAGGTGATCCGCGGAAACCGATTGCGGGCGCTCTGAGGCACCGAATCAAAGATGCGATCCCCCACGATCTCTGTCACCGCCGGCGACGATAGCAGCGCCTCATAGATCGCCGCCTGTAGTGCCCGCGTCGGGCCCATCCCCAGCGGCCGCCGTTATGCGCTGCGGGCAATGATTGCGATCTGGTAGGTCGCGTCACCACCGGCGCCCGCCGAGATCCGCAGCTCGTCCGTCGAGCCGGCACCAACCGTGCCAATCCCTGCCGCATCGCCTGCGGCCAGGAGGAACACACCGCCAGGTTTGATGGGCCCCACAGTCGGGCTGGTGCCGCCCAGGAACCCCTCGAAGGCATTGGACGCGCCGCCGATGGTCAGGTCGGAGAGGTTCGGCTCGCCCGAGATCGGACCATTGATGACCAGGATCGCGACGATCTCGGCTGCCGCGATCGTCGCCCCGAACGCATCCGCCAGAACCCCCGACAGATCCAGATCATCGTTGCTGGACGCCGAGACGGTCCGCTCATCGACGAACAGGATATCCGCCTGACCGGCGCCGGTTCCGCTGGCCAACTGGATCGCGGCCGCGACCGTCGGCGTGAAGCGGTCACCACCGAAGTCGCTCGAGCCCCGCTGGCTTGCTTTCAGGCGGACGCTCAGATCGCAGGAGAGTGTCATGAAGGTTCCCTTTCCTTGTGTCGCGTCAGTAGCCGACGCCGGTTTCGCAAGTGATTTCCAGCCAGGCGCGATCCTCGGAGAGCACCGGCGGCGCCTTCACGGCGTAGACGCCCAGGACAGCAGAACCGTCCGAGGCATAGGTCACCCGATTGATGTCGCGCATGCGCCAGTCGGTCGTAATGCGCCGGGCACGCGGCGTGGCCGGCACGGTCACGACCACCGGCTGCCGCCCCTCGAGGCGCGCGGCCTGCACGGTCTCCCCCCCTCGCAGGTAGCGAAAATGCGCCGGCGTCTTGAACACCTCCGAAAATCCAGCCTCCTGACCACCGGACCCGTCCGAGGTCGAAACCGGCTCATCGAACGCCACACGCTCCCGACAGCGGCCAAGGTGCATCACATCCACAGGATGAACGGGCGCAGGGTTCTGCGCACGGCCTCGGTCATTCCACCGTCGGCAGCCTGATCGCCACGGTGCAAGAGCAGATGCGCCACATGGCGGCGCACAGCGTGCAGGATCTCAGGCCGCACGTCGGAGGCCGCGTCGCCGTAGCCCACCTTGACGTCGATCTCGACGTTGCCAGGCTCGCAGGCCGGCACCGGCCAGACTTTGCCCGGCGCCGCGACCACCCTGCGCCCGGTCAGGCGATAGACATCGGAAGCGACCGTCACCCAGCTTCCGTCGGAGGACAGGTAGCGCACCTCCACGAGCTCCTGCACCGGCGCGACCGGGATCTCGATCGAGCAGAACCCATCCCGCGTCCAGGTCACGGTCTGCGTCAGGAGACGCAGCCGCGTGTACGTCTCGACATCAGCGCGCGCCGCGGCGATCAACTCGCCGATCAGCGCGTCCTCGTGGGTTTCGTCCTCGAACTTGCGAAGGTGCTGCCGAAGGACCGGGTCCGCCGCCGTCAAGGGTTCTTGGGACGGCGGCGTGATCGTGGTGAGCGTCACGATGCGTCAGCTCTTGCTGCGACGCTTGGTCGGACCCGCAGGCACTGCGATTCCGCGCTCGATGAAGTGCTGCGCGGACCGGTCCTCGAGCGACTTGCGCGCCCCCTTGCGGAACCACGTCGCCTTGTCGGTACCGCGATGCTCATCCTGCACCTCATGGTCACGCAGGAACTTCACCACCGTCTTGCCGTTCTCGTTTGCCATAGCCCTTCTCCTTCAGGTCGGACCGCGCCGGGCAGGCGCGGCCGAGTTACTGCGAAACAGGGCTTAGACGGTGACGATCTCGGCGACGCTCGCCAGATCGTTGTCCGACGCCGGCCCATAGCGCGGGTCCATGCCGATCACGAGCGCGCCAACGTCGCACGACGCGGTCGCCACCGTCACCGACAGCCGCACATGGGTGAAGTTGTTCGCCAGATCGAGATCCTCGCCGTAGCACTGGATCACGGCCTGCTTGTCGGAATCGTCCGTTCCGCCCTGCGACAGCTCGGTGATCGCCGCGCCGGCGATGTCCTTCGCCCCGCTGCCCGACGCATCGGTCGCCTGCTCGAGCTTGGCGTTGACGGTCGCGCTGGACCCAAGGGTGCCCGCCATCACGGTCGCCATGATCAGGCCGAACTTCGACATCGGGATCCAGCCGGTCGTCACGGTGCCGGCAGCCGTCACATCCGGATCGATCACGCCGACGACGGCGGCTCGATGGGATGCAGGAGTGGTTTTCTGAACCATTGTGAAAGTCTCCGATTGGGTTTCTGGAAGGAACCGCCCCGATGGCCGGGGCGGCTGCCAAGCGTTCGTCGGCGCGCGATCGCCGCGCGCCGGCGTCCGTTACGCCCGCTCTGCCAGCGCGACGAAGTGCGACTTCGTGGCCGTGCCGTTGTGCGGCGAGACCGGCGCCGACAGGTGCGGCTGACCGCCGTAGCGGAACACCCACCGGAAGGCCTGCGTGTTGTAATCGAAGTACAGGTGGATCGAGGTCGCGTACTTCACACCCGACGCCCGACGCGCGCCGTAATAACCACGCGGCTGGATCAGCTGCAGGTCGCCGAGATCGCCAAGGGTCTTGGCGTACTCGGACAGCCGCAGCGGCAGACCGAGGATGAAGCCGTTCGGCGCGCCGGCAAGTCCGTTGGGCGGCAGCCAGACCGGCTTGTCGCCGAGGGTCAGCGTCATCAGCTGCGGAAGGATATCGCTGTTGCCCAGCCAGAAGGGCTGCGACCCCGGCACCATCAGCAGACGCGAGTACATATTGACGATGTTCTCGGTAGCCAGGGTGTCCGCCGATTGGCCGGATTCCTTCGCCACGGTGACCATCGCCGGAGAGTTGAACCAGCCGAGCGGCTGGCCGACACCGGTGCCCTCGACGATCGCCAGGTTCTTTTTCCACGCGATCGCCTCTGCGGCCTTACGGGACAGGCGCGCGTTTAGGCGCGGCGCATCCTCCAGAAGCTCTTCGCTGGCAAGCGCCAGGGTGTATAGCTCGTGCAGCGGAACGTTGCGCTCCTGGCCGGCCAGCTTCGAGGCCGTCATCTGCGAGCCTTCCGCCCGCCAGTAGGACTCGATGCCAGTCGCGCCCCACGGCGTCGACTCGTCGGCCAACAGCTTGACGCTGCGATTGGCGGTCGGCTCTTCGTCGATCATCGGGCCAAACTCGTCGAACTGGTTCACCAGTTCCCAGATCTCGTCGCGATGAGCCGGCGGCAGCATGTAACCCTCGCCGGAAGTCGTCCCGCCCTCGTGGCTGTTCGCCAGGGCGACCAGCCGCTCGTCCCGATCGCCACCATGCACGGCCGCGTGAACCGCAACGGCGAACTCGCCCAGGTCGGCAAAACCGGCCGTGGTTTCCGGGTTCAGATCGCGGACCGTCGTGCCGCCGGCCGGCGACAGCGTGGTGCCTGCCGCCAGGCCCCCCAGGATGCGCTTGCGCGCCTCCATCTTCTCGGCCTCTTTGATGTCCGACTGGACGGCCTTGATCTCGTCCTCGATCGCTTCGAACCGCGACTCTTCCTCGGCCGTCAGACCCCGCTCCGCGGACTCTGCCGCGTCGAGAATCTTGGTGCCTTCCGCCTGCAGCTCAGCGAGGCGCTTTTGCAGTGCAGCCTTTTTACTCATGCCAGGCTCGCTCCTCTGTTACCGGGGAAAAATAGCCGTCAACAGCGCGCCCGGCGCACGCCGCATCGGAAAGACCAAAGGTCTGGGAATTCAGAGCAGCGCCATCCGGCGCCGCGCCAGCGACGTGTTCGTGGGCTTGCGCCCCGACGCGACACGCTGAAGGGTCTCCTCGAAGGTGGCCACGCGATCGGCCATCCGTAGCGACACCGCGGTCTTCGCGTTGTAGGCACGCCCACCGCCCATGTGTGCGGCATCCTTCTCCGGATCGGCGCGCACCACCGCGAGATCCACGCCGCGATTGCGGGCGACTGCGCGGGTGAACATGTCGTAGGCGTAGTCCGCCGAGGCCTGCCGGTGCTTCAGAGCCGCCTCGTCCAGCGGGCCGACCGCGCCCTCGGCCTTCCGGGCGCCAGAACGGACCATCGTGCGCTTGACGCCCCTTTTCTCCAGGGCAGCCGAGATGTCGTCGTGCATGCCGTAGACCCCGATCGAGCCAACGTGTCCCGAGGGCGTCACCACCACCTCATCCGCCGCCGATGCGATCCAGTAAGCCGCCGACGCCGCCATCGTGTTCGCGACGGCGATGATCGGCCGCCCCGCCCGCCGGGCCCGGTAGATCTTCTCGGCCGTCTCCGCCACCATATCAACCGCGCCGCCGGGGCTGTCGACGTCCAGGACGATCGCCTGGGCGTTCGCATCCGCCGCCGCTTCGTCGAAGGCCTTGCCGAACTGATCCAGCGACGACGCACCCGACATCCGACTGAGCATGTGGCCGCGCGGCATGATGGTCCCCTGCAGGTTCAGCACATGGACGGTGCCGCGCCGGCCGGACACAGGCTCGGCCGCGTAGATCGGCTCGTTGTCCTCGCCCGCCCACTCGACGCCAGCGCCGGTCTCGGCCCGCACCGCCAGGAGAGCCACGACCTCTGCGGCCTTCTCTTCATCGATCAGCCAGGTGCGCGATTGCACGGCAGCCAGAACGCGGTCGATTTCATGCGGCATTTTTCACGAGCTCCAATCTCGGTTTCCCTTTCTTCCCGCCGACCGAGCCGCGCAGGAACGCGATCGACTTGTCGATCGCCTCGCGCTGCTCCGGCTTGCGCTCTTCGGCGCCGGCGCCCACCGGAACCATGTTCAGCGGCTCCATGTACCGATCGCCCGCCGGCCCGATGCCATTGCGGTGCTCCATCCGCAGGACGTCGTTGACACTCATCCAGCCCCACTGCCGGGCGATCGAGTAAGCCTCGTAGCGCGCCTTGATATCGCCCCGCAGAAGGCTCTCGACGTTGAACTCGAAGTACTCGTCGGGCAGATCCAGCAGGAACTTCCCGACCGACCGCTCGATGAGCTCGAGGATCGGGCGCAAGGTGTCCGTGACGAACTCGAGCGACTGGTGCTCGATGTTGCTGAACGTCGCGCGATCGAGGATCCCGACCTTGTGCGGCGGCACGCGCCACAGACGCGCGAGATCGAGCCAGAGCTCTTTGCGGGTCTCGAGGAACTGCGCCTCCTCCGCCGTCAGACCGAGACGGTGCGGCTTCATCCCGTACTCCAGCGCCATCGGCTGGTGCCGACGACGGCCGGTCAGGCGCCGGAGCATCGACCGCGTCCAATTTTCCTTGGACTCGGCGTCAGCAAAGTGCCCCTCCATCGAGAACGCGTATGCCGGCGTGGCGTCGTTCTTGAACAGGGTGTTCGCGTATCGCTGGAGCGCGATCGCGACTGCGACCGCCTCGCGCCCGTCGACCAAGATCGGTGACGTGCCTTTCAGATCGTCCATGAGCGGCGGCAGGGCGATATGCCAAACCTCGTCCGCGAGCAGGATGCGCTCACGGCCCCAGCGATCACGGAACCGATAGCGCCTCTCTCTCAGATCCGCGAGCTCCTCCACCACAACGCGGTGCGGCTCCATCCGCCAGAGCGCGACGACCTCGCCTCCCTCGAACACCTTCTCGGCGTAGAAATCTCCCTCGGCGCACAGGTCGTCGACCATCTGGTAGATGAAGTCGAAACCGGTCTGCCGCGGGTTCGGATTGCGCAGCAGCTTCGCCACCGGATGATCGACCCGCCGCTCGACACGATCCTCGCCAACGCGGCGGAAAACGCCGTTCTCAAGTCCGGCGACCGAGCCGGCCAGGAGCGACAAGCAGTTGCGCACCACCGGCACCTTCCGGGCCCGCGACACGCTGACATGAACGTCGATCTCGCTCGTCGCGCCGCCGTGGTCCTCGAAGAACCGATCGTCAGCCGCATCGCGCTGCGCGTCCTCGGCAGCCGATAGGCGATCACCGCCGAACAGTTTCAGGATGCCCATTCACGCCACCTCATAATCCGAGCCGATCACGATCGCGCCCTTGGTGTTTGCCGCAACCGGGTTCCAGCTCATGAGCTGCACGGCGTTGAACAGCGACATCAGTGGGTCGATCTTCGCCGAGCCCGACTGCGCCTTGGTTACGATCACTGCGTTGCCGCGCGCTTCCGTCTTCGCGTTGCCGACGCACCACGTCATCAGGCGCTGACCGCAGTGGACCATGCTGCCGTTCTTCAGCTTCACCGGCGTGGTCTTGATCGCAGCGTTCAGCTTGTAGCCTTGGCTGATCGCCCGGATGTCCTCGATCGAGAAGCCGGCAGCCACGAGACCGTCAATGATCGAGCCGACGCCTTCCGGGTCCATCCCGATCCCGTCCTGCTCGGGAAACAGCCCCGCCGAGCGAACACGAACGCAGAGATCGACGACTTCCGGGTTCGCCTCCTCCTCGATGTTGTCGACCAAGGTCAGCTCGCCCTGCTCCACCAACTTCTCGAGCTCGGGCGCGATCGACTGCCGCAAGCGCAGCACGTCCCTGTCCGCCCAAGCCCTCGACCAGGACTGCCAAACCTTCGTCTGCGCATGACGCCCGAGAATCGTCATGCCCAAGAGGTCATCGAGCCCACCGCCATCGATGCCGACCACGGCGACCTCAGAGGTCGCGAGAACCTCCTCGATCGAAAGCGCCGGCTGCGCCGCGCCAGCCCAGTAGTCCGCTCCAACCCACCGGCCCGTCTTGAGGCCGAGCCCGACCTGCACGTTCAGATGCTGGCTTGCGAACAACGCCAATGCTTCCGGACCGTCTGCTTCCGCGGCCACCAGGTCGTCGGCCAGATCCTTCGCCATGACCGAGCGGCCAAGATTGGGATTCACCATCGGCCAGGTCGCCGGGTCTCTCCACTCCTCCTTTTCCGACATCTCGTCGGGCAGCTCGTACATGACGGCCAGGAGCGGCAGCTCTAGTTTCCCATCCCGCACATCACGGGCCCGACGCAGCTCCTTCTCGAACTGGCCCGTCGGCCGGTCCTTGGACTGCGTCGTGATCTGCAGAAGAAACCCCTCCGGCCGTGACTTCAGTCCGCCCCGCAGCTCGAGGAAAATGTCCGGCGCTTTCTGCTTGCTGGCCAGGACATGCGTCTCGTCGATCAGCACAACCGCTGCCTTCGACCCGGTCACGACGTCGCCGTCCGCCGACAGGATCTTGATCTCGCACAGGGTCGTCCGATGCTTGATCCGCTTCTGGTGCGGCGTCACCTGGAAAATCCGCATGAGCTCTGGATCGAGCCGCACGATACCTGCCGCCTGCTTGAACGCGATGCCGGAGATTTCCTGCGTCGGGGCGATGAGAACCATCTCCGCCTCCGGGCGCTCGTTGAGGATCGCGGCCGTCACGACAATGGCGGCTGCGATCGCACTCTTGCCGTTTTTCTTCGGAACCAGGAGAAAGAACTCCTTGAGCATTCGACGCCGCGTGTCCGGGTTGTAGCTCCCGAAAATCACCCGCACGAAATCGAACACCCAGTCGTCGCAGACCTCGCCATAGGTCGGCTGGCCGATCAGATCCGGCACCCGCAGCCTCTTGAAGATCCGGAGCGCCTTCTCGGCGACGGCATCGTAAAGCGGCAGATCCGGGATCAGCGACCGCCGATCGCGGATCCGTTGCTCCCAGTCCGGAACAGAGGTGCGCCACGCCGGCGCCGGTGCCGGCTGGTCTCCAACTGCGAACAGGTCGGCCATCAGTGCTTGAACCCCGGCGACAGATCGCTACCCCATTCGCCCGCGTCGTCGCCGGCGATAGCCCGCTCCGCCGCACGGTTGGCCGCTTCCTTCTTGCCGAGTTTCTCGGTTTTCTCGCCGCGCTCCTGATCGCCGGTCAGCGACGCTGAAGCCTCCATCGCGTCGTTCTTCTCGAGCATCTGCTGCAGCAAGCGCAGCGCGCCGACGTTGCCGGCTTCGGCCTGATGCACCACCTTCTCGAACCGCCATGCATCCAAGCGATCCCGCTGGATCTGGCGCAACTTCAGCTCGGACCCGTAGTGCTTGCGCAAGGTTGGCTGGGTTACGCCGATCGCGTTCGCAATCCGCTCG
Source organism: Maritimibacter sp. (assembly GCA_002701395.1). GTDB lineage: Bacteria > Pseudomonadota > Alphaproteobacteria > Rhodobacterales > Rhodobacteraceae > Psychromarinibacter > Psychromarinibacter halotolerans. The sequence continues at coordinate 64,177 of NZVC01000017.1, read as the reverse complement.
TTGCGCCAGCCGAGCGCCAGGAGCATCAGCACCTTGTCGCGCAACTTCTGCGATGGGCGATGCTTCGGGCGTCCCCGTTTGCCGTTCGGCAACACGACCGGATCGCCGAACAGATCCCGATCCACCCGCTCTCCGCCGGCAGTCATCGAAACGCCCAAGTCGCGCGACAATCGCTTGAACTCGGCAAAGGCATCGTTCGCCTGCTGTCGAAGAACCGACACCTCGAGGCGTCCCTCTTTGCCCTTTGCGAAGTCTCCGGCCAACGCCGACTTCGCCGAAAGATCCTCGATCTGCGTCTCAATCCTCTGGTAGCGCGCGAAATTACGGCAAGCACCCTCCAGGACGAACAGATCCGCGCGCGTCAGATGCCGGTCGACCGGCATAGACGCAACGGTCGCATCCCACACCTCGCGGGCGAGTCCCTGCAAGCGATCCGGGGCTGTCGGGCGCTCCGTCACCTCGACCGTCCCGCCAAACCGTTGAACACCCGGCGCAATGCGAATGACCGAACCAGAGACACAATCGTGAACACGACCGAGATGCCGGCAGCCTCGCCCACACTGACGTCATGACCGAACGCTGGCAGGACCAGCGCCGTGACGACCATCGAGACGGCCCAACCGACCGCCACGTTGGCGACGGCCTCGACTGCGCTCATGCCGCGGCTTTGCATCGCTCCGCCTCCACGCCCTCGAAGGCGGCGCCAGACGCCTCGAGCGTCGCGACCTTCCCGGTGAACGCCTGCCAGCGCCGAACAATCACGTCGCAGTACTTCGGATCGAGCTCCATCCCATAGACGTGCCGGCCCTCCATTTCGCCTGCGATGATCGTCGAGCCGGAGCCGCAGAATGGCTCGTAGATAGCCTGGCCGGGACTCGAATTGTTGACCATCGGTCGACGCATGCACTCGACCGGCTTCTGCGTTCCGTGCCCGGTGTCGTTCTTCAGGTGCTCGATGAACCAGACGGTCGTCTGTTTGCGACCACCGCGCCAACTCGCCGTCTTGCTGGTCCGGACCGCGTAGGACAGGTCATCCTGCTCGACCAGCCAACCCTCCGGACCCTCATCGTCGCGCTCTGCATAGAACGCAGGCTCGTGCTGCCAGTGGTAGTGGCCACGCGAGATCGGTGCGCGCGTCTTCACCCAGACAATCTGGGCCCGGACCCCGAACCCCGCATCCTTCAGGCTTTCGGCAACGACGACGTTGTGCAACGCGCCATGCCAGATGTAGGCGACGTCCCCCGGGAACAGGCGCCATGCGGCCGTCCAGTCGGCGTTGTCGTCGTTTTGCACCTTGCCTTCAGCGACCGTGTCGCCGCCGAACTGCTTGCGCCAGGACGGGTCATAGTTCACGCCGTAAGGCGGGTCCGTGACCATCAAGTGCGGCTTCACGCCTTCCAGGAGCGCAGAAACATCGGCCTCCGAGGTGGAATCGCCGCAGCGAAGGCGATGATTGCCCAAAAGCCAGACATCGCCCGGCTGCGTCACCAGCGTATCACTTGCCTCCGGAGCGTCGTCGGGATCCGTCAGCCCGCCCTCGCCCACGTTCAGCAGATCAGCGAGCTCGTCCTCGCCGAAGCCCAAAAGGTCGAGCGAGAACTCGGCGCCCTCGAGAGCGGCGAGTTCGGCCGCCAGGATCGACTCATCCCAACCGGCGTTCTCGGCCAGCTTGTTGTCTGCGATCACATAGGCCCGCTTTTGCTCGTCGGTCCAACCGACGGCCACCATGCACGGCACCTCATCGAGCCCCAGGCGCTCTGCCGCAGCGGGCCGGCCGTGCCCTGCGATCACCATGCCGGTCTCATCGATTAGGATCGCTTGGGTAAATCCCCACTCCCCGATCGACGCCGCGATCTGGCCGATCTGCTCGTCGGAGTGCGTCCGACTGTTCTGCTCGTATCCCCGCAGCTCGGCACGCTTCCGGAGAACGGTCTCGCCCGCCGGCCAGCTCTGCGCAGATTTACCCGCCATGAAAAAAATTCCCGGCTGGAGCCGAGGAAATCGCGGAAAGCCCGGATTTTCCGTCTTTTTTCATAACCTTACCTTTCGCCGCATTTTCGCGGGCGCTTTGCCTATGGCGAATTTCGCCAAGGCAGGAAAAAAATTCTGCGCGTGAGGGGGGCGCGGGTCTGGGAAAATGGGCCGATTCTGGAAATCGCACCCCCCCTCCCCCTGCCCAGGGCCGTCACTTCGACTGGCGTCCGCCCTTCTCGAGCGACTGCTTGACCCGATCGTGGTACCGCTTACAGACCGACCAGAGGTTCCGACGATCCCAGAACAGATCCTCGTCGCCACGATGCGGGCGGCGATGGTCGACCACCGCGCTGTCCGGATGCCGTCGACCTTCGACCAGCATGTGCGGCCGATCGCAGGCCTGACAGAGCCAGCCGTCTCGCTCGAGGATCTCAAGCCGGAGGCGTTGCCAGCGCGCGGTGTGTGTCCAGCTTGGCGACCGACGACCGGGCGCTTCCTTGGCCGCGTCCTCGGCTGGTGAGCGTAGGCGACCAGCTGCAGGCTTGAGCCTGCTCGGCATTCCCCTTCCGGCCAGTCGACCCACGCTCACCTCACCGTCCACGTTCGCGAGACCACCTCGCACCCATAGTCCAGAAAAGACGAAACCCCGCTCTATGGCGGGGCTTGTCGGGAGAGTCAGGACGAGTTTCGGGCGTGGTAGATCGAGCGTTTCCAACCGATCCGCGCCGCCCAGCAGCCGGTGGTGCTGCCGCTCTATACGCGGGGACCAGTCGGCCAGAGGCTATGGCGACGGACGCTAGGCGACGCCGTCACGCTTTGTCAACGGCATTTTCGCTGAGCCCAATTAGATCATCCGGGGACGCGGTCACAATCGTCTCTCTTCCATACAGCTGCAACCTGACCTTCGCACCAGTAACAGAGTTGACCTCAACAACCTGACAAGGAGCGCCCGCAAACACACCACCGGTGAACAGCGCGTGCCCGCCTGGCCGGAGCTGTCGGGCTGCGCGCGCCGCCTTCCGTGCCTTTGCACGAGCAGTCTCAGCTGCCTCATCTACGCGGCGCATACCATACAACGCACGCAAGCTCGCCACACCCAGCACTCCCCATTGGCCGTCCGCCCTACGAAGGGCATCGCTCAGGAAAGGGCTTCCAAGCACGCGGTAGGCCAAAGGATCGCCGGGGAAACGCGCAAAGACGTAACCGGGAAGGTAGCGACTGCAGACCTGACGCAAGACGCCCCGGACCCGCACCTTGCGGCGCGTGACGGGATGAAACGCAAACACACCACGCTGGGAAAGCCACCGCTCCGCGGCCTCTTCCTTCTGCGGCCTGCACCGCAGCGCATACCACCGTGCCGGGCCCGGTACGACGATCTCCTTGCCATCGCGATCGCCGGGTTCTGCGACGTCCCCGACCTCGATCTCGAGCCAGTGTCTGGTCATCGCCGCTCCTCGGCGTCAGCCGGCTTCATGATCGACTTGACCACCGCGACACGGTCGGCGTGCCAAGCCAGCAGCTGCTCGTCGTCCGGCATCGCGACCCCACGATCAACCCGGCTTCTGGCCATCGATACATTCCGGCGGCGCTCCTCGGCCTGACGCCGGATCGCTGCCTGGGCACCATCCATCGTTGGTGGTTTCTTGTACTTCTGGATGAACTCGAACGTCTCGACGAGCGTGTCATCCTCTGCCGCCCGGGCACCGGCGGATGACCGGAACCACGACAGCATCGACGGGATCTTCTCGATCGGGCACGGCTCGATCAGCTCGGCGTAGGCGTAGATCATCGCCCGGGGTGGCCACTGGTCGCGCTGCTTGCCCTGTCCCTTCGACTTCATGAAATCGAACAGGGTGCGCAGACCGTCATCGCTCATGTAGGTCAGCGCATCGACCATGCGCGTCTGCTTGGCCCGGAACGTCTCGTCGTCCATTCGGGGCGGCCTTCGGAACCCGAGCTCATCCATCGGGTCGCAGAACAGCCTGCGCACCCTGCCTCGCTTCGTTTCTTCCACGCCTGTCTGCTCGTCGGTCATCGTCGCCTCCTGTCAGGCGGGCACGGCAGGCAGGTCGATGCCACGTTGCCGCAGCGCCTCCCGGCCAACCAAGCCCTCTCTCAGCATGAACTCCGCCAAAGCCAGCGAGACGGCAGAAGGCGGCACGTACGCCTCGGGATCTGCGATCTTCGCTGCCCAGAAATGCGCTGCGCCCTCGAGCGTTTTTCCGCCCGGCGGCAACGCGCGCCTGGTTCCTTTCTGGTTCTTTACAGGTTCGTCTCCAGTGGGCTGGAGACGGGATCGGCCATTTTTTGGAGACGGGATTGCCGTTTTTTTGGAGTCGGCTCCGTCTCCAGTTTTTGGAGTCGGCCCGTCTCCAATATCTGGAGTCGGCCCGTATCCAGTTTCTGGAGACGGCTCTTCCGGATCGGACAGTTCGAAGCCGAGGACGTAGAGCGTGCTCAACTGCTTCTTCGTGCGCCCATCGAACCGTCGTTCGCGGCGCACGAGGCCCCGGCCCTCCATCGCCTTCAACGCGTTGTTCAAGGTGCCGTTCGAGACCCCGGTCGCCCGCAAAAGGTACTCCTGCGACGGGTAGCAACCGGCGCTTGGGTTATGGCAATCGCACAGGTGGAACAGGATCCGAAACTCGCTGTTCGATAGCGATGCCGGATCCAAGTCCGCCAACCATCGGTTCGCCTTGTGGCTCATGCCGCACGCCCTCGTTCCGCATCGCGCTTCGCGGAAAGCCGCATGGCGGCTGCCGTGAGCTCCTCCAGGCCGCGCCGGGTGCGCTTTCGCAGCACCCGCGACACGTACTCGCCCTGGAACCCCAGCTCGAGGCTCGCGGCCCGCATCGAAGGGAATGTCAGCCCGCCGATCGTCACCGGTTTCGCCCGGTTTCTCGGATGCGGCCGCTTCACTCCAACTCGATCGACGTCGCCCTCACCGAGCGCCTTGTAGATCGTATTTGCCCGCACCTTAAGCGCGCGAGCCGCAGCGCGGGCCGACGGATACACGCGGCCGCGGATCCGCACCGGTAAGGGCTCGGGATGGCTGCCCCCGGTCCCGCAACGGTGCAAGGTGCCATTTCGGATGCACATGCGGACGTTGTCTGGCGTCACACCAAGCGCCACCGCCGCGGCCCTAGCATCAGCATAAACGACACCGCGTATCTCGATGTTCTTGTAGATCTTTTGCCCCACTTACGACCCCCTGCTCGCCTTCTCTTTCGACCACCAATCTTCAACTTCGCGCTGCAACTGCGTACCCGCCGACGCCGGCCGGAAAGCCGCCACGCCATCCATGAAGCGCAGGATCGCCGCCGCCAGCGGATGGCCGGCCGGCAGCCGCAGTGCCTCGCGCGCCAGGCGCAGCTGCTCGGACATTTCCAGCATCCCCTGCTCCGCGTTCTCGGCGGCGCTCAACGCGTCGAACGCGAGCGCCGCCGCCTTGCCCTCATTCGCGTCTCGCCCCATTGCGTTCTCCCAGCGCCGCGTCGCACGGGTGGGACTTTGCCCTTCACCCGCGCGACGACCTGCCTCAGATCCCCATAGCCCTGCGCCTGCCAGCCGCCGCGAAGCTCGACAGCTTGCTGCCCGCCTTCGGCTTCGGCTCGCGCGCCAATGCCTGCCCAAATGCCTCGTCAGCGCGGCTGACCAGACGTGGCTCAGGCGTCACCTCTTTGGGTTCGATCGATGGCGGCGCCGGCAGCCGGGCTTTTTGAGGCGCCGCCGACCAAGTCGTGAGGGCTCGCTGGATCTCCAGCCGAAGCTGCGCCGCCCGCGGCCCGCGGTCGCCCGACGCCTTGCGTCGCGCGTCGACCCTCTGCTCGATCTCGAGCAGATCGACCTCCCCGAGGAACTCCGACAGCGGCTGTTCCAGGAACTCGGGGCTGGTGGCCAACGTTTCCAGCCAGGGACGCAAGACGTTCGCCGAGTACATCAGCGCCTCATCCGCCGACGTGCTGTCGCGGATCGCCTTCAGTCCGGCCGTCACGACGTCCGCCTTGCCACGCTCGATCAGCGTCCGGATTAGCGCGATCGCGAACACCTCGCCCGGCTTCTTTTCCGGGCTCGACTTATGCAGGGTCATCAACCGGCATCCCGACGCGGCGACCGCAGCCTCGGCCTTCACCGCCCAGGCCGTGCGCGCCGCCAGCGCCGCCTTGTAGACATGGAACAGGGTGATCTTGACGGTGTCACCGTTGACGTGTGCGAAGGCAGCGGCCTGCTCCGCAGCCGACATCCGAACGATCATCGCCGGAATCCGGTCATAGCCCCGCATCAGCGCCGCATGCGTCCGGTGCTGGCCATCAATCACCGCGTACCGCCCGTCGACCGTCGGCGACAGCAGGACCGGCGTGAACCGCGCCCATGTGAACGCGGTCGCGATCGCTGTGATCGCCTTCCAGTTGGCCGTCAGCAGCGGCCGCTGGTAGGCGCCATCGATGACCAGGCTCTTGATCGGAACCCACTCAAGCGGTGGCTCCGCCTCGACGTGGCCGGTGATCTTTGGCCGCGTTCCAATATCGATTGTCCGGAAATGCTCCATCGCTCTGCCTCCGCTGGCTTGAAACTCACCAATATGCAGCCTGAACGACATCGGTCGGCTCGCCGCTCTCCGCGACGTCGGCATGGCGCACCCTGTCGGTCATGACGCGCACCCGCGATGCAGTGACACCGAACGCGCGGCCGATCGCCGAACTTGCCGCCCCGTCGCACCGCACCCCCAGCATGCGCAGTAAGATCTCGTCGTCGTCTCTCGTCTTCTCGACCATGTCACCCAAGCCCCTCTGGCCACGGATCCGCGCGCTCAAGCATGTCGAGCAATCCGTTCGCATTCGTGATGAACCGCACCTGCTCGACGGCCCGCATCACGTCGTCGGCCGTATCCGGCCAACCGTGTCGCCGCAGAATTGCAGCGGCAGTGCGCAGCCTGTCGCACCCCAGTTCCGCCTGAACACGGACCGCGGCGAAACATGACTTGTCGTGGACCGCAGCCGTCATGCCTTCGATCCCTTTGCCAAAGCCCGCTCAAGCGCCTCGATCGCGGCACGCGCCTCCGCCAGCTCTTTCTGCGCGGCGCCCGTCTCCCCAGACGCCACCAGGTCGAGGACGGCCGGGGGCACGTCACCGATCTCGCGCAGCGCGGCTGCCGCGATCGCGTTCAAATCCGAAGTGCCATCCGCGTCGCGCCGGCGCCGGTGCATCACCTCCGTGATCGGCCAGCGGCCGAGCGCATCCTCGAGCCGCACCGCATGGTCGATCGAAACAGCAGCCTGACCGCTGACCTCCTTTGAAACCGTGCCCTTCGAGCACTCGAGGAAAAACGCGGCAGCCTCGACCCCGCCGAAGTCGCGGACGAGCTGGCCGTAGAGCGATCGGATCAGGGGTGTACTGAACATCGGGAAACCGTGTTTTGTTGGGGAAAATGGCTGACACCGTCTAAGTCATGGCGTGGCAAGTGCGCTGCCGCGCGGAACATGCAAAGGTGAGTAACCAGTGAAAAAATTGGAGTTTCAGAATGCGACTTGCCGCACTCATCAGCCTTCTCCTCGCCCCACCTGCGGCCGCTCAACTCGCGATCGACCGAGACACCGCCTCGGCGATCATCGAACATGTCTGGACGGACCTGAGCTGTGGCGATTTCTTGGACGATACAGCCAACGCAGACACAGACGATGCCGCGTACCTGCAGCTCATGGCGGCACTGACCTACCTGGAGGCAGCGGCTCAGGGCGCGCAGGTGGACACGGGGAAAACCCGGATGTTTATCATGCTGGCCTGCATGTCCAAGCGCGATGCCGGGTTCTCCGACACCGTGCTCCAGATCGTCCGACCGCGATAGGCGACGAGCAGGCATCAGTCGCGCTCCGCACCAGCGCTTGCGGTCGGCGCGCGCCACTTGAATGCTGCTTCGGGGCAGCTGACCCCGCCAGCTTCACACATCTCCCGAATGCCGATGTACCACGCCGCCGGGAATTTCCCGGCCGTGCGCGCGGCACGCACCGCGTGGTGCGTGACTTCGAACCTTTTCTCGATCGCGTCGGAGCCGATCGCGTCGGTAATGCGAATGACATCTGCCTTGGACATACCTGTCATTTGCCAAATTATTTCGCAACTCGCAAGACAACATTCCAACGTTGCGCGAAATTTATTGGCAAAGGCATAACGGAACAATGAGCAGTGACCCGCAAAAACCGTTTGCCGACATCGCCGCACGCCTCGTCTGGCACCGCGAACTCGAAGGTATGACGCAACAGGAATACGCCGAACGGATCGGCGTCAAACGGTCACGGCTGTCGCAATGGGAAGGCGGACATCATCGCTTGTCGCTCGACGGGGCACTGGCTTTGCGCCGCACGTTCGGATTGTCGCTAGATTTCATGTTCGAAGGCATCGACGACGCGTTGCCGATGACCCTAAGACGCGCCTGGCGGGATAGCCCGCGCGTTAGCCACTCCAGGTAGTCGATCGTAAATCCAGACCGCCTCGCACCCTCAATCAAGTCATCGTCTCGCACGGCAATACCCCCTTCTAAAACCGGCCCTCGAAGCTAAACGTGGTAAGGATTTTTGCAATCCTACATGCATGCGATGCGCATCGATGCTAAATTTTTTCGCCAATCGTGCTTGTCATGCGAAATTTCTTAGCATAGCGTCCTGATCAGCCCGGTAGCCCGCCCGGCAAAGCAACAGGAGCCGCGACTTGACCAAGACCCCGCACCGCCCCATTGCAATCGCCCGCGCCAAGCGGGTGATCACCGACCCCAGCCCGTCCGACACGCCGCTCCAGCGACGCATGAGCTGGGCCGTGCTCCGCCGCCAAAGGGATGCCACACCGGAAGAACTGGCCCAGCTCGACGAAACCCTGCCCCCCGCCGAGATCATTCAGCTGCGGCGGAGTCTCAAACTCACACGCCGGGTCGTCGCCCTCGCCGCGATTGTGTTGCTGACTTGGGTCGGCGCGGATCGCGGCTGGGGCGCGGTTACCGAACGCGTCGCGCGCAGCATCGATGCGCGTACGCAAGTTTCCTATCTGTCCGGCGTCACTCCTCCCTGACGGACAGACCGGCCGGGCGGCAGATCCCCCACATTCCTGCTGTCGCCCGGCCAAACAGTTTGAATCCGCCACTCGCGGACCCCGGGCGCGGCGGGCGTGCCGCCCCGGGGAACCTTTCGCAGACACCGGAGGCTCTTGATCATGCAGACCGGCGCCCAGATCCTCGACGAGGGTCGCACCCCCGAGGAATGGTGCGAGATCTTCCGGGCCCGCCGGATGACGCTTTCAGCGCGCAGCCTGCGCGACCACGCGCGGCGCCTAGGCGCTTGCCATGTTCTCGGCAAGGGGGCCATGCTGATCACGCCCGCCCAGCTCGATCGCATACTAGAGGATCGCCAATGCCACTCGAACCGTACCGACGAGGCGAGACGTTCTGGGTCCGCGGCCGCATCGAATACGACGGCCGCCCAATCACCAGCTACTACCGCCGCAGCACTGGCGCATCTACAGAAGCAGGCGCGCGCGCCTGGATCGCCGAAGAAACCGATCGGCAAAGGCGTCGTCACCTCGTTGGAGACGAAGCGGAGGCGCTGACCTTTGCCGGCGCCGTCCTCCTCTACCCAGCCAAGCCCGCCGAAGCGAAGTATCTCGTGCCGATCCTCGAGGAGCTCGGCGACCGGCCCGTCGCCTCGATCACGCCCCGCGAAGTGCGCGAGCTCGCCGCCGCTCTTTACCCGACAGCCGCGACCGACACATGGCGGCGCCAGGTGCTGACACCGGTCAGCGCAGTCATCAACAATGCCCATGACAGCGGCGCCTGCCCACCGATCCGGATCCGCGGCTTCAGCGCCCAGGAGCGCATCGATCAGGACCGCCGGCGCGGCGCCGAAAGCCGGCGCGAGCGGCAGCCGGCCGATCGCGAGTGGCTCGCCGCTTTTACCGCAGAGGCCGGCCCCTACCTCTCCACGCTCGCTGAATTCATGTTCGAGACAGCGGCGCGGATCGGCCAGGCCGTGGCCCTGAGACCGAATGACCTCGATCTACCGCGCGGCCGTGTCTGGCTAGCAGCTTCCAAGGGCCACCCCGCTCAATGGGTCGCAATCTCGCCAGCGATGGTTGCGCGGCTTGCGAACCTTCCGGCAAGGGCGCCCTTCGATCGAAAGCGGGGCGTAACGCTGCCGCCCAGCGTGTTCGGATACGCCAGCCGCACCGGACCGCTCAAAGCATGGCGGAGCGCATGTGCGCGCGCGGGGATCCCCTATATCGCACCGCACGCCGCCGGGCGGCACGGCTTCTACACCGAAATGCGGGTTCGCCAGGGGCTGGACCCCGTCACCGCCGCGAAAGCCGGCCGTTGGTCGAACCCCGCTCTCCCAGACGCAATCTATGCTCACAGCGAGGCGGACGAGCGCGAGATCCGGAGCCTCGCTGGTACAAACCCCGTACAGCCTGCTCTCAAATTTCGGCGCAACGCTCGGAAATAAAGATCAGATTCGGAACAAGAAACTGCCCTTGGTAAGGGAGAGGTCGAGAGTTCGAATCTCTCCGGCAGCACCAGTTTTCCAAACCAGATCAATCATGTCCGGCACGCGGCTCGCTTCTTGCGACGCGTATGGATTTTTGTGCGGCCAGAACGAAAAAAACCCGCCGGCCCTGTTCGGGCGGCGGGTCAGTGTTTGCCTGGCCGGTGGTCCACCCCCATGCGGACCACCGGCCTTCAGTGCAGCAGCAGCAAAGGGTCAGGCACCGATTTCAGAGGCGAGCACAAGCTCACCCGCCTCGTAGGCCTCGGCGAGGGCCATAAGGTATTCGCGCCGCTGCCGCGGCGGGTGCGGCATGCCGGGGACAATCGGCATCTGAGCGGCGCGAAGGGCTTCGACACGATCGGCCACCGGGTGATTGACGACATCGGCAACGGTGAAGTCACGGGCAAGCATGGTCATCAGTCTGGTACTCCGATCGTAGAAACGACGTCTCCGGCGGGACAGGCCGGTTGGCCGTGGGTTGTCATCTGGGGCCTTACATACACGCGATTACCACTCTAACCGCCCCATGACTCACCTTGTACGCGAATTAATCACGTCGGCATACATACCCCTTTGTACAGGTTCCTAAGTACAGGTACGGTCGCGCGCGACGCCCCCGAACCGCCCGGCGCGGCCCGCCGTCGCGGATTCGGATAGTTAATCCTACCCGTCTCGGCTAACGCTGCCCGACGGAACGCAACGTTCGGTTCTTACATCCACACCAAGGAAAAAATCATGGCGACCCTGCTGACCGGCAACATCACGACGGCGACCGGCATCGCGGACGGAGAGGACGTGTTCCTTGCACCGACGGCAACCGTCAACACGACCGGGGCTGCCTTCACCTTCGCCACAGATGCCAGCGGCAGCCTGACGATTGCCGGGATGATCGTCACCTCGTCGGGCGACGGCATCCGCATGACCGGGTCGGATACCCTTACGATCGCCTCGACCGGCAGCGTCTACGCGACAAGCGGCGACGGTGACGGCATCGATGTCAGCGGGAACAACAACAGGCTGATCGTTTCCGGCTATGTGTACGGCGTCGACAACGGCATCGTCGATTTCGCATCGGACGGAGGCGAAACGATCATCACGTCGACCGGCACGGTCCAGGGCGGGGCCAACAACAACGAAGCCACCGGCGACGCCGCCGCCTACCAGACCCGCGGACTGACCCACACGCTGCGCAACGACGGAACGCTGATCGCCGATCTCAACATTGCAACCGGTCGCTACATTGCCGTCGCGAACTCGGAAGCCGGCAACGGCGATGCCAATTTCAATGACGCGTTCGACGCCGACCTGACCTTCATCAACACCGGCCTCGTCATTGGCGATGTGCTGATGCAAGCCGGCGAGGACGTGTTCGACGGGCGCGGCGGCACGGTGCAGGGCACGGTCTATGGCGGGCTGGGGAACGACCTTTATATCGTGGACGACGGTGCGGCCTCGCTGTTCGAAGCCCCCGGCGGAGGCGTGGACACGGTGCAAAGCACGGTCAGCTTCTCGCTGGCGGATTTCTTCGAGAACCTGACGCTGCTTGGGTCGGACGCCATCGACGGCGCCGGGAACGGGTCGCGCAACATCCTGACGGGCAACGCGGGCGCAAACGCGCTTTACGGCGACAACTCGCGCGACACCATCTACGGCGGCGCGGGCGCCGACACGCTGGATGGCGGGCGCGGTGACGACTACATGCTTGGCGGCGCAGGCAACGACGTGCTGTTCGGTCGGGCTGGCGTCGACATCATGGACGGCGGCGACGACGATGATCTGCTGTTCGGCGGCATCGGCAACGACATCATGACCGGCGGCGACGGGGACGATACGCTTAAGGGCGGCGCAGGGGCGGACACGTTGGACGGCGGCGCCGGGCAGGACATCTTCGTATTCAGCAAGGTGTCGGACAGCCCCGGCGGCGGATCCGACCGGATCAACAATTTCGAGGTCGGTCAGGATACGCTCGACTTCACCCAGCTGGTGTCCGGCACGATGGAGGTGAACATCCTCGGCGGCTTTTCCGGCGGCGGGCAGGCCAGCCTGCGGACCTTCGAGAATTCCTATGGGGACACCATCGTGTTCGTCGACGCGGATGGCGACGGCGGGACGGACATGCGGATCGAGGTGAACCTTGTCACCGGCCTGACGGAAACGGATTTCTACGTCTAAGGCCGGACAGCCGATACAAGAAACCCGTCGGTCCGGTTCGGGCGACGGGTGCGGCATTCGGAATGTCTTGGATCTTGCGTCAGCCCGCCCCCCGGTATCCGGGGCTTGGCGGGCCGTCGTTCATCGCGGGCGTGTCTTACGCGCGCGGATCGGTCGAAAGGACCAGTTCGCCGGCTTCGTAAGCTTCGGCAAGGGCCATCAGGTATTCACGACGCTGGCGCGGCGGATGCGGCATGCCGGGGACGACGGGCATCTGGGCGGCGCGCAACTCTTCGAGACGGGCGGCCAGCGGCTTTGCGACGGCTTCGGCGGCGACGAATTCATGGGACAGCATGGTCATTATGCAAACACTCCGATCAGGATGAGGAAAAAGCCGATTTCGACGATCGGCAGGCTGAAGGACTTGAACATCGACATTTCTAAACTCTTCACTTGTCTAACCACCCCACGCCTCATCTTTTACGCGAATTCATCACCCCGGCATACATACCTCTTAGTACAGGTCGCACCGGTCGAATGCGCCGGAAATGGGCTAAGTCGGTCTTTTTGAACGGGGATTGTGATGCCAAGGGGGCCGGACTGCCCCGAATGCGGCAGAAACCAGTCGCAACCGCCGCCTCGCGCCTGTCATGCGCTAACATCTGTGGGCCCGAAGATTCGCTTCGATGGTTTGGGGTGTTCGGCCCAGGCGGCGGTCGGTCTGTCGGCACCTGTGATCAGCGCACAAAAAACCCGCCGGTCCGGGTGGGACGACGGGTACGTCTGTCGGTCTTGCTGGCGTCTTCCTAGGGTCTTCTCGTCAGCCCGCCCCCCGATGCTCGGGGCTTGGCGGGCCGTCGTTCGTCGCGGGCGTGACTTACGCGCGCGGATCGGTCGAAAGGACCAGCTCGCCAGCTTCATAAGCTTCGGCAAGGGCCATCAGGTATTCACGACGCTGGCGCGGCGGATGGGGCATGCCGGGGACGACGGGCATCTGGGCGGCGCGCAGGTCTTCGAGACGGGCGGCCAGCGGCTTGGCGACGGCTTCGGCGGCAGCGAACTCATGGGACAGCATGGTCATCACGCAAACACTCCGATCAGGACGAGGAAGAAGGCGATCTCGACGATCGGCAGACTGACGTTCTTGAACAGCGACATTTCGGATACTCCTGAGTTGGTGTTGAACTCTATGGCGCACGTCATAAGCGAGTTAATCACCTGCGCATACATATCCCTTAGTACAGCTATCCTTTAGGACACCCTTGCCGGAATTCCGGCAAAGATTAAAGATTTCAACGCCTTAGCGAAAATCCCGGTCAGGTTCGCGGCAACACGGCTCCGTCCGCGCCGAAAAAATGCAACCGGGCGGGGTTGTAACGTAGGGTCACGCGCTCGCCGGGCTTCAGCCCCACATTCCCACTGACCCGGACCAGCAAGGGCCCTGCCCCGTCGATATCCGTGTAAATGTTGGTATCCGAGCCCAGCCGCTCGACCAGTTGCGCCGTCGCGGTGACGTCGCCGCTGTCCTCGACGATCTCGACATGCTCGGGCCGGATGCCCAGATGGCGCGCCTCTGCGGGTCCGGGCAGCACCGTGCCGTTCCCAAGCCGCACGCCACCTTCGACGGGTGTCACGTCGAACACGTTCATATTGGGCGAGCCGATGAACTGCGCGACGAACAGGTTCGCCGGCGTGTCGTACAGATCCAAGGGCGACCCCACCTGCTGGATGTCGCCGCCGTTCAGCACAACGATACGGTCGGCCAATGTCATCGCCTCGACCTGATCGTGGGTCACGTAGACCATCGTCGCACCAAGCCGCTGGTGCAGCTTGGCGATCTCCAGCCGCATCTCGACCCGCAACGCGGCATCGAGGTTCGACAGTGGTTCGTCGAACAGGAAGGCCTTGGGATCGCGCACGATGGCGCGCCCCATCGCGACCCGCTGCCGCTGCCCGCCGGACAGGGCCTTGGGGAAACGGTCCAGCAGCTTGTCCAGGCCCAGCGTCTGCGCCGCTTCGGCGACCGGGCCCTTGCGCTTGGCCACCGGCTCGCGCCGGATCTCCATCGAGAAGCCCATGTTCCGCTCGACCGACATATGCGGGTACAGGGCGTAGCTTTGGAACACCATCGCGATGTCCCGGTCGCGCGGCGCCACGTCGTTCATCGGCTGGCCGCCGATGGTGAACGCACCGCCCGAGATCGGTTCCAGCCCCGCGATCATGCGCAGCAGGGTGGACTTGCCACAGCCCGAAGGCCCGACCAGAACGACGAATTCGCCGTCCTCGATCTTCAGGTCGATGTCGCGCAGGACCTCGGTGTTCCCGTAGGCCTTGCGCACGGATTTCAGTTCCATCTCGGCCATCGGATTATCCTTTCACGGCGCCGCTGGTCAGGCCCTGTACAAGGTACCTCTGGATGAACAGGAAGAAGAGACAGGACGGGATCAGCGCCAGCACGCCAGCGGCCATCATCTGCCCCCAATCGACGGAGAACTTGCTGACGAAAGTCAGCAGCCCGACCGGGAAGGTCATCGCGTCGTTCGAGTTGATCAGCATCAGCGCGAACAAAAGCTCGGACCACGCGGCGGTGAACACGAAGCCCAGCGTCGCGCCCAGCCCCGGAAGCGTCAGCGGCAGGATCACCTTCCACAGCGCCTGAAACCGGGTGCAGCCGTCGATCATCGCGGCTTCTTCAAGGTCCTTCGGGATGCCGTCGAAGAAGCTTTGCATCAGGAAGGTCGCGAACGGCACGTTGAACGCCACGTAGACGACGATCAGCGACGTCAGCGAGTTCAGCATCCCCAGCCCCGCGACGATCTTGTAGATCGGCGCGATGATCATCAGCAGCGGGAACATCTGCGTCAGCAGCATCAGCACGACGACCCACCGCTTGCCCCGGAAATGGAAGCGGGAAAAGGCGTACCCCGCGGCGGCTGCGACCAGCGCCGTGACGGCGGCGGTCGTCAGCGAGACGATGACCGAGTTCTTGAAATACGACAGGAAGTCCGACGTGAAGATCACGGCGCGGAAATTGTCGAACGTCAGCGTCGAGGGCCACAGCGCGGTGCCCTCGGTATAGATCATCCGGTCGGGTGTCAGCGCGATCTTCAGCAGCCAGTACAGCGGGAACAGCGCGAAGATCACATAGGCCGCGATGGCAAGGTACTTGCCGGTGACCGCCAGCGGCGAGGGTCGGGAAATACTGGCCATCAGGTTTTCACCAGTTTTGCGCGGATGAACAGCAGGATCGCGGCATAGACCAGCAGCACGCCCAGCAACGCGACCGCGATGGCCGAGGCATAGCCGAAGTCTAGTTTACGGAACGCCGTCGTGAAGATGTAGGTCGACAGGATCTGCGTAGAGTTGGCAGGCCCGCCGCCCGTCATAACAAAGATCAGGTCCGCGAAGTTGGCGATCCAGATCGCGCGCAGCATCACCGTGATCGCGATCATCGGCCCAAGGAACGGCAGGGTGATCTTGGTGAAACTCTGCCAGCGCGAGGCGCCGTCGATCTCGGCCGCCTCGTACAGTTCGTGCGGGATCGACTGCAGCGCGGCCAGCAGGGTGATCGCGAAGAAGGGCACGCCGTACCAGACGTTCGCCATGATCGGCCCCCACATCGCCGTGTCGGGGTTCGACAGGATGTTGTACGGCTCTTCCAGAAGGCCCATCGCCGCCCACCAGTGCGGCAACGGCCCGATCACCGGGTTCAGCAGCCACGACCACGTCAGCGCGATCAGAAAGGTCGGAACGGCCCACGGCAGGAACACCAGCGCCTGCACCACGCGTTTTCCGTGGAACGGCCGCGACAGCAGCAAAGCCAGCCCAAGGCCAAGAAGGAACTGAAGCGTCACCGAGCCGAAGGTCCACCAGAAGGTGTTGCTCAAGGCGAGCCAGAATTTGTTGTCATCGCCAAGGTCGGCGAAGTTCTCCAGTCCGACAAAGCCGGTCTGGAACGGGCGCAGCAGGTTGATCGACTGCACCGAATAGGAAATCCCGATGGCCAGAGGGATCAGCATCACGAAGCAGATCAGCAGAACCGCCGGTGACAGATACATCCAAGGCTCTACCGCATAGCGCAGGTAGGCCCGGCCAAAGCGCGACCGGGGGATGCCCCCGGTCGCGTCAGTTGTGTCCGTGAGTGGAGTCACTTCGCCGCCTGATACTTCTCGTACTCTTCGGTCAGGAACTCGGCCCATTCGTCGGCCATGTCCTGGGCGGAGATTTCACCCAGCAACGCTTGCTGGGAGGTCTCAAGAGCGATCGAGTCGGCGAAATAGCCGAAGCCCTCGAGGTACGTCGGCATGGTCAGCGGTTCCCATGCCGGGTCGTTCAGTTCCGTGAACCAGCCCGAGAACTGTTCGGACTGGAAGTACGGGTCCTGGTCGGCGTCCTTGTGGATCGGGATGACCCCCACCCGCTGCGCCCAGGTCTGGTTCTGGTCGGGGCTGGACAGGTGCGCGATCAGCGACCACGCCTCGTCCTTCGCTTCCGAGCTGTCGAACGCCGCCCAGCCGGCATAGCCGATGGTCGGGAAGGACTTGCCGTCCGGTCCCTTCGGCATCGGAGCGACGGCGAAGCTTGCGGCGTCCATCCGTTCGGCCACGGCGATCAGCGCGTCCGGGTCCTGATCGAGGAACGCGCAGGTGCCCGAATAGAAGCCGGCGACGATCTCGTTGAAGCCCCAAGACACGGCGTCACGCGGGGCAAGGCCGTCCTGATAGATGTCGATCAGGAACTGCAGGCCCTCGACCGCTTCGGGAGAGTTGATGGTGGCCTTGCCGTCCGCATCGAAGAACTCGGGCGAGCCCATCATGTTGGCCGCCATCATCATCCAGCCGTTCAGGCCGCCCGGACCGCCGCGCAGGCAGTAGCCGTACTTGCCGTCCAGCTCGGACACCTTGGCGGATGCGTCGCGGAACTCTTCCATCGTCTCCGGTACGCCTTCGACGCCCGCCTCGGCCAGCAGGTCCTTGTTGTAGAACATGGCGCGCAGGTAGAAGCCGTAGGGGATTTCCTTGAACGACCCGTCCGCGGTGGCGGACCCCATGTTGACCGTGGTCTCGGTCAGCGTGTCGGCATGTTCCCAGCCTTCGAAGTAGGGCTGAAGGTCCATCAGCTGCGGGCCGTACAGCGCCAGCCAGCGGTCCGGCATCTCGACCACGTCGGGGATGTCCCCGCCAGCGACCATCGTGGCGAACTTCTCGAACGCCTGGCCCCACGGCAGCGACACGATCTCGACCGTGTTGCCGGTCTCTTCTTCCCAAGCCGAGACCATTTCCGTCAGCGTCTCGGTGCGCTCGGGGCTGGTGATCACCTCGACCAGCTTCAGGTCGGCAGCTTGCGCGCCGGTGGCGAGCAGCAGCGCGAGCGCGGTGGTTCCTGTCAGTTTTCTCATTCTTCCTCTAGCTCCCTGTTGAATGGGTTTTTCTGTGTGCGTGGGGCCCGTTCGGCGGGCCTTCTTGTTCAGCTTCCGGCCGTGACCAGAGCGGATTCGAAATCGGACCAAAGCGCCTCGGCGTCCTCCAGCCCCAGCGAGATACGGACCATCGTGTCCGGCACCCCGAATGCCTGAAGCGAGTTCTTCGGCCCGGCCTGCGCCAGCGTGATCGCCGTGGGCACGATCAGGCTTTCGAACCCGCCCCAGCTGACGCCGTAGTGGAACAGGTTCAGCGCGTCGGCGAACTTGCGGACGTCGATGTCCTTGGTGAACTCGATTGACATCAGACCGGACCGCCCCTTCAGACCGGGGACAGAGTTCGGACCCGGAGAGTTGACGGTCACGACCTCGGGGCGCGCGCCAAGCCGGTCGACGAACAGGTCGGCGGTCCGCTGGTGTTCGCGCATCCGGGCGGGCAGCGTGCGCAGGCCGCGCACCAGAAGCCACGCCTCGAACGGCGCCAGCTTGCCACCCAGCAGCGGCAGCGTCAGGTCGCGGATGCGGGCGATATGTTCGTCCGATGCGACGACCACACCGGCCACGGTGTCGGAATGCCCACAGATGTATTTCGAGGCCGAGTGCAGGACGATGTCGATGCCCAGCGCCAGCGGCGTCTGGAACACGGGCGTCGCCCAGCTGTTGTCGACGACCGTCAGGCAGCCGTGCGCCTTCGCGTGGTCCGCCACCTTCCGCAGGTCCATCACCTGCATCATCATCGAGTTGGGGCTTTCAAGATACGCCAGCGCCGCGCCCTTCAGCGTATCCGGATTATCCTGAAGCTCGGTCACCGAGTGATACGTGACCTCTACGCCCCACGGCCCAAGCATCCGTTCCATCAGGCGGTAGGCGTCGGGATAGACGTGCTCGACACAGGCCAGCCGGTCGCCCGGCTTGAGGAACGCGAACAGCACGGACGAAATCGCCGCCATGCCGCTGGCAAAGCCCACTGCGGCCTCGCCGCCTTCCAGCTTGGCCATCATCTGCTCGAACGCGTCCTGCGTCGGGTTCTGCACGCGGGAATACAGCGTGCGGTTCCCCTGCCCCGACATCCGCGCCTCGAAGGCCGAGAAGTCGTCGAAGGTGAACAGCGACGATTGATAGATCGGGGGTGTCACCGACCCTTCACCCCCGCCGAACGGCTGGGCGAGGAATGTATCGATGCTGTCGTCGGTCATGCGTCGGTGTCTCCGATCTTCGACTGCGTGGCCTTTTCCACCAAGTCGAGAATGTCGTTCATGATCCGTGCGGCGCCGTCCGGGTCGCCGTCGCGGATCGCTTCTGCCAAGGGCCGGTGCAGCGGGATCGAATCCGTTCCCAGCTGCGGCTCGCCAAAGGGGGCCTCGTAGACGGCGTGAAACGCGTGCTGCAGCTGATCGACCAGTTGCTTGTACAGCGGGTTGCCGGTGGCCTCGTGGATCGCGGCGTGAAAGGCGTGGTCCTGCGGGCGCCAGTCCGCGCCGGAGTCCAGCGCGTCCATCAGTTCGTACATGCGGGTCATGATCTCATGCCGCTGGCGTTCGTCGGCGCGCACGGCGGCCAGCCTTGCGGAATCGACCTCTAGCGGGCGGCGCACTTCGAGCGTCCGCATCAGGCTTTGCGCCTCAAGCGAGATCGACAGCGGAAACTGCATCGACTGGGCGCTGATCGGCGCGCGCAGGACCGTCCCCGCCCCCTTGTTGCGCGTCACGATTCCCATCGACTGCCACGACCGCAGCGCCTCGCGCACGGTCGACCGCCCCACACCCAACTCGCGCGCCAGCTCGATCTCGGGCGGAAGACGATCCCCCACGCCGATACCGCGGGCGACGATCATCTCGGCCACCGCGTCGAGAACCTCTCGCGGCTTGCCGGATCCAAGTTCGGGCGTGTCGTCATTCATGGGTGAAACGTCTCACAATGTCCGACAAAGTCAATCCACTTTGTCGGACATTGTTGGAATCTATGTCAGACGTACTGACGCAGCTGGAAAATTTCCACCAGCGCGGGAAGGTTAGCGTCATGGGTTTAAGTCGGCAGCCACCCAAGCCGCCCGGCATGGCGGCGGCGGGCGTGAAAGGCAAACGCCAAAGCCCCCTCTGGCTGCGCGCCAAAGGGGGGAATCGCGTGAAACGGATGGTGCGAAGGAAGGCCGGTGGACGGCGGACCTAGAACAGGGTCGCCAAAGCCTCGGCGATGTGTTCGATCGTATAGGGCTTCTTCAGTATCGGAACGCCCGGATAAGCTTCGATGATGTCGTCGCTTGCGCCGTACCCGGTGGCCAGCACGAACTTCACCCCAAGCTCCTTGCACCGTTCGGCCACGGGCAGCGAGGTTTCGTCCCCAAGGTTGACGTCAACCAGCGCGAAGGTGGGCTGCGCATCCTCGATCGCGCGCAACGCATCTGCGACGCTTGCAACCGTCCGAACGGAAGACGCGCCAAGGTGTTCCAGCATGTCCGCCGCGTCCATCGCGATGATCATGTTGTCCTCGACCACCAGCGCCGTACCCTCGAACTTCGCGTCGGACACGTCGTTCGTGGTCACGGCTTCGGTTGCGTCCGTTTCCTGATCCTCTGACACCTCAGCGTGCGCGGCGGGGATGCCGAAGCTGGCCACCACACCTGTCACCTTGTATTCGACATGCGCCGTGCCCTTCAGCTCGAACGGCACCGACCGTTCGATGATCGTGGTCCCGAAGCCCTTACGCGTCGGGGCCTGAACCGGAGGCCCGCCCTTTTCGCGCCAGCCCAGTTCGGCACCGCCATCGGGCCGAAGCTCGATCGCCATGTCGACCGACCCGGAGCTGTCGCTGAGCGCGCCGTATTTCGCAGAGTTCGTGACCAGTTCGTGCACGACCAGCGCCATCGTGGTGAAAGCGGTCGGCGACAGATCGACGTCCGGCCCGGCGATGTGGACGCGATCCGCCTTGTCCGACAGGAAGGCGCGAACCTCGGTCCGGATCAGCGACTTGAGCGAAACCCAGTGCCATTCCTTCTGCGTCAGCTGGTCGTGGGCGCGGGCCAAGGCATGAATGCGCGCATCCAGAACCTCGCCATACGCCTGAATGTTCACTGCACCGCCCTTGCCCTGACTGACCAGCCCGCGGATCAGGTTCAGGATGTTGCGGACGCGGTGGTTCAATTCGGCGATCAACAGCTCTTGCTGGTCATTCGCCTTCTGGCGCGCCTCGGCCGCCTCGTCGGTCAGCTTCAGCACGATTTCCAGCAGGGTCACGCGCAGCGCATCGGCCGCGCGCCGTTCGCCCGGCTTCCACGCGGCAGAGCGGCCCTTCACGACCTCTTGCCACGCCTCGAAGCTTTTGCGCGGGGTCAGCCGAACGCCGTTCGGCCCCACCTCTGCCGGCTTCTCGGGGTTCCCCGCCCAGTTCACCGTTCGCGCCACCTCTTGCCGGAACAGCACGATGTAATCGCGCGGCGACCGCGAGATCGGCAGCGCCAGCAGCCCCGCCGCCCGTTCCGCAAAGTCCGCGCCGCGCGGATACCTCTCGGCGATGCAATCGGTCGCGTAGACCTGATTCATCTGCGCGGTGTTCAGGAACCGCGCGAGACCCATGAACTCTTCCTCTGTCGGAGCAAGACCGCGCGCCTGATAGTGACCATTCGAGAAGATCGCGATGCCGTCGAAGGGGATCACATCTGCCATTTCACGCGCAACAAAGTCGAACGTGTCCACCAAGTCCTGACCGTCGGACATCTGCGCAAGCACACGGTCGTGCATACCCTGCGCAAGGTCGATTTCGGCCAGTTCCAGCTCTGTCTCTGCCTGCGCGAGTTCGTAGTTGAACAGCTGCGCGAACAGCTCGACGGCGCTGCGCATGTCGTAGCCTATGTAGAACGGCGCATAATGGTGGCAGGCGAACAGGCCCCACAGCTTGCCGCGCCGCAGGATCGACACGGAAAGCGATGCCTCGACCCCCATGTTGCGCAGGTATTCAAGGTGGATCGGCGACACGGCCCGCGTCGCCGCAAGCGAAAGGTCCAGCGGCTTGCCGTCCGGCCCGACCGCCGGGATCACCGGCGACGGCGTGTCGTTGACATCCGCGATCAGCCGCAGGGGGCTGCGGGTGTACAGCTCGCGCGCCTGCTTGGGGATGTCGCTCGCCGGGTAGTGCAGGCCAAGATACGCCTCAAGCTGCGGCTCGCGGGCTTCCGCGATCACGGTGCCGCTGTCGTCTTCCTCGAACCGATAGACCATGACCCGGTCGATCCCGATCAGCGCCTTCAAGCCGCGGGCCGCATCCTGCGCCATGTCCTCGACCGTGCGATTGCGCTGCACCCGGGAAATCAGGCCCTGCACCATCGCCATCTCGTTGCCATCGGCGCCGGTCGCGGCGCGGGGTTCGAATTCGAAGATATAGAAATGTCCGGACCTGTGCAGCGACGCGTCGAACAGCCGCCCGTCGCCGAACACGTCAAAAGCAAAAATCCGACCCACGCTGTCGCCGGCATCCAGAAGCTGCAGCTTGGATCGCAGGACGTGCACCGTTTCCGTCGGCAGATACTCGGTCAGCGGCACGCCCAGGACGGCGTCGGGGTCCAGACCCAGCATCTCTTGGCAGTTCGCGGACAGGTGCGCCACGAACCAATCGGGCGACACCGCCAGAAGGCAGCCGTAGGATTGGACGTGGCCAAGAATGTGGATCGGCTCGCGATCACAGTTCGTCAGGTCCACTGCGAAATCGGTTGCTCCCCGATCAGGTGAGTTCATTGATCGTACGTCCTGCCTTAAGCGCCTGACCGGCACAGTCGTCATACAGCCTGAACAGCGCGCGGACGTCATCGACCATCCGATCCGCCTGCGCTCCGTCTGCTTCCATTTGCCCCGTCTCGACACAGAAGGTGCGCCACAGGTCGGGGCGCGCGGGTGCCTCGAAATACCGGCTGGCGCGCTGCACCAGCGGATTGTCGGCCACCGCCCATGTCTTGCGCAGCACAGCCGTGCCCAGCCGCGAGCCGAGAACGACATAGTCCATCGCCAGCGCGTGCACCTCGACCACCGGGCCTTCGGGAAGTTCGGGAACGCCAAGCACCGCAAGGTCCAGCCGCAGGCTGGCCAGCAGGTCGTCGGCAAGGTCTGCCGACCGCGCGACACCGTCCGAGATGCGGATGCGCGGCAAGGCCGCTGCCTGCACCTGCAGGAAACGGGACAGGCCGTCCGGAGACGTCAGGTCCAACCCGGCCAGCTTCGCGTCCAGGGCTTCGTGTTCTTTCCGCGTGCCCACCCGCAACCGGGTGCGCAAATTAACGTCGTTCAGCACAGACTATCCATATCCCAGGCCCATCCTAGGGGCCTTCGCCCGCTGAAGATGCTTCGAGTTTTGTCCTAGGCAAGGAAAAATCAGATAAAATGCATTGAATTGAAAGAGAATTTTCGCCTCCGCGCCGACACGAGGAAATTTATCTAAACTTTTCGCACGGATAGGGTTTTGGACCGGGCATGCCTGTTCTCGCGTCAATCGCGGTGAAGGCGCGGCTTTGCGCGATGGCGCCGGCCTGCGGCGCGGGTTAGAACACCCGCATGAGACAGTTCTTCGACCTACAGCACCCCTTCTTCCTTCCCGTCTGGCGCCGGCTTGCCACCGTTGCCGCCTGTCTTGGGTGGGGCGGTCTGGAACTGGCGCTTGGCAATCCCGGCTGGGCCGCGATCTTCGCGGTGTTGGGCCTGTTCTGCCTGTGGGAGTTCTTCATCGCTTGGGACGACGACGCGGTCCGCGCGCGGGCCGAACGGGACTGACCGAAAGCACCCCGCCGGGCCCCGCACAACGGGCGCCGCGCCGCTTGACACCGCATGCGAAAACCGACAAATAGCGCGCCAGTGGGGCCGTAGCTCAGTTGGGAGAGCGCGTCGTTCGCAATGACGAGGTCGTCGGTTCGATCCCGATCGGCTCCACCAATTTCCCGACAGACCAAGCGACCCTGCCCCGACACGTCCGGCTGCGTCTCGTCCGGCCGACGAAGCATGTCGTTCGCGACCGTGCGTCAAATACCTGAATCCCAAAGCAGAAGTTACGGCCGTGATATATTGTTGCGCGACCGAATTCAGCTCCCTTCCCGGCCCAAAATTATCAAAATGCAAATACCGCAAGAATGGGTCTAAAGTTAATCGCTGGCATCGATTCGTCGAATCCAGCGTTATCTTTGGGAGGATACTGTGAAACACAAATTTCTGAAGGGCCTCGCGCTCTCCTTGACGCTTGCCTCATCGCCAGCTCTTGCTGCGGATGAAACGGTTGCATTTTCGGTTCCCAATCTCGGGTTCCCGTTCTTTGTGCACATGCAGAATGAATTCAATGCTGCAGGTGAAAAACTCGGCGTCACCGTCGAGAACTACGATGGACAGAACCAGACCACCAAGCAGACGTCCGACGTGGAAGCGATGATTATTGGCGGCGTCGACGGCATCGTCATCAGCCCGCTCGACTCGGTCGCGATGGCGCCCGCGGTCCGGCAGGCGGTTGAAGCCGGCATTCCCGTGATTACGGTCGACCGCGCGGTGGAGGGCGTGGACGTTCTGGGTCACGTCGGCGCGGACAACGTGAAGGGCGGCGAGGCGCAGGCCGATCTGATCACCAAGCTGTTCCCCGACGGGGCGCGGATCGTGAACCTGCAGGGCCAGCCCGGCGCCAGCCCGGCCATCGACCGGAACGCGGGCCTGCACAACATCCTCGACGGCATGTCCGACAAGTACGAGATCGTCGCCGAGCAGACCGCCAACTTTGCCCGCGAGGAAGGCGCCAGCGTGACCGAGGCGATCCTTGCCGGTCTCGATAGCCCGCCGGACGTGATCGTGGCCGCCAACGACGACATGGCGCTTGGCGCGATGCAGGTGGTGCAGGAACAGGGGCTGGATATCGCGATCATCGGCTTCGACGCCCTGCCCGAGGCACTGGCGGCAATCCGGGACGGCACCCTGACCGCCACCATCGAGCAGACCCCCGGCGCCCAGTCCGCCGGCGCGCTTGAGGCGCTGTTGGCCTATCTGCGCGACGGGACAGAGCCCGAGAAGCTGACCCTGCTCGAACCCTTCGCGCTGACGAAGGACAACCTTGATCAGGCCGAACGCCTGAGCGAGATCGAGTAAGCACCGCAAGTCCCGGCCCGCCCGCACCGCGCGCGGGCCGGATGCGTCCGTTTCTTCAGCAGCGACCCGTTTTCATATGACAATTCAGAACCGATCGCGCGGGACAGCCGGGCCCCGCATCGATCCCGTCGACCTTGTGTCCCGCCACTCGGCCCCGATCTTCCTTGTGCTTCTGATCGTGGCCTTCGCCGTGCTTGAACCGCGCTTCCTGCACCCGCTGAACGTGCTGAACGTGTTCCGGCAGGTGTCGATCTCGGGCCTGATCGCCATTGGAATGACCTTCGTCATCCTGACCGCCGGCATCGACCTGTCGGTCGGCGCCATCGTCGCGCTGGCCGGGCTGGTCGGCGCCTACGTGGCCAAGGGAGGGTTGGAAAGCCGCTTTGCCATCGGCACCGCCGCCGACACCGGAAACCCGGTGATCCTTGCCTTTCTTGCCGCGCTTGCGGTGGGCGCCGCGTGCGGCGTGTTGCAGGGGCTTGCGATCACCCGGCTCAGGGTGCCGCCGTTCGTCGTGACGCTGGGCGGGATGACCGCCTTTCGCGGCGCGGCGCTGCTGTTTTCGGGCGGCGGGCCGATCAGCGGCTTCAGCCCGGACTACGGCTGGTGGGGACAGGGACGGATCGGATCCATCCCGGTTCCGGTCATCATCTTCGTCGCGGCCGCCATCGTGGCCCATATCGTCCTGCGGCACACCCGCTTCGGGCTGCACGTCTATGCGGTCGGCGGCAACGCGCAGGCGGCCGAAGCGAACGGCATCCCGGTCCGCCGCGTCACGCTGGCGGCCTATGTCATCGTCGGCGCCATGTGCGGACTGGCGACCTTCCTGCTGTCGGCCCGCCTGAACTCTGCCGAGGCGGTCGCGGGCATGGGGCTGGAACTGGACGTGATCGCCGCCGTGGTGATCGGCGGCACCTCGCTGTTCGGCGGGGTGGGCACGATCTTCGGCACCGTGGTTGGCGCGCTGCTGATCGGGGTGCTGCGCAACGGACTGGTTCTGATGAACGTGTCCTCGTTCGTGCAGCAGATCGTCATCGGCCTGATCCTTGTCGCCGCCGTCGCCATCGACCAGTACGCCGCCGCAAGGAGCAAGGCCTGATGTCCGTTCTTTCCCTGCGCGGTATCGCGAAACACTTCGGCGCCATTCAGGCGCTTGACGGCATCGACCTCGACATCGCGCATGGCGAGGTCGTCGGGCTGATGGGCGACAACGGCGCCGGCAAGTCGACGCTGGTGCGCATCATCGCAGGCAGCTTCATGCCGTCCGAGGGCGAAATGGTCCTTGACGGTAAGCCGGTCCGGTTCCAGCGCGCCGCCGAGGCGCGCGAGGCCGGGATCGAGCTTGTCCATCAGGACCTTGCCCTGTGCGACAACCTGTCGGCGGCGCTGAACGTGTTTCTCGGGCGCGAGCTGACGCGCGGGATCGGCCCGTTCCGGTTCCTTGACCGCGGCGCCATGAGCCGTCGCGCCCAGCAGCTGTTCGACGAGCTAAAGTCGGAAACCCGCCCCCGCGATCTTGTCCGGTCGATGTCGGGCGGGCAGCGGCAGGCGGTGGCCATCGCCCGCACCCGGCTGGCCGACCCCAAGCTGGTGATCCTTGACGAGCCGACCGCCGCGATCAGCGTGCGGCAGGTGGCCGAGGTGCTGGCCCTGATCCGACGGCTGAAAGAGTCCGGGCACGCGGTGATCCTGATCAGCCACCGGATGCCCGACGTGTTCACGGTCGCGGACCGCGTGGTGGTCCTGCGGCGGGGCACCAAGGTGGCGGACAAGCCGGTGGCAAGCACATCGCCGGAAGAGGTCACCGGCCTGATCACCGGCGCCATCGAAACCGCCTGAGCCGCCCCGCGCCGCTGCCTGTTTCGCGGGCAGCGCGCGGGGCCTCACGCAAAACTGAACCCCGGCGCGCATCCGCAGTTGATCGGCGGCGCGCTTTCCTTTTGTCTCGAACCTGAACCCGCCCGTATCCCACGGGGATTCCGGATGAATCCCGCCGCGGCGGCCTGGAAAGAGACTGCGATGACCGACGAAAACTGGTGGCGCGGGTCTGTCACCTATCAGATCTACCCGCGTTCCTTCATGGACAGCAACGGCGACGGCGTGGGCGACCTGCCCGGCATCACCGACAAGCTGCCCTATGTCGCCGACCTTGGCGTCGACGCGATCTGGCTAAGCCCGTTCTTCACCTCGCCCATGCGCGACATGGGCTATGATGTGGCCGACTATCGCGGCGTCGACCCGGTGTTCGGCTCGATTGCGGATTTCGACACGATGGTCGAGGCAGCGCACAAGCTGGGCCTGAAGGTGATCATCGACCAAGTCCTGTCGCACTGCTCGGACCAGCACCCGGCGTTCACCGAATCCCGCAGCTCGCGAGACAATCCAAAAGCGGACTGGTTCGTCTGGTCCGATCCAAAGCCCGACGGCGCGACGCCGAACAACTGGCAAGGCATCTTCGGCGGACCCGCGTGGGAATGGGACACGCGGCGGCGGCAGTATTACTTCCACAATTTCGCGAAGGAACAGCCGGACTTCAACTTCCACAACCCCGAGGTTCAGGACTTTCACCTCGACAACATGCGCTTCTGGCTGGACCGGGGCGTCGATGGCTTCCGGCTGGACACCGTGAACTATTATTTCCACGACGCCCGCCTGCCCGACGACCCGGCCGATCCGGTGAAACGCGACGGTCCGGCGAACAAACCCTACGACATGCAGTACCACCTGCATTCGAAGAACCAGCCCGAGAACCTCGACTACCTCAAGCGGATGCGCGCGCTGCTGGACGAATACGATGCCCGCGCGATGGTGGGCGAAGTGGGCGACAGCCACCATTCCATCGACCTGATGGGCCAGTACACCCGCGGCAGCCGCCTACACATGGCCTATTCCTTCGAGCTTCTCGGCCCGCCCTTCTCGGCCGAGTTCTTCCGCTCGCGGATACAGGCGTTCTTCCGCGGCGCGCCGGACGGCTGGCCGTGCTGGGCCTTCTCGAACCACGACGTGATGCGCCATGTCTCGCGCTGGACAAAGCACGGGCCGACCACTGCGTCGGTCGCCAAGGTCGCGGCCGGGCTGCTTCTGACTTTCGAGGGATCGGTCTGCCTGTATCAGGGCGAGGAATTGGGACAGGTCGAGACAGAGCTGGAATACCACGAGCTGACCGATCTTGACGGCATCAATTTCTGGCCCGAGGTCAAAGGCCGCGACGGCTGCCGCACGCCGATGGTGTGGGACGGCAAGGCACCGAACGGAGGTTTTTCGACCGCGAACAAGACTTGGCTGCCGGTGAAACAGCCGCAGCTTGACCGTGGCGTCGCGCAGCAAGGCGATGACGGGGTGCTGGCGTTCTACAAGGCGATGCTGGCGCTGCGAACGGCAGAGCCGTCGCTGCGGGACGGCACGCAAAGCTTCCTTGAGACCGAGGAACCCGTGCTGGCCTATACGCGGGGCCACGACATCCTGTGCGTGTTCAACCTGTCCGGCGATCCCGCGACCTTCACGCTGCCGGGCATGGTGACGCCCCTGCTGGCAGAAGCCGCCGAGGTGACCGGCGACACGCTTGCGCTGGGGCCGAACGGTGTGATGATCGCCCGCCTGGCGTAAGCCCCAGACGGCGTGGCGCGTCCCGGGTCAGCCCCGGGGCGCGCGACCTCAGATCTTCGGTGCGGTCTGAAGCAGCGGCAGCACGTACGCCATTTCCGGGCCGCGCGCGCGGCCGGTGATGGCAAGGCGCAGCGGCATGAAAAGCTGCTTGCCCTTGCGGCCTGTCTTTTCCTTCACGTCCGACGTCCATGCGCCCCACGTCTCGGGCGTGTACGGCAGCGGCGGCAGCATCGCGAAGGCCTCTGCCACGAAGGCGCGGTCCTCGTCGGACAGCTCTGCCCCATCGGCATCGGGACCCTTGCGGAACAGGTCCCACCAGCCGGCCATGTCCGACTTTACCGTGATGTTCTCGCGCACGACGTGCCAGAACCGCTCTGCCTGCTCGTCGGGCACGCCCAGCGCCCGCACGTCTTCGGCCACGGCCTCGTAAGGCTGCGCGCCAAGGTGGCGGGCGGTCAGCGGGAATAGATCCTCGACGTCGAACTTCGTCGGGGCGGACCCGAAGCGGCTGATGTCGAAGCCCTCGACCAGTTCGTCGATGGAACCGCGCAGCTCTACCGGGTCCGACGACCCAAGCCGCGCCATCAGCGACAACAGCGCCATCGGCTCGACGCCGCGTTCGCGCAGGTCGCGCAGCGCCAGCGTGCCAAGCCGCTTCGACAGCGCCTCGCCCTGCGGGCCGGTCAGCAGCGAATGGTGCGCAAAGCCCGGAGCAGTGCCGCCCAGCGCCTCGATGATCTGGATCTGGGTTGCGGTATTGGTGACGTGGTCAGACCCGCGCACGATGTTCGTCACGCCCATGTCCATGTCGTCGACCACCGACGCCAGCGTGTACAGCACCTGTCCATCGCCCCGGATCAGCACCGGGTCAGAGACAGAGGCCGCGTCGATCGAAATGTCGCCAAGGATGCCGTCGGTCCACTCGATCCGCTCGTGGTCCAGCTTGAACCGCCAGTGGCCCTGCCGCTCGGCCCGCAGCGCGGCCTTCTCGTCGTCCGACAGCGCCAGCGCGGCACGGTCGTAGACCGGCGGCTTGCCCATGTTCAGCTGTTTCTTGCGCTTCAGGTCCAGTTCGGTCGGCGTCTCGAACGCCTCGTAGAACCGGCCCTTGGCGCGCAGTTCGTCCGCCGCTTCGGCATAGCGGTCCAGCCGCAGCGACTGGCGTTCGAAGCGGTCCCACGTCAGGCCCAGCCATTCGAGATCCTGCTTGATGCCGTCGACGTATTCCTCTTTCGACCGCTCGGGATCGGTGTCGTCGATCCGCAGGATGAAGGTGCCGCCGGCCTTGCGCGCGATGAGATAGTTCATCAGCGCCGTGCGCAGGTTGCCGATATGGATGTAGCCCGTGGGCGACGGAGCGAAACGGGTGATGGTCATGGCGCGAAATCTCCTTGCGCGCTCCTCTGTCACAAGGCCGCGGTCTTGTCCACATCGCCACCGCGCACATGGCGTCCGATACGTGGTGCAAGCGCCGCCCAGACCGCTGCGAACACGCGATCAGGTCGGCATCACCGGCCAGTGTGTGGCAAGGTCTGCCAGCCCGGCGCGGATCAGCTCGCGCAGGACATCCTCGTCAATATCCGCCAGCTTGGTCACGTACAGGCAGGACTTGCCGGTCTTGTGCTTGCCCAGCCGCCCGAGGATGTCACCGAAATCGGCATAACCCGGCAGGATGTAGATCGAATGCGCCGACTTGCGGGGACTGAACCCGGTGGCAAGGAAATCCCCTTCGCGCCCGCTGGCGTAGACATAGTGATAGCGGCCATAGCCGATCATCGACGGCCCCCACATCACCGGCGCGAAGCCGGTCGTTTCGCGGAAAATGGCATCCAGCCGCCGCGCCTCGTCGCGCTTGCGGCCCGGTTCGACCTGTTCAAGGAAATCGGCGACCCGCACGTCGGTCGGCTGTGTCTTGTTTCCGCTCATGTCGGCACCGATCCCACTTCGTCCCATCCATGACCGGCTAGATACCAGACCGGCCCGCCAACTGTCGCCCCGGAACCCGCTTTTTGGGCGGTGCGCCAGCGGACGACCATCCGGGACCACGCCGTCCCATCCGGCCAAATGCCCCTTTCCCCCGCCGCAACCCCGCGCCAGTATCCGCCGCATGACAGACGCGCCCCCCGACACCGCCGACCAGATCGCCCCCGACCTTGCCCGGATCGAGGCGCTGGCAGAGGCTGCCCTTGCCAGCCTGCCCGGCTCTTTCGCCCGCGCCGTTGCCGGCGTCGCGATCCGGGTCGAGGATTTTGCCCCCGACGACATGCTGGCCGATCTCGGGATCGAGGATCCGTTCGCGCTAACCGGGCTGTACGACGGCATCCCGCTGACCGAGAAGTCCAGCTTCGACCAGCCGCTGCAGCCCGACACGGTCTGGCTGTTCCGCCGCCCGATCCTTGACGAATGGATCGACCGGGGCGACGTGGCGCTTGGCGCGCTGGTGACCCATGTGCTGGTGCACGAGATCGCGCACCATCTTGGGTGGTCCGACGACGACATCGCCTCGATCGACCGCTGGTGGGAATGACCACGGCTTGCGGCTTCGCGCGTGTCGGTCCAGTGTCGGCCCCGACCGTCCGGCCGGAGGATCCATGCGCACCGATATCGTCACCGTCACCCTGAACCCGACCGTCGACTTCGCGACGTCCTCGCCCCATGTCTTCGCAGAGCACAAGCTGCGCTGCACCGAACCGCACATCGATCCGGGCGGCGGCGGCATCAACGTGGCGCGGGCCGTGCGGCAACTGGGCGGTCAGGCCACCGCGATGATCGCCATCGGCGGCGGTGCGGGGGCGCAACTGCTGCAACTGCTGGCGCTGGAAGGCGTGCCCACCGTTGCGTTTCAGGGGCCGGGAGAGTCGCGGCTGTCGTTTTCGGTGACCGATCAGCAGACGATGGAACAGTACCGCTTCGTGATGCCCGGCCCGATCTGGGCCGAGGCGGACGTGGAACGCGGCCTGAACTCGATCGATCAGGCGGCGGGGGACGGCACGCTGGTGGTGCTGTCGGGCAGCCAGCCGCCGGGGGTGGCGAAGGAATTCCCCTCGATCCTTGCGCAACACCTGGACGGGCGCGGGGCGCGGCTGATCGTGGACACCTCGGGCCCGGCGCTGTTCAACCTTGTGCGCGGCTCTTACGAGGCGATCCACGTCCTGCGCATGGACGATGTCGAGGCCGAGGAGCTGGCCGGGCGGTCCCTGACCACCCGCGAGGACACTGCCGCCTTTGCCCGCGAACTGGTGACGCGCGGGTCGGCGCGGATCGTGATCATCGCGCGCGGCGCGGACGGGTCGGTGCTGGCCACCGAAACCGAGGCATGGCACGCGGTGTCGCCCAAGGTCGACGTGATCAGCAAGGTCGGCGCGGGCGACAGCTTTGTCGGGGCCTTCTCGCTTGCTCTGGCGCGCGGAGAGACGCTGCCGTCCTGCCTGCGGTTCGGCGTGGCCGCCGCCGCCGCTGCCTGCACCACGGAAGGCACCCGCCTGTGCGAAATCGAGACGGTCGATACCCTGCTGCCGCTGTGCACGTTGGGCCGCGTCTGACGCATCGCGCATGAAAAAACCCGCCGGACTGCTCCGGCAGGTCGCGGACAGTAACCTGTCGCAGAGGACGCGATCAGGCGATCAGCCGATGATCTTCGCGGTCGTTTCGACCAGACGCTTGGCTTGGTGTGCGACGGCTTTCTTGCCGTTCTCCGGCAGTTCGCCGGCGATGGCCGAATAGCCATAGGGGTTGCCGGTTTCGAACAAGATCGGATCGGTGTAGCCCGGCGCAACGATGATCGTGCCCCAGTGCATCGCCGAGACGTACATCGCCATCGTGGTCATCTCGTGGCCGCCATGCAGCGTCTGGGCGCTGGTCGAAGCGGTGAACGTCTTGTTGATCAGCTTACCGGCCTGCCACAGCGGACCCAGCGTGTCGATGAACGCGCGGACCTGGCTTGCGGGCTGACCGTAGCGGGTCGGCGACAGGAAGAAATAGCCATCGGCCCATTCCATGTCGTCGTGGTTGATCTCGGGGATGTCGCTGGTCTTTTCCAGCTGCTCTTTCCAGGCGTCTTGGCCCTCGACCACCTCTTTCGGGGCGGTCTCGGCGAAACGGCGCAGGCGGGCTTCGGCGCCAGCGGCTTCCGCGGCGGCCTTGGCTTCCAGGGCGACCTGATAGTTGGTGCCGTAGGTGGAATAGTAAGCGATGGTAATCTTGGGTGCGGTCATTGTGGTATCTCCTTTGGGGAAGGACATATGACCTAACCGTCGGTGCGTACACTGCCAGTTCGGTGCAGCAAAGCGCGTATAACGTTCGTCTTTGCACACACTTTACGTTAGGCGGTCAAGCGTAGCCTTTCGGTTGCGCCGCCCCGCGTCTGCGACTCGCGCGACACGATGGCTGCGCCGCGTTGTCCTGCGAACGGATTCAGTTGGGGGATCGGCGCGAAAGACAGTATCAGGGCTCGTTCGCGGCTTATCACACAAGGCTTTCAGGCTTGAACCGCTCCACCGGCACCGCGCTGCTTCATACCCTTGTGGAAACCGGCGACCACCGGATCTGCTATGCCGAGGGGCGGTCCGACCGGCTGGTTGTCTCGCTGGCCGGCGTGGGCACGCTTCCCGCCAGCGTTCCCCCGTTCGAATTCATCGGCACGGCGTGGGACGACGGCGAAAACCACGTCCTTCTGGCGTCCGAGCGGCGCAGGACATGGCTGAACGATACCGCCTTTGCCGACATGCTGGTCGCGCAGATCGCACACCATGTCGAACGGCTGGGCATCCGCGAGGTCGTGTGCCTTGGGAACAGCATGGGCGGCTTCATGGCGCTTGCGCTGCCCCGCCTGACCCGCGTCGATTGCGTCATCGCCTTCTCGCCGCAGTACTCCGCCGACCCGTGCGAGGTGCCCGAGGAACAGCGTTGGTTGCGCTGGCGATCCGGCATCACGCACTTCCGGGTGCCGACCGTGCGCCCGCTGGACCCGACCGCGCGGGACCATTTCATCTTCCACGGCGACGCAATGAAAGAGCGTATCCATTGGCAGCGGTTCCCCAAGGACGCGCGCCTGCACCATTTCATCCTGCGCAAGCGGGGGCACAACATCGTGCAGGACATGAAGGACCGCGACATCCTGCGCGACGTGGTGCGGCTGGCGATTTCCCGAAAGCCGCGCAAGCTGCGCCTGCTGCTGGAACAGCATTTCGACGTCGCCCGGCGCGAGGCGCTGGCCCCCGCCGAAGCGCACCTGCCGCTACACGCCTAGGACGGATCGCGCCAGCGGTTCACGATCGGATAGCGGCGGTCCAGCCAGAAGCTGCGCTTGGTCAGCCGCGCCCCCGGGGCGGACTGGAACCGCTTGTATTCGCTGATGTAAATCAGGTGCTCGATCTTCTTCACCACGTCGCGCTCGAAGCCCATCGCGACGACCTCGGCCACCGACTTCTCGTCGTCGATCAGCGCCTCGAGGATGCGGTCGAGATCCTCGTAGGGCGGCAGGCTGTCCTCGTCCTTCTGGTCCTCGCGCAGCTCTGCCGAAGGCGGCTTGTCGATGACGCGGGGGGTGATCACCTCGCCCTTCGGGCCCATCATCCAGTCGCGGTGGTTTTCGTTGCGCCAGCGGCAGGTCTGGAAGACCCGCGTCTTGTACAGGTCTTTCAACGGGTTATAGCCGCCGGACATGTCGCCATAGATCGTGGCATAGCCCACCGCGACCTCGGACTTGTTGCCCGTGGTCAGAACCATCTCGCCGAACTTGTTCGACAGCGCCATCAACAGCAGGCCCCGCAGGCGGGACTGGATGTTTTCCTCGGTCACGTCGGGGGTCGTGCCTTCGAACAAGGGCGCCAGCGCCTCTGTCACCGCCGCACGCGCGCCGCTGATCGGGATATAGTCATAGCGGCAGCCCAGCGCCTTCGCGACGGTCTCGGCGTCCTCCAGCGAATGCTGGCTGGTATACTCGGACGGCAGCATCACGCAGCGCACGTTCTCGGACCCCAGCGCGTCCACCGCGATGGCAGCCACCAGCGCCGAATCGACGCCGCCCGACAGGCCCAGCACCGCCTTGCGGAACCCGGTCTTGCCGAAATAGTCGCGCGTGGCCTGCACCATCGCCCGATAATCCTGTTCCCATTCGTCCGGCTGCGGGGTTTCTCCGGCTGGCAGGATGCGCCAGCCGTCGTCGCCGCGTTCCAGCTCGATGGTGCGGATTTCCTCGTCGAAGGCGGGCATCTGCATCGCCAACTCGCCATGCGGGTTCAGCGCGAAGGACGCACCGTCGAAAATCTGGTCGTCCTGCGCGCCCACCATGTTCAGGTAGATCAGCGGCAGCCCGGTCTCGACCACGCGGCCCACCATGTGGTTCAGCCGCGTTTCCAGCTTGCCGCGATAGTAGGGCGACCCGTTCGGAACCAGCAGAAACTCGGCACCCGTTTCGGCCAGCGTCTCGGACACCTCGGGGTGCCACGCGTCTTCGCAGATCGGCGTGCCCACCCGCGTGTCGCCCACCGCGTAGGGGCCGCCAAGCGGGCCCGCATCGTACAGCCGCACCTCGTCGAAGACATGATCGTTGGGCAGGTTGTGCTTCAGCACCTTGCTGACGATCTTGCCGCCTTTCAGGATAAAATAGGCGTTGAAAAGTTCGCCGTCCTCGGCCCACGGACCGCCGATGCCCAGCGCGGGCCCGTCGGCGCAGGTCACCGCCAACGCCTCGACCGCCTGCATCGCGTGCTGGTGGAACGCGGGCTTCATCACAAGGTCCTGGGTCTGGTACCCTGTCACGAACATTTCGGGCAGCGCCACCATGTCTGCGCCGGCCTCTCGGCCCTTCAGCCAAGCCGCGTGCGCGGCGTCCGCATTGTCGGCAATCGCCCCAACGGTGGGGTTCAATTGTGCCAGGGTCAGACGAAACCTGTCGGCCATATCACTCTCCGCATCGTGAGTTGCGTCTAACCAGAACCCTCGGCCAAGGAAAGCCGATAGCGGCGAAAAGCGTTGCTAGCTCAAGGGCAAGCCTTTAGGTTTTGGTCATGGCGACACGATCGGGGATGTGAACCGTCCGATGGGAGGCAGGGTGCAGAATTACCGGGCTAAACGCGACCGGAACAATCGTTTTCATAATCTGGCGCTAAGCGGCGCGATCCTTCTGACGGCCAGTGCGGCCTTCGCGCAGGACGGCGACGTGCAGGTGAAACAGTACGAGGACGGCGGCGTCTACGAGGGTACGTTCCAAGACGGCAAGCAGCACGGCACCGGCACCTACCGGCTGCCGAACGGCTATGAATACACCGGCGCTTGGGTCGAGGGCGAGATCCGCGGACAAGGCATCGCGCGCTTCCCCAACGGGTCGGTCTACGAAGGCAACTTCGAGGCTGGCAAACCGTCGGGGCTGGGCAAGATCACCTTCGCCGACGGCGGCACCTACGAAGGCGATTGGGTCGACGGCAAGATCAACGGACAAGGCACGGCGGTCTACGCGAACGGCGTGACCTATACCGGCGGCTTCGTCGATGCGATGCACGACGGTCAGGGCCGGATGGAAAGCCCGAACGGCTATGTCTACGAAGGCGACTGGGTCGCCGGCGTGAAGCAGGGCGAAGGCACGATCACCTATCCCGACGGGTCGGTTTACACCGGCTCGCTGGTCGACGGCCAGCGCGAGGGCCAAGGACGGCTTGTCACCGCAGACAACCCCGACACCCCCGCCGATGAAAGCCTTACCTACGAGGGCGAGTGGTCCGCCGGTCAGATCAACGGCACCGGCACCCTGACCCAGCCCAATGGCGACGTCTACGAGGGCGACTTCGTCAACGGCGAGCGCGAGGGCAACGGCACCGTCACCTACGCCAACGGCGACATCTACGAAGGCCAGTTCCTGAACGACCGGCGTCACGGACAGGGCAGCTTCTACGGCACCGATGGCTACGCCTACCTTGGCGAATGGGTCGCTGGCCGGATCGAAGGCGAAGGCCAAGTCACCTATCCCGACGGTTCGATCTACGTGGGCGAGTTCCGCGACGACGTGGCCGCCGGTCAGGGCCGCATCATCTATCCCGACGGTTCGTCCTACGAGGGCGAGTGGCGCGGCGGTGTGATCGAAGGCGAAGGCCGCGCGGAATACGCCAATGGGCTGGTCTACGAGGGGTCGTTCCTGAACGCCCGCAACCACGGCACCGGCACCATGACCTACACCGACGGCTATACCTACGAAGGCGAATGGCAGGACGGTCAGCGTCACGGTCAGGGCACCGCGACCTATGCCGACGGCACCGTCTACGAAGGCGGCTTCGTCAACGGCCAGCGCGAGGGCATGGGGCGGATCGTCATTCCCGACGACCCCGAAACCGAGGAAGACGAAAGCTTCACCTACGAAGGCGAATGGGCCGGCGGCAAGATCGAGGGCACGGGCCGCGCGATCTACTACAACGGCGACGTCTACGAGGGCGAGTTCGAGGACGGCCGCCGCCAGGGCGAAGGCACGATCGAATACGCCTCGGGCGAGGTTGCGACGGGCATGTGGACCGATGGCGTTCTCGACCAAAGCACGGCCGAGATCAGCGGCACCGACGGCGCGACGGAATGAGCCATTGAGCCGGCCGGTCGTCTACCACATCCCGGTCTGCCCGTTCTCGCAACGGCTTGAAATCCTGCTTGCGCTGAAGGGTCTGCAGGACGCAGTCGAGTTTCGCGTCGTCGACATCACCAAGCCGCGCGACCCTGCCCTGCTGGAGCTTTCGCGCGGGACCACGGCCCTGCCGATCATGGATCTTGGCGACGGTCGCGTGCTGAAGGAAAGCCTTGTCATCCTGCGCTATGTCGAAGAGGCGCTTGGCGGCCCGAACGTGGCACGCTCGGACCCCTACGAACGCGGCATCGAACGGCTGATGATCACGCGGGAGGGGCCGTTCGGCATGGCCGGTTATCTTTATGTCCTGAACCGCGACCGCACCGCGTCCGAAACGAAGAAGGCCGCGCTGCTAGAGCATTACGCGTGGCTTTCGGATTTCCTTGACCATCACAACCCCGGCGGCCTGTTCCTGTTCGACGATTTCGGGCTGGCCGAGACGGTGTTCACGCCGCTGATGATGCGGTTCTGGTTCCTCGACTATTACGAAGGCTTCGAACTGCCCCCCGGCCCCGAATACGCCCGCGTCCGCGCGTGGCGCGAAGCCTGCCTTGCCCACCCGGCGGCTCAGCAGGTCAGCTACGATCACATCGTGAAGCTGTATTATGATTATGCTGTCGGCGCCGGGAACGGGGCCCTTCCCGAAGGGCGCGCGAAGTCCAGCTTTACCTTCGACCCGGACTGGCGCGACCGTCCCATGCCGCCGCGCGACAAGTACGACCGGGTCGCCAGCGACGCGGAACTTGGGCTGATCTAGGCCGCGCACCGGACGGCGCGACGTTCCGCCGGACATCGGCCCTCAGACTGGTTCCTCAAACGGGCGGGATCGCGCTTTGCTTCACGCAAAGTCACCCGGCAAATTCGCGCTTGGCGGGCGAATTTTGATCCGTCTCCCCGTGCACTTCCCCCGCGATCCCGGCTAGGTCTGCCGTCAAAATCCGCGCGCGACAGAATCGCGCGCCACGAATTGAGACAGAGCAGGAGCCGCGACAGGTGCGGAGACCAAGAACGACCAGCCGTCGCGCCGCCGCGACGGTGACGGCGCAGCCGTTCCAGATCCGGGGGCGGTTCATCACGGCCATCTCTTTAAGGCTCGACACCGACGCCTTCGACGCCGACTTCTTCGACGCGCTCGACGCCCATCTGGCCCGCGCACCGCAATTCCTGCTGGACGCGCCGCTTGTCATCGACCTTGGAACCGTCCAGCACCTTGTCGATCGCGCCACGCTGGACGCGCTGGTCGCCGAGCTTCGCGCCCGCAAGCTGCGGGTGTTCGGCGTACAGGACCCGGCGCCCGCGCAGGTCGAACTGGCCGAGGACATGGGCCTGATCGAGGTCGCCTTCGGACGCGAAACCGCGCCGGAAAAAATCGGCACCGGCACCACGCGCCGCGCCGACCGGCTGCTTCCGCCCGACAACAAGGTGATCACCCAGCCCGTGCGGTCGGGTCAGGTGATCGTCGCCGAACGCGGCGATCTGACGGTGATCGGCTCGGTCTCGTCCGGGGCCGAACTGGTCGCGTCGGGCAACATCCACGTCTACGGCACCCTTCGGGGCCGGGCCATCGCGGGGATGCACGGCGACGAAAGCACGCGGATCTTCTGCCTGAAGCAACAGGCCGAACTGCTGGCCATCGCGGGCCTGTACCGCACCAGCGAAAACATCGGGGACGACATGCGGCACCAGCCGCTGCAAGTCGTGCTCAAGGACGACAGACTAATACTGGAGCCGCTCACATGACGACGGATTTGAAGGAAAAGGCCCCGCTCGGGAAGATCATCGTGATCACCTCGGGCAAGGGCGGGGTGGGCAAGACCACCTCGGCGGCGGCGATCTCCGCCGGGCTGGCCAAGCTGGGCCACAAGACGGTCGTAATCGACTTCGACGTGGGCCTGCGCAACCTTGACATGATCATGGGCTGCGAACGCCGGGTCGTGTTCGACTTCATCAACGTGATCCAGGGCGACGCGAAGCTGAAGCAGGCGCTGATCAAGGACAAGCGGCTGGACACCCTGTACGTGCTGCCGACCTCGCAGACCCGCGACAAGGACGCCCTGACGACCGAGGGCGTCGAGGCGGTGCTGAACGAACTGCGCGAGGAATTCGACTACATCATCTGCGACAGCCCCGCCGGGATCGAGCGCGGCGCGCAGATGGCGATGTATTTCGCCGACGAGGCCGTCGTGGTCACCAACCCCGAAGTATCCTCGGTGCGCGACAGCGACCGGGTGCTGGGCCTGCTGGCGTCGAAGACGCGGCGTGCCGAAAGCAGCAACGACGAGCCGGTCAAGGCGCGCGTCCTGCTGACCCGTCACGACAAGGGCCGGATCGAGCGCGGCGAGATGATGACCGTCGACGACGTGCTAGAGATTCTCGCCGTGCCGCTTCTGGGCATCATCCCGGAAAGCCAGGCGGTGCTGAAGGCGTCGAACATCGGCACGCCGGTGATCCTGGACGAGCCGTCGAACGCCGGTCAGGCCTATGAAGACACCGTCGCGCGGCTGGTCGGCGAAGAGGTCGAGATGCGCCTGCCCGAGGACAAGCGCCCCGGCTTCATGCAGCGGCTGTTCGGACGGTCGGCATGAGCCTGTTCGGTTTCTCGCTCAGGCCCCGCCGCGCCGCCACGGCGCAAACCGCCAAGGACCGGCTGCAACTGCTTCTGGCGCACGAACGCGCCGATGGGGCGGCGCAGGCCGATTTCCTTCCGAAAATGCAGCAGGACATCCTAGAGGTGATCCGCCGCTACGTTAAGGTCGAGGATCAGGACGTCGACATCAAGGTGCAGCGCGACGACGCGGTGTCGAGCCTTGAGATCAACATCGAGATGCCCGCCACCTCGGTTAAGAACGCCCGCGATCGCGGCTGACTTTGCTGGGCGGTCCGGTTCACGATAACCGGGCCGCCCGCAACCACTCTGCCCCGCCTAACGGGCCGCCAGCGCCAGCCCGTCGACCACCGCCGTGAACGCTTCCGACCTCAGCACCGCCGCGTCGGGGCACAGGTCCGACACCTCGTCCGACACGAACCGCATCAGGCTCGACCCGCCGACAAGGATCACGCGCCCGATGTCGGACGGCGAGACCCCGGCCAGTGCCAGCGTTTCGGAGGCAGCGGCGCGCAGCGCGGCGCGGTTCTCGGTCAATGCTTCGTTCAGACTGTCGCCTGTGACCGCCACCGACAGACCCTGCTCGATAAACCCCATCGCGATGCGGCCCGCGCCGCCCTCGCCATTCGCACCAATCTTGCCGCGTTCCACGGCAAAGGCCAGTTCGTGGCCCAGCTCCAGATCCAGCACCTCGGCGAACCGTTCCATCGCCGGGCGGTCGACGGCAGTGCGCACCATGCCCGCCACCATGCGCCGGGTGTCGGCCGAGTACAGGAACGGGATCTTGGCCCACGTCGCAAGGTCCACATAGGGCGCGCGCGGCACCGGCAGCAGGCCCGATCCCATCTCGCGCCGCAGCTCTCCCCCCAGCCCCAGCACCGGCATCGCGTGGGTCATCGACACCGCGTGATCGAAATCCGTACCACCCAGCCGGATGCCGTGGCTGGCAAGGATCTCTGCCCCGCCTGCCCCGCCCCGGAACACGGTAAAGTCCGAGGTCCCGCCGCCGATGTCGACGATCAGCCCCAGCCCGGCGCCGCCGCCCATGCCATGACAGGCCACCGCCGCGGCCTCGGGTTCGGGCAGGAACGACACCTCGTCGAACCCAGCGGCGGCGTAACAGGCGCGCAGGTCCGCCTCGGCCTGTGCGTCCTTGTCCGGCGCCGCGGTGTGGAAATGCACGGGGCGTCCCGACAGCGCGCGGCGGAAGGTCAGACCCGTCGCCGTCTCGGCCCGCGTCTTCACCTCGGACAGGAACACCGTGATCACGTCGGCCAGCGTGCGCCGCACGCCGCCCAGCACGCGGGGTTCATGCAGAAGCGGCAGGCCCAGCACGCTTTTCAGCGCGCGCATGTACCGCCCCTCTTCGCCCGCGATCAGCGCGGCGCCGGCAGCCGACCCGATCCGCATCGCCCCCTGCACGGGAAAAAAGACGGCGGTCGGCAGTGTCTCGGCGCCCTGCTCGATGGGGATGCGGTAGACGCCATTGCCCGCAGCGACGGCGGCGGCAGAGTTAGAGGTGCCAAAGTCGATTGACAGAATATCCGTGGCCATGACGCGCGCCCTTTTTCGAAAGCGCCCCCGCTACTCAATCGCGCGCGCCCGCACAAGCCGATTCCCGTCTGCCAGCCCCGCAGCCGCTTGACCCGCGCGAAATTGCCGGTCATCTGAGCCCATGCTGATCTACAAGATTTTCCGCCCCCCCGAATGGCAGGCGCTGCAGGCCGATGGCTCGACCCTTGGCGCGCCGATCGACCTGTCCGACGGCTACATCCACTTCTCGACCGCCGAACAGGCCGCCGAGACCGCCGCGAAGCATTTCGCCGGGGTCGAGGGGCTGTGGCTGGCCGCGGTCGAGGCCGACACGCTGGGCGACGACCTGAAATGGGAGCCGTCGCGCGGTGGCGCGCTGTTCCCGCATCTGTACCGCCCGCTGCGGCTGGAAGACGTGGTCTGGGCCTGGCCGCTGCCGCTGGAAGACGGCGCCCACGTTTTCCCGGCAGAGATGGTATGAGACTGCTTGAACGCATCGGCCTGCCGCTTCTGCGCACCGTCGACCCCGAGCGGGCGCACGGGCTGGCGCTGCAGGCGGTTCGGTCGGGTCTGGCGCCGCTGCCCGGTCCCGTCACCTCGGCCCGGCTGGCCACGACGGTTGCGGGGCTTGCGCTGCCAAACCCCGTCGGGCTGGCGGCGGGTTTCGACAAGAACGCGACCGCCACCGCCGGTCTGGCGCGCGCCGGTTTCGGCTTTCTGGAACTGGGCGCCGCGACGCCCCGGCCGCAGCCGGGCAACCCGAAGCCGCGCCTGTTCCGCCTGACCGAGGACCACGCCGCGATCAACCGCTTCGGGTTCAACAACGACGGGGCCGAGGCGATTGCCGCCCGCCTTGCCGCCACGCCGACCGGTATCCCGCGCGGCCTGAACCTTGGCGCGAACAAGGACAGCAGCGACCGCGCCCGCGACTTCGCCGAAGTGCTGCGCAGCGCCGGTCCGCATATCGACTTTGCCACGGTGAACGTGTCGTCGCCCAACACCGAGAAGCTGCGCGACCTGCAAGGTGCCGCCGCGCTGAAGGGTCTGCTGGCCGGGGTGATCGAGACCCGTGGCGCGCTGGACCGCCGCATCCCGGTGTTCCTGAAGATCGCGCCCGACCTGACCGACGCCGAGATCGCCGAAATTGCGGGCGTCGCGCAGGAGGCCGGGGTGGACGCGATCATCGCCACCAACACCACCCTGTCGCGCGACGGCCTTCGCAGCGCCCACAAGGGCGAGACCGGCGGCCTGTCCGGCGCGCCGCTGTTCGACCGCTCGACCCGCGTGCTGGCCCGGCTGTCCGCCGAGACCGCCGGGGTGCTGCCGCTGATCGGTGTCGGCGGGATCGCAAGCGCCGAACAGGCGCTGGCCAAGATCAAGGCGGGCGCCAGCGCCGTGCAGCTTTACACCGCGATGGTGTTCCACGGCCTGTCGCTGGCCCCGGACATCGCGCGCGGGCTTGACGCGCTGCTGGCGCGCGAGGGCTTCGCCTCGGTCGCCGAGGCGGTGGGAACAGGACGGAAGGACTGGCTATGACCAAGGTCACGATCTGGCACAACCCGCGCTGCACCAAGTCGCGCGAGACGCTGGCGTTGCTGCACGACAAGGGCTGCGACGTCACCGAGCGCCGGTATCTCGACGATGCGCCTTCGGCGGACGAGATCCGCGCGGCGCTGGACCTGCTGGGCGTACCCGCCATCATGCTGGTGCGCACCAAGGAGGCCGAGTTCAAGGCGCAGGGTCTGACCAAGGACGCCGACGACGCCACGCTGATCGCCGCGATGGCGGCGACGCCGAAACTGATCGAACGGCCCGTGGTGTTCGCGAAGGGCCGCGCCGCGCTTGGCCGCCCGCCCGAGGCTGTGCTGGAGATTCTTTAGATTTCTTGCCTCCGGCGGGGATATTTCAGGACCAAAGACGCCTGTCAGCCGGGAACCGGATCGGTCACGCCAGCTTCCTTGCGGTGATACTTGGCCCACAACGTCAGGCCGCGCGTGGCGTTCAGGATCATCAGCGCCAGCCATAGGCCGTGGTTGCCCATCAGCGGCAACAGCACCGCCAGCGCGACCACATAGACCGCCGCCGACTGCAGCGCGGCGATGCGCATTTCGCGGGTCCATGTGGCGCCGATATAGATCCCGTCCAGCATCCATGCGCCAATGCCGATCAGCGGCGCGGCGCAAAGCCAAGGCAGATAGGTTCGCGCCTCGGCCCGGACCGCTTCGGACGTGGTCATCAGGTCGATGATCGCGCCGCCGAAGATCCAGAACACC
The DNA here is from genome assembly GCA_002701395.1 of Maritimibacter sp. Lineage (GTDB taxonomy): Bacteria > Pseudomonadota > Alphaproteobacteria > Rhodobacterales > Rhodobacteraceae > Psychromarinibacter > Psychromarinibacter halotolerans. Next base: position 20,386 of record NZVC01000017.1, on the reverse strand, counting down.
AGCCCCAGCAACACGGCACCCGCGACCCCCCATTGCGAGCTGATGATCGACGCACGGCGCAGCGCGGCGCGGTCGCGGGCGCCCACCGCCGCACCCACCAGCGCCTCGGCCGAGAAGGCGAAACCGTCAAGCGCGAAGGCGGTGATCTCGATGAACTGCACCAGCACCTGGTTCGCGGCGAGGGTGACATCGCCAAGGTCCGCCGCAAGGAACAGGAAGGTGGTGAAGGACACCGACAGGATCACCGAGCGGATCATGATGTCGGTGTTGACCGCCAGCATCCGCTTCAGCCGCACCCGGTCGAACACCCGCGCCCAATCGCGCCACTGGTCGCCCGCGAAGGCGTCGCGGCACAGCCACAGGCCCAGCGTCAGCCCGGTGTATTCCGCGATCAGCGTCGCCGTGGCCACACCTTGCACGCCCCAGCCAAGCCCCAGCACGAACCACAGGTCCAGCCCGATGTTCAGCCCGTTCATCCAAAGCTGCAGCGCCAGCACACCGCGCGTGCGCTCCATCCCGATCAGCCAGCCGGTCAGGGCATAGATCCCGATGGCGGCGGGCGCCCCCCAGATCCGGATCGACAGGTACTGCCGGGCCAGCGTCTCGACCTCTTCGGACGCGCGCGCCAACCGGAACGCGCCCCAGAACAGCAGGACCTGCGCCGCAACCAGCACCGCCCCCGCCGTGGCGCCGAACAGCAGCCCGCGCATCAGCAGCGCGCCGGTTTCCGAGGTGTCGCCCGCGCCCTTGGCCTGCGCCACCATGCCGGTGGTGCCCATCCGAAGGAAGCCGAACACCCAGTAGATCGTCGTCAGGATCACCGCCCCGATGCCCACGGCGCCGATCGGCGCAGCCGCGCCCATCTGGCCCACCACACCGGTGTCGACCGCGCCCAGAATGGGGATCGTGGCGTTCGACAGCACGATGGGCAGCGCGATGCGCAGGACGCGGCGATGCGTCAGGGCTCCGACCTCGGCGGTGCTCATGCGCGGGGCGACTGCGGCATCAGGAAATGCGCGGCGGCCTGCGCGATGGGACGCGCGCGGTTGTCCTGCCATGCCTCGACCTGAACGCTGGCATAGCGCCGGCCCGACCGCGTCACCCGCGCCCGGGCGTAAGCGTCGCGGGGCAGACCCGAGCGCAGATAATCCACCGTGAAATCAATGGTTTTCGGCAGGCGCGGCTGCACACCGGGCTGGATCGTCGTCGGGTCCAGCTTGCCGCTTTCGATGTCCTCCCAAAGGTAGGACCACGACAGTTCGACGATGGCGGTGAATTCAAGGAACGCGGCCGTCACCCCGCCATGCAGGGCGGGCAGCATCGGGTTGCCGATCAGCTTGTCGGAATAGGCCAGCAGGCCGGTCAATTCGTCGCCGTGGCGTTCGAAGGTGATCCCGAGGAACCGCATGTAGGGCACGCCGTCGACCAGCGCCGCCAGCGCGGCGTCGCGGCGCTGTTTCACCACCTGCACGGGTTCGGGTCGTTGCCGGTTCATGTGCGCCGCTCCACGGTGAAGGCGCCCGTCGCGGTGGCGACCGGGTTGTCGCGGTCGTCGTCCATCGCCTGCGCCCGCACGAAGGCGACCGAGCGGGTAACGTGATAGCACTCGGCCCGCGCCACGATCTCCTGTCCCGGCTCGGCGCTGCGCATGTAGTCGATCCGCAGGTCCAGCGTCGCCGTCATCGCCGGCGCTTCGGGATGGCTCATCACCGCCGCGCCGCTGCAGGTGTCCATCAGGGCCGAAACCGCGCCGCCCGCGATCACCCCACGCGACGGATCGCCGATCAGCCGTTCGTCATAGGGCATCGCCACCTCGACGACGCCGGGCGCGATCGAAACCACACGCAGCCCCAGCGCCCGCGCATGTGGCAGCGCGCCGATGAACTGATCGATGATCCGGTCTTTCGCGTTCTGATCCATGATCCCGCCCCGCCTGATGGCTCTTTGGAATGGCCGACGCCGATTAATCGACCGTTGGCGTCCGGGCCGCAAGGGGGCAGATGCCCCGGCGCCTTGGTTGCAAGCGGCCCGCGTCACGAAGCCGTCCCGACGCAATCCGGGAAGATCACGACAATTTGTTTCCGCTAACACGGCCCGGTGCCAAAAATATATAACAACGTTAAGCAATACGCCTTCAATTGCCGCAAATTTGTCTGTTCGCGCCGTATCCCGACGCCAGTTTCGCGCTATGGTAGTATTGAGGGCGTCCCGATTGCGACTTAAACGGCTGATTTCCACCCCTGCCACCGCCCCAGAGGCCACACATTCGGCGCCAGTTACCCCTAGGGCGCGGAACGCAATTGATCCTTTGCGCCCGCGGCATTATCCTAGTCATGCAAGGGAGTTACCGATGTCCGAGCCCCGGCTGAACTTCAAAGAAATGTGCGCCAAGTTCGACGTGACGGCGCGCACTTTGCGGTATTACGAGTACATCGAACTGCTTTCGCCCGAAAAGGAGGGCCGCTCACGGTTCTACGGACCAAAAGAGATCGCGCGAATGACCCTGATCCTTCGCGGCCGCCGGTGGGGCTTCTCACTCGAAGAGATCCGCCAGTGGCTTGAAATTTACGAAAGATCGGGAACCCGCGCGCAGATGGAAGTGCTGGTAGAAATGGCTGACCGCCAACTTAAGGTACTGAAATCCCAGCGCGAGGATCTTGAGACAGCCATCGCCGAATTGCAGTCGTTGCGGGATGAAACCGCTTCCGATTTGGCGTAGCCAGCAATCTTCACAAATGACGTCACGTTACACCGGCCGTAGGGTCAACCGCGCTTGAAGCGCCTTTGATCTGCGGTCATGTGGGGCGTCTAAGATTACAAGAATGAGGCCAACATGACCGACGAAGTCATGACCATCCGAGAGATGTGCGACGCGTACGACGTGACCCCACGCACACTGCGGTTTTATGAATCCAAGGAGCTTCTCGCCCCGATCCGCCAAGGCAGCAAGCGGCTGTTCACGCGCCGCGATCGCGCCCGGCTGAAGCTGATCCTGCGCGGCAAGAAGTTCGGCTTCTCGCTTGAGGAAATCCGCCAGATCCTGGACCTGTACGAGTCCGACGGCGGCGAGCAGGCTCAACTTCAGCGTGCGCACGAAGCCGCGAAGGATCGCCTGTCTGAAATGGAGCGCCAGCGCGACGAACTGACCGGCACGATCGAAGAGCTCAAGTCCGAGATCGAGTGGAGCGCGAACGTGCTGACGTCCTACAATCAGCAGGCCGCCGCAGAATAAAATCCGGACACGACGGGAGGGAGGCCCGACATGCCCAGCTACACCGCGCCGCTCAAGGATCAGCAGTTTTTGCTGCACGAGGTCCTGAAAGTCTCTGACGCCGGGATTCCCGGTTACGACGAACTGGACCGGGATTTCACCGGCGCGGTTCTGGAAGAGGCCGGAAAGATCGCGTCCGAGGTGCTTCAGCCGCTGACCCCGGTGGGCGACCGCCAGGGGTGCACGCTGGAAAATGGTGTGGTCCGCACGCCGGACGGCTTCAAGGCCGCCTATGACCAGCTGCGTGAAGGCGGCTGGATGGGGCTGGACGCCGATCCGGACTACGGCGGTCAGGGCATGCCCTTCCTCCTGTCCTCTGCCGTGGGCGAGATGTTCGTGTCTGCGAACATGGCGTTCAACATGTACCAGGGGCTGACGCATGGCGCCTACTCGGCGATCCACACTCACGGATCGGACGAGCAGAAAGCGATGTACCTGCCCAACATGGTCGAGGGCCGCTGGTCCGGCACCATGAACCTGACGGAACCGCACTGCGGCACCGACCTTGGGCTGATCCGCACCAAGGCCGAACCGCAGGACGACGGCAGCTATTCCATCACCGGCTCGAAGATCTGGATCTCGGCCGGCGAACACGACCTGTCCGAGAACATCATCCACCTTGTGCTGGCCAAGGCCCCCGGCGGCGGCGAAGGCACCAAGGGGATCTCGCTGTTCATCGTGCCCAAGTTCATGGTGAACGACGACGGCTCGCTGGGCGAGCGCAACGCGGTGTCCTGCGGCGGCCTCGAAGAAAAGATGGGCATCCACGGCAACGCCACCTGCGTGATGAACTACGACGGCGCCAAGGGCTTCCTTGTGGGCGAGCTTCACAAGGGCATGCGCGCCATGTTCACCATGATGAACGAGGCCCGGCTGGGCGTCGGCGTACAGGGTCTGGCGCAGGGCTCGGTCGCCTACCAGAACGCGCTTGGCTTCGCGCGGGACCGTCTGCAAGGGCGCGACGTGACCGGGGTGAAGAACCCCGATGGCCCCGCCGACCCGATCATCGTGCACCCGGACGTGCGCCGCGGCCTGATGGATCAGAAAAGCTTCGTCGAGGGCGGTCGCGCCTTCATGTACTGGGGCGCCATGCTGATCGATCAGGCGCACCGGGCCGAGGACGCGGATGCCGAGGCGCTGATCTCGCTGCTGACCCCGGTCATCAAGGGCTTCCTGACCGACAAGGGCTTCGAGACCACCGTGCTGGCACAACAGACGCTGGGCGGCTCTGGCTTTACCCGCGAATGGGGGATCGAGCAGTTCGTGCGCGATGCCCGCATCACCATGATCTACGAGGGCACGAACGGCATCCAGTCGCTGGACCTCGTCGGCCGCAAGCTGGCGCAGAACGGCGGCAAGACGGTGATGGCCTTCTTCGACATGGTGAAGACCTTCATCAAGGAAAACGAGGACGACGCCGACCTGAAGGACGGCTTCCTCGATCCGCTCAAGGCGGCGTCCAAGGACCTGCAGGCGGCGGGCATGTTCTTCATGCAGAACGGCATGAAGAATCCGAACGCCGCGCTGGCCGGGTCCTATGACTTCATGCTGCTGTTCGGGCACGTCTGCCTTGGCCTGATGTGGGCCCGTATGGCGAAGGCCGCCCGCGCCGCGCTGGACGCCGAAACCAGTGACGCAGCGTTCTACGAATCGAAACTCGCCACGGGGCGCTACTATATGGCACGACAGTTGCCAGCGACCGCCACGCACCTCGCCCGGATCCAGTCCGGCGCGGACCCGGTGATGGCGCTGGACGCAAGCGGCTTTTAGGGCGCGGGGATCTCACCTCTCGCCCGGACGCACCGGGAGAGAGGAAAGATGCCGAAACGGTTCCGACTGACACGCCACTTTACCGTCGGCATGACGGAGGACGGCTATCGCCGGCTTCGGAAGTTCTCGCAAGAAGCGGGGCTGACCGAGGGCGAAGCGTTGTCCTTCCTGTTCGAACATTTCGACAGCGTGACGAACGAGGACAACCTCGTCGCGCGGCTGCGGCTGTTCAACTCGGAGCTCGACGCGCGCAAACGGTAACGGAGGGGAAGACAGGCATGCGGGCCAGCTGGAGGACGGACGAGCACGACATGCTCGCCGAGATGACGCGCAAGTTCATAACCGAGGAATGGAAGCCCCATTTCGCGCGCTGGCGCGAGCAGGGGGAAATGGACCGCTCGACCTGGGCGCAGGCGGGCGAGCTTGGCCTGCTGTGCCCATCGATTCCCGAGGAATACGGCGGCGTCGGCGGCGATTTCGGCCACGAGGCGGTGATCCTGATGGAACAGACCCGCGCCAATCTCGCCAGCTGGGGGCACGGCATCCATTCCGGCATCGTGGCGCACTACATCCTTGCCTACGGCACCGAGGACCAGAAACGCCGCTGGCTGCCCAAGATGGTGTCCGGCGAACTGGTCGGCGCGCTGGCGATGACCGAACCCGCCGCGGGCTCGGACGTGCAGGCGATCAAGACCAAGGCGGTCCGCGACGGCAACGCCTACCGCGTGTCGGGCCAGAAGGTGTTCATCACCAACGGACAGCACGCCAACCTCGTGATCGTCGCCGCCAAGACCGACCCCAAGGCGGGGGCGAAGGGCACGTCGCTGGTGGTGGTCGAAACCGACGGCGCGGCGGGGTTCACGCGCGGCCGCAACCTCGACAAGATCGGCTGCCACGCCTCGGACACGTCCGAGCTGTTCTTCGACAACGTCGAGGTCCCGCCCGAGAACCTGCTGGGCCAGGCCGAAGGGCAAGGCTTCTATCAGATGATGCAGCAACTGCCGCAGGAACGACTGATCATCGCCTGCACCGCGATGGGCGCCATCGACGGCGCGCTGGACCGCACCATGACCTATTGCCGCGAACGACAGGCCTTCGGCGGCCCGCTGATGCAGTTCCAGAACACCCGCTTCAAGCTGGCCGAATGCCAGACCAAGGCCGCCGTCAGCCGCGCGTTTCTGGACGAATGCATCCGCGAGCATCTTGATGGAAAGCTGTCGGTCGAAAAGGCCGCGATGGCCAAGCTGTGGCTGTCCGAGGCACAGGGCGAGATTCTCGACGAATGCGTCCAGCTGCACGGCGGTTACGGTTTCATGACCGAATACGAGGTCGGCGAGATGTGGACCGACGCCCGGATCCAGCGGATCTATGGCGGAACGAACGAGATCATGAAGGAACTGATCGCGCGCGGCTTCGCGGGGGAAAAACAATGAGCCTCGCGCACGCGGAAACCTCGGGACGCCTCCGGCGGAGGTATTTGGGAAGAGAAGAAGCAGGGTACGGAACCTGTCCGCCCCGCCGGCCCGCGCCCGGAAGCCGCGGAAACCGGCGAGGCTTCTCCTCTTGCGGTCATCGGCTCCTCAGCCTGTACCGCGCCACCGATCCTGCGCGCCCATCCTTAACAGTCCGTAAACGGGCCCCTTCTTCTCTTGGAAAATACCTCGCGGGGGTGTGGGGGTCCGACACCCCCACGCCGCCATTGGCCACAGGAACCAGACCATGACGATAAAGCTCTATTGCTTCGGCGAATCCGGACATTCCTACAAGGCGGCGCTGGCGCTGCAGGTTCACGGGCTCGACTGGGAGCCGGTGTACGTGGATTTCTTCAACGGCGAGACCCGATCCGATGCGTACCGCGCCGAGGTCAACGAGATGGGCGAGGTCCCCGTGCTGGTGGACGGCGACATGCGGCTGACGCAGTCGGGCGTGATCCAGCAGTACCTGAGCGACAAGACCGGCAAGCTGGGCGGCGACGGCGCCGATAAGTACGAGGTTCTGCGCTGGGTGCTGTGGGACAACCACAAGCTTTCGAGCTTTGCGGGCATCACGCGCTTCCTGATGAACTTCCTCCCCGAGGACAAGCGCCCCGCCGACACCATCGCCTTCCTGCAAGGCCGGCTGAGCGGCGCCTATGGCATCCTCGACAAGCATCTCGAGGGCCGCGACTGGCTGGTGGGTGACAGCGTCACCAACGCCGATCTGACCTGCTGCGGCTATCTCTACTATCCCGAGCCCTTCGGCTTCGACCGCGCAGCCTATCCCGCGATCGACCGCTGGCTGTCGAACATCCAGTCGCTGGACGGCTGGAAACACCCCTACGACCTGATGCCCGGCAACCCGTCGGACCGGGCCTGACGACAAGAAGGACGCTTCCCATGACAGAAGCCTATATCTACGACGCCGTCCGCTCTCCGCGTGGCAAGGGCCGCAAGGACGGCGCGCTGCACGAGGTGACCGCGGTCCGGCTGTCGGCCGACATCCTGAACGCGGTGAACGCGCGCAACGGTCTGGACGGCCGCGGCGTCGAGGACGTGATCTGGGGCAACGTCACCCAGGTGGGTGAACAGGGCGGCTGCCTTGCACGCACCGCCGTGCTGGCCTCGGACCTTGACGAGGTCGTGCCCGGCCTGTCGATCAACCGCTTCTGCGCCAGCGGGCTGGAAGCCGTGAACCTTGCGGCGAACCAGGTGCGCGGCGGGGCCGGACAGGCCTATATCGCCGGTGGCGTCGAGATGATGGGCCGCGTGCCGATGGGGTCGGACGGCGCCGCCGTCGCGGTCGACCCGTCGGTCGCGATGGCCCAGTACTTCGTGCCGCAGGGCATCTCGGCCGACATCATCGCCACCGAATACGGCTTCAGCCGCGACGATGCCGATGCCTTTGCCGTCCGCAGCCAGGCCCGCGCCGCCGAGGCGTGGGAGGACGAGCGGTTCGCCAAGTCCATCGTCGAGATCAAGGACATCAACGGCCTGCCGATCCTGTCGAAGGACGAGTACATGCGGCCCGGCACCGACATGCAGGCGCTTGGCGCGCTGAAGGCGTCGTTCAAGGACATGGGCGAGACGATGCCCGGCTTCGATCAGCTGGCGCTGATGAAGTACCCGCATCTCGAACGGATCAACCACATCCACCATGCGGGCAACTCGTCCGGGATCGTGGACGGCGCCGCTGCGCTGCTGATCGGATCGAAGGAATTCGGCGAGGCGCACGGCCTGACGCCCCGCGCCCGCATCCGCGCCAGCGCCAAGATCGGCACCGATCCGACCATCATGCTGACCGGCCCGGTTCCTGTCACCGAGAAGATCCTGGCTGAAACGGGCATGTCCATCGGCGACATCGACCTGTTCGAGGTGAACGAGGCGTTCTCGGCCGTGGTTCTGCGGTTCATGCAGGCGTTCGACGTCGATGCGGACAAGGTGAACGTCAACGGCGGCGCCATCGCGATGGGGCACCCGCTGGGCGCGACCGGGGCGATGATCCTTAGCACCCTGCTGGACGAGCTGGAGCGCACCGGCAAGGGCACCGGCCTTGCCACGCTGTGCGTCGCGTCGGGCATGGGCGCGGCCACCATCATCGAGCGCGTGTGAGGAGCAAGCGACATGACCGAATTTCACTATGAAACCGGCGCCGACGGCGTCGCCGTCATCACCTGGGACCTGCCCGGAAAGTCGATGAACGTGCTGACCTTCGAGGGGCTGCGCGAGCTGGACGCACATATCGACACCGCGCTGGCCGACGATGCCGTGAAGGGCGTCGTGATCACCTCGGGCAAGCCGGGCAGCTTCGCGGGCGGGATGGACCTGAACGTGCTGGCCGACCTGAAGAACGCCGCCGGGGACAACCCGGCCAAGGGGATCTTCGACGGCATCATGCAGATGCACGGCGTGCTGCGGAAAATCGAGCGCGCCGGGATGGATCCGAAGACGCTAAAGGGCGCCAAGCCCATCGCCTGCGCCCTGCCCGGCACCACAATGGGCATCGGCTATGAAATCGCGCTGGCCTGCCACCGCATCTTCGCCGCCGACAATCCGAAGGGAAAGATCGGCCTGCCCGAGATCATGGTCGGGCTGTTCCCCGGCGCCGGCGGCACGACGCGGCTGGTGCGGAAGATGGGGGCGATGGCGGCCTCTCCGTACCTGCTGGAGGGCAAAACGGTCGAACCGAAAAAGGCCAAGTCCGCCGGACTGGTCGACGAGGTGGTCGAGCCGGAAGACCTGCTTGAAAAAGCGAAGGAATGGGTGCTGTCGGCCAAGGACGCAGACTGCGTCAAGCCGTGGGATCAGAAGGGCTACAAGATGCCCGGCGGCGCGCCGTATCATCCGGCGGGCTTCATGACCTTCGTCGGGGCCTCGGCGATGGTGAACGGCAAGACCAAAGGTGTCTATCCCGCCGCCAAGGCGCTGTTGTCGGCCGTTTACGAAGGTGCGCTGGTGCCCTTCGACACCGCCCTGAAGATCGAGGCGCGGTGGTTCACCAACGTGATCCTGAACCCGTCTTCGGGCGCGATGATCCGGTCGCTGTTCCTGAACAAGGGCGCGCTGGAAAAGGGCGCGAACCGCCCCGATGCGCCGGACCAGACGGTGAAGAAAGTTGGCGTGCTGGGCGCTGGGATGATGGGCGCGGGCATCACGCTGGTCTCGGCGCAGGCCGGGATCGAGGTGGTGCTGCTGGACCAAAGCCAGGACGCAGCGGACAAGGGCAAGGCCTACACCGCGACCTACATGGACAAGGGCATTCAGCGGAAGAAGGCCACGCCCGAGAAGAAAGAGCAGGTCCTGTCGCTGATCACCGCGACCACCGACTATGCGGCGTTGGCGGGCTGTGACCTGATCATCGAAGCCGTGTTCGAGGATCCGGGCGTGAAGGCCGAGGTCACGCAGGCCGTCGAGGCGGTCATCGACGAAGATTGCATCTTCGCCACCAACACCTCGACGCTGCCGATCACGATGCTGTCCAAGGCCTCGAAGCGGCCCGAACAGTTCATCGGCATCCACTTCTTCTCGCCCGTGGAGAAAATGATGCTGGTCGAGATCATCAAGGGCAAGGCAACCGGCGACCGGGCCGTGGCCAAGGCGCTGGACTACGTCCGGCAGATCCGCAAGACGCCCATCGTCGTGAACGACGCGCGGTTCTTCTACGCCAACCGCTGCATCATCCCCTACATCAACGAAGGCATCCGGATGGTGGCCGAGGGGATCACCCCGCCGCTGGTGGAAAACGCCGCGAAGCTTGTGGGGATGCCGCTGGGGCCGCTTCAACTTGTGGACGAGACCTCGATCGACCTTGGCGTGAAGATCGCCAAGGCAACCAAGGCCGCGATGGGCGATGCCTATCCCGATGACGCGGTGGACGAGGTGCTGTTCTGGATGGCCGATCAGGGCCGTCTGGGCCGCAAGTCGAACGCGGGTTTCTATGCCTATGACGACAAGGGCAAGCGCACCGGAATTTGGGACGGGCTGTCGGCGCAGTTCCCGCTGGCCGACACCCAGCCCGAGGTGACCGAGGTGCAGCATCGCCTGCTGTTCGCGCAGGTTCTGGAAGCGGTGCGGGCACTGGACGAAGGCGTTCTGATCGACATCCGCGAAGGCGACGTGGGCGCGATCCTTGGCTGGGGCTTCGCGCCGTGGTCGGGCGGTCCGTTCTCGTGGCTGGACATGATCGGCGCGGCGAAGGCGGTCGAGATCTGCGACGGCCTGACCGAGCGCCACGGCCCCCGGTTCACCACCCCGCCCCTGCTGCGCGAAATGGCCGAGAAGGGCGACACGTTCTATGGCCGCTTCGGCCCACCGGCGCAGGCCGCCGCCTGACGCGGGCTGCAAGGCATATCAAAATCGAAAAGGGCGGCCCCAGGGCCGCCCTTTCCAGTTTCGCTCGGTGTTGTGAGTGTGAGGGAATTCCGAGTCGAAATGGGTAACGTCAGGCGAACAACGCCGAATAGGTCTGGCCGCCGTGCGGATCGTGCAGCACGCCGTCTTCGATGGCATCCGCCGTTTCAAGGCACTCGACTAGGTACAGCGCCTCGTCCGCATCAAGCTTGGTGTAGGTTCCGGGAGTTGCGTCGCCGGTCAGCAGGTCCTCGACGGACATCTCGCGAACCGAGCCGCAGAACACCAGCGCGCCGTCGTTCACGAAGACGACCTCGTCTTGGTCAAAGCACAGTCCGATGGATTCGATCGGGCCCTGCGGTTCCAGCCGCGCGATGCCGCGATAGCCTTCCAGCGTGAACGCGTCGATCAGCGCGAAAGGGTCGCCGTACAGGACTTCGGCGGCGTCGGATTCGATCATCACCGGCTGCGTGGGCTGAAGCATCAGGGGATGCGCGTTGCCCAACGCGTCCTTCGGGACGAACAGCGGCCATTCGGCCTGCGGGACGTTCTGGATGGCCGAGGTGCGCACCTTCGTCAGGCGGCGCAGCGGCTGAAGACCACGGTCGAAGGTAAGAACAAGATCGCCCTCGGTCAGCGACTCGACCGGGCACCAGCCCTTGGCGGTCGCGACCTTCGTGCCGGCCAGCATTCCGGGGACGACGGACGGCATCGCCTTGATCCGGTCGGCGCCCAGCCCTTCGCCCGTCTCCTGCCGGAGCGCGCGTGGATGTGTAGTGGACGCAGCCTTGCCGAGGCCGAACATGTTTGTGTCTCCGAATGGTTCGTGTCGCGTGTGCTTATGTTTGATCAACACTACGTTCGATTCGGACGACGCGAGTTCGGCACGATAACGGTAAGAATGTGTCACAGTTTCGATGTGGTTTTTAGTTAACCCGCGTTAACGCCGATCCTTTCCACCAGCGAAACGGATTTCTATCCGAACGTGTAGCCGAAGCGTCTACGATCGTGGCGACAAAGGGACCCGACAATTTCTGTCAGGTCCGTATCGTAGTAGGTCCGATAGTCCCGCGCGCGGTTGGACGCGTTGAAATAAGGCACGTCGAGGGCGAAACCCAGATGTGACTCGACGGGCACAAGATCGGTCTTCAGATGCTCCAGCCGCACGAAGGCGTCGCACCGCTCGCGCCCGGTGGCGTCGGTGACATAGCTGGCCGCGCTTGAGCTCGCAAAGGCCATCTGCGTCGTCGGGTGACGGACGAAATCCGGGAATGGCACGCGCTTGGCTAGACGGACGGCGGAATGGTCGAACTCTTGCGTCTGTAGCCAGTGGTAATAGCTGACCATCCGGTCCCACGGGTTCCGCACCAGCGTGAAGACGAACATGTCGGTCAGTTCTTGCGGCGACACCAGTCCGTCGATGTCCGCCAGCGTCGAGTGCTTCCACAAACGGCCGCGCGTCTCGACGCCCTTCAGCCGCCCGCGCCGTTGCTTCGCCTTCGGCGTGTCGCCGATCAGGATGTCGTCCTTCATCGCCCGTGCTTCCAGCGCCAGCGAAAGCGAGGTGCCGCCGGTCTTGGGAATGTGGACGAAAACGAAGCGCCGGCCGTGCGAGATGATCATGGTCGAAGGCTAGCAAACCGCGGCACGGCGCGGAACGACAAAGCCGCAGGTCCGGCATTCCCTCTGGGGCGGAAGGGCACTAACGTCAGCTTCGATCCGGCAGAGGGAGGAGATCGGAATGGGCTGGCTGGCAGACGAAAGCGGACTGGGCAAATGCGCCGCGAACCATGTGGCGCTGACACCGTTGTCGCACCTGAACCGCGCCGCCCGCCTGTTCCCGGACCGCGAGGCGCTGGTCTACGGCAAGGTCCGGCACACCTATGCCGCCTATCACGCGCGGGTGTCGCGGCTGGCCTCTGCCCTTGCGGGGGCCGGGATCGCGCCCGGCGACGTGGTGGCGACGATCCTGCCCAACATCCCTGCACAGGCCGAGGCGCATTTCGGCGTGCCGGCCTGCGCCGCGATCCTGAACACGATCAACGTGCGGCTGGACGTGCACACGGTGTCCTACATCCTTGACCACGGACAGGCGAAGCTGGTGTTGGTCGACACCCAGTTCCTGCCGCTGGCAGAGGCCGCGCTGGCGGCGATGGAAGGGCCGAAGCCGCAAATCGTCGAGGTCGCGGACCCCGACGCGGGGTTCCCCGCCACCGGCCGCTATCCCGAATACGAAGAGTTCATCGCAAGCAGCGATCCGGCCTTCGACTGGATCCTGCCGCAGGATGAATGGGAAAGCATCGCGCTGAACTATACCTCGGGCACCACCGGGCACCCCAAGGGCGTCGTCTATCACCATCGCGGCGCCTATTTGTCGACGATGGGACAGGTGGTGTCGTGGCGCATGGTGCTGCACCCGGTCTACCTGACCATCGTGCCGCTGTTCCACTGCAACGGCTGGTGCCACACATGGATGATGCCGCTGCTGGGCGGCACCGTGGTGTGCTGCCGTCACGTCGATGCGAAATCCATCTACGACGCCATCGCGGATGAGAACGTGACCCATTTCGGCGGCGCGCCCATCGTGCTGAACACGCTGATCCACGCGGACGACGCCGACCGGCGTGCCTTCGACCACACGGTCGAGGTGTTCACCGCCGGCGCCCCGCCCCCCGCCGCGACGCTGGCCGCGATCGAGCCGCTGGGCTTCAACGTCACGCAGGTTTACGGCCTGACCGAGGTCTACGGCCCCGGCACCGAGTGCCTTTGGAAAGACGACTGGGACGCGCTTCCGTCCAAGGAACGCTATGCGATCAAGGCCCGGACAGGCGTGGTGATGCCGATGCTGGAGGACTGCACCGTTCTGGATCCCGAAACCCGCGCGCAAATCGACACGGACGGCGCCGCGCAGGGCGAGATCATGTTCCGTGGCAACGCCGTAATGAAGGGGTATTACAAGAACCCCGAAGCCACCGAGAAGGCGTTCGAGGGCGGCTGGTTCCATTCCGGCGACATCGCGATCCAGCATCCCGACGGCTACATGAAGATCGTCGACCGCTCGAAGGACGTGATCATCTCGGGCGGCGAGAACGTGTCCTCGGTCGAGGTCGAGGACGTGCTGATGCACCACCCCGACGTTCTGCTGTGCGCGGTGGTGGCCAAGCCGGACAAGAAATGGGGCGAAGTGCCCTGCGCCTTCGTCGAACTGAAGCCGGGCCGACAGCTGACCGAGGCCGAGTTGATCGCCTTCGCGCGCAAGGAACTGGCCGGGTTCAAGACACCGAAAGCGGTGGTGTTTCAGGACCTGCCGAAGACCTCGACCGGGAAGATCCAGAAGTTCGAGCTGCGCAATCAGGTCAGGGGCGGCTAAGCGGCCCTAGCAGGTCGGCCAGTTCTTCGCCTCTTCCTTCAGGAACGAGGTGAAGGCCTGCACCTTCATCGTGCGATGCAGATCGACATGGGTGACAAGCCACAGCGGTGCGGCCCATTCGGTGCGGGAGGGCCAGACTTCGACCAGATCGGGGTCGGCCCTGCCCTCGCACAGCGCCATGTAACCGATGCCCGCCCCGGCGCGGATCGCCGATTTGGTCACCGACTGGTCGGTCGAGCGGAACACGATCCGGTCCAGCGGAACGGTGTTCCGAAGCCAGATGTCGAACGGCGCGCGCGGGACATCGACGTCGCTGCTGACAAAGTCGAACTTGTCCGCTTCTGTTTCGTCCTTCGGCAGGCCGTGCGCGTCGGCATAGCTGCGGGCGGCAAAGAACGTGCCCATCTCGCGGCCCAGCGACTGCACGACGTTGTCCGGCTCTTCCGGCGCGGCGCCGGCCCGGATGGCGACATGCGCCTCGCCGTATTCCAGCCGGAACAGGCGTTCGCCGGTAAGAAGCCGCACGATCAGGCCGGGATGTTCGGCGCGGAATTTCACCAGCACCGGCATGATCGCGGGAACCACCCCGGCCAGCGTGGTGATCAGCAACTCACCCGTGACCTCTTCGCCGCGGCCACGGATGCGGCTGGCAAGCTGGCCGAACTGGTCGTTGGTCGCCTGCGCCACCTGCAGAAGGTCGCGCCCCGCCTCGGTCGGGGTGTAGCCGCGCGCGTGGCGCTGGAACAGCTTGACGCCCAGCCGTTCTTCCAAAGCGTCGATATGGCGGATCACCGTGGCGTGGTGCACGCCTAGCACGCTGGCTGCGCCGCTGACGGTTCCCAACCGCGCCACCTGATAAGCGGTGCGGACTTCATCCCAGTTTCCTACGGCCATGTGACCTGTGCGCCCATAAACATCATGCGTTCGGATAACCGATGCCTGTTCGCTCGGGCAAGAGCAACCTTTGCGGTCATTGGATTGTCATATGCCGCGCTTCAGACGTCCCAGTCCGGCGGGCGACCGCCGACGGCGGCCCATTCCTGTTCCAAAGCAAGACGTTCCAGCCGAACCACCTGAGCCAGCGTTCGCACCCGGTCCGCGCCGGGCACGCGCAAATGGTCCAGCAGGCGATGGCTGTGCAGGATGGTGGGCATCACGTCCAAGGGCTCCCACGCGTCCAGCTTGGTGACCCGGCGCAGGTTGAACTCGGGCGGCAGCACCCAGAAGCGCAGATCGCTTTCCCAAAGCAAATCTTTCAGGATCACCTGATCGCGGTCGACCTGCGGTTCGGCATGAAACCGGGCCACCCATTCGCGCAGGAATGCCAGCATCGCGTCGGACCGCCGATACAGCAGCACGCCAGAGTTCAACTGCGGCACGGCGTAGGGTGTCTTGTGCCGCAACCCCTCTTGCACCAGCGCCGAGGCGCGTCGCACGTCGTGGGCCATCGCCATCTCGAACCTGTCGAGCACATCGAACAGATCGCCGAGCGGGCGCAGGACAAGGGTGTCGGCGTCAAGAAACAGGGTGCGGTCGAACCGGGTCAGCGGCAGGCAGTCCAGCTTGCTGCGGTCGTGGGGCTGCGTGATGCGGTGGACACGGTCGAACATCTCTAGCCCGGCGGCATCCGGCAAATCGGTGAACAGGTCTGCCGGCAAGCCGGGGTTGGTCTGGCGCAGGCTTTCCGCCGAGGCCCGCGCAAGGTCGAGATAATCCTCGCCCGTCGCCACGTAGATTACGCCAGTCTGCATCCCCGTCTCCTGCGTCAGCCGGTCGGTGCCGGCAGCCGCCACTCCATCATGAAGTGGTATGGCGCATGGTTATACGAAGCACGGGCCCGGTCCGGACCACCCGTGGCGCACGGTTCTTCGAAACAGGTCAGGGACAGGCCAAGATCCAGCAGGCAGGTCATGTACACCGACAGCGGTCGGTGCCAGTTGCGGATGCGGATGCCGCGCCATTCGTCCCAGCGGTCGTGTTCTTCTAGATAACGCGCCATCACCAGCCGCCGCGCCCCGCTGTCCAGCTTCTCGAAAAGGGCGCTGGCGGTGTTGTAGCCCTGCAGGTTGGCGATCAGCACCCGGCCACCCGGCGAAAGCACGCGAACGGCTTCGGTCAGGGCGGCGCGCATGTCCTCTATGTCGATAAGGGTCAGGTAGAACACGACCATGTCGAAACTGGCGTCCGCGACGTCCAGCCGCTCGGCCCGCCCGGCGCGGTAGTCGCCACCCGGATCGCGGCGGCGCGCCTCGGCCAGCAGCGCCTCGGCGGGGTCCACGCCGACACAGGCGAAGCCCGCCGATCCCAGCCAGCGGCAGAACCGCCCTTCGCCACAGCCCACATCCAGCACGCGGGCGGGCGCGGCGGCGCGCACCCGCGCCTGCATCGGCGCATCCAGAACATGGCGGCGGGAAAAATCGCCCGCGTCGCCCTGATCCGCGATCCACGCGTCCGCCGACGCGTCCCAACCGTTATCCATGCGCCATCCTCCGCCGACCCAGCGTCACCGGCGGAACCACCGCCCCGGCCCACGCGTTTCGCTCTTCGCATCGGTACGGCCCTCGTGGTAGAGGGCCCCGTTGCGATCGGCAATCAACGGAACCGGCGGAGCGCCTGATAAATGTTCGACCTGATCGCCGGCCACGAGGCCGTGATCGCGCTAGGACTGCTTGTCCTGCTTTTCGCAGCCTTCGTGGCAGAGATTTATCCCCCCGAAGTCACCGCCACCGCCGGTGCGGCGGTGTTCATCGCCATCGGCTTCGTGCCCGCGGCAGAGGTGTCCGCCGCCTTTTCGAACGGGGCGCCGCTGACCATCGCGGCGATGTTCGTGATCTCTGGCGCGCTGGTGCGGACCGGTCTTCTGGATGCGCTGGCGCAGATGATCGTCTCGCGGGCCGAAGACCGGCCGATCCAGACGCTTGCGCTGTTTTTCAGCGCGACGATGCTGGCGTCGGCCTTCGTCAACAACACGCCCGTCGTGCTGATCCTGATCCCCGTGGTCATCAAGCTGGCGCAGGCGCGGCAAAGCCCGTCGACCAAGTACCTTATACCGCTGAGCTATGCCGCGATCCTTGGCGGCACCTGCACCCTGATCGGCACCTCGACCAACCTTCTGGTCGACGGCGTGGCGCAGGATGCGGGGATGCAGGGCTTCGGCATCTTCGAGATCGCCCCCGTCGGGCTTGTGACGGCGGCCGCCGGAATGGGGTTCATGCTGGTGTTCGGACGCTTTCTGCTGCCCGCGCGCGATGACACCGGCCGGATCGACGAACGCTCCGAGGGCTGGCCCTTTCTGACCGAAGTCACCGTCGCCGAAGAGTCGCCCTACGAGGACGTGCCCTTGTCCGAGGTCGCGCCGCTGAACCGGCCGGGCATTCGCGTGACCGGTCTGCGCCGGGGGGGCCGGATCCGGCGGGGTGACCTGTCGGACGAGGTGCTGCAGGTCGGCGACACGCTGATCGTCGTCAGCCATGTGGCCGAGGTGCTGACCCTGCACGAGACGAAGGGCCTTCGCGTCGGTATGCGCCGGAACGCGCCGAACCAGGCCCGCCGGGCCGACGACACCAAGATGGTGCGGGTCGAGGCCATCGTGACCCCCGCCCGCGCGGCGGTGGGTGCACGCCTGTCCGAACTGGGGCTTGGGTCGCGCTATGGTATCCGGCTGCTGGGGGTGCACCGCCCGCACCACGTCGCGGGGGCCGATCTGAACTCTGTCCGACTGCGCGCCGCCGATCGGCTGCTGATGGAAGGCCCGCCCGAAAGCTTCGACCAGCTGGCCCAGCAGGGCGACGTGGTTGCGATCACCCGCACCTCGGGCCGGGGCTATCGCCGCCGTCAGGCGCCGCTGGCGTTGCTGGCCTTGATCCTTGTGGTCGCCCTGTCCGCCATCGGCATGGCCGATATCCTGATCGCCGCCCTGCTTGCGGTTGCCGCCTTGCTGGTGCTGCGGTGCATCGACAACGACGAGGCGTGGGATTCCATCGACGCCGGCATCCTTGTGCTGATCTTCGCGATGCTGATCGTCGGCAAGGGACTGGAACTGACCGGCGCGGTCGAGCTGGTTGTGGGCGCCATCGCCCCGCTGCTGGAAACCATGCCGCCGTGGCTGGTGCTGGCCGTGGTCTATGCCACCGCGTCGGTGATGACCGAGACGGTGACGAACAACGCGGTCGCGGTGGTGCTGACCCCTGTGGTCATCGCGCTGGCGGGGCAGCTTGGCTATGACCCGCGCGCGCTGGTGATGACGGTGATGATGGGCGCCAGCGCCTCGTTCGCGACGCCGATCGGCTACCAGACCAACACGCTGGTCTACGGCGCGGGGAACTACCGTTTCGCGGACTTCCTGCGCGTCGGCGTGCCCATGAACATCGTGACCGGGATCGCCGCCGTGCTTGCGATCTCCGCGTTCTTCCCGCTGTCGCAGTAGACCTGCTGCGGCGGACTATTGCCTTGACTCCGGCACCCCCGCTGCCCTAAGGACCGCACGACTTTCCGGAAGTGCCAAAGCTTCCGGTCTTTGCCTTGTGCAAAGATCGCCCCCTGCCAGCGAGTTTCGCCCGCAGGGGCGCTTGGCGCATTCCGGATCGCTTCCTACGTGGGAAGCAACCGAAACAAGACGCAAAGGCCCGTGGCCCATGTTCGAGACCCTGTCAGACCGCCTCTCCGGCGTCTTCGACCGCCTCACCAAGCAGGGGGCGCTGTCGGAGGATGACGTCAAGACCGCCCTGCGCGAAGTGCGCGTGGCGCTTCTGGAGGCCGACGTCTCGCTGCCGGTGGCGCGCGATTTCGTCAAGGCGGTGCAGGACAAGGCGACCGGGCAGGCCGTTACCAAGTCGGTGACGCCAGGCCAGCAGGTCGTCAAGATCGTGCACGACGCCCTGATCGACGTGCTGGCGGGCGACAACGCGAACCCCGGCGAACTGAAGATCGACAACCCGCCCGCGCCGATCCTGATGGTCGGCCTGCAGGGCTCGGGCAAGACGACGACCACCGCCAAGCTGGCCCGCCGCCTGACCCAGACCAACGGCAAGCGCGTGCTGATGGCGTCGCTCGACACCAACCGCCCGGCGGCGATGGAACAGCTGGCGATCCTTGGCCAGCAGATCGGCGTCGACACCCTGCCCATCGTCAAGGGCGAGACCGCGCAGCAGATCGCCAAGCGTGCCAAGACGCAAGCCAGCCTTGGCGGCTATGACGTCTACATGCTGGACACCGCCGGCCGCCTGCACATCGACGAAGAGCTGATCCAGCAGGCCGCCGACGTCCGCGACATCACCAACCCGCGCGAAACCATCCTTGTCGTCGACGGTCTGACCGGTCAGGACGCGGTCAACGTGGCCGAAGCCTTCGACCGCGACATCGGCATCACCGGCGTCGCCCTGACCCGGATGGACGGCGACGGACGCGGCGGCGCCGCGCTGTCGATGCGCGCCGTCACCGGCAAGCCGATCAAGTTCGTCGGCTTGGGCGAGAAGATGGACGCGCTCGAGGAATTCCACCCCGAGCGGATCGCGGGCCGCATCCTTGGCATGGGCGACATCGTCTCGCTGGTGGAAAAGGCTCAGCAGACCATCGAGGCCGAGCAGGCCGAGCGCATGATGAAGCGCTTCCAGAAGGGTCAGTTCAACATGAACGACCTGAAGATGCAGCTCGAGCAGATGATCAAGATGGGCGGCATGGAAGGGATGATGGGCATGATGCCCGGCATGGGCAAGATGGCCAAGCAGGTCGAAGAGGCCGGCTTCGACGACAAGATCATCACGCGCCAGATCGCCCTGATCCAGTCGATGACCAAGAAGGAACGCGCCAATCCCAAGATCCTGCAGGCCTCGCGCAAGAAGCGCATCGCCGCCGGTGCGGGTCAGGACGTGTCGGACCTGAACAAGCTTCTGAAGATGCACCGCCAGATGGGCGACATGATGAAGAAGATGGGCAAGTCCAAGGGCGGCATGATGAAACAGGCCATGAAGGCGATGATGGGCAAGGGCGGCAACCCCGCCGACCTGGCCGCCGGCATGGATCCCAAGATGCTGGAAGCGGCCGCGAAACAGGCCGGCAAGATGCCGGGCGGCGGCCTGCCGGGCTTGGGCGGCGGCGCGGGCCTGCCCCCGGGCCTCTCGGGCTTCGGCAAGAAGAAGTGATGACCCGGGC
>NZVC01000016.1 GCA_002701395.1 Maritimibacter sp. | reverse complement strand
GTTGCCGGAACACCATGGCGCGGGCTTGCCCTTTCGCTCCTTACGCGTGACTGAAGATGTCGTGATCGGTCCAGCCGGCGATATCGAGCCGGGCGCGGGTGGGCAGGAAATCGAAACAGGCCTGTGCCATGTCCATCCGCCCCTCGCGCTCCAGCCGGTTGTTCAGCTTCTCGCGCAGGGCATGCAGGTACAGCACGTCCGACGCGGCATAGTCCAGCTGCGCCTTGGTCAGCTCGGCCGCGCCCCAGTCGCTCATCTGCTGGTGCTTCGAGATGTCGACGTCCAGCAATTCCTGCAGCAGGTTCTTCAGCCCGTGGCGGTCGGTGTAGGTGCGGATCAGCTTGCTGGCGATCTTGGTGCAATAGACCGGCGCCGCCAGCGCCCCGAATGCGTTGTACATCGCGGCGATGTCGAAACGGCCGAAGTGGAACAGCTTCAGGACGTTCGGATCTTCCAGCATCCGCGCAAGGTTCGGCGCGCTGGTCTGGCCCTTCTCGACCTGCACCAGATGCGCGTCCCCGTCGCCGCTCGACATCTGGACCACGCACAGCCGGTCCCGATGCGGGTTCAGACCCATCGTCTCGCAATCGATGGCCACGACGGGGCCAAGGTCCAGCCCGTCGGGCAGGTCGTTCTGATACAGGTGGTTCGTCATCAATGGCTCCGCGCGTGTCGCTGGCGTTTCGCAAGGCGAATAGGCCTTTCCGAGCGGGCTGTAAACGTGTCGCACATCGCTGCCGCCGCGCGGCGAGGGGCCAGCCCCTCGCGCTCCCCGGGATATTTTCGGACCAAAGAAGCAGATGGCGCTCCCGACTTCTTTGGTCCGGAAATATCCCGGGGGAGTCACGCATGGCGTGACGGGGGCAGAGCCCCCCTACAACGATGCCGTGATCCCGCCGTCGACATACAGGACGTGACCGTTGACGAAGCTGGCCGCGTCCGAGGCAAGGAAGATGCAGGCGCCGGTCAATTCCTCGACCCGGCCCCATCGCCCGGCGGGCGTGCGTTTCTCCAACCACGCGCTGAAGTCGGGGTCGGCCACCAGCGCGGCGTTCAGCGGTGTGTCGAAGTAGCCCGGTGCGATGGCGTTGCAGGTCAGGCCGTGCCGGGCCCAGTCGGTGGCCATGCCCTTGGTCAGGTTGGCGACCGCGCCCTTGGTCGCCGTGTAGGGTGCGATACCGGGGCGGGCCAGCGCCGACTGGACGCTGGCGATGTTGATGATGCGGCCGCGTCCGCGGGCGATCATGTGGCGCGCGGCGGCCTGACCGGCATGAAAGACGCTGGCGACGTTGGTCTGCAGCAGGGCCTCGAACCTGTCGGAAGGGAACTCTTCAAGCGGACCGCGGTGCTGCATTCCGGCATTGTTCACAAGGACGTCGATGGGGCCGGTGTTGGATTCGAAGCCGTCGATGGCGCGGCGGACCGCGTCGTGGTCGGTGACGTCGAAGGGCAGTTCATGCGGGGCGTGGCCCTCGTTCCGCAGCGTTTCGGCGGCATCGCCCAGCTTGTTCGGGTCGCGGCCGTTCAGCACGACCTCGGCGCCCGCCTCGGCCAGCCCGCGGGCCAGCGCAAAGCCGATGCCTTGACTTGATCCCGTAACAAGCGCGCGCTGGCCGGTCAGGTCGAACAGCGCGGTTCCGATCTTCATGATGTCTCCTCCCCGCCCGAAAGGGGCGTTCCCTGCCGGGAAACACACCCCGGAACGGGGCCAAGATCAAGTCTGCGCCGGGCCGCCCAGCCCTTCGAGGATCGGGCAGTCGGGCCGGTCGTCGCCGTGGCAGCAGGCCACAAGGTGCGACAGCGTCGCGCGCATCGCCTCGAGATCCGCGATCTTCTGCCCGATCTGGTCAAGGTGGCCTTCGGCGATCCGCTTGACGTCGCCGCTGGCGCGGGCGTCGTCCTCGTACAGCGCCAGCAGGGCGCGGCAGTCTTCGATCGTAAAGCCCAGCGCCCGCGCGCGGCCAAGGAAGATCAGCTTGTGCAGGTCGCGGTCGGCGAAATCGCGATAGCCATTGTCGCTGCGGTCCGGGCGCACCAGCCCGATGTCCTCGTAATAACGGATGGTCTTCGCGGGCAGGCCACTGCGGTCGGCGGCGTCCGAGATGTTCATGCGGTTTCTCCCGGGTTGGCCCGGCGCAGGCGCAGGGCGTTGGACAGGACGAACACGCTGGACAGCGCCATCGCGCCCGCCGCCAGCATCGGCGACAGTTGCAGACCGAAGGCGGGGTACAGTACGCCCGCCGCCACGGGGATAAGCGCCACGTTATAGCCGAAGGCCCACGCAAGGTTCTGGTGGATGTTGCGCATCACCGCGCGGGACAGGCCGAAGGCCCGCGCCACGCCGCCGAGGTCGCCGGACATCAGGACCACGTCCGCCGTCTCGATGGCGACGTCGGTGCCGGTGCCGATTGCAATGCCCACGTCTGCCGCCGCCAGCGCCGGAGCGTCGTTGATACCGTCGCCGACGAAGGCGAGCTTGGCGCCGTCCTTGCGCAGCGCCTCGACCGCGGCGACCTTGCCGTCGGGCAGCACCTCGGCCACGACCTTGTCGATGCCGACCTCGGCGGCGATGGCCTCGGCGGTGGACTGTGCGTCGCCGGTGATCATCGCGACTTTCAGACCCATGTCGTGCAGCGCGGCGATGGCGGCGCGGCTGGTGGATTTCACCGGGTCAGAGACTGCAACGGCGGCGGCAAGGGTGCCATCGACGGCGACGTACAGTGGCGTCTTGCCGGCGCCTTCGATCACGGCGGCGGTGGTGTCTATTCCCTCGCGCTCCATCAGACGGCGTGCGCCGACCGTGACCTTGCGGCCCTCGACGGTGGCTTCGACGCCGTAGCCGGTGATCGAGCGGAACCCCTCGACCGCGGGAAGCTCCAGACCCTTCGCCTCGGCCGCGCGCAGCAGGGCCTGCGCGACCGGATGTTCGGACTGGCCTTCAACGGCGGCGGCAGAGCGCAGCACCTTATCTTCGGACAGGTCGCCGGTCACGACGATGTCGGTCAGTTCGGACCGGCCCTCGGTCACGGTGCCGGTCTTGTCCAACGCGACGACGCCCACGCCTTGAAGCGCCTGCAGGGCGTCGCCCTTACGGAACAGCACGCCCAGTTCGGCGGCGCGGCCGGTGCCGACCATGATCGAGGTGGGCACGGCAAGGCCCATTGCGCAGGGGCAGGCGATGATCAGAACCGCGACCGCGGCGACGATCGCGTGGCCGCCGCCGGGGCCGAACACCAGCCACGCGGCCAGCGTCAGCAGCGCGGCGGCGATGACGGCGGGGACGAACCACGCGGTGATACGGTCTACGACGCTTTGGATCGGAAGCTTGGCGCCCTGCGCCTGTTCGACCATCGCGACGATACGCGACAGCGTCGTCTCGGCGCCGACATGGGTGGCGCGGAACACCAGCGCCCCGGCGCCGTTGACGGTCCCGCCGGTGACCGCGTCGCCCTCGGTCTTGTGCACGGGAAGGGGTTCGCCACTGATCATGCTTTCGTCGACATGGCTGTCGCCGGACACGACCGCGCCATCAACAGCGATGCGTTCGCCGGGGCGGACGTGGATCGTGTCGCCCTTCACGATCTCGGCGATGGGGCGGTCGATGGTCTTGCCGTCACGCTCGACCCGCGCGGTGTCGGGCTGCAGCGCGATCAGTTTGCGGATCGCCGCGCCGGTGCGGCCCTTGGCGCGGGCTTCAAGCCAGCGGCCCAGCAGGATCAGCACCACGATGACGGCGGCGGATTCGAAATAGACGTTGGCGGCCCCTTCGGGCAGCACACCCGGCGCGAAGGTCGCGACGACGGAATACAGATAGGCCGCCGCCGTCCCCAGCGCGACCAGCGAGTTCATCTCGGGCGCGGCGCGCAGCAGGGCGGGGATGCCGATGCGATAGAATTCGCGGCCGGGCCCGACAAGGATGATCGTGGTCAGCACGAATTGCAGGATGCGGCTGGTCTGCATCCCGATGGTGTTCATCACCAGCTCGTGCATCCCGGGGATGACGTGGCTGCCCATCTCGATCACGAACACCGGCAGGGCCAGAATGGCCGCCAGCAGCGTCGCGCGTTTCAGGCGCGCGGCATCCTCGGCCTTGGTGTGGGCCATGTGGTCGTGATGCGAATGATCGTCACTAGACCGCAGTTTCGTCTTGTATCCGCTGTCCGAGCCATAGCCCGCAAGCGCCTGTGGCGTCACCGCGCCGGGCAGATAGCGCACCAGCGCGGATTCGGTGGCAAGGTTCACGTTGGCCTCGACCACGCCGGGGGCGGCGCGCAGGGCCTTTTCGACCCGGCCGACGCAGGACGCGCAGTGCATCCCGTCGATGTCCAGGGTCACCTCTTCGACCGAGGCGGGGTTCCCCGTCTTGAGCAGGGCGGCAAGGATGTCGTCCGTCGTGGCGGGGTCGTCGAAGCTGACGCGCCCCTGTTCGGTCGCAAGGTTCACGTTCGCTTCGCGCACACCGGGTACGCCGCGCAGCGTCTTCTCGACGCGGCCGACGCATGATGCGCAGTGCATACCTTGGATATTCAGTGTGAGATCGGTCATGGCACCCTGCCGTTTTCTGGTTCGGCTAGGGACATAAGGTTTCCAGTCACTGGAAGGTTAAGGGGCCATTTGCAGAAAGACCCCGATCACTCCATCGACATGCGTTCCGCGTCTGACCGTTCCTTTTGCGCATTCCGGATGCGGCGCGGCCATGTGGATTTGATGAAGGCGAGAATGTCCCAGATCTCGGCCTCGGTCAGCGTCTCTTGGAACGCCGGCATCGCGCTGGGCACGCCTTCGATGCCCATGCGGCGCAAGGACTCCTCGCCGCCCAGAAGCGTGTAGGCGAACAGGTGGATATCACCGTGGTGCCACGTGTGTCCGGTTTCGTCATGGGGCGGGGCGGGCAGGGTGCCGTCTTCCTTGGCGGTGCGCCAGTCGGGGGCTTCGCCTTCAAGATCGGCGCCGTGGCAGCTGGCGCAGTTCTCGGCGTACAGCGTTTCGCCGCGCGCCGGGTCGGCGTCGTCGGGCATCCGGGGCGCTTGCGCATGGCCCGCGAGCGGGGCGCAGATCAGGGCGAGGGTAAAGGTACGAAGAAGTTTGCCGGACATCGGGGCCTCTGGTCGGTGACGGTCCGACAGGGCGTAAGGGTTCCAGCAGGGGGAAGGTCAACGGGGTTCCGCTGACAAAGGGGTGACCCCCGCCCGGCAGGCAGGGGTCGTGGATGCGATCAGACGCCGCCCCAGATCGCCTCGGCGGTCTTCACGACAAGTTCCAGCTTGCGCTTCTGGTCGTCGGGCGTAATCGAGTTGCCTTCCTCGGTCGAGGCAAAGCCGCACTGGGGCGCGATGCCCAGCTGGTTGATGTCGACGTATTTCGACGCCTCGTCGAACTTGGACTTCAGCCAGTCGATGTCTTCCAGCTCGGCCGACTTGGTGGTGATGAAGCCCGGCAGAACGATCTGGTTGCCCTTGGGCAGCAGCTTCAGCGGCTCCAGCCCGCCAGCGCGGTCGGTGTCGTATTCCATGAAGAAGATATCGACGCCGGTCGAGAAGATCGACTCGGCCGCAAGGTCATAGGCGCCCTCGGCGGCGTGGGTCGACCGGAAGTTGCCGCGGCACATGTGCATCCCGATGTACATGTCGGACGGACGGTCCTTGATCGCCTCGCGCAGCATCCAGGAATAGCGTTCGATCAGCCAGTCGGGGTCTTGTCCGTTGGCGACTTTCTCGGCGCGGTGCTTGGGGTCGCAGAGATAGGCGAAGAAGATGTCGTCCATCTGCAGATAGCGGCAACCGGCCTTATAGAAGGTATCGACGGCCTTTTTGTACGTCGCTGCCAGATCGGCGAACAGCGCCTGCGGGTCTTCCTTGTACTCGGGCACATGGATGTCTTCCGGCGCGGTGCGGAAGTGGCAGCAGGACGGGCCGGGGATCGAGATCTTCGGGACCACCTTGGTGTTCTCGGCGACGAACTTGAAGTGTTCGATCATCGGGTGGTCTTCGGGGAAGTCGAGCTTGCTGGTGATGGTCGGGTAGATCGGGCGCAGCTTGACGCCCGCGAACTGAACGCCTTCATCGCGTTCGTCCAGATCCAGCCCGGTCAGCATACCCATGAAGTCATAGTGCCAGAACGACCGGCGCGCCTCGCCGTCGGTGACGGCCTTCAGCCCCACGTCTTCCTGCATCTTGATCAGTTCGGGGATGGCGGCATCCTCGACCGCCTTCAGCTCGGCCGCGTCGATCGACTTGTCCTGATAGAATTTCTTGCGTGCTTCCACGATGGACGCGGGACGCAGCAGGCTGCCGACGTGGTCTGCGCGGAAGGGTGGTTTAAGATCTGTCATTCAATGGCTCCGTTTCGGTGCGTGCCGGGTGCGGCACAGTCTTTGCACCCGTATTCAGAGACACAGGCGCAAGGGTCCGGCGGCACGCGGATCGCGCGCCGCCGATGATCGTGTCATCAACTGCCGATGATCTGCGGCAGCCACAACGTGACGGCGGGGAACGCGAACAGGATCGCCACGCGAACCAGTTCCGCTCCGAAGAAGGGCAGTACGCCCTTGAACGTCTCGGTCATCGGGGTGTCCTTCGCCAGCGCCGAGATGACGAACACGTTCATTCCCACGGGTGGCGTAATCAGCCCGAGTTCCACGACGATCAGGGCTAAGATCCCGAACCAGATCTTCAGGTCCTCGGTGGACATGCCGAACCCGGATCCTTCGGCGCCCACGTAGAGACCGCCGTTGATCTCGACCAGAACCGGCCAGAAGAACGGGATCACCAGCAGGATCATCGAAAGCGAGTCCATCAGGCAGCCCAGCAGGATCAGCGCGACCAGCAGGATCGCCATGACCACGAACGGGGCAAGGCCCGATCCGGCGATCCATTCGGCGGTGGCCTGCGGCAGGCCGATCCGCGACATGAAGATCTTCATCAGCTCTGCGCCGATGAGGATCAGGTAGATCATGCCGGTGGTGCCCGCGGTTTCCTTCAGCGAGTCGAAGATCGCCGGCAGATTCAGGCGCCCCTTGGCGGTGCCGTAGATCCAGACCAGCGCCGCGCCGACGGCAGCGGCGGGGGTCGGGTTGAAGAACCCGCCGTAGATGCCGCCAAGCACAAGGCCGAAGATCACGATGACCGGGATCATGCCGATGGTCGCATCGCGCCATTCCTGGAAGTCGACGCCGCTGTGGCGCGGCCCGGCTTCGGGCTTGAACCAGACGTAGATCGCGATGGTCAGGATGAACAACACCACGGCCAGCAGGCCGGGCAGCATCGCGGCCGCGAACATGGTGACGATGTTCGCCTCGACAAGGATCGCGTAGATGATCAGCACGACCGATGGCGGGATCAGGATGCCCAGCACGCCGCCCGCGGCCAGCGATCCGGTCGCCAGCGCGCCCGAGTAGTTGTACCGCTTGAGTTCCGGAAGGGCGACCTTGCCCATCGTCGAGGCGGTCGCCAGCGAGGACCCGCACACGGCGCCGAACCCGGCACAGCCGGCGATCGCGGCCATCGCGGTGCCGCCGCGCATCCAGCCCAGCCACGCGTTCGCGCCTCTGAACAGCGCCTGCGACAGGCCCGCGCGGGACGCCAGCGCGCCCATCAGGATGAACATCGGCACGACCGACAGGCTGTAGCCCGAGAACACGCCCCAGCCCAGCGTCTTAAGCTGGTTAAACAGCAGGGCGGGGCCGTTCATGTACATGATGCCGAAGCCGCCCACGAGGATCATCGAATAGCCGATGGGAATCCGGATCGCGATCAGCGCGACAAGGACGACGAGGCTGAGGATGCCCAGAGTAATCGGGTCCATAAAGCGTTACCTTTTGGCCATGTTAGAGACCGAGTCGACGACGGACGCGAAGGACGCCAGCACCAGCAGCGCCAGCGAAGGCAGCACCAGCAGATAGCCGTACCAGGTCGGGATCGACAGGATTGCGGTGGTTTCCCCGTAGGTCTGCTTGTCGAGCATGCCATAGTACATGCGCCACAGCAGGATCGCGCCAAAGCCCAGGGCCACCAGCGCGCCCAGCAGCGAGAAAAGAGACAGCCAGAACTTGGACGCGCGGGCGGTGAAGATGTCGGCCGACACGTTCAGCCCGGCAATCTGGCAGTAGGGAAGGAAAGAGAAGGCGGCGATGGCGACGCCAAGCTCGGTCATTTCAAAGTCGCCGGGGACGGCCGAGTTGAACACGGCGGCCCCGACCACTGAAGCGACGTTCACCGCCACCACGGCCATAAGCACCAGACCGCCCAGGATCGCCCAGCCGGTCGTGATGCGAAGGACGAGGCCGTGAAGCCTCGTCCCGGATGCGTATGCGTCCGCCATTACTTGTCGGTGTTCTCTGCGATGGTTTCTTTGGCCATCTCGACAAGGGCCGCACCGTCCATGCCTTTTGCGGTGACTTCTTCGATCCAGCGGTCCTGCACCGGCTCGAGCGCCGTGATGAACGCGTTGGTCTCTTCCTCGCTCAGCATGATGTGCTCGCGGCCCGAATCTTCGGCCATCTTGATGCCGAAGTCATCGCCGGCACGCCACACGTTGCCGACCTCGTCCCACCACTCGCGGCCAGAAGCGTCCTTGAACGCGGCCTTGATGTCGTCAGGCAGGCTGTCCCATTTCCCTTGGTTCATCGAAACCTGGAAGGTGGTGGTGCCGAAACGGGTCTCGTTGGCGCCCTCGATGAAGTACTGGATCTGGTCCTGCGCCTTGATCACCGGGATGATCTCCCACGGCAGGAAGGTGGCGTCGACGACCTTCTTCGACAGCGCGGCGGGAACCTCGGGGACCGGCATGGCGATCGGCGAGGCGCCCAGCGCTTCGATGACCCAGCCGCCGGTCCGCGACGGGATGCGGATCTTCAGGCCGGACATGTCCTCGGGCGAGCGGATCTCGGTGTCGACCGACATGATCGCCTGACCGGCGTGCACGTGCAGCCACATCACCTCGAGACCTTTGTAGTCGTCGGCGAGGTATTCGTCGAACATGTCGTACATCGCCTTGTTGGCGGCCGAGATGTCGTTCAGGTACACGCCGGGCAGTTCGAACACCTCGGTGCGGGGGAACTGGCCAGGGGTGTAGCCGTTGACCGTCCAGATGATGTCGACGACGCCGTCACGGGCCTGCTGGACCAGTTCGGGCGGGGTGCCGCCAAGGGTCATCGCCGGGAACATCTCGATCTTCACGCGACCGCCAGAGTTCTCTTCGACCTGTGCGGCCCAAGGTTCCAGCATGGATTTCTGCGCGGGCGACGTGGCCGGCAGCATGTGGTGCAGCTTGAAGGTGTATTCCTGTGCCGCAACCGAACCGGCCATCGCGACCGACACGGCCCCGACCGCAATCGTGGTAAGCAAAGTCTTGAGTCTCATGGTAAACCTCCCTTTATGAGACAGAGCTAAACCGCCGGAGTAGCCTCTGCAGCGGCAATCATGGCAAAACCCGGCGCGTTTACAACGGACGCGGGTTCTTCGAACATCACGGCTTCGTAATCTTCCCAGGCCAGCCGGGCGTGTTCCCGCGCCAGCGCCTCGACCCGGGTTCCTTCGCCATCGCGGACGGCACCGATCATCGCGCGGTGCTGTTCCTGCGCCCGGTGGAACGTGTTGCGGACCTTCGGGGTGTTGTAGCGGTGCGAGGGGAACGCGTCGGGCGAAGCGAACGGCAGCCGGATCGCGCGGTACAGTTCCCGTTGCAGAGTGTCGGACCCGGCGACGCGGGAAAGCTCGACGTGGAATTCCTTGTTCAGCCGGGCATAGTCCTCGAAGACCAGCGTCGTGTCCGTGCTGTTCAGCGCGGTGTCGATCCGGCACAGGATCGTTTCACAGCGGTCCAGCACCGTCGTGTCGGGCCCGCGTTCGACGGCCAGCCGCAGCACCGTGCCTTCCAGCACGCCGCGCAGTTCGATGGCGTCGCGGGCGTTTTCGCGGGTGAACAGCCGAACGGTGCAGCGGCCCGAAGCGGACCGGTACATCAGGCCTTCTTCCACAAGGATGGCCAGCGCCTCGCGGGCCGGGGTGCGGGACACCCCGGTCATCTCGCCGGCGGCGGCTTCAGAGACATGGCAATCCGGCTTCAACTCGCCCGCCAGAATGCGGGCACGCAGCTCGCGCACTGCAAGCTCGACCAGTTGGATTTTGCCAGAATCACCCATTGCCCCTCCCAAAGCTAACGGTCAGGAATGGTTATCCGGTATACTGTTTCCGGTCAAATGAAATGGCTGCGCCTTATGTGGCGCAGAAACTGTATACAGCTTGACCTTCCGTCATGGTCGGATCAGCGGGCGAACTTCGGCGAAAAGATCATCACCTGCGCAAAGTTGCGGCGAAGATGATCAGTCGCCGACGTCCGTGGCGTGACCGTTCGGGGCAAGTTCCTCTTTCACCTGTCCCCATGCCAGCGCCGAGAAGATCGCGGTTCCGCCGAAAACGTTGCCGGCAAGGACAGGAATGAAGAAGTTGATCAGCGCCTCGCCGGGAGTGATTCCACCGGCCAGCAGCACCATCCACATCTCGACGGACCCGACGATGATGTGGGTGAAGTCGCCCGCCGCGATCAGCCAGGTGAAGGCGAAGATCAGCAGAAAACTCTGCTTCTCCGCCTGTGGCAGCATCCAGACGATGGCCGCGACAAGGATCCCCGCCGGAATGGCGCGGGCGAACGCCTCCCACGGTTCGAAGCTCATGGCGTGTTCAGAAATTTCCAGCGCGGCCACAAGAACCTGATCGGGCAAGGCGCTGGTAAAGGTGAAGAACAGCGCGGCGGCCAAGGCGCCCACCACGTTCGCGGCCAGCACGATGGACCACAACGTCCCCGTGCGGCGGAATTTGAAGCGGGTCGGTTTGGACAGGATGGGAAGGACGGTGGTGATGGTGTTCTCGGTGAACAGCTGCATCTTGCCCATGATCACAACGAGAAACCCGAAGGAATAGCCTAAGTTCTCGATCAGGAAGCGCCCTTGAAACCCGCGCAGTTCGCTGCGCAGGACCGCTTCCGCGATCAGCGAAAAGCTGATCAGCGCCCCGGCGGCCAGCCCGGACCAGATCAACGAGCTTTTCGGACGCTCAAGTTCTTCCTCGCCATCCCGGCGGATCACTTCGTAAATCAGGCGCGGCGCCAGCGGCGTCGCTTCCTCTACGGCAATCTTGTCGGCCTTCTCTTCGGCCAGCTCTTCTTTATCACTGTTCATGGACCGTGGACCCGTACCTAACAACGAAGGGCGGCGCACGACCGGCACCACCCCTCTCCTGACGGTATAAATAGGCCGAACCCGGCACCGGGCCAGAGCACACGGTTCGGGACTGGTCATTGCCGCGCGTTTGTCAGAGTGTCGGCACGCCGCAACCAAGGAGACCCCGGTATGGCTTTCGTGTTCGATCCCGCCCCCACACCTTCGGCCGCAGTGGCCGGCACCGACGACCGCTTTCCGGTGCGCCGCATCTTCTGCGTGGGGCGCAACTATGCCGAACACGCGCGCGAGATGGGGAACGATCCCGACCGCGAGCCGCCGTTCTTCTTTACCAAGGCCCCGGACTCGGTCGTCGAGGATGGCGCGACCGTGCCCTATCCGCCCGAAACCGAGGACCTGCATTTCGAGGGAGAGTTCATCGTCGCCATCGGCAAGGCCGGCTTCAACGTCTCGGAGGCGGACGCGCTGGATTACGTCTGGGGCTATGGCACCGGCAACGACCTGACCCGCCGCGACCTGCAATGGGCCGCGAAGAAGGCGGGCCGCCCGTGGGACTGGTCGAAAGGCTTCGACCGCGCCGCCGTGATCGGCGCGCTGTATCCGGCGACCGAGGTCGGCCACCCGTCGAAAGGCTTCATCCGGACCGAGGTGAACGGAGAGATCCGTCAGGATGCCGACCTGTCCGACATGATCTGGGCGGTGCCCGAGATCATCGCCTATCTCACCCGCTCGATCGAGATCCGCCCCGGCGACCTGATCATGACCGGCACGCCCGCTGGCGTCGGAGCGCTTCAGGTCGGCGACAGCTGCACCGTCAGCATCGAAGGGCTGGGCGCGGTGACCACGAAAATAGGCCCTAAAGCCTAGATCAGGGACGCTTGCGCCGTCAGACGAAGACGTCCATCGACTGCTGCTGGCCAACGCCGAACACGCGCTTGTAGCGGTCGATCTCTTCCGCCGGGCCCATCGCCTTACGCGGGTTGTCCGACAGTTTCACCGTCGGGCGCCCGTCGGCAGAGGTCGCCTTGCAGACCAGCGAGAACGGCGCCAGCGCATCGTCAGGCACCAGCCCGCGGAAGTCGTTCGTCAGCAGGGTGCCCCAACCGAAGGACACGCGCACGCGGCCCACGAAACGGGCGTGCAGTTCCTCGATCTTCTGTTCGTCCAGCCCGTCCGAGAAGATCACCAGCTTCTTGCGGGGATCTTCGCCGCGCGATTCCCACCACGCGATGGCCGTCTCTGCACCTTCGGCGGGGTCGCCGGAATCGATGCGGATGCCGGTCCATGTCGCCAGCCAGTCGGGCGCATTCTGCAAGAAGCCCTTGGTGCCGTAGGTGTCGGGAAGGATGATCAGCAGGTTGCCTTCGTGCTCTTCCTGCCAGTCCTCCAGCACGCGGTAGGGCGCGCGGCGCAGGTCCTCGTCGGTGTCGGCAAGGGCGGAATAGACCATCGGCAGTTCGTGAGCGTTGGTGCCCACGGCTTCCAGATCGCGGCGCATGGCGATCAGGCAGTTGGAGGTGCCGGTAAAGCTGTCGCCCAGCCCTTCCAGCATCGCCTGCACGCACCAGTCCTGCCACAAAAAGCTGTGGCGACGGCGGGTGCCGAAATCGGCGATCTTCAAGCCCTCGATCTTTTGCAGGCGTTCGATCTTTTCCCACAGCTTGGCCATTGCGCGGGCGTACAGCACTTCCAGCTCGAACCGCTTCATCTGCGCCAGAACAGCCCGGCCGCGCAGTTCCATCAGCACCGCAAGCGCCGGAATCTCCCACAACATGACCTCGGGCCATTTGCCACGGAACGTCAGTTCGTACTGGCCGTCCTTCTTTTCCAGCTCGTAGGGCGGCAGGCGCAGGTTCTCGAACCATTCCATGAAATCCGGGCGGAACATCTGGCGCTTGCCATAGAACGTGTTGCCGCGCAGCCATGTGCTTTCACCACGGGTCAGCGACAGCGACCGGATGTGATCCAACTGCTGGCGCAGCACGTCCTCGTCGATCAACTCGGCCAGCCGGATGTCCTTGCTGCGGTTGATCAGCGAGAACGTGACCTCTGTGTCCGGCTTGTTGCGGAACACGGACTGGCACATGAGAAGTTTGTAGAAATCGGTATCGATCAGCGAACGGACGATCGGGTCGATCTTCCATTTGTGATTGTAGACCCGCGTGGCAATGTCGACCATGTCCGGCTCCCTGTTCGGCATCCCGTTAGAGCAAGCGGGATCATGGTTGTCAAAAACTAGCCCGCCGCGCGCTTGGGGACAGCCCCCAAAGGCAAGCCCTGCGCGGTCAGGCCAGCGATACGCCCGCCTCGGTCATGCCGTCGCACGCGGTGGCAAGCGATCCGGCATGGTCGATGGCGCGGCACAGATCCAGCCGGACGGTGACGTCGAAGCCCAGCCGCGCGGCGTCCACGGCAGAGAAGTTGACGCAGAAATCGGTCGCAAGCCCGACCATCGTCAGTGTCTGGATGCCTCGGGTCCGCAGATAGCCTTCAAGGCCCGTGGGCGTGGTGTGATCATTCTCGAACAAGGCGGAATAGCTGTCGATCGCCGGGTTATAGCCCTTGCGGATGATCAGGTCGGCGCGGTCGGTTTCAAGGTCGGGATGGAACGCGGCGCCGGGGCTGCCTTGGATGCAATGATCGGGCCACAGGACCTGCGGGCCATAGGGCATCTCGATCAGTTCCATCGGCGCGCGGCCTTCGTGCTGAGATGCGAAGGACGAATGCCCCGCCGGGTGCCAGTCCTGCGTCAGGATCACCGCGTCGAACTCGGTCATCAGGGTGTTGATGCCGGGCACGATCTCGTCGCCGCCCGCCACAGCCAGCGCGCCGCCGGGGCAAAAGTCGTTCTGCACGTCGATGACGATCAGGGCCTTGGTCATGCAAATCTCCGTAATTTCGGCTGCACAGTAGCGATGCCCGGGCAAGAATCAATCAAGGGCAAAGGTCTGAAATCCCTTCTTTTCGCCAGACGGCGGTGATCGTCGCGTCAGGGCGCGGCGGTTTCGCCCCTTGTGCCCGCCCCGCGTCCGCCCTTAATCGGCACCATGCTGATCGTCGCCGCACTGTACAAGTTCACCGTCTTCCCGGATCCCGCCGCCCTGAAACCGGGGCTGGCCAAGCTGTGCTGCGCGCAGGGCGTGCGCGGCTCGCTTCTGCTGGCGCGCGAGGGGATCAACGGCACCATCGCGGGCACGCGCGACGGGATCGATGCGGTGCTGGACCACATCCGTGCCCTTCCGGGCTGTGCCGACCTTGATTGGAAGGAAAGCACGGCGGACGAGATGCCGTTCGGCCGCATGAAGGTGCGGCTGAAGAAAGAGATCGTGACGATGGGCCAGCCCGACGTCGATCCGACGGCGTCGGTCGGGCGGTACGTCGATCCGGCCGAGTGGAACGAACTGATCTCGGCGCCGGACGTCGCGGTCATCGACACGCGCAACGACTATGAGATCGAGATCGGCACCTTCGAAGGCGCCGTCGATCCCGAGACCGCCAGCTTCGGCGAGTTTCCCGCGTGGTGGGAGGCGAACAAGCACCGGTTCCACAACAAGCGGCTGGCGATGTTCTGCACCGGCGGCATCCGCTGCGAGAAGGCGACAAGCTGGCTGGTCGAACAGGGCGTGGACGAGGTCCATCACCTGAAAGGCGGCATCCTGAAATACCTTGAAGAGGTGCCGGAACAGGACAGCAAGTGGCAAGGCGCCTGCTTTGTCTTCGACCAGCGTGTCAGTCTCGAACACGGGCTGCGCGAAGGCGGGCATGTCCTGTGCCACGCCTGCCGCCGCCCGCTGGTGCCCGAGGACACGCAGCGGCCCGAGTACGAGCCGGGGGTGTCCTGCCACAGGTGTCTGTCGGAAATCAGCGACGCGGACCGCACGCGGTTCCGGGAGCGTCAGAAGCAGATCGCACTGGCGCGTGCGCGCGGCGAAGAACACCTTGGCGCGCGCGATACGTCCGAGTGAT
Source organism: Maritimibacter sp. (assembly GCA_002701395.1). Lineage (GTDB taxonomy): Bacteria > Pseudomonadota > Alphaproteobacteria > Rhodobacterales > Rhodobacteraceae > Psychromarinibacter > Psychromarinibacter halotolerans. The sequence goes on along the minus strand of NZVC01000016.1, from coordinate 27,232 downwards.
TCCGAATGATCAGGCGGCGCGGTCGGTCGCGTCCGCCTCGGCACGGATGAACACCGGCTGATCCGGCGTGCTGCGGTCGGCATCGAAGCGGTAACCACCCGTGTCGAAATCGGCCAGCCCCTCGACCCGGTCGATCCGGCGTTCCATCACGAACCGGGCCATCGCGCCGCGCGCCTTCTTGGCGAAGAAGCTGACGATCTTCGGCTCGCCCTTTTTCAGTTCATAGAACGTCGGCGTCACCACCCGCAGCTTCAGCGCCTTGCGGTCGACGGCGCCGAAATATTCCTGACTGGCGCAGTTCACCAGCACGTCGGTCCCGACCTCTTCGGCGGCGGCGTTCAGGGCCTTGGCGGGCAGGTCGCGCCAGTAGTCGTACAGGTTGCCGCCGCGCCGCGTCTTCAGGCGGCTGCCCATTTCCAGCCGGTGCGGCTGGATCGCGTCAAGCGGGCGCAGCAGTCCGTACAGACCGCTGAGGATACGCAGGTGGCGCTGGGCATAGTCCAGCGCATCGGCGTCCAGCGTCGCGGCCTCAAGCCCGGTGTAGGTATCGCCGGAATACAGGAACACGGCGGGCTTGGTCACCTGCGGTTCGGGCGCGGCGGCAAAGTCCCGAAAGCGGTCGCGGTTCAGACGCGCAAGGTCGTCGGACAGGTCCATCAGATCCTTGAGCCCGCCCAGCGATAGCTGCCGCATGTGACCGGCCAGCGTCGCGGCTTCCTTCGCGAACATCGGATCGGTCGCACCGGTCAGGTCCATCGGCGTTTCGTCCAGACGCTTTGCGGGGGAAATGACGGCGAGCATGGCGGATCCTTTCGTTTGAACTGTCTCTATCGCCCGCGTCAGGGCCGTGCAATCGTGGCTCAGGCGTCCTGCAGTACTGTCAGGAAGGCCGGGCCGAAGCGTTCCGCGCGGCGTTCGCCCAGCAGACCTTCCAGCGCGCGCAGGTCGGGCGAGCGCAGCGCCGCAACCTTCGCCAGCAGCGAGGCGGAGCAGCTCATGGGTTTGTCGGTGCCGGCCTCGCCATAGGCAAGCTCGGCCTGCACCTGCAGCAGGCGGTCGTACACCTCGCCCTCGGCCCGGCCAGCAAGCTTCATGCGGGCGGGGTGGACGGGGGCGGCGGCCTCTCCGGCGATGATTTGCAGGAAATCGTTGCCGTAACGGTCCAGCTTCTTGGCGCCCACACCGCTGACGCGGGCCATCTGGTCCAGCGTTTCGGGCCGCGTCTCGGCCATTTCGATCAGGGTGCGGTCGGTAAAGATGACATAGGCGGGCACGCGCGCCTCTTCGGCCAGCGCGCGGCGCTTGGCCTTCAGCGCCGACAACAGCGGCGCGTCTTCCTCGCTGACCAAGGTCTTCACGGCGGGGCGCGTGGTTGCGGTCTGGATCGTGTCGCGGCGCAATTCGATGGAGGCTTCGCCCCGCAGGATCGGGCGCGCGGCTTCGGTCATGCGGAAAGCGCCGTGGCGGGTGGGATCGGGGCGGACAAGGTCGCGCCCCATCATCTGCCGGTACACGGCCTGCCACTGGCCCTTGGACATCTCGCGCCCGACGCCGAAGGTCGGAAGGTCCTGATGGCCGCGCTGGCGCACCTTGTCGGTCTCGTTCCCGGTGAGAATGTCGATCAGGTGTCCCGCGCCGAAACTTTCGCCGGTGCGCAGCATGGCGGACAGCGCCTTGCGCACCGACTCGGTCCCGTCGAACACCTCGGGCGGGGTGTCGCACAGGTCGCAATAGCCACAGCGGTCGGCGGTTTCCCCGAAATAGCCCAGCAGTTGCTGCCGCCGGCATTTCAGCGCCTCTGCCAGACCCAGAAGCGCGTTCAGCCGGGCGTGGTCGGCGGCCTTGCGGTCTTCCGGCGCAAGGCTTTCGTCGATCTGGGCGCGGCGCAGGCGGATGTCGTCCGCGCCGTACAGCGTCAGCGTCTCGGCAGGGGCGCCGTCGCGACCGGCGCGGCCGATCTCCTGATAATAGGCCTCGATCGACTTGGGCAGGTCGGCGTGGGCGACCCAGCGGATGTCCGGCTTGTCGATGCCCATCCCGAAAGCAACGGTCGCCACGACGATCAGCCCGTCCTCGCGGCTGAACCGGGTTTCGACGGCGCGCCGGGCGTCGGGGTCCATGCCGCCGTGATAGTGGCAGGCAGTGTGCCCGGCGCCGTTCAGCACGCTGGACAGGGTTTCCGTCTTGGCGCGGGTGCCGCAATAGACGATGCCCGACTGCCCCTTCCGCGCCCCGGCAAAGGACAGGATCTGCTGCCGGGGGCCGTTCTTGGGCGTGAAGGCAAGGTGGATGTTGGGCCGGTCGAAGCCGCGCAAGAAGCTTTGCGGCGCCTCGCCATCGAACAGGCGCGCGACGATCTCGGTGCGCGTTTCCTCGTCCGCGGTGGCGGTGAAGGCGGCAAGCGGCACATCAAGACTGCGGCGCAGCTCGCCGATGGCAAGGTAGTCGGGGCGGAAATCGTGGCCCCATTGGCTGACGCAGTGCGCCTCGTCCACCGCGATCATCGAGGTGCCGATCCGCCGAAGCAGAGACTGCGTTCCGCCCGAGGCCAGCCGTTCAGGCGCCATATACAGCAGCTTCAGCCGCCCTTCATCCAAGGCGCGGAACACCTCGTCGTTCTCGTCTTGGGTGTTGCCCGAGGTCAGCGCGCCGGCCTCGACCCCCGCTTCGCGCAGCGCGCGGACCTGGTCGCGCATCAGCGCGATCAGCGGAGAGATGACGACAGTTACGCCATCGCGGCACAACGCGGGAAGCTGGTAGCACAGCGACTTGCCGCCGCCGGTGGGCATGATGGCAAGAACATTACGGCCCTCGGTGACCGCTTGCACGATCTCTGCCTGTCCGGGCCGGAAATCGTCGAATCCGAAAACGGTGCCGAGAAGCTGTGCCGCGCGGTCCATGTGTGTGCCGATTTTTTCTTCAAACTGCTCGTTTCACCAGAAACATCGCAGATGAAAATCGGCTTAACAACCCGGAAGCGGGGTCAGAACGCGTACATGTTGTTCCGAATGATGATCCGCAGGGCATATATCGCGATCAGTGCCACCAGCGGTGCAAGGTCCAGCGGGCGGGTGTCGGGCATGATGCGGCGGATCGGGCCATAGATCGGTTCCAGCAGCCGGTTCAGGCCGATCCAGATCTGGTCGACGATGGGCTGGCGGCGGTTCAGAACCTCGAAGCTCAGAAGCCACGACATGATGATGTGCAGGATCATGATGAACCAGACCACGTCGAGGATCAGAAGCATGATTTGAAAGATCGAGGTCATCTAGGTCCACTCTTTGTGCTCGGGTACGCAGGCTAGTTATGGCTTTCGGGCATATCTGACAAGAACTTCGGTTCCGTTGAAATGCCGATCATGGGTTGAATTCTTCGGGACTGACCTATTGCGCGTGGTGCGCAATCGCTGTCATATCGCCCCGACAGTGGGGACTGCGAGAATGAAGAACGTCAGTGCGCGCAAGCGGATCTGGGGCTGGATGATGTTCGACTGGGCAAGCCAGCCGTACAACACGCTTCTGCTTACCTTTGTTTTCGGTCCCTATTTCGCCGAGATTACCGCGAACCGCCTGATCGACGGTGGCCTTGCCGAAACGGCGGCCCGTGCCGAGGCGCAGGCGATCTGGGGATACGGGCTGACCATTGCGGGCATCGCTATCGCCATCCTCGCCCCGATCCTTGGCGCGCTGGCCGACAGCCGCGGTCGGCGGCTTCCGTACATCTGGCTGTTCTCGGTTCTGTACGTGATCGGCGCCGCGGGTCTGTGGCTGGCCGACCCGGCGACGTTCAGCATCCCGCTGCTGCTGCTGTTCTTCGGCATCGGCCTTGTGGGGTCCGAGTTCGCGACGATCTTCACCAACGCCATGCTGCCCGACCTTGGCCCGCGCGAGCAGATCGGCGCGATTTCCGGCTCTGGCTGGGCGTGGGGCTATGTCGGCGGGGTGGTCGCGCTGGCCATCATCCTGTTGTTGTTCGCCGAGAACGCGGCGGGCGTGACCTTCATCGGCCTGTCGCCTGCGCTGGGCCTTGATCCCGAGGCGCGGGAAGGAACCCGCTTTGTCGGCCCCTTCGTGGCGGTGTGGTACGTGGTGTTCATGATCCCGTTCTTCCTGTGGGTGCGAGAGACCGGCAAGGTTCTTGGCTTGAAGGGACCCGTCAGCACCGCGCTGCGCGACCTTGTCGGCACCGTGCGCCGGTTGCCGGGCAACCCCTCGCTGACCTCGTATCTTGGATCGTCCATGCTGTACCGCGACGCGCTGAACGGCATGTACACCTTTGGCGGCGTCTATGCGCTGGGCGTGCTGGGGTGGACGGTGGTCGACATCGGCGTGTTCGGCATCGTGGCCGCGATCACCGGCGCTGTCTTCGCATGGCTGGGTGGCCGCGCGGACCGCGCATTCGGCCCTAAACCGGTCATCAGGGTCTGTATCGTCGTGCTGCTGCTGGTCGCCATAACCATCGCCACCATCTCGCGCGAGGCGGTGCTGGGCATCGCCATCGCGCCGGGGTCGAGCCTGCCTGACATCGCCTATTATATCTGCGGTGCCCTGATCGGTGCCGCCGGGGGCGCGCTGCAATCCGCCAGCCGCACCATGATGGTCCGGCAGGCCAACCCCGAGCGGATGACCGAAGCCTTCGGCCTGTATGCACTGGCCGGACGGGCGACCACATTCGTTGCGCCCGCGCTGATCGCAATCGTCACAGACGTGACAGGCAGTCAGCAACTTGGCGTGACCCCGCTCATTGGCCTTTTTCTGGCGGGACTTGTCCTGCTAGCATGGGTCAAACCGGATGGAGACCGCGCCGAATGGTCCGAAAGCTCGCCCTCGCTGGCCTAATCCTGTCGCTTGCCGCCTGTGGCGGTCGTGTCGACAGTAACGAAGGCAATGCCGCCGACGCCACGATGACATTCGCGGCGGCGAACCTTGATCCGAACGCCATCGCCAAGCGGGTGTTCGGTGCGGCCAAGGTGGCGTCCGCCCAGTCGCCCGCGCCGTTCGGAAGCTACGCGAAGGGCTGCATGGCCGGGGGCGTGCAACTGCCCGAAACGGGTCCGACGTGGCAGGCGATGCGGCTAAGCCGCAACCGCAACTGGGCCCAGCCGGAAACCATCGCCTTCGTCAAGCGCCTGTCCAGCTTTGCCGCCACCCTTCCCGGGTGGAGGGGGCTGTACGTCGGCGACATGTCGCAGCCGCGCGGCGGGCCGATGCTGACCGGGCATTCCAGCCACCAGATCGGGCTGGACGCCGACATCTGGATGCTGCCGCCCAGCCGTCTGAACCTATCGGTGGCGGAACGCGAGAACCTGTCCTCTATCTCGATGCAGCGGAACGCGGGTGCCGCGGTGAACTCCAGCTGGACGCCGCAGCACATGGCGGTGCTGAAGGCCGCCGCCAGCGATCCGGCGGTCGCGCGGATCTTCGTGTTCGCGGGGGCGAAGGTGCAGATGTGCAAGGACGCCACCGGCGACCGCGACTGGCTGCGCAAGATCCGCCCGTGGTACGGGCATCACTATCATTTCCACGTCCGCCTGAATTGCCCCAAGGGCGCCAGCGGTTGCGTCGACCAAGCCCCGCCGCCCGCCGGTGATGGCTGTGCCGAGGCGGAACAGTGGGTGCGCAACATCCAGAACCCGCCGCCGCCCGACCCCAACGCGCCGCCGCCCATTCCGAAGCGTGAAACCATTCTGGCCGATCTGCCCGCTCAATGCGCTTCCGTCATCGCGTCGCAGTAGCCCTTCTGGCTCTGGCGGCGTGCGGTCCCGGCTCGTACGGGCCGACGGGCGCGGCCGAGCTTGTGGGCGAATACACATGGAAAATGCCGCAGGCCGCCTTCGGGGGATTTTCGGGGCTAGAGGTCTATGACGATGGCGCGTCCTTCGTCACCGTGTCGGACCGCGGCGGCATCGTGCAGGGCAGCCTGACCCGCGACGCACGCGGGACGATCGTCGGGGTCAAGGCCGCGCCGGTTTTTATGCTGCGCGACACCGACGCTGCGCCGCTGGGCACCTACATGACCGACGCCGAGGGGCTGGCGATTGCGCCCGACGGGCGGATCTTCGTGTCGTTCGAGAACCGGCACGAGGTCCTGACCTACCGCTTCCCCGGCGAAACGCCCGAGGCCCTGCCGCAGCATCCGGATTTTCCCGGCATGCAGCTGAATTCGTCACTCGAGGCGTTGGCCATCGACGGTGACGGCGCGCTGTACACCATGCCGGAACGATCCGGGCGTCTGACGCGCCCGTTCCCGGTGTATCGCTGGAAGGACGGCGCATGGTCGCAGCCCTTCTCGGTGCCCCGGCGCGACAACTATCTTGTCGTCGGCGCCGACATTGGTCCGGACGGCCGGTTTTATCTGCTGGAACGGCACTTTGCCGGCATCTTCGGCTTTCAGACCCGTGTCCGCAGCTTTGCCTTCGACGGCCAGTCGCTGACCGACGAGCGCGTAGAGATAGAGACCTCTGCCGGCAAGCACGACAACCTTGAAGGCATCGCCGCGTGGCGGGATGCGAACGGGTACATCCGCCTGACGATGGTCTCGGACGACAATTTCCGGTTCTTCCAGGTGACAGAGATCGTCGAGTACCGCCTGTCCAACGGGCTTGACGGACCGCGCGCGCGGCGGTAGTGCGCCGCGTCCCCGACGGTCGGGGGCCAAGTCTCCGCTACCTTGTCAAAACGGACCATACACATGACCCGTCTTCTTCCTGGCGTTATCGCCATGGCCATCGTCGTGGTGGCCTCTAACATCCTGGTACAGTTCCTTCTGGGCGACTGGCTGACCTGGGGTGCCTTTACCTATCCCATCGCCTTTCTCGTCACCGACGTGATGAACCGCGTCTATGGCGCGGGCACCGCCCGTAAGGTGGTTGTTGCCGGCTTTGTCGTCGGCGTCGTCTGCTCGATGATCGGCACGCAGATCATGCTGCAAGGCGACGGATACACCTATCCCGCCGTCACGCTGCGTGTCGCGATCGGCTCTGGCCTTGCGTTCCTGACGGCCCAACTGTTGGACGTGGCCGTCTTCGACCGTCTGCGCGAAGGCAACTGGTGGCGCGCGCCGCTGGCGTCGACGCTGGTCGGGTCGTCGGTCGACACCGCGCTGTTCTTCACCATCGCCTTCTCGACCGGGCTGACCTTCATCGAACCCGGCAACGACGTGTCCTGGGCGAACGAGGCGGTGCCGCTTCTGGGCGCTGGCCCGGTCGTGCCGTTGTGGGTGTCGCTGGCCGTCGCCGACTGGGGCGTGAAGCTGGCGCTGGCGCTGATCGCGCTGATCCCGTTCCGGCTGGTGGTGTCCGGCCTGATGGGACGCCAGCCTGCATAGCCGCGGGACGCTCTGAAACGGGCTTCGATCAAATTAAGGGCAGATTTGGAACACTTCCCCAAGTGCTGGCGAAAAACGCCAGTGCTTGAGGAAAAGTTTTTGACATACACAAAATCTGTGCAACGCTGACCTTATCGAAACCCAGTGAAAGGAGGTGATCCAGTGTCTAGAGCGATGTTGGAGAGAGGTGTCGGAACAGTCGGAGGGAATTCCGTCTGAGGGCAGCCCCGCAGGGGAATCCTCCTTTCGATTGGGCCGCGGAAGGTCCTAACCGAACTAATCTCCAAAGGACTCGAGGGGCCGCCGCAAGGGCGGCCCTTTTCGTGTCCGTCCTATGTTGGCCGAACGGGCACGGCGTTGCTTGACGCGTCGTTCTGCGGCATCAGTTGGCCCACCATGATCAAGATCAACGACTCTATCACCATCGAGGACTGGGAACTGACCGAACAGTTCGTCCGCTCTGGCGGTCCCGGCGGGCAGAACGTCAACAAGGTCGCGACTGCGGTCGAACTGCGGTTCGAAGCGCAGCGGTCGCCGAACCTGCCCGACGCCGTGAAGTCGCGCCTGAAGCGGCTGGCCGGACGGCGCTGGACCACGGATGGCGCCATCGTCTTGAAGGTCGACGAGACGCGGCACCAGTCGCGCAACCGCGAGATCGCCCGCGACCGTCTGGCAGAGTTGATCACCAAGGCGCTGGAACGGCCGCGACGCCGTATTCCCACCCGGCCCACGCTGGGGTCGAAACGCCGCCGTCTGGCGGCGAAGAAGCAGCGCGGTGAAGTGAAGGCGCTGCGCGGCCCGGTCGACCGCGACAGCTGACCCTTCGACTGCGTCAGCGACGGGCCAAAGCTGCGATCTTGCGCCGCCCGAACAGCCCGAACAGCCCGGTGCCAAGCAACACCAGCGATGCTGGCAGCGGCACGGCCTCGACCGAGACCTCGGTCAGGTTGAAGTGCTCGCAGTCGTTGTTGAACGTCAAGATGACGCAATCGGCGCCGGGGTAGCTCGCATAGTCCGGCCCCTTGGTCATGATGCGGATTTCATCGACCCCCTCCAGCCCGACATTGATCGACTTCGGGCCAAGGCCGGCGGCATAGGCGAGGTCCGCGATCATGGACCCGGCGCGGTAACCGACGATCCGCACGTTCGGGAAGTCGATCCGACCGAATGTCTTGTTCTCGTACTCGGAAAACCAATCGTTTCCGTAGTAACCAAAGTATGTTTCGATTCCGTAGACAACGATTTGCGTGACATTGAACACGCCTGCGCGCGAGATCCGAACTGTGTCGGGCTGGTCGAGATGCACGCCCACGTCTGTGGATACAATTGCGTTAACCTCGACTTGGAACCCAGACTGCTGCGTTACGATCGGCGGCCAACCGGTTGGATAGTTTCGAAAGTCGATCGTCGTCGCGTGTGCATAAGTTTGTGAGTAAAAAACCAGTATCAGTGCTGCAAGAATTGCCCTCATGTCTCGCTCCCTCTTTTTGTCTGCCTGCAAGCGGCCCTCAATACTTGCGAGTGTAGCAAGAGAGCGGCACCAGTGGTGAATTTTCGCGGTGCAAGATCGGGCTTGCGGGCGCCGAAGCGGCAGCGCGGGACGCCTGACGTCGAGGGCAATTCGAACCCCTGTTAGGATGCCGATTTGGGTCACGTTCGCGTCAGCCGCCAGCGCACGACGATGCGCGGCGACGCCATCGAAACCAAGCGCGCGATCTTTCAGGGATGCAGATCGGAAGCCCGAAAACAAGAAAGCCCCCGAGAACCATAAGCCTATGATTCGCAGGGGCTTTCTATGGTGCCCAGGAGAGGACTCGAACCTCCACGTCCATACGGACACTAGCACCTGAAGCTAGCGCGTCTACCAATTCCGCCACCTGGGCAGGTGTCGTGAGAGGCGGATTTATAGAGGGTGTGCGCGGGTGTCAACACGGGATCGTCAGATAAAACGCGACGCAATGCCGGGTTGTTATGCCGAAGCGCCAAGGCTAAGGAAAAACACAGCTAAAGCGGAGGCTGGCCATGTCGAAACTCGTGACAATCTTTGGCGGATCTGGGTTCGTGGGGCGCTATATCGCGCGGCGAATGGCCAAGGAGGGATGGCGGGTGCGCGTTGCCTGCCGCCGGCCCGAGCTTGCGGGTTTCGTGCGGCCCTATGGCGTCGTCGGACAGGTCGAGCCGATCCTGTGCAATATTCGCGACGACGCGAGCGTGCGCGCCGCGCTGCACTCTGCCGACGTGGTGGTGAACTGCGTGGGAACCTTCGACGCGAAGGGTAAGAACAATTTCTCTGCGGTTCAGGTCGAGGGCGCCGAGCGGATCGCGCGCCTGTCGCGGGCCGAGGGGATCGACCGCATGGTCCATCTTTCGGCGATCGGCGCCGATGCCGAGGGCGACAGCGCCTATGCGCGGTCCAAGGCCGACGGAGAGGCCGCGGTGCTGGAACACCAGCCGCAGGCCGTGATCCTGCGCCCGTCCGTCATTTTCGGGCCCGAAGATGACTTCTTTAACCGCTTCGGCAAGATGGCCCGGATGGGCCCGGTCCTGCCCGTGGTGGGCGGCGACACGAAGTTCCAGCCGGTTTATGTCGACGATGTCGCGCAGGCGGCGGTGAAGGGCGTTCTGGGGCAGGCGGCTCCGGGGATCTACGAACTCGGCGGGCCCGAGGTCGCAAGCTTCTCGGACCTGATGCAGCAGATGCTGGTCATGATCCGGCGCCGCCGTTTGGTGCTGAACCTGCCGTTCTGGGCCGCTAAGCTGATCGCGGGCGTGGGCGGCTTCGGTTCGGCGATGACCGGCGGTCTGGTGAAGGCGCCGCTGACCAGCGACCAGGTGAAGCAGCTGAAGACCGACAATGTCGTCGCGAAAGACGCGAAGGGCTTTGCCGATCTCGGGATCTCTCCGACCTCGATGGAAGCGGTGCTGCCGGAATACCTGTGGGCCTATCGCCCGTCGGGCCAGTACGCCGCGATCAAGGAATCGGCGCGCAACCTGAAGGCCTGAGGTCGTCGCCTAGCTGTAGGCGATGACCAGCAGGATGACGCCCAGAACGACACGATAGATCACGTAGGGCGTGAAGCTGACAGATTTCAGCAGCTTCATCATGAACCACAGCGCGAACAGCGCCGCGCCAAAGGCGAAGACGGCGGCAATCGCCCCGTCCCGCGCGGCGGCGGCGTCTGCGGTGACCGCGACCTCGGCACCCAGCAGCACGCCGGACGCAAGGATCGTCGGGATCGACATCAGCATCGCCAGCTTCGCGGCGCCGCGCCGGTTATAGCCCAGCCGGCGCGCAGCGGTGATCGTGATCCCCGACCGCGAGGTTCCGGGGATCAGCGCGATGGCTTGCCACAGGCCCATGATGGCGGCGTCGCGGATGTTCCAGAACTCTGCCGGGCGCCGTTCGGGGCTGTATTTGTCCGCCCAGTACAGCACGATCCCGAAGATCAGCATGGTCCAGCCGATCACTGCGGTGGACCGCATCATGTCGTCCAGACCCGTCAGGTTCAGGATCAGACCGACAATCACGACCGGGATCGTCGCAAGGACAAGGCAAAGCGCCAGCCCCGCGCCCGGGAAATTGATGCGGCCGCGCAGAAGGTGGGGGATGCCAGCCAGCGTCAGCTTCACGTCCTGCCAGAAATACAGGATCACCGCGCCAAGCGTGCCGACGTGTACGGCCACGTCTATGACCTGTCCTTGGTCCTGGAGTCCGGTAAGATTCGGTAAGAGAATCAGGTGCCCAGAGGAAGAAACCGGAAGAAATTCGGTCAGGCCCTGTATCAATGCAACAAGGAGGATGTGGAGAAGGGGCATGGATTACACGTTCATGATTCGTGGGCTTGAAGCTATCCGCTTGTCCTCCAATTGAAAGGAACAATAAAGGTAAATCGTGCTGACCTAAAAATACGCCGTTCGCGCTGAAATCGACCGCTTCCGCATCCGAACAGCGAAAAAAGGTCAGCTCTTTTGACTTTATTTCCGATCCAACCTCTTTTATAGCACCGCCAACACCCATTCGTGGAGGTCTGCCTAGATGGCGAAACAGATGATGCTGAAGTTCACGTCGGTCGATCGGGACATGCCAGAGAAGCGTGCCCCCGATCTGCGCCGTCAGGACTTTCAGGAAATCTACGCGGAATACGCGCACGAAAAGGCACAGCAGCAGTCGAGCCGGTGCAGCCAGTGCGGCGTGCCCTACTGCCAGTCGCACTGCCCGTTGCACAACAACATTCCCGACTGGCTGAAGCTGACGGCCGAGGGCCGCCTGCAGGAAGCCTACGAGGTCTCTCAGGCCACCAACACCTTCCCCGAGATCTGCGGCCGCATCTGCCCGCAGGACCGTCTGTGCGAAGGCAACTGCGTGATCGAACAGTCGGGTCACGGCACCGTCACGATCGGGTCGATCGAGAAGTACATCACCGACACCGCGTGGGAGATGGGCTGGGTCAAGCCGATCAAGCCGGCCGAGGATCGTCCCGAATCCGTGGGAATCATCGGCGCCGGTCCGGGCGGGCTTGCCGCTGCCGACGCGCTGCGCCGTCAGGGCGTGCAGGTCACGGTCTACGACCGCTATGACCGCGCTGGCGGCCTGCTGACCTATGGCATCCCCGGCTTCAAGCTGGAGAAGGACGTGGTCATGGCCCGCGTCGCCCAGCTTGAGGAATCCGGCGTCGAGTTCGTGCTGAACTGCGACGTGGGCGAAGACATCTCGTTCGAAGCGATCCGCGGCAAGCACGACGCCGTCCTGATCGCGACCGGCGTCTACAAAAGCCGTGGCCTTCAGGCCCCCGGCGTTGGCGCGCAGGGTATCGTGCGGGCGATCGACTATCTCACCTGCTCGAACAAGGTCAGCTTCGGCGACGATGTCGAGGAATATAACTCGGGCGAGCTGAACGCCGCGGGCAAGCGCGTCGTCGTGGTCGGCGGTGGCGATACCGCGATGGACTGCGTGCGCACCGCGATCCGGCAGGGCGCCGAAAGCGTGAAGTGTCTCTATCGCCGCGACAGGGCCAACATGCCAGGCTCGCAGCGCGAGGTGGCGAACGCCGAGGAAGAGGGTGTCGAGTTCGTCTGGCTGACGGCGCCGAAGGGCTTCAGCGGCGAGACGGTCGAAGGCGTGATGATCCAGAAGATGCGTCTTGGCGCACCGGATGCGTCCGGCCGCCGCAGCCCCGAAGTGATCGAGGGCGCCGACTATCTGGAAGACGCCGACCTTGTCGTGATGGCGCTGGGCTTCGAACCCGAAGACCTGCCGAAGCTGTGGGGCGTGGATGGGCTGGAAGTGACCCGCTGGGGCACGGTCAAGGCCGACTTCCGCACCCACGCCACGAACCTTGAAGGCGTCTATGCCGTCGGGGACATCGTGCGCGGCGCGTCGCTGGTGGTCTGGGCAATCCGCGACGGGCGTGAAGCGGCGGAGTCGATCCTCGACTTCCTGAACGCGCCGGCGCAGGTCGCAGCCGAGTAATCGGGGCGGATGGTCGCGGGGTTCACGCTGGATGGCCGGTCGCCCTTCGGGGCGGCTGTCCCGTGTGCGGCATGAGCACGCGCGCCGGTGGCTGCGTTTGCGGGGCGGTTCGTTTCGTTGCACGCGATGTTCAGGACAAGGCCGGGATCTGCCATTGCGAGACCTGCCGCCGCTGGACCGGCTCGGCGATGATCGCGGTCACGGTTCCGACGGCGAACATCGACTGGACCGGCACCGCGCACATCCGGCGGGCGCAGACCAGCGGCTGGGCGGAACGCGCGTGGTGCGATGAATGCGGGTCGAACCTGTTCTACCGGATGACGGCGGACGACCAGACGGACACGGAAATGCCGCTTGGGCTGTTCGACGACGCGAACGGCTTTCGGTTGGTGAACGAGATATTCATCGACCACAAACCGGACAGTTATGCCTTCGAAGGCAGCGACCGGACACTGATGACACGCCAGGACTGCATCGCGCGGTTCGGCGCACTGAACACGGACCCCGAGAATCAGGCAGGGTGAAGCAACCTGCCAGTGTTCGGGACGGACATTGGATCTACAGCCGCACGCGGGGCGCCGCGGGCGGAGCGACCCCACCGGGCAGGCCCGGCGGTGGCAGCCAGTAAGGAGGACGCCAGATGACGACCTATGATGAAGCCTGGGTGGCGCGCGAAGAAGCGCGTCGGGCGTGGATGGCCGAGAACAGCCTGTACCGCGATGATGACGAGAAGTCGTCGTGCGGCGTTGGTCTCGTCGTGTCGGTCGACGGCAAGAAAAGCCGGAAGGTCGTCGAGGCGGGCATCGATGCGCTGAAAGCGATCTGGCACCGTGGCGCTGTTGATGCCGACGGCAAAACCGGCGACGGCGCGGGCATTCACGTTCAGATCCCGCCGGCGTTCTTCTTCGAACAGATCGAGCGGACCGGCCACAAGCCGAAGGAAGACCAGCTGATCGCGGTCGGTCAGGTGTTCCTGCCGCGTACCGACTTCGGGGCGCAGGAAACCTGCCGCACGATCGTCGAGACCGAAGTGCTGCGGATGGGCTATTACATCTACGGCTGGCGTCACGTTCCGGTGGATGTCTCTGTGCTTGGCGAAAAGGCCAACGCCACCCGTCCCGAGATCGAACAGATCCTGATAGCCAACTCGAAGGGCGCCGACGAGGAAACCTTCGAACGCGAACTGTACGTCATCCGTCGCCGGATCGAGAAAGCCTCGGCCGCGGCTGGTGTCGGTCAGCTTTACATCGCGTCGCTGTCGTGCCGGTCGATCATCTACAAGGGCATGATGCTGGCCGAGCAGGTGGCCGAGTTCTACCCGGACCTCAAGGACGACCGTTTCGAAAGCGCCTTCGCGATCTATCACCAGCGGTATTCGACCAACACCTTCCCGCAGTGGTGGCTGGCTCAGCCGTTCCGGATGCTGGCCCACAACGGCGAGATCAACACGATCAAGGGCAACTCCAACTGGATGAAAAGCCACGAGATCCGCATGGCGTCCGGCGCCTTCGGGGATCTGGCCGAGGACATCAAGCCGATCATCCCGCAGGGATCGTCGGACTCGGCCGCGCTTGATTCCGTGTTCGAGGTGCTGGTGCGGGCCGGTCGGTCGGCGCCGATGGCGAAGACCATGCTGGTGCCCGAAAGCTGGTCGCAGCAGGCGATCGAGCTGCCGCAGGCGTGGCGCGACATGTACAGCTACTGCAACTCGGTGATGGAGCCGTGGGACGGCCCCGCCGCTCTGGCGATGACGGATGGCCGCTGGGTTTGCGCCGGTCTCGACCGGAACGGCCTGCGCCCGATGCGCTATGTCGTCACCGGCGACAACCTTGTGATCGCAGGGTCCGAGGCTGGCATGGTGCCGGTCGACGAAAGCACCGTGATCGAGAAGGGCGCGCTTGGTCCGGGCCAGCTGCTGGCCGTGGACATGCAGGAAGGCAAGCTGTTCCACGATTCCGAGATCAAGGACCGTCTGGCCAACAGCCAGCCGTTCGGCGACTGGGTCGGCAAGATCAACGAGCTTGACGCAGAGCTGTCGCAGGCGACCGAAGCGCCGCTGTACACCGGCGGCGAACTGCGCAAGCGCCAGATCGCTGCGGGCTTCAGCCTTGAAGAGATGGAAACCGTGCTGTCGCCGATGGTCGACGACGGCAAAGAGCTGATCGCGTCGATGGGCGACGACACGCCGTCCGCCGTGCTTTCGGAAAAGTACCGGCCCCTGTCGCACTTCTTCCGTCAGAACTTCAGTCAGGTGACCAACCCGCCGATCGACAGCCTGCGGGAATACCGCGTGATGTCTCTGAAGACGCGGTTCGGCAACCTCAAGAACGTGCTGGACGAGGACAGCAGCCAGACCGAGATCATCGTTCTGGACAGCCCGTTCGTCGCCAACGCGCAGTTCGACATCCTTGTCGAAAACTTCAACGCGCCGATGGTCGAGATCGACTGTACCTTCCCGAAGGACGGTGACGAGAACGCGCTGCGTGCCGAACTGACGCGCATCCGCGCCGAGGCCGAAGACGCCGTGCGTTCCGGCGCCGGCCACCTTGTTCTGAGCGATATGCACCAGAACGAGGACAAGGTCGCGATGCCGATGATCCTTGCGACCAGCGCGGTGCATTCGTGGCTGACCCGCAAGGGCCTGCGGACCTTCTGCTCGCTGAACGTGCGCTCGGCGGAATGCGTCGACCCGCATTACTTTGCCGTGCTGATCGGCTGTGGCGCCACCGTGGTGAACGCCTATCTCGCCGAAGACAGCATCGCCGACCGCATCGACCGCGGCCTGTTCGACATGTCGCTGACCGAGGCGATGTCGAACTATCGCGCCGCCGTGGATGCGGGCCTGCTGAAGATCATGTCCAAGATGGGCATCTCGGTGATCTCGTCCTATCGCGGCGGTCTCAACTTCGAGGCGGTGGGCCTGTCCCGCGCGATGGTGGCCGAGTTCTTCCCGGGGATGCACAGCCGTATCTCGGGCATCGGCGTCTCTGGCATCCAGAAGAAGCTGATCGAAGTGCACAAGGCCGGCTGGATGGGCGGCCGCGACGTGCTGCCGATCGGCGGCTTCTACAAGGCGCGCAAGTCGGGCGAGACCCATGCATGGGAAGCGCAGGCGATGCACATGCTGCAGGCCGCCTGCAACCGCGCGTCCTATGAACTGTGGAAGCAGTACTCGAACAAGATGAAGGCGATGCCGCCGATCCATCTGCGCGACCTGCTGGACATCAAGCCGCTGGGCAAGGCGATCCCGCTGGAAGAGGTGGAAAGCATTACGTCGATCCGAAAGCGGTTCGTGACGCCGGGCATGTCGCTGGGCGCGCTGTCGCCCGAGGCGCACAAGACGCTGAACGTCGCGATGAACCGGATCGGCGCCAAGTCGGATTCCGGCGAGGGCGGCGAAGATCCGGCGCATTTCGTGCCGGAACCCAACGGCGACAACCCGTCGGCCAAGATCAAGCAGGTTGCATCGGGCCGCTTCGGCGTCACCGCCGAGTACCTGAACCAGTGCGAAGAGCTTGAGATCAAGGTCGCGCAGGGCGCCAAGCCCGGCGAAGGCGGCCAGCTGCCCGGCATGAAGGTGACCGAGCTGATCGCGCGCCTGCGTCACTCGACGCCCGGCGTGACGCTGATCTCGCCGCCGCCGCACCACGACATCTACTCGATCGAGGACCTTGCGCAGCTGATCTACGACCTCAAGCAGATCAACCCGCGGGCCAAGGTCACGGTGAAGCTGGTGGCGTCCTCGGGCGTCGGCACCATCGCGGCGGGCGTGGCGAAGGCGAAGGCCGACGTCATCCTGATCTCGGGTCACAACGGCGGTACCGGCGCCTCGCCGGCCACGTCCATCAAATACGCGGGTCTGCCGTGGGAGATGGGCCTGACCGAGGCGCATCAGGTTCTGTCGATGAACAACCTGCGCGGCCGCGTCACCCTGCGGACCGACGGCGGTCTGCGGACCGGGCGTGACATCGTCATGGCCGCGATGCTGGGTGCCGAGGAATACGGCATCGGCACCGCCGCGCTGATCGCGATGGGCTGCATCATGGTCCGCCAGTGCCAGTCGAACACCTGTCCGGTGGGCGTCTGCACGCAGGATCCGGCGCTGCGGGACAAGTTCACCGGCAACGCGGACAAGGTGGTGAACCTTATCACCTTCTACGCGCAGGAAGTCCGCGAGATCCTTGCCAAGATCGGGGCCCGGTCGCTGGACGAGGTGATCGGCCGCGCCGACCTGCTAAGCCAGGTCAGCCGGGGTGCCGCGCATCTGGACGATCTGGACCTCAACCCGCTGCTCATCACGGTGGATGGGGCAGAGGACATCAAGTACGACCGGACCCGCCCGCGTAACGTGGTTCCGGACACGCTGGATGCCGAGATCGTCGCGGACGCCGCGCGCTTCCTGGAAGAAGGCGAGAAGATGCAGCTGTCCTATGCCGTGCGGAACACCCACCGCACGATCGGCACCCGCACGTCGAGCCACATCGTGAAGCGGTTCGGAATGCGCAACGACCTGCAGTCGGACCACCTGACGGTGAAGCTGGCGGGGTCCGCCGGTCAGTCGCTGGGCGCCTTCGCGGCGCCGGGCCTGAAGCTGGAAGTCGCGGGCGACGCCAACGACTATGTCGGCAAGGGCCTGTCCGGCGGTACCATCGTGGTGCGGCCGACGATGGCCAGCCCGCTGATCGCGTCCGAGAACACGATCATCGGCAACACGGTGCTGTACGGCGCGACCGATGGCTACCTGTTCGCGGCTGGCCGCGCGGGCGAGCGGTTCGCGGTGCGGAACTCGGGCGCGCAGGTCGTGATCGAGGGCTGCGGGTCCAACGGGTGCGAGTACATGACCGGCGGTGTCGCGGTCATCCTTGGGTCCATCGGTGCCAACTTCGGCGCCGGTATGACCGGCGGCATGGCCTATCTGTACGACCCGGACGGCGTCGCGAAGAACTTCATGAACATGGAGACCCTCGTGACCTGCCCGGTCGAAGGCGAGCATTGGGAAGAGCAGCTTCTGAACCTGATCGGGCGGCACGCCGCCGAAACGATGAGCCAGAAGGCGGAAGATATCCTTCAGCACTGGGAAACCGCGCGCGGACACTTCGTGCAGGTGGTGCCGAGGGAAATGCTGAACAAGCTGAAGCACCCGCTTGGCAACGAGGACGTGCGCGTCCCGGCCGAGTAAGTCCGCCCCGCAATCAGCAAAGACCCCGCCACGAGAGATCGCGGCGGGGTCTTTCATTTTCGGGGGTCGGGACGTGCCCGACACAGGCCGCCCACGTCATCCGCGCGGCGGCTTGACCGGTTCCGCGCCCCGTGCTTTTGGACAGACATGGCAAAGCGCAAACCGGCGGCGAAAAAGAAGAACAAGCCAATCCGGCCAGGCCGTTGGCTTCTGCGCCGTGCCGGGGTCGTCCTTGGGGGGATCGTCGTGCTGCTGGTCGTGATCATCTCGCTTTATGCCTTCGTCAATCCGCCGACGACGCCCTACATCGTCTCGGAAGGCCGGCGCCTTGGCGGTGTCGACCGGGAATGGGTCGACATGGATCAGATCGCGCCGGTGATGGCGCGGTCGGTGGTCGCGGCCGAGGACGCCAACTATTGCCTGCACTGGGGCTTCGACATGTCGGCGATCCGCGCCGCAATCGAAGCGGGCAGCAACCGGGGCGCGTCCACCATCAGCCAGCAGGTCGTGAAGAACGTGTTCCTGTGGCACGGGCGGTCTTGGCTGCGAAAGGCGCTGGAGGCCGGCATCACCCCGGCGGTCGAAGCGGTCTGGTCCAAGCGCCGCCTGCTGGAGATCTACCTGAACATGGTCGAGTTCGACGCGGGCGTCTTCGGGGTCGAGGCTGCCGCGCGTCACTATTTCGGGGTTTCGGCGGCGGATCTGTCGGATCAGCAGGCGGCGTTGCTGGCCGCGATCCTGCCCGATCCCAAGGACAGGTCCGCCTCGAACCCGTCCGCCTTCGTCCAGCGCCGGGCCGCCGCGATCCGGTCCGGGGCCGCGACCATCCGCGCAGATGGGCGGGACGACTGTTTCGAGAGTTGAAATCGGAGCGTTAACACGGCATTCATGCCGGTGCCCCTACCCGGACCGATAGCCCCATGAACCGCCTGTTCCACGTGCCCCTGTCGCCCTTCTGCCGCAAGGTGCGGCTGTCGCTTGCCGAGAAGAAGATCGAGGTCGAGCTGGTCGAGGAACGATACTGGGAGCAAGAGCCTGACTTTTTGCGGCGCAACCCGGCGGGCAAGGTTCCGGTGCTGAAGATGGGCGGGCTGACGTTGGCCGAAAGCGGCCCGATCTGCGAGTACATCGAGGAAACCCATCCCGAACCGCCGCTGATGCCGCGCGATCCCCGTCAGCGGCACGAGGTGCGGCGGCTGGTGATGTGGTTCGACGACAAGTTCCACCACGAGGTCACCTCGAAGCTCTTGTACGAGCGGGTGAACAAGAAGGTGATGGGGCTGGGCTATCCTGAATCGAAGAACGTCAAGATGGGCGCCCAGAAGATCAAGTATCACCTCGACTACATGGAATGGCTGCTGGACCAGCGGCGCTGGCTGGCCGGGGATTCCATGACGCTGGCCGATTTCGCCGCCGCCGCGCACCTGTCTTCGCTGGATTACATCCGCGACGTCGACTGGAACCGGAACGCAAGCGTCAAGGACTGGTACGCCAAGATCAAGTCGCGCCCCGCCTTCCGGTCGATCCTTGCGGATCAGGTCCCGGGCTTTCCGCCGCCGCAGCATTACGCCGATCTCGATTTCTGATAAGGTCGGTCGCGGGGGCTCTGCCCCCGTCGCCCCTTGGGCGACTCCCCCGAGGTATTTGGAAAGAGAAGAAGCGCAGGCGTGTCCCCCGATCTGAAAGCGCGGCTGGTGGCGCAGGCGCGGTCCGAGGGCTTCGCCAAGTGCCGGATCACGACGCCCGACGCGGTGCCCGAGATCGCCGGGCGTCTCGCTGAGTTCGTCGATGCCGGGTACCACGGCCAGATGGCGTGGATGGCCGAGCGCATGAACTGGCGCGGCGATCCGGCAGCCCTGTGGCCCGAGGCGCGGTCGATCATCATGCTGGCCGAACCCTACACGCCCGAGACCGATCCGCTGGAGGTTCTCGACCGGTCGGATCGTGGCGCGGTGTCGGTCTATGCGCAGGGGCGCGATTATCACGACGTGGTCAAGAAGCGGCTGAAGCGGCTGGGTCGCTGGCTGATCGAGGCCGGTGGCGGCACGCCCGAGATCAAGGTTTTCGTCGACACCGCGCCGGTGATGGAGAAGCCGCTGGGGCAGGCGGCGGGGCTGGGCTGGCAGGGCAAGCACACGAACCTTCTGTCGCGCGATCTGGGCAACTGGTTCTTTCTTGGCGCCATCTTCACGACCGCCGCGTTGCCGCCCGATGCCCCGGAAGCGCAGAAATGCGGATCCTGCACCGCCTGTCTGGACATCTGCCCCACGGACGCCTTCCCGGCGCCGTTCCAACTGGATGCGCGGCGCTGCATTTCCTACCTGACGATCGAGCATCGGGGGCCGGTCCCGGTGGAATTGCGCGAACGGATGGGCAACCGGATCTACGGCTGCGACGACTGTCTTGCGATCTGTCCCTGGAACAAATTCGCGCAGACGGGGCGCGATGCGAAGCTGTCCGCGCGGCCGGATCTTGTGGCGCCCGACCTGGAAACGCTGGTGAAACTGGACGATGCCGGTTTTCGCGAGCGGTTTTCCGGATCGCCGATCAAGCGGATCGGGCGCGACCGTTTCGTGCGTAACGTGCTGTATGCCATCGGGAATTCCGGTCTGCCCCGGTTGATCCCCGCCGCGCGTGCCTTGACCGACGACGCCGACGAGACGGTCCGCGAGGCTGCGCGCTGGGCAGTTGAGCGTTTGCACAAAGTTTGAGTTTGCGCCGCGCGGGGTGGTTTTCCTAAGGTCATGAGACCTTACATGGTGGGCAAGGCGAAAAGGAGGAGACTCGCATGTCCAGGAAACAACTCGACCACGAACGCATCCAGACGCCGGGCCGTATGAAGGCTTTCACCCGTCTTGACCGCATCCGCGCCGGAGAGGCATCGCACCCGAATATCCGGATGCTGTCGCGCCGCGGCCGCAAGGGGCGCACCGACGCGTCCATCGTGAAGCAGTTCCTGCGGATCGACCGCGGTTATCTGGCCTGATACGGGTCGCTATGGGCATTTCTGAAGGGGTCTGCTAGCTAAACCGGGATTTGGAAATTCCGGCGCCTATGCAACCCCTTCGCGGCATTCTACTGATGGTCCTGGCAATCTCGTGTTTTGCCGTGATGACCGCTTTCGTGAAAGCCGCGGGCCGCATCCCCGCCGGAGAGACTGTGTTTTTCCGTGCCTTCTGCGCGCTTCCCGTCATCGCGATCTGGCTTGCCCTGAAGGGCGAACTGCCGTCCGGGCTGCGGGTGAATTCGGTGCCCGGGCATCTTGTGCGGGGCATCGCCGGGTCGCTGGCGATGGGGCTTGGGTTTCTTGGACTGAAGTATATTCCGCTGCCCGAAGCCACCGCGATCCGGTTCATCACGCCGATCCTCATCGTCATCTTCGCCGCGATCTTTCTGCGCGAGCGGGTGCGCATGTTCCGCATCACGGCAGTCGCGGTGGGGCTGGTCGGCGTCAGCATCATCATGTGGCCTCAGTTGACCTTCGAAGGCGGCGGGGCGGTTCGGCTGGGCGCGCTGGTCACGCTGGCGTCGGCGGCGCTGGCCTCCTGCGCGCAGATCCTGATCAAGGCGATGGCGGGCACCGAGCGGACAGAGGCGATCGTATTCTGGTTCTCGGCCACGGCCAGCCTTCTGGCTTTGACAACGATCCCGTTCGGATGGGTGATGCCGATGGGGATCGAGTGGTTCTGGCTGATCGGGGCGGGGCTGATCGGCGGAGCAGGGCAGATTTTTCTGACATCGAGCTACCGCTTTGCCGACGCGGGGACGCTTGCGCCCTTTACCTATCTTTCGATGATCTGGGCGCTGGTCATCGGCTTCTTCATCTTCGATGAACTGCCGACGGTCGGGATGCTGATCGGGTCCGCGCTGGTGATCGCGGCGGGCGTGGCCATCGTGTTCCGCGAACGGCAACTTGGGCGCGGTGCCGCGTCCGAAGGCAAGCTGCGCAGCATGATGAAGGACCGCTAGGGCGCGGGCCTATTCGCCCACTTTCTGGAACCGGCTGTTGCCACTGGCGTTCTTGAAGGCGCCGCCGCCATTCAGCACCACGGGCGCAGAGTCTTCGGCCGGACCGGCCGCCGCGGCGCCACCGCCGGTGATGCTATTGAGCAGCCCGGCAAGGCCCGAGGATTCGGCGTCGAGCGCCGCAAGGTCGGCCTCGGCCGTAGGGTCGGATTTCAGCCACGTGAGGGTCGCGGTCGCGCTTAGCCACCACATGCCATCGCCGTGTGTCGTCGGCCGTTCGTTGATGTGCAGCGCGGTTATCACGCAGCTTCCGACCTTCTCGCGCAGCGCGGCGCAGTCGTCGCGGGCAAGCTGGCGGAACGCCGCGCGAACGGCGGCGCGGTCTTCGGGTGCAACGGCCTGCCTGTCGTGGACGCGCTCTTCCAGCGACAGGATCTCGGTCTCCAGCGAAGCGGTGGCGATGTGGCTGGTGTCGCCGACCGGATCGGCGGGTAGGAAACCGATCTTGAGTTCCAGCTTGTGCATGCCTGCGCGGTTGGGCTTGATCTCTGCCCCGGCAAAGCCACAGCCCTTGGCCATATCGCCCAGCATGTCGGTGCAGACCTCCATCGCCAGCGTCGGCGCCCGGGCGAGGAGATAAAGCGGTTCCAATTCGGGGTCGGGACGGGTCTCGCCCGGCTTTAGAACATCGTCCACGGTCAGGTGGACATTCCACGAGAGACGCCGGTGCTGCGTCGGCGTGTTGGGATCGAAGATCGCGTCGGCCTTGCGCCGTTCCTTGTGACCCTCGACCATGTCGTAGAACGACAGGCCGATGTCGCCCAGCGGACCCGGCGGGCCGGAGTCAGCCGGTTTACCGTCGGTGAAGAACTCCTCAATGCGCGAGAATTTCTCCCACGAGCCAAGGGCGTACAGGTTCACAAGCAGTATGGGGATGCCGATGATCACCGAAATGAAGGCGGAAACGATCAGGCGGCTTTTCATCGCGTGGCCTCCCCACTTTCACGCTGCATTGGGGCGGGCGCCAGCAGGGCAAGATCGCCGCCTGCCGCGTCGCTCAGAATGTCCAACTGCACCTGTATCAGGAACGGGTCCCGCACCTCAGGCGGCGACACGAAGACATAGTCTTTTTCGGTCACCAGAACCTCTGCCCCTTCCAGCGCGCGATAGGGGATCGGCGTTGTGGGCACCGGGCCGACGAGGACGTGCTTGGTGACGTAGAAGCCGACAACGTTCGACTCGGCGAAGTTGTCGAAATGGGTCAGGAACCAAGCGGTATAATTGTCGTACGCCGCCCGCGCCTCGGCCAGGTAATCCTGGGACATCTGCCCGGCGCCGGGGCGAGAGACCATTTCCCAGGTCGGGCGCGGCGTGCGCGCGACGCGGGGCACGCAGTCCGCGGCGCGGGTCGACAGGAACTGGATGTCGTAGTCGCCCCAAGGGGGGTTCAGTGCGCCGCCCGGACCGACCACGGCTATGTGCGATACCTCGACGCCCGGCGCGAGCATCACGTTCCACAGCACGTCGGACATCCAGTGTTGCAGGACAAGGTACTGCGGCGCGCTGGTGTCTGTAACGATCACGTCGATGATCGCCATGCCGTCGCGGTCGGGCACCAACTGCGAGGGCGTCAGGTTGGCCGAGCCTTTGTACTTGCGCTCCAGCCACGACAGGCTTGCCTTGATCAGCGCGTCGGTGTCGAACGCCTGAAGGCCCGAAGGGCGGTCGCCGTATCCGACGCTGACATTGGCGATTACCTCGTCCTCGCGGGGCGGGCGGGGCGTGCAGGACGGGTCGAACCCGGCAAACCGGTAGCTGGCAGGATACTGAAGACCGCGGGGATAGTCCTCGACGATCGTGTTCAGGTGCAGGATAGAGTCGCCGTAGGCCGCGACGCCGTAGTCCTTCGCTTTCCACCCGTAGAAGTCGGCGCTGCGCAATTTGTTCGGGTCGGTCTCGTTCTCGGTATCGTCGCTGGGCGTGGCTGCGGTCAGGCCGCCGCCGAAGATCTGGGACGCGATCCCGTCTTCCGCCATCAGGTCGACAACGCCGTCCGAGCCGCCGCTTTCGTCTGGCATCAACGACAAAAACACGACTGCGCCGCACATGGCGGCGAATGCCAGGAAGAGCTGGACAGGAGACATGGCCGGCCTTTCGGGTCATGGGCTGTTGTCCCGTGGCTAGCCGCACTTTCGGGCAGCAATCTGACCCGCGCAGCATGATTTAGGGGCGATAGGGCACAACGAAAAAGGGGCGCCCGCGGCGCCCCTTTCCAAAAACCGTGTCCTGTCGCTTACGAGCGGACGAGCTTTTCGTAATCCGTCGCGATCTCTTTCGTCAGTTCACCGACTTCGAAGGTGTAGTCGCCGATCTGGCCGACGGGAGTGACCTCTGCCGCGGTGCCGGTCAGCCAGCACTGCTGGAAGCTTTCCATCTCGTCGGGTTCGATGTGACGCTCGTGGACGGTGATGCCCTTATCCTTCAACATGCCGATCACGGTCTGACGGGTCAGGCCGTTCAGGAAGCAGTCGGCCAAAGGGGTGTGAACCTCGCCGTCCTTGACGAAGAAGATATTCGCGCCGGTCGCCTCGGCCACGTAGCCGCGATAATCCATGAACAGCGCGTCAGAGCAGCCCTTGGCTTCGGCCGCGTGCTTGGACGCGGTGCAGATCATGTACAGGCCAGCGGCCTTCGCGTGCACCGGGATCGTTTCGGGCGACGGACGCTTCCACTTCGAGATGTCCAGCTTCGCGCCCTTGAACTTCGAGTCGCCGTAGTACGCGCCCCATTCCCAGCAGGCCACGGCCATGCGGACGGGGTTCTTGGCCGAGCTGACGCCCATGTCTTCGCCCGCGCCGCGCCATGCGACGGCCCGAACGTAGGCGTCGGTCAGGTTATTGGCCTTCAGCGTCGCGTATTTCGCTTCCTCGATCTGGTCGACTGTATAGGGGATTTCCATATCCAGCTCGCGGCCGGAGAACAGAAGTCGCTCGGAATGCTTGCGGCCAAGGAAGATCTTGCCGTTGTAGCAGCGCTCGCCCTCGAACACCGACGACGCATAGTGAAGGGCATGGGTCAGGACGTGTACGTTCGCGTCGCGCCACGGCACAAGCTTCCCGTCCATCCAAATGTAGCCATCGCGGTTATCATAAGCGCCAGCCATTGTTCTATCCTTCCATTGCGCTGTCGGTTCGGAAATTGCGTGGGATATGTCCGCATCGGACATAAAGTTGCGCAAAATCTGCGATTCGGTACCAGTCGGCTCTTGGAATGTCAACAAGGCTGACATAAAATGCCTAGTCTGAAAGCAGATTGTGAACGACGGACGGATCTATGGCAGAAGGCGGTGGCGCGGCTGCGCCGGGGGGCGAAAGTCTCCTTTTCCTGACGGACGAACAGCTTCGCAAGGCGATCGAGGCGATGTATTTCGCCTATCGCGGCTTTACGGCGGATCCCGACCGCATCCTTGGCGATCTTGAATATGGCCGGGCGCATCACCGGGCGGTCCACTTCATCCATCGCGCGCCGGGGACCACGGTAAACAACCTGCTTCACATCCTTGGCGTGACGAAACAGTCCCTGAACAGGGTTTTGCGCACCCTGATCGAGGACGGGCTGGTCGAAAGCAGGATCGGCGCGCGTGACAAGCGCGAGCGGCACCTGTACCTCACCGAGAAGGGCGAGGCGCTGGAGGCGAAATTGTCGACGGCGCAGAGGGCGCGGATGCGCGACGCCTTCCGGCACGCGGGGCCGGAGGCCGTCGCCGGGTTCCGCACGGTGCTGGAGGCGATGATGGATCCCGAGATGCGGCGACACTTCAACCGGCTGAAAGAGTCCGGCACATGACGGCGCCGGACGCCCACCTGCTGATCGTCGACGATGACGAGCGGATCCGGAACCTTTTGCAGAAATTCCTGATCCGCCACGGCTTTCTTGTGTCCGCCGCGCGCGACGCGGCGCAGGCCCGCCGCCTGCTGTCGGGACTGGAATTCGACATGCTGGTGCTGGACGTCATGATGCCGGGCGAGGATGGCGTATCGCTGACCCGGTCCCTGCGCGAGGCGCTGACGACGCCGATCCTGCTGCTGACCGCCAAGGGCGAGACAGAGGACAGGATCGCCGGGCTGGAGGCCGGGGCCGACGACTATCTGGCCAAGCCGTTCGAGCCGAAGGAACTGCTGTTGCGGATCAACGCGATCCTGCGGCGCGTCCCATCGGCCCCCACCGAGAACGGCGAGGGGCCGAAATATCTGAAGCTGGGTGAAATCCGGTACGACGTGGACCGGGGCGAGATGTGGCACGGCGACGAGCCGATCCGGCTGACCGCGACAGAGGCGCAGCTTATGAAGATCTTCTCGACCCAGCCGGGAGAGCCGGTCAGCCGCGCCAAGCTGGTCGAGGATCTTGGCCGCGACCGCGGTCAGGCGCAGGAGCGCGCGGTCGACGTCCAGATCACCCGCCTGCGCCGCAAGCTGGAGGCCGACCCAAAGCAGCCGCGCTATCTGCAGACGGTGCGCGGGGCTGGATACATGCTGGCGCCGGATTGACGTCGCCCGCCGGTGATCTGGCTATGAGGATCGAAGTTTAGACCGTCTGGCCGCTGCCAGCGCGGGACCGCGATCGCCCTTGGCCGGAGCGGCCGAAGCTGCTGTTGGCCTTGATTTTGAAGGGCGGACTGATTGGTGACGTAGCGCCCTCAACCGCTACGCGAATCGGTTCTCAACCCAAGGGTCAATCACGATTTCCTAAGAACATATTAATTTCTTTTCCCTTTGTCATCATTGCGCTAGCTCCATCCCGAAGCACAAGGAGCACTTAAATGCCTCAGACTTTTTCCGGGTTCTACTCGGGTACTTTCGATGGCACCGATTTCACGGTTTCTGGCGGGTATACGAACTTCTCCATCACGTTCGATGATCTGGCCGACGGTACGTTCGACGAAGAGACCGCGGTTGGCGACAATGTCCGCATCGCCAGTTCGGGCGACACCAGCAATATCTTCAAAGGCACCGTCACCGACCTTGGCGTGGTGATCGAAGTGGAAGGCGACGACTATCTTTTCACTGAAATCCAGTCGGTCGCCGACGCCACCGTTCTCACCGTCGACACCACCACGCCCTACACCTACGACGTCACTTGCTTTGCTGCTGGCACGCTGATCGCGACGCCGGACGGCATGTGTGCGGTCGAGGACCTGAAGACCGGCGACATGGTGCGCACGGCGGATGGCCGCGACGTTGCCGTGAAGTGGGTCGGTCACACCACCATCCACAAAACCTTCGCCCCGGCCG
>NZVC01000015.1 GCA_002701395.1 Maritimibacter sp. | reverse complement strand
GGGGCAATATCCGCGCCAGGCATGTGTGCGTTGCAACGTTTTTTCCGGGAGAATGGTGGGCGACCCTGGAATCGAACCAGGCATGGGTCTCCCCGGCGGAGTTACAGTCCGCTGCCGCACCTTGCAGCACGTCGCCCGACGCGTCGCGTTGATTATCCGTAGCACTTTTGGACGTCAACCGTTAAATCCCCGCAAACTGAGGATGCCGTAACCGGAAGGCGCGAGACGATGAAAAAGCCCAAGTGGGTGGTCGAGAAGGAACGCGGCAAGCGGGCTGCCGCTGCGGAAACCGTGTGGCTGTTCGGTCTGCACGCGGTCCGCGACGCGCTGATGAACCCCCGGCGCGAGAAACTGCAACTGGTCCTGACCAAGAACGCCGCCGACCGGCTGGGCGATGCCGTTGCCAACGGGCCCGAACCGCAGATCGCGGACCCGCGCAAGTTTCCTGCCCCGCTGGACCCCGGCTCGGTCCACCAAGGCGCGGCGCTGGAAGTGCGGCCGCTGGACTGGGGCCGGATGGGCGACCTGTGCCATGCCCCCCCCGGAGAGGCGCCTTCCGTGGTCCTGCTGGACCGCGTCACCGACCCGCACAACGTGGGCGCCATCCTGCGGTCGGCCGAGGTGTTCGGCGCCCGCGCGGTGATCGCCCCGGCGCGCCATTCCGCCCCCGAAACCGGCGCGCTGGCCAAGACGGCCTCGGGTGCGCTGGAACGGCAGCCGTACCTGCGGGTGCAAAACCTGTCGCGCGCGATGGAAGAGCTGCGCGAGATGGGCTACCGCCTGCTGGGTCTGGATGGCGAGGCGGACACCACGCTGGAGGACGGGCTTGCCGGCGCTGCAACCGATCCCGTGGGGCTGGTGCTGGGCGCAGAGGGTCCGGGCCTGCGCGAGAAGACGCGCGATACCTGCGATACCCTCGTGCGCGTCGATTTCGCCGGGCCGTTCGGATCACTAAACGTGTCGAACGCGGCGGCGGTAGCGTTGTACGCAGCCACCCGGCGCTAAACCCGTCGCGTCAAGGACCGAGTCGCCTTAAAGCTGCGAATCCAATGATCAATTCCCGGCATTAACATGGGTTTGCCGATTTTTTAGGCGGATTTCCGCGCATGCGAACGGATTTTCAATCAACCGTGACACGAGTAGCCGAACCGATTCGTGTTACGGTTTGCGCCGTGCAAGCATCTGAAAAGCCTTCATTCGGCAGGTCCGCTTGTTAAGAATCGGGAAAAGTCGACAGACCAGATCACCCTTCAGTCACGCCGATATTACGTGACCTTTAAAGCCGCCGGTGCAATTCTAAATATTAGAGTGAGCGTGGGAACGGAACATCCACGCTTCACTTCACTGTCCCTCGTTCCGTGACTTGCGCCCGGCCCATTGTGGCCCGGGCGCTTTTTTATGTGCCTTGCCCGGACGTCTCGTGGCATACCCAAGGCGACCATGATGGTAAAGAACCGATGACCTACTCCGACGCTTTCCTGCGCAACGTGTTGCACGGAACCAAGACCATCGCCTGCGTGGGCGTGTCGCCGGACCCCGTGCGGCCCAGCCATTTCGTGGGCCGATATCTGTCGCTGAAAGGCTACCGCGTGATCCCCGTGAACCCGAAGGTCGCCGGGACACGGCTGTTCGGCGAAACGGTGGTGCCCGACCTTGCGGCGATCCCGGCGGACGCCAAAGTCGACATGGTCGACATCTTCCGCAAGTCCGATGCCGTGCCGCAGATTCTGGACGAGGCGCTGGAACACCTGCCCCACCTGCGCACGGTCTGGATGCAGATCGGCGTCGAACACGCCGAGGCCGCCGCCCGCGCCGAGGCACAGGGGCTGACCGTGATCCAGAACCGCTGTCCGAAGATCGAACATCAGCGGCTGTTCGGAGAACTGCGCAAGGCCGGGTTCAACACCGGGGTCATCTCGTCAAAGCTGTGACCCCGCCCCAGGTTCAGGCGCGGCGGGTCAGTTCGTCAGCGTGCGCTTCCACGTCTGCGTGTCGCAATCGCCGACGGTGTTGCAGACCTTGACCTCAAGCCGGTTTCCGGTGGCGATCAGCACGGTGGGATACTCGTTCCGCATCACCGGCACGTACATGTTGCCCTTGCCCCAGCCTTCGACGCTGCGGACGTTCCAGATGATCCGGCGCCCGACGTTCGGCGACCCGCTGGGCTTGCCGTGCTTGTCGACCGACGCGATCAACGTCCCGCACAGGCGGTTGCCACAGGGATAGATCCGCACATATCCGGTCTGGTTCTTCGCATCGCGTTCGGTCTGCCATACGCCCAACAGCGTTTCCCCCGCCGAGGCCGCGCCAGCGACAGAGATCATCAGGCCGGCGATGAATAGTACAATTCTTGTCATCTTGTGCTGCTCCACTATGCCCCGAGCCCTATTCCTTGGCTCTATGCGACATACTGTGGCCCATGACGTAGCGTCGGGCAAGCATCAACGCCGTCTTTGCGCGGCACTGGAACGGCGGCGCGGCATTAATGTTTGCTTGGCAATCGGGGGACAGGGTGGCAAAGACCGCGCCGTACAGTCCCAGCCGGAGCGAAGCCCATGATCCTCTACCCCGCCATTGACCTGAAGGACGGCCAGTGCGTGCGGCTTCTGCGCGGCGAGATGGACGCGGCCACCGTGTTCGGCGACGACCCCGCGGCGCAGGCGAAAAGCTTTGTGAAGGCGGGCTGCAAATGGCTGCACCTTGTCGATCTGAACGGCGCCTTCGCCGGTCGCCCGGTCAACGGCGCGGCGGTGGAAGCGATCCTTGCCGCCGTGGACGTGCCGGTTCAGCTGGGCGGCGGCATCCGCGACATGGCCACCATCGAGGGCTGGCTGACCAAGGGCGTCAGCCGCGTGATCCTTGGCACCGTCGCGGTCGAGAACCCCGACCTTGTCCGCGAGGCCGCAGCCGCGTTCCCGGGGCACGTCGCGGTGGGCATCGACGCCCGCAACGGCCGCGTCGCCACCAAGGGCTGGGCGGAAGAGACCGACGTGATGGTCACCGACCTCGCCCGCCAGTTCGAGGACGCGGGCGTCGCCGCGATCATCTACACCGACATCGACCGCGACGGCGCGATGCAGGGCCCGAACGTCACCGCGACAGCGGCGCTGGCCAACGCGGTGCAGATCCCGGTCATCGCCTCGGGCGGCGTGTCGTCGATCGATGACCTCGTGGCGCTGCGCGATTGCGGTGCCGCGCTGGACGGGGCGATCTCGGGGCGGGCTCTGTACGACGGTGCGATTGACCTGTCGGAGGCGCTGCGCGTAGTTTCGGCCTGACCCGACCGGAGGCCCCGACGTGCTGAACGACCTGCTATTATCCTTCTTCTTCGGGATGCCGGCTGTCGTGGCGCCGTTCCTTGCCGCCGACCTGCGCAACCCGGCGTCGCACTTCATCATGTTCTGGGGCGGCATCGCCTTTACCGTGCTGGTCGCGACCGTGGTGATCCCGATGCTGCTGTGCGACGGGTCGATCACCGCGGCCTATTCGAATTGCGTCGGCGGCACCGGGCTGGCCACGGCCTTCACCTCGGCCCAGCCGGTGATCCGCGCCTCGGCCTTCGCCTACATCATGGTCGGGCCGCCGCTGGCGATCCTCGCCTACCTGCTGGAATGGCTTTACCGGCGGCAGCGCGCGGCCTGAGGCGACCGGCATGAAATGGGTCCACCGCATCTTCGCGATCCTCACGCTTGGCCCTTGGGTCGTCTGGCTGGCATGGGTCGCGCTGGCGCTTGGCCTCAGCTATTTCGGCGGCTGCCGGATCGACGAAAGCGGCGTCCACCCCTGCACCGTCGCGGGACGCGAGGCCGGAGAGCTGGCCTATACCGCAGGCTTCTGGTCCGCATGGGGCGTGATGCTGATCGGGCCGTTCTCGTTCGGGTTCGGGCTGACGTGGGCGATGGCGACCTTCGTCGCCGCCCGCATCCGCCGCCACCGTCAGCCGCCCGCCGCCTGAGCCGTCAGCCGTTCCAGCGCCCCGGCGATCGGCGCGACATAATCGCCATCGGCGTCACCGCCCGCATCCTCCAGCATGTCGCCGACATCCTGATACGACAGCCAGACCGCGCCATCGGCATCCTCATAGGCCAGAACCCGCAGCGGCAGCATCAGCCCGGCCATCGGCGCATCCCGGAGGGCGGGCGTCCCTAGCTTTGGGTTGCCGAAGATCAGCAGCTCCATGTCCGGCAGATCCTGTCCCACGGTTTGCGCCGCACCGGCGTGATCGACCCGCGCGAAGACAAGCGCGCCCGCGCCTTCGACCGCCACCACCAGACGGTTCATCACCTCGGCCACCGAGGCGTCGGCACGTACCTTCACGAAATCGGCCTCGGCCCATGCCGGGGCAGCACCCGTCACCAGCGCAAGAACCGCAAGAAAACCCCTCATCGCAAACTCCTTTCCCTTCCCCCCATTCCGGAATAGTACGAGCCCGACACGGAAAGACCAGTCTGCCATGCTTAAGACCCGCATCATTCCCTGCCTCGACGTGGCCGACGGCCGCGTGGTGAAAGGCGTCAACTTCGTCGATCTGATCGACGCCGGCGATCCGGTCGAGGCCGCGCGCGCCTATGACGCCGCCGGTGCCGACGAACTGTGCTTCCTCGACATCCACGCCACGCACGAGAACCGCGGCACGATGTACGACCTTGCGACGCGCACGGCGGAACAGTGCTTCATGCCGCTGACCATCGGCGGCGGCGTGCGCACCTCTGAAGACGTGCGCAACCTGCTGCTGGCGGGGGCCGACAAGGTGTCGTTCAACTCGGCCGCCGTGGCCGACCCCGACGTCATCGCCCGCGCCGCCGACCGCTTCGGATCGCAATGCATCGTCTGCGCCATCGACGCCAAAACGGTCGAACCGGAGGATCGCGAAAACGGGACGCCCGGCCGGTGGGAGATTTTCACCCACGGCGGCCGCAAGCCCACCGGGATCGACGCGGTGGAATTCGCCGTGATGATCGCCGAGAAAGGCGCCGGAGAAATCCTGCTGACCTCGATGGACCGTGACGGCACCAAGCAAGGCTTCAACCTGCCCCTGACCCGCGCCATTGCCGACGCGGTGGACGTGCCGGTGATCGCTTCGGGCGGCGTCGGCACGCTGGACCACCTTGTCGAGGGCGTGACCAAGGGCCATGCCAGCGCGGTGCTCGCCGCCTCGATCTTCCACTTCGGAACCTACACCATCGGCGAGGCCAAGGCCCACATGGCCGCCGCCGGCATCCCGGTGCGCCCATGACCCACACGCTCGACCGCCTCGCCGCCACCATCGCATCCCGCAAGGGCGCCGACCCAGACAGTTCGTGGACTGCGAAGCTGCTGGCGAAAGGCCCCGAGAAATGCGCCGAGAAGTTCGGCGAGGAAGCGGTCGAGGCGATCATCGCCGCCGCGAAGAACGACCGCGAGAACCTGACGTTCGAGGCGGCCGACGTTCTCTACCACCTGCTGGTCATGCTCGCCGCGCGCGACATCGACCTTGCCGACGTGCTGGCCGAACTGGACCGCCGCGAAGGCACCTCGGGCCTCGCCGAAAAAGCCGCGCGCAAGGGCTGACCCGCCGCGCGCCCCTTCTTCTCTTTCCAAATACCTCGGGGGAGTCGCGCAAGGCGCGACGGGGGCAGAGCCCCCGCCCCGCGCCCGACGCGATTGTCAGACCGTCAGGGTTTCCAGTTCAGGAAATTCCCGATCAGCCGCAGACCCGCCGCCTGGCTCTTTTCCGGGTGGAACTGGGTGCCGACGATGTTGTCGCGCCCAACGATGGCGGTGACCGCCCCGCCATAGTCGCAATGCGCCAGCAGGTGGGCCGGATCGGCGACGCGGAAGTGGTAAGAGTGCACAAAATACGCGTGCTCGCCGGTGGCGATCCCGTCCAGCACCGGGTGGGCGTTGTCGACGACCAGATCGTTCCACCCCATGTGCGGCACCTTCAGCGCCGGGTCGGACGGGTCGATGTGCACGACGTCGCCGCCGATCCAGCCCAGCCCCGCGACCTCTTCGTATTCGTGGCCCGCCGTCGCCAGCATCTGCATCCCGACGCAGATCCCCATGAAGGGCACGCCGCGCTGCATCACCGCCTCGGTCATCGCCTCGGCCACACCGTCGACCGCGTACAGCGCGCGCTGGCAGGCCGGAAAGGCTCCGTCGCCGGGCAGCACCAGCCGGTCGGCCCGCGCCACGTCTTCGGGCTTGTCGGTGACGATCACCTCGCCCGCGCCGGTCTCGGCGGCCATGCGCTGGAACGCCTTCTCGGCGGAATGCAGATTGCCGGATTCGTAGTCGATGATCGCGGTCAGCATCGGGCGTTCTCCTGCGGTTGCGGAACCACCGGGTGACTAGGCGGTTTCGCCGCCGTTTCCAAGCCCCGCCGTTCCAAGCGCGCCCGTCGCACCCACTCCGTCCAGCAGCGTCATCACCGCGTCGAACAGCCCATCGGGCGCGCCGGACCAGAATCGCCCAGCCAGGTAGAGGCTCGCGTAGCCATGCGCCAGCGACCAGACCTGCGCTTCGACCACCTCGGGCGCGGCCCCGTCCGGCACGAAGGGCGCGCAGCAGCGGCGCAGCGGCTCATAGGCGAAATGACCGGCGTCGGCGCCTGCCTTGCCGGGACCGGACAGGTCGTAGCCGAAGATCAGGTGAAACAGCGCGCGGTTGTCGCGGGCAAAGTTCAGATAGCCGCGCGTGATCGATTTCAGACGGCCCCGGTCGGTCTGGTCCCCGGTGACCTCTGCATCGACCATGTAGTTGCGAAAGCGGCGAAATCCCTCGTCGGCGATTGCGCCGCGCAACCCCGGCAAACCGTCGAAGTGATGCGCGGGCGCGGCATGGCTGACCCCCGCAAGGGCAGCGCAGCGGCGCAGGGTCAGCGCCTCTGGCCCGCCCTCTTCCAGCAATTGCAATCCGGCCAGCACCAGCGCCTCGCGCAGGTTGCCGTGGTGGTGCGGTTTCTTGGGGGACGCATCGGTCATTGGACAGCCAGCCTAACGCCGAACTTGACAGCGTCAAGTCAAGGCGATCTTTACACTGTCAAGTTGCCCATAGTCACCCCAACGAGGTCGCTCATGCCCGCCTTTCTCCGCACCCGGACCGCCCTGTTCTGGCTGTTGTCCTTCGCCGTCGCGCTGGTGTCCTATCGCTGGCTCGCGTTCGGGGTCGAGGCCTCGATGGACTTCATGCTGCACCATTTCATCGACCGGCGGGCGGCGTTCCTTGCGCATGTCCTGTTCGCCCCCATCGCGCTGGTGCTGGCCCCGTTCCAGCTGGCCCGCGGGCTGCGGGCGCGCCGCCCGGCCCTGCACCGCTGGCTGGGCCGGGTTTATGGCGTGGCGATCCTGATCTCGGGGCTAGGCGGTTTGGCAATCGCGCCCTTCACCTCGGCCGGTCCGGTCGCGGCGTGGGCCTTCGGCATCCTCGCGGTGCTGTGGATGGGGATCACCGGGCGCGGCATCTGGCTGGCGATGCAGAGGCGCATCGCAGAGCACCGCCGCTGGATGATCCGGTCCGTCGCGCTGACCTTCGCGGGGGTCACGCTGCGGCTGGAATTGCCGCTGCTGATGGCGGCGTTCGGGTTCGACACCGGCTACCAGATCGTCGCCTGGCTGTGCTGGGTGCCGAACCTGCTGATCGCGGAATGGTGGCTGCGGCGGGACCGGGCCCGCGCGCCGCTGGCCGCCTGACGCGCGTCTTTGGGCGGCTTACAGCGCGCCCTTGGTCGACGGGATCGCGTCGGATTTGCGCGGGTCGGTCTCGACCGCCTCGCGCAGCGCCCGCGCCACCGCCTTGAACGCGGCCTCGACGATGTGGTGCGCGTTGATCCCGTGCAGCGCATCGACGTGCAGGGTGATCCCGCCGTGGGTCGACAGCGCCTGAAAGAACTCGCGCACCAGTTCGGTGTCGAAGGTGCCGATCTTCTGCGCCGCGATGTCCACGTTCCACACAAGATAGGGCCGGCCGCTCAGATCCAGCGCCGCGCGCACCAAAGCGTCGTCCATCGGCAGCAGGCACGACCCGTACCGGCGGATGCCCTTCTTGTCGCCCAGCGCCTTGGCCAGCGCCTGCCCGATCGCGATGCCGGTATCCTCGACCGAGTGGTGGTCGTCGATGTGCAGATCGCCCTGACAGCGGACCTTCATGTCGATCAGCGAATGCCGCGACAGCTGGTCCAGCATGTGGTCGAAGAACCCGATGCCGGTGTCCATCTCGTAGGACCCGGTCCCGTCGAGCTCGATCGACACCGAGATGTCGGTCTCGGCCGTCTTGCGGACGATTTCTGCAGTTCTCATAGCGACCTCCATGACGTCGGCGGCCTTATAGGACCGGCAGGTCGGCTTTGGAAGCAGGGGCCATTGATTCCCGCGCCGACCGCGGCCATTCTGCCGCTCGACCAAGGGAGACCCCGATGACCACCTGCGTTTTCATCCAGATCCGCTGCAAGCCCGGCACCACCTACGCGGTTGCCGAAAAGATCGCGCTGGAAGAGATTCACTCTGAACTTTATTCCACCTCGGGCGAGTACGACCTGCTGATCAAGCTGTACGTCCCCGAGGGCGACGACGTGGGCAAGTTCATCAATGATCGACTGTTGCACATTCCCGGCATCGAGCGGTCGCTGACGACCCTGACCTTCAAGGCATTCTGATCGCGCGGGACGGGCCGCCGCCGATGGCGGCCCAGCACTTTTCCCGCAATTCCCGTGGTGTGACGCAAGTTGACGCAGCGTTTTCCACACGGGCGAAAATCGGGCGAAATGCCGATTTTCAATTCTGAATCAGTACCTTAATTCGTGACATTTATGTGAAGGCGGATTCGCTCCACCAAGTTATCCCCCGCGTGTGGACACCTGTCCCGCGACCCGGCGTCAGGAAAACTCTGCCGCCAGCCGCTTGCCCGCAGCTGTGTATTCTTCCCGGATGCGCGCAATCAGGCTGGCCGCAGGCTGAACCGCGCGGACCGCGCCGATGCCCTGCCCGGACCCCCAGATGTCCTTCCACGCCTTTGCGCCGCCGCCGGTGTCGGCCTTGGCGAAATCCATCATTTGCGCGTCCGACCCGGAAAGCGCGTCTGGGTCCAGCCCCGCGCGCTGGATCGACCCGCGCAGGTAGTTTCCCGAGATGCCGGTGAACAGCGCCGAGGTCACGATGTCCTCTGCCCCGCCGTCGACGATGGCCTGCTTGTAGTCCGGGATCGCGTTCGCCTCGTCCGTCGCGATAAAAGGCGAGCCGATATAGCCAAGGTCCGCCCCCATCGCCCGCGCGGCCAGCAGCGCCTCGCCGGTGGCGATGGCGCCCGACAACAGCAGCGGCCCGTCGAACCAGTCCCGGATTTCGCGCACCAGCGCGAAGGGCGACTGTGGACCCGCGTGTCCCCCGGCCCCGGCCGCGACGGCGATCAGCCCGTTGGCGCCCTTCTCGATCGCCTTGCGGGCGAAGGTGTTGTTGATGACGTCGTGCAACGCCAGCCCGCCGCAGTCATGCGCCGCGGCGTTCACCTCTGGCCTTGCCCCAAGCGAGGTGATCCAGATCGGCACCTTCCACTTGTGGCAGATCTCGATATCGCGTTGCAGGCGGGCGTTCGTGCGGTGGACGATCTGGTTCACCGCGAAGGGCGCGGCGGGCGTGTCGGGGTTGGCCTGATTCCACGCGTCCAGTTCCTCGGTGATCCGCTTCAGCCATGCCTCCAGCATCGGCGGCTCGCCCTCGGACTCGCGGGCGTTCAGCGCCGGAAAGCTGCCGACGATCCCGGCCTTGCACTGGGCGATGACCAGATCCGGCCCTGACACGATGAACATCGGCGCGGCCACGGCGGGCAAGCGAAGATTGCGAAACACCTCGGGCAGCTTGCGGTCGGTCACGGTCATTGCGTCCTCTTGTCCATGTAGCGTCGGTTGATCCAGTCAGCGGCCAGCGCGGGGCGGTCCTGCCCCTCGATCTCGACCGTTACGGCCAGCGCGAAGGTCACTTCCCCCGGGCGGGTTTCCTCGACCGAGGTGACATCGAAATGCGCGCGGATGCGGGCGCCCGCGGGCACCGGCGACAGAAAGCGCAGGCGGTCGAACCCAT
Source organism: Maritimibacter sp. (assembly GCA_002701395.1). Taxonomy (GTDB): domain Bacteria; phylum Pseudomonadota; class Alphaproteobacteria; order Rhodobacterales; family Rhodobacteraceae; genus Psychromarinibacter; species Psychromarinibacter halotolerans. The sequence goes on along the minus strand of NZVC01000015.1, from coordinate 12,474 downwards.
AGTTCACGCCCATCCCCGCCCCCGTAAGCCCCGGCAGGGCCTCAAGCGACATGGGTGCCAGCAGCGACAGCGTGAGGAAGCCGTGCGCGATGGGGCCGCCGAATGGCCCCTCGGCGGCGCGGACCGGGTCGGTGTGGATCCACTGGTCGTCGCCGGTCAGCGTGCCGAAGGCGTCGATGGTCTGCTGCGACACCTCGTGCCACGCCGACGTGCCCGCCCGTTGTCCGACCAGCGCACGCCATTCGTCCAGCGTCAGCGTCCCTGTCCGATGTTCCTCCAACGCACGGCCCTCCCGTTCCTGCAGGGCAACCTTGGGCGCCGGGGGGCCGGGTTGACAAGGTGTGACGGTGCGGCACAGCTTCGCGTCGAAGGAGACGCCGATGACTGCCAAAGCGATGCTCAGCCGGGCCCCGGGCGGCCCCGAAACGCTGGAGCTGTCCGACATCCCGATGCCCGAACCCGGACCGGGCGAAGTCCGCGTCGCGGTGAAGGCTGCGGGCGTGAACTTTCCCGACACGCTGATGATCCGCGACCTGTACCAGTACCGCCCCGACCGCCCCTTCGCCCCGGGCGGGGAAATCGCGGGCGTGGTCGATGCGGTCGGCCCGGGTGTCGCGATGACGGTCGGAACACGGGTGCTGGCGCTGACGCTGTACGGCGGCTTCGCAAGCCACGTCGTGATCCCGGCGGACGATGCGATCCCCTTCCCCGAGGCGATGCCGTTCGACGAAGCGGCGGCGTTCATTTTCACCTACGGGACAAGCTATTACGGCCTGACCGACCGCGGGCACCTGTCGTCGGGCCAGACGCTTCTGGTGCTTGGCGCGGCGGGCGGCATCGGGGCCTCAGCGGTGGAACTGGGGCTGGCGATGGGCGCGCGGGTGATCGGCGCTGTGTCGTCCCAGGACAAGGCCGCCTTCGTGCGCGGCTTGGGCGCGCAGGACGTTCTGGTCTACCCGGCAGAGATGGACCGCGCGGGGCAAAAGCAGTTCGGGTCCAAGATCAAGGCGCTGTGCCCCGACGGCGTCGACGTCGTCTACGATCCCGTCGGCGGCCCCTATGCCGAACCGGCGCTGCGGGCGATGGCGTGGGGCGGGCGGTATCTTGTGGTGGGGTTCCCGGCGGGCATCCCCGAGATCCCGCTGAACCTGCCGCTGCTGAAAGGCTGTGACATCGCGGGCGTGTTCTGGGGCGCGTTCACCAAGAAAGACCCCGCCCGTTTCGCGCATCAGGTCGCCGAGATGTTTCGCCTGTATCGCGCCGGTCAGATCCGGCCCCGCGTGTCGGAAACCTACCCGCTGGCGCAGGCGGCGGTCGCGCTGAACCGGATCGCGGACCGCAAGGCCACCGGAAAGATCGTGCTGACGCTCTAAGGGCAACGCCCCCGGGGTCTAGTGGACCTCGGGCAATGTATGGTCCGCGTATTCCTGCCGAAGGGTCAGCTTCGACACCTTGCCCGTCGCCGTCAGCGGCAGCGTATCCACGAACACCACGTCGTCGGGCAACTGCCACTTGGCGAAATGCGCCCCAAGGTGCCGCAGGATGTCGGCGCAGTCGGGCGACTTGCCTTCGGCGGGGACGGCGATCAGCACCGGTCGTTCATCCCACTTCGGGTGCGGCACCGCGATCACGGCGCAGTTTGCGATGTCGGGATGCGCCATCGCCATGTTCTCGACGTCGATGGAGCTGATCCATTCGCCGCCCGACTTGATCAGGTCCTTGGTCCGGTCGGTGATCTTCAGATACCCGTCCGGTGTGATCGCCGCCACGTCGCCGGTGCCGAACCAGCCGTCGGCGTCCAGCGCCTTGGCGGTCGCTTCGGCGTTGTCGTAATAGCCCGCGACCACCCCGTTGCCGCGCACGAACAGTTCGCCGACGGCGGTGCCGTCATGCGGTTGCGGGTGGCCGTCTTCGTCCACGATCTTCATATCGACCCCGAAGGCGCGGTGGCCCTGCGTGGCTTTCAGCGGCAGCCGGTCCTCGATCGGTCCGGCCTGCGTGGCCGGGTCCAGCTTGGTCAGCGTGCCGATCGGCGACATTTCGGTCATGCCCCATGCGTGGACGACGTCGACGCCCCGGCTTTCGAACGCCTCTATCAACGAGGGCGCGGCAGCGGACCCGCCGATCACCACCTCGGCGAACCCTTCCGGCAGGCGGCCCTGCTTCTCGATCTCGGCCTTCAGGCCCAGCCACACGGTGGGCACCCCCCATGCCGAGAACACGGTCTCTTCCTCCATCAGCGTGAACAAAGACGGCCCGTCCAGATGCGGCCCGGGCATCACCAGCGTCGCCCCCGTCAGCGGAGCGGCATGCGCCAGCCCCCAAGAGTTCGCATGGAACAGCGGCACCACCGGCAGGATGCGCCGACCGACCCGCATGGCGTCCTGCATCGACAGGGCGACGGTGAAGGCGTGCAGAACCTGACTGCGGTGGGAATACAACGCGCCCTTCGGGTTCCCGGTCGTGCCAGAGGTATAGCACAGCCCGGCGGCGGTATCCTCGGGGAAGTCGGGCCAGACAAGGTCGCCGTCCTCGGCGGCCAGCAGATCCTCGTAGCACAGCAGGTCCAGCGCGCTGTCCTTCGGCATGTGGGCGCTGTCGGTCATCAGCACGTATTTCATGTCGGCCGGGAAATGCGCGGCCAGTTTCTCGACATGCGGCAGGAAGGTGAGATCGAAGAACAGGATGCGGTCTTCGGCGTGGTTGACGATGTAGATGATCTGTTCGGCGGACAGCCGGGGGTTGATGGTGTGGCAGACGCCGCCGATGCCGGGAATGCCGTAGTACAGCTCGATATGCCGATAGCCGTTCCACGCCAGCGTCGCCACGCGGTCCCCCACACCGATGCCTAGCCGCTGAAGCGCGGCGCCCAGCTTGCGGGCGCGGACGCCGGTTTCTTTCCACGTTTGCCGGTGACGCCCGCCCTCGACCGTGGCGGACACGATGCCTTCTTGGCCGTGGATCTCTGCGGCGAAGGTCAGGATGTCCGCAATGTGCAGCGGACGGTGCATCATCTGGCCAAGCATCGTCTGGTTCCTCCCTTACGTGCCCGGTTCAATACTTCCCCAGCGTCCCCTTATGTTTCAATAAGAAATCCCCGACGGCCTCTCGCGTGATCCACATTCGGCGGGAAACCGTCGAAACACATCTCAGGCGTCCGCAACGACACGGACCAGCTGTTTGCCGAAGTTGCCCCCCTTCAGCATATCGAGAAACGCCTGCGGCGCAGCCTCCAGCCCCTCGGCCACGGACTCGCGATAGTGCAGGTCCCCGCCGCCCACCAGCGGGCCGACCTCGTCAAGGAACGGCTGCAGCTTGTCGGCGTGATCGAACACAAGGAACCCCTGCACGCGCAGGCGCTTGGTCAGGATGGTGCGCCAGACCGGCGGCAGGGTCGGCGGGTTCTGCAACCCTTCGGGAGAATACCACGCCACCATGCCGCAGATCGCGATGCGGCCGTCTTGGTTCATCCGGGGCAGCACGGCCTCCAGCACCTTGCCGCCGACGTTCTCGAAGTAGCAATCCACGCCCTGCGGCGTCAGGGCTTCCAGTTCCTGCGCAAGGTCCGGGTCGCGGTGGTCAAGGCAGACGTCATAGCCAAGGTTCTCGACCGCATAGGCGCATTTCTCGGACCCGCCTGCGATGCCGACGGTCTTCAACCCGGCCCGCTTGGCCAGTTGCCCCGCGACGCCCCCGACCGCGCCTGTCGCGGCGCCGACGACCAGCGTCTCGCCGCGCTGCATCTTCAGGATCTCGTTCAGACCGATCCACGCGGTTTGGCCCGGCATTCCCAGCACGCCCAGCGCGGTCGAAACAGGGGCAAGATCCGGGTCCAGCTTGCGCGCCTCGGCCCCCCGCACGATACCGTGGGTCGTCCAGCCGATCCGGGCCAGCACGATGTCGCCCGCCACGAACCGGGGATCGCGGCTTTCGGTGACCTCGGCCACGACCTCGCCCGTCATCACCTCGCCGATCTCGGTCGCGGCGGCATAGGACGGTCCGTCGTTCATGCGGCCGCGCATGTAGGGGTCCAGCGACAGCCAGATGGTGCGCAGCGCAAGTTCGCCGTCGTCGGGCGCGGGGATCTGCGCGGTCTCGGTGCGGAAATCGTCAAGGGTCGCGTCGCCCTTCGGACGGCTGGCAAGTACGATACGCGTGGCGGTGGTCATGGTGCTGTCCTCCTGTGCTGGCAACAGCCTAGCCCGCCGGGTTGCCTTGCCAAGGGCTTTACGCACGACGCCGGATGGCGGATACCCAAACACGCAGGTGAAGGGAGAGGAACCATGCCAAATCCGTTGTACGACAGGCTGTTCGGGCGCTATGCGGGGCAGCAGACGCCGTTCCTGCACCTGCCCGACGGGTCGGTGATCGCGCACGACGCCTTCCTGCGGATGGCCGCCCGGTTCGCCCACGCGCTGACGGCGCAGGGCCTGACGCCCGGCGACCGGCTGGCCGTGCAGCTGGCGAAATCGCCCGAGATGCTGGCGGTCTATGCCGCCTGCGCGCAGGCCGGGATCATCTTCCTGCCGCTGAACACCGCCTATACCGCCGCCGAGGTCGATTACTTCGTCGGCAACTCGGGCGCGAAGCTGGTGTTGTGCGACACCGCCGCCGAAGCCGCGCTTGCCCCCGTCTGCGCAGCGCACGGCGCGGCCCTGATGACGCTGGACGGCGACGGCACCGGCAGCTTCGCCGGCGCGGCGCAAGGCCTGCCCGAGACGTTCGACACCGTCGACCGTAGTGCTGACGATCTTGCCGCGTTCCTGTACACCTCGGGCACGACGGGCCGGTCCAAGGGGGCGATGCTGTCGCAAGAGAACCTGCTGTCGAACAGCGCCACGCTGGCTCAGGTCTGGCGGTTCACCGAAGACGACGTGCTGCTGCACGCGCTGCCGATCTTCCACACCCACGGGCTGTTCGTCGCGACCAACGTCACGCTGCTGGCAGGCGGGTCGATGATCTTTTTGCCGAAGTTCGACACCGACACCGTGATCGCCAACCTGCCGAAGGCGACCGCGATGATGGGCGTGCCGACGTTCTATACCCGTTTGCTGGACGACCCACGCTTCGACCGCGACCTTGTCGGCCACTTCCGCCTGTTCGTGTCGGGCTCTGCCCCCCTGCTGGCCGAGACGCACCGCCAGTTCGAGGACCGCACCGGGCACCGCATTCTTGAACGTTACGGGATGACCGAAACCAACATGAACACCTCGAACCCGTATGACGGCGACCGCCGCGCGGGCACCGTGGGACCGGCCCTGCCCGGGGTGGAACTGAAGGTGACCGACCCCGAAACCGGGGCCGAACTGCCAAGGGGCGAGATCGGGATGATCGAGGTGCGCGGGGCCAACGTGTTCCAAGGCTATTGGCAGATGCCCGAAAAGACGAAGGAAGAACTGCGCGAGGACGGGTTCTTCATCACCGGCGACCTTGGGCTGATCGAGCCTGACGGCCATGTCACCATCGTCGGGCGCGGCAAGGACCTGATCATTTCGGGCGGGTTCAACATCTATCCGAAAGAGATCGAGCTGGTGCTGGACGATCTTCCCGGCGTCAAGGAAAGCGCGGTCATAGGCGCGCCGCATCCGGATTTCGGGGAAAGCGTGGTGGCGGTTCTGGTGCCCGAGACAGGTGCGACGCTGGACCCCGCCTCGGTCGCGCCGGCGCTGGCCGACCGGCTGGCGAAGTTCAAGCAGCCGCGCCATGTCGCGGTGATGGACGCCCTGCCCCGGAACACGATGGGCAAGGTGCAAAAGAACGTCCTGCGCGACCAGTTCGCGGGGGTCTTCACCGATGGCTGATGCACACAGCACCGTCGTGCTGCACGACGTGGCGACGGGCGAGGAAGAGATCGCCTTCGAAACCGACGCGCTGATCGAGGCGCCAAACTGGTCGCCGTGCGGCAGCTTCCTGATCGTCAACGGCGACGGACACCTGTTCCGGCTGGACTTGGACGGGACCCGGGCGCTGCAGCGGATCGACACCGGCGACCTGCGCAGTCTGAACAACGATCACGGCATCTCGCCCGATGGGACGACGCTGGTGGTCAGCGAAAGCCCGGCGCGCGGCACCTCGGTGATCTACCGTCTGCCCGTCGGCGGCGGCACGCCCGAGCGGGTAACCGATCTGGCGCCGTCCTATTATCACGGCTGGTCGCCCGACGGCCTGACGCTGACCTACACCGCGCGGCGCGACGGCGTGTTCCAGATCGCGACCTGCCCGCTGGCCGGCGGCGCCGAGACGGTGCTGACCCAAGGCCCGGGCCACCGCGACGGCCCGGACTATACCCAAGACGGGAAATGGATCTGGTTCAACTCGGACCACCACGGCGGGCTGCCCGAGCTTTGGCGCATCCGCACCGACGGCAGCGGGCTGGAACGGATGACGGACGACGGCCGCGTGAACTGGTTCCCGCACCCCTCGCCGGACGGCAAGCTGGTTCTGTTCCTCGCATACCCGCCCCACGTCGAGGGGCACCCGCGCGGCGAGGATGTGGAACTGAAGCTGATGCCGTCAAACGGCGGCGCGCCGTGGACGGTTGCGGCGTTCCACGGCGGTCAGGGCTCGATCAACGTGCCGAACTGGGCACCGGACAGGGCACGGTTCGCCTATGTCCGGTACGCAAAGGCATAGCGGCGCACGGCCCCTACTGAAGCACGTCGCCGCGCTGGTACTCGGCCCATTCGACCGTTCCGTCGTCATAGGTCAGCTCGATCCGCAGTTTCTCGACCGACTTCAGCGGGAACGTCGTGAACGGCAGGCGGTCGGCGGGGATGTCCGAGAACGCCTCGTCCCCTTCGCAGGGCGGCGTCTCCCACACGGCGGGTTTGCCTTCGTTGATCACGTAACGGATCTGGTCGATGCCGCAGCGGTAGACCTCGAGCATCGTGAAATACAGCAGGTCCTGCCCCTCGTACTCGCGCAGCGACACCCACTGCGGCTTGATCATCTTCAGGATCGGTTTGACCTGTTCGGCCGAATCGAACTGTGCCTGCGCGGGCGCCACGCCAAAGACTGCCGCGGCCAGCGCCGCCATGATGATCCGCATCGAAAACCTCCTGCTTCAATTCATTCTTCCGGGAAACCCGCTTCCCGCCTATAGTCCGCCCAAAACGGGCAGGTAGCGGTAATATGGCGAAAAAGCAGGAAGAACGCCAAGCGTTCAACGTGATGATCGTCGGGCAGGACGGCCGTCTGGGCTATGAAGCGGCGCTGTTCGCCGCCAGCCTGCGCCAGTCCGACCCGGATTTTGCCGGCCGCCTGTTCGTCGCGGAACCCCAGCCCGGCCCGTTGTGGAAAGGCGATCCGCGCATCTCCTCGCCCGAGCTTCGCGCCCTGCTAACCGACTTGGGCGCCGAGATCGTGCCCTTCGAAAGCCGCAGCTTCGGGTCGCGCTATCCGCAGGGCAACAAGATCGAGGGCCTGTTCGCCCTGCCCAAGGGCGAGCCCTTCGTGTTCTTCGACACCGACACCTTGGTCACCGGGCCGCTGTCGTCGGTGCCCTTCGACTTCGACCGGCCCTGCGCATCGCTTCGGCGCGAAGGCACCTGGCCGCAGCCCGAACTGTACGGGCCCGGCTATCACCAGATCTGGCAGTCGCTTTACGACAAGTTCGGCCTGGACATGGCCCCCACCGTCGATGCGACCGAGCCAGAGGAATACTGGCAGCGGTTCATGTATTTCAACGCGGGCTTTTTCTTCTACGCCTGCCCGCACGCCTTCGGCCGCCTGTTCCACGACTATGCCGTCGCGGTGCGCGACGATCCTCCGCGTGAACTTGTCGGGCAGGAAATGATGCCGTGGCTGGACCAGATCGTGCTGCCGCTGGTGATCCACGCGCTTGGCGGCGCGCGTCAGACGATCCCCGACGGTCTGCTGGACGGCTCTGTGACGTGTCACTATCGCCTGCTGCCGCTGCTTTACGCGCGCGAGGCGGACGCGGTGATCAAGGTGCTGGAAAGCGTCGCGGCGCCGAACCGGGTGAAGAAGGTGCTGAAGGAATACGATCCGATCAAGCGGATGGTGTTCCAGCGGAAAGGCGAGAAGGTGCGCGCATTGTTCGATCAGGACAACCTTCCCCGGCGCGAGCAGGTGATCCGCAACCGGATCAAGAAGGAAAAGCTGTGGATGCGCTGAGACCGCTGAAGGCCCAGCGCGGGGTGGCGGGCCGGTAAGCGCGTCATGCGCCCCCGGCCCTGCCGGATCAGAAGTTGTAGGTCACGCCAAGGCTGATGAACGGCACGACCGAAAAGTCGTCCAGATCGTCCTGATAGTCCTGGATGTCAGCCTCGAAATCGGCCTGTGCGCTGGCCGACAGCTGGTCCTGGCCCTGCGTCTCGATCTCGTACTGGGTGAACCGCGCGCCGCCTTCGACCACAAGACCCCAGCTGTCGTTGAACATGTGGCGATAGCCGATCGCCAGCACCGGCGAGACGTTGTTCTTCGCACGCACCGTGCCGGTGATGTCGCCTGCCAGCGACTCTCCGTCGATGGTGGGGGCAACCATGACGGCGTCGGCTTCGTACCCGCCAAAGGCCAGACCGCCGGACAGACGGAAGCCCGTGCCCATCACGTAGTAGTCCGCCATGACGGCGACCGAGGAAAACGACAGGTCGGTGTCGACGTCGTTGTCATCGTATTCGTAGGTATCGCTGAAGTTGCCGAAGTACAGCGGCGTCCGCAGGTGGACGTCACGGTGCAGCTGAAAGTCGGGGGCGATGAAGACGCCAAGTGTCGAAACACCCGCTTCCAGTCCGAAAGACGACATGTCCTGAGCGGCGGCCTGCCCGGTCATGGCTGCCGTGGAAAGGGTGACCGAGGCGACAAGTGCTGCGGCGCTGCGGGTGAAATTCATGCTCTGCTATCCTCTGTGGGGCCGACGCGGCCCGATCTTGATTGAAGACAGAGTATCAACAGAAGGTTAATTTCCGCTAAGCGACGTAGCGGAAAGAAAGTTAACACGGTTAAGCGTTACTTCCGTGCAACGCCAAGTTGTCAACTTTGCGTCCGGGGCCGCGGAAAACGGCCCCGGCGTGTCAAATCGAAGGTCGCGCCAAGGACTTAGCCGTAATAGGCGACCGGCGTCCCCGCCAAAGCGGACATGTTGAGAAGGCCGCGCGCGGTGATCGACGGCGTCACAACGTGGGCGCGATTCCCCATGCCCATCAGGATCGGCCCGACTTCCAGCCCGCCGGCCTTCATCTTCAGCACGTTCCGCACACCAGAGGCCGCGTCAGAAGATGCGAAGATCAGCACGTTCGCCGCGCCGTCGAACCGCGAGCCGGGAAGCAGGCGGTCGCGCAGGGTCTGGTCCAGCGCGCTGTCGACGTGCATCTCGCCCTCGAACGCGAAATCGACCTGCTGTTCTTCAAGCAGTTCCATCGCCCGCCGCATCCGCAGACCGCTTTCGCTGTCCAGACTGCCGAACTGCGAATGCGAACACAGCGCGATCTTCGGTTCGATCCCGAACCGGCGGACGTGGCGCGCCGCGCCGATCGCCGTTTCGCAGATCTCTTCCGCCGTGGGCTGCTGGTGAACCTGCGTGTCCGCGATGAACAGCGGGCCGTCTTCAAGGATCATCAGCGACAGCGCGCCGACCGGGTGCAGCTTGTGGTCCGCCAGCACCTGACGGATGTAGTTCAGGTGCCAGCCAAACTGGCCGAAGGTGCCGCAGATCAGGCTGTCCGCCTCGCCCCGGGCCACCATGACCGACGCAATGGCCGTGGTGTTCGTGCGCATGATCGCACGCGCCAGATCGGGGGTGATCCCCCGGCGGGCCATGATCTGGTGATAGGTTTCCCAGTACTCGCGATAGCGCGGGTCGTTTTCGGGGTTCACAAGGTCAAAGTCGCGGCCCGGCCGGATCGCAAGGCCGGCCCGTTCGCAGCGCGCCTCGATCACCTCGGGGCGGCCGATCAGGATCGGCGTGTCGGTGGTTTCCTCGATCATCGCGCTGGCCGCACGCAGGACGCGCTCGTCCTCGCCCTCGGCGAACACGATGGACCGGCGTGCCGTCGCCGCCGCTTGGAACACCGGACGCATGATCAGGGCGGACCGGAACACCGACCCGTCCAGCCGTGCCTTGTAGGCCGCGATGTCCTCCAGCGGCCGCGTCGCGACGCCCGACTCCATCGCCGCCTTCGCCACGGCCGACGCCACCACGCCGATCAGGCGCGGATCGAACGGCTTGGGGATCAGGTAGTCGGCGCCAAAGCTCAGCTGTTCGCCCTGGTAGGCCGCCGCCGCCTCTGCCGAGGTGGTGGCGCGGGCCAGTGCCGCGATGCCCTCGATGCAGGCGATCTGCATCTCGTCGTTGATCTCGGTCGCGCCGACATCCAGCGCGCCCCGGAAGATGAACGGGAAGCACAGCACGTTGTTGACCTGGTTCGGATAATCCGACCGCCCCGTCGCGATGATCGCATCGGGCGACACCGCGCGGGCGTCCTCGGGCAGGATTTCCGGCGTGGGGTTGGCCAGCGCGAAGATGACCGGACGGTCGGCCATCTTGGCCACCATGTCCGGCTTCAGCACGTTCGGCCCGGACAGGCCAAGGAACAGGTCGGCGCCGTCGATCACCTCGTCCAGCGTGCGCAGGTCGCTGTCCTGCGCGTACTCGGCCTTTTGCGGGTTCATGTCCTCGGTCCGGCCCTTGTAGACCAGCCCGTGAATGTCGCACAGCCACACGTTCTCGCGCTTGACGCCCAGCTTCAGCAGCATGTTCAGGCAGGCGATGCCCGCCGCGCCGCCGCCCGTCGAGACGATCTTGATGTCCTCGAACGCCTTGCCGGCCACCTCCAGCGCGTTGGTCGCCGCCGCGCCCACCACGATGGCGGTGCCGTGCTGGTCGTCGTGGAACACCGGGATGTTCATCCGCTCGCGGCACAGCTTCTCGACGATGAAACAGTCGGGCGCCTTGATGTCTTCAAGGTTGATCGCGCCGAAGGTCGGTTCCAGCGCGCAGACGATGTCGGCCAGCTTTTCGGGATCGGATTCATTCAGTTCAAGGTCGAAGCAGTCGATGTTCGCGAACTTCTTGAATAGAACCGCCTTGCCCTCCATCACCGGCTTGGACGCCAGCCCGCCGATGTTGCCAAGCCCAAGAACCGCTGTGCCGTTCGACACCACCGCCACAAGGTTGCCCTTGGCGGTATAGCGGCTGGCGGCCTGCGGGTCGGCCTTGATCTCTAGACAGGCCTCGGCCACGCCGGGGCTGTAGGCAAGCGACAAGTCGCGCCCGTTCGCCAGCGGCTTGGTCGCGCGGACCTCCAGCTTACCCGGCTTCGGGTTCTCATGGTAATGCAGCGCCGTCTGGCGGAACGCGTCTCTGTGTTGGTCTGACACCTGTCTTCTCCCCGACTTCAGAGTCGCGCGCTGATTAGCGGGAAAATGTCCGGGCTGGAATGGCCGAATGCGAAACGGACCCGGCGGCGTCCTCCCTGCCGCCGGGTCCGCCGCTTACAGCCGGTCGCGCAGCCGGGCGATCCTGTCCTGCGCCTCGCGCCGGGTCAGGGTGGCCGCGAAGGGTTCCCCAAGACGGTCGGCAAGCGTCCGCAGTTCCGCAATCTGCAGGTCGGTCATCGGGGCGGCTTCGGCCTTCCGGTTGGCGGTGTCGAGGAATACGGGCGTGGCGCAGGCCACCACGTCTGCGGGGGTCTTCACATCTGACATTCAACGTCCTCCCAGTCCGTGGGGCAGTATAACGCGACGGAAGGATTCGGGCCAAACTTCCATCGGCAAATGTCCGCTGCCGCCCAAGCCCCTGACCGGGCGGGATTTCCAGTCCGCAAAGGCCGCGGTTCGCCGGACAGGCGCCCAAGGCCGCCGCATCCCGGCCCGCCGTCCGCGACACAGTCGGCCCGCCGCGCGCTTGGGGCTTGCGCTTCCAGCGGCGCCAAAGCAGGCTTGCCGGAAACGGTACAAGGTCCTGCCCATGCCCCTTCTCGACGACGCCGCCCGTGTGCGCGACAACGCCTACGCCCCCTATTCGAACTTCAAGGTCGGGGCGGCGCTGCGAACCGCGTCCGGCAAGGTCTTTGTCGGCGTCAACGTCGAGAACGCGGCCTATCCCGAAGGCACCTGCGCGGAAGCCGGGGCCATCGCGGCGATGATCGCCGACGGAGAGTTGGAGATCGTCGAGCTTGCCGTGATCGCGGACGCCCCGCGCCCGGTCGCACCCTGCGGCGGCTGCCGCCAGAAGATCGCCGAGTTCGCCGCCCCGGAGACCGAGGTGACGATGGCCACGACGCGCGGCGCGCTGAAGACCATTACGGTGGCCGACCTGCTGCCCGGCGCTTTCGAAAGCGGCGACATGGAACGGGACAAGGGCTAAGCCGTGGATGCCCGTGCGATCCTGTCGCGGCTGCGGCGCGGCGAACACCTGACCCCGGCCGATTCCGTGGAAAAACACCCATTCGCTGCCGCAGAATATCGCGGGCAGAAAGGGGCGCGAGCGCCTTTCTTGTCAGGCTTTTCGTG
>NZVC01000014.1 GCA_002701395.1 Maritimibacter sp. | reverse complement strand
GTTCATCTTCGCTCCTTGATGGCTGCGATGAACCAAAAATCCTCCGTTACGAAAACCTCAAAACTGTCCCACAGGCGCTGACGTTAGACAGAACGGATTAGATTTGGTCATGGCCGGAAGCTACGATCCCGCCCTGCCCCGCTCAACCTGGTTCCTTCTGACAAAGCCTTATGCGTTGGTGGTGTCAGTGGCGACCAATTTCTGGAACGTATCACGCAGCGAGGTCGAGCGCGCTGTTGCTCCGGCCATCAGGTAGGTGTGGTCGGTCCCTGCAAGGACAAAGCGCACCCCCTCGGTCATGTAGCGCGAGCCCCATTCGGAATCGTAGACGCCCCCCATACCCATTGCCTTGCCAGACTGCCGGCATGCAGCGGCGACTTTTGCAAAGGCATCCTGCATCTTGGGATGCCCGATTTTTCCCACCACGCCCATCTCGGCCGACAGATCCGATGCGCCGATCATCAGAACATCGATCCCCTTGGTCGCGGCAATGGCCTCGGCATTCGCCACGGCTTCGGGCGACTCGATCATGCAGGTTATAATGATCTCGGAATTTGCCTTGGCCATGGTCTCGGCGTTGCCGGTTGCTTGGTATCCGAATAGCGCTTGCGCCCCGCCCCAGCTGCGGTGGCCCTCTGGCGGAAAGCTGAAGGCATCGGCGGCCTGCTTAGCCTCTTGGGGCGTATCCACGTGGGCAACGACGATGCCTTGCGCGCCATTGTCTAAGGCCCGCGCTCCTTCATCCAGCGAAGACTTCATCACCCGGACAATCGGTGTGGCGCCAGTCGGAAGCGCCGCGATGCAGACCTGCGCCAGTTGATCCTGACTGAACGCACCATGTTCCGCGTCAACGAACAGCCAGTCATGGTCACAAGCGCGCGCCAAGAGGCCCGCGCCGGCTGTCCGCAAGTGGTTCAGGCCAAAACCCAGCGCCAGCTTGTCATTTCGCAGCAACTTGAGAGTCTGATTTTCGAAGATGTTCATTGTGCCTCCGCGGCCGGGGCTGCGTGGCAAGCCACGTCGTTCCCGCGTCAAATTGCAGTACTAGTTTCATGCTTGTCCCTTATCATGGATGACAGGTGACCAGGGCCGCTTTTGCTTTGCGAACCGTACGTCTCGGCCGTCCTTTGTCTGAGAAGGTATTTTAAACACCGGTCTACCAATTTTGGTGGCGCATCGTTCCTTTTATTGTCAACACGCCTCTACCCCGATCAAGGAAATCAAAAGACGGTCCAACCGGATCGCCGTGCAGGTTTGCGCGACGATCAGCCGTCTTCAGACAAAGGCGCGCTAAGTTCGACAACCGCGCCGTGCACAGTGTTTCTCTTAAAAACTCATCTGCCCACCAAGACCGCCCTTGGCCAAGGGGCCGCCGGATAGTGTCAGAGCAATTTGTCTGAGTCGCCCCTCTAGGCCCTATTTGCTTTCGGTTGGACGCAGTTAATTGTTCTGTAAGGGCAAAACCCTGCCGGGCGCGGCGTAGAAGGACAATCGGTCATTCGTCAGGCTATCAAAGCAGTTTTATCTGACAAGTCCCGGAAGCCGCTTCCCGGGCGCGATCCGTTTTGCCGCGCCCGGACAGTCGCGCCTCCTAGCCGATGCGGGCGCCGTCCTCGCCGGGCTGGAACAGGTGAACCGCCCCCTGTCGAAGGTCCACGGACACCCTGTCGCCCTCGCCGAAGTCCGGACGCTCGCGCAGGACGACAGAGACCCGGTGCCCCGCATAGGTCACCATCGCCAGCGTCTCGGAGCCGGTCGGTTCAAGGCTTTCCACCACCCCGGGGCCGTTGGGATCGGCGGCAAGTCCGATGTCCTCGGGCCGCTTGCCAAGCTGCGCCGCCTGCCCTTCCGGCACCGCCGCTGCCGCCGTCAGGCCGCTGGGCGTTCCGTCCTGCAGCACCAGCTGTCCGACGTTGGCCGTGACCGGGAAGAGGTTCATCGACGGCGAGCCGATGAACTGTGCCACGAAGGCATTCGCGGGACGGTCGTACAGGTCCAGCGGGGCGCCGATTTGCTCAATGACGCCCGCCTGCATCACGACGATCCGGTCGGCCATCGTCATCGCCTCGACCTGATCGTGGGTGACGTAGATCATCGTGGTTCCAAGCCGCCGATGCAGCGCCTTGATCTCGGACCGCATCTGCACGCGAAGCTTGGCGTCAAGGTTCGACAGCGGCTCGTCGAACAGAAACACAGCCGGGTCGCGGACGATCGATCGGCCCATCGCCACGCGCTGCCGCTGGCCGCCCGACAGGGCGCGCGGCTTGCGGTTCAGCAGTTCAGTCAACCCAAGGATCTCTGCCGCACGGGCAACCTTCTGTGCCTTCTCGGCTTTCGACGCCCCGGCGAGAGTCAGCGAGAACGCCATGTTCTCGGCCACCGACATGTGCGGGTACAGGGCGTAGGACTGAAACACCATCGAGATGTCGCGCTGTTTCGGCGGTAGGTTGTTGACCACCTTGCCGCCGATGCGGATCTGGCCGCCGGAGATTTCCTCCAGCCCCGCGACCATCCTCAAGAGCGTCGACTTCCCGCAACCCGACGGGCCAACGAGCACGACGAATTCCCCATCGGCAATAGCGGCGTCGATCCCCTTGATCGCGGTGACGCCGCCGTAGGTCTTGATGACCTGTTCGATATCTACGGATGCCATTGCGTCTTCCCCTTAGCTCTTGATCCGCAGTTCGGTCGCCGACAGCGCGCCCTCTTCGACGGTCAGGCCAATGGCCCCGTCGGCAAAGGTCGCGTCATCCGCGGTGATCGTCACGTCGCCCAGCGTCGCGGACAGCTTGCTGTCCTTGGCGGCAACGGCCAGCGTAAAGGCCGTTTCGAACGCGACCGGGCAATCCGCGCTGGCCAGAACCGACACGGCGCCGTCCCGGACGCGCAGGATCTGCAGCTTGCCGTCGCGGGTCAGCAGCGCGGCATAGTGCCGGGTCATTCCCTGCGCGCGGAACACCAGCCCCCCGGTTTCGCCAAGATGCCACATCAGGTCGGCCTCGACGCTGTAGTCGGTCCAGTCACGGGTGCCGTACATCAGCATCCCGCGTCCGCGATCCTGACTGATGCGGAAGTCCTGTGGGAAATGCTTCGAGAAGAAGCTGACGCCGTTCACCCACGCCCGGTGCCAGAAACAGCCGCCGTCCTCGGGTCGTCGTAGCCGCAGGTCGGGCGCGCCGTCCCAACCCAGCCGGTCGACAAGAACCTTGCCCGTGGCACGGCCACGCGTGGCGGTCAGGACCACGCCGACCTCTGCGATCGGCTGGCCGCCAAGGTCCGGCAGAACCCACGACAGGTCGGCCTCGCGGCCCGGCGACAGGACGACCGCTTCGGGCATGTCCACGTCATCCAGCCCGTCCTTGCCGTTGTAAACCCGCAGGCGCAGACGCGCCTCGACTGGGGCGGTTAGAGTGTCGGGTGCTGCAATCTTGGCGAACAGGCGCTGGCCGGGGTTAACCAGCGGGCTGGCCTGAAGTTCATAGGTGCGCATCCCCGTCACCTCGGGCGGGGTGAAAACCGGCGTGACCACCGCTGCCTCGCGACCCGGCGCAAGCGCGTCGAACGTGATGCACAGCGCCAAGCCGGTGCCGGTCACGCGGGTGTCGGCCGCGGAGTCCGAGACCTGCGGCCGGAAACCCTGCGTCGCGCCGGGAAGCGAGAAATGGAACCGCGCGCCGTCCTTCGGGGCGGCCAGCGTTGCCTCGCCCGCGAGCTTCCGCGCCAGACCGTCCAACCAGTAGGCCAGCTTGACCGCATCGGTGACCGAATTGCCGCCATCCGCCGTCGAGATCAGCGCCCGGTCCGCCAGCGGACCACGCCAGTCCGGCCCGGCATCCAGCCCGTCGAGCCCCAGCATGATGCCGTGCAGGCAGCCAAGGTTGCCCGCGTTGCAGTCGGTGTCCCAGCCCGAGGTGTTCACAATCATCTGGCCGCGCTGGAAATCGTCCGGCGCATGCAGCAGCGACATGATCATCAGGCCATGGTTCGGCACGACGTGGCAGTTGCCGGGGTGTTTGTCATAGCCGTAGTTGTCTTCGATCTTCTGGCGCGTCGCTTCCCAGTCTTCATTGGACGCGGCGACCCAGCCGCGGATGTCGGCCACGAGTTTCGCGACCAGGCAGTCCTTCGGAATGAACGACAGCCCGGTGTCCAGCAGGTGGTTCACGTCACGGCTGTTGAAGGCCTCTGCCTCCATCGCGGCCCACAGAACGGCAGCGTGGACGCTTTCTCCGTCATGGCTGACCGATCCCGCCGCGCGGGCCAGCTTGGCCGCCTGCGCCGGGTTGCCCGGCGACACCAGCGCCCAGCCGTCGATGAAGATCTGCGCGCCGATCTGTTCGGCCACGGTGGTCCCGTTCGTTTCGATCGAGCCTGAGGCCGGGGCCTCGATTCCGCGATGCAGGTTCAGCCACGCGGTATGCTCGGTCGAGTTGCCGGCCCCGCCCCACCACAGGATGGTGCGTTGTTCGATGATATAGTTCATCCACGCGCGGCCGATGTCGGCGGCGGACAGGTCGGCCGACATGTCGTAGTCTTCCAGCGCGCGTGGGAAGGTAAAGGTGCCTGCCACGTCATCGTCCGTCACGACCAGCGGATCGCCTAGCTGTTCGTGGACATAATAGGTGATGTCGCCAAGCTCGCGCTTGATGCGATCATAGCGCCAGTTCTCGAACGGGCGGCCAAGGTAGACGCCGATCAGCTTGCCCAGCACGCCGGCGTAGATTTTTTCGAGTTGGATATCGGAATGGGACATGAAGTTCTCCGGGACTTAGCCTTTGACCGAACCGCCCGCCATGCCTTCGATGAAGCGGCGTTGCAGCAGGACAAACAGAATGACGACGGGCAGGACGATGATCATGGCGGCGGCCGTGATGACGCCCCAGTCGGACGAGTACTGGCCCGACAGAAGGAAGAAGGACACGACGGCGGTCAGCCGGTCCTGGCTTTGCAGGAAGGTCGTGGCGATCAGGAATTCGTTCCACGAATACAGACCGATGATCAGCGCCACGGTCAGAATGCCGGGCGAGACGATCGGCAGCATCACGCGGCGGAACACCTGCCAGCTTGTCGCGCCGTCGATCAGCGCCGCCTCTTCCAGTTCCTTCGGCACGGCCAGGAAATAGGTCCTGAGCAACATGATCGCGAATGGCGAATAGACGGCGGTGTAGATGAAGGCGACGGCGACCGGGTTGTTGATCAGCCCCAGACGGGCAAAGCCGAAATACAGAGGGAACAGGAACAGCTGGATCGGCGCGGTCGTGGTCGCCAGCAGGTAGAAGGTCACCAGCTTCCACGTCTTGATCTTGCGGCGTGCCAGCACGTAGGCCGTCAGCGACCCCGTCGTGCACACCAGCAGAATGGTCAGGCTGGTCAGCACGACAGAGTTCCACAGTGTCGTGCCGAACCGGGCGTCGTCCCACGCGCGGGTGAAGTTGTCCCACCGGAAGGTTTCCGGCCAGGCCAGAGGGTTCTGAACGATCTGCTCTGATGGCTTCAGCGAGTTCAGCACCATAAGCGCCATCGGAAACAGGGTGATGACCAAAAGGATCGCAAGCGCGGAATAGACGATCCAGAGGGTCGCGCGGCTTTCGCGGATCACTCTTCGAACTCCTTCGATTGGGCGCGGATGTAGAAGACCGTGGCCGCCAGCCCAAACAGGCTGATCACCACCGACACAGCAGCGGCCTTGCCCACGGCAAGGTCATAGAACGCGCTTCGGTAGGCCATGGTGGACAGGACCTCGGACGAATAGGCGGGCCCGCCCTGTGTCAGGATGTAGACGAAGTCGAACACAAGGAACGACCAGATCACGGTCATAATCAGCATCAGCGTGATGGTGGGCCGGATTCCCGGAAGCAGGACGTAGCGCATCAGCTGAAAGAAGCTGGCGCCCTCGATACGGGCAGCCTCGATCTGGTCCTGCGGGACCTGCCGCAGAGCGGCAAAGAAGATCACGCATAGGAAACCCCACCAATGCCACAGGTCCACGACGGCGATGCCGTACAGCGCGCTGTGGGTCTGGGTCAGCGGGTTGGTCATCGGGATGCCGAACCGGTCGATCAGCCCATAGATCCCGGTGACCGGGGAATAGATCATGCCCTGCCACACACGGGCGGTGATCGCCGTGGCGATGATGACGGGCAGGAAATAGATGACCTGAAAGAAGGTGGTACCGCGTCGCGCGACCAGAAGCATGGTCGCGGCCAGCAGGCCCATCAGGACCGGGACGGTCAGAAAGATCCCCGTCCAGATCAGGTTGTTGGTCAGCGCGGTCCAGAAAACGCGGTCGTACCAAAGGTCGACAAAGTTCTCGAGACCGATGAACTCGGGCGACGAGATGCCGTCCCACTCGAAGAAGGCAAGCAGGATCGTCAGCATGGCGGGCACGGCAATTATGGCCGCGTTGATTACCAGCGTCGGCAGAACGTAAAGACGATGCACGGAAGGGTTCCTTCGCAGGATTTCAGGTCGCGGTGCGAGGGTGTCGGGGTCTGTGACGACCGCGCCGACTCGGTCCGGCGGCGCGGTCGCATCTTGTCATGGGGATCAGCGGGCCGGGATTGCCGGAACCTTGCCGTCCTCCAGTTCGTCTTGGAATTCCTCGTCCAGTTCGGCGAGGTAATCCTCGGCGGTGGTGCGGCCCAGCCATACCTCTTCGATGCCGTTGATCAGCAGGTTGTTGGTCGCCGGCGGCAGGAAGGTCCACGTCGTGTAGCCGTAGTTGCCCTGATCAACCGAGCTGGCAAGCGTCGCCATCGCATCTGTGTAAAGCGGGTCCAGTCCCGAGGTGTCGACTTCGGACAGGTCGGCAAGCGGGATGTTCCACTCACCCTTCCACGCCGCGTTCATCGGGCCGTAGAAGCCGGGCGAGAAGATGAAGTCCAGAACCTCTGCCGCCCCGTCGGGGTTGCCCGAACTGCTGGCGATCGAGAAGGTCGAGCCGACGCCCAGCGGGAACACGGGGTCCCCCTCGGCCGAGGGGAAGCCGGCGAAACCGGCGGTGGCGCCTTCTTGCTCGAAATAGGTGGACACGTTCTGGAACTGCCATGTGCCCGAAGGCATCATCCCGGCGCCGCCTGAGGCCAGCAGTGAGGCAGCCTGTTCGTCCCCGTTAATCGAGAAGTAGTCGTCGCCGAAATAGCCTTTTTCCCACCATGCGGCCAGCGTCTCGATCGCCTCGACGAAGGCCGGATCGGTCCACGGGATCTCGCCGTTCAGCGCCTGATACATACGGTCCGAACCGGCGATAGAGTTCATGGCGAGCGTCACGAACCACTCGTTCGTGCCACGCCACGTCGCGTTGCCCGCCGCGAAGGGGATGATGTCCATCTCGAGCATCGCGTCGGCCACGGTTTCGAGTGACTCGATGTCGGTCGGAACGTCCCACCCGTTCTCTTCGAACAGGCTTTCGTTGTAGAACAGGCCGAGCGTCTCGTAGGTTTTCGGCAGCGCATACAGCGTGCCGTCGTAGCGGCCCATCTCAAGGAACACCGGCAGGATCTTGTCGTTCCAGCCGTATTCGGTGGCGTAGTCGTCCAGCGGCAGAAGCTGCCCGTTCTGGGCCATCGGGGCGACATAGGCCGGTCCCGGCGTATAGACCACGTCGGGGCCAGAGCCGGACAGCATCGCCACGCGCAACTGCTTGTCCAGCTCGTTGCCGCGATAGTCGATGGTCAGCGAGGTATCGGGGTTGGCCTCAGCGAAAGGGACGGCAAGTAGATCGTTGATGACCTGCTGCTGATCCGGCGTGGCGGTTTCGTACCACCACGTCACGGGTGCGGCGGCGGCAGGCAGGGCCAGCACGGCGACAAGGCCGGTTGCCAGCATGGGTGTCTTCGAAACTTTCATATTCTCCTCCAGTGTTGTGCGGTCAGCCGCCGGGCGGTGCGACGGACTCGCGGATAACGATGTCGAAAGGCATTTCGAACGCCCTGCCCCCGCCGCTGAAGCGACCTTGCATTCGGTCCAGCAGCAGTTCGGCGGCGCGGCGTCCCATCCGGTCTTGGTTCAGCGCTACGGTCGTCAGACGTGGTGAAACCAGCGAAGCCGGCATGATGTCGTCAAACCCGATGACAGAGACGTCCCGACCCACGGCAAGCCCGGCGGCGGTTAATGCGCGCATGGCGCCAATGGCCATCAGGTCGTTGGCCGCCACGATCGCGGTTGGGGGCGGCCCCTGCTCTAGCATTCGCCGAGTCGCGGCCTCGCCGCCGTGATCGCTGAAGCTAGGGTCCGTGTGCAGCTCTGGCTTGAGGCCGACCTCGCGAAGGGCGGCGACGTAGCCGTCCAGCCGCATCGACTGCGGCCCGCCCTCCCCCGCGATCATCGCGATGCGCCGGTGGCCAAGGTCCAGCAGATGCCGGGTGACCTGACGCGCGGCTTCGGCATTGTCGACGAAGATGTCGTCGACCGCCAGTTCACCGCCCCGCTTGGCGTGGGCCTCTATACGGACAAGGCTGACCCCGGCCGAAATCATCGCCGCGAAGTCGGCGACCCGGCGGGTGAAGAACACGCCAAGGATACCATCGTAGCGCCCGTTCGCGGCGCCTTCGATCACGGCGGCCTCGGCCTCGGGGCGGCCGCCGGTGTTCACAGCGACAAGCTCATAGTCAGATTTTTCCATCACCTGCTGCGCCGCGACCAGCAGCGCCGGATAAAACGGGTTCAGCAGGTCGGGAACCACACAGGCTGCAACCATGCTGCGCTGGGTCCGAAGGGCCCGGGCGAAGCGGTTGGGGCGATAGCCCAGCTCCGCAATCGCGCACCGGATACGTTCGGCGGTTTCCGGCGCCACCGTATCGGCATTGCCGCTGAGCCATGTCGAGACAGTGGCCTGCGACACGCCAGCCCGAAGCGCGACATCGCGCTGAGTGATACGGGGCGATTCCATAGCGCGACTATCAATACGTATCGATGAGAAGTCAATACGTATTGATTGTCACGTTGAAGCGACGGTGCGCCGTCCCGGCGACACACCGCAATGCTTCAAAGCATGCCGTTTTCAGCCGGGGCGGCGGCCCGAGACACTGTCGTACAGGTGTACGGGCCCGTGCGGCGCCAGCGAGATCGGATCACCGTGCGCGATAGACGCGTCCTTCGAGAACCGCGCGATAACCCGCGTCTCAGTGGTGCTGGCAGACTTGTTCGCACCAGTCTCCGCTAGGACGGTCGGACTGTCCCTTATTCAGAGCAAAGTCCGCGCCACTTGGCGAGAGCGGCGGCGCGGTTCTTCTTGAAGTTAGCGCGGGAGTAGGAGCTGCGCTCCAAGTTGAAGTGGTTGCTGAACGAGGCGTGGGCGGAGGCGAATTTCTGCAAACTTCGCATCCGTCTGAACCGGAGCATGGCCCGCTCCCGTCGTCGAAATGGCTGGTGCGAATTTTCACCCCGATTGTTCAGCCAACGGCCGGTTTCCTGGCGATCAGCCGCTCCGATCTCCCTCAATGCAGCGCCG
>NZVC01000013.1 GCA_002701395.1 Maritimibacter sp. | reverse complement strand
TCATCGCCGCCGGGCTGGTCGCGTGGCTTGGCAGTGCATGGCCCGACCTGATCGTCGCGTTCGCGATCGCGGGGCTTTTCCTGCATTCGTCTTGGGTGATCATCCGCGATGCCCGGAGTGACTTGGTGGAACCTCGCTAACTCTGTCAAGAAGTTGGTGCGCATACCGAAAGTGGAGAATTTCCATTCCGCAGCAAATCCGTAAGATTGTGCTCATCCCGGATCTTTATCGTGGAGGGGTTGGACGGTCGTTCTGCGTCAAATCACAGTCACTAATTCTGCCATAATTTACATAATAAACCTTATCGGCCACAATCATGGGTTTAAGAGTAGCCCTCACCTCTAGCTATCAGAGTGGGCAAAACCTCGCCCATATCTCGATCCAAACTCGCTACCACACTTGGTCATGCTATCTTCTTCAATCAAATGGCGAGCTTGATCAACACCTTCGAAACAAGAAAATCTCACAGTATCAGCCGCTTCATTGTCGAATGTATAGTATATTGCGTGGTTAAATACACCACATCGTGGCCGATCTTCGGTCATGAATCTGAAGGAACGAGTAGGACTGAACCTCCAAGACGCCCGGCGTGCCAAGGGCGTCAGCCAAGAAGAGTTGGCGCACCGTGCGAATGTGAACCGCGGCTATGTCGGCAAAATCGAGAATGCCAAGTATTCTGCTTCTCTCACGACGCTCGAAAAGATCGCGCGCGCCCTCAACATCGATCCCTCAGAGTTACTGAAACCCCGCAGCTAGGAGGCCGGCCAACATCCTGCTCCGGGACGGCGCGTGGATGAGCGCCTTACGAAGGGTGTTCCCGTGCGCGAAGGTATCGCGATCGTGGATGGCCGCGAGCTTGTTGTCTGGCAAGAACACCTTTGGAACACTGGGAAACGGACGCGAGCATGGTTCGTGCCCCCCGAAGACGGCTGTGCCATGAGAATTGTGGAACGCGACATCGACCTGGACCACTCTTAGCGCGACGCGGGTTAGCGCGCCTTGTTCGACTGCGCGAGAACCGTCCCGGCCAAAGACTTGGTATCGTCGCTGTACTTGTCGCTCTGCAGTACTTTGGACGCTTTGTCTTCCATGGCAGCCCCTGTTTGTTTGCTTGTGCCGGACTGCGCCAGTGCCGAGGCCGCCAGGCTCTTGGCCGTCGCAGAGGCGTTGGGATCACTAAGGGTTGCCGCTGCCTGAGAAGCCACTTTGCTTGAGGTGCGTTTTGTATTCTTTCCCATGAGACTGCTCCGAATATCGAATCTGTTCCTGTTTTGTTTACACCAGCCACCTGCCTGCGTCTATCGGAATCGTTACGCTTATTTCACTTATTCCGGTTATTTCTCTTGTAAGTGAGCGGCTCGAGGTGCATCTAGAGGCTAAGAGCAGGAGGGAAATCGTGGTCGATACAGCAGAAAAACCGGCTCAGAGCGGGCTCATGGAGCGCCCACCAACCGCCGAGGAAATCGATAGCGCCGCGCATGCTGCGACGGCGATCGCGGTCGCGATGGAATTGGACGGCGGCTTGAAGGTGTCCGGAGAGAACGGTGATCCTGTCAGCATCGCTCCGGCTGTCGGAAAGCTGATCATCGAACTGCTCGGTCATGTCAGTAATGGAAATATGGTGACGCTGGTTCCGGTTGGCACAATGCTCACGACCCAAGAGGCGGCAGACATGCTGAATGTGTCCCGGCCCCACCTCACGAAACTCCTCAAGGAAGGACAGATCCGATTTGAAGAAGTCGGCAAGCATCGGCGCGTACCATTGAAGGCGCTCATGGAGTATCGCGAAGAGAAGGCGCAGCGCCAGGAACAGGCGATGCGGGACTTGGCACGACTGGGTCAGGAATTCGACAAGGCATGAGTTTTGTGGCCAACCCCTTCGTGGTTGTCCTTGATGCGAACGTCCTGTTCCCGTTCCGCGTTCGCGACGTCCTGCTGACGTTTACGCAGGAAGGCCTGTTCAGGGCGCGGGTGACGGACGAGATCCTCGACGAATGGATGCGCAACCTGATCAGGCTCAAACCGCATCTCGAGAAGAGCGTTCGCCAGCAAGAAGCGGTGATCAGAAGCACATTCGAAGAATGCTTCGTAACGGGCCACCAGCCTTTGATGGCCGGATTGAAGCTGCCGGACCCGGATGACCGTCACGTCCTCGCGGCGGCGATCCGCTGCTCAGCCCAAGTCATCGTGACAGAAAATCATAAGGACTTTCCAAGCGAAGTTCTGGACGAGTATGGCGTTGAGACGCTTGGTGCGGATGACATGCTCGCCAACACATACGACCTGTTTCCTTCGGGTGGCGCTCGCGCATTGCGCCGCGTCCGCAAAAGGTACGACAACCCAGCGATGTCCCCGTCGGAGTTTCTTCTCGATCTAACCCGACACGGCCTGTCGAAACTGGCGGCTCAGGCCCGCGCTGACATCGAATACCTCTAGCAATGGCAATGGCAGCGGGCGTCAGTAATTGACCCAGTCGGTGTAGTCCATGGCCCCTTCGTAGTCGCCATATTCCATCATGACGGCCCGACTGTAGAAAAGCCAAAGTCCGCCAGACCCAGGGGTCGGGAGGTTCTGGCCATTCTCAGAGGTGAAGGACGCCGGCCAGGGCGTATGAGACCCATAGACCCGGACGATATAGTGGCAGTTCTGATTTTCATGATCGCATGATCGGACCGACCAGTCCCACTGACGAGGTTCATCCCGCGGTTCATAGGAGCGACCCCGCCACCAGAGAACGCGGGTCCGGCGCAGCCAGGAATACTCCGGTGTCGAAATATCCAACGCCGCGCTTCCGCCTGGACCTCCCAAAGCAACGGGAACGGCAGCGTAGGTGCAAACCCCGAAAGGCGGCCTGCTCGGCCAGGGCGTGATACGCCGGATCATCTCGGCATAGGCTGCTGAGCACACAGCACTTGAGGGAAACCCACCAGCCATACAGAGCATGATGGCGCAGTCCATGTCGTAGGCGCGCGCGTCCTCCGCACCGAACACCAACCCCGCGGCCACGGCCAGCGCACCTGTTCGAGCAAGTTTCATATCGGCCTCCATTGAGTCTCTAGGCCAATTCTCGCTCAAATTACACATTGTGCAATATTTCATATTGCAGAGTAATGCCTTTCTGCGGAATGCTGCCGATTGTAGAAGGGCTCCCAGTGGGGGAGCCCGGTGCCGATCGCAAGAGACCAGATTTTGATTACCATTGATGGGGTGAAAGACCTCATCGGGTCGGGAGTCGACTTCCGCTGTCGGTACGAGCTTGTCGAGTTCACGGACGATGGGAAGCCCCGCTATCAGTGTGTTTACCTCCGTGCAGGAGAGCCCGAGGCGATCCTGGTTTCGACGCGGTTCGGCCCACATGGTCCCGAACCCCGCCTCTTCAACATCTGGCCAGGCCTCTTCAAACATCACCGTGAATTCGGTGACGGCCGCGCTCTTTGTTTTGACCTCGACTACGCTGTTACCTTCGATGCTGTCGGCGGAGGTGATGATCTTCGGTCGGGACGGCAGCGTCCGGACAACTGACGGCTGGACATTCCACGGCCGAGCCGACGAAGAGGCACCTCTAGGGGACGCTCGAAGCTTCGCGGCCACGCCACAGAGCAACATTCTTGAGGCGATCAGACAGACCGCCACAAGGCACGAAGGCAATGAAGCGGTCAGGGCTATGGGTCTCGGTCCTGACGACTGGATGGCCTTGTTCTGCGCACTAATCGAAGCGGAAAGCGCCTACCGACCAACCGCCAGAAGCGCAAAGGGGGCTTACGGGTTGGGCCAACTCATGCCCGCGACAGCGCGGGACCTGGGCGTCGACAGAGTCGATATCGCACAAAACCTCGACGGATCGGCGCGATATCTTCTGGCGCAACTTGCCGCTTTCGAAGACATCGACCTTGCACTTGCTGCCTACAACGCCGGACCCCAACGTGTTGAGGAATATGGCGGTGTGCCACCATTTCCTGAGACACTAGACTACATCGCGCGAGTCCACCGAATTCGCGCGCGGCTCTCTAACACTCCGCTCCAAAACATGCCCGGCACGACGGCGCGCGACCAAAGGCGCCCAGCCGTCGTACTGGGCCTCAAATAGGACACAAGAAACGAGGGAAGCCCATGCGAAGACTGCCACCAGGATTTCTGCCTCCTGTGATCGGAGCCGTGCTGCTGTGGGCCACCCCTGCCCTCGCCCAGGACCTCTCGCCAATTCAGACCATGCTCGAGACGGTAGAGGCAGCTTTAACCGGTCCAATCGGGATCGCCGTTGCGACGCTTGCGGTCATCGGAACCGGCTTCATATGTATGATGGGGCGGCTAAACTGGGGCTGGTTTGCCTCCGTTGTCATTGGGATCGTGCTGATCTTCTCGGCGGGCACCATCGTCGACGGGTTCACCTGATGGCCGAACGCTCTCCCCTTTTCCTTGGACTCGCACGCCCGCCAAAGTACCTCGGTCTTCCAGTCGGCTACCTTGTGGTGCTGTCACTTGGCGTGGTCCTGCCGTTCATCTGGACGAAGTCTCTGATCTTCTTCCTTGTCGGATTCCTCGCCTATCCGGTGCTTTGGTTTGTCGCCGACAAGGAGCCGCATTTCTTCGAGGTGCTGCGCGTTTCCTATGGGGCGGTGCGGGGAACGCGGAACCGATCCCTGCACAGGGGAGACAGCTATGGCGCTTGACGGTGTCGGATATGCAAAACCAAGTGCAGCGCTCTTCGAGGTCAGCGGGGCGGCTTTGGCACGCGAAAGCCATCTCGCCGAACATCTGCCTTTCGTCAGCTTTGCCGGATCGAACATCATGGTTCTGCGCGAGGGCGATCTGATGGCAACCCTGCGCCTTGATGGTCTTGCGTCGTCTACAACACCAGATGCCGATCTCGACGCAATGAAACGCGCTGTTGCAGCCGTTATTGCCCAGACCGGAAACCTTTATGGCTTTTACGTGCATCGCATGTTTGTGCCACAGGATGTGGCGCTGACCCCCGTGGACGGCGACGGCTTTGCGGCCGAAATCGATCAGCGGTGGCAGACGCACATCTCTGATCTCGCGCCCAAGAAGTCGCAGCTCTACCTAAGCATTCTCCGGCGTCCGGAAATCGGCGCACGGATCCCGCTGCTCAACGCGTTTGCCAAGCGCACATGGATGAAGGACCGTGCCGCCCGCGCGCGGGAACTGAACGAAGTGACGGGGTTCTTTGAAACCGCTCTTGGCTCTGCCAAACCGGTGCGGCTCGACAGGAACACCGGTGAATGGCTCGGGTTCCTGAGCACACTACTGACTGGGAAATACGCTCCAATTGCCCAGCCAGCTGCGCCCCTGCCGCTCGCCTATGCGCTCGGCTCTTGCCGCGCGACATTCGATGGCGACACGGCGACCATTGCCTGCGCGACAACGGGTGCCACACGTTTCGGCGCGCTCTTCAGCATTAAGAGTTACCCTGCCCTCACCGATGTTTCTCTGTTTGACGGCCTCGACCTGCCCCTCGATGTCGTTTTGACCAACTCCTTCTCTCCGATCCCGACCAACATCATGGCAGAACGGATCCAGCGGATTGTCCGTCAAATGCGCGCGGCCGATGATGCCGCCGTGTCCTTGCGCGATCAGCTGATGGAGGCAGCTGACGACCAGGAAGCCGGGCGGATCGCCTTCGGCGACCACCACCTGTCCGTCGCCGTCTACGCACCTGACAAAGAGACGCTCGAACAGGCCGCCGCGGAGGTCAAACGCCTGGGCCAGGAAATCATGGCCGTGATCGTGCGGGAGAACATGGCGCTCAAGGCGACCTACTTTGCACAAGCGCCCGGAAACTTCGGATACCGCGCTCGAAAAACGCCCATCTCCACCACGAATTTCGCGGACTTCTCGGCGCTTCATGGCTGCGTCGAAGGCCGTTCAGACACAGGCACGCCATGGGGGTCACGCCTGACCGTGTTCCCGACGACCGGCACATCTGCCTATAGCTTCAACTTTCATGAACCCGGATCTCCAGACCGAGAACCCACGGTCGGCCACACGCTTGTTTTGGGGCGGACAGGTAGCGGCAAAACCCTCACGACGGCGTTTCTGGCAGCCCAGGCGCAACGGATTGGGGCCCGATTGTTCTTCTTTGACAAGGATCGGGGACTGGAGATGGCCGTTCGTGCTTTGGGCGGTCGCTACAATACGATACTTGCAGGCATCCCCACCGGCCTGAACCCGCTCCAAACGGAAACTGACGAACGCGGCCGTGCCTGGCTCTCGGATTGGCTTGCGACACTTCTGGCCCATGCTGGAAAGCTATCGGGAGAGCAATCGCGTCACATCCAGAGCGCGGTGTCGCAAAACGCGCAAGCCGGGCCATCGCTAAAACGTTTCACATCCTTTCAGACCCTGTTCCAATCGCTTGACGATGAAGGTGAGTTACAGGCCCGGATTGGCGAGTGGGCTCCCGGCGGACGGTTTGGCTGGGTCTTTGACGAACCGTCAGATGGCGCACCCCTCGATATGGCGGGCGACGTTGTCGGGTTCGACATGACCGAGATCCTCGACATGTCGACCGAGCGCATGGCCGTTTTGTCCTACATATTGCGGCGGATCGAACGACTGGTTGAGGATCGCCGCCCGACAGTGATCGTTCTCGACGAAGCCTGGAAGCTTCTCGACGATCCTTATTTCGCGGCCCGCCTTGAGAACTGGCTTGTGACACTTCGGAAGATGAACTGCGTCGTCGTGATGATGACACAGTACCCAAGCCAATTGCGTGAGGCCCGGGTCGGGAAAACAATCATCGAGACCGTGCCGACGCAAATCCTGTTCCCGAATGACCGGGCGACACCTGCCGACTACGATTTCCTGAGGGTCAACGAAAAGGAAGCTGACCTTCTGACCCGGCCTACCGCCGGGCAACGGATCGCCCTGATCCGGTCCGCGAGCGACAGCGTCTTCATTGATGCCGACCTCTCCGCACTCGGTCCTCTGCTGCCAATTCTGGGGGGCGGACAGTCCGGCGAAGCGCGTCTTGGACGCGACTGGCGCACCACCCCAGACTTCTGGAGAATCGCATGCGACTAGGCCTCATTTGTCTCGCTGTTCTGCTTGCCGCCTGTGAGCGATACACGGACGCGACTTCGCCTTGCTTTGGCAATGACGGAAAGCCCATGGTCTCGCGGGCCAACCTGGACACGCTATCGTTCGCGGCAAACCTGTCGCAGGACTGCGTCTTCGAAGACATTGGACGACCCCAATGAGGTTAGTCGCGGGGGTCTCCACTTTCCTGGTCTGTGCCTCTCCTTCCGCAGAGGCGCAGGGCGTCCCGACACAAGACAATGCGGGGCTGGGACAGCTCTTCTCGATCCTCTCGCAATTGGGCGAAGACATGGAGGCACAACAAAATCAGCTGGGAACAGCAAGATCGCTGTCTTCTGTGCAAGCAGATCAATTGCGCGTTCTGGAGGCAATGTCGGCCGCCCTTTCGGGACCCGGCCTCGATGTCAGGGCCTTGGAAGGCAATGCCGACTTCCCTGTCGGAGACGTCTATCCGGTCACCTCGAGTCACCCAATGGACAGCAGGCTCTTTGGCGAAGGCCGCGAGACCATTGAGATGATGATTGTGCGCGTGGCGGGAGAGTATGCTGGCGCACCCGGCGTCCGCAGGGCTGGACTGTCCGCCACCCAGTGGCGTTGCCTGTTTCAGGCGCTGATCAAACAGGAAAGCCGGTTCAGCGTGACTGCACAAAGCCCAGTCGGGGCCTATGGTCTGACGCAGCTGATGCCAGGCACCGCGTCGGACATGGGCGTGGACCGATACGATGTGATGGACAATCTGCGCGGCGGCGCACGCTACATCACCACGCAGCTCAACACCTTCGGGAATATCCCGCACGCGCTTGCGGCTTACAATGCCGGACCGGGCCGGGTTCAGGAATATGGTGGTGTCCCGCCTTTTGCAGAGACCCAAGGCTACGTCCGCAACATCTCCAGGTTCTACAACGAGTACCTCGCTGTTGTCGGCGGTGCCGATGCGCTCGGCACGCTGTCCCCATCCGACATGGCTCTGGCCGAATACAGCAGCATCTCGGAAGCCAGCATTTATTATGCGGCCGACAGCCATGCGACGACGCAACAGGTGATCAATCGGCTCGCCGCGATCATCCGGCAGATCGATGAAACGCCGGACATCAAGCGTGCCTTCGAGCTCAACACCTACGCCAAGGCCGAGATCGGCCGCATCCTCAACCTTCGTGTTCGCCTGATGGCTGCCAACCGTCAGCGCGAGGCAGCGCATGGCCAACATCTGGCCGCTGACCGTCTTGCTGAACGCGACTTCATGCGCATGGGAGTAGTCAGATGAAAGGAAAGACCTTCGGAACCGCCTTAGCCACACTGATGGCCGTCACGCCGGCAGATAAAACCAATGCACAAGGTGTGCCAACCTTTGACAATTCGAACCTCCGGCAGCTTGTTCTTCAACTTGAACACATGGCTGAGGATCTGAACGTTCAGCTTCAGCACCTCGCGACCATGCGGGAGGAGCTGGAAACCCAACTCAGCCAGCTTCTCAATCTCGAAGCGCAACTCGCCTCCCTGGTTGACGGTAATGAGCTTGGCCAGCTGTTTGCGACGGTCGAAGAATTCGAACGTGTAAGGGGCAAGTTGACCGCACCACTGGCGACGGCGGAAGCCATATCGAGCGGTGATTTCCTGAGCGGTTTTCGCCCGGGCGCAGAGTTGGACACCGCAGTCGAGCGCGTTCTGTCGGGCAGCGGCTTCACGCCAGAGCGTCTGACGTCGCTCTCCACAAGCGAGGAACCTGCCGACAATCGCATCGCGGTGCAGGCCGGATCCAGCGCGATGCTCTCTGTCGCCGCTCAGGAAAGCCACAGCGAAGCTGGCGAAAGCCTTGGTCGACTGGAGTCCATGGTGGGCCTGATCGACGATCAAGACGGGTTGAAGGCGGCCGTTGATCTCAACACGCGCGTCACCGCAGAACTCGGAATCATCCTCACACAAATCTGGCGCCTGGAAGCGGCGGCCGGGGTCAACGGCGGCCAACTCGGTGTCGTGGATGCAGCCACACTGGCCGAAGAACGAAAATTCCGCTCGATGGAGGTCCCGAAATGATCCGCCCCACCACAGCCCTCCTGTTTGCAATGCTGATCGCTGCTTCCTCAACAGGCTTGGGCGCACAAAGCTCTCAGGACGGGTTCGACACAATGGCACAACCCACCGAGAACCAGATCGAGTGTAAGGCCCCGCGCCCGCCGAAAGACCTTGCCGAGACCGCCTACATTCGCAACGGCTACCGCGCGATCTTACGCATCATCGCTACCGAGAAATGGCAAGAAACAGGTAATTGTGACTGCCAAATCACTGAGTTTACTTGGGAGGATGTGATTGAACGCTCCACCGAGTTCGTCACCTCCGACAATCCACGCCTGCCGTTCGACGTAGTCGATTTGGACAAACGAGCAACGACGTTTGAAGAGGCTCGTTCTGAGGCGTGCTCGGCGGACTGATGGGCATCATCAGCGATATACTGGAGCAAGTCGATGATGCCATCGACACGGTTTCGCAAGATGGCTTTGTCTCATCTGCTGGCGCAATCGGTGATGTTCTTTCAATCGGCTCGGCGCTTCTACTAATCATAATCGGCATCAATGTCGTTATGCAGTTGAGGCCGATGACTTTCGGCAGTGGTTTCGCCTTCGGCATCAAGATTGCCCTTATAGGAATCTTTGCTCAGAGTTGGGATAATTTCCAAGTCGTATACACCATTGTGACCGAGGTTCCGGAGAGCATCGGAGCATCTATCCTCGCGCTTACGGACTCCGGAAACGAAGCTGGCGTGTACGAAAGCCTGGACAGCATGGTGAACAGGATCACGGCCTATGGCGACGCGATCGGGGACCGCGCGGGTTGGGTTTTCGGGGCTGTGCTAGGCGCGATCTTTTTTGTTCTCTCCGCCGTGTTCGCGGCAGTGACCGCCGGGATCATTGCCTATGCCCGGATCGTCTTCACACTAATGATCGTGATCGCACCGTTCATGATCCTCACATCGCTCTTCAAGCCGACCCAGCCGCTGTTTGAGGCTTGGACCCGCGCTACAATTGGTTACGCCCTGATGCCCGTTGCGGCGGCAGGGGCCGCGGGCATTATCGTGGCCATCGCCGAGGCGATCGGGGATGCCTCTGCTGATCCTGACAATGTCGAAACCGTCAGTCTGATCCTCCCCTTTCTGGTCATCCTGCTCCTGTCCGCAGGCGTCATGGCCGCCGTTCCGTTTATCGCTTCAAACCTCACCGGTGTGATGGGGATCGCGTCGAACGCCATAGGATTGTCAGGGCTGGCGCGCCGCGGCGTGGTCAATGCAGGCGAATACGGTGCAGGTGGTGCCGGACGTGTGCTCACCGGTCGGACACCCTATGAACTGCGTCGTGATGTCAGCAGTGCAGCCACGAAAAGCAATGAGCTTATCAGGCGCACGCCAGCAGCCGCACTCGCGCTCACCAAGTCATTTCGCAAGACATGACGCGCGCGGAATTCGATCAGGACGCCTTTGAGGCAGACTTC
Organism: Maritimibacter sp.; assembly: GCA_002701395.1. Taxonomy (GTDB): domain Bacteria; phylum Pseudomonadota; class Alphaproteobacteria; order Rhodobacterales; family Rhodobacteraceae; genus Psychromarinibacter; species Psychromarinibacter halotolerans. The sequence continues at coordinate 16,302 of NZVC01000013.1, read as the reverse complement.
ATCTTCGGCCCTCGGCGAAGAGAACGGTTTGCCTACTTCGTTGCCGCGGCGGGCGTGATCGTGGGCGTTGTCGGATTCGTCGGCGCTGTATCGCTGTTCCCGTTGAAGGCGGTCGAGACGTTCGTGGTGGTGGTCGACAAGGAAACGGGAGAGATGGACCGGGTTGCCGCCGTCGAAGCGCTCACGCTCGATGAAAGCGACGCTGTCATTCAGGCCAACCTAGTCGCTTATGTGGACGATCGCGAGACTTATGACCTGACGGATGGCGAAGAGCGGATCAACTCCGTTCTGCAGAGGTCGGATGAAGATGCCGCGCGCACCCTTCGGGATCTTTGGTCGTCCACGAATCCTGACTACCCGATCTCGGTCTATGGCCGCGACGCGAAGATCGATGTGGTGATCCGGTCGGTCAATCAGGTCGAAGCCGGTGTTGCCCAGGTCCGCTTTACAAAGACCCTTCGGAAACCGCGCGACAACCGTACGGTGACGAGGCCCTACGTGGCCACACTCCGATATGAGTTTCGGCCGGAGACCCGTCAGCGGCTTCAGCAAGTCTGGGCGAACCCGCTTGGCTTCGTCGTGACGTCGTACCGAGTCGACGCCGAAACCTTGGAGAACTGAGCTATGGTGTTGCGTACCGCCCTGCCATTTCTGTTGATCACGCTGTTATCAGGGGAGGCGCTTGCCGAGGCGACACCACAGGGAGGGCCCAAGGACATTCGTATCCGCTATGCGGTCTATGACGAGCAACAGGTCTTCCGGATTGAAACGGACCTTCGGCATTCGACTACGATTCAGTTTGGTCAGGGCGAGCGCTTCGAGGCCGTCATCGTGGGCGATACGGAAAGCTTTCAGGTCGATCCTATCCCGGAGCTCGGGAACGTTCTGACCATCAAACCGCACGTGCAAGGCGCGTCGACCAACATGAGCGTCATCACCAACCGGCGTAGCTACACATTCCATCTCCGAGAGGGGTCAATCCCTGGGCGTACCGGCATGTTTTTCGAAGTGCGGTTTCGCTATCCGGAAGACGAACGACGCGCGACAGTGGCCAGCGCCCAACCAAAGGGATTTCAGGCTCCGCGCAACTACAATTACAAGGCTGCGGGCGACGGAGATTTCCGCCCTGTCACCGTCTACGACGACGGCCGGTTCACCTATTTCACGTTCCCTGAGACGGGGCGCCAACCCGCGATCTTCAAAGCCGACAATCGAGGCCGCGAGAGGACGATCAATTGGACACAAAACGGAAATACGGTTCGCGTCTCTGGCGTCAATGATTTCTGGACACTGCGGTTGGGCGAGGATGCACTCTGCATCTACCGCGACACCTCCACCATCTATGTGAGTAACTGACCGATGGCGGAGGATCCCAACCTTCAGGAACGCCTCGGCAAGTTCAATGATGGCAGCCGAAGGAAGTCACGCTCACGGTTCGGTGTCACGGCGCTTGCGCTCGCTCTTAGCTTGGGCGGTGCGGGTGTCGCCTACTTCCTTGCAGCGGAATGGCAAACCGATCCCGACCGCCTTCAAACCTCGGACGTAGAGCCATTTCAAGATGATCGCCTTTCCAAAGGTGGTCGTTTGGAGTTCCCCGCCGACGAAGCCGACCAGCGGGTCAACGACGCAATAATTGCTGTCGAAGAAGCGCTCGAAGTGCCTGCCCCGGCCACACCAGAAATCGCACCAAGCGCGGAAGTCTTGGCAGAACTCGCGGAACTCCGCGAAGCACTGGCTGCGGCGCAAGCGGAGCGAAACGCCGAGATCCAATCAGCTGTAAGTGACCTACGGGATGCCTTTGCGGATCAGAAGAGCGCGCTGGAGGCGGCCGTGGCAGAGCGCGATGAAAGGCTGGCCACCCTTGAGCGAGAAAACGAAACCCGCTTGAATTCCCTTCAGAGCTTGCTGGATGCGGAACGGGCGCAGCGTGAGGCGCTCGAAGCAGAGCGTGCCAATGATGCACAGATCCGGGATCAACAACTCCTTGAGGAAAGACGTCGGCAGGAACAAGAGCAGCAGCGTCGCGAGGCTGAACGTCAAGCCGCCGAGCTTATGACAGCCCAAATCAGATCACCCGCTGTTGTCTATTCTACGGGATCAACCACGTCGCATGCCAGCACAGGCGGTCCTACGAACGGATCGGCCAGCGCTGACCTTCCTCTGAATGAGAACGAGGCTTATCTCAGGGGTGCGGCGCAACCTCTTGAAGTGGACGAAGCAACGCAGATGGAACGCCCAGACCGGACCCTCGCGCAAGGGTCGGTCATTCAGGCCGCCCTTCAGACCGCCATCAACAGTGATCTGCCAGGAAACGTCGTCGCTGTTGTCGCAGAGCCGGTCTATGCTTTTTCCGGGGATGCCATTCTCATCCCGCGTGGCTCTCGTTTGTTTGGGCAGTATCGATCAGGCGTGGAGGTGAATCAGAAGCGTATACTCGTGCTCTGGACGCGCATTCTCACGCCAGATGGAACTTCCATGCAGATTGCGTCGGTTGGTGGGGATCAGCTGGGCAGGTCAGGCTTAACCGGGCTTGTAGACACCAAATTTGACGAGCGGTTCGGGGGTGCTGCGCTGATTTCGATCATCGGTGCCGCTCCCGCCGTCGCGGCGAATTCAACCGAGGACGAAGTCACCCGCGAGGTGCTGGAAGAAGTCGGAAACGACCTTGAGGATGCGACAAGTTCGGTCATTGCCGATCAGGTATCGATTTCCCCGACCATATATGTCGATCAAGGTGCGATGGTGACTGTCCTCGTCGACAGGGACGTCGTGGTCTATTGAACGATACGGCTCTGCCATCCTCATATCTCGAACAGTATCTGGAGCCATACCGCTATCTGATCCTCGGCGAAGACGTTGTTGAACTGGCAATCAATCCCGATGGACTTGTCTGGGTTGAACGTCAGGGCGCAGAGGCAATGGAGCGCGTCGATCACACGATCGACGACTCAGCCGCGTCCAACCTTGCAGCGACACTGGTCGGGGATGCCCGCGCAAAAGTCTCGGAAAAATCGCCACTGGTCTCGGGCAAAATCGAGTACCAAGGCCGACCGCTACGCATTCAAGTGGTCGTTCCGCCTGCGGTCGAGAGTAGCGCTGCAATCTCTATCCGGCTGTTCGGCATCGGCGATCAGACGACCTTCGAGCCCGAATATCTCTTCGATGCGCCGGTTTCGCTCGATGTAAGACGACAGTCAAAGGTGGAAGAAATTCAGAAGCTTGCAGATTCAGACCTTGCTGGCGCACTGTCGCTGCTTATTCGGCATCGACTGAACCTTTTGATCAGTGGTGGAACGTCCACCGGCAAAACCACGTTCGCGCGGCATCTGCTAAAATCGGTCTCGAACGACGAGCGGCTGATCACGATCGAGGATGCCTTCGAACTGTTTCCAACCCAACCGAACAAGGTTTGCCTCCTTGCGGAACGCATACCGGCTTCTGAACGCTCAACAAACGCGCTTCTGCAAGCCAGCCTTCGTATGCGGCCGGACCGAATTGTACTGGGCGAGTTGCGCGGATCCGAAGCACTCACATATCTCGAAGCGATCAATACTGGCCACGGCGGATCGGTCACCACGATTCACGCGGAAACCGCTGAACTGGCCATTGACCGCCTAGCAATTATGGTTCTGCAAGCCGGAACACCGCTGACCTTTGCCGAAGTTCAGACCTACATCCGCAAGTCCATAGATGTGATCGTTCAACTGGGTCGATCGCAAGGCCGGCGAGGCGTGTCTGAGGTATTGGTGGTTGGAAGCGACTGACCGGCCCAAAGCCGCCATCGCAGCGTCCGCCGTCATATGACCGTTTCCGGAGTCATACTTCACTGCGATGTTCACTCGGACGCGCAATCCGCCTCAGTGCGCGGTCTCGCCGCGTGCCAGTGCCAGATGGTGTTGGCGATGGTGATCGCCAGTGGCCATCAATCCGAAAAACCCAAGCGCGCGGATGCGTTGCTGGTCGGCCGGTCCCGGTCCGGTCACGGTCCAGGTGATCTCGTCGCCCACGCTGACCTCCGATTGCCAGCCTGTCTCCTCGGCCAGCACCGGGGCATGGGCCGGGACCATGCGCAAGACAGCCGAACCGGCGCGCCCATCCCTGTCGATATGCATGCGAAGCCCGCCCGGAACCGGTTCGCTTCGCTGCACCGCACCCGACACCAGCGCGTCCATGTCGACGAGGTGTGTGCGCAGGGCGTCGATATCCACGCGACTCCAGTCGGTTTGCGGGTCGGCCGTCAGCATGGCGACGATTTCGGCAATGGCGGCAAAGGCGGCACTGCCTGGTTCGGAGGGCAGATCCATCGGTGCGACTGGTGCTCCGCCGTGGGCCGCGTGCGCAGCATGACCGGCATGCTGTGCCGCCGCAGGGGCAGCGGACAAGGCAGCAAGGGCCAGAATACCGGCCCAGACGTGTCTCGAAATCATGCACATCTCCTTTTTCATGGAGACGTCCTATCGGGTCGATGCGCACTCAAATATGATCGCGATCATGTCAGTTTCCGATTTCTTCGACGCGCTGGAACAGGCCTGTCCTCCCGGCTCGGCACGACGCGTCGCGCTTACGCCGGGCCAGGCGCTATTTCGGCAAGACGACACGCCGCCAGGATTGCCGTTTCTCCTTGGTGGGCGGATCGACCTCGTGCGGCATACCGAGGCCGGTGATCAGGTCCGCATTCACGTCGCACGGCCCCGGGAAACCTTCGCCGAGGCCTCGATCTATGCCGAGCGCTGCCATTGCGATGCGGTGGCGGCCGTGCCCTCGCATCTCAGGCTACTACCGAAAGCCTGCGTGCTGGGCGCCTTCGAGGCGTCACCCGATCTCGCTCGGACCTTCAGCCAGCATCTCGCGACAGGTTTGATGAAGGCCCGCCGCCTGCTCGAGCTGCGTGCGATCACGCCGCTGACCGCACGGGCCTACGCGCGGCTGAGCGAGCTTGCTAATGCCGAGGGCGCGTTGCCGCCCGGTACGATGCTGGTGTCCCTTGCAACCGATCTCGGCGTAACGCCCCCTGCGCTTTACCGCGCGCTGGCCGCATTGGAGCGTCAAGGAAAGCTGACGCGACCGAAGCGCGGGGAGGTGCGGCTCGTCCGCGCCTGATCGGCGACGTCGCCATCCGGAAAATTCAGGATCGGTCATTGACCTTCCAGATGCTGGAAGCCCCATTTCTTGGATGAATATGCAAAAGCAGGGGCGAAACCATGTCTGATCACAACGCATCCGAGAACCAAGGATCAACCGTCCTGCGCGATCCCGTCTGCGGCATGATCGTCGATCCGGAGGCAGGCAAACCGCACTCGGACTACGCCGGGCATGTCTATCATTTCTGCTCCGAGGGATGCCGCGCCCGGTTCGAAGCGGACCCGGACGCTTATCTCACGGCCACGGATCCAGTCTGTGGCATGGACGTGGATCGTGCGACGGCGATGCATTTGCTGACGCATGAAGGAGAGAAGTTCTATTTCTGCTCTTCGGGATGCAAGACAAAGTTCGAAAGCGCCCCCGAGACCTATCTGGACGGACCTCCCGCAGCGGAACCGATGCCTGAAGGGACGCTCTACACATGCCCGATGGATCCTGAAATCATACGGGACGCACCAGGCGATTGCCCGATCTGCGGCATGGCGCTTGAGCCGATGAAACCATCGCTCGATAGTGGCCCGCATCCCGAATACGTCGATTTCAAGCGTCGACTGTGGATCACCGCCCCGCTGGCCGCAGCGGTGTTCCTGCTGGAAATGGGCACGCATATCGGCATCCCCTTCGACGTCTGGCTCGGCCACACCCTTTTCGTATGGGTGCAATTCTTGCTGGCGACCGCGGTTGTCTGGTTCACGCGGATGTTTTTCAGACGCGCCTGGACCTCGGTCAGGAACCGCGCGCCGAACATGTGGACGCTGATCGGTCTCGGGACCGGCGCGGCCTATCTATTTTCCATCCTCTCCATGCTGGTCCCCGGCATTCTGCCGACGCAGATCCGGGGCGAGATGGGCATGACGCCGGTCTATTTCGAAGCGACGGCGGTAATCCTGGTCCTCGTGCTGCTTGGCCAGGTCATGGAGCTTGCGGCGCGAGAACGCACTGGCGATGCGATCCGCGCGCTCATGGATCTCGCGCCGAAAACGGCGCGGCGCGTGGCGGATGGCGAGGAGCGAGACGTTCCGCTATCGGAGTTGCGCGCGGGCGACATTCTCCGTGTCCGCCCCGGTGACAGCGTGCCTGTAGATGGCATGGTGACGGAGGGGCGCTCCTCGGTCGATGAAAGCATGATCACCGGCGAGCCCGTTCCGGTCGAGAAAGTCGCGGGCGAACCTGTCACCGGTGGCACGCTCAACAAGTCGGGGACCTTCCTGATGGAAGCGCAGAATGTCGGGGACGACACGGTTCTGAACCGGATCGTGGAGATGGTCGCCTCGGCGCAGCGCTCCCGGGCGCCGATCCAGGCCGTCGCGGACAAGGTGGCGGGCATTTTCGTGCCTGCCGTCGTGGCGATCGCGCTTCTGGCCTTCGGGATCTGGTGGGCGGTCGGCCCTCCGCCGTCGCTGTCCTATGCCTTCGTGGCCGCGGTCTCTGTTCTGATCATCGCCTGCCCCTGTGCGCTCGGACTTGCGACCCCGATGTCTATTATGGTGGCCTCAGGCCGGGGGGCCAATGCGGGCGTTCTGATCCGCGATGCAGAGGCGCTGGAACGCTTTGCCCGTGTGGATGCGCTGATCGTCGACAAGACCGGCACGCTGACCGAGGGAAAGCCGACGCTGACGGATGTCGAGGCGCGGGAGATGGCCGAGGTCGATCTGCTGGGCCTTGTGGCGGCGCTGGAACGCGGCTCGGAACACCCGCTGGCCGAAGCGCTCGTCGCCGGGGCGGAGGCGCAAGGTGCCGAGCGCCTGGACATCACCGATTTCGAGGCGATCACCGGCAAGGGCGTCACGGGCCGCGTGAACGACCGCATGGTCGCACTCGGGAATGCGGCGCTCATGCAGGACTTGTCGGTTGAGATCGGTTCGCTCGCCGAGCGCGCCAAGGCACTTCAGGTCGAGGGCAAGACCGCCATGTTCGTGGCCGTCGATGGAACGGCTGCGGGCCTCGTGGCGGTTGCGGATCGGATCAAGGAAAGCACGCCGGATGCGATCCGAGCCCTGCACGAGCTTGGCCTGAGGATCGTGATGGCCACGGGCGACGCAGAGGCCACGGCGCAGGCGGTCGCGAACCAACTCGGCATCGACGAAATCCATGCGCAGGTCAGCCCCGAGGACAAGAACACTCTGGTCAAAAAGCTGAAGGCCGAGGGGCTGTCGGTCGCGATGGCGGGCGATGGCGTCAACGATGCGCCGGCGCTTGCCGAAGCGGATGTGGGCATCGCGATGGGGACCGGCGCGGACGTTGCGGTCGAGAGCGCGGGTATCACCCTGGTAAAGGGAGACCTGACCGGGATCGTGCGGGCGCGCCGTCTGGCCGAGGCAACGATGCGCAATATTCGGCAGAACCTGTTCTTCGCCTTCGTCTACAACACGGCGGGCGTCCCGGTCGCTGCCGGCATCCTCTATCCGATCTTCGGGATCTTGCTGTCGCCGATCTTCGCGGCCGCCGCAATGAGCCTGTCTTCGGTCTCGGTCATCGGCAATGCGCTGCGGCTGCGATCGTCGGGATTGTGAGGGCAACGCTGCATATGACACGAAAGCGTGGTTCGGCGGGAATTGACGTTCCGCGCAGTCCGGCGGCATAGTCCGTTCAGTCACCCGGAGTAGCCATGCGGCACGTCCTTGCCATCATCGCGCTGATCGTCACCGCCTGGGCCGCATGGCCCGATGCGGCGGCGGCGCATGAGGCGATGCATCAGGCCCATGCGGCGGAGCTGTGCACGGACTGCGACGAGCCCGCCGGGACCTCGCATGACGATATGGCCGAGTGTCATCAGGGCCCGGGTTGCGTGCCAGGCGGATATGTGCTGCCTGGCCTTCCAGGCCTGAACGTCGCGGCTCCGATTGCAGGCCGGGGCCTGCGCCCGGAGTCGATGGGCCTGCCGGATTCGCTTGCCTTGCGGCGCGACCTGCCTCCTCCGCGCGCCTGATCCTCTTCGATGAAAGGCCGTGCCCGAAGGCCCGGCGAAGAGACCCTGCGCGACATGAATGCCGCGCCATCTCAGGATTAGGACATGAACAAGACGATCTCCGTCGTCGTTGCAGCGCTGATCATCGCGGGCGGCGGCTATTACTTCACGACAGCGCCAGACACGGGCGCCTCTCAGGGCCCCGCGCCCACGGAAGGCGAGCCCATCGTGACCGTCACTCTGCCCGAGGCCTTATCGACCAGGGCCGAGCTTGGTGCGCGCGCCTTCGATGCGGTCTGCGCCGATTGCCACGGCGACAACGCCGCAGGGCGGATGGGCTACGGTCCACCGCTCGTGCACAAGATATACGAGCCCAGCCATCACGGCGACATGGCCTTTCAGCTGGCCGTCCAGAACGGCGTGCGCGCCCATCACTGGCAGTTCGGCAACATGCCGGCGCAGGACGGGCTGACCCAGGCCGATGTCGGCAACATCGTGGCTTATGTCCGTGAATTGCAGCGGACGAACGGCATCAACTGACCCCCAAAACAGTCCCGACCCGTCAGCGCCCCGGCCAGCCCCGGTCGCGCGGACGAGAGGGAGACCAACAGACACAGACCAAGACAAGGAAGATCATCCATGAAGACCTATATCGCCGTCGGCGTCATCGCCCTTGGAACCACAGCCTTCGCCCATAGCGGTGTGAAGGATCCCGATGTGATGAACCGCATGATGGGCATGTCCGAAATGGCCAAGCAGATGAAGGTCCTGGGGGCCATGGCCAAGGGCGAGCAAGCCTTCGATGCGGCGGCAGTCGATGCGGCGCTCGTGCGGATGGCCGAAGAGGCGTCCTATATCCCCTCGCTGTTCGAGCCGAAGGCGACCGATCCTAAATCCGAAGCCCTGCCGGTGATCTGGAACGAGTTCGACACCTTCGAGGAGCATGCCCGCGCGCTCGAAAAAACCTCGACCGCGCTGTCCGGGACGGTCGGCACGCGCGCCGATCTCGGCCCCGCGATGAAGGAACTGGGGCAGGCCTGCTCTGCCTGTCATTCGGATTACCGTCAGAAATGAGGGGACTTGTCCTTCTCCTCTTCTGCGCGGCGGGCCCTGTTGCGGCGGACCACCGTCTGACAGGGCGCGACCTCGAAAGAGGCGCCGCGCTTTACGCGGAGAATTGCGCTTCGTGCCACGGGACCGAGCTTGAAGGGCAACCCAATTGGCGCAGCCCCGGCCCCGATGGCCGCCTGCCTGCGCCGCCGCATGACGTGACCGGACATACCTGGCACCACGACACCGACATGCTGCTCGATTACACGCTGAAGGGCGGTGCGGCGGCGCTGGCGGCGCGGGGTGTGCCGGGGTTCGACAGCGGCATGCCCGCGTTCGAGGATGTTCTGAGCGCAGAAGAGGTGCTCGACATCCTCGCCTTCATTCGCGTCTCGTGGCCGGAAGAGGCGCGGGAACTACAGCGCCAGAGGACGCACGGCGTGGACTGATCGACAGTGTGGGCCGCAGGTCCGCACCGCCATGCCGCCTACTCGGCCAGCAAGCTTTTCCGGGTGGCGTAATCCTCGGCATCGATCTCGCCGCGCGCAAAGCGCAGGTCAAGAGCTTCCCGCGCGCTGTTGCCCGGCGCGGATCGGGTGGCACGGTCATCGCGGCGCACGAGCCAGATCAGCCCAGCCACAATCAGACCAAGCACGAGCAGCCACAGAACCGGCCCGAGCATCATGCCCGCACCGTATCCGGTGCCCCAATGCGTCATATGCCCGTAGCCTTCAGGATCGGCCGCGGCTGGTCCGGCGATCAGTGCCAAGGGCAGAGGCAGAGCCAGAAATCGTTTCATGTCGGACTCCAAGTAATGTTCATGGCCGGACTTTGCCTCGGGCGCCGCCGGGCTGCCTTGATCTGGCGCAAGTCATTTTCCTGAGAAAGAAAATGCGCCCCGGACAGGCCGGAGCGCATGAGCTTGGTCAGGCGGACCGCGTCTTATTCGGCCGCGATCTCGGTCACGGTCAGCTTGCCTTTGACGCGGTCGGCGACGAAGGAAATCTCCTGGCCTTCTGCAACGCCCTCGAGCATGGCCGGATCGGTCACTTCGAAGACCATGGTCATGGCCTCCATCTCGAGATTTTCGAGCGGGCCATGATCAATGGTCAGGCGGTTCCACTGCGTGTCCACCTTGGTGATCGTGCCGCTGCTCATCGGCGCATCGCCTCCATGGCTTTCCGCGTGGGCGGTGGCGGCGAAAAGGGCGAAGGCGAGTGTCATTAGGGTCTTCATGAGTAGGGTCCTTTCAAGACATAGAAAACGGGGCGCCCAGAAGCCGGGGCCACCCAGGGGAAATCAGCCGCGCTTTACGTGATCGCGCGGGGAATAGATGGTCTCGGGGCTGGTATTGCGCGCCTCTTCCGGAAGCTCACCCGTCCATTCCCAAGCCTCGGTGCCCGGCGGGTTCTTGTACCAGCCGGGATCGTAGTAGTCGTCAGGCGCGATGCCTTCGCGGACCTTCACGACGCTGAACATGCCGCCCATCTCGAGCGGGCCATGCGGTCCCCAGCCCGTCATCATCGGGATCGTGTTGTCCGGCAGCTCCATCGACATCTCGGCCATGTCCGCCATGCCAGCGGTGCCCATCGGCATGTATCCCGGCTGCTGACGGCGCAGCATCTGGGTCAGGCGGCGTTTGTCCGCGCCGATGAAGGTCGGCAGATCATGGCCCATCGCATTCATCGTGTGGTGCGACTTGTGGCAATGGATCGCCCAATCGCCCTCGTGCACGGCGTCGAACTCGTAGGCGCGCATCGCGCCCACGGGAATGTCGATGCTGACCTCGGGCCAACGGGCCGTTTCCGGCACCCAGCCGCCATCGGTGCCCGTCACCTCGAAATCGTAGCCGTGCATATGGATCGGGTGGTTGGTCATGGTGAGGTTCCCGACCCGAACCCGGACCCGATCCCCCTTGTTCACGACCAAGGGGTCTATGTCCGGAAAAATTCGGCTGTTCCAGGTCCACATGTTGAAGTTGGTCATCTCGGCGATGCGCGGGATATAGGTGCCTGGGTCGATGTCATAGGCCGCAAGCAGGAAGGCGAAGTCGCGGTCGACGGGCATAAAGGCTGGATCGCGCGGATGCACAATGAAGAGGCCCATCATGCCCATGGCCATCTGCACCATTTCGTCCGCATGGGGGTGGTACATGAAGGTGCCGGATTTCGTCAGGTCAAACTCGTAGACGAAGGTCTTTCCGGGCGGGATCGCCGGATGGGAGAGCCCGCCGACGCCGTCCATGCCAGAAGGCAGGATCAATCCATGCCAATGGACCGACGTATGCTCCGGCAGACGGTTGGTGACGTAGATGCGCACCCGTTCGCCTTCGACCGCCTCGATGGTGGGGCCCGTGGACTGGCCGTTATATCCCCAGAGACGCGCCATCATGCCCGTGGCCATGATCCGCTCCACCGGCTCGGCGATGAGGTGAAATTCCTTCACGTTGCCATTCATGCGCCACGGCAACGACCAGCCATTGAGGGTCACGACAGGGTTGTAATCGGGCCCCGAGCCTGGCCGCCGCGGCACCTGCGTGTCGGGACTGTCATAGCTTGCCGCCTCGGGTAGATCCCGAAAGCGCGTTTCGGCCGAAGCGGCACTGGCGAGGACGGCACCCGCCCCCGCGGTCAGAAGCTGTCTGCGGTTCATTCCTCGGATCCTCCGGTCGTGCCGCCCCAGATGGCGGCGGTCAATTGGGCCTCGGCATGCCAGTATTCGGCCTTGGCCTCGGCGTAGCTGAGTTCGGCCTCGAGCCCTTCGCGGGCATCGGCGATCAGCTCGAACGTGGAGGAAAGCATCCCGTTATAGGATTTGAGCGCCTCCTCGTCGATCACGCGGCGGAGCGGCAGAACCTCGTCCCGCCAATGCCTTGCCACATTGTACTTACCGGTCACGGCGGCATGGGCCGACCGCGCCTCGGACCGTGCATTGATTGCCGACTGCGCCAGTTCGTGTGCTGCGCGCATGTAGGCAAGCTCCCCGCGCCGACGGGCCGGTTGGGTGGTATCGTAGACCGGGATCTCGAAAGACGCCTCGACGACCGGGGCAAGCTCGGTCTCGCCGCCTTCGCGTTCCGCTTCCACCCCCGCCACGATGGCGAGGTCTGAAAGCATCCGTGTCTCACCGGCGAGACGGTATTCGCTCGCAACAGCCTCAAGCGCGAGCCGACCGATGGCCAGATCGGTGCGATGTTCGAGCGCGAGTCGCTCGATATCGGACCGCCCCGGTCGACGTCCCGGCAACCCGGGCAACCTGTCGGGCACGTAATAGGCAATGTCGGACCCGTAGAGCCCCATCAGACGGGTCAGCTTTTCCTTGGCAAGCTGGGCCTCGAGCCGCGCATCGGCGCGCTCCGCCGCAAGCTCCGCGGTGAAGACATGCTCGCGTGCCTGCTCGCCACGGTTGAGCGCGCCGGTGCGTCCCAGCTCCGCCGCCAGCTCGGACGCCGAGTCAGCGGTTTGCTGCGCGCGCGCGACAAGCGAAGCCGCCTCGAACGCTGCGACCGCGTCGATCCAGGCCTGCCGGGTCTCGGACGCGAGTGCGACAGTCGCGCCCAACGCTTCGAACTGCGCGCGCCGGAATTCTGTCTCGGCGATGGCCTTGCGACGATCGAAGGTCGCCGCCTCGAGAAGCGCGCCCGTCACCGTCGCCTCGAGCGAGCGGGCAAGTCCCTCCTCGCCGATCCCCGAAATGGTTACTTCAAGAGAGGGAACCGGGCCGAGCGCCACATCCCACAGATCTGTCGCCGACAGGCCAAGATCGGCATAAGCCGCCTGCAGCCCGCGATTGTTGATCAGCGCCACCTGAACGGCGGTCTCGGGACCGATCGTCTTGCCATGCACCAGGCCACGCGCCCGTGCTTCATTGGCCGCGACCTCCTCTGCCGAGAGCGCCCAGACGCTGCTGGCACCGGTGGCCTGCCGCGCCCCGTCCGTCACAAAGGCGAAGCCGGCGCGCGGGGCCGACGCCGACCCGATGAGCCCTGCATCGGCACAGGCGGCAAGGGCGAGCGGCAAGAGGGCGATGATGATCTTCGATGTGCGCTTCATCTGGTCGCCCCCGGTGCTTGCGCATCGTTCAGGCTGCGCCAATCACCCGGTTCTTCGATTGCGCGGGATGAATGACCGACGACTGGCCCATCAGGGGCGATGCGCGCGGTGGCAGGGTTCGCCGCTTCGACAAGCGACGTGACCACGGGTGGCACAAAAGGCTGACTGCAGCCCGCAAGCGCCAGCGGCACTGCGGCCGCGAATAGAATTTTCATGGAATGTCTCCGGAAAGGATTGGCGGTTCGGGCAGCCTCACGGCACCCGGCTACGGCGCAATCAACCTTTCGGAGGGCGGCGGAGACCGTCGGGATGCGCAAGCTCCGTCAGGCTGCTTCCGGACCAGACATGCAGCACAGGGACCTCCGGTCGGGCGGTAGTTGGACCGACTAACGAAAGCGATATCTCGGAAAGACCGCCGTGATCGCAGCAGAGCAGCCCGGCGAAGGCAACAATTGACAGCGGCTTGTCTGCCGGTGCCACATGATCCCCATGCGACGCCTCAGCTTGAATATGGGAGGCGTGTAGGTCCACCGAATGACCGGCCGCATGCCCCGCCGCGCCTGCATTGCTTTCTGCGCAGAGAATAGTCCCCGCCATAGCCGCGGAGACGACCGGGTTGGCAGCAATCGAGCCGCCGGACAGGATCAGAAAAATTGCAAGAAGCCAGCGCATCATCATAGAAAGACCATTGGCGCAGCACTGCAGATCTGACAAGTCACGAATATATCACAGCCACAATGCTCGGCGGTTCGCCAGTCCCTTCCCTGGTGTTCGGACAGGCATCAACCATGTGTGACACAGTCATTTGCCTCGTCCGTGATTTCGTGGTTCGTGAATATGGAAGCGCTTCCCGCGACTTCGCGGAGAGCATTTGATGCATCGTATTTATTCCAAATGGCCCGACTGAAATGGATTTGAAGCAGCCAGAGCCGCAGCGTCCGAGACGAGGCACAGTTCTCAGATCAGTGCTGGTCGCGGGGGTGGTGATCGCAATTGTTGTAGCGGTCTGGCGGTTGGATCTCTTTGCGGGCACGTTCGACCGTGCGACGGTCGAAGGTATGGTGGCATCGATGGGGGCCTGGGGACCCGTCATGGTGGTCGCGCTTATGACGATTGCTGTTGTCGCCAGCCCACTCCCCAGCGCACCGATCGCGCTCGCTTCAGGGGCGGCATACGGTCATTACGCCGGGAGTCTTTACGTGGCGATTGGCTCGGAAATCGGGGCCATGACCGCCTTCCTCATCGCGCGTTGGATCGGGCGAGGGCCGATTGAAAAGCTGCTGGGAGACAAGGCCGATTACGGTCTCCTCGGGTCGCAAAATGCCCTGACGCTTGCAGTCTTTTCCAGTCGTCTGCTTCCTTTCGTATCCTTTGACGCGATGAGTTACGCCGCCGGACTGAGTAAGCTGCATTTCTGGCGCTTCGCCATTGCGACCTTTGCGGGCATCCTTCCGGCAAGCTTCGTGCTCGCGCATGTGGGCAGTGCGGCCATCAAGGGAAGCTATGAAGGAACAGAATGGGTCGTTCTCGGTCTCGGACTGGCGACGTCGCTTCCGCTTCTTCTAATCGCCTTGCGATCTAAGACGCGATAGCTACCGGACCCGCTTAACATGGATCGGGCTCGGCCTGATCGGACATGGCCTGTTCGACGCCATCGCGCATGTCCGTCTCGACAGCCCGGCACCCGACTGGTGGAGCCCGTTTTGTATCGGGGTCGATCTTGTTCTGGGCTGCTGGCTTCTTTCGCTTCGTTCGGAACCGTTTGCGCCGCGCAGGCGATGAGTCCCTGACACTTCAGGGGCCCCGCATGATGACAGAAACCTTCCTCGACACCTGGCATTCCGCCGCAATGACGGCGCTTGGTCTGTTCTGGACCGCCTTCTGGGCCTTTGGCTTGGGCTATCTGATCTCGTCGATGATCCAGGTATTCGTGACCCGCAAGGCGATGCAGGAGCAGATGGGTGACGCCGGACCACGCTCTATCGCCATGGGCGCATTCTTCGGTTTCGTGAGTTCATCCTGCAGCTTCGCGGCGCTCTCGGGCACCCGCGCGCTTTTCGCAAAAGGCGCAGGATTGGTCCCGTCTCTCGCCTTTCTGCTCGCCTCCACCAATCTGGTGGTCGAGTTGGGCATCATCATCGCGATCTTCCTCGGCTGGCAGTTTGTCGTCGGCGAATACGTGGGGGGTGTGCTTCTTATCCTGTTGATGTGGCTCGTTATCCGCCTGACGAAGGGTGCCGCGCCGATTGAGGAGGCGCGCAGCCAGGCGCAGGAGAGCCAAGGCGATGACGATGGAGACCACGGGTCAGGCCAATCATGGCGCGAAAAGCTCGCCTCGCGCGAAAGCTGGGCCATGGTCGCGCAGCGTTATGTGATGGAATGGATGATGGTCTGGAAAGAGGTGACCGTGGGCTTCACGGTCGCGGGCATCATCGCGGCCTTCGTACCGCAGGCTTTCTTCCAATGGCTGTTCATCGGCGGCGACGATCCGAACTTCTTCGAACTGCTCGCTCAAGCTGTCGTCGGACCGGTCGCGGCGTTCTTCACCTTTATCGGGTCCATGGGCAACATCCCTCTGGCCGCCGTTCTTTACGGAAACGGCGTCGCCTTTGCAGGCATCATGGCGTTCATCTTTTCAGATCTGGTCGTTCTGCCCGTATTGCGTGTGAACGCCCAATATTACGGGTGGAAGATGGCGCTCTATATCCTTGGCGTTTTTCTTGTGGTGCTCGTCGCAACGGCGATGATCCTGCATTACGCGTTCGCCGCCTTCGGTCTTCTGCCTTCCGCCGAACAGGTGCGCACCGTCGCCGAGCGAGAGTTCTTCGCCGTTGACTACACATTCTGGCTGAATATGGGCTTCGCGGCGTTGAGCCTCGGCTTCCTTGTCTGGAAAATTGCCCGCAGCGGATGGAGCTTTTCCATCGACGCCGGCATCATCGAGAAAGGCCTCTTCGTGGTTGCGATGGCGTCGTATGCTTGGCTTATCGTCGGCCTGTTTGTTGCCACATGAAGATAAGAAAGCGGTCATTGCTGCAGAGCGCAGCGAAGGGCGGCTTTCCGCCGATTCCGTGGAAAAACACCCATTCGCTGCCGCAGAATATCGCGGGCAGAAAGGGGCGCGAGCGCCTTTCTTGTCAGGCTTTTCGT
>NZVC01000012.1 GCA_002701395.1 Maritimibacter sp. | reverse complement strand
TGTAGGGCTCGAAAAGCTGCGTTGGGAAGCTGTGCATCAGGTAATCCATGATGTTCTCGCGCGGCGTAAAATCGACCTGCAGGTCGTCCCAGTCCGAAGGCGGGATGTCTTCGAGGCGCCGTTCCATCACCGCTTCGCTGGTCGAGACCACCTGGATCACCGCCGAATGCCCCGCCGCCAGGTCCGCCTCAATGGCGCGGATGAGCGAGGGGCATTTCATGGCGGTGATGAGATGGTTGAAGAAGCGCTGCTTGTTGCTCTCGAAAGCCGACCGCGCGGCGGATTTCGCCTGGGCATTCAAGGTGCCCGTCTCGGAGGAAATACCCGACGCCTGAAGCGCCGCCTCCAAGTTGGTGTGAATGATCTGATAGGCATCGGCGTAGCTGTCGTAGATCGCGACTTGGGCAGGTGTCAGCTCATGCACCAGCATCTCGTACTCGACCCCGGCATAGGAGAGGGACCGCGCGAGATATAGCCCGAGCGCCTTCAGGTCACGCGAGATCATTTCCATGGCCGCAATTCCCCCAGCCTCCATCGCGGCAACGAATTCGGCCCGTGTCACGAAGGGGAAATCCCCGGTGCCCCAAAGGCCAAGCCGCGAAGCATAGGCGAGATTGCCGACGACCGTCGCGCCAGTGGCCGAGACGTAGAGCACGCGGGCATCTGGCACGGCGTTCTGCAGTGCGAGGCCAGCGAGGCCCTGCTGGGACGCCTTCTTGTCGCCACGGTCGGACTTTTCGCCGGCGGCATTCGCCATGGCGTGGCTTTCATCAAAAGCAATGACCCCATCGAACCCTTCGCCGAGCCAGGACGTCACCTGGTCGAGGCGGGAGGCTTTGCCCTCGCGTTCGGCTGAGCGCAGCGTGGCATAGGTGACGAAAAGGATGCCTTCGGGAAGCCTGATGTCGCCGCCCTGACGGAACTTCGAGAGTGGCACGATATCGCTTTCGCGCCCCCCGAGTGCCATCCAGTCGCGCCGCGCATCCTCGATGAGCTTGTCGCTCTTGGAGACCCACACAGCCCGGCGTCGTCCCTGCAGCCAGTTGTCGAGGATGATGCCCGCGACCTGCCGCCCCTTGCCGCAGCCGGTGCCATCTCCGAGGAACCAGCCCTTGCGCAGGCGGAAGGCATCTGCGTCGCCCTCGGCCGCTGCCATCAGCTGGCCTTCGATCTCGCTGTGCTTGAACCAGCCCTTGAGATGCGTCTCGTGCGCATTGCCTGCGTAGATGACACTTTCGAGCTGCGGCGCAGAGAGAAGGCAGTCCGCCACAAGGCTCTTCGGCAGGATGGGACGAAAGGTCGGCTCGGGGGGCGGGACTGAGGCCATGGCGGCGGATTGGACAAGTGCGGTCGGATGCACCGCCGCGCCGTCGATCCGGATCGCCTGAAGGTCATAGGCCTCGTAGACCGTGTCCTGCAGAGCCCCGACAGGTTCGCTCCAGGCTTTCGGCAGGTAGTCGACTGGGGCCGTCTCGATGTCATCGAAGGGGTGCTTCGCGCGTTCCTCGGCGAGCGCTCGGGATTCCTCGCGGGCAGCATTGCGCAGGGCGTGTAGGTTGGTCCGGGTCGCGGGTTTCGGCACCGCCAAAGCCGCGCTGGTGGGGCAGGGCGGGGGGCTGCGGCGCTTGGGGCAATGGGTGAGCACAGCGGAAAGAAGATCACCCGTGGTCGCGCAGAGCGGATAATAGGCGGCCTCGATGGTGCCCGGTGCGGTCTCTTGTTCGCCGACCGTGCGCTTGTCGATCACGGTCAGCCGCGTATCGATGGTGGTGCCATGCCGCGCAAAGACCTTGCCGGCGATCGCGGCGGAAAACACCACGTCTGCGCTTTGTGCGATCCGCTGAAACGTCGATTGGAAGGATTTCGTGGAGGGTCGGAAGCTCTCGCCAGTGATGACGACAAGACGCCCGCCCGGCGCGAGGCGCGCCAACGCGGACAGAACGTGCTGGCTGGTGGCCTGCCGGAACCGGCCCTCGACATGGTTCGCAGCGGAGAACGGCGGGTTCATCACGATGACCGAGGGCATGATCGACCGATCGAGGCGATCGTCGATCGAGGCGGCGTCGTGGCCTGATACGGCGGCATCGGGGAACAGGTTTTCCAGCAGGGCGCGTCGCGTTTCGGCGAGTTCATTCAGCGCCAGGCGAGTGTCTGCAATTCGGGCGAAACCCGCCAGCATGCCGGTGCCGGCCGAGGGCTCGAGCACCAGGTCGTCATCCCGAAACCCCGCCGCCTGTGCGACGATAGCGGCGAGCGGCAAAGGCGTTGAGAATTGCTGCAGACGGACACTGTCTTCGGAGCGCCGTGTTTGGGACGGTGCCAGACCGGCGAGGCGTTCGATCATGGTGAGGAAGGCCTGCGGCGAGGGTGCCTGTCGCTGCATCAACGCGCCGTAGCGCGAGAGCATCAGGATCTGGGCGATCTCGGCGGCCTCGTAGGCATCTTTCCAGACCCAGGCACCGCTGGCGTCGCTGGCGCCGAAGGCATCTTCCATCGCGGCGCGCAGCGCGGCAGCGTCGATGGACCTGCCGGCCTCGAACAGGGGGACGAGGGTTCTTGCAGCCTGGATCAGGTTTTGGGCGAAGCCCGAGGCATCCGGTAGGGCAAGGGGCTCGGCCTCGGGCGCAAGCGGGGCGGAATGGGGGTGAGCGTTCATAGGCAATCTCCGGGGTTGAGGGTTGGCCCCAAGCCCCGGGCGCACTCTCTCACCCGGGAGGGGTCACCCCTCCCGCCCTGCCTCTCGCTCTTTCTGGCAAAGCCCCGATGCGTATTTGTCCGGTGTCAGAACGACCGCAGATGCCGCGGCACGTCCATGGATTGATGCAAAACCCGGATCACGAATATCCTGTCCGGGTCCACCTCATAGAACACAAGATGCCGACCCGTGATCAGTTTCCGCGCGCCCTGCAAGAGATCGGAACAGTCAGACCCCATTTGAGGATTGGCGATCAGTCCCTTCAGAGCACGCTCGATATCGTCGAGATAGCGGTCCGCCTGCGCCTCGCCCCATTGTCGATGTGTCTCGACCCAGATATCGACGAGATCGGATTTTGCCGCCTGGGAGTGATGGATTTTACGCATCAGAAGCGCCGGAGCGGCTCCGCGCCTCGCGCTTGATTTCGTCCATGTCGAGCGGACCAGCGTCGCCGGATTGCTTGCCCTCCATCAAGGCAACCCGAAGCCGCGCCCGCTGACCTTCCTGCTCTTCCATCAGGCGCAAAGAGGCGCGGATCAACTCGCTGGTTGACCCGTAGCGCCCCTCCTTCAACATCAGTGCGATGAATTCGTCCCAATGGGGGCCAAGTGTGACGCTTGTGCTTGCCATGCTCATCTCCGGGATACGCATGAATAAGATATATGAGTATTGCGAGCATTTCAACTCGGGGGTGGGCTTGCGCCCTGCGCGGCGGCGGCGGGTCTGTGTGCCTCTCGCAAGGTCATTTGGTCTACAAATGCTCGTGCCTCGGACCAACAGTCCAACTCATAGTGCCCGAAGATACCCCAGCAGGCATCGACCTCCTCGCCGTCTCGCTCGATGACATAGCCATAGACCCGTCCGCCGAGATAGGCGTCGTAGCTGACGATTTCTGCACGCAGGATGTCTTCAGCCTTTTCGCGCAGCGCCTTGGTGACGCGGTTCACGCCGAACTCCGTCCGGACCGCCTCGAGCGTCACATAGACGTAACCGACCTGACCGGAATCCCACGGGCAGTGGAACCCGATGGTGTTCATCGCGAGGCCTGAATGATCGTAAAGAAACGCGGGCAACAGGACCGCCTTGCGGTCCGCACGGTCGCGCAGCTGGTCCATCGAGAGATCACTATGATCCGAAACATCGGCAAGATCGCGCAAGAACGCCTCGGGGCTGTCGAACTGATGGCTGTCGCCCAGCCGATAGCGCCGATGCCAGCAGATCAGCGTGCCGAGGTTGGACCACTCCCGTGGGCTTTCTGCGTCGGGGTCGTGGTAGATCTTGATGATGTGGCCCTGGTAGGCCTCCTCAAAGACGGGGTCGCGCATGTCGATTTCCTTTCTTGAAACGCAATCGACCCGCCGGGCCGGTTAAGGGCGCAGACGGGTCGATTGGGACGAGGTCAGATGGTTGGTAAGTTTGCCGCCCGGCGGATCAGGCGGCGGCGCGGTTCTGACGATGCTGGACGTGCTCGACCGAGACCTTCAGGAGCCAATCCTCGAAACCAAGTATGGTCTGGTGATTGGCCACCGCCTCGATCCAGGCTGCGCGTGGATCGCTGCCTATCTGCGTCGGGTCGTTGTTGATCCGGCCATTGGCCATCCACGGCTCAGGCTGAATGCGTCCGAGCCAGTCGGCCAGCGACGGGATCCGCCCCTGGCAGTCCTCGCGCACATGCTGCTCGCCAATCCAACGGATCGGTACGACCCGACCCGCGCTGTTGGTCAGACTACGGCCAAACAATCGCTCAGCCTCGAAGATCCCGAGCGTGTGATGCCGGTGTGCGCGATGGGTGAAAATCGCGAGGTGCTCCTTGGAGGCATCGAACCAATCGTGCACGAACTGATAGTCATCTGGAACACCGCCGAACTTTCGGGCCGAGCTTTCGGCGTGGTGGAGGGGATGTGCCATGTCAGAGCCCCTCGTGTTCGGTTGTTTCGGTCTCGATGTAGCGGTTCGAGTGGCTGACATCGATCTTGTCCGCCTCAATCGCCCAGGTCAGTTCGCCATAGCCACCTTCGTTGTTCTCGAAGCCGGGGCTCAGTGCATAGGCAAAATCCCATCCGAAATCTTCGACCCGGCGCCTCAGCTCTTCCGCGAGCGTGATCGTATCAGGCGTCACGACAACGTCCTCGACATTGCCGGAATCACCGTAGCCTTCGTATTGCACCTCGATACTGGTCACGCCGAGGGCACGCAGATTGGTAAGAAGGGCCGCGCGAGTCTCAACCCGCTGCTCGGCCGCACGTCTCTGGGATTCGAGCATCTGCGCGTAGAAACCAGTCGCTTGTGTCATGTCTTTCGTCCTTTGAAATTGAGGGAAAGGGAAGGGCGACCGTTTCACGAGGCCGCCCGGAACGTTTCCTTTGGGGGCTTCAGGCTGCAGCGTCGCCGCGTTTCTCAGCCGTCCGATCAACCAGATTGAAATAGAGGTTCTCGGTCGCGCGCTTGAACCCAGAGGGTTTGCGCGGGGCGAGGCAGCGCACCGAAGCGCTGCAGCTTTCGCCATGCTCCATCGCGAACTGCGTCACCTTGTTGATCAGGTCATCCATGCCCGCGGCCTGGATGCGCTTTTCGGGGTAGCTCCCCAGCATCTGGAACTGGGTAACAACGAAGGCACCATCGCGATGCGCGGGATAGAGGGTGATCTGGTAATCGAGTGTCTTGGCCATCTCTGGTCTCCTGCTGCGGGCGGGACGCGGGTATCGCGCCCCTTCAAAACCCGGCAGCTCGAAAGGACCGCCCTTTGTGCAAGGGCGATCCGGGGCGGTGAGTAGGGATTGGAGGCATCAGTATTCCGACGGAAGAAGCAGGGTCAGCACGCGACGCGTCTGCGCGGGATCAGAGGGCTCGGGCGAGCCGTACGTGTAGTCGACGTCATACAGGTCGAGTTTGAACCAGACGGTTGTACCATCGAGGTCGATGACGCCCATCTCGTGCCATCCCTGCGGATCACTGTCGGCATTGAACCCGTCGAAGGCGGCGACACGTCGGGTCAATTCCAGTTGCGCATTGATCCCAAGCGCCGCGACGCCGCGTGTCATCACGAACTGGCCCTGCGGGGCATCGGCGACCGGGGTAGTGCCGAGGATAGAGCGGCGAAACGCGTCATTCTGGGTGGCGATGCGTGCGGCTTCCTGGACGGGGTCGAGGTCGAGTGTAGTGGTCATGGGATATCTCCGGGACGGGCCAGCCGATCCGATATCGGCTGTAGGCAACCCGCCAGCCGGAAAGGGCCGCCCTCGATGTGAGGACGGCCCAGAGCTCATGTGGCAATCAGATCGGTGTTTGCTTCGTCAGGCCGCATCCCCGCTGAGGAAAGCTGGCAAGGACGATGGTTCATCACTCTCCGCCTCGGCCAGCGCGTCTGCGGCGGGCACGTCACCTTCCTCGGCCTCTGGCGCATCGCCAGTCCTTCTGGCGTCGGCCTCCGTCGCACCGACAAACACCATCCCGTCAGGCAACCAGCGCGTCGTCTTTGCGACCGTGGCGGCGTCAAAACCTTCCGTCTCGCCAGCGGTTTCCGCAAAAGCCCGCTCCATGGCCGCAGCGAGATCGCCCTTGCGCTCGCGATTGCGATCTTCAGCGTAGTCGTCGCCGATCAGCTTACGGGCCGTCGCCACCGCATGGCTCTTGTTGACCCGACCCCAGTAATTCTGCGCAGTCGGGCGCCAGCAGGCCGCCACATCGACGTCAAGCCGCGCGCCGATCTCCTCGATGATCGTGGAAGGGCGATTGTCGGAGGAGAGCTGCGGCTTAACCGCCAGACCCGTCGCCCAGGCGAAAAGCGCCTGCTTGTCGGCAATGGGCAGCGCCGACATGGCCTGGAAGTCCTCGGGTTTCTCCAGCTTCATCCAGTCCGTGGCGAGGTCCTGTTTCAGCGCCTCGAGCATCTTCTGGGCGACGGTGTCCGTGTGCAGCACCTCGCGGTTTTGCGCCTGGAAAGGACGGACCGAGATGTCGAGCGCCTCGTTATTGTAGGACCGCCCCAGAGCCTGTTCGCAGAGCGCATAGAGCATCGCGTCGAACGCTACCTCGAAATCCGCCGCCAGATGCGCCCGCAGGATGTGCTGACGGGTTGCCCGCAGATCGTCGGCGAGGCTTGCTGAAATCCCGTCCGCCTTGCGCAGCGTGGCGGCAGGGTCGGAGTTCGGCACCGGCGTCGAGGAGGTTGGCGGCGTCACCTGCGGACGGGCAGGGGAGGGGGCGCCATCCGCATCTGCGGTGGTCTCGCCGGGCTCGGGCGCGGCTGGAATATCCTCGGGCCGCACCAGACCCTTCTCGACGCGCAACGCCCCGTCATGACCGATGGTCAGAACCACGCCAGCGATAGCACGATCTTCGTCCGCGTAAGGTTGCCGTTCGCGCTGCAGGGCTTCGATCTCGCGCAGGCGCGGCTCGATGGCGTAGTACTCTTCGGTTTCAGCGTCGGTCCAGTCCTCGCCGTCATTCTGCGCCGCCAGTTCTTCCTCGCGCGCAATCAGACGCTCTTCCTCGGCGAGCAGGTCCGGATCGGGGTCGATATCCTGTGGATAGACCCGCCCGAAACTGCGAAACGCGCCGTAGTCCACCGAGAGATGCACTTCGACCCATTTCCACGCCGCCTCGAAGGGTTTGGCCGCAGCCTGCAGTTTCTGAATGGCGAGGCGCTCGAGGAGTTCGGGGTTTTCCATATGGGCACTCGCACGGTCGTCGAAGAGATCGCGTAGCAGAATACCGCCCGCCACCTCATAGGCCTCGATGCCAACAAAGCGCCCGAGGGCCGAGTTCGCCGAATGCGCCGTCTCGGTCAGCTGGCGTTTGATGCTCTGTGGATGGATGTGATAGCCGCCCTTCACTGCGTTCCAGACCGCAAGCTGGCGATCATGGTCGTCGGTCAACGTGAAGGCCATGACGCATTCGAGGGTCAGATCACCGGCACGGAACTGCTCGATGATTTCCGGCGCGACACGGGCAAGCTTAAGCCGGCGGCGCACCAGGTCGACCGAGACGCCGAACTTCAGGGCGATCTCGTCTTCACTGCGCCCCTCGCCGATCATCGCCTCAAAGGCCTCGAACTGGTCGGCCGGGTGCATCGCCGCGCGCTGGAGGTTTTCCGTGGCGGAGGTGAGGACAGCATTGCGCTCATCTTCGACGAGGCAGGGCACCGGGTGATCAACGGGAATGACGCCGTCCTGTGCGAGCTGCTTCAGCGCCTTGAGGCGGCGGCCGCCAGCATCGACCGCAAAACGTGTCTCAGACAGAGCATGAACCACCAGGTTCTGCTTGATGCCTGTCTCACGAATGCTGGCAAGGAGCTCGGCGTTATCGCTGGCGCTTGCCGCAACCTTGCGCACGTTGAGCGGGCTCGGCTCCAACTGGTCGAGTGAGATCATCCGGACGCCGGCGGCGCCGTCGGGCGTTGCCGGTCCAGTGCCTTCGGTCTTTTTCTTGGTGGCGGGTTTCGATCGGGTCGTGGTCTTGGCCATGATCAGGGTCCTTGTCATGCCGGACCCGGAAGAGCCTCTCTCTATCCTTTCAAGCCCGGCACCCGGGCTTCCCTTTCTCTGGCTCTTTACAAATGCGGATCACGTGAACAATCGACCGTTTGTAAACGAATGCAAGTAAGTGCTCTCTCGTCGTGCTCGTCCAAAAACCCTTGGTTTCCTTGTGCTGAGCCCGATCTGAGAGGTTCCGCCGACAGCCGCGCACGCGTACCATATAAAGAGCGTGGGCAACTGCATCAAAATCACTTGGGTAATGTGCAAAAACACAGTATTTTGCACATATGAGACCACAGGCCTCTACTTTGAATGATGATTTTGACGACCCCCTCATCACAATCGAAGGGGAGGAAGAGGCTCGCGAGGATGATCTCTGGTTCCTGCCTGGGCCACTCGAAGAAGAGCCGGATGATTTGCCTCCCGGGCCGCGGGCAGAACCGCCCGACACTGCTGTCATCGAAGACTGGACAAGGGCAGAGGGGCTTCACGCTGCGCGGCTGGCCCGCGTGGCTGGACGCCTGGGGGCTCTGGATGACCGGCTGCTGCGAGGCCCGGAAGGTTGGCGGCATCGGCTCGCGTTGATCGAGGCGGCGGACCTCAGTTGGTTTGCAGGGGATCGGGTGAGTTTTGATCGTCTGGCGCTCTGGGTATCGATGCGGCTGTCAGGTGCACAGGATGACCCAAATGCGCTGGCACGCGCCCACTGGGCTGTTCGACGCCTGACAGGCGGTCCCGGACCGGAGGCCGATTTGGCCGCCTTCCTGGATCGCCGCGACCCCGAGAATATTGAAGACAGCGCTGAGCGTTTCGGGGATCGCGCAGGCGGATGGCTGGACGTCATGGCCGCTGCGGGCGACTTGCATCCAATCACGCGGGCTTGCATGGGTTTTCATCTCTGGGGCTTGGCGGGCCTCGGTGGGCACGACGACCTGATGGAAGCCGCCGTCACCGCGTCCAGGATCGCGGCCAGCGACGGAAGCGGCGCCATCTTCGCACCGCTCGCCATGGGCGGGGCAGGGGGGCTGCGTGTCTCGGGCTTGCCACCCGAACGCCTGGCCCACTGGCTGGATGGGATGAACAGCGCAATTCTAACGGCGACGCGAACACTTGACGATATCGAAGCGTGGACCGCGCGCGCAGAGACCATCATGGCGCAATTGTCTGGCCGCACGCCGGTCGCCTTGCGAAACACTTTCTCTCAATGGCCCTTGGTCTCCGCCCCAATGGCTGAGTCCATGACCGGAGCCAGCCGCGCCGCCGTTCAGCGCAATCTGGCGTGGATGGAGGCAAAGGGTTTGACCCGCGAAGTGACTGGGCAGGGGCGATATCGGATGTGGCGCATCGATACCGAGGGTATGCGCACAGGTCGCAATGCCTGACCCACAAGACCGCACCAGGCGGCCGACTAGGAGAACCGCGGCTTTCTGGACGCAGTTTTACAGATTTACAGATTGACAATCTTGGTGCTTTTGTCCACTTTCGGCCTTCATGCAAAGGCAGAACGGGTCGATGGCCGAACTGGAATCAACAATATTGGACGCAGCACTGCATGTCTTTTCGCGTTACGGCGTGAAGCGCACCAGCATGAGCGACCTGTGCGAAGTAGCGAGCGTGTCGCGTCAGACGCTCTACAATCATTTTCGCAACAAGGACGATATCCTGCGCGGATTGATCAAACGATACACGGACCTTGCCCTTGCAGAGATCCACGCAGACTTGCAGGCGGCGAATTCATTGGGGGCCAGGCTTGACCTGATCTTCGACCGAATGGTGGTCCGTGGGTACGACACGATACAGACAATGCCGAATGCGCAGGATTTCATCGACGGGGTCAATGCCGTCAGCGAAGAGGCTCTGCAGCAGTCGGCCGAACGTTTTCGCGCGGTAATCTTCGACACGCTTGTACCGCATGCGCAGGTTTTTTCGAAAAGGGGTCTGGACGTGGCCGAGCTGTCGGACTTCGTGCAGCGTGCGGCCAAAACCGCCGGCATGACCGCACGGGATCGCGCAGACCTGATTCAGCAACTCGTAACGCTTCGGCAGCTTTGCACCACGGCTGCCTCGCAACCCGAGGCAGACCCTACAGAGAACAAGGAAGGCTAAGCATGGTCAAAGCTTATGAGATTGCCCATCGGGCGATGCGATTCACTTGCCGTTTTGGCGGTATGCTGGGCATTGCGTTGGGAGTGATCGTCACGGCGGCCCACGCGGACGACGCTCCTTTCGTGAAGCTTGCGCCAGTCACCGCGGGCGCGTCCCAATTAGAGCGCGTTTTCTTTGGCAAGGTTGTTGCACGGGCTACCGTTGATCTGGCGTTTCAAGTCAGTGGACAGATCGTCGAATTGTCGCTGGACGAGGGGGCGGCGGTCTCCAAGGGCAGCGCGTTGGCTCGGATGGATCTGGAGCCTTTTGAGCTGGCGCTGGAACAAGCGCAAGCGAACGAAGATCAGGCACGGCGCACTGTGGAACGGTTTGAAAAGCTGGCCGGGTCTTCGGTCGCGGAAACCAACCTTGAGGATGCGCGGACAACTATGACAATCGCCGATGTTGCTCTGCGTGACGCACAGCGGAACCTGGAACATGCCACGCTGGTTGCGCCCTTTGACGGTATTGTCGCCTCGCGTCTGGTGCCGAATTTCTCAACGGTAACCGCTGGCACGCCGATTGTGCGGCTGCACGATCTGTCCGAACTGCGGATCGAGATCGACGTACCCGAAACGCTATTTCAGCGCGCGGGCCAAGATCCCAACGTGGTGTTCACGGCCCAATTTCCGGCAAGCGATCGCAGCTTCCCGCTTGAGGTGCGTGAATACAATGCCGAGACGGCGGAGATCGGGCAGACCTACTCCATCACGCTTGGCATGCCCTTGCCCGAAGATCTGATCGTTCTTCCGGGGTCCTCCGTCGAAGTCACAGCGGTCTTGCAAACCGGCGGTCAAAGTCTTGAGGTGCCAACCTCAGCCGTCGTGATTGGGAATGACAATGAGACCTATGTCATGGTCTTTGGCCCGACCGGAGCCAGCAGGGGCACTGTGACCAGAACCCCAATCACAATAGAGCCGACCAATCGCGGCACTGCTCAAGTCGTTGAGGGTCTGAGCGACGGTCAAGAGATTGTCGTCAGCGGCGCGAGCGCGCTGGCCGATGGCACTGCCGTGCGCCGCTTTATTGGCTTCGGAGACTAACACCATGGATGTTGCGCGCGGATCCATCGACCGCCCGATCTACACTTGGATCATCATGTTGATCTGCCTGCTGGGTGGTATCTGGGGCTTTGCGAACCTCGGCCGACTGGAAGACCCTGCCTTTACTATCAAGACCGCTGTGGTTGTCACCCAGTATCCCGGCGCTTCTGCCGAAGAAGTGTCGCGTGAGGTAACTGAACCGCTGGAATCCGCGATTCAGAAGATGGGCGAGGTCAAGGACATTGAGTCCATGAACCAGCCTGGCCTGTCTTGGATCACTGTGAACATGCAGGATACCTATGACGGCTCCGAGTTACCCGAAATCTGGACCAAGCTGCGCAATCGCGTGGCCGAGGCGGCGTTGCCCAGCGGGGCGACGCCGCCCTTTGTGAACGATAGCTTTGGAGATGTGTACGGGCTCTACTATGCAGTCACAGCGCCGGGCTTCTCCGATGCAGAGGTGAATGATCTATCTTCCTTCCTCAGGCGGGAGTTGCTGCTGGTGGATGGCGTGTCAGATGTTGTGCTCTCAGGCGTGCCTAACGAAGTGATCTACATCGAGCCGCACCTTGCGCTTACTGCGACGCTGGGTATTCCGCCCGCCGCTGTTGCCGGCGCCGTGAACAGCGCCAACGAGATTGTTGACGGTGGCATGTTGTGGGGACCGGATGGGCGAACTCTGCTCCAACGGCCCGAAGGATCCGATAGCGTATCCGAAATCGCAGCCCTTTCTGTCGGCGCGGGTGGACAGGTCCTCAACCTTTTTGATTTTACCGATATCTTTCGTGGGCGCGAAGCCAACCCCAGTCTGATTACCCGTCATAACGGGCAGGAGGCCTTCACACTTGGCGTTGCGGGCCTTGCAACAGAGAATATCGTCGAAGTCGGGAAGCGGGTCGATGCCCAGCTGGACAAGTTGCGCGCGGAGTTGCCGCTCGGCATCTCGATCCAGTCGATCTATCGCCAACATGTTGTGGTCGAAGAGGCCTCGAACGCCTTTCTCGTCAACCTTGCCATGTCGGTTGGTATTGTGGTCGCGGTTCTGGCGGTTTTCATGGGGTGGCGCGCGGCCATCGTTGTGGAATCCACGCTGCTGCTGACCGTGGTGGGGACGCTGTTTTTCATGGCGCTTGGTGCGATTGAGATGGAGCGTATCTCGCTGGGTGCTTTGATCATCGCAATGGGGATGCTCGTCGACAACGCCATCGTGGTGGCGGAGGGCATGCAGATTTCAATGCGGCATGGCAAATCCTCGCGCGACGCCGCCACAGAGGCCGCAAGCAAGACGCAAATCCCGCTGCTGGGTGCGACCGTGATCGGCATCATGGCCTTTGCCGGAATTGGCCTGTCTCCAGATGCCACGGGGGAATTCTTGTTCTCGCTCTTTGCGGTGATCGCGATTTCGTTGCTGTTGTCCTGGGTGTTGGCCCTGACCGCGACCCCTCTTTTGGGGCATTACTTTTTCAAGAAAGGCGAAGAAGGGACGGCAGATGGGTATGATGGCGCGCTCTTCCGGGGCTATGCCGCCGTGCTGCGCGCCTCTTTGAAACTGCGTTGGCTGGTCATTCTTGCGCTGATCGGCGGCACCGTTGTTTGTTACGCGATGTTCGGCCAAATCAAGCAGCAGTTCTTTCCCGACAGCAATACGCCGCTCTATTTCGTGCATTACAAACTGCCGCAGGGCGCATCAATCCACCAGACCTCTGATGATCTCGCGGTTCTCGAAGACTGGTTGCGCGACCGCGACGCGGTTTCTGCCGTGACAGCCTTTGTCGGGCAAGGGGCGGCGCGGTTCATGCTGACCTACCAGGCTGAGGATCCGAACCCCAGCTACGGTCACCTGATCGTGCGCGTGGACTCGCTCGAAGTGATCGAGCAAGAGATGGACGCGTTGGAAGCCTTTGCAAATGCAAGTCTTCCGCAGGGTGAATTCCGGGTAAAACGGTTGGCCTTTGGCCCCGGCGGAGGTGCGCCAATCGAGGTGCGGTTTTCTGGCCGTGACCCTGATGTATTGCGCGCCTTGGCAGATCGGGCGATTGCCCGGATGCAGGCCGCTTCGGACAACATCATCAGCCCGCGGCAGGACTGGCGCGAACGTGAATTGGTGCTGCGCCCTGTTTACGCTGCGGAGCGCGCACAGAACGCGGGCGTGTCCCGGACTGACATCACAGAGACGCTACAATTCGCCACCGAAGGAAATAGCGCCGGGACCTTCCGCGAAGGAGATCGGCAAATCCCTATCGTGATCCGGGCACCGCAAGATGCGGCGATCGCGCTGACCGATCACATGATTTATTCAGAGAGCGGTGGCACCCTGGTGCCTATGGAACAAGTAATCGAAGGCTTCCGCTTCGTGCCGCAAGACACGCTGCTACAACGTCGAAATCGCGAAGAGGTGATCACCGTCGGGGCTGATATTCCGCGCGGCCTGACAGCGGCAGAGGTGCAAGCCGAGGTCCAAAAAACCATTGAAGAGATGGACATCCCCGAGGGCTATACCATGGAGTGGGGCGGAGAGCTTGAAAGCGCGTCCGAGGCCCAAGCCGCCCTTGGCGCGCAATTGCCATTCAGCGTCATTATCATGGTGTTGATTTCGGTGCTTTTGTTCAACGCGCTGCGCCAGCCAATCATCATCTGGCTTCTGGTGCCAATGGCGGTCAACGGCGTGAGCCTGGCTCTACTGGCGTCAGGTTTGCCGTTTACATTTACCGCGCTTCTGGGGCTATTGTCGCTGTCGGGGATGCTGATCAAGAACGGCATCGTGCTGGTTGAGGAGATCGATCTGATCCGAGCAGCCGATCCGGCTCTGTCTCTGGACGAGGCCATTGTCAGTGCCTCCACCTCGCGTCTGCGGCCGGTGTTTCTGGCCGCGGCGACGACAATTCTTGGGATGTTGCCACTGTTGTCGGATGCGTTTTTTCAGTCGATGGCGGCGACGATCATGGGCGGGCTTGCCTTTGCCTCGATCCTTACGCTGATCGCAGCACCCGTGCTGTACTACGTCTTTTTCAAGCGCGGCGCCGAGCGGGCCACTACGGTCATGAGCGCCGCATAACCGAGGCTGACCAAGCGGTCTGGGCTCTGTGTCACGAGAAAGGGACACAGGCTGGATGAGTTGCGAGGCGTGTCCGGAAGATTGGCAATGTTGTATAGTAATTACTTCGGTTCTCGCAGCGCCGGAGCTGGAAATATCCAGCTTCCGAAGGTCCAAACTTGGGGAGCAGCGCACGTAGATACGGACCTCTACATCAAAACGAGGGAAGTTCAGGGTAGCAGGTCACGCGATCTACGCATTGGTAACGATCGTTTCAGCAACAGGCACTAAGGCACCGGATTGCTGCACGACACGCCCAGCTAGCTCGCAACCCTGCTGAATGCTTGTGTGTAGACTGAGCCCCCTTAACAGGTGTCGCGTAGCCCTTAATTGGGCTCTGCCTCACTTTGTGTGGCGCAACTATCCTGAAACTGGAAAATTCAGGAGGGATAGTTGTGAGTTCGAAGAAGCAATGGTCGCCTGGGAGCGATGTTGCCGTTCAAAGCGTTGAGCGAAGTGAATCCGGCGGGTGGATTGTATCTGGCGTCTTGGCACCCAACGGCATCTGCCCAGACTGTGGATTGCATTCACACCGACGTCACGGCTGGCGGCGTCGGCGGCTGCAGGATTATCCCGCGCATGGAGACGAGGTTACGGTTGATCTCGCAATTTGCCGTTGGCGATGTCAGGCACCCGCTTGCCCACGCCGGACTTTCTCAGACCAAATCGCCTCGATTGCGCGTCCTTTTGCACGTCGCACCTCGCGTGTCGGGGAGATTGTCGGCCATCTTGGGCATGCGACCGGCGGGCGGCCGGCCGAGCGGCTCTTGCACCGTTTGGGCCTTGGGATCAGCGATGACACGGTGCTCAGGCAGTTGAAGAAGCGTGCTCAAGGCATCGCCGAGCCGCCGAGGTCCATCGGGATCGACGACTGGAGCTGGCGGAAGTCGCAGACCTACGGCACGATCATTGTCGATTTGGAGCGTCGCGTGGTCATCGACATTCTCGAAGATCGAGATGTCGTCACCTGCACCAACTGGCTGAAGCGACATCCCGAAGTAGAAGTGATCAGCAGAGATCGCTGCGGTCTCTACGCCAAGGCCGCCCGGCAAGGGGCACCGCAGGCAAAGCAGGTCGCTGACCGGTTCCATATCGTGCAAAACCTAAGGCAGGCCATCGAGGAGGAGATGAACCTTCACGGTCGTGCGACCGGCAGGGCGTTGCTTTCCGACGCCGACAACATCACCGCAGCCGGCAGCCTTCTGAAGTCACGCCTTGCGCACAGGACGTCTCGGGAAGAGATTTTCAACACCATCCATGCGCTCCGAAACCAGGGACTTTCCTGCAGCGAGATCGGGCGGCGAACAGGGTTCCCGCGTCGCAGCATCGCGAAATGGCTGCAGTTCGAGACGCCACCGGACCGCAAGCGGGCCGCTTTGAAGCGGACTTCGCCGTGGTATTTTGAAGAGTTCCTGCGCCAAAGTTGGAAGGACGGCATTCGAACTGGGAGCGCCCTTTTCGTTATGATCCGAGAGCGTGGTTACGAGGGGAGTCAGTCGCATTTGCAGCGGCTGCTGGCGGGCTGGCGCAGAGCCGAACAGCACACGAAGGGCCCCGCCGTGGAGTACCAGATCTTGGAGCCGGTCCGGGACCCGGAAACGGGGCACGCGATTTCGCCGGTCATCGCGGCCGCGCTGTGCATCAAACCGCGCGGCAAGCTCACCCCGGATCAGGCTCGTAAAGTCGACGCTCTCAAGACCGGCTCTCCCAACTTCGCAACGATGCGCAGCCTCGCCATGCGGTTCAACGGTATCCTGCGTGGCCGCCAAGCAGACCCGCTCCCAGCATGGATCGACGACGCGATCGAAACCGACCTGGCGCCCATCGTGCGCTTCGCACGCACATTGAACCGGGACTTCGATGCGGTCAAAAACGCCATCGAGATGCCTTGGAGCAATGGCCAGGCGGAAGGTCAGATCAATCGCCTGAAGACCCTTAAGCGCGCCATGTACGGCCGGGCCGGTCCAGAATTGTTGCGGGCGAGAATGCTACCGTTCCGCCACACAGATTGAGGCAGAGCCAGATACTCCGCGACGTCGCCCTCGCTGACGCAGAGCCCGGCAACGGCCTTGCCCAGATCAAGAGTCGCGCCGCCCCCAACAGAGACAATGCACTCTGCCCTGTGATCGCGGGCGACGGCAACGGCATTGCGGACGCCTTCAAGATCCGGCTCTCCCGCCGAATACACGACTTGCAGGCAGCAGCCCGAACGGATCAGGTCCGCGGCCAGTTCGCCCACCCATGCCACCGACCTTCCCCGTACCAGCAAGACACGGGGTCCAATCCCGGCGATCTCGGCCGCGGCCGTAGCACGACAGTCACGACCGAAAATCGTACGTTTCGGGGCGGTCAGCGCAAAACCTGTCATGCGGCGGCGGCGCTCCCGGTTACCTGGCGGGCATAGTGCGCGGCCATGTCGGACAGGGCGATGGGCTTGATCCGGGGCGCATAGCCCGCGCTGCCGAATTGCTCGAACCGATCGCGGCAGACGGCGGACATGGCCTCGATGCCCGGCGCGAGGTATTTGCGCGGATCGAACTCACCGGGGTGTTTGGCAAAGACCGTGCGGATCGCGCCTGTCAATGCCAGCCGCAGATCCGTATCCACATTGACCTTGCGCACGCCATAGCGGATGCCGTTCTGGATTTCCTCGACCGGTACGCCCCAGGTTGGGGCAATCTCGCCGCCATGAGCATTGATGATGTCCTGCAACTCCTGCGGCACAGAGGAGGAGCCGTGCATCACCAGATGCGTGTCCGGCAGACGCGCATGAATCTCGCGCAGGCGGTCAATCGCGAGGATGTCGCCATCCGGTTTGCGGGTGAACTTGTAGGCCCCGTGCGATGTGCCGATGGCTACCGCCAGCGCATCGACGCCGGTCAGACGCACGAAGTCTGCCGCTTCTTCCGGGTCGGTCAGAAGCTGTTCACGCGACAAGGCCCCTTCGAACCCATGACCGTCCTCGGCCTCTCCGCGCAGGGTTTCGAGCGACCCCAGATGCCCGATTTCCCCCTCCACCGACACACCCACCAGATGCGCCATTTCGACGACCTTGGCCGTCACGGCAACGTTTTCGTCAAACGTGGTGGGCGTCTTGCCATCGGCTTTGAGAGAGCCGTCCATCATGACCGAGGAGAACCCGTTGGTGATCGCCGAAAGGCAGGTCGCGGGCGCGTTGCCATGGTCCTGATGCATGCAGACCGGGATATGCGGGTAAAGCTCGATCGCGGCGCGGATCAGGTGTGACAGCACGATGTCATTGGCAAAGGCGCGCGCGCCCCGGCTGGCCTGCATGATGACCGGGCTTTGGGTGGCGTCCGCTGCCGCCATGATGGCCAGCATCTGCTCCATGTTGTTCACGTTGAACGCGGGCAGCGCGTAATCATGTTCTGCCGCGTGATCGAGCAGCTGACGCAGGGATACGAGAGCCATGAAGATGTCCTTTCTTCAGGACGCGGCCGAACCGGCGTCCACTGTTTGATATTGTGCAATTCGTTCCACCTCATTCGCGGAGCCAAGGATGACCGGCACGCGTTGATGATGGCCCGTTGGCTGGATATCGAGAATGCGGGTCGCACCGTCTGTGGCGGCACCGCCCGCCTGTTCCACCAAAAGCGCCATCGGGTTGGCCTCGTAGAGTAGGCGCAGTTTACCCCCCGCTGCGCGATTGTCGTCATCGGCCGGGTAGAGAAAGACACCGCCGCGGGTCAGGATGCGGTGCACTTCGGCCACCATGGAGGCGGTCCAGCGCATATTGAAATCGCGTCCACGTGGACCGGTGCTACCTGCCAGGCATTCATCCACATAGCGCCGCACTGCCGCGTCCCACAGGCGATAACGTGACGTGTTTATGGCAAATTCCGCCGTCTCTTCCGGGATCGTCATCTGCGGATGGGTCAGCCGGAAATCCCCGGTCCCGTATTCACAGGAAAACCCGTAGACGCCATTGCCCACGGTCAGGACGAACATCATGGTTGGCCCATAAATCGCGTAGCCCGAACAGAGCTGCGCGTGCCCGGGTTTCAGAACATCCCGGTCGCTGTCCGCCTCGGCAGTGCAAACCGAAAAGATTGAGCCGACGGACAGGTTGACGTCGATATTCGAAGATCCGTCCAGCGGGTCATAGAACAACAGATAATCGCCTTCTTCCGGCTCCTTGAGCCAGACCGCATCTTCGCGCTCTTCGCTGACCAGCGCGGCAAGACGCGGCGAGCTTTCGCAAATGCGGGCAAAGACCTCGTCGGCGATCACGTCGAGTTTCTTCTGGTCT
Source organism: Maritimibacter sp. (assembly GCA_002701395.1). Classification (GTDB taxonomy): domain Bacteria; phylum Pseudomonadota; class Alphaproteobacteria; order Rhodobacterales; family Rhodobacteraceae; genus Psychromarinibacter; species Psychromarinibacter halotolerans. Next base: position 10,760 of record NZVC01000012.1, on the reverse strand, counting down.
TCGCCCTGCACATTGGTGTCCCCGGCAAGGCCATGGTTGCCCTCGAACGCCGCGTTGCGCAGCCGGTTGCCGATCACCCGGCAGGCCGAGGCGATGTCCTCGATCAGGAAAATGAGATTGGGATCAAGCCCGCCGGGCTCGGCATAGCGGGTCAGGAAGCGGCGTAGTGTGATCGGTTCGGACATGCTCAGAAACTCATCGTCGCGGTCACGGCCCGTTGCCATGCCGCATATTTTCGGTCGCGGTCCTCGCCCGCCATCGATGGCTCGAAACTCCGTTCCAGCGCCCATGTCGCGGCAAAGCCATCCATGTCAGGGTAAATACCTGCGCAGCTGCCCGCCAGCCAGGCCGCCCCAAGCGCCGTGGTCTCCAGCACTTTGGGCCGGTCCACGCGGGCGTCGATGATGTCGGAGAGAAACTGCATCGTGTAATCCGACGCGCTCATGCCGCCGTCTACGCGCAGCACCGCATCGCCTTTTCCGCCCATATCCGCCTGCATCGCTGCCAGCAGATCGCGGGTCTGATAGCCCACGCTTTCCAGCGCCGCACGGGCCAGTTCCGCAGGCCCGGAGCCACGGGTCAGGCCAAACACCGCGCCGCGGCATTCGGCATTCCAATAAGGCGCGCCCAGCCCGGTGAAGGCGGGCACCAGCACCACGTTCTGCGCGGCGTCGGCGGCGTCTGCCAATGGTTGGGTTTCCTTGGCCTCGCGGATGATCTTCAGCCCGTCGCGCAGCCATTGCACCACGGCACCGGCGATAAAGATCGAGCCCTCCAGCGCATAGGTCGGTTTGCCGTCCAGCTGATAGGCGATGGTGGTGAGCAGCCGGTTTTGCGACCGCACCGGCGTCTCGCCCGTGTTGATCAGCGCGAAACAGCCCGTGCCATAGGTCGATTTCAGCATGCCGGGTTCGAAACAGGCCTGCCCCAGGGTGGCGGCCTGCTGATCGCCCGCGATGCCCAGGATCGGGATGGGACGGCCAAAGAGATCGGGGCGCGCTTCGCCGAACTCAGACGCGCAATCGCGGACCTCGGGCAGCATGGAGATGGGGATGTTCAGCCTGTCGCAAATGGTCTGCGACCAGCGCCCTTTGCGAATGTCATAAAGCATGGTGCGCGCGGCATTGGTGGCGTCGGTCAGGTGCTGCTTGCCGCCGGTGAGGTTCCAGACGAGCCATGTATCCACCGTGCCAAAGACCAGCTCCCCGGCCTCGGCGCGCGCCCGCGCACCCTCGACATTGTCGAGCAGCCAAGCCAGTTTCGTGCCGCTGAAATAGGGGTCGAGCAGCAGCCCCGTGCGGTCGGTCACGACCTCCTCAAACCCGTCATCCTTCAGCGCCTTGCACATGGCCGAGGTGCGCCGGTCCTGCCAGACGATGGCGTTGTGGATGGGTTTGCCGGTATTGCGGTCCCAAACCAGCGTGGTTTCGCGCTGGTTGGTGATGCCGATGGCGGCGATTTCGGCGCCGCCGGATTTCTCGATAGCGGCGCGGCAGGTCGCGGCAGTGGTGGCCCAGAGATCGCCCGGATCATGTTCAACCCAGCCGCTGTCGGGGAAATGCTGGGGGAACTCTTCCTGCGCCGAGGCGACAGCCTTCATCGCGCCGTCAAACAAAATCGCCCGTGTCGATGTCGTGCCCTGATCAATGGCCAGAATATGGGTCATGACCGCCTCTCCTCAAAGCGATGTTTGTCGGTGCCGCAATGGGCAAGTTGTCATGGGAAGTGACTTGGTGGTCGAGGCCCAAAGAGGGCCCCGACCAGGGAGGAAGGCTTACTGCCAGGACGCGATCAGCTCATCGTAGCTGACAGTCTGGGGTTCTTCGTCTTCGTTTTCAAGCTTGGCGTAGGGCGCGCCGGGCTGGGCGAACCAGTACTCCGCATCACGCTCTTCGTTCATCTTGGGACCGATATCGCCCTGAATACCAGCGCGCTCCAGACGCTCAAGAACGCGTTCCTGGTCGGCGCAGAGGCTGTCCAGTGCTTCCTGTGCGGTCTTGGCGCCGGACATGGCGTCACCGATGTTCTGCCACCACAGCTGGGCCAGCTTCGGGTAATCCGGAACGTTGGTGCCGGTGGGCGACCACTGCACGCGCGCCGGCGAGCGGTAGAACTCGACCAGACCGCCCAGTTTGTCGGCACGCTCGGTGAAGCTGTCATGCTGCACGGTAGATTCGCGGATGAAGGTCAGACCCACATGGGATTTCTTCACGTCCACGGTTTTCGAGGTGACGAACTGGGCATAGAGCCACGCGGCTTGCGCACGATCCACCGGGGTGGATTTCATCAGCGTCCAGGACCCTGCGTCCTGATAGCCGACCTTCTGGCCATCTTTCCAGTAAACGCCATGCGGGCTGGGTGCCATGCGCCATTTCGGCGTACCGTCCTCGTTCATCACCGGCAGGCCGGGCTTCACGGTGTCGGCGGTAAAGGCGGTGTACCAGAACATCTGCTGGGCGATATTGCCTTGTGCCGGGATCGGTCCTGCCTCGGAGAAGGTCATGCCCGCCGCTGCCGGGGGTGTGTATTTCTCCAGCCATTCGATGGCTTTTTCCACAGCATAGACCGCCGCAGGCGCGTTGGTTGCGCCGCCACGGGCCACGCAGGAGCCAACCGGCTGCGAGTTCTCGTTCACACGAATGCCCCATTCGTCCACGGGCAGACCGTTGGGCTCACCCACGTCTCCCATACCGGCCATGGACATCCACGCATCGGTGTAGCGCCAGCCGAGCGAGGGGTCTTTCTTGCCGTAGTCCATGTTGCCAAAGACTTCGCCTTCGACACCCAGATGCGACAGATCGCGACCGGTGAAGAACTCGGCAATGTCCTCATAAGCAGACCAGTTGACCGGAACGCCAAGATCATAGCCATAGGCGGCTTTGAAGTCGGCCTTGTTCTTTTCGTCATTGAACCAGTCATAGCGGAACCAGTAGAGGTTCGCGAATTGCTGGGTCGGCATCTGGTAGACTTTGCCATCCGGGCCGGTGGTAAAGCTCAACCCGATGAAATCATCCAGATCCAGCGTCGGCAGGGTCACGTCCGCTCCCTCGCCCGCCATCCAGTCGGTCAGGTTGCGCACCTGCTGATAGCGCCAGTGGGTGCCGATCAGATCCGAGTCGTTGATATAGGCGTCATAGATGTTCTCGCCCGACTGCATCTGGGTCTGCAGCTTTTCGACCACGTCGCCTTCGCCGATCAGGTCATGGGTGACCTGGATGCCGGTGATGGCTGTGAATGCGGGCGCCAGAACCTGGCTCTCGTATTCATGCGTGGTGATGGTCTCGGAAACGACCTTGATCTCCATGCCTGCGAACGGCTTGGCCGCGTCGACAAAGAACTGCATTTCCGCTTCCTGCTCGGCGCGGCTGATCGACGACAGATCGCCGATTTCCGCATCGAGGAACGCCTTGGCCGCGTCCATGTCGGCAAAGGCCGGGCCCGCAAGGACCAGCAGCGCCGCTGTTGTTGATTTGAGGTTAAGGTTCATTGGTATTGTCCTCCCATTTTGAACCGATGAATGAGGAAGTTCGAGACGTGGCCGGGTCTCCTCCTGTCCCGGCCACGGGGGCCTGTGCCTACACCCAGCGGAACACCGCGGCGGCGTAGATCAGGCAGACGATGAGGGCGTAAGGTTGTTGCGCCCCAACGATCCCGAGCCAGGCCAGATTGATAAAGGCCGAGCCCAGAAGGGTGATGAAGAGCCGGTCGCCCCTCGTTGTTTCGATCCGCAGAATGCCCGTGCGGGGCGTTTCCGGGAATTTGATCGCGAGCACCGTGAAGGTGATCAGCAATGAGGCGATGACCATGAAGAAAATCGCGGTCGGCCAGGTCCATGCCATCCAGTCCATTGAAAGTCCTCCCTTGCTTCAGACTTACACACGACCCAGGGCAAAGCCCTTGGCGATGTAGTTGCGGACGAAGTAGATCACGAGCGCGCCGGGCACGATGGTCAGGATACCGGCGGCCGCCAGCACGCCCCAGTCGATGCCCGATGCCCCTTGGGTCCGGGTCATGATCGCGGCGATGGGTTTTGCGTCCACCGTGGTGAGCGTGCGGCTCAGCAGCAGCTCCACCCATGAGAACATGAAGCAGAAGAACGCGGCAACCCCGATTCCGCTGGCGATCAGCGGCGTGAAGATCTTCACGAAGAAGCTGCCAAAGCTGTAGCCGTCGATGTAGGCGGTTTCGTCGATCTCCTTTGGAACGCCGCGCATGAAGCCTTCCAAAATCCAGACCGCGAGCGGTACGTTGAACAGGGTATGCGCCAGCGCCACGGCGATATGCGTGTCGAACAGACCCACCGAGCTGTAGAGCTGGAAGAAGGGTAGCGCAAAGACCGCGGGCGGGGCCATCCGGTTGGTCAAGAGCCAGAAGAACAGGTGCTTGTCGCCCATGAAGTGATAGCGCGAGAAGGCATAAGCCGCCGGCAGCGCCACCGCGAGGGAAATCACCGTGTTCACCGTCACGTAGATGATCGAGTTCACATAGCCCATATACCAGGCCGGATCGGTGAGGATCGTGGCGTAGTTGGCGAATGTGAGATTGCGCGGGAACAGCGTGAACTCGTTCAGGATCTCGGTGTTGGTCTTCAGGCTCATGTTCAGCAGCCAGTAGATCGGCAGCAGAAGGAACAGGAGATAGAGGGTCATCACCACGAGACGGCTGTTGATCTTGGGCAGCGCACGCCTGCGGGACGCGGTTTGGTTTACGGTCATATCGGCCATGGGTCAGCCCTCCCGCTTATCAAGGTTGGTCATCACGGTGTAGAACACCCAGGAGATGAGAAGGATCACGAGGAAATACATGATCGAGAAAGCCGCCGCCGGTCCAAGGTCGAACTGTCCCAGCGCCATTTTGACGAGATCGATCGACAGAAGCGTGGTGGCGTTGCCGGGGCCACCGCCGGTGACGACGAACGGCTCGGTATAGATCATGAAGCTGTCCATGAAGCGCAACAGGATCGCGATCATCAAGACGCCCGCCATCTTGGGCAGTTCGATGAAGCGGAACACTTTCCAGCGCGACGCCTGGTCGATCTTGGCCGCCTGATAATAGGCGTCGGGGATCGACTTCAGACCGGCAAAGGCCAGAAGCGCAACAAGCGAGGTCCAGTGCCACACATCCATCACGATGATGGTGATCCAGGCCGCAACGATGTCCTGCGTGTAGTTGTAGTTGATGCCGAGCGCATCAAGCGTGTAGCCCAGCAGACCAATGTCAACACGGCCAAAGATCTGCCAGATCGTGCCAACCACGTTCCATGGAATGAGCAGCGGCAGCGACATCAGCACAAGGCAGAAGGACGACCAAAAGCCGGATTTCGGCATGTTCAGCGCCACGAAGATGCCCAGCGGGATTTCGATGGCCAGAATGATGCCCGAGAACATGAGCTGGCGGCCAAGCGCGTCCCACATGCGTTCCGAGCGCAGCATTTCTTCGAACCATTCGAGCCCGGCCCAGAAGAACTGGTTATTCCCGAACGTGTCCTGCACGGAGTAGTTGACCACGGTCATCAGCGGGATCACCGCCGAAAAGGCCACCAGAAGCAGCACAGGCAGGACGAGAAACCATGCCTTTTGATTGACTGTCTTTTCCATTACTTCGCCCCCTCCCCGGAAGATTGCGCCACGGGGCGCGCGATTTGTGCGGATGCCTGATCGAGGAAACGGTCAACCATTTGGATCTGGCGTTCCATGATCTGTTGCGATGTCAGGATCGGACGGCCATCCATCACGCGACCTCCCCGCTGACGCGCCAGTCATTGGCGTAGACATTGACGCGGGTAGCATCAAAGGTGACGCGGTTCATATCGGCGCTGATATGGTCGTCTTCGCCCGCGATGATGTTGATGTCAGTGCCGAAGAATTCGGCCCGGACCAGCTTGTGGCGGCCCACATCCTCAACACGTCGCACGTTGACCGGCAGGCCCTCGGTCTGGCTCAGCTTGGCGAATTCCGGGCGTACGCCGATCTCGACCTTGCCGTCGAGCGGTTTATAGCCTTGGGCCAGCTCGACATAGGAGCCGTTCACATAAGCCTTGTTGCCGTCGATCTTTGCCGGGATCACGTTCATGCCGGGCGAGCCGATGAAATAGCCCACGAAAGTATGTTCGGGCCGCTCGAACAGCTCTTCGGGCGTGCCGATCTGTACCACGCGACCGTCATACATGACGACAACCTTGTCGGCGAAGGTCAACGCCTCGGTCTGGTCATGGGTCACATAGATCATGGTGTGACCGAAATCGTGGTGCAGCTGTTTCAACTGAGTCCGCAGCTCCCATTTCATATGCGGGTCAATCACGGTTAGCGGCTCGTCAAACAAGAGCGCGTTCACGTCCTTGCGCACCATGCCACGGCCCAGCGAAATCTTTTGCTTGGCATCGGCGGTCAATCCGCGCGCCTTGTTCCGCAGTGTCTCTTCCATGCCGATCATGCGTGCGATTTCCTGCACACGTGCCGCGACATAGGCCTCGTCGTGGCCGCGATTGCGCAGCGGGAAGGCTAGGTTGTCGTGCACCGTCATCGTGTCGTAGACCACCGGGAACTGGAACACCTGGGCGATGTTGCGCTCGGCGGTGGGGGCGTGTGTCACGTCCTGCCCGTCGAACAGGATGCGGCCCTGCGACGGGTGCAGAAGCCCTGAAATGATGTTGAGCAGCGTGGACTTGCCACAGCCCGACGAGCCGAGCAGCGCATAGGCTTCGCCGTCGGTCCAGTCATGGTTCAGTTCCTTCAGTGCAAAGTCATCTTCGCTGTCCGGGTTGGGCAGGTAGGAATGCGCGAGGTTATCAAGTGTGATCTTGGCCATGGTGTCCTCCCTCAGGCCGCAAGCGCATAGGCGGCGGGGGCCACCAGCTTGCCGTCTTCGCCAAAAATGTAGACATGGCGGGGGTCCAGCCAGACATCGAGCCGCGCACCCAGTTCCAGCTCATGAACCCCATGGATCAACCCGACCCAGCGTTCGCCGAAATGGTCCAGGTGAACAAAGGTTTCCGACCCGGTCAGCTCGGTCACCGACAGTTTCGTGGCGAATTGCATCGCGTTTGCCGAATGCTGGCTGATCTCAAGATGGTTCGGGCGGAACCCGGCGGTGTAGCGGCCATCGGCCAATTCGGCGAGCTTGCCGGTTGCCGCGGTGCTCTGACCATCGCCGAACATGATGCGGTCGCCAGTCTTGGAGATCGGCAGGAAGTTCATCGGCGGATCCGAGAAGACCCGCGCCGTGGTGGCATCCACCGGCTGGCGATAGACCGACGGGGTCGGGCCGAACTGGGTGATACGCCCTTCGGACAGGGTGGCGACATTGCCGCCCAGAAGCAGCGCCTCTTCCGGCTCTGTCGTAGCATAGACAAAGATCGAGCCCGAGGCCTCAAAGATTTTCGGAATCTCGACCCGCAGCTCTTCGCGCAGCTTGTAATCGAGGTTCGCGAGCGGCTCGTCGAGCAGTACAAGCCCGGCATTCTTGACCAGCGCGCGCGCCAAAGCGCAGCGCTGTTGCTGACCGCCCGACAATTCCAGCGGCTTGCGCTCCAGCATCGGGGTCAGCTTCATCAATTCGGCGGTTTCGCGGACGCGGGCGTCGATCTCGGCCTTGTTCGCGCCCATCAGCTTCATCGGCGAGGCGATGTTGTCATAGACACTCATCGACGGGTAGTTGATGAACTGCTGGTAAACCATCGCCACCTTCCGGTCCTGAACGCGCTGGCCGGTGACATCCTGATCGTTCCAGATCACCTGTCCCGTGGCGGGCACATCGAGCCCGGCCATCAGCCGCATCAGCGATGTCTTGCCCGACAGGGTCGGTCCAAGCAGCACATTCATCGTGCCTTTTTCCAGCGTCAGATCCGTCGGGTAGATATGTGTCTGCCCCTCGACGGTCTTTGATACGCCTCTCAATTCGAGCGTCATCAGGTCCTCCTCCTTATTCCGCCGCCGCGGGTGTGGAATGGCGACGTTGCGCCATCCAGTTATCGAGCGCCTGGGTTTGCTCGGCCGTCAGCCGCAGCCCTAGCTTGTTGCGCCGCCAGATCACGTCCTCTGCCGTGCGCGCATATTCATGTGTCATGAGCCAGCGGATCTCGGTCTCGGTCAGCGTGGCGCCGAATTCCTGTCCAAGATCAGTGGCTTGCTTTGCATCGCCCAGAATGCCTAGGGCCTCTGTGCCATAGGCGCGTACCAGCCGCAGCGCCCAGAAATCGTTCAGGAACGGAAAACGGGACTGCAGATCGGCCACCAGACGCGCCACCCCATCGACCGGAAAATCCCCGCCGGGCAGTGCGACGCCAGCGGTCCATTTGCCCTTGGTCAGTGTCAGGTGTTCCCCGATTTGCTCCATCGCGCTTTCCGCGAGGCGGCGATAGGTGGTGATCTTGCCGCCAAAGATATTCAGCACCGGCGCGCCTGCGCTGGTATCGACCTTGAGCGTATAGTCCCGCGTTGCCGCCGTGGCGCTGCTTGCGCCGTCATCATAAAGCGGGCGAACGCCGGAATAGGTCCAGACCACATCGTCGCGGGTCAGCTGCTGTTTGAAATACTGGTTGGCAAAGCCAAGCAGGTAATCCTGTTCCTCGGGCGTGCAATCCGGTTTGACCGAGGGATCAGAATGTTCGGCATCCGTGGTGCCGATCAGAGTGAAATCGGTCTCATAGGGGATCGAAAAGATGATCCGCCCGTCGGTGCCCTGAAAGAAATAGCATTTGTCGTGATCGTAAATTTTGCGGGTCACGATATGGCTGCCGCGCACCAGCCGCACACCTTCACGCGAATTCAGCCGCACCTTGGTCTGGATGATGTCCCCGACCCAGGGTCCGCCCGCGTTGACCAGCATCCGGGCATAAAAAGTCCGCAGATGGTTGTTTTCGGTATTGCGCGTTTCAATGCGCCATAGCCCATTTTCGCTTGTCGCACTGACAACCTGTGTACGGGTCATGACATGCGCGCCGCGTGCTTCGGCGTCGCGGGCATTGAGCACCACAAGGCGCGAATCCTCAACCCAGCAGTCAGAATATTCATAGGCCTTGGCAAAACGATCCTGCAGCGGCGCGCCCTCTTTCGAGCCACTCAGCTCCACGGTCGACGTCCCCGGCAGGATCTTGCGCCCGCCCAGGTGGTCATACATAAACAGCCCCAACCGGATGAGCCAAGCGGGCCTGCGCCCTTTCATCCACGGCATGAAGAGGCTGAGAAGTTTGGAAGTCGGCGTATCCGACTCAAACCGCATATCTTTATGATAAGGAAGCACAAAACGCATCGGCCAGCTGATATGTGGCATCGCCTTCAAAAGCGTTTCCCGCTCGATCAGCGCCTCGCGTACCAGCCGGAATTCGAAATATTCCAGGTACCGCAACCCGCCATGAAACAGCTTGGTCGATGCCGACGATGTCGCCGAGGCAAGGTCGTTCATTTCCGCCAATGTCACCGATAGCCCACGCCCCGCCGCGTCCCGGGCGATGCCGCAGCCATTGATGCCGCCGCCAATGATGAACAGGTCCGTGATTTCCGTGTCGGTCGGGTGTGCCACGCGATTCTCCTCCAAGCGCGTTGTGCCACATTTGTGACGAAATCGCAGGAAGATCGCAACATAAAAATTTTCGTTTATGTTCGATTCTGAGCTTACTGGGGAATATTAACGGCTTACCCAACGTCAATTTGCGCAAGATCAGACAGAACAGAGCCAACCTGGGGAACTTTTGTTGCCTTTCTATTCGTTTTTCGCGAATCTCTTGCTCCAACGCCGCACAGATCCGGCCGTGAACGATATTGGGAGACAAGTCCGATCATGTCGCAAACATTCCGCCATCCCGAAATTCTTGAGATCGCGCGCCGCGAAGGCAAGGTTACGGTCGAGGGGCTTGCCCGGCATTTTGACGTGACGCTTCAGACCATTCGCCGGGATCTGACGGATCTTGCCGATGCGGGGCGTCTGGAACGGGTGCATGGCGGCGCGGTCCTGCCGTCGGGCACAACCAATATCGGCTATGAAGAGCGCCGCTCGCTCAAGTCCGACGAAAAGCGCGCCATGGCCCGCGCATGTGCAGCGGAGATCCCGAACGGCATTTCGCTGTTTCTCAATATCGGCACGTCAACCGAGGCCGTCGCGCAAGAGCTGATGCATCATGAAAACCTCATGGTTGTCACCAACAACATGAACGTGGCCAATATCCTTGCCGGGAACCGCGATTGCGAAATCATCGTAACCGGCGGACAATTGCGCCGCGCCGATGGCGGGCTGGTTGGCAATCTGGCCGCGGAAACAATCCGCCAGTTCAAATTCGATCTGGCCGTGATTGGCTGTTCCGCGCTGGATCGCGAAGGCGACCTTTTGGATTTCGACATTCAGGAGGTCAACGTCAGCCAGGCCATCCTGCGCCAGTCCCGCAAGACATATTTGGTCGCCGACCAGTCGAAACTTTCACGCAGCGCCCCGGCCCGGATTGCCTCACTCGCTGATATTGACACGTTTTTTACCGATCGGCCCTTGCCCGCGGACCTGGCCACGTCATGTGATGCCTGGCGGACGAAACTTGTTGTCGCTGACCGGTGACGCGGTCAGATTGCAATCTCTGCCAGATCGGGAAGGAGTTGCAGTGAGCACCATTCATTGGTGCCTTCGCAGAGTTTGACTTTTCTTTGGGCACCTCAAAAAATTGCTGTCGCGTTGCCCTTAAAACGGCTCTGCCTCAATCTGTGTGGCGGAACGGTAGCATTCTCGCCCGCAACAATTCTGGACCGGCCCGGCCGTACATGGCGCGCTTAAGGGTC
>NZVC01000011.1 GCA_002701395.1 Maritimibacter sp. | reverse complement strand
GTAGGTCACCGCCAAACCTAGAAAAAACCCTCTCTCGAACGATATCAAAATACCAAATACAAAAAGCGCGCCAGATAAGGCGCGCTTTCTTGCGTTCGGATCTCAGCATGAACGTGAGCGCATAAGGCGCGATCACCAACCATGAATGACAAAGAGCCAGAAGGTCGGCTAATCCGTCTTCTGGCTCTTTGCTATTTGACTGATGTGTTTCTTGAAACGCAGACGCCGGTGTCACTGCCCCTCGGCAAGCCGGGCCAGATAGGCGCCGTATTCGGTCTTCTTGAAAGCCTCGGCGTGTTTCTTCAACTGCGCGCGATCGATCCACCCTGCCAGATAAGCGATCTCCTCCGGGCAACCGGACTGCATCCCCTGCCGGACCGACAGGGTCCGAACGAAATTGCCTGCATCGAGAAGCGACCCGTGTGTGCCGGTATCAAGCCACGCATAGCCACGGCCCATCTTTTCGACCAGCAGCGAGCCGTCCTTAAGATACGTCTCCAACAGTGACACGATCTCAAGCTCGCCCCGTGCCGATGGCTTGATCTGACGCGCCCGGCGCGGTGCGTCGCCGTCCAGGAAATAAAGGCCGGTGACGGCGTAGTTCGATGGCGGAACCTCGGGCTTTTCGATGATTTCGCGCACCGTTCCGTCAGGGGCGAAGTCGACGACGCCATAGCGTTCGGGATCGGCGACATGATAGCCGAATACCGTTCCACCAGTGTCTTGGGCCGCCGCGCGCAGCAGGATCTCGGGCAGGCCGTGGCCGAAGAAGATGTTATCGCCCAACACCATGACCGACGGCGCACCGTCCAGAAAATCCTCGGCCAGCAGATAGGCCTGCGCCAGTCCGTCGGGCGAGGGCTGTTCGATGTATTCCAGCGTCAGACCCCATTGGCTGCCATCGCCAAGCAGCCGCTTGAATTGGGGTTGGTCCTGCGGCGTGGTGATGATCGCGATCTCGCGGATACCGGTCAGCATAAGCACGGTCAGCGGGTAATAGATCATCGGCTTGTCGTAGATCGGCATCAGCTGTTTCGACACGGCCATCGTCAGCGGATACAGCCGCGTGCCAGAGCCGCCGGCGAGGATAATGCCTTTGCGCGCTGTCATGCTGTCTCCAATTCTTTTAGTATTTTAGTCAATTCCGCCTTCCAGTCCGGACGGGAAATGCCAAGTCGGTCCAGCGTGCTGCAATCCAGCCGAGAGTTGTGCGGGCGGCGGGCCGGGGTTGGAAAGGCCGTCGTCGGGATATCCTCCACGACCACGTCGCGGCCGGCCTGCCGGAAGATCTCGCGTGCGAAATCGGCCCAGCTGACGTCCGGCGCGCCGGCGAAATGGTATGTTCCAGAGAGCGAAGCGTCAGTTTTCAGCGCCTCCACCGCCGCAAGGCAGGCGGCGGCAAGCGGGCCGGCAGGGGTGGGCCCACCGATCTGATCGGCCACGATGGTCAGCTTGTCGCGTGTTTCGGACAGGCGCAGCATCGACTTCACGAAGTTCGCGCCGTGCGCCGAGACCACCCACGACGTGCGCAGGATCGCGTGGGAGCTCCCCACGGCGCGGATGCCGAGTTCGCCCGCCAGCTTTGACTGGCCATAGGCGTTGATCGGGCCGGTGGGGGCGTCGGGCGCCATCGGCGCGTCACCCTTTCCGGGAAAAACGTAATCCGTCGACATGTGGACGAAGGGAATGCCCCGTGCCGCGCAGGCGGCTGCCATTTCTGACGGCGCCTCACCGTTCACCGTCATCGCAAGGTCGCGTTCTTCTTCGGCGCGGTCCACGGCGGTGTAGGCCGCCGCGTTGATCAGGGCAGAGGGTTCGGCAAGGTCGATAATCGCCTTCAGCTCTTGCGGTCGGGACAGGTCGGCCTCGGTTCGGCCAATGAACCGCGCATCGGGCACGCGACGGGCAAGCTCGCGGGCGACCTGACCGGACTGGCCGAACACAAGGATCATTTGCCGCCCCCGGTTCCCAACCGTTGACCGACGCCCTGACGCGATTGCAGTTTGCGCCACCACGGTTCGTTATCAAGGAACCAGCGTACGGTCTTTTCCAGTCCTTCCTCGATGGTGACCGAGGGGCGCCAGCCCAGTTCTTCGCGAATCCTCGCGGGGTCGATCGCGTAGCGGGCGTCGTGGCCGGGCCGGTCGGTGACAAAGGTGATCTGGTCAGCATAGCTGCCGTTGTCCTTCGGCTGAAGCCGGTCGAGGATGCCGCACAGCGTCTTCACCAGTTCGAGGTTGGAACGCTCGTTCTCGCCGCCGATGTTGTAGCTGCGGCCAATTTCGCCCTTCTGCACCACCAGCAGCAACGCGTCGGCGTGATCCTCGACGAACAGCCAGTCGCGGACGTTGGATCCGTCGCCATAGATCGGCAGCGGCTTTCCGGCCAGCGCGTTGAGGATGATCACCGGCACCAGCTTTTCCGGGAAGTGAAAGGGACCGTAGTTGTTCGAGCAGTTCGTCAGCACGACCGGCAGGCCGTAGGTCTCGTGCCACGCGCGGACAAGGTGGTCCGAGGCGGCCTTTGACGCGGAATAGGGACTGCGCGGGTCGTACGGTGTCGTCTCGGTGAACTGCACCGAAGGGTCGGCGGGCAGGCTGCCGAACACCTCGTCGGTCGAGATATGATGAAAGCGAAAGTCGTCAGGCTTGCCTGCACCTTCCCAATAGGCGCGCGCCGCCTCCAGCATGTTGAAGGTGCCGGTGATGTTCGTCTCGATGAAATCGGACGGGCCGTCGATCGACCGGTCGACATGGCTTTCGGCGGCAAGGTGCATCACGGCGTCGGGCTTGTGCGCGGCGAAGACGCGATCCAGCGCGGCGCGGTCGCGGATATCGACCTGCTCGAAGGCATAGCCCGGCGCCTTGGCCGCGTCGGCCACGTTGTCCAGGCAGGCGGCGTAGGTCAGCGCGTCGACGTTGACGACCTCGTGCCCGCGCGCGATGGCCAGCCGGACGACGGCGGACCCGATAAAACCGGCACCGCCGGTAACCAGTAGTTTCACGAAACCTTCTCCGCGTAGGTGAACGGCGTATCGAAATCCGCCAGCGCGGGCGCCTTCGCGTCCTTCTCGGACAGCACCGGATCTGCGCCGGTGTCGGGCCATTCGATGCCGATGTCAGGATCGTCCCACCGCACGGCGCCGTCGCATTCGGGCGCGTAGAAGTCAGAGCATTTGTAAACGATCTCGCAGTCGGGCTCGAGCGTCATGAACCCGTGCAGGAAACCTTCGGGGATCAACAGCTGGCGCCCGTTGTCAAAGCTGAGTTCCGCGCCGGTCCACTGGCCGTAGGTCGGGCTGCCGCGCCGGATGTCGACGGCAACGTCGAAGATCCGCCCACGGCCACAGCGCACCAGCTTGGCCTGTGCGTGGGGCGGCGATTGAAAGTGCAGGCCCCGGACGGTGCCTGTCGTCCCCGACAGCGAGTGGTTGTCCTGCACGAAGCGGATGTCGATCCCTGCGTCGGCGAAGACGCGTTCGCTGTAGCTTTCGCTGAAGAAGCCGCGATGATCGCCGAAGCGACGCGGCGTGATAATGTAGACACCTTCCAGCGATGTCGTCTCGAATTCGGCCATGACCCCTGAAATCCACGTCGTGTCGGTACGGGTTCCCCCCGGGCGAACCTAGGGCAGTTGCAGGGTCCGGTCCATCATGCATCCGGGGAAATACTGTGGCGATCGAAGGGCCTTACCGCAGCGACCGGCCCTTGACGATCGCATCCGGGCCAAAGCGTTGCCGGATGGCGTCGGTGGCCCGTTCGGCGTCCGCGCGCCGCCCGGCGTTGGGGTCCAGCAGGTCTCCCACCCGGTCGGCTGTGTCGTCGCCGCTGAGATGCGAGATACCGACGCCCAACAGCCGATAGGGCCCTTGGTCGCCAACGTGGTCGAACAGGTCCCGCGCGGTTCGATAAATGCGATCCGCGATCTGCGTGGGGTCGGTCAGCTGCGACTGACGCGTCAGGATGCGGTGGTTCGCGCGCTTCAGCTTCAGTGTCACAACGCGACCTGCCTTGCCCTTTGCCTTGGCGCGGTCGGAAACCTTCTCGGACAAGCGCCAGATATGGCCGTCCAGAACCTCGGGGTCGGCGGTGTCCTCGTGGAACGTCGTCTCGTTCGAGATCGACTTCACCGGCGCGTTGCGGGTGACGCGGCGGTGATCCTCGCCGCGTGCAAGATGGTACAGCCGTTCACCCATCGACCCAAAGCGGGCGACAAGCTGCTCTTTGTCCCAGCGTTTCAGGTCCGCGAAGGTGCGAATCCCGGCAGCCTCTAGGCTGGCGCCCGACGCGTTCCCGACGCCCCAGATCAGGCTGACCGGCCGTGGATCAAGAAACGCTTGCGTCTCGGCCTTGCCGATGATCGCGAAGCCATGCGGCTTGTCGAGATCGGACGCGACCTTGGCGAGGAACTTGTTGTGCGACAGACCGATCGACCCGGTGATCCCCAGTTCGGTCTTCATCCGCTTCGTCAGCCGCGCCAGCAGCACGGCGGGCGGCGCATGGTGCAGGCGGGCGGTGCCGGTCAGGTCCAGAAACGCCTCGTCCAGCGACAGCGGTTCGACCGACGGGGTCAGCTCTTCCATCATCTGCCGCACCTGTTTCGACACCTCGACATAGGTGTCCATCCGCCCCTTCACGACGACCGCCTCGGGGCACAGCTTCAGCGCCTGAAACATCGGCATGGCGGACCGCACGCCCTTGATCCGGGCGATGTAGCAGGCCGTCGACACGACACCCCGCCGTCCGCCGCCGATGATCACCGGCTTGTCGCGAAGCTCGGGATTGTCGCGCTTTTCGACCGAGGCATAGAACGCGTCGCAATCCATATGCGCGATCGACAGGTCCCACAGTTCGGGGTGCGCGGCGATGCGCGGCGACCGGCACGACGGACAGCGTGCGCCGGTATCGAAGCGTGTCAGGCAGTCTCTGCAAAGGGCGGGCATGGGGCGGCGTCCGTTCGGGCACTGGTCCGGTACGGTGCTTAGAATAGCGCGACCGCGCCCCGGACGGGAGAGGCGATCATCCTTCCGGTGCGCCAAGGGTTGCGCGCGGACGCGGACGGGGGGCAGTATGCGCCCCGTCGTCCCCGGTTGGAGAAAACCCTTGCGCGTTCAGGTCGTTGCATTCGACACGCCCGTCGATGCCTTTTTTGCGTTCCGCTCGGTACAGGCGGTTCTGGCTGCCTTCCCGGACGCGAAGGTCGACGTCGCGGTTCAGGGCGAACCCGGCAGCGTGTGGGAAGGCTTCCGCACCGCGGTGCCGGGCGTCACGGTGGCGGGCGCGCCTGCCGGGCCGGGCGCCGTGCCCGCGGGTGCGCTTTTGAGGCCGGGGCAGCCCGTCGCGTTTCCGGAAGACGCGCTGGCCGCGTGGCTTGCCGACCCCGAAACCGGCCCCGGCGACGTTGGCGGCTTCCTCGACATCCGGGGACGTATCAACGCGGTGGGCCTGCTGGATCTTCGGTTCTTCGACGAGGCCATGCGGGCCGAGGCGCGCACGCTGAACCATGCGTTCCGGTCCGAGTTCGACAACCGCCTGTTCTGGTCCTACCGCTATGCGGTGGACCCGCAACTGGGCAGCGGCAAGGGATCGCGGGGCGTCTTCGTCACACTGAAACGCCACTGCCTGAAGCGCGCCGGGATCGAAAGCGCGCGTAGCGTTCTGGATGTCGGTTGTGGCGATCTCGAGGTGGTGAATGCCCTGTCGCTGAAGGGCTACCTTGGTCTCGACCTTGCCGAAACCGCGCTGGACAGGGCGCGCGCGCTGCGGCCGGACTGGGCGTTCGAGGTGGGCATGGTCGACCCGGACCGCCACGGACCGCGCGATGTGGTCCTGTGTCTGGATGTGCTGATCCACCAGCGCGACCCGCAGGCCTTCGCGACCCTTGTGCAGGGGCTTGTCGCCGCCACCGGCCAGCGCCTGATCGTATCGGGGTACGAAGCCTCTGCCGGGCCGGGATACATGATCGGGTTCCACGAACCGCTGTCGCAGGCGCTGGCGGCCACCGGCGCCTTTGACCGGATCGAGGCGGTGACGCGGTATCGCGGCACGACGCTGCTTGTGGCTGACCGGCCGGAAAGCACCTTCCCGCCGGCGGCCACGCTGGACACGCTTGAGATCGGGGAAATCCTGTTCGACCATCTCGACGGCCTTGGGCTGTAGGCCGCACGCATGACCAAGGCCGCCCCCGCCCCGCCGCAGGATTTCGATGGCGCGAAGCTTGCCGTGATGAGCGAGGGCGTGGTACTGTCGCTGTTGCGGGACAATCGCCCCGACATCCCGTTCCCCGGCCTGTGGGATCTGCCGGGAGGTGGCCGCGAAGGCGACGAGTCCGCCGAAGACTGCGTTCTGCGCGAAACGCGCGAGGAAACCGGCCTGCACCTTGATCCGGCGTGGATCATCTGGAAGCGGCTTTATCCCAATGCGAACGACCTGACCGGTCCGCGCCGCTGGTTTCTTGTGGCCGAGGTGCCGCCCAAGGTCATCGCGTCCGCCCGGCTGGGCGATGAGGGTCAGGCGCTGCGGTGGTTCAGTGTCGAGGAATTCTTGTCTCGGCCCGACGCGATCCCGCATCTGCAGCGCCGTCTCAGGGACTACCTGACGGGCCGGGCAAAGCGGGACTGAGCAAAAAAATAGGAGGTTCCGCGCCACCGGGATGGGGACTGGTGAACACGGAACCTCCAGGTCCCCTGGGACGGGGAACCATTCGGGCGAAGGGAGACTGCTTCCGGGACCGAGAGGCCGGAAGATGCCCGAAACTGACAATACACAGCGGGTCCGATGCCGACCTCTGTTCCGGCGGCACACAAGCCGGAACATGGGATGAAGCGACAACGCGCGATGACCCTGAAAAACAATGTACTCGTTACTTCTCCGACCCGTTTGAGCCGGATTACCTAAATCCACGTAAGGGTTTGTCGGAAGTTTCACGCGACGCGAAAAAAATTTTTGACTCCGAAAAAATGTGACGCCCGCTTGGTCAGCGCATTGCGTTGCGGGCCGGGTGGGGCGTGCTACCCTGCCGTCGACCGACCACAGGAGACCGCGATGTCCGACCCTTTCTTCCACCCCGTGTCGGGGCTGGAATTGCCCCGTTTCGCCGGGGTGCCCAGCTTTATGCGGCTGCCGGTCGTGCCGCCGGGGCACGACCGCTTCGCGGATGTCGACATCGGCGTCATCGGGGTGCCTTGGGACAGCGGCACCACCAACCGGCCCGGCCCGCGTCACGGCCCACGTCAGTTGCGCGACGCGTCCACAATGATCCGGGCCGAGAACGGGGCGACCGGGGTGCGCCCGTTCGAGACGGTTAACTGCGCCGATCTGGGCGACGTCGCGCCGAACCCGGCGGACATCGCCGACAGCATGGCGCGGATCACGGCGTTCTACGAACAGGTGAAAGACGCGGGCATCCGTCCGCTGACCGCAGGCGGTGACCACCTGTCCAGCCTGCCGATCTTGCGCGCGCTGGCGAAGGACGGACCGCTGGGCATGATCCACTTCGACAGCCACACGGATTTCTTCCACTCGTATTTCGGTGGCCATATGTACACCCACGGCACCCCCTTCCGCCGCGCGGTCGAGGAAGGTTTGCTTGATCCGAAACGGGTGATCCAGATCGGCATTCGCGGCACTGCCTACGATACCGAAGACAAGGATTTTGCCCGTGCCAACGGCGTTCGCCTTGTCGAGATCGAGGAATTCTTCGCCCGTGGCATCCCGGACGTGATGGCCGAGGCGCGCGAAGTGGTGGGCGGTCGGCCCACCTATGTCAGCTATGACATCGACTTCGTCGACCCGGCCTTCGCCCCCGGCACCGGCACCCCCGAGGTCGGGGGCCCCAATTCCTTTCAGGCGCTGTGCGTTGCGCGGGAACTGGCGGGCGTGGACATCGCGGGGGCCGACCTTGTCGAGGTGTCGCCGCCCTTCGACGCGTCCGGCGGCACTGCGTTTCTGGGCGTGTCGATCATGTTCGAGATGCTGTGCGCGATGACCGGCAAAGGCTGACCGCGCACGAAATCGTGCGGGGGGCGGGGGGATGGACAAGCCCCGTTTTGCGCCAGATCATGGTGGAACCCCGACACCTGTCCGAGTGTTGGCCGGACGAAAGGAGCCCTTGAGATGGCTGAAATGCAGATTTCCGCGCGCCGCGTGGCGCATGTGATCTTCCGCGCCCGCGAGCTGGACGCGAAGGTCGGTCGCTGGGACAGCCCGGGCGACTCGATCGATTCCGACTCGATCCTCGAGATGCGCCGCGGCGATGCCACCGAAACCGAGGTGCGCGAGTTCATCGAGAACCTGCCCAAGGACCAGCAGGCCGAGCTTGTCGCGATCATGTGGATCGGCCGCGAGACGTTCGAGCCCGAGGAATGGGACGAAGCCGTGCAGACCGCCGTGGACGAGCGTACGGGCCCGACATCGGACTACCTGCTGGGGATACCGATGCTGCCCGACTACCTTGAATCCGGTCTGGAAAAACTGGGCGTCGACGTCTCGGAGGTCGAAGAGGATTTCCTGTAGCCGCGTGCCTTAGGGCATCGCGATGCAAAGGCCGGGAAGCAGGTACAGCTCTTGCGGGTGGTTGCGATAGGCGCCGTCCGCAGGGGCCATTTCGGCAAGGTCCATCGCTTCGGCAGGGCAGGGCGGTTCGGACCCGCGCGGCAGAACCAGCAGCACGTCGCCGCCATCCGCGCGATACGGGTATTTCAGCGCATAGTGATGCGGCGCGCGGCCCTCTGGCGGAACGGCGAACATGCGAATGCCCGCGTCGCGTCCGGTATAGAACAGGTCGGCAAGGATATCGCGGTTCGATGCGACGATGGCATCGACGCCAAGGTCGCCCGCGATGTCGATGATGGTTTCACTCATCTCGGCCCGGCCCAGATAACGCGATAGAAGTTGCTCACCGTTCCAGGTGAAGCTGGTCGGGATCACGCTGGCGACCGGCAGAAGCACGCAGAAGAACCCGTTGATCGCGAAGGACGCGACCAGCCACGCGCGGTGACGGCGCAGCAGCCACGGCACCGCGACCAGCAGGCCCGCGATATAGGTGGCGGCGGCCCAGTTCGCGTAAGCGCGGCTAAGAAGCGCCTGCACGCAGACGATGGCAAGGATCGGCAGCGCGAAGATCAGCAAGAACTGCACGACGGGCGACCGTTTGCGGGCGCGGGCGGCGATGATCAGCAGCGCCGCGAACAGGACCGGCCCGAACACGATGAACTGCAACGCGAAGAACTCGAACAAGCCGCTGAAGTTCAGGCTGGCGCGGCTGCCCGGATCGCGGACCCAGTCGGCGTTGTCCAGCGTATGAGAGACCGTCGAGAACCCGTTCAGCAGGTTCCACAGCAGGTTCGGAGAGATCACAAGGACGAAGACGCCCATGATAATCCCGACGTTGCGGCGGGTGGGGCGTGCCTCGTGGAAGACGACGGCGGCCAGCACGGCGCAGATCGGATAGTAGATCGCCGCGTATTTCCCAAGGAACGCCAGCCCCAGCAGCAACCCGGTCAGCGCCGCCGCCTTGCGGTCCTGTGTGTCGAGCACGCGCAGGTACATCGCCAGCGCCCCCGCCAGGAAGGGGAACATGATCGTGTCGGTGCTAATCAGCAGGCTCGCCAGCGCGACCATCGGCAGGGTGACATAGGCCAGCGCGGTGACGACGGCGGCCCGCGCGCCGAACAGCCGGTCGGCAATGGCGCCAAGGATCATCGCCGTCGCGCCGTGGAACAGCGGCGCGGGCAGACGGACCCAGAAGGTCGCGTCGGAAAACACGGTGAACAGGCCGATCACCCAGCCAATCAGCGGCGGCTTGGAATAGTAGCCAAGCGCCATTTCCTGGCTCCACAGCCAGTATTGCGCCTCGTCCACGAACAGGTCGGTGCCATTCACCGCCAGAAGGACAACGCGCACAAAGGTGATGGCAATGACCCCCGCCGCGGCGGGCTTCAGCCACCTGCGGGCGTCAGACACCGCGTTTCTCCGCATGGATCAGCCACAGGTTCCGCGCATAGATCACGACGCCCAGCGACTGGCCCAGCACGAACACGGGATCGGCGCGGTACAGCGCATAGGTGAACAGGACCAGCCCGCCGCCCAGCGAGAAATACCAGAACGCGATCGGGATCACCGAGCGACGTTCGCGTTCGGACGCGATCCATTGGACAAGGAACCGGCAGGTGAACAGCAACTGCCCGGCCAGCCCGAAGACCACCCACCAGAACTCTGTCAGGGTGTCGACGTGCAGCCAGGAAAACAGCGTCTGCATCGTTTCGTTCATGGGCGCGTTGCCTCTTGCGGTTCGGCCTTCTTGCGGCGGCGGATCAGCCAAGCGACCCCGATCAGGTCGTAGATCCCGACCAGCGCACGCTGAAGGTTACTATAGTTCGATGTGCCCGATTGTCGTTCCCGGTGCGCGACGTCAACCAGCCGGATGTCCCAGCCGTCGCGTGTGAACAGCGCCGGAAGATAGCGGTGCATGTGGTCGAAGTAGGGAAGGCGCAGGAACGCCTCGCGCCGAAAGCCTTTCAGACCGCAGCCGGTGTCGCGGGTACCGTCCTTCAGCGCCCAGCGGCGGATGCGGTTCGCCAGTTGCGACGCCACGCGCTTGGACCATGTATCCTGCCGCTGGACTCGCTGCCCGGCCACAAGCCCGACGGCGGCGTCCTCCATCAGCGGTACCCAGAGCTTGGCAAGTTCTTCGGGCGGGTTCTGGCCGTCGCCGTCCAGCGTGCACACGATCGGCGACCGGGCCGCCAAAACCCCGGAATGAACCGCCGCGCTTTGCCCGCCGGACGTGGCGTGCTGCAACAGGCGAACCGGATGGTCGGCCATCAATTCTTTCGCGCGGTCCGCGGTGGCGTCGGTCGACCCGTCGTCGACCACGATGATCTCGTAATCGGGCAGCACGGAACAGGCGGCCGAAATGGCCGTGACCAGAGGGCCGATGTTGCCCTCTTCGTTCTTCATGGGAATGACGACCGAAACCGCCGGCATGATAGGCCCCGAACTGCTGTGACCGCGCGCTGTCGCGGGGCATTAACAGGCTGGACGCAAGGTTGTCCACTGTGCACGCCGGTCGTGCGCGGCGCGCCGCGCGGGTCAGCGTTTGAGTGTCGCGCCCAGATCGATCGTCGGCGTCAGCACGACCTTCTCGCCACCGCCCTCTTCGCCGCTGGCACGGCGGGCGATGATGCGGGCCGCCTCGCGGCCGATTTCGGCGCGGCAGGCGTCCATCGTGGCCAGCTTCACCGGCAGACCTTCCAGCAATTCGACGCCGTTGAACCCCGCCAGTCCGACCCGGCCCGGAACGTCGATGTCGTTGTCCAGACAGTACAGCAAGCCGCCGGCGGCGATCATGTCGTTCGAATAATACAGGAATTCCAGATCGGGCGACCGCTTCAGGATCGTCTCGGTCATCTCGCGCCCCTTCAAAAGCGCCGATCCGCCTTCGTAGAACTCGCGGTCGTGAATCTCGATGCCTTCCTTGGCCAGCGCCTGCGTGAAGCCCTCGAACCGTTTGCGGGCCCGGTGGTCCAGAGGCATCTTGGTCCCGAGGAAGCCGATCTTGCGATAGCCCTGCTTTACGATGGCCTGCGCCATCTCGCGTCCGGCGCGGCGGTGAGAGATGCCGACGACCGAGTCGATGGGCTCGCCATCGGTGTCCATGATCTCGACAATCGGGATGCCCGCGGATTTCAGCATCGCGCGGCTGGCGTCGGAATGTTCCAGCCCCGCGATGATCACGCCGGACGGACGCCACGACAGCATCTCGTACAGCACCTTCTCTTCACGCTCGGGCTTGTAGTTGGTGACGCCATAGACCGGCTGGAAATGAGTCTGGTCCAGAACTTCCGAGATGCCGGCCAGCACCTCTGGAAAGACGAGGTTCTGAAGCGAGGGCACGATGACCGCGACAAGGTTGACGCGCTGCGACGCCAGCGCCCCGGCGATCTTGTTGGGCACGTAACCAAGCGCGCGCGCTGCTTCCAGCACCTTCTCGCGCGTGGCGGCAGAGACGTCGCCGCGGTTGCGCAATACGCGGCTGACGGTCATCTCGCTGACGCCCGACGCCTCTGACACGTCGCGCAAGGTCAGGGGACGACTGGCATTCTCTAGATCGTCACTGGCCATTTCTCATCCTCCATCGACTGCGCGTCTGCTGAAAGTAAGCGCCAATTCCGGGGCATACGCAAGGCGCCGCGCTGCCGCATCCAGTCTGTTTGGGCGATGTGGCGCCCAACTGTCGCATGTCAAACCGCGTCGTCGCGGTCCACCGGCAGGCCGGCGTCGCGCCATGCCGAGAAGCCGCCGGCGATCTCGGCGACATTGGTCATGCCGTAGGATTGAAGCGCATCCGCCGACAAAGCCGACCGCCACGCGCTGGCGCAGAACAGGATCAGCGTGCGTTCGCCCGCCAGTTCCGGCTTGTGATAGGGCGAGCTTGGGTCGATCCAGAACTCCAGCATTCCGCGCGGCGCATGGAACGCGCCGGGCACGCGCCCTTCGCGGGCCAGTTCGCGGATGTCCCGGATGTCGACCAGCAACGCCATTCCCGCGTCGGCGCGGGCCTGCGCCTCTGCGGGGGACAGGGTCGTGATGCGCGCCTTCGCCTCGGCGACAAGGTCCTTCACGGGGCGGATCGGCATGGTCGTCTCCTTAGTATCCCAGCGCGCAGCCATCCTTGCGGGGGTCCGAGCCGCCTTCAAGGATACCACCGTCGTGATCGATGCGGATCGCCTGAGCGCCGCCGATGCCGACCGGCACGGGCGCAAGCGTGTGACCCTTGTCCGCAAGCTCTTGCTTCACGGCGTCGGAATAGCCGGATTCAATCGTCAGCGGGCCGCCGGGTTCGGGGAACAGGCGCGGGCCGTCGATCGCGGCCTGCGGGTCCATGCCGTAGTCGGTGACGTTGGTCAGGAACCGCCCGTGGCCGCAGGACTGGTACTGCCCGCCCATCACGCCGAACGTCATATGCAGTTTGCCGTCCTGCCGCAGCATCCCCGGGATGATCGTATGCATCGGCCGCTTGCCGCCTGCGGCCTCGTTCGGGTGGCCTTCTTCCAGCGTGAACCCGGCGCCACGGTTCTGGAACAGGATGCCGAACCTGTCGCTGGCCAGCCCGGCCCCAAAGCTGTGGAACACCGAATAGATCAGCGAGACCGCCATGCGGTCGCGGTCGATCACGGTGATGTAGATGGTGTCGCGGTGCACCGACTCGGTCAACGTGGCGGGTGATGGCATCGCGCGGGCCGGATCTATCAGCGCGGCAAGCGCCTTGGCCGTGGCCGGATCCAGCATGTGCGCCAGCCGCGTCATGTGGTCCGCATCGGCCATGAACCGGGCGCGGGCGTCATAGGCCAGCTTGGTCGCCTCGGTCTCGATATGGGCGCGTTCGGCGCCGAACGGATCAAGCGAGGCAAGATCGAAGTGCGACAGGATGTTCGCCAGCAACAGCGCGGTGGCGCCCTGACCGTTTGGCGGATGCTCGACAAGGTCGGTGCCGCGATACTCGGTCGACAGCGGGTCGCCCCACTGGCAGGCGGTGGCGGCGAAATCGTCCAGCGTGTGGCTGCCGCCAAGCGCGTTCAGCGACGCGACCATGTCTTCGGCGATCTCGCCTTCATAGAAACCGGCGCGCCCTTCGGCGGCGATCCGGCGCAGGACCTCGGCCTGTTGCGGGTGCCGGAAGATCGTTCCGGGCACCGGCGCCGTGCCATCACTGGTCAGATAGAAGTCGCGGGCGCGGCCCTGCAGCAGCGACGCGGATTCGTCCCAGTCGCGGGCAACGCGCGGGGCGACGGGAACGCCGTCCTCGGCATAGCGGATGGCGGGGGCCAGAACCTCGTCCAGCGCCTTGATGCCGTAGTTGTCGCTGAGACGGCAGAAAGCGTCGATGGCGCCGGGGACGGTCACGGCCTCGACCCCGGTGGTGGGGATTGCGGTCAGACCACGGTCGCGCATCGCGGCAGCGTCCAGACCGCGCGGCGACCGGCCCGAGCCATTGAGGGCGACGATGCGTTCGTCCCCGGCGGGTTTGATCAGCGCGAAGCAGTCGCCGCCAATCCCGGTCATCTGCGGTTCGCAGATCCCCAGCAGAACGGCGCCGGCGATGGCGGCGTCGACGGCGTTGCCGCCCTGTTCAAGCACATCGACCGCGACCTTGGCGGCCAGCGGGTGAGAGGTGGCGCACATGCCGTTCGCGGCGAAGACGGGCGACCGACCGGGCGCTTGGAACGAACGCGTCTGAGTCATGCTGGGGGCCTTTCCGGATTTTGGCGGAAGCCTACTGCGTCGTGCGCAGGTCTGGAACCGGAAACCGTGGGCCGGGCTGCCCGGAGTAAGGGCAGTGTCTGAACGGTCCCGACAGGGCACACTGGGTGGGGGCAATGGTGCGCACCCTGCCGGGCTTAGCCATTCAGCTATGCCCCCGTTATCCCGCCGGTTGCGGGCCGCGATGTGACTGCCGCAGGGTCATTTAGCGGCGATTCCGATACTGTCGCCATGCATTCGCCCCAATCGTTTACGAATTGAAAACGGTTGGGGGGCGTGCCGCGCTGAGCGTCAGGGGTTTGTCCCAAGGCTGATCCGCAGTTCGTTCACCCCGTCCACGCGCCGATAGGACAAGTCTTTCGCCAAGCTTCGGATCAGGAACCAGCCGTAGCCGCCTTCGGACGGGGCGGTGGCCGGATCCGGTCGCTCGGGCAGGTCGCCGGCGGGGGCGTCGCCGCCCGGCATCGGCTTTCCCGTGTCGGTCACCCGCAGATCAAGGCCGCCGGGTCGCTGATCCCATTCCACCGTGATGCGGGCGTTCTGGTGGCCGCGCACCGCGTGTTCCACCACGTTGTTCAGCACTTCCGCCAGCACCAGTTCTGCACGGTCCGCAAGGTCCGGCGGGATTCCGCAGGCGCGCCACCTGTCGGTCAGCCCGGCCAACGTGCGGCGCACATCGGCTAATGTCGCGGGCAGTTGCACGGCCCCACGCGGGACGGCGCCTGCCTCGCCGCCGTCCTTGTGCGCCGCAGGGGGGTCAGGGGGCATCGGCCGGCGCGGCCAAGGCCTGTTCAACATCGGCATGGATCGCAAAGACGGTGTCCATTCGCGTCAGGCTGAACACCTTGGTCACGATCGGCCCCAAACCGGCCAGTTCCAGCCGCCTGTCGGGGGCAAGGTGTTTCATCGCGGCGACGATGGCGCCAAGACCAGAGGAATCAAGGAACTCCACCGCCGACATATCCAGCACGACACGGTTCTGCGCGTCGGCCGTCACATCGCGGAACGCATCCTTGAACTGCACCGCGACCACCGCGTCCAGCCGTGGCTGCGTCGCCCGCACGATCCGGACACCATCCCGGTCCTCGGCTTCCAGCTGCATCGGTTCCTCCATCGCTCGGTCATGGGCAGGCTAGGGCGCAATGGTTACCATCCGGTGACCGCCGCTCTGGACGCTGGGGTGTGCCATGAATATCTGGGACGGACACCGCCCCAGACGGCATCGAACACGGAGCCCGCCATGCGCATCGACTATCCCGCCATCGCCCGCACCATCGGCTCGCTGACCGAGGGCGAGATCGATGCGGTTGCCCTGATGGCGACCGTTACGTGCGAATTGCACCACGCCGATGACCGGTTCGACTGGACCGGCTTCTACCGCGTCACGGGGCCTGAAATGCTGAAGATCGGTCCCTACCAAGGTGGCCACGGCTGCCTTGTGATCCCCTTTGCGCGCGGCGTCTGCGGCGCGGCGGCGCGTACCGGCGAAACGCAGCTTGTGCCCGATGTCGACGCGTTCCCCGGCCACATCGCCTGTGCCTCGTCGACCCGGTCCGAGATCGTCCTGCCGGTGCGCAACGGCGATGGCGACCTGATCGCGGTGCTGGACATCGACAGCGACCGCCCCGCCGCCTTCGACGAGGACGACGCCGCCGCGCTGGAAGCCATCCTGACGTCGGTCTTCCAGCGGCCCGGCGTCGCCTGAGACCCGCGCTGCCCTTGCGCCCCGCGTCCGGCAGGGCTAGGCCGCGCGGCATGTCCGATGTCTACGATCCGCCCGACACCCCGCTGGAGGTGATCCACGCCGATCACGAGATCCTCGTGGTCGACAAGCCTTCGGGCCTGCTGTCGGTCCCCGGCAAGGGCGAGCATCTGTCGGATTGCCTGCTGTCGCGGGTACAAATCGCCTTCCCAGAGGCGCTGTTGGTGCACCGGCTGGACCGGGACACGTCGGGGGGCATGGTCTTCGCACTGACCCCGTCTGCCCAGCGGCATCTTGGGCTGCAGTTCGAGAAGCGGCAGACGAAGAAGACCTATGTCGCGCGTGTGTGGGGAAAGCTGGAGCCAGCGAAGGGAGAGGTGGACCTGCCGCTGATCGTCGACTGGCCGAACCGCCCGCTACAGATGGTCGATCACGAGAACGGAAAGCCCGCGCAAACGGAATGGCGCGTCATGCGGCTAGAGAAAGCGGATGGCGCGGACACCACGCGCGTGCGCCTGATGCCGCGCACCGGCCGTAGTCACCAATTGCGGGTTCACATGAAGGCGCTGGGCCACCCGATCCTTGGCGATCCGTTCTATTCCGAAGGCCCGGCACGCGCGTTCCCGCGCCTGATGCTGCATTCGGAAAGCCTGCGGCTGCGCCACCCCGACGGCGGGGTCGGCGTGACCTTCAAGGCCAAGGTACCGTTCTAGGGAAGAAGACCCGGGGGGTCAGTTCAGCTGCACCTGCAGCGGATAGTGGCCATCCTCGAAATCGCCGAACAGGTCGGGCAGGTCGGGATGGTCCACGGGTTCGCCGGAATAATCGGCGACAAGGTTCTGCTCCGAGACGTAGGCCACGTAATAGCTGTTCTCGTTCTCGGCCAACAGGTGGTAGAAAGGTTGCTCTTTCGACGGACGGCTGTCCTCGGGGATCGCGCGGTACCATTCCTCGGTGTTGGCGAACATGGCGTCCACGTCGAAGACGACACCCCGGAACGGGTGCTTCTTGTGGCGGACGACCTGGCCCAACGAATACTTGGCACGCGATTTGAACATAGTTTTGCCCCCGTTTCGCCAGATTCTTACCGGAGTCGAAGCCCTGCGTCCATGCAACCGCCCGTAAATTCGGGGAAACAGTTTGTAGGGTCAGGTCCGACAGTGGTTTCGTCGGCCTGCGCAATTCTCGCCACGGGGACGAATTCGTGAAGGGCTGGAAAAGAAAATTTCGTTTCGTGCGCGTGGCTTTTACTTTAGTCTCCACAGGCAAAAGAACACAAGAGGGGCATATGAGCAGGACCCTTCGCGCATTGATTTTGCTGGCCTTCGTCGCGTCCTGCGGCGGTGGCAGCGTCGAGCCGCCGCGAAACCTGGACAACGCTTGCGCGATTCTCGCAGAGCGTCCGGACTTCAAACGCGCGTTCCGCCGGGCGGAGCGTAAATGGGGCGTGCCCGTGCACGTCCAGATGTCGACGATTTACCACGAGTCGAAATTCGAGGGCGACGCACGCACGCCGTTGAAATTCGCGCTGGGCGTCATCCCGATGGGCCGGCTGAGTTCGGCCTATGGCTACAGCCAGGCGCTGGACGGGACGTGGGACGAATACCTTGCCGCCGAGGGGCGGCGCAGGGCGCAGCGGGACGACATCCGCGACGCGACCGACTTCATCGGCTGGTACATGACCAATACCGAGCGTCGGCTGGGCATCTCGAAGCTGGATGCCCGGAACCAGTACCTTGCCTATCACGAAGGGCAGGCTGGCTATGCGCGCGGCAGCTTCCGCGCCAAGCCGTGGCTGATGCGCTATGCCGACAGCGTGCAAGAGCGTGCGATCATGTACGAGGTCCAGCTGCGCGGCTGTCGCTAAGCTGTGGGACCGGAACGGAAAACGCCGCCCTCGACGGGGCGGCGTTTCGCGTTTTCGGGGGTGATGTCCGGCAGGCTCAAAGACCGCGCTGGCGCATCTCTTGCGGGATGTTGAACAGACCGACGCGGGGGCTGGCCTGCGTATCAAGCCCGTCCAGCGTGACCGTGGTCTTGGTCCCGTCGCCGCTGGTGATGATCCACTGCTGAAGCTGCGTCGGAGGTCCGCCGAACATCAGGCGAATGTTGCCATACTCGGGGTTCTTCGGATCCTGCGCGACGATCATGGTATAGGTGCCGTCGTACTCGAACGCGGTCACCATGTTCGCGCGGGTCAGGTCGACGTCCCGTTCGAGGATGATGTTCAGCGGGGTACGCCGCAGCGGATACTGCTCGGGCGGTTGGTTCGACTTGTTGTCGAAGATCGCCACCTGACCGCCGCCGGCAATGACCAGCGCGTCGTTCGGGGGATCGTACTCGAACCGGATCCGGCCGGGGCGCCGAATATAGATCGTGCCGGTGGCGGTCGATCCGTCGTTGTTGATCTGCGTGAACCGGCCCGTCGCATCGGTGATCGAGTTCAGATAAGCCGAGATCTGGTTCAGGTTCAGAGCGTCCGCAGAGGCTTGCTGAACCGAGGCCGCAAGGAGCAGCGGCAAAAGGAAGAGGCGAAAGAGTTTCATGCCGCGCATTTAAGCATGTCGGCGCGGCTTTGCACCTGCCGAGATTTCACGTTGCGGAGATTCGCCAAGTCCGGCGGAAGGGGGTGCCGCAGGCCGACCGCGGATCACTCGATCTCGAACACGACGGAATAGGCGACATCCGCCCCGGTACGGTTGACCAGTTCGACGATGTGGTCGCCCGACTGGGTCAGCTCTGCCGCATAGTCGCGGATGCTCGACAGGCGGTCCTGCAGGACGGTGCCGTCGGGGTTGATGATGCGATAGGTGATCGGCGGTCCATCCGGCGACACGTCGATCCGAAGCGTTCGGCCGTTCCCGGCATCGACCACATAGCGGCGGGATTCGCCCGCGCCCAGCAGGCCAAGCAGCTCGGCCCCGGGCGCGTCGGGCTTTAGGTCGACCCGGGTGTCGCCGGGCGATGCGGCAGGTGCGGACAGGGGGAGCGGCATCTTCGACGCGTCCGCCTCGATCACATAGTCGCCCGCGACCCAGCCCTCGGTGCCGGGGTCGGTCAGGGTCACGACGTTGCACCAGCGGCGCCCGTCGATCACCCGGCATCCAAGGTTTCGCAGCCCCGCACCGTTGACCAGCATCGCCAGAACCTCGGTCCCCGACGTCGGGCCGGCCCGCAGGTTCAGCGCGCTGCCCGGCGTCACCGACACGGCAAGCGCGTCCGGCCCACCGACGAGGGTTGCGGCCAGTTGGTCCGAGACGACGGCGTCCGACGGAATCTCTGCCACGTCGCCATCGACCGACACGGTCAGGGTGAAGGTCGCGCTTTCCCCGCGGCGCGCCGCGGCTCGGTACAGGTAGACAGAGATCGTGTAGTCGCCCGACCGCGTCAGCGTGCGGGTCCAGTCGTTCGGCGGATTGGTGAACTCTCCGACTGCAAGCGCCTCTTCGCCGGGGGCGCTGCCGGGCGCATAGACGTTGAAATAGGCGGCCGGATTGTCCGAGGTCATCGTGACGTGCACGGTCCGGCCCGCACTGGCGGTAAAGCGGTACAGCGCCAAATCGCGCCCGGTGACGGTTTCACTGATCGTGGTCTCGTCGCCGCCGTCGGACAGGCGAAGGTCGACAGCGGGGCCCGGTGCGGCGGCGGTCAGGTCTTGCGCCGCGGCGGTTCCGGCCACAAGCGCCAAAGCGGCTGCGGCAAACAGGGTTCTGGACCAGATCATTTTTGCCCCCCAGGCAAGGCCTGTCCCGTTTGGGCAGGCGCTGACCCAAGGTTAATAAAGGCAACCGGACAGTCAATGCGCGACACGCCCCGCGCGGGGCGGGGCGTGTGCAAAAGGGAGGTGTATACTGTGGTCCGCGCGGCGCGCGGGCGGCGCGACTACTGTTCGGGCACCAGGATCTCGCGCTTGCCGACATGGTTGGCAGAGCTGACGACGCCTTCCTCTTCCATCTGCTCGACCAGCCGGGCGGCCTTGTTGTAGCCGATGGCCAGCTTGCGCTGGATGTAAGAGGTCGAACACTTGCGGTCCTTGATGACGATGGCGACGGCCTGATCGTACAGCGCGTCTTCGCCGTTGGTGTTGCTGCCAAGGCCAAGCACCAGGTCGATGTCGCTTTCCTTGTCGTCGTCCGGGCCTTCGACCACGCCGCCGACATAGTCGGGCGGACCGTAGGCCTTGAGATAGTTCACGATCTCTTCGACCTCTTCGTCCGACACGAACGGGCCGTGCACGCGGGTGATCTTGGCGCCACCGGCCATGTACAGCATGTCGCCCATGCCCAGCAGTTGCTCGGCGCCCTGTTCCCCAAGGATGGTGCGGCTGTCGACCTTCGAGGTCACCTGGAACGAGATCCGGGTCGGGAAGTTCGCCTTGATCGTGCCGGTGATGACGTCGACCGACGGGCGCTGCGTGGCCATGATCAGGTGGATGCCCGACGCCCGCGCCATCTGTGCGAGACGCTGAATGCAGGCCTCGATCTCTTTGCCCGCGACCATCATCAGGTCGGCCATCTCGTCGACGATGACGACGATATAGGGCAGCTTCTCGGGCTTGAATTCCTCGGTCTCGAAGATCGGGTCGCCGGTCTCGTCGTCGAACCCGGTCTGGACCGTGCGGCTGAACATCTCGTTGCGGCTAAGCGCGTCGGCGACGCGACCGTTGAAGCCCTCGATGTTGCGGACGCCCATCTTCGACATGCGGCGATAGCGTTCCTCCATCTCGGCCACGACCCATTTCAGCGCGACGACGGCCTTCTTGGGGTCAGTGACGACCGGGGACAGCAGATGCGGGATGCCATCGTAGACCGACAGTTCCAGCATCTTCGGGTCGATCATGATCAGGCGGCATTCGTCCGGCGTCAGCTTGTACAGCAGCGACAGGATCATGGTGTTGATCGCGACCGACTTACCGGACCCCGTGGTCCCCGCGATCAGCAGGTGCGGCATCTTCGCAAGGTTGGCCACCACCGGGTCGCCGCCGATGTCCTTGCCAAGGGCCAGCGGAAGGCGCTGGTTGCCGTCGCCGAAATCGCGGGTTGCGAGGATCTCGCGCAGGACGACCTTCTCGCGGTTGGCGTTGGGCAGTTCGATGCCGATCACCGACCGGCCGGGCACGGTGGACACACGGGCGGACAGCGCCGACATCGACCGGGCGATGTCATCGGCAAGACCGATCACGCGGCTGGCCTTGAGGCCGGGCGCCGGTTCCAGTTCGTACATGGTGACGACGGGGCCGGGGCGGACCGACACGATCTCGCCCTTCACACCGTAGTCGTCCAGCACGGTTTCCAGCATCCGCGCGTTCATCTCCAGCGCCTCGTCGCTGAGATGGTGGCGTTCCACTTCGACCGCGCTGGTCAGCAGCGACAGCGGCGGCTTCTGATAGTCGTCCACCGGTTCGTCGAATTGCAGCGCCGGCTGCGCCTCGGCTTGGGCCTGACGCGACGGGGCGGTCTTGCGATGCGTGTGCTGGACCATGCCACGGGTGTCCGGTCCGGCATTGGCCGGGGCAGGGGAGGCGGCGGGCATCGTCGCGGCGGACGCGGGCGCGGCCTCGCCCCGGCGGATCACCTCGGGGGCCGGTTCGGCACCATAGGCATCGTCATAGGCCTGCGGCGTATGATGCGGGGCGGCGAAGGTGCCGGCGGGCTCTGCGTCGATGCGGAACTCGGTCGCGGGTTGCGGTGCCGGGGCGGCGGCGGGCTGGGCGCGCGCCTGCGGTTCCGGGCGGATGCCGGTTTCCAGCGCGGCCTGGTGCGCCGCTTGGCGCTGGGCGACGGCGGCGGAAACGGCCGACATGCCCGGCGCGCGCATCAGCGGTTCTTGCGCCTGCGCGGCGGTCACGGGCGGTTCCTGCGGCAGCACGTTGGGATTGTTCAGCAGCATCGGGCGCGGTCCGTGACCACGGCCACGGGTCAAAGACGGCTCGGCGCGCGCGGACGATCCAAGGCCGGGGACCTGCCGCACGCGGGTGCGGATCACGTCGGCGATCTTGGTCTTGATGCGGTCCTCGGTCGGGCCTTCGGCGTCGTCGAAGGCCAGCGGCTGCGGCTCGACCAGTTCCGGTTCGGGTTCGGTCTCGGCGCGCTTCATCAGGCCGGGCAGACGCAGGCGCAGGCCGCCTTTCGGCTCTGGCTCAGGCGCGGGGTCGGCATACAGCATGTCCGGTTCGTCAAAGTCGTCCGGCTCGGGTGCCTCGATCATGAAGTCCTCGTCCGCCGGGCGTCGGGCGACCAGCGGGGCACTGCGGGTCATGCGCGGCGCGATCTCGATCTCGGCGGCGATGGCGGCTTCTTCGGCTGCCGCTTCCTCGGCGGCAAGACGGCGGCGTTCGGACCGTTCGGCGCGGGCCGCCTTCATGGCGGACGCACTCCGGACCGCGCCGGTCAGCGCACCCGACGCGCCGCGCCCGGCAAGGGTCATCAGGCTGGCATAGGCAAGGACCACGCTATAGCCCAGATATCGGCCGATGGTGCGCAGTTCGGGCACGGTGAAGCCCAGCACGAACAGCGCCATGCCAACGGTCCCAGCTGCGAACAGCAGCGCCAGCACCTTCAGCCCAAAGGCCGCGCCCACGGGCACCACGCCCAGCACGGCGCCCAGAACGGTGTCACCGAACAGGCCGCCAAGGCCGAACGAGTGCGTCCAGACAGAGCTGGGCACATGGGTCGAGGCATAGACCGAAGCCACCGCGATGGCGATCGGGGCAAAGATGACGCGGCCCACCGCACGGTCGGACCCGCGATGCAGCACAAAGCGCACGCCCCACGCAAAGAACACCAGCGGGAAACCCCACGCGCCGAAGCCGACGATGATGAACAAAGGCGAGGCGATCGACGCGCCGAACCGGCCCAGCAGGTTGTGCGCGGGCTGGTCGGTGGCCGACAGCCACGAGGGATCGTCGGGCACGTAGGACCCAAGGATCATCGCCGACAGCAGTCCGAGTATCAGAAGCGCGACGCCCAGCAGTTCCTTGCCCCGGCGTTCGATGATCGCCTGCGTCTTGCTGTCGAAAAGGCGCTCTCGCTGTCTGACCTGATAGGAAGCCATCGGTTACCTCGTCCTTACCCGTAAATGCAGTCGCGCAGCATCATAAGGCCGCGTTGCATGTTCTCGATCGGGGCCACCATCGCGACCCGAATGTATCCCGCACCCGGATTTCCCGCGCCGGTGTCGCGTCCGAGATAGGCGCCGGGCAGAACCCGCACCCCGGTCTCGGTCCAAAGTTTGAGTGCCGCTTCCTCGCCGTCCGCCACCGGCAGCCACAGGAAGAAGCCCGCGCGCGGCGGCATGTAGTCCGGCACGTCGCCAAACAGTTCGTCGGCCAGCTGGTACTTGTCCTGATACAGCGCGCGGTTCGACTCGACGTGGACCTCGTCGGCCCAGACCCGTTCGGCGGCGCGTTGCAGGGGCAGCGGCAGCGGCGCTCCGGCGTAGGCGCGCAGCTTCTTGATCCGCGAGATGCTTTCCGGCCCGCCCGCGACGAAGCCGGACCGCAGGCCCGGCAGGTTCGACCGCTTGCTGAGCGAATGGAAGATCACGACGCGTTCCGGCGCGGCGCCCATCTCGTAGGCGACCTGCAGTGCGCCCACCGGGGCCTCGCCGCGATAGATCTCGGAATAGCATTCGTCCGCGAAGATCTGGAAATCGTGTTTCTCGGCCAGCTCGATCAGCCGCGCCCAATAGGCGCGATCGGCCACCACGCCCTGCGGGTTCGACGGCGAACAGAGATACGCGATCTCGGTCCGGTCAAGGATCTCGGGCGGCAGCG
Organism: Maritimibacter sp.; assembly: GCA_002701395.1. Taxonomy (GTDB): domain Bacteria; phylum Pseudomonadota; class Alphaproteobacteria; order Rhodobacterales; family Rhodobacteraceae; genus Psychromarinibacter; species Psychromarinibacter halotolerans. The sequence goes on along the minus strand of NZVC01000011.1, from coordinate 40,627 downwards.
ACTCGTAATCGGGCAGGAACCCCGTTTCGCGGGTGGCGGGCACGTAGACCGGCTCTGCCCCGACGGCCAGCGCGGCGACGGCATAGACCTGATAGAACGGGTTCGGCATCAGCACGACGGGCTGCTTGCCGTGGCGCGTCTTCTCGGGGCACAGCGCCATGCAGGCGCCGAACAGCCCCTCGCGGGTGCCGTTCAGAACCATGATCTGCTTGTCCAGCGCCACCGGCACGCCATAGCGGCGACCGATCCAGCCCGAGATGACGTTCAGCAGCTCGGGCGTGCCGTCGTTCGGGGGATAGCGGCCCATGTCGGCGATGTTGTCGGCGATGATCTGGCCGATCCAGTCAGGGAACGCGTGTTTGGGTTCGCCCAGGGACATAAGGATGGGATCACCGCCGGGCGCATAATCGTCCAGCAGTGTCCGCAGACGCGGAAACGCGTATTCTGGCAGGTTCGAAAACCGCTCTGGGAACGTCATCGGTTCGCTATATGCCTCAGGGTCCGGGGTCATTGGCGCCCCGTTTGCCGATCAGCGTACCGGGCAAAGGGCGCCCGGTCCAGAAAACGACAGGTTTTTCGAAGCTTGAGGGGCGAAGTTGTGTCTTTTAGGCCAGCGCCTAGGACAATGTTGCCTCTGCCGCGAAAGACAGCCGCAACAGTCGTTCTTCTGCCATCGGCGGCGCCATCAGCAGGATGCCGGTGGACGGCACGCCGGTCGGAAGCGTCAGCGAACAGTTGCCCAGCAGGTTGCCGATCCGCGTGTTGCGCAGGGTCAGCAGGTTCTCTGTCACGTAATAGGCGTCGTCGCTCATCAGCCGCGCCGCGTCGGGCGGAAGGTTCGGGGCGGTCGGGATCACCACGGCGTCAAAGCCGGCGGTCGCCTCGGCCCACTGCTGCCGGAATCCGTCCAGCTTGCGCCACGCGGCCACGTAATCCGCGGCGCTGACCTCCGCGCCGCCTCGGAACCGTTCAAGGATCGGCGGGTACATCTTTTCGGGCGCGGCCTCGATCACGTCTTTCCAGATGCCGTAGGCTTCGAGCGCGTACAGCAGCGGCGACAGCGCCAGCATGTCGTCCACAAAGGGCAGGTCGACGGTGTCGACGGTCGCCCCGGCGGCCTGCAAGCTTTTGACCGCGTTGTTGAATCCGTCAAGCGGCATGTCGCGGATGTCGTCCATCGCGCCGGTCGTCAGCGCCATCAGCCGGGCACCGTCCAACGTCGCGCCGCGCAGGTCGGGCGCGGTCTTTCCTTCCATCACGGCCATCAAAAGCGCGGCGTCTTCGACCGACCGGCACAGGGGGCCGACAGTGTCGAACCTGTCGCACAGCGGCACTGCGCCGGTCAGGGACAGGCGACCGTGGGTCGTCTTCAGGCCGACCAGATCGTTCCACGCGGCGGGGATGCGCACCGATCCCCCGGTGTCGGATCCGATCCCGGCGGCGGCCAGCCCGAAGGCGACCGAGGCCGCGGCGCCCGACGACGACCCGCCGGGAACCGCCCCGGCGTCGTTGACGCACGGCGGCGTGGCGGTCATCGGGTTCAGGCCCAACCCCGAGAAGGCCAGTTCCGACAGGTGTGTCTTGCCAAGGCACACCAGCCCGGCGGATGTCGCGTTGCGAAGCACGGTGGCGTCACGCTCGGGGATGCGGCCCTCCAACAGCTTGCTGCCGGACTCGGTCGCGGTTCCGGCGCTGTCGAACAGGTCCTTCCACGAGATCGGCACCCCGTCCAGCAGCGACAGCCGCCGCCCCGACGCCGCGCGCTCGGCGGCGGCTTTCGCCTCGGCACGGGCGCGGTCGGGCGTGGTGCGGGCATAGATCCGGCCAGCTTCGGCATGGTCGTCTATGGCGGCCAGATAGGTGTCGGTCAGCGCGACCGGATTGACCCTGCCGTCCGCGATCCCACGTCCGAGATCCGCCGCCGTCATCCACAACCAGTCGTCCACGTTCCGCACCTCCTGCTTTGCGCCGACGCTAGTCGCTGCCGGCGCGAGAGGAAATGGGGGAAGTGACGAAACCGCCGCCGCGGCGCGGCCAGGTGCGGGCAGGGGCGGGCAGGTACGGTCGGGCCAAACCCATACTGTCGCATGGACAAATCCGGCCGCAGGCGCATATAGCGCAGCATGGACGTGATCCTCATAGGCGGCGGGCTGAACGGCCCGGCTTTGGCACTGGCGCTGGCCCGCGCGGGCCTTTCCGTGACGTTGGTCGAACGGCTTGCGCCCGAGCGGCGGACCGATCCCGATTTCGATGGCCGTGGCTATGCGCTGGCCCATGCCTCGGCGCGGCTGCTGGATGCGGTCGGCGCTTGGGGCGCGGTGCGCGATCAGGCGCAGGCCATCGACCGGGTCGTCGTCAGCGACGGCCGTGCCGGAGAGGGGGCGTCGCCCCTGGCGCTGCTGTTCGACGGTGCCGAGGTCGAGGACTATCCCGTCGGCTGGATGATCGAGGACCGCTACCTGCGCGGCGCGTTTCAGGACGCGATGGACGCCGAGGCGAGCATCACCCAGATCACCGGCGTCGACGTGACCGGGCACGAGGTCGGCGGCAGCGGCGTGACCGTCGCACTGTCGGACGGGCGGAGCTTGCAGGCGACCCTGCTGGTCGGTGCCGACGGTGTGGCATCGCAGACCGCGAAACGCGCGGGCATCGGGCGGATGGAATGGTCCTATGGCCAGACGTCCTTTGCCTGCGCCATCGCCCACGACCTGCCGCACGGCGGTGTCGCGCACCAGTTCTTCATGCCGCCGGGCCCGCTGGCGATCCTGCCGCTGCCGGGCAACCGGTCGTCGATCGTCTGGACCGAGGCCGAAAGCACCGCGCGCCGGATCTCGGCGCTGGACGACGCGGGGTATCTTGCGCTGCTGCGCCCCCGGGTCGGGGATTTCCTTGGCGATATCCGGCTGGAGGGCAAGCGGTTCGCCTATCCGGTGCCGTTGTCCATCGCGCACAGTTTCGCCGCGCCGCGCGTGGCGCTGATCGGCGACGCCGCGCACCGTGTGCATCCGCTGGCGGGGCAGGGGCTGAACGCCGGGCTGAAGGACGTGGGCGCGCTGGCCGAGGTGCTGGTCGATGCGTATCGCCGGGGCGAGGACATCGGCGGGCTGGACGTGCTGCAACGGTACGAACAGTGGCGGCGGTTCGACGTGGCCACGCTGGCGCTGGCGACGGACGGGATCAACCGCCTGTTCTCGAACGACAATCCGCTTCTGCGGCTGGGGCGCGACATCGGTCTGGGCTTGGTGAACGGCCTGCCCGGCCTGCGCCGGACCCTGATGCGCGAGGCCGCCGGTGTGACCGGCGACCTGCCGCGTTTGCTGCGCGGGCTGCCGCTGTAGCAGGGGGCTCTGCCCCCCGGCCTGCGGCCTCCCCCCGGGATATTTCCGGACAGAAGAACATCAGACGTATTTGACCTGATCGCTTGCGAGCAGTTCGACGATGTTCTCGGGAACCTTCAGGCCCTTCTGAAGCTCGGCGTCGAGGCTGTTTTCCAGTTCCGTGACCTTGGCCAGCATCTCGATCACCTCGTCGATCCTGTCGAACGGCACCACGGCGATGCCGTCGCGGTCGGCGACGATCATGTCGCCGGATTCGATCGCGCGGCCGCCAAGGGTGATCGGGAAGCCGACCCGGCCGGGGCCCTTCGCAAAGGGCGAGCCCGGCGTCAGGCCGGTACACCAGACCGCAAGGCCGGTCGCCTTGATGCCAAGGATATCCCGCATCGGGCCGTCCGTGATGAAGCCGATGGCGCCGCTGTTCTTCATGAAGGCGCAGACGCGGTCGCCCGCCGCGGCGCAGCCCTGATGGCCGCCGAAATCGGACACCACGACGTCGCCGTCGCGGACCTGAGGCAGGGCCGCAAGAACCGCAAGGATGTCGGCGGGACCGGCCTCGACGGTTAGTGCGGGACCGGCGGCGGCATATTCGGGGTCAAGCGCGCGGATCACCGGCGGCAGCGCGCCGTCGCCGTACATCGCGTCGACGACGAAGCTGGACGGCACGCCCTGAAAGGCGGCGATCTGGGCGTCGGTGGGGCGGCGCGTGGGGCGCCGGATGGTCAACAGTGGCGGTTCTTCGATCATGGATGGTCCTCCCTGCGCGGCACCAAAGCCCAATCCTGCGGGAAGGTCCATCCATCGACCAGAAGTGTTTCCGGATCAGCGAAGAACTACCGCTTACATTGTCTTAGAGGTATTCCGGAACGAACACGTTGTAAGGCCGAGCATCAACCAGCGAGCAATCCGCTAGGTCGGAGCGAAGCCGCATCTCAATCTAGCTATCAGAGTCCAAATCGATTATTATAAAGGTAGACAATAAAAGTTATCAAAAAGAAGTATAGAATAAAAAACCAAAACATGCTTCCGAATATTATCGCAGAGTGTATTTCGCCCAGAGCGAACAAGCCATAGATACAGGATAGTGAGAATACCGTTATGCGGATTAATCCTGATTTTTCCGGAAAATGAAAAGCCAGTACAAAAGCAACTGCGCCGAAAATGGCAGCCACTCCGACCGATAGTAGCCAAGGAGCGATTGTGATAAGCATTCAAAATTCCACCTCTAGTTAGCAAAAGTGCGCCTTCCAAGGGTTTCTCCAGCTGCAGCGGAGGCTCCGGCAATCCCTTCTGATACAAAACACTCAACACGTACACGAAGTCTGCCATCAAAAAACATAGGTCCGTCGCATAAATCCGCCGACTTTTGGCCGTGCCAGCGCGGTGGCTGGCTCCGGATCCAACACCAGCCCTAAAAGCACCTCCGATGCTGGTGCTCCAGAACTTTGGTGAAGTTAAGAGGTTCGCAACTGGAAGTACGTTTACGTTATTGTAACCACATCCTGTAGCACAGTAGTTTGCTGCGATTTGTCCCGAGGCTGCTGAAGCGAATCCTACAACTGCGGCACCAGCCTAAGATGTTCAGGACAGATTAAGCTGTTCAGGACAGGGGCACCGCGTAGCCGCAGGTTACCGGCGGCAGCAGCGCGGGGTCGACGACCTCGAACCCGGCGGAATAGACGACGCCCGCCGCGGTGCGGGCGGTCATGCGCCACTGGCCCTTCAGGATCTCGTATTCGTAGTCGAAGGTATAGCCGTAGTACTGTGCTTCGAGCCCCGAGATGTCGGTGTACCACGTCTGGCTGGTGACGTTGTTCGGCCCCATCGGCGGGTGTTCGATGGTGATCTCGACCGGGCCCGCGTAATCCGGCAGCGCTCGGACATGCACGCCGAAGCCTACGTCTTTCTGGCCGGGGACCAGCGGACCGGGGCCAAGGAACGGCGGCAGCCCCTCGACGAAGGACACGGTGCCCGACACCGTGCCTTCGGCCTCGCCTATGTCGACGGGCTCGCGGGCGCAGAAATATCCCGCGGTGAACTCGGCCGCGCCGGGGGTCTGCGTATCGGCTGCGACCCCGTTCGCGGGCAGCAGGGCAAGGGCGCAGACGAAAAGGAGCCAGCCGGCGATCCGGCGGGCTCCCTGCGGTGCGATGCGGGCAAGGCGTGTCATGGGCGGCACCCTAGACCCGCTTTGACCCGGTGGAAAGCGTCAGCCGATTGCGACGGCCTTCACGTCCTCGTGGATGTACGCCTCGTACTGCGAGAAGTTCTCGGCGAACATGCCGACCAGCTTCTGCGCCTGCGCGTCATAGGCAGCGCCGTCATCCCACGTGCGGCGCGGATCCAGCAGGATCGCGGCCACGCCGGGAACCGACACCGGCACGTCGAAGCCGAAGTTCGGATCCTTGCGGAAGGTGCTGTCGGCGAGCGATCCGTCCAGCGCGGCTGTCAGCAGCGCGCGGGTGGCCTTGATCGGCATCCGCGACCCGGTGCCATAGGCGCCGCCGGTCCAGCCGGTGTTCACCAACCAGCAGGTTGCGCCGTGCTTGGCGATCTTCTCGCGCAGCAGGGCGCCGTAGACCTCGGGGCGGCGCGGCATGAACGGCGCGCCGAAGCAGGTCGAGAAGGTCGGTTCCGGTTCGGTCACGCCCTTTTCCGTGCCGGCCACCTTCGAGGTGAAGCCCGAGAGGAAGTGGTATTCCGCCTGCGCGGGCGACAGCCGTGCGATCGGAGGCAGCACGCCGAACGCGTCGCAGGTCAGCATGATGATGTTCTTCGGATGCCCGCCAAGCGCGGTGGCCGACGCGTTCGAGATGGCCTCGAGCGGGTAGGCGCAACGCATGTTCGCGGTTTTCGAGTCATCCTCGAAGTCCAGTTCCAGCGTCTGCGGGTCGTAGACCATGTTCTCGATCACGGTGCCGAACATCGAGCAGGTGGCGTAGATCTCGGGCTCGGCCTCGGCGGACAGGCTGATCGTCTTGGCGTAGCAGCCGCCTTCGAAGTTGAAGGTGCCGCGGTCGGACCAGCCGTGTTCGTCGTCACCGATCAGGACGCGGTTCGGGTCGGCGGACAGCGTGGTTTTGCCGGTGCCCGACAGGCCGAAGAACACGGCGGTGTCGACGGGGTTGTTCGGAGCGTGGTTGGCCGAGCAGTGCATCGCCATCACGCCTTTGCCCGGCAGGATGTAGTTCAGCAGCGTGAACACGGATTTCTTGTTCTCGCCCGCGTACTCGGTGCCGCCGATCAGGATCAGCTTCTTGTCGAAGTTCAGCGCGATCACGGTTTCCGACCGGCAGCCGTGCCGCTCGGGGTCGGCGTTGAAGCTGGGGCAGTTGATGATGGTGAACTCGGGCGTGAACTCGTCCAGTTCGCTGCGCGCGGGGCGGCGCAGCAGGTGGCGGATGAACAGGTTGTGCCACGCCATCTCGTTGACGATCCGCACGTCCAGCCGGTGTTGCGGATCGGCGCCGCCGAACAGGTCCTGAACGAAGTAGTCCCGGCCCTTCATGTGTTCCAGCATGTCGGCGTGAAGCTGGTCGAACGCGGCGGGGTCCATCGGCTTGTTGTTGTCCCACCAGATCGAATCCTCGACCGACGGGGTGCGGACCACGAACTTGTCCTTGGGCGAGCGGCCGGTGTGCTTGCCGGTGTCGACCAGCAGCGTGCCGCCGTTGCCCAGCTCGCCCTCGCCCCGCTCGACCGCCTTTTGCATCAGCGCGGCGTCGATGAGGTTGTAATACACATGGCCAAGCCCGGTGATGCCGTGTTGCTCGAGTGTCTGGTTAGGATTGACCCGTCCGGTTTCCATGCGGTCTGTCTCCCTCGCCGCGCGGGCGGCGTCTGGCTGAACGAAAAAGGCGCGGAACTGCGCCAGCCGACTCCGGAAATGGCGCCGTGCTGGAGGCCTATAGCATGTCGGTTTTGGGCGTGAACAGGACGCAAGCGCACAGTTAGCGCAACCACTGCCGGGTTAGCGCAATCATCCGTCGCGGACGGGAAACCATCTTTCCAAGCATGCAAAATCGTGCCCCTGAGTGAGACATATTAGCAATTGGTTGCGGATTTTCGTGCCTGATTGACCCGCGATACGGCCGTGATTCGCACATTGCGGTTGATTTGGCGGGGTTGCGTAGTGACTATGCCCGAAAAATGCAGGTATAAATAGAGCAGTAGAGGAAACCCTCATGTCTCGGATTGCTTTGGTGGACGATGACAGGAACATCCTGACATCGGTGTCCATGACTCTTGAGGCCGAGGGCTTCGAGGTCGAAACCTACAATGACGGTCAGGCCGCGCTGGACGCGTTTAACAAGCGTCTTCCCGATATGGCCGTCTTCGATATCAAGATGCCCCGCATGGACGGGATGGACCTGCTTCAGCGGGTGCGCCAGAAGACGTCGATGCCGGTCATTTTCCTGACCTCGAAGGACGACGAGATCGACGAGGTTCTGGGTCTGCGCATGGGCGCGGACGACTACGTCAAGAAACCCTTCAGCCAGCGCCTGCTGGTCGAACGCATCCGCGCGCTGCTGCGCCGTCAGGAAGCGATCGATTCCGGCGAGAAAGGCGATACCGAGGCGAACAAGGTGATGGTCCGCGGCGAACTGTCGATGGACCCGCTGCGCCACGCGGTGACGTGGAAGGGTCAGGACGTGTCGCTGACCGTGACCGAATTCCTGCTGCTGCAGGCGCTTGCCCAGCGTCCCGGTTTCGTGAAGTCGCGCGATCAGCTGATGGACGTGGCCTATGACGATCAGGTCTATGTCGACGACCGGACCATCGACAGCCACATCAAGCGGCTGCGCAAGAAAATGCGGACCGTTGATTCCGACTTCTCGGCGATCGAGACGCTGTACGGCATCGGGTATCGTTACAACGAAGAGTAATCATGAACGCCACGTCTGACATCGACGTGCGAGGGTCCAAGCCCGCGGCGCGTGACGCGGAAATGGATAACCTGGTCCTCGGCGAGGACTGGGAACGTCCGGAGTCCGAGGTCAGCGCCGACGTGAAGGAGCGTCGCAGCAAGCGAAGCTTCATCTCGATCAACCGTTCGCCGCTGGCGCGCAAGATCATCACCTTCAACCTGTTGGCCATGCTGATGCTGGTCGCGGGGGTGCTTTGGCTGAATCCCGTGCGCGAGAACATCGTGCTGCAGCGCGAAAGCACGCTGGTGGCCGAGGCGCATCTGGTGGCCAACGTGCTGGAAGCCGCGATTGCAGGCGATGCTGACGCGGGTGCCGGTCTGGATGCGGGTGCGCTTGGCTCGATGCTGGGTGCGCTTCGTCTGCAGCCGGGGATCGAGGTTTACGTTTTCGATGCGGACGGCGCCCTGCTGGAAGCGACCGGCGGCGTCGACCGGCCGCAGCTGGACGGAATGCCCGCGCCCGAGCGGGAAGAGTCCACCGTGCTGTCCGACTCCCTTAACCGCGCGTGGGACGCGCTTTCAGGGCTGTTCAACGCGCAGGACAGCGGCGTTTCCGAAGCCGACATTCAGGAAGCCTTGCGCGCGATGGCGGCAGGCGCCGCGCAGGGCGAAACGCAGGTTTCCAGCCAAGTGTATCGCGACGGCGGCACGATCTTCTCGGTCGCCACGCCGGTGATGCGTGGCGATGTCGCTGTCGGGGTCGTCGCCCTGACCAGCGCGGCCGGAGAGATCGACCAACTGGTGCTGGCCGAACGTGAACGCGTGCTGCAGATGTTCGTGATCGCGATCCTTGTGTCCATCGGCCTAAGCCTTGTGCTGGCCTCGACCATCGCGAACCCGCTGTCCGACCTTGCCGCCGCGGCCGAGATCGGGCGCGACAAGAATTCCAAGCGCCGCAGTCCCGCGCGCATCCGCATTCCCGATCTGTCGGGTCGCCCGGACGAGATCGGCCGCCTGTCGGCCGCGCTGCGCGGTATGGTTGGCGCGCTGTACGAACGGATCGACGCGAACGAACAGTTCGCCGCCGACGTCGCGCACGAGATCAAGAACCCGCTGGCGTCGCTGCGGTCCGCCATCGGCACCCTGCGGGTGGCCAAGCGCGACGATCAGCGCGAGCGGCTGCTGGAGGTGATCGAACACGACGTGCGCCGGCTTGACCGGCTGGTCAGCGACATCTCGAACGCCTCGCGGCTGGACAGCGAGCTGGTGAAAGAGGACGAGGAATCGTTCGACCTTCTGGCGATGCTGCGCAACCTGTCCGACTATCTCGGCAACGAAGCGCGCGAGAAGGGGATCGAGTTCATCACCGACATGCCCGCCGATTCCATCGAGATTCAGGGGCTGGAAGCGCGTCTGGCGCAGGTCTTCGTCAACCTGATCTCGAACGCAGTGTCGTTCTGCGAGGACGGCGACGCGATCCGCGTCTGGGTCCGCCGCCGCGACAACCGCGTGCTGGTGGTGGTCGAGGATACCGGCCCTGGCATCCCGGAAGAGGCGCTGACCAAGATCTTCAACCGCTTCTACTCGGAACGGCCCGCCGGGCAGTTCGGCAACAACTCCGGTCTCGGGCTGGCGATTTCCAAGCAGATCGTCGAGGCGCACTCCGGCGTGATCTGGGCCGAGAACATCCGCCCGACCGACGCCGACGTGACCTCGGACCCGCTGGGCGCCCGCTTCGTGGTCGGCCTGCCGGTCTGATCGTGAACGCCTGTCGCCAGAGGCAGGGTTTCCCGGAAAATCCTGCAAGCGAAAAATCTGCCACAAAATTCTGCGGCCCAGCTTCTTCTAGAAGAAGCTGCCGCCGTCGGTCGTGATCGTCCACGCAAGCTGCGTCGCGCTGGGCGGGCGCGGGGTCCTGATCCTTGGCGGGTCCGGAGCAGGCAAGTCGGGGCTGGCACTGCAGCTGATGGCTTATGGCGCCGCGCTCGTTTCGGACGACCGCACGATCCTGTCGAACCGCGACGGCGCGTTGCAGGCCGCCGCGCCAGACACGATCCGCGGCCGGATCGAGGCGCGCGGCATCGGCATCCTGAACGCCGCGGCGGCAGACCCCTGCCGCGTGGTCCTTGCGATCGACATGGACCGGATCGAGACGGCGCGGATGCCGCCGCCGCGCGACTGGACGGCTTGCGACGCAACGGTACCCCTTCTTCACAAGGTGGAGAGCCTTCATTTCGCCGCAGCGATCCTGCAGTATCTTGAATCTGGACCCGCCGAGATATGAGCTTTCGATGTCGCTAGACCGTGCAGACGCTTCGCAGACGACGCGACTGGTGCTTGTCACCGGCCCGTCCGGGGCTGGCCGGTCTACGGCGATCAACGTGCTTGAAGACCTCGGGTACGAGGTGATCGACAACATGCCGCTGCGGCTGATGCCGCGCCTGCTGGACGGCCCGCCGCTGGGGCGGCCGATGGCGCTGGGGCTTGATGTCCGTAACCGCGACTTCAGCGTGGACGCGATCCTCGACCTCGTCCGCCAGCGCCGGGCAGAGGCCGGGCAGGCGGTGGAACTGCTGTACCTCGATTGCAGCACCGAGGTTCTCCTGCGCCGCTATTCCGAGACCCGCCGCCGGCACCCGTTGGCGCCGGCCGAGGCGCCGCTGTTGGGGATCGAGCGCGAGGCGGCCCTGTTGCAGCCTCTGCTGGAACAGGCTGACACGCTGATCGACACCTCGGAACTGACAGTTCACGACCTGCGCGACGAGGTGCAGGCGCTGTTCGATACCGACCCGAACGCGCGGCTTGCCGTGTCGGTCCAAAGCTTTTCCTACAAGCGCGGGTTGCCGCGCGGGATCGATACGGTGTTCGATTGCCGTTTCCTGCGCAACCCGCACTGGGAGCCGTCGCTGCGCGCGATGGATGGCCGCGACGACGCCGTCGCGACCTATGTCGAGGGGGACCCGCTGTTCCCCGAATTTCTTGAACGTGTGACCGGATTGATTGAAATGCTGCTGCCCGCTTATCGCGATGAGGGCAAGTCGCACCTGTCCATCGGTTTCGGCTGTACCGGAGGGCAACACAGATCGGTTACCCTTGCGGAAAAGCTGGCAAATATCCTTGCAATGCAGGGGTGGCAGGTTTCTAAAAGGCACAGGGAACTGGAGCGGACGGCGCGTGCGGCGCCCCCGTCATCCGTGGGGTAAGCGTACCTTGATCGGCATCGTCATCGTCGCCCATGGCGGCCTAGCCCGGGAATATCTAAGCGCCGTCGAGCATGTGGTCGGACGGCAGAACGGGATTCGTGCAATCTCGATAGAGCCGGACCATGACCGGGGCGTGAAGCAGACAGAGATTTGTGCCGCAGCCGACAGCGTCGATGGCGGCGACGGCGTTGTCGTCGTGACCGACATGTTCGGCGGGTCGCCCAGCAACCTTAGCCTGCGCGCCTGCACGCCGCAGGACCGCAAGATCATCTACGGTGCCAACCTGCCCATGCTGATCAAGCTGGCCAAGTCGCGGCACATGGCGCTGGGCGACGCGGTAAGCGGCGCGTTGCAGGCCGGGCGGAAATATATCGACAGCTACGACGTGGCGTGACATAGCCTTTCCCGTCATGAGCAAAGCCGTCAAACGTACCCTGTTGATCGTCAACGAAAAGGGCCTGCACGCCCGGGCCTCGGCCAAGCTGGTCGAGGTGGTCGAGGAACATGACGCGACGGCGACCGTCGCCAAGGACGGTCAGAGCGCCACCGGCGACAGCATCATGGGGCTTTTGATGTTGGCAGCATCAAAAGGAACCTCTATTGAAGTCGAAACCAGCGGCCCGGAAGCAGAGAAGCTTGCCGACGCGCTGGAGGCGCTTGTGGCCGACCGTTTCGGCGAAGATATGTAGCCGGGTCCCGCGAGGAGAGAGTTTGGCTTGTCAGACACCACTCCCCAGAGGCAACAACTGATGCAGGCGCGGCGTGACAGAATTGCCGCGCGCGGCGCAGAGACCTCCGGCGGCCAGCCCGTCCCCGCACCGCCGGGACAGGCTTATGACCGGCGCCGTCTGACCTATGCGAACACGTTTGACAGCCCGCTAAGGGCCTTCACGATCCGCGCGCTGGAATGGTTCACCGGCAAGATCACGATCATCCGGATGCTGCGCGAGTTCCAAAGACGCGGGCCGCACGACCGGCGCGACATCTGGGGGGACGCGCTGGACATCATGCGGATCCGGCTGGACACCCCGCAGGACCAGATCGACCGAATCCCGGCGACAGGTCCGCTTGTGGTGGTCGCGAACCACCCGCACGGGCTGGTCGACGGGATGGTGATCGGGCACCTGCTGAGCCGCAAGCGGCAGGACTACAAGTTGCTGGTCCGCGCCTTCCTGACCGGCATCGATGAGATGGCGGCGAGCTTCCTGATCTCGGTTCCGTTCCCGCACGAGGACGATGCGCAGCGCAAGGGCATCGAGATGCGCGAGGCGGCAATGAAACACCTGAACGACGAAGGCGCGATTGCGCTGTTTCCGTCGGGCGTCGTCGCGCATTCCGAGACCATGTTCGGACCGGCTGTCGAAGCCGAATGGAACGTGTTCACCGCCAAGATGATCCGCCGGTCGGGGGCGACGATCCTGCCGATCTATTTCCCCGGTTCGAATTCGCGCTGGTACCAGATCGCCAACCAGCTGTCCCCCGCGATGCGGCAGGGGCTGCTGCTGCACGAGATCGTCGCCGCCTGCAAGAAGCCGCAGGCGCCGGTCATCGGACGCCCCATCACGCCCGACGAATGGGACGAGCCGATCAAAGAGCCGCGCAACTACATGGCGTGGCTGCGCAACCACGTCTTGTCCCTGAAGGACGGCGCCTGATCGCGGGCGCTGCCGGGGCTCTGCCCCAGTCACACTGCGTGTGACTTCCCCGGGATATTTCCGGACAGAAGAAAGGGATCGGTCAGCCGGGGTAAGCGGCGCGGACCGCGGCGGCAATCACGCCGCGCAGCCATGCGTGCATCGGCGAGGCGTGGGTTCGCGTTGTCCAGACCAGATCGATCTCGAACGGGGCCGGGCAGGGGCAGTCCAGGATGCGGACCGCCGGGCCCAGCGTTCCGGCAAGGCGCCGGGGAATCGTCGAGACGACGTCCGTGCCGGCGACGATGGATTCGATCCCCGCCGGGCTGGGCAGGCGGAACACCGTGTTCAGCTCGATGCGCCGCGCTTCCAGCTCTTGCAGATAGCCGGATTTCCATGTGCCGCCGTAGGTCACGACCGCGTGGCGGGCGGCAGCGTAGGAGTCCAGCGTCAGCGGCTTGTCGCACAGCGGGTTGTTGGGGTCGGCGATGCAGACGTAGCGGTCGTCCAGCAGGTTGCGGCAGTAGAACCCGTCCTCGTCCGGGCGGAGCGGCCCGATCAGCAGGTCGGCCTCGGCGCGCTTGAGTTGCAGGCGCCCCTGTGCGGACGAGTTGATCAGATCGACGCGCAAGCCCGGCGCGTCGCGCCGCAGACGGCGGATCACATGGGGGGCGATCAGGACGCGTTCGTAGTAATTGCAGGCGATGGTCACGGTCTGGCGCGCGTGGGCCGGGTCGAACTCGGGCGGGGCGGCCAGTGTTTCGAACTCGTCCAGCAGGCGGATCGCCGATGCGATGACGGTCGTGCAGCGTTCGGTGGGGGCGATGCCGCCGCCTTGCCGCACGAACAAAGGATCGCCAAGCGCGCGGCGCAGCTTGTCCACGGTGTAGCTGACGGCGGACTGGTTCGTGCCCAAGGCCTCTGCCGCGGCGGTGAAGCTGCCCTTTTCATGGACCAGCCGCAGGGTCCGAAGTGCGGCGAAATCAATGGTGTAAGCGTCTGACATGCCTATCCTATCGGATTTTCCGATGTTCTAGATCAATTCCATCGGATTGTCATGTGGGGGTCTGGCGAATTAGCTCGTCCGCCATAGCCAGAACGCCAAGGAGGAGGGCAGCATGGCACTTGCGCCATATGACGACACCATCACGATTCCCGAGCTGACGGCGAACCCGTATCCGGTTTACCGGAAGATGCGGGCGGAAAGCCCCGTGCTGCGGGTCGCGTCGGTCGGCCGTACCCTTCTGACCCGGGCGGAAGACGCCCGCGCGGTGAAGGACAACCCCGACCTGTTCAGCTCGAACGACCCCAACACGCCGATGGAGCGCGCGTTCCACGCCCAGACGCTGATGCGGAAGGACGGACCGGACCACAAGGCCGAGCGGATGGCGATGGCGCCGACGTTCAGCCCGAAGAACCTGAAGGGCCTGTGGGGTCCGGCCTATGAGCAGCTGGCGAACGACTATCTTGACCGGTTGCCGCGCGACGAGGTCGTCGACCTGTTTCCGGCGCTGGCCGGTCCGCTGTCGGCCCGCATTCTTGCCGTGATCCTTGGCATTCCGGGCGCGTCGGATGAGGACATGCAGTTCTGGAGCCAGGCGCTGATCGATGGCGCGGGGAACTTCGGCTGGGATCCGAAGCTGTTCGAACGCTCGGACCTTGCGCATGACCAGATCGTATCCGAGATCAACCGGCAGGCCCCCACCGCCCGCCAAGAGCCGGACCAATCCGCGCTATCGGTGATGCTGAATGCCGAAAACCCCATCGAGATGAGCCAGGTGGTGGCGAACATCAAGATCGCCATCGGCGGCGGCATCAACGAGCCGCGCGACGCGCTGCTGACGATCCTGTACGGCCTTCTGACCAACCCCGACCAGCTTCAGGCGCTGAAGGAAAGCGGCGACTGGGGGCTGGCGTTCGAGGAAGGCGTCCGCTGGGTCGCGCCTATCCAGGTCAGTTCGCGGCTGGTGACAGAGGACACGCAGATCCGGGGCTTCGACATTCCGAAGGGCGATGTGGTGATGACCGTGCAGGCCAGCGCCAACCGCGACGAGGATCTGTTCGAGAACGGCGACCGGTTCGACGTGTTCCGCAAGCGCAGCTCGCACCAAAGCTTCGGCAGCGGGCCGCATCACTGTCTTGGCACGCATCTTGCGCGGATGATGCTGGGTAAGATCATGCTGCCGCTGATCTTTGACCGCTTCCCGAACATGGAGCTGGTGACGCCCGAGGACGTGGTCTGGAAGGGCTTCGGCTTCCGCGGGCCGCTGAACCTGCCGGTGCGGCTGAACTGAAGGAGAGCATGATGATCGAAGTGACTTTCGTGGAAGCCTGCGGCAAGCGCATCACCGTGCAGGCCGCCGAGGGCGCGACGCTGATGCAGATCGCGCGGGACAACGACGTCGAGGGTATCCGTGGCGAATGCGGCGGCTCTCTCGCTTGTGCAACCTGTCATGGCTATGTCGAGGATACGTTCCTGCCCGAGGTGGGTGGGGCTGGCGAGGAAGAGTCAGAGATGCTGGATTTCGCCGCCTGCGAGGTGAAGCCGTCGAGCCGCCTGTGCTGCCAGATCGCGGTCCGCCCGGCGCTGAACGGCATGGTCGTGCACCTGCCCGAAGCGCAGATCTGACGCTGGCGGGTGGGGGGCTCTGCCCGTCGCACCAGCCGGTGCGCAAGGTGAGGGATAAAGGGGGCTCTGCCCCCGGCCTGCGGCCTCCCCCGAGGTACTTGGAAAGAGAAGAAGCCCCGGCCGTGATGGTCGGGGCTTTTTTTGTCAGCGCGTCGGGACCGGCGTTTCGCCGCGGTAGTCGTAGAAGCCGCGTTGGGTTTTCCGGCCGAGCCAGCCGGCTTCGACGTATTTCACCAGCAGCGGGCAGGGGCGGTACTTGGTGTCCGCCAGCCCGTCGTGCAGCACGTTCATGATGGCAAGACAGGTGTCCAGCCCGATGAAATCGGCCAGTTCCAGCGGCCCCATCGGATGGTTGGCGCCGAGTTTCATCGAGGTGTCGATGGATTTCACCGATCCCACGCCTTCGTAGAGGGTGTAGACCGCTTCGTTGATCATCGGGATCAGGATGCGGTTTACGATGAAGGCCGGGAAATCCTCTGCCGAGGCGGCGGATTTGCCGAGGCTTTCGACCACGGCGAGGCAGGCCTTGTATGTCGGCTCGTCCGTGGCGATGCCGCGGATCAGCTCGACCAGCTGCATCACCGGGACCGGGTTCATGAAGTGAAAGCCCATGAATTTTTCCGGGCGGTCGGTGCGGCTGGCAAGGCGGGTGATCGAGATTGATGAGGTGTTCGAGGTCAGGATCGTGTGCGCCTGCAGATGCGGCACGAGGTCTTCGAAGATCGCCTGCTTGACGGTTTCGCGTTCGGTCGCCGCCTCGATCACAAGGTCGGTGCCGCCGAGGTCGGGCAGTTTCAACGTGGTCGAGATCCGGTCCATCGCGGCCTGCTTCTCGTCCGCGGAGATACGGTCCTTCGAGACCTGCCGGTCGAGGTTCTTCGACACCAGCGACACCGCTGCGGACAGTGCGTCCTCGCTGATGTCGGTCAGCAGCACCTCGTACCCCGCGAGCGCCATGACATGCGCGATCCCGTTGCCCATCTGGCCTGCGCCGATCACGCCGATCCGCTTGATTTCCATGCTCGCCGCTCCTTCGGGTTGTCGCCGGGACCATATGCGCCGCCTTCGCGGCACTGCAAGGGCGAATGCCCCGGGATGCCGCGCGGCAATTCGAGACAAATGCACGGCTTAGGCAGATGGCAAGGAGTTTGTGCGAATCCGGTCGCGGGTGGATCACTTTCAGAAGTGGGGTGCAATGAACTACGGCAATCTCGAACGACCGGCTCTCGATTACTTCCCGTGCCGGTACGGCGCGTCGAAACAGCTTTTTCGCGGACCGCGACGGCGGCTGGAGGGAGACTTCGTCGCCTATCTTGGCGGAACGGAAACCTATGGCAAATTCATCGACACGCCGTTTCCGGCGCTGGTCGAGGTGGAACTGGGAATCCGGGGCGTGAACCTTGGCTGTATCAACGCCGGGATCGACGCCTATTTTAACGACAAGACCCTGCTGGAGATCTGCAACAAGTCGCAGGTCGCGGTGATGCAGGTGATGGGCGCGCAGAACATGTCGAACCGCTTTTACGCGGTGCACCCGCGCCGCAACGACCGTTTCCTGCGGGCGTCGACGCTGTTGCACAAGATTTACCCCGAGGTCGACTTTACCGAGTTCAGCTTCACGCGCCACATGCTGCAGACGCTGAAGGACATCTCGCCTGAGAAGTTCGCGATGCTGCGGGGGGAACTGAAAGAAGCGTGGCTGGCGCGGATGCGCATGCTGTTGTCGCAGATCGAGCGGCCGGTCGTGTTGTTGTGGCTGTCCGATCATCCGCCGCTGGAAGACGACGACCGCAATTTCGGGCAGCACGAGCTGGCCTGCGGCGATCCGCTGTTCATCGACCGGCCGATGCTGATGTCACTGGAAGGGAAGGTCACGAAGGTGGTCGAGGTCGTCGCCTCGGCGCCGGAACGGCGCAGCGGCATGGACGAGATGCATTTTGCCGAGGGCGAGCGCGCCGCGGCAGAGGAAATGCTGGGACCGGTGGTGCACCGGCGCGCTGCTCGGGCATTGGCGCCGGTGCTGAAATCGATGTTGTGACCGGACGGGGTCAGTCGGCGCAGGATTCGGCCAGAAGCGCGGCGAAGGCGGCGGCGACCTCTTCGACCGATTTGTCCTCGGAGTTGTCGGCGCGGACCTTGAAGGTCATCTTCGACCGGGCCCGCGGATCGTCGAGGTACTCGGCAAGATAATCCTTGGGGTCCAGCAGGTACGCGGCAAGGTTCTCGGCGTCCCACACAAGGCCGGCCTCTCCCGCCTCGGCCATCGACTTGCCATAGCGGAAGCCGTCATAGCTGCCGGCGGTGCGGCCAACCACACAGTGCAGGTTGGGACCGACCTTGCCCCGATTGCCGTAAAGCACCTCGCCCGAGTCGTCGGCGATGACGTGGCAGGTCGCGCATTGGCCGAAGCTTTCGGCGGCGTAGGCGGCCTGTTCGGACAGGTCCTGCGCGGTGGCGGGGGCGGCCAGAAGGCTGGCGGCCAGAAGGGAATTGGCTAGGCGTTTCATGAGGTCCTCGCTTTTCGCGTCCTTCGGGGGCCGGTGCGGCCCATGTACTTGGCTGTCGCGCGCTGCCGACGATTCCCCGTATCCCGCCCAAGATCAAGGGCGCCCCATGCGGCGAAGTGACCGGGATCTCTGGCGATACCGCGCGGCATGGCGTATCTGGCGGCGCGATGCAGGACATGATCCCGGCCTGGGTGAACGGCGAACTGATGGCGGTGGACAAGCTGGCCGCGCACCGACAGGGGCTGCGGCACAAGGCGGTGTCGGTTTTCGTGCTGGACGGCGACCGGGTGCTGCTGCAGCGCCGCGCGCTGGGCAAGTACCATACGCCCGGGCTTTGGGCGAACACCTGCTGTACGCACCCGCATTGGCAGGAGTCCGACACTGACTGCGCCGTGCGGCGGTTGCAGCAGGAATTGGGGATCGCGGGGCTGACGCCGATCCACCGCGGCGAGGTGCGGTATCGCGCCGATGTCGGCAATGGCATGGTCGAGGACGAGGTGGTGCAGGTGTTCGTGTGCGACACCGGTGCCGACCTGCCCGTGGCGCCCAACCCGGACGAAGTGGCCGAGGTGCGCTGGGTGACGCTGGATGCGCTGCGGGCCGAGATCGCGGCAGATCCCGCGCGGTTCACGCCGTGGCTGCGGATCTACCTTGAGGATCATGCCGCCCGGATCTTCGGTTCAGCGGGGCGCTGAACGCACAACGCAAAAGGCCCGCCGTTTTGGCGGACCTTCCGGGATGGGGTGGAACCCCATCCTACGTTATGGCTTGTCGGATGGGGGTTTACCCCATCCTCACCGGATCAAAGCTTCTCGGTCAGTTCCGGGACTGCGGTGAACAGGTCCGCGACAAGGCCGTAATCGGCGACCTGGAAGATCGGCGCTTCCTCGTCCTTGTTGATCGCGACGATCACCTTGGAATCCTTCATCCCCGCAAGGTGCTGGATCGCGCCCGAGATGCCGACCGCGATGTACAGGTCAGGCGCCACGACCTTGCCGGTCTGGCCCACCTGCCAGTCGTTCGGGGCATAGCCCGAGTCGACCGCCGCGCGCGAGGCGCCCACCGCA
Organism: Maritimibacter sp.; assembly: GCA_002701395.1. Classification (GTDB taxonomy): domain Bacteria; phylum Pseudomonadota; class Alphaproteobacteria; order Rhodobacterales; family Rhodobacteraceae; genus Psychromarinibacter; species Psychromarinibacter halotolerans. The sequence goes on along the minus strand of NZVC01000011.1, from coordinate 21,385 downwards.
GCGCCCAGCTTGTCCGCCAGCGCCTCGATGATCTTGAAGTCGTCTTCCGAGCCAACGCCGCGGCCGCCCGACACGACGATGCCGGCCGAGGTCAGTTCGGGGCGGTCGCTTTCGGCCACCTTGTCCTCGACCCATTCCGACAGGCCGGGGTTCTCGGCGGCGCCCACCGTCTCGACCGGGGCCGCGCCCTGCTCGCCGGCGGCGTCGAAGGTCGAGGTGCGGATCGTGATCACCTTCTTGGCGTCCGAAGATTTCACCGTCTGCACCGCGTTGCCCGCGTAGATCGGGCGTTCGAAGGTGTCGGCGTCCACGATGCCCGAGACGTCCGACAGGATCATCACGTCCAGCAGCGCCGCGACGCGCGGCATCACGTTCTTCGCGTCGGTGGTGGCCGGGGCGACGATGTGGTCGTAGTCGCCCGCAAGCGACGCAAGCAGCGCGGCGGTGGTTTCCGCAAGGCGGTGCCCCAGCGACGCATCCTCGGCGACCAGCACCTTCGACACGCCGTCGATGGCGGCGGCGGCGGCGCCCGCGTCGGCGGCGGTGGCGCCCGCGGCCAGCACCGTCACGTCGCCCAGTTGTTTCGCGGCCGTCACGGCCTTGGCGGTTGCGTCACGTTGCAGTTCGCCGCCGGTGACTTCGGCAAGAAGAAGTACAGCCATCACACAGCCCCCGCTTCCTTGAGTTTCGCGACCAGTTCGTCGACCGAACCGACCATCTCGCCCGCTTTACGCGCCGGCGGTTCTTCGGTCTTCACGATTTCCAGCCGCGGCGCGACGTCCACGCCGTAGTCGGCGGGGGTCTTTTCATCCAGCGGCTTCTTCTTCGCCTTCATGATGTTCGGCAGCGAGGCATAGCGCGGCTCGTTCAGGCGCAGGTCGACCGTGACGATGGCGGGCATCTTCACCTTGATCGTCTGCAGGCCGCCGTCGACCTCGCGGGTGACGTTGGCATGGTCGCCGTCGATGTTCACTTCCGACGCGAAGGTGGCCTGGCTCCAGCCCAGCAGCGCCGACAGCATCTGGCCCGTGGCGTTCATGTCGTTGTCGATCGCCTGCTTGCCGCACAGCACGAGACCCGGCTGTTCCTCGTCAACGATGCCCTTCAGGATCTTCGCGACGGCCAGCGGTTCGATGTCCTGATGCACGTCGTCGGCGGCAACCACGAGGATCGCCCGGTCGGCGCCCATCGCCAGCGCGGTCCGCAGGGTTTCCTGCGCCTGCTTCACGCCGATCGAGACAGCCACCACTTCCTCGGCGGCGCCCTTCTCTTTCAGGCGGATCGCCTCTTCGACGGCAATCTCGTCGAACGGGTTCATGGACATCTTGACGTTGGCGAGATCGACGCCCGTGCCATCCGCCTTCACGCGGACCTTCACGTTGTAGTCGATCACACGTTTCACAGGTACGAGGACCTTCATGCGTGTCTCCCTAGGCTAGGTTAGATGCGCCCCTTGCGTCGGCCCGGGGCGCGAATTCCCGGTGAGTGTTAGCCGGTAAGCCGCGCGGGAAACAGGGCAAAATCGACGCGTTTACGCCATTCAACGCCGCGTTTTCCCGTCATGCGGGATGGTAGCGCCGGTCAGCGGTTTGCGCCGGGCTTCCACAGCACGTCGGCGCGCCCGTCGTCGTTCGCGATGCGCGCGGCGACGAAGAACCAGTCCGACAGGCGGTTGAGATACTTGACCGCCGCGGGGTTCACCTGTTCGCCGGTGGCAAGGTCCACGGTCAGCCGTTCCGCCCGGCGCGCGACGGTGCGGCACAGGTGCAGGTGGGCCGAAAGAGCGGTGCCGCCGGGCAGGACGAAGCTGCGCAGCGGTTCCAGCCGGGCATTCATCGCGTCGATCTCGGTTTCCAGCCGGCTCACCTGCGCTTCGGTGACGCGCAGCGGCGGGTACTCGGCGTCGGCGTCCTTTTCCATGTCCGGGCGGCACAGGTCTGCGCCAAGGTCGAACAGGTCGTTCTGGATGCGGGACAGCTGGCCGTCGGTGTCCTCGGGGGCGTACAGCCGCGCCATGCCCAGCGTCGCGTTCAGTTCGTCCACCGTGCCGTAAGCCGTGACGCGCGCGCTGTGCTTGGCGACCCGTTCGCCATTGCCAAGCGCGGTGTCGCCGGCGTCGCCGGTGCGGGTGTAGATCTTGGACAGAACGACCATCAGTTACCTCCCATACGGCGGAACGCCACGAAGATCAGGATCACGATCACGGCGATGGCTTGCGCCGCGACGCGGTAGCGCATCAGCCGGTTGGCGTTTTTTCGGTGAAACTCACCGCTCTTGCCGAAGCTGCCGATGCCGATCATCAGGATCACAAGCACCACCAGCACCGAGATGGCAACGAGGATGAACAGCGGATCCTGCCACATGGCGCGTCCTTTCGGTCGGGTTTGGCCTGCGATGTAGCCTGTCCGGGGCCGGAAGCAAAACAGGCAAATTGGCGCGGCCCGCGTTACGACGCGCGGCGGGTCACCCAGTCCGAGGCCCGCGTGGACAGGATGCGGGTCAGGAACTTGGCGAAATGCGCAAGCTTGGTGATCTTGTAGCGCGGGTGCGGTCTGCGGCTTTCCAACGCGTGAATCAGCTTGGCGGTGACGTGGCTGGCGGGCACTTCCAGTCCGGCCTGCGGGTTGTCGCCGCGCCACTTGCGCATCAGGTCCGACTGGTAGCGGTCGGCATGGACCGAGTTCCGCCAGTCGATCCACTTCTCGAACTGGATGCGGCCGTTGGCGCCGAACTTCGTGGTGATCAGCCCCGGCTCGATCAGCACGACGTGGATCGGCTCGCCGTGCAGTTCCAGCCGCAGCGTATCCGTCAGCCCCTCCAGCGCCCACTTGGTCGCGACATAGGCGCCGCGCCACGGATAGCTGGTATAGCCCATCACCGACGAGCAGTTCACGATCCGCCCACCGCCCTGCGCGCGCATCACGGGAATCAGGCGGCGCGTGAGGTGGTGATAGCCGATCAGGTTGGTCTGCAGGATCGCGCGCAGCGCCTCGGTCGGCAGGTCCTCGACCAGACCGGGGATGCCATAAGCGCCGTTGTTGAACACGGCGTCCAGCGTGCCGCCGGTGGCTCGCAGCACCTCGTCCAGCCCCGCGTCGATCGAGGCTTCGTCGTCATAGTCGATCCGCGGGCTTTCCAGCCCTTCGGCGATCAGGCGGTCGCAGTCCTCTTGCTTGCGGCAGGACGCGAACACCCGCCAGCCGCGCGCCTTCAGTGCATGGGCCGCGTCATAGCCGATGCCAGAGGAACAGCCAGTGATAAGAACGGATTTCTGCGTCATGATCCCTGCCTTTCGTCCGAATGAGTAGGCCGTTCGCGCAAGCCGTACAATCGCGGATCGGACGGCGCGTCAGGGGCGGTCGGACAGTTCCGCCGTGGGCACAAAGCCGGTCTCGCCGGTGCCGATGTCCCGGATCTGTAGCCAGCCGTCGCCCATGTCGAACAGGACTTCCATCTCGTCGCCCGGATACAGAAGCAGGATCTGCTCGGCCTCGGGGTGCGGCGCGCTGCGCAAGGTCGCGCCGTCCCGCGCGACGTACATCAGGGCAGGGCGCGTGCCGGTCAGGGCCTCGGCCAGCGCCAGCGCGACAAGGTCGGCGTCGGTCGTCGTGGCGGAGGTCACTGTAGGGGCGGGCGCGGCAGGCGGCGGCTGGATGCCGGACAGGGTCGAGGGCGGCAGCACCTCGGGACCCGCCAGCGCCGTGGTCACGGGCGCGGCGGCTTCGGCATCGTCGGGCGCGAAATTCGTGGGGCGCGGCGCCGGGCGGGGGACAGGCAGGCGGGACACGTCCAGCGTCCGCTCTGGCCCGGTGTCTGCGGTGGCATCCTCGGCGCTTGTCGTCGGGGCGGTGGTGTAGGTGTCGGACATCACGGGCAGCCGGTCGGCGGGAATCGCGTCCAGCGGCAGCGCCTCGATCGTCATCGGGATTTCGTCGGGGTTGGCGGGCAGGACGGTTTCGGCGACCGGCTCGGCTGCGGGCGTGGGCTGGGGCTGTTCCGGATGCGGCGCACTGATGCGCGGGCCCGTGGGTTCCGGCCTTGCCTTGATCTCTGCCAAAAGCGCGGACAGTTCGGCCGCCGTGTGTGGCCGGTCGGGCCGGGCGTCTGCCTGTTCAGGCGCGGTCGCCGCCGGGGATCCGCCGGTGTCGGGCGCATCCTCTCCGAAGAATAGCATGACGCCCACGATCACGGCGCCAAGCGCCGTCGCTAGAAATTTTCTCATACTGCCCGTTCCCGCGATGTGACGCTTGTTTAAGGGGTCGCGTTCTTTTCGCCGTGCCTCACGGCTACCAAGCCGGGGGCGCGGGGGGTAAGCGAAATGTGCCTGAACGGGCGGCTGGACGGCGGAATGATGCACGGATGCCATCATCGTGCGGCGCGTGCCCCCGGGTTGGGGCGATCGCGCCTTGTTCCCCTGAACCGCGAGGCGTATCACATCATCTATGAGCGATCAGTCCGACGACCCCAATATCCCGGCCCTTGCCGAGCCCCTGCGCCGCGCCATTGGCGAGCGGTATCTGACCTACGCGCTGTCGACCATCATGCACCGGGCGCTGCCCGACGCGCGCGACGGCCTGAAGCCGGTCCACCGCCGCATCATGTACGCGATGCGCGAGTTGCGGCTGTCGCCGGACAGCCGGTACCGGAAGTCGTCCAAGATCTCGGGCGACGTGATGGGCAACTATCACCCGCACGGCGACGTCGCGATCTATGACGCGATGGCGCGCTTGGCGCAGGACTTCAACGTCCGCTATCCGCTGGTCGACGGGCAGGGCAACTTCGGCAACATCGACGGCGATAACCCGGCTGCCTCGCGCTATACCGAGGCGCGGCTGACCGCTGCCGCCGAAGCGTTGATGGAAGGGCTGAACGAGAACGCCGTCGACTTTCGCGACAACTACGACGGCACGCTGCAGGAACCCGAGGTTCTGCCCGCGTCCTTCCCGAACCTTCTGGCGAACGGCGCCAGCGGTATCGCGGTGGGCATGGCGACGAACATCCCGCCGCACAACATTGACGAGCTGTGCAACGCCTGCCTGCATCTGATCAAGGTGCCGGACGCGCGCGACGACACGCTGCTGAACTACGTGCAGGGCCCCGATTTCCCCACCGGCGGGGTGATCGTCGAGCCGCGCGAAAGCATGATGCAGACCTATCGCACCGGGCGCGGCGCGTTCCGTCTGCGGGCGAAGCACCATATCGAGGATCTTGGCCGCGGCCAGTGGCAGATCGTCGTCACCGAGATCCCGTATCAGGTTCAGAAGTCCAAGCTGATCGAGCGGATCGCCGAGGTCATCCAGACCAAGAAGATCCAGATCCTTGGCGACATCCGCGACGAAAGCGCCGAGGACGTGCGCGTCGTGCTGGAGCCGAAGTCGAAGAACGTCGATCCCGACGTGCTGATGAACATGTTGTACCGCAACTGCGATCTTGAGATCCGGTTCAACTTGAACATGAACGTCCTGATTGATGGCCGCACGCCCAAGGTCTGTTCGCTGAAAGAGGTGCTGCGCGCCTTCCTTGATCACCGGCGCGAGGTGCTGCTGCGGCGGTCCCGGCACCGGCTGGCGAAGATCGATCACCGGTTGGAAGTGCTGGAAGGCTTCATCACCGCCTTCCTCAACCTTGACCGCGTGATCGACATCATCCGCTACGACGACGACCCCAAGGCCGCGCTGATGCGCGAGGACTGGTCGCGCGATTTCGTCAAGGCGATGTCCGAGGCGGACTATGTCTCGCCGCCGCCGGGCGAAGGCGAGCTGACCGAGGTTCAGACCGACGCCATCCTGAACATGCGCCTGCGGTCGTTGCGGCGTCTCGAAGAGATGGAGCTGCGCCGCGAACGCGAGGCGCTGATGGAAGAGCGGGCCGGGATCGAGGACCTGCTGGACAGCGAAGACGTCCAGTGGTCGCGCATCGCCGACCAGATCCGCGAGACCCGGGCGCAGTTCGGCGCCAAGGCCGAGGGCGGCGCGCGCCGCACCCAGTTCGCCGAGGCGACCGAGGTCGAGGACGTGCCGCTGGAAGCGATGATCGAGCGCGAGCCGGTCACGATCGTCTGCTCCAAGATGGGCTGGATCCGGGCGATGAAGGGCCACATCGCGCTGGACCAAGAGCTGAAGTACAAGGACGGCGACGAGGGTCGGCATATCTTCCATGCCGAGACCACCGACCGCCTGCTGGTGTTCGGATCGAACGGGCGGTTCTATACCCTGTCCGTGTCGAACCTGCCCGGCGGGCGCGGTATGGGGGAACCCGTGCGCCTGATGGTGGATCTGCCGAACGAGGCCGAGATCGTCGACCTGTTCATCCATGACCCGGAGGGCAAGCTGCTGCTGGCGTCCAGCGCCGGCGACGGGTTCATCGTGCCGCAGCCCGAGGTGGTCGCGCAGACCCGTTCGGGCAAGCAGGTGCTGAACGTCCGGGGCGACGTGAAGGCCAAGATCTGTCGCAAGGTGTCCGGCGACCACGTCGCCTGCGTGGGCGAGAACCGAAAGGTGCTGGTCTTCCCGCTGACAGAGCTTCCCGAGATGGGCCGCGGCAAGGGTGTCCGCCTGCAAAAGTACAAGGACGGCGGTCTGTCCGACCTGACGACCTTTACGCTGGCGGACGGCCTAAGCTGGCTTGACCCGGCGGGGCGGACGCGGACGGAAAGCGACCTGTCCGAGTGGCTGGGCAAGCGGGCCGGATCGGGCCGTATGGCGCCGCGCGGCTTCCCAAGGGACAATACCTTCACCTGAGCGCCGTGCTTTTGCCGTCTTCGGGCGGGACAGTCGGCGCCGGTGAATTGCCCGTGACCCGCGGGCTTTGACACGGCTCGCCCGTGCGGCGGCCAGAATGGCCCGGAGGCAACGTGAAGCTGCGCACATTGGTTATCCGCTATGCGGCGTTCGCCGTGATCGCGACGCTTGCCAACCTTGGCGCGCAGCGGGTGGTGTTGGCAGTGCGCGACGACGGCTGGACGCTGATGCTGGCCATCGCGGTGGGCACCGGCGTCGGGCTGGTGGTCAAGTACCTGCTGGACAAGCGGTGGATCTTTCTCGACGGGTCGACTGGCGCGCGGGCGCATGGCGAGCGGTTCAGCCGCTATACCCTGACCGGCGTGTTCACCACGGCGATCTTCTGGGGCATGGAAACCGTGTTCTGGATGATTTGGCAAACCGACCTGATGCGCGAACTGGGCGCAGTGATCGGGCTTGCCATCGGCTATGTCGTGAAGTTCCAGCTGGACAAGCGGTTCGTCTTCCGCCCGACCGGCCCGGCGACCGCGATGCAGACGGGCGGTGCGGAGCAGGTGCGATGAGCGCGTGGCTAAATCGCAACGCATGCTGCCAATCCAACGGGCGAACCCATCCCGGTCGATCACATTTGAACAGGGTCCGCTTTACCCGACTTCCCCGTAAGCGGAAAATTTCCTACCACCTGCCAAACCCCCCGGAACGGCGGCCCCAAGGGAAGGGTGAGTCGCGGGAACGAGGAGCACAGTGACTTGAAGAAACGTATTTTCGACCGAAGCTTTTTCCTGAACGCCGCCACGGCGATGGCCCTTGGCCTTGCCGGTTCCGCCGCGCAGGCGCTGGACATCGAGGACCGGCTTGCGCAACTGCGCGCCGCCTACGATGCCGAGACGGCGAAGAACATCATCGAGATTCAGCCCTACCGGTTCGAACAGACCGTGACGCTGCCGGAAGACGGCACGCCTGTCACGCTGGTGTCGCTGAACCCGAACATCAACAGCTGGTTCCTGCTGGGCATCGGCGAAACTCGTCGGACGTGGTTCCATCTGGAAAACCCGGCCCCGAACGACCGCGCCGTGACGCTTGAGGACGGCGCCGACGGACCGGCCCTGCTGATCACCGAAGGCGTGAAGACGTTCCGCTGCACGCCGTGGGCCGGCAACCCGTCGATGCTTGGGGACGCGAGCAACGCGAACCTGCCGTTCTCGCCGGTCTGCGGCGACCGGCTGTATCTGCGGGTGAAGACCAGCGGGTCCTATTCCAGCCTCGAGGCGACCTCGCAGTTTCTGCGCGATCACGTCTGGGGCGGCGACGCGCTGGTGACGTGGGTGAAGGCCACCTTCAACAAGGACAAGTACGCGCTGCTGGACGAAGGTCTGGGCACCGGCAAAAGCGAGACGCCGGTCGCCGGGCCGATCCCCGCCAACGTGCGCTACCCCGAGGATGCGCGGCCGCTGATGGCGGCCTATCACACCATCGACCTTGTCGGCGCCGAATCCGGCATGGCCGCCGGGTCGTGGTATCCGGTGCAGGGGCAGGACGGTGTCTACGTGTCGGCGTTGTCGCCCGGCTACATCGCGCCCGAGGTGTTCGACGTGCCCGGCGCCAACTGGCTGGACGGGACCGAAAGCCGCGCGATCAACTATTTCGTGGCGTTCGAACTGGACCGCTTCGACCTTGGCTTCGCACGCGGCACCGATCACCCGCGCCTGGACTGGTCGCCGCGCCCGCCGCATTACATGCGCCCCTACGGCATGCCGGGGCCGGACGGCTTCACGACCGAGGCGCCGCTGGTGTCGCTGGGCATGGTGCCGCCGTACCTGACCGACCGGGTCACAGCGACCTTCACCGCCGGGTTCAAGCGCCAGCACGGCGCGTTCCGCAGCGGCGCGCTGCGCGACGTGAACTACGGCTCGCACTACGGCTTCCTTGAACACGGCGTGATCTACTCGAAGATCTGGCCGGGCCTTTCGACCGTTTACGTGTCGCAGGACGGCGAGATCGGGATGAAGACGTGGACCGAAGAGGACGACGAGCGCCTGTCGAGCATGCGCTTTGTCCGCCAGAACGGTGTGCCGCTTGTCGAAAACGGGCGCCCCGGCGCGCTGGTTACGCAGTGGGGACCGGGCAACTGGTCGGGTTCTGCCAATGCCGACCTGCGCACCCTGCGCGGCGGTGCCTGCCTGATGAAGTCCGAGAACACCGATTACCTTGTGTACGGCTACTTCTCGACCGCGACGCCCTCGGGCATGGCGCGGAGCTTTCAGGCTTATGGCTGCGACTACGCGATGCTGCTGGACATGAACGCGCTGGAACACACCTACCTTGGCCTCTACTCGTTCGACGACTCGGGCCAGATGCAGGTGGACCACAACATGCGCGGCATGAACAATCTGGACAAAAGCGGGTCCAACGGCGTTATCCCGCGGTTTATCGGCTATCCCGACAACCGCGATGTCTTCTACCTCGTTCGCAAGGAGTAACCGCATGATCCGGGCATTCGCGCTTTCGGTCGGGCTCGTGGCGCTGGCCGCGGGCGTGGAGGCACAGTCGCTGCAACAGAACAACGAAGTTCTGTTCCGGCAAATCCAGCAGGTCCACCGAATCTCGGCGGCCCAGCTGAACCGGATCCGCCAGATCTTTGCCCGCTCGGGCTGGATGGGGCAGGGCAACCCCGGCCCGACGCGGCACCCGATGACGCCGGAGCAATGCGCGGCACGGGTCGGCGGCACGGCGGTCTACAACAACCCGCGGTTCGAGGCGATCTGCGGCGCCAAGTACATGGCGCCGCTGTACGACCCGCGCACGCAGCAGCCCGAAGACGCGACGGCCTGCATCGACCAGTTCGAGTTTCCGAACATGCCCTGCACCTATCCGGTGACATGGGTGCGCGCCAACGAGGCGGCAGAGATCTGTTCCGCGATGGGCAAGCGCCTGTGCGACGCCCACGAATGGGAAGGCGCCTGCGCCGGAGCCCTGACGCCGCCTGACTATCCGTTTGGCGCGGGCTCGGTCGCAGCGATGCGGTCGATCCACAACAACCGCTACGCAGGGTCGAAAAGCTGGGCCTACGGGCCGAACTTCCGCACCGGTGTCTGCGCGCAGGATTCGAACAAAAGCGCCGGCTGCAACGGCGGCGACTTTAACGCCTGCGGGACGAATACCTATCCGACCGGCGCGTTTCCCGGCTGTACCAGCGGGCTGAAGGTCTATGACCTGCACGGCAACGCGGCAGAGCATATGAACCTGCCGATGAACCCCAGCCAGATGTCCAGCAACGGCAGCCGCACGCTGGGCGTGACCGAGATGAAGGGCAGCTGGTTCATCTGGGACAAGTACCGCGCGCACGAGGATTGGTGCCGCTGGCGCGCGCCGTACTGGCACGGCACGAACGTGATGAACACGTCCAGCCACCGCAACTATCACCTTGGATTCCGCTGCTGTTCGACGGTGAACTAGGGGGCGCTGCCCCCGCCGCTGCGCGGCTCCCCCGAGGTATTTCCAAAGAGAAGAAGCAGGGCCGTCCCATCTGGGCGGCCCTTCCGGAGTTAAGGGGCGGTTGAAATGGAAACGCCCGCGGCCTTGCCTGGCGCGCGGGCGATCCGGTCCCTCGTTTTTTGTCTTGTCCCGTGACTAGCGGTAGAGCGTCGCCATCAGGTTGCGAACGTTGCGCATCGGCCCCTCGGTGCCGGTGACGATGCCCGCGATGTCGTCATCCTGCATCACCTTGTCCAGCGCGACCGGGCGGCCGTTCAGGAAGGCGATGCGGCTGACAAGCCGGATGCCGTGGCTGTAGTCGGCGTATTCCTCGCCGTGGACCAGGCTGAGCGGCTGGATCGGGCTGCCGTTCGAGCGGTGCCAGCCATAGATCGCCACGCGGCCGGGCTGCTTGCGCAGGCGTTCCGAGATCACGAGATCCTTCTTGATCCCGGCGACCAGCGCGGCCGGGTGCAGGCCCAGCGGACCGGCCTGACCTTCGACGGTGTCGTTGTGCCGTTCGAAGTAGCTGGTGGTGGTCATCGCCGCGCCCGGTTCCATCGGGTTCGGAGCAAGGCGCACCTCTGCCTGTTCGTAGATGGTGTCGACCATCGCCGGCGTCGGCAGGATGAACCCCATCTGGTCCGCGATCCGGGCGGCGGAGGCCATGCCCAGCGGGACGCGGACGTAGTCGTCGTCATCGCCAACGGCCAGATAGTCCGGCGTCACGCAGATGGTGATCTCCATCTGCCGCCCGTTTACCACGCCCGTCATCGTCACCGGGACGAGATCGCGCATGAAGGCGGGCATGTTGCCGCTGAGAATTTCGCGTTCCAGAACGGCGTCGCGTTCGACCCCGCTTAGGTTCATCACCGAATTGACGACCGTGGAACCGCCCTGAGAGCTGTTCTTACGATGCGGCATCAGCTTGGTGAGTTTTTGCAGGCAAAGTCCATGCCCACTGCCGGCCTCTGCCGGTGCTGTGACTGCCAACGACAATGCTATCGCCAGCGAGCCCAGGAATCCTAGCCTCGTCATCCCCTACGTGCCTTCTGTCCCAACTAACCGCGCCTAAACCCCGCAACACCGCGTCGGCGGATGTCCCCACATCCGTCAAAGCGTTTAGATGTCCCGTGGGCGGATTAGGCGCCTCATTCCGTATGCAACCAGAAGGCGCTTGTAGCCGGGTTATGTCAAGTTTGTGTAAATCGCCTTGGCGGGAATCCGCCCGACCGATGGCGGGTGATCGCCTTTATTAACAGGGGTTGCGGGACTTTTCGGGGTTGAGTCAACCTAAGCGTTAGCGGTTGTGCGAGGTGGGAATCGGAACGGTTTGGCGCGGTCTTGCGTTGAGTCCGGCCCGCAAGCCTGTGGCGGGTTCGTCACGGATAAATCCAGAAAATGTCCCGGATTCAAAACCCTAACATGCCGGCCCTGATGGGGGGCCAAGGGTCCGCCCGATGACCGGACCGATTCCCCGCGCCGCCGGTCTTCCCGATGCCGGGGCAGGTCTTTGCTATTTCCCCGACGACCGGCCCGGCATTACCCGAATCCGCCGCGGCAAGGGGTTCAGCTATCGTTCCCCGGACGGAACGACCATTCGCGATACCGCGGAACGAAAGCGAATCGCCCTGATCGCGGTGCCTCCGGCCTATGAAAGGGTCTGGATCTCTCCGCTTTCCAATGGCCACCTGCAGGCCACCGGACGCGATGCGCGGGGGCGCAAGCAGTACCGCTATCACCCTGACTGGACGGCGCAGCGGGCGGCAAGGAAGTACGCGCAGCTGGCGGCCTTCGGCGAGACACTGCCCCGCCTGCGCGCCCGCATCGCCGAAGGGCTGCGCGCCGCGCCGGGGTCGCAGGACCTGGCGGTCGCGGCGGTGCTGGCGCTTTTGGATCGCGCGGCGATCCGGGTCGGCGGTGCGGATTACGCGCGCGAAAACGAAAGCTACGGTGCGACCACGCTTCTGCCGGACCACGTGCGGTTCGGGAAAGACGGCGTGACGCTGGATTTCCCCGGCAAGGGCGGCACCAAGATCACCTGCCGTCTGCACGGCAAGCGGTTGGAGCGCGCCCTGCACAAGGTCCACGACCTGCCGGGGGCCGAGCTGATCTCGTGGATCGACGAGGACGGGCAGCCGCGTGGCGTCCGGTCGGATCAGGTGAACGCGCTGATCGCGGAGGTCTGCGGCGCGGGGATGACGGCGAAGACCTTCCGGACATGGAACGGCACCCACGCCGCGTTCTCCTGCGCGTGCCGCCTTGACGCGCCGCGGATCGCCGACCTGACCGAGGCCGCGGCAGAGCGGCTGGGCAACACGCCTGCCATCGCCCGGACCAGCTATGTCCATCCCGAGGTGATCGCGCTGGCCGGGGCAGAGGACCGCAGTCGCCGCCTGTCGCGGCTGAAACCAAAGGATCGGCACGGATTGAAGGCCGGCGAGGCGGAACTGATCGCGTTTCTGGAATAGCCCGCGCATTATCGCGGTGGATTATCCTGCATTATTGTGCTTTTCTTCCCGGCAGAGGGAGAAATAGCACTTCATGACCCCGGATGGCAGCATTCTGGCGCAGGCCTTCAGCCTGATTTTGGCGTGGGATCCAGCCCTTGCCGAAATCATCGGCCTGTCGTTGCGCGTTACGCTGACCGCCGTGCTGGTATCGTGCCTGATCGGTTTGCCGCTGGGCGCTGCGGTGGGCGCGTTCCGGTTTCCGGGGCGGGCCGTGCTGGCGGTGCTGATGAACGCGCTGATGGGACTGCCGCCGGTGGTCGTCGGCCTTGTCGTTTACCTGATGTTGTCGGCGTCCGGGCCGCTGGGCGTGTTGCAGTTGCTGTATACGCCCACGGCCATGATCATCGCGCAGGCGATCCTTGTGACCCCGATCGTCGCGGCGCTGACGCGGCAGACGGTCGAGGATCTGTCGCAGGAATATTCCGAACAGTTCGCGTCGCTTGGCGTGGGGCCTCTGGCGCGGGTCGGCGCGCTGTTGTGGGACGCCCGCTACAGCCTTTTGACCGTGGCGCTTGCGGGGTTTGGCCGCGCGGTGGCAGAGGTCGGCGCCGTGATCATCGTGGGGGGCAACATCAACCATGTCACCCGGGTGATGACCACGACGATCGCGCTGGAGACGTCGAAGGGCAATCTCGATCTGGCGCTTGCGCTGGGTGTCGTGCTGCTGGCGCTGGCGCTGGCCGTGAACGCGGCGGTCATGGCGATCCGCGCATCGGCGGGACGGACCGTCTATGCTTGAGCTGGTCCAACCCCGCGCCGAGACCGAGGACATGCCGCTGCCAGAGCCGGTGCTGACCGCGCGGGGCGTCAGCTATGACGCTGGCGGGCGCAGGCTGGTGTCCGGTGTGACGGCGGGCATCCGGCCGGGGCGGCGCACGTTGGTGATGGGCGCGAACGGGGCGGGCAAAAGCCTGTTCCTGCGTTTGCTGCACGGGCTGATCCAGCCTGCAGAGGGCGAGGTGCTGTGGCACGGTCGGCCGCTGGACCGCGCCGCGCGGCGCGCGCAGGCGATGGTATTCCAGCGTCCCGTGATGCTGCGCCGGTCCGTGCTGGGCAACCTGCGGTTCGCGCTGGGCGTTCGCGGCATCCGCGGCAGCGAACGCGCGCATCGTGTGGCCGAGGCGCTGGAGCGCGCGCGCCTGACCGATCTGGCTAACCGCCCCGCCCGTGTCCTGTCCGGCGGCGAGCAGCAACGGCTTGCCATTGCCCGCGCCCTGTCCACCGCGCCCGAGGTTCTGTTCCTCGACGAACCCACCGCCAGCCTTGACCCCGCCTCGACCCACGCGGTCGAGGAGCTGGTGAATGCCGCCCACGCTGCGGGCGTCGCCATCGTCATGATCACTCACGACGCAGGGCAGGCCCGGCGGTTGGGGGATGACGTGATCTTCATGCACAACGGCCGCATCGCCGAGTACGGACCCGCTGGTCGCGTACTCGACATGCCCCGGTCCGAGGCCGCGAAGGCTTGGCTGGACGGGCGGCTGTGCCTTTCCGATTGACCCTACCCAAAGACCCAAGGGAGACGACCCAATGATCAGACGCGCATTTCTCGGCCTTGCCGCAGCGCTTGCCTTCAGCGCGCCCGCGCTGGCGCAGGACGATAGCTTCATCATCGTCCAGTCGACGACATCGACCCAGAACTCGGGACTGTTCGACTATCTTCTGCCGATCTTCACCGACAAGACCGGCATCGAAGTCCGCGTCGTCGCCGTCGGCACCGGGCAGGCGATCAAGAACGCGGCGAATGGCGACGGTGACGTTCTGTTCGTCCACGCCAAGCCCGCCGAAGAGAAGTTCGTCGCCGATGGCGACGGGGTCGAGCGGTTCGACGTGATGTACAACGACTTCGTTATCGTCGGTCCGGCAGGCGACCCTGCGGGTGTGGGCGGCATGTCCGATGTGACCGCCGCCATGGCGATGATCGCCGAGGCCGAGGCGCCCTTCGCGTCGCGCGGGGACGACAGCGGCACCCACAAGGCCGAGTTGCGCCTGTGGGGCGAAACCGACGTCGACATTTCCGCAGCGTCGGGCGGCTGGTACCGCGAGACGGGGTCGGGCATGGGCGCGACCCTGAACGCCGCGACCGGAATGGGCGCCTACGCCCTGACCGACCGCGCCACGTGGATCGCGTTCGGCAACAAGGGTGACTACGTCATCCAGGTCGAGGGCGACGAGAAGATGTTCAACCAGTACGGCATCAGCCTTGTGAACCCCGAGGCGCACCCGAACGTGAAGGCCGACCTTGGTCAGCAGTTCGTCGACTGGATCATCTCGGCCGAGGGGCAGGACGCCATTGCTGCCTACACGGTCGATGGTCAGCAGCTCTTCTTCCCCAACGCCAATTCCGGCGCGATGTAAGGTCTGCTTTCCGAACTGCCCCGGCGCGCGCCTCAGACACGCGCGCCGGGGCCCTTGTGCCGGTGGAACGCTGTCAGCGCGACAGCCACCGCACCGCGCCCGCGTCCGTCAGGTCGTAACCGCCGAGTGCGTCTGCCTTCGCACGGAAACTGTCGGAACCGGTGAAGGCCATCAGCCGCTGGAACGGCGGCGTGAACCACGCGCGCCGGTCGACCAACAGGTCGTAGTTTTCCTCGACCAGCGGCACGAACCCCAGACCGAACTGGCGCGCCATCGCGCCGATGCCAAGCGCCGCTTCGGCCTCGCCCGCCGACACGGCGGCGGCGGCATCGCTTTCGGTGCGCGCCACGGTGCCGCTGGGGACCAGATCGTCGCGGGTCATCCCGGCCTCTGCCAACAGCCTGTCCAGCAGCGCGGCGGCGCCGGCGCCGTCCTGCCGCAGCGCGACACGGCGGCCCTTCAGGTCCGCGATAACCTTGACCGCATCGGCAAGCTGCGGCGCCAGCAGGATGCCGCGCGCCCGCACCGCCCACCCGATCAGCACGCAGCCGCCCAGTCCGCGTGCGGTCACGGTGCCGACGTTCCAGCCGCCGTCTTCGGGAACGTGCATCCCGGCCGCCGCAGCGTGTCCACCGGCGAACCGGTCCAGCCCGTCAAGGCTGCCATCCGTCAGCGTTGCAAGCCCGGCGCCGCTTTCGCGGATCGCCCAGTCCAGCAGCGGATCGTGCGAGCCCGCGACCACATCCGGTCGCGGCCCGGCCACGCCGCCGTCGCCGCCCTCGATCCACGTATGGATCTCATCGGCGGGGAACAGCAGCTTGCCGGTAATACGCCGGTGCGGGATCTCGTCGGCGGCGGCAAGGTCATAGACCTTGCGTTCGCGCACCCGCAAAAGCTCGGCCACTTCCTTGGTGGTCAGGTATCGCGGCTGGTCCGTATCGGGCATCTGTCGGGGTGTCTCGGTGCGGTGAAGTGGACAGAATGACCCGCAGCGCCGGGAACGGCAAGGGCAGGTGTCACAGATCCGCGTGGTGACCCCGGCAGGATTCGAACCTGCAACCTGCCCCTTAGGAGGGGGCTGCTCTATCCAGTTGAGCCACGGGGCCACGCAGACAGCGTGATAGTCCAGTCGCTGTCTTCTGTCATCCGTAAACTCCCCGCAGATTGCCACCTGCGCGGGACCGTGGCGGGTGCTACGGTTCGGGTATGAGCCTGTTGCGAAAACTCTTCGGCGGTCGCGGACGCACGACGACGCCTGACGTGGCCACGCTGTCGCGGCCCGCACCGGACGAGGCGTTCTTTGCCATCGGTGACATCCACGGATGTGCCGGGAAGCTGAGCGCGCTGATCGACCACGTCAACACAGAGGCGCCGGATGCGCCGCTGGTCTGCGTCGGGGACTACGTGGACCGCGGAGAGGCCTCTGCCGAGGTGCTGCGCCTGCTGATGGATCTGCCGTCGACCCGGCCCGGGCCGGTGATCTGCCTTGCGGGAAACCACGAGGCGATGCTGCTGGATGCGTTGGACGACCCGGACCGCAGCGCGGCGCGGTGGCTGCGCCACGGCGGGCTGCAGACGCTGGCCAGCTTCGGGGTCGCGCCGGGCGGATCGGGCGAGGGCGACGCGATGGCGCGGCGGCTGCGCGCGGCGATGGGGGACGAGATGCTTGACTGGCTGCGCGCCCGGCCCGCGTGGTGGCAAAGCGGCAACGTCGCGGTGGTTCACGCCGCCGCCGACCCGTGGCTGCCGATGGCGGCACAGGCGAACAGCACCCTTATGTGGGGCCACCCGGAGTTCCGGCGCATGGCGCGGACCGACGGCGTCTGGGTCGTGCACGGGCACACCATCACGGACCAGCCGCTTGTCGCGGACGGCGTCATCTCGATCGATACCGGCGCCTATGCCGGGGGGCCGCTGACACTGGCGCGGATCGCGGACGACGGCGTGGCCTTCGCGGGCGCCTGATCCTTCCGCGAGGACCGCGCCGTCAGCGCATGGACAGTCGCATCCGGGGTGGTCTAACCTGCGTCCGGCAGGCGGACCCTTACCCGCCGCATGGGGGAGGACGGGTCGGTGACGGACCGCACGATACTTTGCTTCGGCGACAGCAACACGCATGGCACCCGGGCGCTTCGGTTCCTGAACGACCGTCGCCGTCACGCGAAGGCCGACCGCTGGCCGTCGGTGATGGCCGGGGCGCTGGGCGCGGGCTGGGACGTGATCGCCGAAGGGCATCCGGGCCGGACCGCCGTGTTCGACGATCCCATCGAAGGGGTCCACAAGAACGGGATGCGGGCGCTTCCGGCGCTGCTGGAGACGCACCTGCCCGTCGACCTTGTGATCGTCATGCTGGGCACCAACGACACCAAGACCCGGTTCTCTGCCACGTCCTTTGACATCGCCAAGGGGCTGGAGAAAGTGGCGCGGACGATCCTTGCGTCGGATGCCGGTCCCGACGGCGCCGCGCCCCGCGTCCTTCTGGCCGCGCCGGTGCCGGTGATCGAAGTCGGCCCCATCGCGCCGATGTTCGTCGGCGCGCAAACGAAATCGACAGAGCTGGCCGGACACCTCGAGGCCGCCGCGTCTCGGCTGGGCGTGGGGTTCATCGACCTTGCGCCGGTCGCGCAGGCGGACCCGGTGGACGGCGTGCACCTTACGGCAGACGCACAGGCCGCGATCGGGCGGGCGATGGCCGATGCCGTACAGCAGATATTTTCCTGAGAAAGAGGAACCACAGTGAGCGGACCTATCGTCATCCTCGGCGTTTTCGTCGCCGACACCGCCTATCGCGCCGAACGGATGCCCAAGATGGGGGAGACCATCCTTGGCAACAGCTTCAAGCTGGGTCCGGGGGGCAAGGGCTCGAACCAGTCCGTCGCGGCCGCCAAGGCCGGCGGCGACGTGCGGATGATCACCCGGCTGGGCAAGGACGCCTTCGCCGACATCGCGCTTAGCACATGGTCCGACGCCGGCGTCGTCCCCGAGATCGAACAGGTCGAGGACAGCTATACCGGCGCGGCGTATATCTTCATCGAAGAGGCCACCGGCAACAACGCGATCATCATCTCGCCCGGTGCGGCTGGGACCATCGACGTGCCCTTCGTCGACCGCAAGGCCGACCTGATCGCGGGCGCATCGGTGTTCATGACACAGCTTGAACAGCCGATGCCCGCCGCCGTCCGTGCGCTGGAGATCGCGCGCGAGGGCGGGGCGATCACGATCCTGAACCCCGCGCCCGCCGCCGAGCTGCCCGAGGGGATGCTGGCGCTGTGCGATTACGTCACGCCGAACGAATCCGAGGCCGAGGCGATCACCGGACTTCCGGTGACGACCGTCGAGGAAGCGCAGGCCGCGGCGGAAATGCTGCTGGCGCGCGGTGCGAAGGCCGCGATCATCACGCTGGGCGAAAAGGGCGCGCTGTACCACGACGCGACGCGGTCCGAGCACGTTCCGGTGTTCCCGGTGGGCAAGGTCGTCGAGACGACGGGCGCCGGCGACGCGTTCAACGGCGCTTTCGCCACCGGGCTGGCGGAAGGAATGGACCCTGTCGAGGCGATGCGCTTTGGCTGTGCCTGCGCGTCGATTTCCGTGACCCGTCCCGGCACGGCGCCGTCGATGCCGTCGCGGGACGAGATCGAGGCGCTGCTGGCGGGCTGACGCGCGGTTCGCGACCGGCGATGGGGGCGCTGCCCCCGTCGCACCTTTGGTGCGACTCCCCCGAGGTACTTGGAAAGAGAAGAAGGCGCAGACGTGCCGGCCGCCGTGGCGGCGATCTGTTGTCTGCGTGTCTTCGGAAGCGGCCTGGCAGGGGCGGAGGGACTCGAACCCACGACCCTCGGTTTTGGAGACCGATGCTCTACCAACTGAGCTACACCCCTAGGCCGGCCTGCTGGGTACGCATTCCCCGCGGCAAAAGCAAGAGCAATCCGGGGGCTTGGCGGCGAAATCCGGTCGTCCCGCGCGTTACTTGCGCTGGCGCCGCCAGCGGGCCGGGACGTTGACCCAGCGCATCCGCCAAAGCACCAGCACTTGCAGCACCAGAAACCCGCCGAGCGCGGCGGTCACCTTCCCGAAGGCGTCGCCATCGGCGGTGCCGGGGATGCCGCCCACGTTGATTCCCAGCAGGCCGGTCAGAAAGCTGAGCGGCAGGAACACCGCCGAGATGACGGACAGGATGTAGAGATTGCGGTTCAGCCGGTCGGAATGGGCGCTGGCGATCTCGTCGCGGGCGACCAGCAGGCGTTCGGACAGGCCTTCGAGATCTTCCACCGTGCGGGTCAGCACGTCCTGCTGTTCGGCAAGTTCGAGCCGCGCCTCGCCTTCGAGGAAAGACAGGCGGTCGCCGACAAGCTGTCCCAGCGCGTCCCGTTGCGGCCGCAGGTAGCGGCGCAGGTCGACGAGTTCCTGCCGGATGTCGGTGATCTGCGGGCGCAGCGTGCCGGGGTCTGCCTCGTCCGACAGCACGGCCTGTTCGATGCGCTCGCCATCGTCGTCCAGCACGTCGACCCGGTCGACGATCCGCGCGTTCAGGCGGGCGGCGATGTCGGCGAGGAAGGTTCCGGCATCCTGCGGGCCGGTGCCGTCGGCGACGGACTGGCGCAATTCGCGGACCGCGGCCAGCTGGCGCAGCGACAGGGTGACGATGCGGGCGGGATCGATCCAGATCCGCAGCGAGACCATGTCCTCGGGTTCGGACCCCGGGTTGGTGTTCAGGCCGCGCAGGAAGATCATCGCGCCGTCGCCGTGAAAACTGACGCGGGGCCGGGTGGCGTCGGCCACCAGCGCGTGGCGCACGGCCAGCGGCAGGTAGGACATGTGGGTCTCGATCCACGCGGCGGTGGCGGGGTCGCCCGCGTTCATGTGAACCCATGCCAGTTCCGGCGCTTCGAGCGAGTCCGCGACGGCCTGTCCGGTCAGTTCGGAGCCGGGTGTGGCGCCGTTCAGGCTGTGGGCGAAAAGGATGTGATCACTCATGGCCGGTCACTTTTGCATTGGACCCAGTATCTAGCGCCACATCTAGCGCCGTGGGGCGGCGGCGCAAAAGAAAACGGCCCGCGCGGGATGCGCGGGCCGTTTCCGAATGTCTTGCAGGCGCGTCGATTACTCGACGATTTCCGACACGACGCCGGCGCCGACGGTGCGGCCGCCTTCGCGGATGGCGAAGCGCAGGCCGTTTTCCATCGCGATCGGCGCGATCAGTTCAACCGAGAACGACACGTTGTCGCCCGGCATCACCATCTCGGTGCCTTCGGCCAGCGTCACGGTGCCGGTCACGTCCGTGGTCCGGAAGTAGAACTGCGGACGGTAGTTCGCGAAGAACGGCGTGTGACGGCCACCTTCCTCTTTGGTGAGGATGTAGGCTT
Source organism: Maritimibacter sp. (assembly GCA_002701395.1). Lineage (GTDB taxonomy): Bacteria > Pseudomonadota > Alphaproteobacteria > Rhodobacterales > Rhodobacteraceae > Psychromarinibacter > Psychromarinibacter halotolerans. The sequence goes on along the minus strand of NZVC01000011.1, from coordinate 937 downwards.
CGGCCTTGAACTTCGTGTGCGGCTTCACCGAACCCGGCTTACACAGAACCTGACCACGCTCGACGCCTTCACGGTCGATGCCGCGCAGCAGCGCGCCGATGTTGTCGCCGGCTTCACCGCGGTCCAGCAGCTTGCGGAACATCTCGACGCCGGTGCAGGTCGTCTTCTTGGTGTCCTTGATGCCGACGATTTCAAGTTCGTCGCCCACGTTCACAACGCCACGCTCGACACGGCCGGTCACAACGGTACCGCGGCCTGAGATCGAGAACACGTCTTCGATCGGCATCAGGAACGGCTGGTCGACAGCACGCTCGGGGGTCGGGATGTAGTCGTCGACAGCGGCGAGAAGCTCTTTGATCTTCTCTTCGCCGATTTCCGGGTTGTTGCCTTCCATCGCGGCCAGAGCCGAACCGGCAATGATCGGAATGTCGTCGCCCGGGAAGTCGTACGAGCTCAGCAGTTCGCGAACTTCCATCTCGACCAGCTCGAGCAGTTCCTCGTCGTCCACCTGGTCGACTTTGTTCAGGAACACGACCAGCGCCGGAACGCCGACCTGACGGGCCAGCAGGATGTGCTCGCGTGTCTGCGGCATCGGGCCGTCAGCCGCGTTCACAACCAGGATCGCGCCGTCCATCTGGGCCGCACCGGTGATCATGTTCTTCACGTAGTCGGCGTGGCCGGGACAGTCGACGTGCGCGTAGTGGCGGTTTTCCGTCTCGTACTCCACATGCGCGGTATTGATGGTAATTCCGCGTTCCCGCTCTTCCGGAGCATTATCGATGGAGTCAAAAGAACGCTCGGTAGCCAGCCCCTGGCTGGCAAGGGTCTGGGTGATCGCCGCGGTTAAAGTTGTCTTGCCATGGTCAACGTGGCCGATCGTTCCAACATTAACGTGAGGCTTTGTCCTTTCAAATACGTCCTTCGCCATCTCTCTTGG
>NZVC01000010.1 GCA_002701395.1 Maritimibacter sp. | reverse complement strand
GCACCGCAGCAACCACGAAAAGCCTGACAAGAAAGGCGCTCGCGCCCCTTTCTGCCCGCGATATTCTGCGGCAGCGAATGGGTGTTTTTCCACGGAATCGGCGGGGAGCAGTCGTTCGCTGCGGTATGTGCGAACTGCGGTGACGGGGGAGCAAACGCATTGGGTGCCCTGACGGCGATCAGACAAACATGATATCAGTTTGGCCCGCAGCCTGCGTCTCGGAGGCCGGCGGGATATTCCCTTTCTCGATCACGAAGCGCCGACTTCCGCGATCGTGTCCACTTCCAACGCGCGCCGCATGTAGCGGCCGGGAGGCTCACCGACGTGGCGGCTGAAGGCCGTGCTGAACGTGCTCGCCGATCCATAGCCGATCCGATCCGCGATGTCGGCAATCGACAACGCTCCTTCCCGCAGCAGCGACTTGGCGACGGCCATGCGCCAGGCCAGAAGATAGTCCATCGGCGTCATGCCGACGGTCCTCAGGAACCTGTCGAAAAAGGCGGAACGCGACATGCCGATCTCCCGCGCAAGGCGGTTTGCGGTCCAGTTCCGCTTAAGATCGCCGTGCATCAGACGCAACGCCGTCACAACGCGGTCATCCGACAGCCCACGCAACAGGCTTGGCCCGGACGTAGTACCGGGCACTGATCGCAGACCCTCGATCAACAGAATTTCGACCAGCCGCTCCAGAATCAACTCCCGCCCGACGTTGTCTCGGCCGGCCTCGTCGCCGACCAGATGCACAAGCTGCGTCAACCGCGCGGTTCCGCGGATGTGAATGACCTGCGGTAGCAGCTTCACGAGCAGGTCAGCGTCCGGGGAAGCAAAGGAGAAGTAGCCGCCGAACTGACGCATATCGGCGGGTACGCCTTTCCTGCCGTGGCGCACCTCCTGCCCGGACGGATGCAGGTCCCCGGGGGTGGCCCGGCGTCCGGTCGCGTCGGGCGACGACATGGTGAAGGCCGGGGTCGCGGGCAGAAGAACGAAATCGCCTTCCTCCAGCAGGATCGGCGCTTCCCCCTCCACTGCGAGCAGGCAACGTCCAAGCGTCACCGCGCAGAAGCCGGGATGGCGCATGGGCGGGTAGCGGACGGCCCATTCCCCCGCTCCGGAAATCCCTTTTGAGAATACGGCCTTGGGCCGCAAGAGGCGGATGATCTGCTCAAGAGGATCGGCCATTCTGGACCTTCGCAAACTAAAATTGGACTTTGAGTCGATGACTGTCCGGATTTTGGCCGCTATGTCAGTCTCGTCAACACAAAACACAGGAGACTGACATGAAGACCGTCCTCATCACCGGCTGCTCCTCGGGCTACGGACTTGCAACAGCGCGCCACTTCCATGCCAAAGGCTGGACCGTCATCGCCACCATGCGTTCACCTCGCGAAGGGCTGTTCGCGCCATCCGATCGGCTCCGGATTCTGTCGCTGGATGTGACCGACCCCGACAGTATCCGGGCAGCGATCGAGGCCGCCGGTCCGATTGATGCCTTGGTCAACAACGCCGGAATCGGGGTCGTGGGGGCCTTCGAGGCAACGCCGATGGCGCATGTCCGAAAAGTGTTCGAGACGAATACCTTCGGCACGATGGCAATGGTTCGGGCGGCAATCCCGGGGATGCGGTCACGCGGATCGGGAGTGATTGTGAACGTCACCTCCAGCGTGACATTGGCCCCGATGCCCCTCGCTGCGGCCTATACGGCAAGCAAGCAGGCCATCGAGGGATTTACCGGATCGCTCGCACACGAACTCGGAGCTTTCGGCGTCCGCGCCAAGCTGGTTGAGCCCGGCTACGCCCCGACCACGCGTTTCGCCGAGAACACCGACATCGATGTCGCGGATTTGATTCCTGAAGCCTATGCCGACTTCGCGGCGCCGATCTTCGCGGCCTTCGCGACACCGGCCCTGACCACTTCGGAAAGCGATGTCGCCGAAGCGGTCTGGCTTGCGGCTCAGGACAAGACGGACCGCTTGCGCTTTCCGGCCGGTCCCGACGCGGTGGCCTTGGCGCAGGCAAGTTGACGCGAGCTGCGCCGTTACTTCATAAACAAACGGTGAAAGCCGTCATTCGCAGGGCAACCGGCGAATGACGGCTCTGGGCCGTTTTCTGCAATCGGGCGGTTCGCCTTGAGACAGGGCAGCCATAGCTACGAGCTATCAAGGGGCACTGCGCCCCTCTTCGATCTGAACGGCACGCAGCCATGCCTTTGCCATCCTCGCACTGTCCGGGCCTGCTCGATGGGGCACAGCTGAGCGCTCGAAGCGCTCATACAAGCTATCGAGGGATGCCTCGTGGAAGTGGCAAAAGTTCACTTGGTCAAAATCGAGTATTGGGCCAGGCACAGGAGCACCGGTCACGTTCATCAGTCGCTCAAGCCACCTACCATCGAAATCAGGAGCATCAGAAACCAGCGAACGACCAGCAAGCAGCGCTCTTAGTTCTGAGGTCACGGTCTGCGGCGTCGGCGCATAGAGCAGTGCTTCGAAAGGAATCCCGTGCACCTGCTCACTGGCATGCGACCAAGCCGACATTGGCCACTCACCAGCAGGCCGGATCAACGACGACCAGGAGACGACTTCGCCGCCAGCAAGCCAAGACAACCCAACCTCGATTGGCCAGCTATCGGCGGACAAGGAAGACGCCTCGAAATCCAAGGCGACATACTTCTCTATGGCATGGATCATGTCTTCGGCGGCTCGGCTGTGCCGGACTCGATGGTGACAACATCTCTCCAGCCTTCCGCCTTGAGGGGGATGGCCTCTTCGGGAGTTACCAATCGAGTCAGCGAACGTGCGCTCCCCTCGTGCCAGAGAAGCTGGGGGCCCTTTTCGAGAAGGTTCGCAAGATCCGCCTCTGAAAGCCGAGCTTGCGAGACCAAGAGCACTCTGTCGGCAATTCCAATTGCCTCTATCCTCGGCAAGTGCTCGTCGCGAGGCAACCCACCCTTAAGCTCTGCGAATCGATGCCAAGGGGCATTCTTGACGATTTCATCGATGTCATACGAGCGGTCAGGACGATCCGGTCGCTTGAGGCTGAGCCATGACGCCAGAAAGGCTGAGCCGCCCAGTAAGAGAACAATCATGATGGCGACGAACTCGCTCATGCCGTCCCCCGTGGGTCCGGATCCGACTCTGGCGCCATTTCAGTGTTCCGCATGACCTTCTGGATTTCCGAGAACGCCAGAAGGCGTTCGTGTTGCGACCGGCTTTGTGCGCGTCCGAAAATGGAACGGACATCGCGCCCCTCAGGCCTGATCGTCCAGCCAAGTGCCCGGAAGGCGGCTTCGGCCTCGCCACGAATGAGGCGCCTTATTTCTTGATCATTCACCAGCGGCACCACATGAGAGATTTCGTCGTCCTCGCACGAGTAGTGACGCTGGACTTCGAGAGCCGACAGGCATTCCGGGTGACTGGCCTCAATCCAGCAGGCGATGCGCACCAGATCTTCTTTGAGGCGCTGCTCGGTCGCCATGGTGCGTTCCATCGCGGCGAGAGTTTCTGGGGAACGTTCAATCTCGGTCATGGGATGCCCTTACCGACCAGCCTGCCGTCGTGAGGTCCGCGAGCCTGACCAGGTGCCCTCGCCAGGCGCGGCCATCCCTGAACGCGCCGATTAGCTCAACTCGCGCTTCCTTGAGGCGCGCCATCACGAGCCGCGTAGTGATCTTCGTCTGCTTGGCTTGGGTCGCTGCGGGCAAGTACGTCGTCCACTGATCAACGCGCCACTTGCGACCCACGAAGTTGAAATACTGCATGCTACGCCTCTCGCGTCGGGCTGGCATCGAGCACTGCGCCGGCTACGGCAGCCTGTGTAACAAGGTGTCCACGCCAAGCCTTGCCGTCTTGGAAGGCCCCTACTGTTTCAATGCCGACCTCATTCAACCGGCGGATCAGATAGCGCGAGGTCGTGTCCATCTGCTTGGCGAGTTCACTCAGTGGCAGATACATGGACTGGAACCGGAGCAGGCTCTCGAGCTGTATCGTCCGCCCCGTGCGACCAGCATGATTGTAGGTTTCATGAGCGAGGAGGCCTTGGCTGCACCAGGCCGCGATGCACTGCTCCTTCCAGCCCGTGAGTTGCGCCACCTGCTGGACCGTCAAACCAGGGCCACGCCGGACCTCGGTCAGAACTGTTTCGACTTCAGTCTTACAGAAGCGAAACGCTGCGAGGCGTCCCTCGGTGCTGCCCGCTTCGGGTCGAAGTCGACCATCGATGATCTGTTGGAAGACCTTGATAAGCCCGGCCCTGTCTGTCGTGAAGCGGAGGTTGAGATCGGCGAAGGATACAGTGTCCGCTTTCGTTTCCAGCGCAGAACAAGCAATGCCGCGCACGAGAGCACGCATGGCTTCAAGATCATGAGCACCCTCGACGAGCGGCGGCGGCGCGTCATGAATGCACTGGGCCAGCCCGCCCGCTTCGCCAAGGAGATCATATTGCTTCCGGGAAATGCCCAGAAATTCCCGCGCGCTGGACTTCCCGACGAAGCGGCGTCGGTTCTCGCGGATTTCCTCAATGGTCCCGCGGGGCAACATCGTATGGCGGTGTCCAAAACCGGACGTGTCCTGGCGTCCTTCTATCTGTCCTCGGCCTACGGCGTCCACCAGACGCTCAGCACGAATGCCCAGGATACGGGAGGATTCGGCAGCGCTGATCCAGTCGCGCTCGCAAGCAGCGACGGGCACATTACCGACATACGGCCCGTCAAACTCCTGGCGAACGACATCTCCCAATGCCTGCCGGAAATCCGCATAAGCGGCACCGTCGAAGGACATAAGGCGCTGATACCACCGCCCGAGCCGAGCCGGTGCTGACGAAGCACTCGGCTCGCCCTCTCGCAGGCGCCGAGCCACGTCATCTCGAAATGCCGTTGGCCAATCGCACAGAAGACGAAATGTGTCCGCGAGAAAACCGCGCGCTTCTTCGAGGGTGCGCGGCAGAGGCGTCTTGCCTTGCTTCCCGGTGACCGCATCCATGCCCCCACTGGCGAGAAAGAAAATGAACTCCCCGATATCGGAGGGCGTTCGAAACGCCAGTGCCGGGGACAAGCGGGAGCGAGTAGGATGCATCTTCCCCGAGATCAGCGCAGAGATCGCGATTTCGTCGTCATTGGCGGCGGTCCGTTCAAGACGATCCAGAGGACAACCGCAATGGCAGGAGTCGTAGCCGCCCCGGCCCGGCAGGAAAATCTCCTGACACATCGGGCATCGATCGACGAGACGAAGGCCATGTTCGACACAGCATGTAACAAAGGCATGGCGCCAAGATTGATGGTGCGGCTTGCCAGCGGCCAGACAGTCTGGGCAGACGGGTGCGCTGTGATGCCGTTCAAACCGCCAGTTCCGTGAGGGTTCCGATGGTGCGACCGTCGGCAAAACTGGAGCCAGAGTCCCTGGCTCCAGATCCAACAACTCTTCCGCCTCAGAGGCTTCTTCGATCATACGGCGCCCGTAGCGCAGTCCCAACCCCGCCAGAAAGCCTGATACGTCCGGCCAGAACTCCATTTCGGCAAGCCGGCGCAGAAAGCCGTCCAAGCTTTCCTGCGCTTCCGGGGTGCGCGTCGGTCGGGTCATGCAGAGAGAGCCCCATGCGCAAGATCGAGGCCAGCGAGACTATCGACGGAGAACTCGAGGCCGGCCTCAGCCATGGTGCAGGCGAAAGACCGCAAGATGTCCACCTCGTCCGGCTCTTCGTCGATGAAAAAGGACGATGTCGGGATACCGGATTGCTGCATGGCTCGAGCAGCAAGCGCGAAGTCAGCGAGTTCCAGGTCCCGAGGTTCTCGCGTTGCCAGCGCACAGAGTTTTAGCACGCGCATCATGACGGGGATACGCCCCGCGGAGGCTCCGTAAAGACGGCGCACGATGTCCTCGAACTCTATCGCTACAGGGAAGCCTGATTGCTCCAGCTTGTGCAGAGCAACGTCGACCGTGTAAGCAAAAGCGTCACGTTCCGCGTCCACCTGCCAGTCGTAGGGTTTGAGTATGGTGGTCGCGCAGGCCCGATCACGAAGTTGCTCGTTCTCATCAATAATGCGCTGGAAACGAGGCAAACCCACCGCGATGACGCTGATGCCGGTCTCGTCGACGATGGTCTTTAAATGGTCGGCGGCCTCGCGAGGGGCGAGGTTGGCTCCACGCTCGATCAGATGGTTCACTTCGTCTATCACGACGACCTGGATGCCGAGCTGATTTATTGCACGGAATAGTCGCTCCCGGACCGACTTCGTATTTTCATTTGACAAGATGCGCTGACCCATCCCGGCCAAGATGGCACCGTAGATGGACTTCCCGCTCGATTGCGGGGGCAGGCTGCAATAGACCACATCGTCCATCGGGAAGAGAGATGTGGCGGGCCCTGCGTTCGAAAGCAGATGACGGGCGACCGACTTCTTGCCCACACGCGTGGGGCCGAGGAGGGGCACCAGGCACCCTCCAAACGCCTGGTTCGTGCTCAACAAGAAATCGACGGAGGACAATGCGCCACGCAGCGAGTCGTGCAGCACAATTTCCGAAAGAAGAGAGATGGCAGTGTTGTTCATGGTCTACTCCAAGATGTCCATTTGTGGTCGCTGTTCGCGGCGGCGAACAGCCATCCTGGGAGTAGGTTGGTTCACCGTCTTCGAAACTGAAGCCGACTTGAGAGGAGGGCTCTTAGCGCGCTCCACCACCTGAGTGATCTTACGGCGCTGGGCCTCTGCTTTGCGCGCCTTGCGCAGTGATGTGATCTTGCCCTTGCCCCGTTGCTCGGCGAGTTCCTGAGCCTTTTGTGCCAGGTCGGCTGCCGTAGCGCGGGCTGCCAGATCTGTAGCCTTCGCTTCGTCGCTGGGCTTCTTGATGCGTGCCACGTCTTCGAATGCGATGGGAAGCACATGTTCGCTTTTTGCAGGGACGATCATCGGACTGGGGATGCCGTTCCGATTGTGGACGACCGCAATCGCGCGAATATCTGTCGGATCGTAGCGCACTTCGACTGTGGATTTCCGCCCGATCTCAGACAAAAGTTCGCAAAGCTCCGGGGACGAGTATTGCACGTTTCCGACATCAAGTCCGTAGTGCTGAAGCGACCGCTTCGTTTCTTTGACCATGAAGATCTGGTGCACTTCGTTTGGCTGAAGCGGCAACTGTGCGATACCGTTTACCATGCGGTTCCAGCTATCGAGCGGTGACTCAGCTACGCGTAGAGGCGAGTGAATCAACCGACGAATTTTCGTGGCGTAGACATCATAGATCCACTTGTAGATCAGGCCCTCAAGCTCTTCGACAGTTATGGACGCTTCGAACATACCCTTCTCGATCCGAGCACGGTGTGGCATCGTCTTTGATGTCGTGGCGCCAGGTAAGGTCCGGAGATAACGATTAAGTTCAAGGAAGAACCTCTCCACATGCGGCTTCTTCTCCGGGCATCCAGGGATGTTCTTCGCCCATTCCATTCCTGATTGTGCGATGATCCCCGGCAGCCATTTTCCGCTGTTCTCGCTACCCTGATCTGAGACCAGGACTCGGGGCACACCAGCTGTGTTAATGCGGTTCTCTATGCCCAGCCTCTCGAAAAACTCCGCACCGCGCGAAAGCATAATTTCCTTAATGGTCTGGATCGTCAGTTTTTCACTGGCCGATTCCAAGCTTATCCGAATTGCGAGGGGGAACCCGGATGCAGCATCGATCGCAGCACATACCACTGGTCGTCCGATGCAGACGCCTCGAATGTCGGATAGGAACACATCACCTACGGTGGAGTCGATCTCCACCACGTCAAAGGGCACCTCAACGCGCGCGTAGAAGCGCGCCTGTAGTGTCAAACGCTTCGCCGTTTCTGTATCGTGGCGCGCCTTGATTACATCATCCGCACGAAGCGCACTCATCACTGACAAGAATGACCGAAGAGCACAGTCGCCGAGCTTTTCTTTGGTGCCGGTATACCGATCGCGATATAGTTTCTCCGCCTTCGCTGCGGCTACTGGTATCGTCACTCGGTCGCTTTTCAGAAACAGCTGCTCCAGAACCTCGAAAACACACTCTTCGTATTCTTCGTCATGCCGAGGCCCAAAGTGTCCTTGATCTTGATTGCGTGGAAGTAGCCCATTAGGACCCTCATCACCCAAGGCCTTCTTCCATATCTGTAGCGTGCGAATGTTGAACGAATCCGGAACGTAGGAGGAGTGCCGCGCATCCTCCAGTAATTCAATCTTGAGGATTTCGAATGCGCGTGCGGCGCTGTTGCCATTGTCACGCAGCTCCGCATCACGCCGGATGGCTGCCAACTTCATTTCTTGCTTTCGCCGCCCGTATTCGTTGGGGATGAAGTCGATGACGTTGCTGGTATCAGGCTTCGTGGCGAAACCCTCTGCGATGAGATCTCGATAGAGCTGGAAATCCACCTCCACCAACTTCCCGGCTTGATCCCTGAGGGTCACCGACTTACCGGCGCGAACTACAAAAGTCAGGCTCGCGTCGCGGCGCCAGCCATGCAGAGCGGCGAGCTTAGCGGCAGACAAGGGGCAGCTCCTTCAGGTGTGCGCTTGTGTCTCCTGTGGCGAAGATCAGCGTGTCGTGATTGATGCGAGCCGAACGCACATCGCAGGTGAGTAGCCCCGCTGCGATGGCACGCAGCAAACTTGCCTCGTTGAATCCCGCTGCCTTGAAGTCGCCGTAGGGTTTTCCCGCACCACAGAATGCCACCATCTCGGAGTCGCTCTTGGCGGGTGCTCTCGTGCAGCGAGCAGTGTTTAAGAGCCGTAGGTTCTGAACGTAGGTTTCCCCAAGGAGGAGATCGTCGATGATGATGAGGCGATAGCCATAGCGCGCGAGGATCTCCGGATAGCTGAGGATCTTGGGATTCAGGGTGATCAGCTCGCGGTGCTTGACCTCTACCAGCACTTTAGAGTTCCCCAGGTGCACCTCGAAATCGGGTGTGTATTTCACTGCGCGAAACCCATAGAGCCGCTCGGCTTGCTGAAGAGCGTCCACGCTGTGATAGTTTCGTCCCGTCGCGAGATCGAAGGTCATGGGCTGTGAGCGCAGGGACCGGACCCTGGGGTCGAGCCCCATAGCGATTGCGCCGCTTGCCTCCAGTCGGCTCTCCAGCTGCATCAGATGCGCGCCTCCCGCTGAAGTATAGTGAGCTTTCTTGAGCTGCCCACGCTTCTGGACGTTCCGCGCGACCGGATGCGATTTCCGGTCCATTTTCATACCATACACCCTGATTCGTTAGTAATACTAAACATCATCCTGCTGTTTCTGTGAGTCATTTTTGCTATCGTCCATCCATGACATCAGATCCAAACCTTGAGGCACTCGCAAAGATCCGGAACTGGATCGGCTTCGGAAAGGCGCTCTCCGCCTCTCTGGACGACCCGTCCCGATTTGGTTTCGAAGATCGCAGCCAGGTGCTTGCACACGTGGCAAAGCTGCGCGGCGTCGATCCCTCAAGCCTCAGGAACCCTCTTGCAGCTGTAAATTGGATGAAACGGAATGCGCCGGAAGCGCTCGAACACGAGAATCCGGATATCCCCATGACTGGCGTCCTGACACTCTCTCAGATCTCAATTCTTTCCAGCAACTTAGCCCAGAGCCTGACGCCAAAATTTTTCTCTGGCGAGGTCTCTCGCGGAGACCTTCGCAAGGCGCTTGAGCATGTGCAGGCCGCAGGGGGAGGACGGGGCGTCACGGCCCATGAGCGGGTCAAGCGTGCCCAGGCGTTCGAAGAGCAGGTCTATCGGTTTCTTCGCCAGACCCCCGCAGCGCTCGAACTCGGCAACGATGTCGAGGTAGTGAGAAGTCCAAGGGATAGCTTGGTGCCGTCAGATTTCTCAGTCTTGCGTGATGGCAAGATTGTCGCGGCAATCGAGTGCAAAGCGCACCGCAGCAAGCGCCATCGAAGGTATCTCATCGAGATACTTTCCATGGCAGCGTTGCGAGCACGCGCGCATCCTCAGGCATTCCTTATCGTCCCCGACACTTGGGAGGACTCGATCGCGGAACTGTCCGAGCTTGTTAGAGATCTCGGGTTGCAGGCAGTAGCGATCGCAGCGTTCTCGGAGAACGCAGGGAAGTATGGCGAGTTGTCCATCCATCGTCTCAGCGGTGGTTAAAGGGGCCCAGGTAGATGCTGCTGGACGTCCCAAAACGCTGATCTGATCTTCGAGATTGGCATCAGCGCCGGAGGGACCTCCGATCGTCGACCTTCGGCCTTACAGGCACTAAAGATTAAAGTAATTCGCTCGGGGGGTAGCCGATCAATCCTTGGCACCCGAGCCCTTCTCGGAGGGAAATTCTTGCGTAGTGCAATCCAGTTAATCATTTTGATCCTCTCCCTCTTACCGGGCGGCCTCGCAGCAATGGAATTTTCCATTGAACGTCTCGACCTCAGGCCGATACGAGAGCCCACCCTCCACATCACCGCAATCGGGGAGATCGTCGCCGGCGACACCGAGAAGTTGAGAGCGGCTCTCGAAGCGGCCAACACCAGCGATGTCCGCGACGTGCTCTTCATTTTCGACAGCCCCGGCGGCTCTCTCATGGAAAGCCTGGAGCTCGGCGGCTTCATTGCCGACATCCCCGCGATCGTCTCCGCCCAGGTGGGCTCCTCCGATCTGCCCAGCGCCGTTTGCGCAAGCGCCTGCGTATATGTCTATCTCGCTGCCGACTATCGCTACCTCCCCGAGGGGGCGCGTATCGGCATTCATCAGTTCGGCCTATACGACAGCGATCTCGACGGTCAGCAGGGCGCGGCCCTCGGGCAGGCGCTCTCGGGCGTCCTCTCAGAATATCTTCGCTCCCACCGCGTCGAACCGGATCTGTTCGAGGCGATCTCCGTAATCGAGCATGACGACATCCTGTGGGTGCCCCGACGAGATCTCGAAGCCTGGCGCGTCGTCACGAATGGCATCTACGATGAGCGCGCCGAATACATCAACGTCAACGGTGACATCGCGCTGCGCCTGAGCCAGATCGCCATCACCGGGGACAGCTTTCTCACTCTCTTCTGCACCGACGCTGGAACGGCAGGCGTGGCCGATCTCCACGAGCCGGCAATCGCCGCCTACGACGCGTTCGAAATTGCAATCGATGGAACCTGGCATCCCGTCCAGACTTGGGATGTCGTCGAGCGCAGCGACATGCGCGGGCGGATTGTCTTCGAGGTTCCGCCCCGCCTCGCCGTGGCCGTCGCGACAGCGCGGAAGATCGGGGCACGCGTCGTGGCGCCGAGCGGCGACATCTTCTTCGGCTTCCAGCAGACCCTCCGCGACGAGCGGCTGGCCGAACTCGTCCGTGGATGTCCCTTCGCACAGACGCCGCAACCGGCCCGCCCGAGCATGGTCGAGCTCCCCAGCACCGACTTCCTCGGCAGCGATCTCACCACCGACGGCATCCGCGGGATCAGCTTTGCGCGCTGCAAGGAGATCTGTCTTGAATATGCCCAATGCCGCGCGGTCTCCTATGTGCAGTCCAGCTCATGGTGCTGGCCGAAAAGCCGTGCCGCAGGGCGCCAGGCCACCTCTGGCGTGATCAGCGCCTACCAGAGGTAGGCAGCAAAAAAGCCGGCCTGCCCCTATCTTTCGCCAATGCAATCGCACCCCTAATGTCACGAAATCGGCCTTTTCCTTTGGCAATCAGGCCTCTGGCCAATATCCATTAAACAGAGGCCAGGAGGGATCATGACCGAGAACCAAATCGCCGAAGACGCTGCCGCAGAAAATAGCGACGGCAAAGCGCAGGGCATCGGCGATATCGTTCGATCCCGCATTCAGCACCTGCGGGCGCGTCTCCTCGACAGTTCGCGCCGCAATCCACTCATCCAGGTCCCGTTCCGCCAGAACTCTTCGAGTCTCATTCGCTTCGTTGATGAGTTGCCCGACGTGCTGGCCGAGCGACTGCACAACCAGCGCCCGATGCGGCTCGTGGCCCTGCCGCCGATCGACGAGCCGTTGCCAGACGAACAGACCGACGAATTTCTCGACGCGCTCGAGATCGCGCGCACGACCGACGAGAAGCACCTCGAAGACTCCGCGGCACTCGATCCGACCGATTCCGACTACGCCCAGAAAGAGCTCGACCTCGAGCGGGCGCTCAAGGACCGGGTGCGGGCCGAGCTTGGCCTGCCCGAAAGACAGACAGAGGAGAACCCGTCGCTGGCCGCGCATGCCCGCAACCACGGCATCTCCCCCGATTATATTCTGCCCGAGCGGAGCGAGAGCCCCGACGACGGGCGGCACGACGATGCCGACATCCAGACGCTGCTGCTGCCCGAGCGGCTCGACCGGGTCGGCCGCTCGCTCCATGACCGCGGCCACGCCTTCGAGCGCGAGACCGGCGTCAACGTGCTCCACACCGCCTTCGGCATTCTTGAATGGAACGAGCCCGGGTCGTCCCGGACCCCGGCGCGCTCTCCCCTCCTGCTCCTTGAAGTCCGGATGTCCCGGGAAAAAGCGCCGGGCGGGGCCGAATATCACATCTGCGGCGAGAACGAGCTCGGCTTGAACACGACACTCGCTCAGACGCTCAGCGCGCAGTTCGGCCTGGAGCTGCCGCCCTATGAAGAAGGCTCCGTGGAGAACTACCTCAAAGCTATGGCTGATCTCGCACCCTCGGGCTGGCACTGGTCCGTGCGCCGCGAAGCGCTGATCGGTGTCTTCCCCTCTTCTCGCATCGCCATGTATCGCGACCTCGATCCGGACAACGGCCACGTGGTCGAGAGCCCACTGATCGAAACCATGCTCTCCTCCGTTGGAGGAGACGGCACCACTTATGCCGAGGTCTATGACACAGACGATCCGGAGGTGGAGCGCCAGGTTCCCCGCCTCGTTATGGACGCGGACGCCTCCCAGTTCTCCTCCCTCGTGGATGTCGCAAATGGGACGAACGTTGCCATTGAAGGCCCTCCCGGTTCAGGCAAAAGCCAGACCATCGTCAACCTGATCGCGTCAGCGATGGCAGACGGGAAGAAGGTCCTGTTCGTGGCCGAGAAGCTGACCGCGCTCGATGTGGTGCGCAACCGCCTCGACGCCGCGGGCCTCGGCGAGTTCATCCTGCCGCTGCAAGCCGGCCGTGGCTCGCGCGACGCCGTGTTCCAGAGCCTCGAAGACAGGTTGATCATGGAGCGCCCGCCGTCCGGCTCGGCCGAGGCGCACAGGGCAAGACACGAGGCCCTCACGCGACGCCGCTCGGAGATGCAGGCCTACCTCGATACCCTCGGCACCAAACTCGACGCATGCGGACTGACCGTGCACGAAGCCGTTGGCCGCGCGATCTCGACGGCCTCGCACATCGACGGCCTGCCGCGCGACATTCGACGCCTGCGGATTGCCGCCCCCGAGTCCCTCGACAAGGAAACCCGGACCGAGATCGACGGCGACGCCCGCATGGTCGTCGACCGGCTCGACGGGGCCGGCCGGATCGCCACGCTCTGGCGGGAAGCCCGTAAGGCGCCGCTGCGCGCCGACGAGGCCGAGGATATCGCTACGGACCTCGCCGCGCTCGCGCGCGCCATCGAAGCGTTCCGCGCCGATGCCGGGGACAGCCCGCTGCGCCCCTATCTGCCCGAAGACCCGGTGCTCGCCCGTGCGGCACAGACCCGCGCGGCGATGGCCGCCATCGTCGGAAATCCTGAAGCCGATGCCGATCTGGTCGACCGTCTCCTCGACACGGAGATGCGCCGCGCCGCCCATGATGTCTGCGAGGCCCGTGATGCGGCCCACGCCGCGGACAAGGAGCTCGCCGAGATCCTGTCCGATCCGGACGCGGATGATGTGGATGCCACCATCGCATCGGCCGCGGAGATGGCAAGGCGCCAGAATGGCACGATCGATCCCGCCGCCATGGCAGTGGAGATCGAGCGCCTCGACGCCCAGCGCGACACGCTTGCCCACCAGCGCGATCTTGCGGCCGCGCTGCCCGCGCGCTGGGCCAAGATTTCCGAGGATGAGGGGCTGACATTGTCAGACCTTCGCCTGGATGCCCAACGCCTGCTCAGCGCACCACAGCCTGTGCTCGATCGCCGGCTGGCCGATGAGGCGCGCCTCGTGCCTGCGAGCGCCCGTGAAGCGGCCGCCAGCCAGCGCGCCCTCGCGAGGGAGCGCGATACGATTCGCCAGCGCCTGCCGCGCGCCGGCACACACTCACCCACCGATCTGAAAGACGCCGCCGATGCCATCGACGCGGCCGGCCTCTTCCGGTTCCTCTCGGGGCGCTACAAGGCCGCCTGGGCACTCTACAGCGAGACGCTGGGTGGAGACACGAAAGCCGGGCGCCCGGCGGCCGCGTCTGCGCTGCGCGACTATGCCCGGTGGGCGGAGAAGCGCGACGCTTTGGCCGCCGACACGCGGCTCTCCACGCAGCTCGGCACATTCTTCAAAGGGGTGGACAGCGACCCCGAGCTCCTCGATGCGCTGGCAGCCTTCCACGAGACCGTGGGGCAGCTTTCGCAGGGCGACGACCGCCTGCGATACGCGCTCGAGACCGGCCCTCTCCAATCGCTCCGCGACCTCGTGGCCGAGGCCGACATGCCGCCCACGTCGCTGACAGGCCTCGTGGCTCAGCTATCCTCCGTGGAAGAGCAACTCGAGGCCGCGCGCAGCGAGCGCGAGATGAGCTCCACCCTCTGTCTGTCTTTCAAGGAGCGGTCCACGCTCGACGCCGCGTTGATCGAACAGGCACGCGCTGCGCGCGCGCTGCGCGCCGAGGCACACCAGGCCGCGGGCCGTTCGCGCGCCGCCGAGCTTCTCGCCGACATCGAGTCCACCGATGCGATCCGCACCGCCATCCTGCTGGCCGAAGCCATCGCCCAACTGCCGCAACCGCGCGCGGGTATCAGCCTCATGCGCCGCGGCGCCGATGCGTCCCTCATCGAGGAGGCAGACCGGGTATTCGCGCGCCACGCGGAGCTCGCCAAGGAGGCGGCCGCGGTCGCGGGCGAAATCGCCCTCCCCTGTGCCGATGGCGATGATCCGGAAACGGTCCTGCACGCATTGGCCGGCCGCCTCCCGGACCTCCACGACGCCGCCCGCCGCGCAGAAGGACTCGTCGACCAGGCGCGCCTCCTGCGCGCGCTCGCCGCGCTTGAGGCGCGGGGTCTCCGGCCGCTGACAGACTGGGTGCAGAGCGAAGACGGTCACTCCCATCGCGCGCACCTGCCCGAGATTGTCGAGGCGATCTACGCACGCAGTCTGACTGACCATGTGCAGGCGCGTTTCGGCCGCACGCTCGATACCTACGACGGCGCCGACCTCGATCGCCTGCGCCGTGATATCGCTCGGATCGATGGCGAACTTACTGATCTATCACGCCTCGCGATCCGCGAGGAACTCGTAGAGAACAGCCACCCGCCCACCGGCAATGGCATCGGCAAGGTCGGCACCTATACCGATATGAGCCTCATCCGGCACGAGTTGAACAAGCAGCGCAACCGGGTTGGCGTGCGGGATCTCACCGCCCGGGCCGGTGCCGCGCTGATCGACCTCAAGCCCTGCTGGATGATGTCGCCGCTTGCCGTGGCGCAATACCTGCACGGCCAGTTCGCCTTCGATCTCGTGGTGATCGACGAGGCCTCGCAAATGACGCCGGAGAATGCTCTGGGAGCGATCATGCGCGCCCGCCAGGTCGTCATTGTCGGTGACACCAAGCAGCTGCCGCCCACCAACTTCTTCTCGAAGGTGCTCGACGATGCCGACGAGGACGAGGATGTCCGCACCGACAGCGAAAGCATCCTCGACATGGCGAACACGACCTTCACGCCGGTGCGCCAACTGCGCTGGCACTACCGCTCGCGCCACCCCAACCTCATCGCGATCTCGAACAAGATGGTCTATGACGGCCAGCTCACGATCTTCCCGGCCGCCCGCGATGGCGACCCGGAGCTCGGCGTGGAGCTTGTCAAGGTCGAGGGTGAGTATCGCAAAGGCCGCAACATCCCCGAAGCCCGCGCCATCGTGGCCGGGGCAATCCAGCACATGCGCGACCACCCGGAGCGCTCGCTCGGCCTCGCGACGATGAACAAGGACCAGACCGAGCTCATCGTCACCGAGTTCGAGCGCGAGCGCGCCCGCAACCCGCATGTCGAGGCCTATATTGAGCGCTGGGCGGAAAAGGACGACGGGCTCGAGGAGTTCTTCGTCAAGAACCTCGAGACGATCCAGGGAGACGAGCGCGACGTGATCATGATCTCGACGCTCTATGGACCCGACCCGGAGACCGGCAAGACTTACCAACGCTTTGGCCCCGTCAACTCGGTGCACGGCCATCGCCGCCTCAATGTGCTCTTCTCGCGCGCCAAAGAGAAGATCGTCACCTACTCCTCGATGGTGCCCACCGACATCCAGGCCGATGGCAAGGCCTACGGCGTGCAGATGCTGCGCGCCTGGCTCGAGTTCTCGCGAACCGGCCAGCTCGGCGACATCCAAGTCGAGCGTGGCGAGACCGACAGCCCGTTCGAGGATTTCGTGATCTCCCAGATCGAGGCGGCGGGCTACGAGGCCGTGCCGCAGGTCGGTGCCTCGGGCTTCAAGATCGACATCGGCGTGCGCCACTCGGACTGGCCCTACGGCTTCATTCTTGCGGTGGAATGCGACGGCGCGCCCTATCACAGCGCGCGCTCGAGCCGCGATCGCGATCGGCTGCGCCAGCAGGTCCTCGAGGGCCTCGGCTGGCACTTCCACCGGATCTGGTCGACTGACTGGTTCCGTGATCCGCGCGGGCAGATCGAAAAGCTGCGCGCCGCGCTCGACGCCGCGCTGGCGCGCGCAAAGACCGAGGAGGCGGAGCGCCAGCAAGCCCGTGCCGAGGCAGTCGAGCGGGCCCGGAAGGCGGCCGAAGAGGCCGCGGCGCGCGCCGCAGAGGCAGAGGCCGCCGCAAAAGCGGAAGCGGCAGAAGAGGCCGAGGCCAAGAAGGCCGCAAAGGCAGCCGCGAAAACGGATTCGGCTGATGCACGCCAAGGCCGGCTCTTCGAAGAGGCTGGGCCGACCTACGCCTCCCCGGATACGGCCGCGGTCGAGAAGGGTCCGAAGCATTCCCTATCGGAGCAGGCCCTGGCCCGCATCGAACAGTGGCGCGAGGATCAGGCTTATGACTGCTTCAACCGCACGGCGACGACGCGCAAGCGCGGCTTCTATTGGCTCGGGTTCCTCGAAGGAGTCGCAGCCTCCGACGGGATCGAGGAGGGTGAGTCCGACGCATTGGTTGCCGAGGCCCGCGAGATCGACGCCTTCTTCGGCGATGCCGGGGAGTGTCGGGTCACGGACATGCTGGCAGAAGCCCTCGAGGACGCCGACGGCGACCTCATGACCGCGATATCGATCCAGTGCGACGCGCTCCGCGAAAGCCTCGCCGATCCCGAGCTCGCGGCCGAAAAGGACGTGATCAACACCTTCCTCGGGTTCTGCTCCGGCATCATCTGCGACGGCCGGATCACTTCTACGGAAGCCCGCAAGATCCATGCGCGTTTCCATTCCGACCCGACACTCGCACAGGCACCAATCTTCGCGCACCTGCGCTGGGCGGTGGACAAGGCCCTCGCCGATGCCGTGCTCGACGAGGAGGAGGCCGAGGAGATCCGCGAGTGGATTGCCGAGCTGGTCACCGACGGGCACGCAGATACGGGTGTCGCCAATATCGGCGGCGTGCTCGCGCCGACTGACCCGATCACCGATGCCGGCGCGATCGACCTCAAGGGGAAGGTCTTCGTGCTGACGGGCAAGATGAGCATGGGCCCCCGCTCTCTCATCGGTGACGAGATCGCGCGCCGCGGCGGCACGCTCAAGAACACGGTGACCGACGAGACCGACTACGTGGTCGTCTCCAACACCGCATCGCGCCACTGGAAGACGACCCATTACGGGACCAAGATCGAGGCTGCGCTCAAGAAGATCGAGGCGGGACACGCGATGCGCTTCGTCGCCGAGCACGCGCTCGCAAGCGCACTCGTGAGACTCGATGCATAATTATACTGTCCGACTGGGATTGCAGTGAGCATTTCGTTCCGCGGTCAAAGCGCGTGTTTATAACAAAACAATATTTGGGATCGATCTCGGCGGCACATCCATCGTGTTCGCAGGTGCTGCGGTTCAACTTCAGGAGACCTGTTATCTGACCCAGCCGCGATGTGCCCCGGCCGAATTTGCGAACACCATCAACGCGATTAAGCGCGCTCTTGCACCCGGCCACGACCAAACGCTCGACTGGCAAGACTGCATAGCGTTGGACGGCTCAGCATCCGCGAAAGTATCTTCCGGCTTGCATGGAGCCGCGCGGGCGACCCGTCATCGCAAGACACCATCCCAAAATTGTCTCACGGAATTCAGGCCGGTGCGACGTCCCGGCCGGGCAGCTCGATCGTCCGCACGCCGCTGATCCGGGCGCGCGCCATCTCCACCAGGTGGGCGTGATGTGTAAACAGGATGGCCTGTCCGCGACTGCCCAGCTCTGCCGTCAGATCGAGGGCGGCGGCGGCGCGCTGGTCGTCGAAGCTCTCGAGGATGTCGTCCGTGACGAATGGCAGCGGCCCGGCGTCGCGCACGAAGGCCGCTTGGCCCGCGATGCGCAGCGCGAGATAGAGTTGCGCGCGCGTTCCAGTCGACATCCCGTCTGCCGGCACCGAACGTCCCTCGGAGATTCCGACAAGCCTTTCATCCTGCCCCTGCACCCATGTGTCGAGCCGGGACCAGACACCGCCGGTTAACCTGCGGAACGCAGCCTCGGTATCAGCCAGCATCGGCCCCCGGCGGCTTTCACCGAGACGCCGCAAAGCGGTCCGCGCAGCTGCCGCGCCGATCGCGCGCACTATCGCCTCTCGCGCGCCTCCGGTCAGGTCTTCCAGGATCGCGGCCCGCTCCTGATCGGCCGCCGCCCCGCCGCCGGCCTTCAGGGCGGAGGTAAGCTCCTGCTGCGCGGCGCCGGCTTCTCGGTCCGCGGCAGCACTCGCATCTTCGAAACGCGTCAGGTCGTCAGCGAGTCCGGCGCGTCGAGCAGGATCGAGGATCGCCTCTTCTTCGGCGAGCCGCACCGCATCGAGGTCCCGTCCGGCCTCCGCGATCTCCTCCTCTACTCGTTGCCGCTCGCGACGCAGGTCGTCCCGCTCCTCGAGCCTTGTGACAAGCTGATCGGGCTGCGCGCCATCGGGCACCTCCTGACCGGCCAGCAATTCCGAAATACGTCTTGCCGCCTGCTCCTGCGCGGCGCGTGCGTCTTCTACCGCATTGGCAGCATCATCACGCCGCTTGGTCGCGGCAGCGATCTCCGCCGCCATGCGCTCCGCCTGGGTCCGGCGCTGGCGTGCCGCCCGCACCAGCGCCTCGGCGGAGGCGGCAGGCCCGACCTCCTCCCGAATACGCGGCGCGACCGCCTCGAAGGTTTCCAGAGCCTGCTCCATGCGCTCGATCCGGTGATCCAGTTCGCGTAGCTGGTCCAGGGTCGTGGCAAGGTCGGCGGCCACCGGCAAGGCCTCGCGCAGGGCAGCCGGCGCCATTCGCCCTGCCCAGCTTCCCCCGGCCATTTCGGCCAGATCGGCCTTGCGCGCGTCGAGCCGCTCCTGCGCGCGCGTCACCTGCCGTGCCAATCCGGTCCTCTGTTCCTCCCGGGTCTGCCACCGCGCGAGGGCCGTCCCGGCCTCGCGCAGTTCCGACAATCGCGCCTTCGCGACGACGCCAATGGGCATGTCGTCTGGGGACGCACCGCTCGCCTCCAGAGCCTCTCTCAGCTCGCGCTCCAGATCCGCCTTTCGCTCTTTTGCCAGCACGAGCGCCGCGGTGGCGGCCCGCTGTCGTTCCGCCGCCTCCAGCGAGAGCGCGAGCGCCCGGCGGCGCGGCAGAAACGACTCCGGCGGGGTGCTCGGGTCGAGCAGTAGACGCGGGGCGAGCGCCGCCAGCCGCTCGCTCACGGCATTGCACTCGGTCCTTGCCGCCGCGACGGAACGCTTGGCGGCGACCTCCCCGGCGCGGGCAGTCTCAAGCTCCTCGGACCGGCGCAGCAGCAAAGCGCGCGCCTCGGCCCCCTCCGCATGGGCTGCCGTGGCCTCGTCGTCGGCCCGCATCGCGGCCTCGAAGCTCTCGGCCGTTTCCGCATCGAGGGCCGCACTGTGGGTGGACCATGCCTGTTCCCGTGCGAGGCGGCGGCGCTGGATTTCCGCGATGTCCATCGCCGCGGGGTTGGCGGCGGCGGCGGCGTGGCGCGCTTCCGCCCCCTCGCGCGCGGCAATCGCATCGTCGCATTGTTCTTCTGCAACCGCCTGCGCACCGGCGGACCGCCCCGCCGCCTGCACCATCGCTGAAACCTCTTCCTCGTTCGCAAGCCCCTTCGCCGACAGACGCGCCTCCCAGCCTTCGGGAAGGCCCGCTGCCGCCATCCTGGTCGCCGCGACGGCCTCTGCCTCTGCCTCGAGCAGCGCATCGAGATCCGGCGCCTCCGCCCTCATGCGCTCCCAGGCCTCGGCCAGCGCCGCCTCTCCTTGGGGGGCAGCCGGTGCCTCACCTTGCCCCTCCTCCGCGTCGGCGAGTGCCTCCTTCGCGCCGCGCAGATCGTTTTCGGCGTCCCTCACCTCCTGAAGCTGCGACGACAGAAGGTCCAGCGTTGCCGCGGCGAGGCGCATCTCCTGGGCCTCCGCTCCCTCGCCGCCAAGACGGCTCGCCAGATGGTCAGCAGATGCCGCGAGTTGGTCCCGCTCCACGCGCCGCTTCTCCAGGTCCGCCTCGGCCCCCGCGACACGCAGAAGAAGCGGCTGGTCGTCGAACCGCAGCCGATCCAGATCGTCGAGCAAGGGGCCAAGATCGAGCCCCTCCGGATCGGGCGTCAGTTTCTCGGACAGCAGCCTGGCCGCTTCTGCACGGTCCTCATTGGCGCGCCGCTCCCGCTCGGCGGCCTCGCGTGCTTCGGCGGCGATGCGCACCACTTCATGAGCGACCCCCTGCGCCAAGGCGGAACCGGCGGGATACCCCTCCAGCGCGTCTGCCAGTTCCGCGTGACGCGCACGCAGCTCCCGCCGCCGGGCCGCCGCATCGGCATAGGCGATCGCGCGGCGCGCCTCGGCCACGGCGTCGCGTGCCTCCTGCGCAGCCGCCTCGCGGGCCGTCGCGGCAGTGCGAAGCTCGTCGAAGCGTGTCGGCGAGAGCCGCCGCTCGCGCATTTCCGTTTCCAACTCCTTCAACCGCCGCTTGGCGGCCGGCAGCACCTGTGCGCTGCCACCTTTCTTGTAGAAGCGTTCTACTTCCTCACTGACCTCGTCCAGCGCGCGCGACAGGCCGGAAAGCCCGCTGGTGCCGGCATGGAGCAGACGGCCAAGATCGCCCTTCGCGGCGGCGATCTCCTCTCCGCCGGCTCGCAACACGGCATCGTCCAGCGAAAAACGGGTGCGGTAAGCATCCCGGTCAAGGCCATGAAGCAGCGCCGCAAGGCGATGCTCGGCCACCTCGCGGCCGCTATCGTCCGTGAGCGAGCCGGTGTTGCGTGCATTGCGTTGCAGCACCAGCGGCCCTTCCGCCGTTTCGATCTCGGCCCCGACGAGCAGGTCCTTGCGCTCAAAGCGGAAGGCGTAGGGGTGGCCCTGCCTCTGGAACCCGTAGAGCAGGTCGAGCCAGGCGGCGAAGGCGGTGCTTTTTCCCGCCTCATTGGGTCCGAAAATGACCGTGACATCCGGCCCTTCGCCCGCGGTCCCGAAATCCAACGGGGTCTCCTCGAAACGACCGTAGCGCAATAGGTCGAGCCGCCGCAGCCTCATGTGCGCTCCGCCTGCGTCAGGCGCGCCGTGACAGCGGCGAGGCCTTCGTCGATCAGGGCGTCCAGTTCTGCCGGGTCCAGCACCTCGCGCAGCTCTGCCGGCAGAACGTCCCGCAGGTCCGTCAGCATCCGCTCCGCCTCGTCCCTGAAGCCGGGGTTCTTGGCCTCTTCCCGCATCGCCGCCGCGAGGTCACCGACGAGGGCGGTCCCGTCCAACAGCTGCCCGGCACGCACCAGCACGCGATCAAGATGCAGCCCCTCAATGTCCTCGGCCAGCACCCCCAGGAAGCTTGCCGCCTCGCCGGACCGCGCCGAAAAGGCCTGCGCGCCAAGTCCCGAAAGTGCCACCCGCAGGACGGTCGGGGCATCGCCGGCGCGAGCGGCGGCCAGTGCCTCCCGCACCCGATCCGTCCGGGCATCCTGCGCCTCATCCGCTGGCATGGGCAGCTCGACCTCGCGAAACGCGACCAATCCGACGGGGATCGCCTCGGCGCGCGCCCCGAGTCCATCGATCTCGACCAGCGTGACCGACCCACCATCCGCCTCACGAATGTGCCGACCCTGGGGAATGCCTGCCATGACCGCGAGAGCGCCGTCTACACGCCACTCCTGCCGCTTGTGAATGTGTCCCAGCGCCCAGTAGTCGTAGCCGTGCCCGAGCATCTCGGAAACGGAACAGGGCGCATAGGGATCGTGCCCGCTCGTGCCGTCCGGCGAGCAGTGCATCACGCCGACGTTGATCCGCCCTGGCACTGGCGCCGGATATCTGGGCAGGAAGCTCCGCGTCTCGGGCTGGCCGCCGTGCGACAGTCCGTGGAAGCTCATCCCACCGATGTCGACCGACGGCCGTTCTTTATCGAGGAGTATTACATTCTCCCCAAGTGGCCCGTATCGCGCATGGTCGAGCAACCCGTCGTGGTTGCCACGGATTATGATCACTGGGATACCGACAGAACCCAATCTCGACAATGCTATTGATAGAACCGTCCTCGCGGAGACATCGGGCACGCCATTGTCGAACACGTCTCCTGCCAGCACCAGCGCATCGACCTGATGCTCGATCGCCAGATCGACGATCTGTCGCAGAACGTCCCGCGACGCTGTGCGCAGTCGGTCCCCGAGATCCGGGTCACGAAGCGCCACGGAACGAAGCGGAGAATCGAGGTGAAGATCGGCGGCGTGCAGAATGCGCATACCCTGGAGAGTATTCATCCCGCTGGAGACCACAACTCTTGCTTTAGGTTACAGCCCCCATCCGTCGAAAAAGCACACGTCAATCCGATCCCCCAATTTTATTGGAGCTTGACCTAACCTGCCCCGTGGCAAGCGTGAGCAATGCGAGGGTGGTCCCGCTGTGCGCCAAGAAGACAGAGTGGCGCCAAGGGCAACGGGAACCCAGACTTCCCGCGATTCGAAGAGGTGACATTGCGAGGATAATCGAACGCGTGTAATCGTAGTCGGCCAGAACCACGCTCTTGCTGCGATGAGGCTATGGATCGCTTTCGGCCCTCACCTGCCTTTCGCCAACCCAGCCATGCTGCGGCGCGGCTTCGCCAAACCGGTCTTTCATGGCAACATGAACCTCGTTCGGCAGGCCAAGGGTCTAATCTCCGGTCATAGATCCGGTTCAATCCTGTAAGCTAAGTATTCGGACGCTTCTTGAACTGTTGGTCATCGGTTCCGCTACTGTGCTACGTTTGCAATCAGAACGCCAACTGTGAGGAAGCGCGATGGATTTGACGAGTAAGACGCCTGAGCAACTCGAGTTGATTATTTCCCGCCACAGAGATGCGGGCAAAATGACCGCAGCGCTATGTAAGGAAGCGATGGCAGAGTTGTCTACTCGAACGGTGAAGGGCTTCAATTTGAAGAGGGCGATCGACCACCTTATCATAGCAGCAAAATCTGGGATTCCGACCGACTTCAAAAAAATAGCGATTGCGTCTGGTGTCTTTGATGAAAGCAAGCAGAAATGGGGGAATTGGGCAACCGGTGCCTTAAAGCTGGATCGCCTATGTATCTATTGCTCTCACCATGATTTACCACAACTTACTGCAATGTTGGGGAATGTAGGAGGTAAGACCAACGACGCTGTATGCGACGGTTTCTTAAAGGGCTTGGATGCTGCCGGGATTGCGCACAGTGGGGACGCCCGCAGCGTTTATGAAAAGCATCGCAGAGCTTGCATCGATTGGGGCAAAACCGCGTAAGGAACATCAGTGCTTGCTGCTCGCCTCGCCAGACACAGCAGAGGATTGGATTGGTCCGGACGTATCTTGGGAGCGGCGCAACTGCATTGAGGCACTGGAGAAGGCTGTTAGAGCGACTCGCAGCTGAGAAGCAATCGGGACATTGAATGACACTTTGCGGAATAAAAGTGCTTTGGTCGCACCACTGCAAGCGATCATCCCATTGATAGACCGTAGCGGAAATTTGCTGTTTTGCCTGGTGCCTTATAGTTGCATCGAAAAATAATCAGAGCTCCCTATTGCCGTAACTCAAGCTAATCCGCCTCGTTGCATAGGGCGCTGACCGTTTTTCAAGATCTGAGACCTTCCTGCAAAACCGAGTTAAAGCACTACTTCCATAGTTATAGAGAGGCCTCCCTTAGATGCCATCGCTCAAAGAGATGTTCCCAAGTTTTTGTAAATTTCAGCCCTCAAGGGTTTCTTGGAATTCAAGTTTCAACTGGGAAGAACGAGCAGGCCTACAGCTTGCACACGCGCTTTTTCGGGATGTCATTTCTTCGCAGGAACTCGGGCAGGAAGAATTCTTGGAGCGTGGGGCTGCATTGAGAAACGACCTTTCCAATTTGAATGAGGTTGCGACGAGGGAGCAGGATCTCATCGTTATTGACGTCATAAAATTCTGCATCTCGCAACCCTTCATTCATCGCCTAAGAAACATCGGCGAGTTAGGTCAGGCTTATGATTGGGTGTTGTGGTCGATATCGCGCAATTACAAAATTGGTGGTGGGGGAGAAGAGGCGGATTTCTCACTTCCGCCTTTCGATAATGCGAGTGAGGAGCTAAATATCTTTTCGGTTCAGTTCCTCACGGACTGGACTTCTTCTGCCTACTACGTAGCTGTCAAGTTCGGGGGATTGGATGAACTTGCCACAAACCACTTCTATCACTGCCTGGGGAATGCGTTGTCGGTAGCAGATGGCCCGGATGTAAATTCCGGAACAGAGGCATTGATATTTCTAATAAATTGGTGTGCACATGTTGACCATGAGGCTCTGCCCGATCTGATTGAATCGGTTGGGATCTGGCTGGAAATGCCGTCAATAACCAACGAACAAAAAATTCGGTTTGCGAGCTTGTTAATTGGCCCTGGCTCTAAATATTCTAAGAAACCTCCAGATGAGGTCGCTGCTTACTTTCTTGAGGCCTACCCAACAGACTTTCGCGATCATGAGCGCCTTCAGTTTTTGACTGTGGCAGCAAACTGCCACGATAAATGGCTGGAAAAAAAGAATGAAATCCTTCCCGAGATCAAGAAGCTTCGCTCCGACGTCGAGCTCAGTCAAGGGAGCAAGATAAGATCAGATATAGTGATGGAGGCGCGCATAACGCTCATATACCCGCTACTTCTGCTACTTATTGAAAACGCCGATCTGGGTGCCATGATAGAGGTGCTAAGCCTATGGTATGGGAAGCCATACGATCCGGATTTGGCTCAGCGAACACTTCTCGTTATGCCCAGCAACGTCGATGGTGTTACTTGGCTTGGACCCGACACTACGTGGTCGCCAGTCGGCCAAGACGTTCCTACGAGCCTTGAGCAGATGCTTGGTATCGCGTCCGAAGCCTTCAATGACTATTTTCGTGGACCTGCCGGCGACAGGAAACCTGAACTCAACCTGAGGCTTCGTGGCGCACCGGCGAGGGAAATCGGTCCGGCATTGGAAAATGCCGTCATGGATCACTACAAGATTGAAGAAGCATCAAAATATATTTCCGGAGCGAAAAATCTCGAGTTTTTACTCCCCTTCCCAAACCATCCCGTTCCGTTAACCCCACTGGTGGACAGGCACATTGCTCAGGGCTTATCACAGAATGTGTCGCTTTCTTCGCGCTTCGCCCCTCCGGAGGTCAAGAGAGTTCTGATCTGGCCTGGGGAAACACAAACCACCGAAGTCGAAGTTGATGCGATTTCGCAGTTGGCGATGGGTGTAGGGATAGACGTCGAGGTGTGGCGAAACCCAGTCGGCAAAAATGAGTTTCGTGAATTTTGGTCGTGCGCTGATTCTGAAATTTTGTGGATTACTGGTCACGGCAACCATGATCCCAATGATGTTCTGGAGAGTGGTCTTGTGCTCGGAGATCAAAGTGTTTTCAATTTGGAAGATTTTTCGGATCTTCCGAAGCCGGAGCAAACACGAGCCGTCGTAGCAAATATTTGCAGTGGTGGATCAGCGAGGATGATTGGAGGCATTGGCTCAACTGGAGTAGCCAGCGCCATCACAACAGATTCCCAGGCAACAGTCACTCACAACTGGCCCATTGACACATATGCTGCGCTGGCGTTCGGCATAGTGTATTTCTCATGTCTAAGAAATAATGGATTGATAGATAGCCTAAGCGAGTCGCGAGAAATACTACAGTCTCAGGAAAGAATAATCTCTCATCTGGGAGAGTTGCTCGGAGGGCATGAATCAATTAGAGTGCTCAGTTCAGATCATGCCAAGCCTCGATTGGAAAGCGTATTGTCGTGGGGATCGACAACCGTATACTGTTAGTTTCCGTTGTAGAGTGATAGGCGCTAAATATGCGGCTGTCGACATTTCTTCAACCATCTGAAGGGACACTATTTTCGCTCGGAATTCTAACAAATCTCGCCCCCTTTTCAGTGCCAGTCGGCCCGGAAACATCTGGATCGGTTTGGCTGAATGTTCTGCTTCCGCAGTTGGGCGGGGTGCCGTTCTGGCATTCAGCGAATGACCGCTGTCCGCCCTTAATGGCGGGGGTCGCTCACGGCCCATAGCTGCCGGGCAAGAGGCAGCAGGTCGCTGCGACGCGGCTTCCTCGATCCGGTCATCCATAGCGTCGTGCAGCATGGTTGGGCAGCCCGAGTGCGAACGAACCGGCCATTCGCTGTTGCAGCAAACCTCGCTCCTTGTTCGTGGCATCCGGACGACAATCTGGCCTGGAGGCCATCTGATGACCCGCTATTTGTTCATTGATGCCCACGGTAGTTCTTCGCGGACGAAGCGCTTGTAAGCACACCTACGAGCGCATTTCTTTCCCCGAATCTTATGCCATATTTTCGAGATTGATCCGCGCGCCTCGGATTTCACTTTCTCCCACTCTTCCTTGAGCATGAACTGGGAATGACGGACAAATTTCTCTTCTTCCTTCCGGAACTCGTCCGGTGACTTTGTAGTGGCTTTAACGAGTATCCTGAGATGCGCGATCAGATTTTTATCGATGCCGTCCTCGTCTGCGGGGTTTAGCTGTAAGGATATAAGGGAAATGAGGCCATCGGCCCTGTTTCTCCTATCGTCATAGCCATGGGTTCGTTGCGTTTCGTTGTTTATCGCGGCACACACTTGCAGAAGTTCTGCGATGTTCGAACGTAGTTTCTCGATCCACTTCGACCTTTCCGCCGTCACAGATGAGATATAAACCGATCTTCGACCCGTCACAAAAGCACTGAACGCGGAGAAAATCACGCCGCATACGGCGATAATGGCAGCGCTGATGGTTGCTGTCGCCCCGGGATTAGCTTTAATCCATGCGAATAGTTCAGTCAGATATGTAGCCATGTAACACCCGCCCGACATTACTCCGTTGCTATCTAAGCTAACGATGACAGGATAGGAAGACGCTTGTGCGTCGACGTCGTCGCTACGGATGCCGCGCGTGTGGAACGCAGTGGTTGCATCGACCGCGTTCTTGCGGTTCTCTAATGCCATCGATGGCCGGCTCTTCGAGGGTTGACAAACAAGCCACCAATCCAGCGGCGATCCGCCTCAGTTGCATGGCAATAACTCATGAACACAGGTCCACAATCGTCCGCTGAGGACTCGAAGCTGTCATGCGGTTGCTGCGGCAGGCCGCATGACCAGTCTGGCAGTTCTGCACGATGCTGCTGGCCCATAACTGCCCGTCAACTCTTCCATTTCATGCCGCAGCGCGGTTTGTCAAAACCGAAACTCGGTGAAGGCAAATCGATTGAAAATCTTGTTGCCGCTCTCCCCAAAGGTGATAGTCATGCCTTCATAAATCTTTTGATCCAAAGCGAGGGCAACGACGAACGACTACAGATTAAAACTTCGTCGTGATAATGACTTACCTTCCAGCCAGCAGAACACTCAGATATTCGTCAGTTATTTTCCCGAAATGACCAAAAGATCAAAAGACCGCCGTGGGTATCGGAAGATATCAGTCCAAGTTCCAATCGGCGAGAAGAAAATCTCTGGATGGCCAGTATCCGGTGACGACTTAAAGCCTATAAAGAATCTGGATGGCAGGCCATCGAAACGTGTCCGCGACGCGGGTTCTCGAGGATACTTTAAGGACGTCCAAGGGTATTGGCGTCGCACGGACACTAATATTGATGTCGACTTTGATAATCTATGTGCAGCAACACATGGCCACATACGCATGTCAATAATATCTGACGTCGAGTTTGAAATCTTTCATGATAGAATTCCTGACTGGGTTCACATGGCGGGTATCGAGCCCGAAAGCCGAGTAACGAAAGCGCAATTTGAAAAACTCATAGCCGGATCAGCAAGCGAGAGGGTATTGCATAAGTTTATATACTCGCAAGATGTTCAAGGCCTTCTCACGAATGTCCAGCGAACAAGCGCACAGGTCAGTCAGGTTATCGGTGAGTTTTACGGTATCCTAAATGATTGTGCTCCCTACCTCTACTCAAGTAACGAAAGAGTTGGCTTGCGCTCTTCAGTTGGCGCCGAAACTTCACTCCTGCATGCTCATTTGGAAACCATCTTCGTTCGCATGAGGAGCCTATTGGACTATGCTGTCAAAATTTCTCTGGAAGCGGAGCGAGATGATATTGATTACTCTAAAATCGTAAAGCTTAAAGGTGGATCAAGACAGTATGGAGACAAAAAGTTACTCACCATGAATGAGCGCGCAGGCACTCTTTTTGTGAAGGATGAACTTGTTTGGACGATTTGCTCCATCAGGGATAGGATCGTGCACGACGGTCATTTAGATATTAGCGCTCGCTTGTATGAAAGTTTCAAGCGAAACCGATTGGTTGAGCGCTTTGTTCTAATCCCTGACATGGCGGAAGGGCGCTTCGAAGTATTCAAGAATAGATCCAATTTTTACGGACGTGACCACAAAATAAACCACGACCTCCCCAGAATATACGACGGTTTATTCCAGCGAATGCTTAACACCATTGGCGCTCTGCACGATCTGTATGCTTCAAAAAGACTTCGCTGAGTATCAATGACCACCTACTGCCATACGATAGCGCAGTAACGGTGTGGTATTGGGGGGCTGCATTTTATGCACGAAGTGCTGCACCGGGTCTGGCGGCGTGACCCTGGTGGAATGTCCGCTTCCATGATCGGGCAACGTTCGGCTCGCGAGTGCAGCGAACGGCTCCTCTCCGCCGATTCCGTGGAAAAACACCCATTCGCTGCCGCAGAATATCGCGGGCAGAAAGGGGCGCGAGCGCCTTTCTTGTCAGGCTTTTCGT
>NZVC01000009.1 GCA_002701395.1 Maritimibacter sp. | reverse complement strand
TGATCGGCTCGGACGCGTTCCAGGAGGCCGACACCGTCGGCATCACCCGCCCCTGCACCAAGCACAACTGGCTGGTGAAGGACACCGACAAGCTGTCGGGCACCATCCACGAGGCGTTCCACGTCGCCACCACCGGCCGTCCCGGCCCGGTGCTGATCGACATTCCGAAGGACGTCCAGTTCGCCAACGGCACCTATACCGAACCCAAGCAGGCGCGCACCTCGCACTACAGCCCCAAGACCAAAGGCAACGCCGAGGCGATCGAAACGCTTGTCGAACTGATCGAACAGTCCGAACGCCCGGTGTTCTACACCGGCGGCGGCGTCATCAACTCGGGCCCGAAGGCCAGCGAACTGCTGCGCGAACTGGTCGACGGCACCGGCTTTCCGATCACCTCGACCCTGATGGGTCTGGGCGCCTACCCCGCGTCGGGCAAAGGCTGGCTGGGGATGCTGGGGATGCACGGCCTGTACGAGGCCAACCTCGCGATGCACGGCTGCGACCTGATGATCAACGTCGGCGCCCGGTTCGACGACCGGATCACTGGCCGCGTGCAGGACTTCAGCCCCAAGTCGCAGAAGGTCCACATCGACATCGACCCCTCGTCGATCAACAAGGTCATCCACGTCGACGTGCCGATCATCGGTGACGTCGCCTCGGTGCTGGAAGACGCGCTGGCCCTGTGGAAGTCGCGCGGCTCGAAAACCCGCGCCGACGCGGTGCAGCAGTGGTGGCACAAGATCAACGAGTGGCGGAAAATCGACTGCCTCGCCTTCACCAACAGCGAGAAGACGATCAAGCCGCAGCACGCGCTCAAGCGGCTGGAGGAACTGACCAAGGACCACCCGCAGCGGTTCATCACCACCGAGGTCGGCCAGCACCAGATGTGGGCCGCGCAATACCTGAACTTCGAGGATCCGAACCACTGGATGACCTCGGGCGGTCTGGGCACGATGGGCTACGGCTTCCCCGCCTCGCTGGGCGTGCAGGTCGCGCACCCGGACGCGCTGGTGATCAACGTCGCGGGCGAAGCGTCGTGGCTGATGAACATGCAGGAAATGGGCACCGCGGTTCAGTACCGCCTGCCGGTCAAGCAGTTCATCCTCAACAACGAACGTCTGGGCATGGTCCGCCAGTGGCAGGAACTGCTGCACGGCGAACGCTATTCGCACTCGTGGTCGGAAAGCCTGCCTGATTTCGTGAAGCTGGCCGAGGCGTTCGGCGCCAAGGGCATCATGATCTCGGACCCCGCCGATCTGGACGATGCGATCATGGAAATGATCAACCACGACGGCCCGGTGATCTTCGACTGCCTCGTCGAGAAGCACGAGAACTGCTTCCCGATGATCCCGTCGGGCAAGCCCCACAACGAGATGATCCTGGGCGAGAACGCGCAGACCCAAGGCGCCATCGAAGCCGGCGGCGCGGTGCTGGTGTGATCCCCCGCGGGGGCCAGCCCCCGCGCATCCACCCGGTTTGAACGAATAGAAGAAGTGAAGCGGACATGTCGGCACTGAAACTCAAAAAGGGCCTGTCGAAGCACTCGGCCTACGATCTCAAGGACCCCCACGCGCAGGCCGAAGAGCGGCACACGCTCTCGGTGCTCGTGGCGAACGAAGCGGGCGTCCTTGCCCGCGTCATCGGCCTGTTCTCGGGCCGCGGCTATAACATCGAAAGTCTTACCGTGGCCGAGACCGACCACGAAGGCCACCTCAGCCGGATCACCATCGTCACCACCGGCACGCCCGAGGTGATCGAACAGATCAAGGCGCAGCTGGGCCGCATCGTGCCGGTGTACGAAGTCCACGACCTGACGGTCGAAGGCATGGCGGTCGAACGCGAACTGGCGCTGTTCAAGGTCGCGGGCACCGGCAACAACCGGATCGAGGCGCTGCGGCTGGCCGAGATCTTCCGCGCCAACGTGGTCGACTCGACGCTGGAAAGCTTCGTGTTCGAGATCACCGGCACGCCGCAGAAGGTCGACGCCTTCGCCGAACTGATGCGCCCGCTGGGCCTGAACGAGATGGCCCGGACCGGCGTCGCGGCGCTGTCGCGCGGCGCGGAGTGACCGACACCCCGCTCGACATCTTCCTCGCCTGCCCGCCGGGGCTGGAACAGGTGCTGGCCGACGAGGCCCGCGCCGCCGGTTTCGCCGCGCCCCGCGCGGTGCCGGGCGGGGTCGAGACGCAAGGCGGCTGGCCCGAGGTCTGGCGCGCCAACCTGACCCTGCGCTGTGCCGCCCGCGTGCTGGTGCGCGTGGGCGCCTTCCGCGCCTTCCACCTTGCCCAGCTGGACAAGCGCGCGCGCAAATTCCCGTGGGCCGACGTGCTGCGCGCGGACGTCCCGGTGCGGGTCGAGACCGCGACCAGCCGCAAGAACAAGATCTACCACGCGGGCGCCGCCACCCAACGGATCGAAACTGCCATCGCCGAGACGCTGGGCGCCCCGGTGGTGCAAGAGGCCGCCGAAGCCGCCGTGTCGGTGAAGGTGCGGATCGAGGACAACCTTGTCACCGTGTCGCTGGACACCTCGGGCGGGCCGTTGCACCGGCGCGGCCACAAAGAGGCGGTGAACAAGGCCCCGATGCGCGAAAACCTCGCCGCCGCCTTCCTGCGCCAGTGCGGCTACGACGGGCGCGAGCCGGTCGTCGACCCGATGTGCGGCTCGGGCACCTTCGTGATCGAAGCCGCCGAGATCGCCGCAGGGCTGATGCCGGGCCGCACCCGGCGCTTCGCCTTCGAGGATCTTGCAAGCTTCGACCCCGACGCATGGGCACGGATGCGCGCGGGCCAGCCCCACGCCGCCCCCGCCCCGGTGTTTTACGGCTATGACCGCGATCAGGGCGCGATCCGCATGAGCGAGGCGAACGCCGCCCGGTCCGGGGTCGACGCCTTCACCTCCTTCGCCTGCCAGTCGGTCAGCGACCTGACCCCGCCCGACGGGCCGCCGGGCCTGCTGATCGTGAACCCGCCCTACGGCGCCCGGATCGGCAACAAGGGGATGCTGCACGGGCTGTACGGCACGCTGGGCAAGGTGCTGACCGAACGGTTCAGCGGCTGGCGCGTCGGCCTTGTCACCAGCGAGGGCGGTTTGGCCAAGGCCACCGGCCTTCCTTTCGACCGCCCCGGCCCGCCGGTCCCGCTGGGCGGCATCAAGGTCACGTTGTGGCGCACGGGTCCGCTGCCCTAGACTGCGGACAACGCGATCCCGGAGGACAGCACATGAACCAGCACCACGGCGGTTGCCTGTGCGGCGACGTAAGGATCGTGGCCACAGGCGATCCGGACAGGGTCGGCCTGTGCCACTGTCTTGACTGCCGCAAGCACCACGGCGCGCTGTTTTACGCGGCGGCGATCTACCGGCCTGCGGCGGTCACGGTCACCGGCGAAACGCGGTCCTACAAGGGCCGGCATTTCTGCCCCCGCTGCGGATCGTCGGTCTATGCCGAAAGCGACGGCGACATCGAAGTCCACCTTGGCACGCTGGACGACCCCGGCGTCTTCACCCCCGATTACGAGCTTTGGACCGTCCGGCGCGAGCCGTGGCTGCCGCCCTTCCCGGTCGGCTCCAGCGTCCCGCGCGACGAATGACGCGCGACCGCTTCGGTTGAATCCGGGCCACAGGTTGCCACAGATCGTTTGGAACGGTCGAATTGAGTGTCGACGCAGGGCGTTAAACGTTCTAATTTCGGAATATGAACGCCCGCACCCGGGCGGACCACCCGGTGAAGACTACGACCGCCGGGCGCAATCCGACCGCTCGGCGGATCTTTATCGCCAAGGGCGCTCTCCTCCTGCCCCCGCAGGGGGATATCAGCCTCGGCGGCCATGCCATCGACGAACGCCTGACTGCCGAAAAGCCCGCCCGGGATGCCATGCCGGGCCCCGGACGGGTCGCGCAGGCCAGGAGACCCTCCCTACCCGGCCTGCGCGCTGCTGCGCGAATTCCATCGCCATGACGCCGGACCAAAGCGCCCGACCATAACACCGGGGGCTTGACCCTGCGCACGCCTCGGGCTTGACCCGGTGGCACCGCGCACCCGCGCCCGCAGGAGACCGACCGCACCATGACCCCGACGATCCGCACGGCGGTGTTCGACATCGACGGCACCCTTGCCCTGATGAACAAAGAGGCCGGCACCTTCACCGCCCTGCCCGGCGCGGTGGATGCGCTGTCCGCCTGCCGGGCCGCCGGGATCAAGGTGGTCGCCTATACCAACGGCACGTTTTTCCCGCCCGCCCATTACTATCCGCTGCTGGCCGACGCCGGGATCGTGATCGACGCGGGCCATGTCCTGACCCCCGCCGCCGTCGCCGCGCAGGCGCTGGCGCGGATGGGGTATCGCCGGATCATGGTCATGGGCGGCGACGGCACCCGCGCGCCGGCCCGCGACGCCGGGATCGAGGTGGTCGAGCCCACGCCCGACGCGGGCCCCGTTGATGCGGTGCTGCTGGGTTATACCCGCGACTTCGGCGCCACCGCGCTTGAGGCTGTCGTGCAGGCGGTCTGGGACGGCGCACCGCCCTTCGCGGGCTCTGTCGCGCCCTACTTCGCCTCGTCCAAGGGCCGGATGCTGGGCATCTCGGGCGCCATCGCCGCCGCGCTGGAGAACGCGACCGACACCAAGGTCACGGTGTTCGGCAAGCCGGAAACCGCAGGGCTACAGATCGTGACCGACCTGACCGGCGCGCGGCCGTCGGACATGGCGGTGATCGGCGACGACCCGACGCTCGAGATCCGCATGGGCCGCAAGGCCGGTGCCTTCTGCGTCGGCGTGACGACCGGCATCGCCGACCGGGACGCCTTTAACGGCGTTCCCGAAGACATGCGCGCCCATGTCGTTCTGGACGACCTGACGGGCCTTGCCGCCCAGCCGTGGTTCCCTAAGCTGCCCGAATGACAGACATACAGACCCCGCCGGTCGCCGAGGGCGACATCCTCTGGCAGGCCGACAGCGACCGGCTGGCCGGTTCGAACATCACCCGCTACATGGCTTGGCTTGCGGACCGGGGCCACCGCTTCGACGGGTACTGGGACCTGTGGCAGTGGTCGGTGGATGACCCGGCGGCGTTCTGGCTATCCATCTGGGACTATTTCGAGATCCTCCACGACGGAGAGATCGACGCGGTGATGACCGCCGACCCGATGCCGCGCACCCGCTGGTTCACCGGCACCGGCCTGAACTATGCCGAACATGTCCTGCGGCACGAAACCACCGGGGACCCGAACCGCCCGATGCTGCACCATTCCAGCGAGCTTCGACCGCAGGCCACCGTCAGCTGGGCCGAGGTCGGCGCGTCCGTGCGCAAGCTGGCCACCGCCCTGCGCGAGATGGGGATCGGCCCCGGCGACCGGGTGGTGGCCTATATGCCGAACATCCCCGAGGCGGTGATCGCCATGCTGGCCACCACCGCCACCGGGGCGACGTGGTCCTCTGCCGCGCCCGAGTTCGGCGCGCAGACCGTGATCGACCGCTTCAGCCAGATCGAGCCGAAACTGATCTTTGTCGTCGACGGCTATCGCTATGGCGGCAAGGACCACGACCGCAGCGCGGACCTGTCGCGCATTCTTGGCGCGCTGCCCACGGTCGAGCAGGTCGTATCCGTCGGATACCTTGACGCAGCGTCAGAATGTTTCGCGCGCGAAACAATTACTTGGCAGGCGATCTTAAACCGCCCCGAAGTACCGCGCGAAGGCTTCGCCTATGAACGCGTGCCGTCGGATCATCCGCTGTGGGTGCTGTTCTCGTCCGGCACCACCGGCCTGCCGAAACCCATCGTGCAGGGCCACCACGGCATCGTGCTGGAACACTACAAATCGGCCGCCTTCCACTTCGAGCTGGGCGCAGGCGGCGCGCTGTTCTTCTATTCGTCCACCGGCTGGATGGTCTGGAACACGCTGATGTGGGGGCCGCTGATGAACGGCCGCGCGGTGCTGTACGACGGGCACCCCGCCCACCCGGATGCGAAACTGCTGTGGGGCATCGCGGCGGACACGAAGGCCACGGTGATGGGCGTCAGCCCGACCTATATCCAGATGGTGCGCCAGCAGGGCATCGTGCCGGGCCGCGACTTCGACCTGTCGGCGCTGCAATCGGTGATGCTGGTGGGGTCTCCTTCCACGCCGGAAACCTTCGCATGGGCCTACGCGGCAATCGGGTCCGACATATGGGCCAGTTCGCAATCCGGCGGCACAGAGTTCTGTTCCGGCATCCTAGCCGGATCGCCGCTGCTGCCCACCCGCGCGGGCGAAATCCAGGCCCCCGGCCTTGGCACCGCCGCCCGCGCCTATTCCGAGGACGGGCAGCCGGTCACCGACGCGGTGGGCGAGCTGGTGATCGAGACGCCGATGCCGTCGATGCCGCTGTTTTTCTGGGGCGACACGGAGTTCGCCCGCTACACCGACAGCTACTTCGACACCTACCCCGGCGTCTGGCGCCACGGCGACCGGGTGAAATTCAACGCCCACGGCGGCGCCTTCGTTCTGGGACGGTCCGACGCCACGCTGAACCGCTTCGGCGTCCGCATCGGGTCGGCCGAGATCTACCGGACGATGGAAACCTTCCCCGAGATCGCCGACAGCCTGATCGTTTGTATCGAGGAACCGGGCGGCGGTTATTACATGCCGCTGTTCGTCCAGATGGCCGAGGGGCACAGCCTGACCGACGACCTGAAAGCGGCCATCGACCGCCGCCTGCGGGCGGAACGCAGCCCCCGCCACGTCCCGGACGAGGTGGTCGAAGCCCCCGAGATCCCCGCGACGCTGACCGGCAAGAAGATGGAGGTCCCGGTGCGCAAGCTGTTGCTGGGCGACCCGCCAGAGACGGTCGCCAGCCGGGACGCAACGAAGAACCCCGGCGCGCTCGACTGGTTCGCGGCCTTCGCGGCGGCGCGCGCCGGTTGAGCGGGCGCGCGCCGGATTTTCTAGAAAATTCTGACAGGCAGGATCTTCTGGAAGATCCGGCTCCCGGGATGCGCCCTTTCAAACCCGCACCACTCGTCCTAGCCTACGCAGCGTCAGTTCAGCCTGCCGAGGATCCATGACCCGTCTGCCGCTTGCCCGCCTGTGCCGCCTTGTTCTTGTGCTGGGCGCGGTCCTGTCGCCGCTGACCGCCAGCGCACAGGACACCGCCGCCCCCAAGGGCCCCGCCGCCGGTGTCGCCCCCTCGCCCGCGCCCGAAACGCCCGCGCCGCTGCCCCTGATCGTGCCGCAGCCGGTCGAGCCGCACGAGGTGACGTACCGGATCGACGGCGACCTGTCCGCGCAGCGAATCCTCGCCACGGTGGACGGGCGCGAGTATGTCGCCTTCGTTCCTGCGTCGGGCCTGTCCAGCATCGCCCTGACGACCGATCTTGATGGCGACGGGTATGCCGAGCTGGTGCACGGCTGGACCGGTGGCGGCAACTGCTGCCCCACCACCTTCGCGGTGCTCAGCTATCGCGGCAACGGCATCTTCTCGAACGCGACGCATGACGACTTCTGGACATGGGGTACGCCCGACCTGATCGACACCGGCCCCGAGCCGCGCCTGCGGGTCGAAAGCGTGGTCTCGGGCGTCGGGCACAGCTCGGACGAGGTGACGCTGTCGGTCTTCGCCTATCGCGATGGGGCCTTGCACCTGGTCGAACAGGCGGTCAGCGACGCGCATATCCCCGCCTTGGTCGAGCTGAAGGCGGGCGACTTCGACCGCACCGACACGCCGAAGACCGGAACCCTGCAAATGAGTCACGACATCAATGGCGACGGGCGGTCCGACGTCGTGTCCTGCGGCTGGTGGGACCGCTGGGGCGCGCTGCTCTGCGAGGTCCGGCTGGACGGCGGCGGCGTGATCGAGATCCACAAGGGCTGCGAACGGATCGGGGTGCTGGACAGCCGCACCGGCGGGATGAGCGACCTTGTCTGCGGCCGGGACGCGGTGCTGACCTTCAACGGCAGCGAATACCCCAGCTTCTGACCCGCCGCCCTTGCGCGGGGGCGTTACTCGGCCGCGCGGACCGTGCTGTCGTCGGTCAGGGCGCGCCACGCATCGTACTGCGCAAGGAACACACGGCCGTTCATCTCGTCCGGGAAGTGGGTGCCTTTCAGCTTGTCCATCACCGGGCCTTTCACCTCGGACAGGTGCAGGCCGATGCCCAGTTCCTTCAGCCGTTCGTTCAGGGCCTCCAGGCTTTCCAGCGCCGAAAAGTCGATGTCGTTCATCGCCGAGCACATCAGCACGACGTTCCTCACCTGCGCGTCGCGCGCGATGCGGTCGGCGATCAGGTCCTCAAGGAAGCGGGCGTTGACGAAATACAGGCTTTCGTCGGGCCGCAGCGTCAGCAGCGTCGGGTCGGTGTGCACCTCGTGGCGGTTCACGTTCCGGAAATGATGGGTGCCCGGCACAAGCCCGACCTCGGCCACGTGCGGCTGCGACGTCTTGTACAGATGCAGAACGATCGACAGGATCACGCCGGACGCGACGCCGATCTCGACCCCCAGCACCAGCGTCAGCACGATGGTCGCCGCGACCGCCGCGAAATCCGAGCGGGAATAGCGCCACGTTTTCTTCAGGATCGACACGTCCACAAGGCTGAGCACGGCCACGACGATGGTGGCCGCCAGCGTGGCGTTGGGCAGGTAATAGACCAGCGGCGTCAGCGCGACGGCGGCGATGGCAAGGCCGACGGCGGTAAAGGCACCGGCGGCGGGCGTCTCGGCGCCCGCGTCGAAGTTCACGACCGAGCGGGCAAAGCCCCCGGTGACCGGGTAGCCGCCGGTGAAGGCCGCGCCGATGTTCGCGGCGCCAAGGCCGATCAGTTCCTGGTTCGGGTCGATGCGCTGGCGCTTCTTCGCGGCCAGCGTCTGCGCGACGGACACGGATTCCACGAACCCGATGATCGAGATCAGCACCGCCGGAACCGCAAGCTGCCGGATCAGGTCCAGCCCCAGCCCCGGCATGGTGAACGGCGGCAGGCTTTGCGGGACCGAGCCGACGATGGACACGCCACGGTCTTGCAGGCCAAGGCCCCATGCCACAAGCGTGGTTGCGACGACGGCGGCGACAGGGCCCGCCTTGGTCAGCACATCGGCCATGCGCGGCCCCAGCCCGGCCTTGCGCAGCAGCGGTTTCAGACCCTTGCGGACCCAGAACAAAAAGCCGGTCGCCAGCACGCCGATCACCAGCGTGATGACGTTCACGTCGCCGATATGCTCGCCCAGCGAGATCAGCGTCTCGACCAGCGTGTGCCCGCTGGCCTGAATGCCAAGGATGTGCTTCAGCTGGCTGGCCGCGATCAGGATGCCCGAGGCGGTGATGAACCCGGCGATCACCGGGTGGCTGAGGAAGTTCGCAAGAAAGCCAAGCCGGAACAGGCCCAGCACCAGCAGGAATACGCCCGACAGCAGCGCCAGCGTCAGCGCGGCGACGGCATAGCCCGCCGTGCCAGCGTCCGCCACCTGCCCCACGGCGCTGGCCGTCAGCAGCGACACCACCGCCACCGGCC
Organism: Maritimibacter sp.; assembly: GCA_002701395.1. Lineage (GTDB taxonomy): Bacteria > Pseudomonadota > Alphaproteobacteria > Rhodobacterales > Rhodobacteraceae > Psychromarinibacter > Psychromarinibacter halotolerans. Next base: position 88,034 of record NZVC01000009.1, on the reverse strand, counting down.
CGACCGCCAGCGCGCGGCTGGTGCCGAACACCGAGTACAGCATGATCGGCACGATGGACGCGTAGATCCCCGCCTCGGGCGGCAGGCCGGCCAGCAATGCGTAGGCCAGCGACTGCGGGATCAGCATGATCGTAACGATCACCGCCGCGATCAGGTCATTCGAAAGCGCGTTGCGGTCATAGCGGGCGCCCCACGAAAGGATGGGGAGATACTGGCGAAGGCTGGTAAGCATCGAGTGTCCTGAACGGTCTTTGGCCCGCGCCGGTGGCGCTGTGACCTGCGGTGTTGCCCTGCCCGGCGCGACGGCGTCGGGCAGGATCGTGTTTTACTTCACGGTCGCTTTCAACGGTTCGGGATGGGCCATCCATTCTTTTCCGCGCAGCATCGCTTTCCAGTAGATCGGCGGCAGCAGCCGTTCCTTCAGGAACCATGCGGCCCGCGTCGGGCGGGTGCCGTCGACAAGGAACTTCGGGAAGCTCGGCAGCAGCGTGCCGCCATAGCCGAATTCAGCCAGAACGATCTTGCCGCGTTCCACCGTCAGCGGGCACGAGCCGTAGCCGTCATACTGCGCCACGGCGGACCGCCCGTCGATGTCGGCGGCAAGGTTCGCGGCCACCACCGGGGCCTGCTTGCGCGCCGCCGCCGCCGTTTTGGCGTTCGGGGCGTTCATCACGTCGCCAAGGCTCCAGATATTGTCGAATGACTTGTGCCGCAGGGTGGACTGGTCGACGTCGACCCACCCGGCGGCATCCGCCAGCGGCGACACGCGGATGAAATCGGGGGCGGTCTGCGGCGGGCAGACGTGCATCATGTCAAAGTCCATCTCGACCGTTGTTGGGTCGGTGTCGGGTTTCTTCACCTCGAACACTGCCTTCTTCGCCGGGCCGTCGACGCGGATCAGGTTGTGGAAGAAATTCAGCGTGGCGCCGTATTTCTGCACGTAGCCTTCCAGCGCGGGGACGTAGTCCTTGACCCCGAACAACACGCCGCCCGCGTTGTTGAACCGGATGTCGATGTTCTTCAGGACGCCGGTGCGGAACCAGTGGTCGCCGGACAGATACATCGCCTTCTGCGGCGCGCCGGCACATTTGATCGGCATCGGCGGCTGGGTGAAGATCGCCGTGCCGGCCTTCATGTCCTGCACAAGCTTCCACGTGTAAGGCGCAAGATCGTAACGATAATTCGACGTCACGCCGTTGCGGCCCAGCGTTTCCTCCAGCCCCTCGACGCGGGCCCAGTCCAGCTTCAGCCCCGGGGTCACGACAAGGCGCCCGTATTTCACCACGCGGCAGCCGTCGAGCACGACGGCGTTGTTCTCGGGTTCGAACGCGGCGACGGCGGCCTTGATCCAGTGCACCCCGCGCGGGATCAGGCTGCCCATCGTCTTGGCGGTGTCCTGCGCCTCGAAGATGCCGCCGCCGACCATCGTCCAGCCGGGTTGATAGTAATGGATGTCCGCCGGGTCGATCAGCGCGATCTGCAGGTCCGGTTTGCGGGCGCGCAGGCTGGACGCGACCGAGATGCCGCCAGCCCCCGCGCCGACGATCACGACGTCGAACGACGCGTCGCCGGTGTCGGTGGGGGTCCGGCCGCCGTTGGCGATGCGCCGGGCCACGCCGTTAAGGTCATAGCCCGCGGCCTTGGCGGCCCCGAGGATTTCCGGCATCGGGCGCTGGCCCGCCTCGCTGAGCGCCCACAGCGTGGACGACCGCATCCCCGACCGGCAGAAGGCGAACACCGGGCCCGGCAGTTCCGCCAGCGCCGCGCCGAAGACGGCGGCATCAGAGTCGGAGACCTTGCCCGAGGTGACGGGAATATAGCGAAACTCCAGCCCTGCCGCTGCCGCGGCTTGCGCGATTTCCTCGTGGGTCGGCTGGTCGCCGCCCTCGCCGTCGGGCCGGTTGCAGATGATGGCGCGGAAGCCCGCGTCCTTCAGGGCCTGTACGTCGGACGCGGCGATCTGGCCGTCGACCGACAGCGTGTCGGTGAGTTTCCTGATATTCATGACTCCGCCTTCTCCTCCGTTAGCGGTCAGTGACGTCCGAAATCGTCCGTGGTGACGACGCCGTCGCCATTGCGGTCGAGCAGTTCCATCCAGTCGCCCGACTTGCCGATGAACTCGGCCTCGGACACGGCGCCGTCGCCGTCGGTATCGTTGAAGGCCAGCGACATGCCGTCGGACGCGCGCTGAAGGGCGCCTTGCCCCTTGCCCTGCCCGTGACCGCCACCGTTGTTCGCCATGTCGGCGGCGCGGGTTTCGTCGAACAGGGTGTACTCGGCGGCGGCAAGCATGCCGTCCTCGTTCTCGTCGAACATGTAGAAGACGTCGGCGCGGTGCTCTTCCAGCTCGGCCAGCGTCACCACGCCGTCGCCGTCGAGATCCCAGTTCTCGACGAAGTGGACGCCCGGGCCTTCGCCCTGCGCAAGAGCGGGGCCGACGTGTCCGGCGGTGCTGGCGACGGCCATGACGGCCGCCGCAATCAGAGTGGGTCGCATCTTGTCGCTCCTTTGGACCGAAGGGCTTACAGGCCGTTCACCGGCACCTTCAGCATCGGACGTCCGTCCTTGTCGGTCGGGATCTCGCCCGCCCGCATGTTCACCTGCAGCGACGGGATGATCAGGCGGGGCATCCCCAGCTGCGCGTCGCGCTCGGTGCGGAACTTGATGAACTCTTCGCGGGACTTGCCCTGTCCGACGTGGATGTTGTTCGCCTTTTCCTCGCCGACCGTGGTCTCCCACTGGATCTCGCGGCCGCCGGGGGCGTAGTCGTGGCACATGAACAGACGCATGTCGTCGGGCAGCGCCAGAACCTTCTGGATCGAGTCGTACAGCGTCCCCGCATCGCCGCCGGGAAAGTCGGCGCGGGCCGAGCCGCCGTCGGGCATGAACAGGGTGTCGCCCACGAAGGCCGCGTCGCCCACGACATGCACCATGCAGGCGGGGGTGTGGCCCGGCGTATAGATCGCCACGGCCTGCATGTTGCCGATCATGTAGGTGTCGCCGTCCTCGAACAACTTGTCGAACTGGCTGCCGTCGCGCTGGAACTCGGTGCCTTCGTTGAAGACCTTGCCGAAGGTGTTCTGCACGACAAGGATCTTCGACCCGACGCCGATCTTGCCGCCCAGCTTTTCCTGAATGTAGGGCGCGGCGGACAGGTGGTCGGCATGGACGTGGGTTTCGATGATCCACTCCAGCTTGCAGCCCATGTCCTTGATACGGGCGATCAGCGCGTCGGCGTGGTCATAGGTGATGCGGCCGGCGGCATAGTCGATGTCCATCACGCTGTCGACGATCGCGCAGGCGTCCGAGGTCGGGTCCTTCACGATATAGCTGATGGTGTTCGTATCCTCGTCGAAGAAGGCTTCGATCTCGGGTTTAACGGACATATCAACGGGATAGTCGGTCATGTTTCGGGTCCTTTCACAGGCGGATTTCCGGGGCCGCTTGTCCAGCGGCGCGTTTGAATCTGGGGTGGCGCGGGTCAGGCGCGGCAGGTGCGAATGCCGAGGATCGAGTAGATCGGACAGACCCGCACGACCGCGACGACCAACATCACGATACCGACCACGGCGGCAATCCATTTCAGCGCGCCCGCTTCCATCGCGGGAACTCCGCTGAAGAAGGCAAGCCACAAAAGCACCACGCCCAATACGGCGCGAATGATGCGATCCAGCGTTCCGACGTTGACGTTCATGGCAACTCTCCTGCTTGGGGCGGCTCCTCCCGCCGGTCACATTCACATAGTAGAATGTTTTGATGATTACTAGGGTCCACACGCAGGACGGTCGCGGCAAGCTGCCGCAGACAGAAGACGTCGCGGACCGCACGTCCGGGGACGCGGATGCCGGTCGCGTGTGTCCGCCCCGCCATCAGTCGGGGACGATGGCATCCACTTCGATCTCGACCAGCCATTCGGGGTTCACGAAGCGATTGATCGCCATGATCGTATCGACCGGGCGGGACTCGCGGCAGTATAGCTTCCGCGCCTCGATCGCCTGTTTCCAGTTGTCGATATCCGTCAGGATCACCCGCGTCCGCACGATGTCCTCCAGCCCCGAGCCGGCAAGGTCCAGCGCATCCTTGATGATCTCGAAGCATCGCTTGGTCTGCTAGAAGACGTCTCCGACCCCGACAGTCTTGCCCTCGGCATCGACAGGGGCCGTGCCGCCCACGGCGATGAAGTTGCCCACCCGCACCGCGCGGCTGAACCCGACGACGCTTTCCATCGGGTTGCCGTTCGAGATGAGTTCGCGTCCGGTTGCCATTTCGTCCTCCCGCACAAAATGCCCTAACGTCACCTTGCCACCCCGATGCGCCCTTGTCGCGCGGAATGTCCCCACTGCCGGGGACGCCCCAGAAAACGAAAATGGCCCCCGCCGTGTGCGGGGGCCAGTGGGGCGGACGTGCGGGGTCAAGGGGGAGGAAGACGGGCCCGCGCGCCCTGAACGGCTTCGTCTGGTCAGAAGAAGCCGAGCTTGTTGGGGTTGTAGCTGACCAGCATGTTCTTGGTCTGCTGGTAGTGGTCGAGCATCATCTTGTGGTTTTCACGCCCGATGCCGGACTGCTTGTAACCGCCGAAGGCCGCGTGCGCCGGATAGGCGTGGTAGTTGTTCACCCAGACGCGGCCCGCCTCGATCTCGCGGCCGAAGCGGTAGGCGCGGGTCCCGTCGCGGGTCCAGACACCGGCGCCAAGGCCGTACATCGTGTCGTTCGCGATCGCGAGCGCCTCGGCCTCGTCCTTGAAGGTGGTGACGGACACCACCGGGCCGAAGATTTCTTCCTGGAAGACGCGCATCTTGTTGTGGCCCTTCAGGATCGTCGGCTGGATGTAATAGCCGTTCGACAGATCGCCGTCGAAATGCGCGGCGTCACCGCCCACCAGCACCTCGGCGCCTTCCTCGACCCCGATGGTGAGGTAGGACATGATCTTGCTTTGCTGCTCGGCCGAGGCCTGAGCACCGACCATCGTCGCCATCTCGCGCGGGTCGCCCTGCTTGATGGCCTTCACGCGTTCGATGCAGCGGGCGATGAATTCCTCGTAGATGTCTTCCTGGATCAGCGCGCGCGACGGGCAGGTGCAGACCTCGCCCTGGTTGAAGGCGAACAGCACGAAGCCCTCGACCGCCTTGTCGAGGAAGGCGTCGTCCTGCGCCATCACGTCCGAGAAGAAGATGTTCGGGCTTTTGCCGCCCAGTTCCAGCGTGACGGGGATCAGGTTCTTGGTCGCGGCCTTCATGATGATGCGCCCGGTCTCGGTCGAGCCGGTGAAGGCGATCTTGGCGATGCGGGTGCTTTCGGCAAGCGGGCCGCCGACCTCGGCGCCCATGCCGTTGACGATGTTCAGCACGCCGTCGGGCAGCAGGTCGGCGATGCATTCGACCAGCACCATGATGGCGGCGGGGGTCTGTTCGGCGGGCTTCAGGACTACGCAGTTGCCAGCGGCCAGCGCGGGCGCGAGTTTCCACGCGGCCATCAGCACCGAGAAGTTCCACGGGATGATCTGGCCGACGACGCCCAGCGGTTCGTGGAAGTGATAGGCCACGGTATCGTGGTCGATCTCGGACATCGACCCTTCCTGCCCGCGCAGCACGCCCGCGAAGTAGCGGAAATGGTCGACCGACAGCGGGATGTCGGCGGCGGTGGTTTCGCGGATCGGCTTGCCGTTGTCCCACGTCTCGGCGGTGGCGATCAGGTCAAGGTTCTGCTCGATCCGGTCGGCGATCTTCAGCAGGATGTTCGAGCGTTCGGCGGCGGCGGTGCGGCCCCACGCGTCCTTGGCGGCATGGGCGGCGTCCAGCGCCAGTTCCACGTCCTCGGCGGTCGAGCGGGCGATCTCGCAGACCTTCGCGCCGGTGATCGGGGTGACGTTGTCGAAATACTGCCCCTTCACGGGGGCGACGAACTTGCCGCCGATGAAGTTGTCGTAGCGGCTTTTGAAAGGCGACGCATAGGTCTGCTGGACCTGAGTCATCTCGTTCATGGAAATCTCCTCCTGTGCGCCCGCTCCTCTGCAGGCGATGGAGGCAGAATGGACCCGTTCCCGCCCGCGCGGCAGACGGGCGCGGCAGGTGACGGCGTCCGACTGTCTCAGGACTGAGACAGTCGCGGCGGGGTTTCAGCCCAGCCCCAGCCGTTTCATCCGGCGATACAGCGTAGCGCGGCCCACGCCCAGCGCGCGGGCGGCCTCGGACACGTTGCCGCCGGCCCGGGCCAGCGCCCGGTTCACCGCCGCGCGTTCGGCGCGTTCGAAGCCGGTCGCCTCGTCCTCGCGGCCCAACAGGTCCGAGGCGGGGCGCGGCGTCAGCGGGCCCGCCGTTTCCAGTTCGAAACAGCGCCGCGCTTCGCGGGTGGCGCCGACGATGATGTCGTCGCTGTCGACCGCCAGCAGCACCGCGCCGCCGGTGTCGTCGCTGTCGGCCACCACGATGCGGGCGGCGGGGAAGCTGGCGCGGAAGGTGTCGGTTTCGATCTGGCGGGCGGTCTGGGCGACCATCGCCTCGATCAGGCGGTTGAACGCCTCGGTCTGGTCGGCGCGGGCCGAGCTGACGTCGAGCGCGGCGACCACCGTGCCGTCGGGGCCGTAGATCGGCGCGTCCATGCAGCTCATGCCGATGTTGCGCGCCATGTAGTGTTCGTCGCGATGGATGGTCAGCTGGCGCATCTCGGCAAGGCAGGTGCCGATGCCGTTGGTGCCCTCGGCGGCCTCGCTCCAGTCGGCGCCCTGCATCAGGCCCCACGACCGGAACACCGCCGCATCGGCGTCGCGGCACCGCTGGTCCAGCACGATGCCGCCCGCGTCGGTCAGCAGCACGCCGCAGCCGGAATGGCCGATCAGGCCGAACAGCTGGTCCAGCTTGGGCGCGGCGATTTGCAGGAAGCGGTCCATCGCCTCGCGTCGCAGGCGCAGACCGGTTTCGTCGACCACGCCCGGATCGTCGCGGCGCGCGGGGTCGAGACCGTAGCGGGCGAAGGACCGCTGCCACGACGCGGCCAGACGCGACTGTGCCGCCGCGCGGCCCGATCCGACCGACTGAAGCACGCGGTCGACGTGCTTGCGTTGTCCCGTGGGCTGGCCCGTCATGGTGTCCTCCCGCCTCCTCTGCAGGTAACATTATTGCCTTTAGTTATGCGCGGACGCAACGGTTGCAATGCGCCCACGCGGCGCGCGGGGTGCGTGGCGGGCGGCGATGGGGGGCGCTGCCCCCGTCGCACCGAAGGTGCGCTTGGAAAGGGCGGCGATGGGGGCTCTGCCCCCGCCGCTGCGCGGCTCCCCCGAGGTATTTTGAAAGAGAAGAAGCAGGCGGCGAAGGCGTGCGGGACTTTCGCGGATGGTGCCTTTTTCAGCGATTGCCTCGCATTTGATGGGGTTCCGGACGGACAACCTTGTTTTTTGCCAGCCAAGCGGCCTAAACCGGGGAAAACGCCCGCAAATCAGCCTTCTGACCAGCAACAAGCCGGAGTCCGACCGGACAGATGTCGAAAACCGCCTCTTCCCTGCGTGCCCGCACCGCCGCCATTCTAGACCGCATCTACCCCGATCAGGATACCCATGCCCTTGCCGGCAAGGTGATCGAAGCCTTCTGGCCCGACGACGCGTCTCCGGCGCGGAAGCTGCCGCGCAAGGCGGGAAACTCGCTGTGGTCGCAGCGGGACGCGGTGATGATCACTTACGGCGACTCGATCATCGACGGGGTGCACAAGCCGCTGGACCTGCTGCTGGACTTCATGCTGAACCACCTGCAGGGCGCGGTGAACGGCGTGCATATCCTGCCGTTCTTCCCGTTCACGTCGGACGACGGTTTCGCCGTCACCGATTACCGCAAGGTGAACCCCGCGCTTGGCGAGTGGCAGGACATCACCCGGATCAGCCGTCATTTCCATTTGATGTCGGACCTTGTGTGCAACCACGTTTCGTCTCAGGGGACGTGGTTCAACGCCTACCGGCAGGGTCAGGAGCCGTTCGACAAGTTCTTCTACGAGGCCGATCCGTCCGAGGACCTGTCGGAGGTGGTGCGTCCGCGGACCACGCCGCTGTTGCAGGAAGTCGAGACGGCGATGGGCGACCGGCATGTCTGGTGTACGTTCAGCCATGACCAGATCGACCTGAATTTCGAGAACCCCGAGGTGCTGCTGGAGATCCTGCGGATCATCCGGCTGCATGTCGACATGGGCGTGCGGATCATCCGTCTGGATGCGGTGGCCTTCATCTGGAAGGAGGTCGGCACCAAGTGCATCCACCTGCCCCAGACCCACGCGATCATCCAGCTGATGCGGCTGCTGGCGGATTACGCGTCCGAGCCGGTGATCCTGCTGACCGAAACCAACGTGCCCAAGGCCGAGAACCTGTCGTATTTCGGCAAGCGGAACGAGGCGCATTCGATCTACAACTTCCCGCTGCCGCCGCTGATCCTGTATTCGCTGCTGTCGGGGACCGCCAAGTATCTTGCCGCGTGGGCCCGCGCGATGCCGCCGGCACCTCTGGGCTGCGCCTATCTGAATTTTACCGCCTCGCACGACGGCGTCGGAATGCGGCCCGCCGAGGGGCTGCTGCCCGAGGAAGAGATCGCGCGGATGATCCAGACCGTGCAGTCTTCGGGCGGGCTGGTGTCGATGCGCGCCCTGCCCGACGGCGGCCAGTCGGTGTACGAGCTGAACACCTCGTATTTCTCGGCGATGACCCGCACCTTCGAGGGCGAGGACGACTTCAAGGTCGCGCGGTTCGTCTGTTCGCAGACCATCGTGATGTCCTTGGAGGGCGTGCCCGCGTTCTACATCCATTCGCTGCTGGCGACGCCGAACGATCTGGACGGGGTCGAGCGCCGCAGCATGAACCGGGCGATCAACCGGCACCGCTGGGATTATCCCACGCTGCGGGCCCGGATGGCGGACCCGGGGTCGGAACAGGCGCGCATCCTGCCTGCGCTGGCCGAGCGGCTGCGGCTGCGGGCGCGCCAGCCCGCGTTCCATCCGAACGCCACGCAGTTCACCCTGCCGCTTGATCCGCGCATCTTCGGCGTCTGGCGGCAGGCGCTGGACCGGACGCAGTCGATCTTCGCGCTGCACAACGTGTCGGCGGACACGGTCGAGATCCCTTCGTCGTCGCTGAACCTGATCGCGGACGAGGGCTGGGTCGACCTGCTGTCGGGCGAGCGGGTGGAGCCGGAAACGGACACGATCACCCTTGCCCCCTATCAGTGCCGTTGGATCACCAACGCGTTCTGAGGCGGCGGTAGAAGGCTTCGAAGACTGGTCTGCGGCGGTTTCGATAGGTCCGCCGCGGGCCGCGCGATTCCCGTCCGCTTCGGGGGTTGCGTGACAATGACGGTCGGCGCATCGCACCGTCGCGGCGGCGGAAACGGGCCGGGCAGCGCACGGAAGTCACAACCTTAGCGTGTCTTTTACGGGTATGATCGCCCCGTGCTGCGCGTGAGCCACAGCGGGCGCGCCCTGCCTTCGCCACAATAACCGCCTTGTTTCAGCCGCATTTCCCAGATCCCCGCTTCGCGCGAGGGGGCAATTGCGTTAAGGTAATTTCCACTATGGAGTGTGTCGCAGCGGGGGATTGCGCCCGCGGGCCAGTCGCACACCCCGTCGCCCGGGCCCGAAATCAGGCAGAAATAAGTCGTTTCGTTGACCGAGTTCCGGCACAGGGCTACTTCCGATGCCAACAGAGTACGATTTTTCGATGGAGATGTATTCCAATGCGCACGATGGGCAAAACCCTGCTTGCCGCGGCGGTCGTGATCGCCGGTTCCCTGCCGGTGTCGGCCACCACGCTTTTCTCGAACCCCTTTGACGGGGAACGCGGCGGCAGCTGCACGTTCGAGTGCCGCGACGCCATCGGCGCCGAAAATTTCACTTTGACCGATAACTCGCTGATCGAGACGGTGTCCTTCGACGCCTATCTCAGCAACTGGGCCAACCCGATCGGCATGACCGTCAGCTGGTCGCTGATGTCCGACGACGGCGCGAAGCCGGGCAGCGTGCTGGCCTCGGGCACCGCCGCGCCGACGCACCAGAAACGCGGGCAGGTCCCCGACAATTTCACCCACGTGACCTTCACGCTGGACATCGTCGACACGCTGCTGGGCGCGGGCGAGTACTGGCTGACGCTGGCCGTCGACACGCCGATGGCCGATCACGCCGTGTACTGGGCGCGCACCCGCTCTGGCGACATGATCAACAGCCGGTCGATGGACGGCGGCGCGACGTGGGACCAGCGCTATGCCCGGTCGTGGGGCGGCTTCGTGTTCTCGGTCGATGGCCAGTCGGGCGTTGCCCCTGCGGCGGCTGCCGCCGCGGTTCCGCTGCCCGCAGCCCTTCCGATGCTGGGGCTGGGCGTGGGCGTTCTGGCCGCCGCCGGGGCCCGCCGGCGTCGCCGCCGCGACTGACGGGCGGCGCAAGCGGCCCGACCGCAGCACCTTTGCAATGCAAAACGCGCCGCCTGTTCAGGCGGCGCGTTTCGTTTTCGGATCGCGGCAGGCTTGTCCGCGTCACCCCTCGAACGGGATCGGCGCGAATTCCTCTTCATCCGCCGCCGCGGCGGCCTTCATTTCCGCCAGCAGGCCGGGGTCGGCAGCGTGCACGCGGCTCCAGTTCGGGATGAACGGAGTCTCGTGCGGGTTCTCAAGGAAGATCTGGCCCGCGCGCATGATGTTCTCGGCGAACAGTTCGATCGTGCGCTCTTCCTTGTGGCGGTCGATGGTCAGCCCGTTCATCCGCGCGTCGTTGGCATAGACCTCGACAAGGTCCAGCGCGCGGCGGAAATAGGTGGCCTTCAGGGTGCGGAAGATGTTCGGGGTGAACACCGTGCCCTCGGCGGCCAGCTTGCGGAACACCGCCTTGCAGATGTCGGTGGACATCCGGTTCAGGCCGCCCGCCGCGTCTTCTTCCGACACGTCCTGATGCTTGTGGTCGTAGGCGTCCGAAATCTCGACCTGACACACGGCGTTGCGGCCAAGGTTGCGCCATGCCTCGGACAGCACGCCGATCTCCAGCCCCCAGTCCGAGGGAATGCGCAGGTCGGGCAGCATCCCGGTGCGCAGCGCGAACTCTCCCGACAGCGGATAGCGGAACGCCCGCAGGTAATCGATATAGTCGTTGTCGCCGATCACCTTCTTCAGCGCGATCAGCAGCGGCGACACCAAAAGACGCGACACCCGGCCGTTCAGCTTGCCCTGCCCGATGCGCGGATAGAACCCCTTGGACAGCTGGTAGCTGAAGTTCGGGTTGGCCACCGGATAGACCAGACGGGCCAGCATCTCGGCTTCGTAGGTGACGATATCGCAATCGTGGATCGCCATCACCGCGCTGTCGGCGCAGGCGATGAGATAGCCGATGCAGGACCAGACGTTCTTGCCCTTGCCCGGTTCTTGCGGTGCCAGCCCCAGATCGTCCAGCTTCGCCCCCAGGGCCTTCATCCGGGGGCTGTCGTTCCAGATCACGACATGGTTCTGCGGCAGCCGCGAGAAATAGTCCCGCGCCATGCGGTACTGGCGCTCGTCGGCCCGGTCGAGGCCGATGATGATCCGGTGCAGGTAGCGGACCTTCGACAGCTCGTCGAGGATACCGGACAGCGCCTGCGCCTCGAGCTCCGAGTACAGCGACGGCAGGATCAACGAGATCTTCCGGGTCTGCGCGAAGGTCTCGAGCTCGTAGATCAATTCCTCGACCGGACGCGTCCGGAGATTGTGGAATTGCGCGATGTTACCGTTCTGGTGAAAGTCAGCCATGTCCCGAAAGCCTTCCCGTCAGCCTGTCGTTGCCCCAAGATCTTGAAGTAGCGCCAGAACCGCGGCGTTCCAACCCGTCGGGCCGGTTTGCGCGGTGCGGCGGATGGCCCCTGTGTCCTCGCCCGCGAGGCGGGGCAGCGGGGTGCCGTGATCGTTGCGCACGATGACGCCATAGGTCGCATGTTCCAGCATCTCGACATCGTTCGGCGCGTCGCCAAGGGCGATGGTCGTGTCCGCGCCCAGCCGCGTCGCAACTTCGCGCATGGCGTCCGCCTTGGTGCGGCCCAGCGACAGGGTCAGGAACCGGCCACCGTGGCGGGCAGAGACACCCTGCCGGTCCAACGCGTCCAGAAACCGGGCCAGTTCGCCGTCGTCGCCGGACCACAGGCCCGGCTCTGAATGGCACCGCTGCCGCGCCAGCGCCGCGCCTTTCGGCGGCAGGCCGGTGATGTCGGCGACCTCGGCGTCGGTCATGTCGCCAAAGCCCCGATAGCGCGCGCGCAACGCGGCAGGCACCGCGTCCAGCGCGGCCCGGATCCGGCGATAGGCGGCGTCCGCCTCGGCCTCGGTGCCCGGCTCCAGCACACCGGCGCCGTTCTCGACGATCATCGGCGCGTCGCCCAGCCCCAGCTCGGCGTGCAGCGGCGCCATCTCGGCCCCGGTCTTGGAACTGGCCAGCACCAAGGGGACCGACGCCGCCTTCAGGGCGGCCAGCGCCGGGGCGGCCGGGGCGTGGGAATAGCTGTCGTGATCCAGCAAGGTGCCGTCCAGATCGGTGAAGATGACCAGTCGCATCGGATCCCCTGCCCTCGCGCATTCGGCACCAGCATCGGGGATCGCCGCAGGATTGGAAAGACACGGCGACCGAAATTCTGCACCGCGGCACGCGCCGCACCGACGGGATCGCCGGCGTGGCACACAAGCCCGCCGCCCAGCGAGCGCCACGATTTTGTTAAACTGTCGGTGACTTTACGTGGTAAACAAACCTCGGGACGGGACAGCACAGTGTCGCGGGCGCGATGATCGGCCGCAAGGCCGGGATCGCCCGACGCGCCGCTTGCATTCCCCCCGCTCACCTGAGACTTTGTCTCATCCCACTCGCCGAAGGCCAAGGGAGGCCACCGATGACCACGTTCACCCTCAAGCGCCGCCTGCAGCTGGTCTGCGCGCTGTTCCTGCACGTTCCGCTTGTCGCCATCGTGGCCTATGCCGTTTCGACCGGCTTCACGCAGCACCTGACGATCATGGGCATCGCGCTTGGCTCGACCCTGCTGGCAACGCTTCTGGCGGTTCCCTATATCGGACGCGCTATGGACGACGCCCTGCCCACTCCGGCGGAATGATCTGCGGGCATATGATCCCGGCTTCGACGCGGGATCAGAAAAACAGGTAGAAAATCCACTCCAGCAGCGCGACTTTCGCCGCCACGACCGCGACCACAAGGCCGCGGTTTTCCGGCGCCAGCAACGCATCCAGGAACCCCGGGCGCGGCGCCACCGTGTCGCCCCACAGCGACGCCTCGATCGCGCGCTGCACCCGCGCCGGCGGCGCGACTTCCGGCACTTCGTCCTCGTCGCACAGGGTCGACAGGCGCGCGTTCCAGAACTGCATCGCGGCGCGCAGCTCGGGGTCGCGCGCGACCTGCCGCAGCGCATGGCGTCGCTCTTCGCCTTCCAGAAGGCCAAGCGCGAGTTCCCCTGCGAGTGCTGTTTTCTCGTCTTCCAAGACGCCGGCCGCCTCCTGCGGATCTGCTGCGGGCTGACACGAATGCCAGAGTGCCGCAAACGGCACCCCGGTTCAACGTTTCCGGCCCTGATGCAGAAAGGCACGCGTGGGGTACGGAAAAGTTTCACCGCCGGATCAATTTTCTGTCAGCCCCCCCCCCGCGCGAGGCCACCCCTTCTTCTCTTTAAAAATACCTCGGGGGAGCCGCGCAGCGGCGGGGGCAGAGCCCCCATCGCCCCCCTCTCGGCTAAAACGTCAAAGCGGCCCCGGCAGTCTCTCTTCGCTTAGCATCACGTTCGCCTCGACCGAGCCGACGCCCGGCAGGGCCATGATCCGTCGCCGCAGGACGCGTTCGAAATCGGCAAGGTCGCGGGCCACCACGCGCAGGCGATAGTCGTACAGGCCAAGGACATGCTCGACCCGCTGCACCTCGGGGATCGCGCCGAGGATGCGTTCGAAGTCGTCCAGCGACACCCGGCCCTTGGTCGCCAGCTTCACGCCAAGAAACACCGTCACGCCAAAGCCGAGCTTTTCGGCGTCCAGATCCAGCCGCCGCCCCCGAATCGCGCCGGACCGGTACAGCCGCTGCACCCGGCGCCATGCGGCGGGCTGGCTCAGGCCGACCATGCGGCCCAGTTGCCCCGCCGACCGGGTCGCGTCCTCGGACAGCAGCAGCAGCAGGCGGCGGTCGGTGTCGTCAAGGTCTGTCACGCCGTCCGTCATACCGGCAGCCACTCTTCGGCCTTCACGGTGGCGACATGCACCAGCGCCTCGATGTCCGCGATATGCGGCAGGGTCAGGATGTGGTCGCGGTAGATCCGCTGATAATCCTTCATGTCCCGCGCGATCACGTACAGCCGCACGTCGACCTTACCAAGGAACGTCTGGATCTCGATCACCTCGGGCACCTTGCGGGCGGCGGCAAGCAGTTCGTCGAAGGCGTTCTGCTGGGTCTTGTCCAGCGTCACCCGCAGCGACACCTCGACGGTCCAGCCCATCGCGCGCCAGTCGATCACCGCGCGGGTGCCCCGGATCACGCCCGTGTCCTTCAGCTTGTCCAGCCGCCGCTGGGCCTGCGCCACCGACAGCCCGGCGTGTTCGGCAAGGTCGCCCACGCCGCGCGCCGGATCGTCCTGCAACAGGCGCAGCAATCGCCTGTCCGTGTCATCAAGCATGATTTTCTTGCCATTCTGCAATTTGGCGCATGATTATCACGAAATGGCGGCGCATTCCATGCCCCGCATGTCTCGCGCCTTTTTTCGCGGCAGTTTAGGAACGAGGTCGAACTCAAACCGGAGGACCCGATCATGCGCGTCTATTACGACCGTGACTGCGACATCAACCTGATCAAGGACAAGAAGGTGGCGATCCTGGGCTATGGCTCTCAGGGCCACGCCCACGCGCTGAACCTGCGCGACTCGGGCGCCAAGAACCTTGTCGTCGCCCTGCGCGAAGGCTCCGCCTCGGCCAAGAAAGCCGAAGCCGAGGGCCTGACCGTCATGGGCATCGCCGAAGCCGCCGCGTGGTGTGACCTGATCATGTTCACCATGCCCGACGAACTTCAGGCCGAGACCTACAAGAAGTACGTCCACGACAACCTGAAGGAAGGCTCTGCCATCGCCTTCGCCCACGGCCTGAACGTGCACTTCGGCCTGATCGAGCCGAAGCCCGGCGTCGACGTCATCATGATGGCGCCGAAGGGCCCCGGCCACACCGTGCGTGGCGAATACACCAAAGGCGGCGGCGTGCCCTGCCTTGTGGCGGTCGACAACGACGCGTCGGGCAAGGCGCTGGAAATCGGCCTGTCCTACTGCTCGGCCATCGGCGGCGGCCGCTCGGGCATCATCGAGACCAACTTCCGCGAGGAATGCGAAACCGACCTGTTCGGCGAGCAGGCCGTGCTGTGCGGTGGCCTTGTCGAGCTGATCCGCATGGGCTTCGAGACCCTCGTGGAAGCCGGTTATGCCCCCGAGATGGCCTATTTCGAGTGCCTGCACGAAGTGAAGCTGATCGTGGACCTGATCTACGAAGGCGGCATCGCGAACATGAACTACTCGATCTCGAACACCGCCGAGTACGGCGAGTACGTGTCCGGCCCGCGCATCCTGCCCTACGACGAAACGAAGGCGCGGATGAAAGCGGTCCTGACCGACATCCAGACCGGCAAGTTCGTGCGTGACTTCATGCAGGAAAACACCGTCGGCCAGCCGTTCTTCAAGGCAACCCGTCGCATCCACGACGAGCACCAGATCGAAGAAACCGGCGAGAAGCTGCGCGGCATGATGCCGTGGATCTCGGCCGGCAAGATGGTCGACAAAGAAAAGAACTGATCCCGCGACACATCGCGCGACACGCTTTCGATCGCCGGCCCCTTGGGGCCGGCGATTTCATTTCAGGGGGTTAGCCATGCGTTTCCGGCAACCCCGTCAACCAGGACCGATGCGGACCTTTCCAATCGCCCCGCCCGGGCGTAGCGCAGGCTCTCGCTTCTAAAAGTCCCTTACGCCCAACGATACGAACGAAACTGTCCCGGATTCTAACATGTCAGATACACTGACCACGCCGGGCGCAACCGCCGCGCCCACCAAGCCCGTCAACGCCCCGCACAAGGTGCTGCTGGCCAGCCTGATCGGCACCACCATCGAATTCTTCGATTTCTACATCTACGCCACCGCCGCCGTGCTGGTGTTCCCCGCGCTGTTCTTCCCGGGGTCCGACCCGATGACCGCGCTGCTGGCGTCCTTCGCGACCTTCTCGATCGCGTTCTTCGCACGGCCCTTCGGCGCGGTGGTCTTCGGCCACTTCGGCGACCGGGTCGGCCGCAAGGCCACGCTTGTCGCGGCGCTGCTGACGATGGGCGTCTCGACCGTCGTGATCGGCCTGCTGCCGACCTACGCCCAGATCGGCGTCGCGGCCCCTGCCCTGCTGGCGCTGTGCCGCTTCGGCCAAGGCTTCGGACTGGGCGGCGAATGGGGCGGCGCGGTGCTGCTGGCCACGGAAAACGCGCCTCCGGGCAAGCGGTCGTGGTACGGCATGTTCCCGCAGCTGGGCGCGCCGGTCGGGCTGTTCCTGTCGTCGAGCTTTTTCTGGGTCCTGCTGCATTTCATCAGCGAGGATGCGCTGCTGACGTGGGGCTGGCGCCTGCCGTTCCTGTCGTCGCTGCTGTTGATCGGGCTTGGCCTGTGGGTCCGCCTGTCGATCAGCGAGACACCCGAGTTCGCGAAGGCCGTCGAGAAGGACGAGCGCGCCGCCGTGCCGGTGGCCGAGATCTTCAAGGGCCACAAGCGCAGCCTGTTCCTTGGCACCTTCGTGGCGCTGGTGACCTTCGTGCTGTTCTACATCTGCTCGGCGTGGCTGCTGTCGTACAACGTGCAGGTCGCCCAGATCGCGTTCCTCGATGCGCTGCTGATCCAGATCTACGGCTCGGTCATCTTCGCGGCGGCCATCGTCGTCGCCGGCATGGTCGCCGACAAGACGGGGCGGTATGCGTTCCTGATCGTCGTCACCGCGCTGATCGCCGCGTTCTCGTTCCTGCTGTCGCCGATGCTGGGCGGCGGGCTGGCCGGGATCTACGGCTTCGTGACCGTAGGGATGTTCCTGATGGGCCTGACCTATGGCGTCATCGGCGCCGCGCTGGCCGCGCCCTTCCCGACGCATGTGCGCTATACCGGGTCGTCGCTGACCTTCAACTTCGCGGGCATCTTCGGCGCCTCGCTGGCGCCCTATGCCGCGACCTATCTGCAGTCGACCTACGGCCTGTCCCACGTCGGCTATTACATGCTGGGCGCTGCGGCGATCACGATGGCCTGTATCCTTGCGATGGGCCGAAACAAGGTCTGAGACCAAGCCAAGGGCGATCCCCCGGTCTGCCGGACCCGATCCGACGGCCGGGGTGTCCCCGCCCCCAAGGACGTGCCACTCTGCCCCGACAACACGGGAGACCGACGTGGCCGTCCTCATCTCATTCTCCGGTCTGCCCGGAACAGGGAAAAGCACCGTCGCGCGGGCGTTGTCGCGCGAGACCGGCGCCGTTTACCTGCGGATCGACGCGATCGACGCCGCCATCTGGGCCCGTGATCCCGACCGCGACATCGGACCCGAAAGCTATCACATCTCCGCCGCGCTGGCCGTGTCCAACCTAGAGATTGGGCACGACACGATTGTCGATTGCGTGAACCCGTGGGACCTGACGCGGGCCATCTTCACGGACGCCGCCATGCGTGCGGGCGCACGGTTTCTTGGCGTCGAGACGCGGTGTTCCGATGCCGCCGCGCACAGGGCCCGCATCGAACAACGCAAAGCAGAGGTGCCGGGGCTGAAGCTGCCGGACTGGCAGGCGGTTCTGGACCGCGACTACACGCCGTGGGACACGGCGGACGTCCGGCTGGACACCAGCCGCCTTGGCGTGGCGGACAGCGTCGAGCGGATCACCCGCACGCTGTAGCCAAGCCGATCAGGCGTCGCTGCCCTGCTTCAGACGGAACGCCGCGTCGATCTTCGGCGCATTGGTGCACCACTGGTCGCCTTTGACCTGCCAGACCGCATCGCGGACCTCGGCACGGACGACGATCCGGTCGTCAGAGACGTCGACGATATGCGCCGGCAGCATTCCAATGAACAGCATGAGAGCTTCGGTGGTGAGACACATGGGATAGATCCTTTCTGCCCGGTCTTGTCCTCCCACATCTGAAAGCTGTGCCGCGCGGGCGGGTTTGACCATGCCGGACCCCGAAAAATGCTGCACCGCAGCAAATGCGCGCGGCCCGGAGGTTCTGAATGCCGTTATAGCGGGCGGCGCGCCCGAAAAACAGGCGCATTTGGCCTAGATTTCTCTGTACCGGCGCCGGCATCGCCCTATCGTCGGAATGAGACCCCGAGGGAGCCAGCCATGAAGTTTGAACGCGTCACCCTGCCAGAGCAACCCTATATGTATGTCGAGCGCGCGTGCCCGGTGGCCGAGATCGGCCAGCACATGGGCACGGCCTTTAACGAGCTGTTCGATTTCTTCGCCCGACACGGCATCCAGCCGCAGGGCGGGCCGATGGCGGTCTATCCCTCGATGCCGTCCGCCGACACGGTGCGGTTCCGTTGCGGGGCGCTGGTGCGGGCCGAGGATCTGGGCAAGGGCGAACGCATGGTCCAAGGCGGCACCCTGCCCGAGGGGCCTGCGATGAAGACCGTGCACGTCGGGCCCTATTCGACGCTGAACCAGACGCATGGCGCGCTGTGGGACCACATCACGGCAGAAGATCTGGATGCGGCGATGCCGGTCTGGGAAATTTACATCGACGATCCGCAGAAGACGCCCGAAGACGATCTGCGGACCGAGGTGTACCGGGCCCTGAGCGAGGGGCGCTAGGCGCGTTCAGGAAACGCCGGCTGCCTCGACCTCGGCGACGATGCCGTCGACGACCTGCGTCAGCAGCGCCTCGTCCTCGCATTCTGCCATGACGCGGATCAGGGGTTCCGTCCCGGACTTGCGGATCAGAAGCCGCCCGCTGCCATTCAGGCGCGCCTCGGCATCGCCGATGGCGGACTTGACGTTGGCCAGCGCCAACGGTTCGGTTCCGGCGGCATAGCGGACGTTCTTCAATAGCTGCGGGACGCGGTCGAAGCTGACCGACAGGTCCGAGGCCCGGCGGTTGCCCTCGACCATCGCCGACAGGAACTGTAGACCCGCGATCAGGCCATCGCCGGTGGTGGCGTAGTCGGTCATCACGATGTGGCCCGACTGTTCGCCGCCAAGGTTCCAGCCGCCCGCGCGCATCCGTTCGACGACGTAGCGGTCGCCCACCGGGGTGCGTTCCAGCGTGATGCCCCGGCCGCCAAGGAAGCGTTCCAGCCCGAGGTTCGACATCACCGTCGCGACGAGCGTGTTGCCCGCCAGCCGCTGGCTTTCGGCCCAGCGGGCCGCGAACAGCGCCATGATCTGATCGCCGTCTGCGACCTCTCCGTTCTCGTCAAGGATCATCACCCGGTCGGCGTCGCCATCAAGGCAGATGCCCACGTCGGCCCCGGTCTCGCGGATGGTGCGGGCGGCAAGCGCGGTGTCGGTCGACCCGCAGCCGTCGTTGATGTTGGTGCCGTTGGGCGAGGTGCCGATCGAGATGACCTCGGCCCCCAGTTCCCACAGCACCTCGGGAGCGGCGCGGTAGGCGGCGCCGTTGGCGCAATCCACCACGACCTTCAGCCCGTTCAGGCGGCGGCCCGTCGGGAAGGTGGTCTTGGCGAATTCCATGTAACCCCGGCGGCCATCGTCGATCCGGCGGGCGCGGCCGATGTTCTCCGGGCGGGCATAGTCGATCTCGCCTTCCAGCAGCGCTTCGATCTCGGCCTCGGCGTCGTCCGACAGCTTGAAGCCGTCGGGGCCGAACAGCTTGATGCCGTTGTCCTGATGCGGGTTGTGGCTGGCCGAGATCATGATGCCCACGTCGGCCCGCATCGAATGCGTCAGGAAGCCCACGGCGGGGGTGGGCACCGGGCCCAGCAGCAGCACGTTCATGCCGGTCGAGGTCAGCCCCGCCGTCAGCGCATTCTCGATCATGTAGCCGGACAGCCGGGTGTCCTTGCCGATCACCACGCGGTGGCCGTTGGTGCCGTCCTTGCGGAAGAAGCGACCGGCTGCCGCGCCAAGGCGCAGGGCAAGGTCCGCCGTCATCGGGTAGCTGTTCGCGCGGCCGCGAACACCGTCGGTGCCGAAAATCTTACGTGTCATGCCCTAACCTCGTTCCATGAACGGCCGGTGCGGGCTGATCGCCCGTCTTCCTGAAGCCTGTCTGCCGGGCAGCATATCATGGACCTACGACCGCTGACACCCGTCGCGGCGCGCACCGGCAACAGGGCGCCGGGCCGGAACGCAGCGTCGTCCGCCGCGCGCGGGTCAGGGCATGTGGTAGAAGTGGTGAACGCCGATGGTCGTGGTGCGCGGAAAGCGGCTGGCCCAGTAAGGATCGACGGCAACGGTATGGTAGTGCGTCGCGCCGCGCGTCAGGCGACGGTCAACGCCGCCCAGCATCAGCGCGGCGATCTTGCCCGCCCGCTCGAACGACAGGGGCTCGTGCACCGTCTCGGGGGCGCCGTCGCAGGTATAGCTGAACTGGCACTGGTATTTGCGGCCCGTGCCCTGCTTGACCACGCCGCAGACGCTGTTCGGGAACTCGGCCCGGTCGACGCGGTTTAGGATCACTTCGGCCACGGCGAACTGGCCACGAATGCTTTCGCCGCGCGCCTCGAAATACAGGGCTTCGGTCAGGCAGCTCCATGCGTTGCCGCCTTTCGGCGTCGGCAGGGCGTCGAGAAACGCGGCCGAGAATTCCACCCCTTCCGGGACGTCCGGCCGGGCGCCACGGGTCGGCAGGTTCGCAAGCCGTTCAAGGCGGCCCACGCCGATGCGTTCCAGCGCCGTGCGTTCGCGTGTGAGAAGGTCGGTCAGGCGACCGTTCAGTGCGATGCCGGGATCGTTCGCTTCGCTAAGCACTTCATCGGCAGTCGCCACGCCGCCCACGGAGACCGCAGCAACAATGAATGCCGTCTGTACGAGACGCCGGATACCCATAAAATTTCCCCCAGCTGTGCCCGCAACAGGCACAATCCAACCTGAGACGAGGGATAGTATAAAAAACAAGACTGAGTCGAGTCTTGCCAGCCGGGCTAATGGCACTAGCGCGGCAAAAGCAAGCGTTAATATTACAAATTATTGTTTTTTGCGAACCATGTGGTGCAAGGGATTCCAACGACTTGGCCGGTCGGCCTAGTCCTTCGGATTCAAAAGCGCCAGATGCGCCGCGGCCAACCGCACCACGGGCACGCGGAACGGAGAGCACGAGACATAGTCGAATCCGACGTCGCGGCAGAAGGCGATTGATTCGGCGTTACCGGCGTGTTCGCCGCAGATCGACAGCACGATGTCGGGGTCCGTCGCCCGCGCCCGTTCGGCGCCCAGCTTCAACAGCTCGCCCACCCCGTCGACGTCCAGCATGTGAAACGGATCTTCGCGGAACACGCCTTGGTTCACGTAGTCCGACATGAAGCGACCCGCGTCGTCGCGCGACAGGCCATAGGTCATCTGGGTCAGGTCGTTGGTGCCGAAGGACATGAACGCCGCGTGCTGGGCGATCTCGTCGGCGCGCAGGCAGGCGCGCGGGGTCTCTCCCATCACACCGAGGCGATAGTCGAACGGCTTGCCGCGTTCGTTGCGGACGGCGGCGGCGACGGCGTCGATGCGGGTCTTGACCAGCTCGACCTCGCGGTTGGCGGACACCAACGGGATCATGATCTCGGGGACGATGGGGTCGCCGTTGCGGCTGGCCACGATCGTGGCCTCGAAAATGGCGCGGGCCTGCATCTCGTAGATCTCGGGCATGGCGATGCCCAGCCGCACGCCGCGCATCCCCAGCATCGGGTTGAACTCGGTCAGCTGCTCGACCCGGCGGGTGATCTCGGCGATCGGCAGGTCCAGCGATTCCGCCAGCCCGCGCATCGCGCTGCGGTCGGTCGGCAGGAATTCGTGCAGGGGCGGGTCGAACAGGCGGATGCAGACCGGCAGGCCCTGCATGATCTCGAACAGTTCGACGAAGTCGGCCCGCTGCATCGGCAGCAGTTGTTCCAGCGCCGCCGCGCGGTCGCCAGCGGATTTGGCGAAGATCATCTCGCGCATGACCGTCAGGCGGTCCTGTTCGAAGAACATGTGCTCGGTCCGGCACAGCCCGATCCCCTGCGCCGCGAAGCTGCGTGCCAGCCGTGCATCCGCGGGCGTGTCGGCGTTGGCGCGGATGCCGATGTCGCGCACCGCATCGGCCCAGCTAAGAAGCGAGCGGAAGCTGTCGTCCAGCGCCGGTTCCAGCATCGGGACGGCGCCGGCCAGCACCTCGCCCGTGCCCCCATCGAGGGTGATCTCGTCCCCTTCGGCGAAGACCTTGCCCTCGGCGGTGGTCAGCGTCTTGCTGCGGTGACTGATGGTGACGGACGAGGCCCCCACCACGCATGGCAGGCCCAGCCCGCGCGCGATCACCGCCGCGTGGCTGGTCATGCCGCCGCGTTCGGTCAGGATGCCGCGCGCGGCGTGCATCCCGCGGACGTCCTCGGGCGCGGTTTCGCGGCGGACAAGGATGCAGGGCTCGTCCCGCGCCGCCGAGGCTTGCGCCGCCGTCGAGCTGAACACGATCTTGCCGCGCGCCGCGCCGGGGCTGGCGCCGATGCCGCGCGTGGCCAGCACGCGCTTGGCGGTCGGGTCGATCTGCGGGTGCAGGACCTCTGTCAGGGCGCGGGGGGCGATGCGCAGCAGCGCGTCGGACCGCGGGATGATGCCGTCGTCGGCCAGCGCGACCGCGATCCGCACCGCCGCGCGGCTGGACCGCTGGACGCGCAAGGCATCGAGGATGCGCAGGTTGCCGTCTTCGATGGTGAATTCAAGCTGCATCTCTTCGCGCAGCTTCTCGCGGCACAGCGCGCCATAGCGGCACAGGTCCGCGAAGATCTCTGGCACGATCTCTTCCAGCGA
The DNA here is from genome assembly GCA_002701395.1 of Maritimibacter sp. GTDB lineage: Bacteria > Pseudomonadota > Alphaproteobacteria > Rhodobacterales > Rhodobacteraceae > Psychromarinibacter > Psychromarinibacter halotolerans. Next base: position 65,078 of record NZVC01000009.1, on the reverse strand, counting down.
GGGGCCGCGTTCGTCGCGGGTGAGATAGACCTGCCCCTTGCCGGGCTTCAGCGCGTCGCGGCTTTGGCTTTGGCAGCGGTAGCGGCCGGTGATCTGCGGCTCGCCCGTGGCCGGATCGACGAACTGGATCACCCCTGCCCCGGATTCCCCCGGCCCCACGCCCAGCGCCATCCGCTGCACCACAAGGCCCAGCCCGGCATCGGCGGGCGCGCCCTTGGCCTGCCGCAGCAGGCGCGCGGTGGTGCCGCCCCACGCCCGCGCCATCGAGCGCAGGACCTCGCCCAGTTGCGCGGCGGGGTCTTGCGGGAAGGGATCGTCGGTTTCGTCCTGATAGGTGTCCAGCGCGCGATCCAGCGCCGTGCGGTCCACCTTTTCCGGCTGTTCGAACATATCGGGGTCCAGCCGCGCGACATGGACCGAGTACGCCTGTACGAACCGCAGATACAGCGCCGTCGCCGCCGGTTCGCCAAGGCTTTCGGACAGCGCTGCGTGGCGGTCCCAGTTCATGCCGATGTTCAGGATCGCGCCGGGGCCGCCCCAGTCTGGATCTTCGCTGGAGGGCCGCACCGACAGCAGCGGGTCGGACCCGAATTCCGACAGGATCGACGTCATCGACGGAAGCTGCCCGGCCGCGATACGGGTCACCGTTTCGAAGCTTAGCGCGACGGTCGTCGGCACCGGCAGGTTCAGACGGATCAGCCGTTGCAGGCACTTCGCCCGGCCACCATGCGTATGCACGCTGATCGGCGCGGTCGCTGTGATGTGGACGAATGGTTTGAGGGTGACGATTTTCTGCACTGCGGCATCTCCGCTCGGTCGCGTCATGATAGCGTTCGCGCCCTTTCGGGCAACATTAAAGCACGACTTCGCGGCAATCGCGTGGCATGTCGCCGCCCCGGCCGGACAGGTCCTGCGGGGCCGAAGCGGCGGTTCGTGTCAGCCGTCCAGCCGGGTCAGGTCGGCGACGCCAAGACAGGTCTGGCGGATACGGCTGAGCAGGTTCAGGCGGTTACGGCGCACCACGTCGTTGTCGGTGTTGATCTGCACCGCCTCGAAAAAGGCGTCGATCGGAGCGCGCAACTGGGCCATCGCGGCCATCGCGGTTTCGAAATCCTCGGACTGCATCGCGGGCTTGATCCGCTTGTCGGCGTCGTCCAGCGCGGCGAACAGCGCCTTTTCGGCCGGATCGTCGGCGAATTTCACGTCGGCGCCGAAGCTGTATTCGACGCCGTCCTTCTCTTCGGCCTGACTGAGGATGTTGTTGGCGCGCTTGAAGCCCGCGACAAGGTTCGCCCCGTCCTCGGTCTTCATGAAGCCCGCCAGCGCGGTGGCGCGGTTGACCAGCAGCGCAAGGTCGTCGGTGCCGTCCATTGCAAGGCAGGCGTCGATCACGTCGTGCGGAATGCCCTCGTCGCGCAGGTGGACCTTCAGGCGGTCGTGGAAGAAGGACAGCAGGTCGGCAGCGTCCGCGCCCGGGTAACCCTTGGCGAACACCTCGGTCAGGTTCAGGCGCAGCTGGTTCGTCAGCACCAGACGGATCACCCCCAGCGCGGCGCGGCGCAGGGCGTAGGGGTCCTTGGACCCGGTGGGCTTTTCGTCGATGGCCCAGAAGCCGGTCAGCGTGTCGATCTTGTCGGCCAGCGCCACGGCGATGGACACGGGGCCCGTGGGCACCTCGTCCGAGGGGCCAAGCGGCTTGTAGTGCATTTCACAGGCTTCGGCGACGGTGTCGGGCAGACCGGCGTGGGCGGCATAGTAGCGGCCCATGATGCCCTGAAGCTCGGGAAACTCGTAGACCATTTCGGACACGAGGTCGGCCTTGCAGATGCGCGCCGCCTCGTCCGCGAGGTCCGGAGAGGCGCCGACCATCGGCGCGATCTCGGACGCCAGCGCGGCGACGCGGCCCACCTTGTCGCCCACGGTGCCCAATTGCGCGTGGAAGGTGACGGCGGACAGCCCTTCGGCCAGCCCGGTCATCCCCTGCCGTTCGACGGTGCGCAGGTCGTTTTCCCAGAAGAACTTGGCGTCCGACAGGCGGGCGGCCAGAACCTTCTGGTTGCCCGCAAGGATCGTGGCGCCTTCGTCGGCGGTCTCGATGTTCGCGACGGTGACGAACTTCTCGATCCGTCCGGTCTTGGGGTTGCGGACCGAGAAGAACTTCTGGTGTTCCTTCATCGAGGTCTGAAGCACCTCGGGCGGCAGGCCAAGGAAGTCTTCGCCGATGTCGCCCATCAGCACGACCGGCCATTCGACCAGCCCTGCGACCTCGGCCAGCAGGCCCTTGTCCTCGACAACCTCAAGGCCCCGCGCGAAGGCGGCGTTGTGGGCGTCGGTCCAGATGTGGTCGGCGCGCTCTTCGGCGCGCAGGATCACCTTGGCGCGCTTGAGCTTCACCTCGTAATCCTCGAACGACGTTACCGAAAAACGGCCCGCCCCCATGAAGCGGTGGCCTTCGGTCGTGTCGCCCGCCTTGATGCCGTCGACGTCCATCGGAACGACGGTGGCGCCGGCTTCGTCCGACATCAGGCACAGGATCGAATGCAGCGGACGCACCCAGCGCAGGCTGCCCGCGCCCCAGCGCATCGACTTGGGCCACGGGAAGTTGCGGATCGCGTTTTCCAGAACCTCGGCGACGATCTCGGCCGCCGGGCGGCCGGGGCGTTCGATCACGGCAAAGTAGACCTGCCCCTTCTTGTCGTCGCGCGCTTCAAGCTGATCCTTCGTCAGTCCGGTCGAGCGCAGGAAGCCTTCCAGTGCCTTTTCCGGCGCGTCGGTGCGCGGGCCCTTGCGTTCCTCGCGGGTGGTGGGGCTTTCGGCCAGCAGGCCCTCGACCGTCAGCACCAGACGGCGCGGGGTCGAAAAGGCGCCCGCGTGGGCATAGGTCAGGCCGGCCTCGACCATGCCGTCGGTGACAAGACGCTTCAGGTCCTGCGCGGCGCGCGTCTGCATCCGGGCGGGGATCTCTTCCGAGAACAGCTCTATCAGAAGGTCGGGCATGTCAGTCCTGGTATGTCTCGTTCAGCTGGTGCCACGCGTAGGCGCGCCCGTCATCGAAGACGGCGACCACGCGGTCAACCCCGTCGTGTATGTTCTTCTCGCCCAGAAAGGCGATGGCGTCGCCTGCGGCCAGCGCCTCGCCGATCTCGCGGGCGTCGAAGCAGTCGAACCATTCGGGCGCGTTCAGAGGGTCGGCGGCGTCGTAGATCACGAACTGTTCCGTCAGCCCGGCGATGGACCGCCCGGTTTCGAAACAGGCGCGGAACCGGATCGGGGAACTGTCGCCGTCGATCGCCTGCAGCGCGTCGGTCAGGATCGGTTCGGGTTCCTCGCTGGCGATGCCGGTCATGCGGATCTCGACCTCGGCGGGATCGAGTTGCACATAGAAGGCATAGACCTGCAGATAATAGATCGAGATGCCGGTCACGAGCGCAGCGAGCACGATCACGCCTCCTACCAGTTTTCCGTTCATGAATAGGCCTCCGGACGGGGTTGTCGGGTAGACCGAACGGGGGCGGCTTGCAAGCGTCTTCGGCAACAAACGCGGGCGTCGCGCCGCTTCGCGGCCCACGCCATTCCCGATTGTCGGCCGCCCGCAAACGTGCCATTTCCGCCCCATGCGGACCGAGATCATCATCTCTACCTATAACGCGCCAAGGTTCCTGCACCTGACGCTGACCGGCATCCTTGGGCAGGATGTCCGGCCCGACAGCATCGCCATCGCCGACGACGGGTCCGGCCCCGAGACGTTGCGGGTGATCGAGGCGTTCCGCACCGCGCACCCGAAGATCCCGGTGCGCCATGTCTGGCACGCGGACGACGGGTTTCGGAAGAACGTGATCCTGAACCGGGCGACCGAAAGCTCGGATGCCGATCACCTGATCTATACCGACGGCGACTGCCTGCTGGCGCCGGGCTTCGTCGCGCGCCACCGGCAAATGGTACGGCCGGACCGGTTTTGCAGCGGCAGCCTGATCCGGCTGACCGACGCCGCGACGAAGAACGTGACCGAGGGCGACGTGGCCACCGGGCGGGTGTTCCAACAGGACTGGCTGAAGGCGCGCGGCACGTTCGACCGCACGACGACGTGGCTGAAGTCGATGCCGTTCCCCCTGCCCGTCCAGTCGGCGCTGGATGCGCTGTACCCGATCCGGATCACGTGGATGGGGTCCAACGCCTCGGCCTTGCGGGATGCGATCCTGTCGGTGAACGGCTTTGACGAGACGATGGCCTACGGCGGCGGCGACAAGGAATTCGGCATCCGTCTGTCGAACAGCGGCGTCAAAGGACGGCGCCTGCGGTTCACCGCGCCCGCCGTGCATCTGGATCACCCGCGCGGCTATCGCGATGCCGAGGCGATCCGCCGCCAGCGCGAGATGATCGGCGCCGCGCGCAGCACGGGCAAGACGTGGACCGAACACGGGATCTTTCCCGGCCCCGACCCGCGTTAACGATTAGGCCTCGCGCGGGGAGTCCACCGCAACGACATAGCGCAGCGCCTCGGCGAACAGATAGCTGTCGCCCTGCTCGTCGATCTGTGCCCCTCCCGAGAACGCGTCCCAGCCCTTGTCGAACACCATCTGGATCTTCAGCGCGTGGCCGAAGACCCGGTCGATGAACCCGCCCGAGACTGGCAGGAACAGCACCGCCCATTCCGGGCGGTCCCCTTCGAGGTAAAGCTTGGCAAACGGTCCAAGGCCCGCGCGGCGGCCCGACAGGGTTGCCCGGTCGAACAAGACGACATGCGTGGTCAGGCCGGACAAGGTGTCCGCCCCGCCGCCGAAGAAGCCGTCGGACACGCCGGTGCAGCGGGCGGCGTAGATCGAGGTGTCGGCCCCTTGCAGGTTCGACTGGCCCCGGCACCCGACACCGTATTGCGGCGCCGAGCGGGTCAGGTATTCGACGCTGCCCTCAGGCCGCATCTTCGGCCACGTAGCCGCCGGACCCCGTCTGCACGAAAGCGTCGGCACATTGCTTGGCCAGCGCCCGGACGCGGCCGATATAGGCCTGCCGTTCCGTGACCGAGATCACGCCCCGCGCGTCCAGCAGGTTGAACAGGTGCGAGGCCTTGATGCAGAAGTCATAGGCCGGGTGCACCATGATGATGCGCTTGCCGGTTTTCGGGTCCATCACCGGTTCGTTCAGGATCCGGGCACATTCAGCTTCGGCCTCTTCGAACTGTTTCAGCAGGATGTCGGTATTCGCCGTGTCGAAATTGAACCGCGAATATTCTTCTTCGGTCTGCTTGAACACGTCGCCATAGGTCAGCGCGATCGGCGTTTGCGGATCGTTGAACGGCATCTCCATCACGTGGTCGATGCCCAGAACGTACATCGCCAGCCGCTCCAGCCCATAGGTCAGTTCGCCCGAGACAGGGTGGCAGTCGTGGCCGCCGACCTGCTGGAAATAGGTGAACTGCGACACTTCCATGCCGTCGCACCAGACTTCCCAGCCAAGGCCCCACGCGCCCAGCGTCGGGCTTTCCCAGTCGTCCTCGACGAAGCGGATGTCGTGCAGCGACATGTCGATGCCGATCGCTTCCAACGACCCAAGATACAAGGCCTGAAGGTCCGGCGGCGACGGTTTGATGATGACCTGATACTGGTAATAGTGCTGCAGCCGGTTCGGGTTCTCGCCATAGCGGCCGTCGGTCGGTCGGCGCGAGGGCTGGACATAGGCCGCCGCCCACGGCCGGGTGCCGAGGCTGCGCAGCGTCGTCGCGGGATGGAAGGTGCCTGCGCCGACCTCCATGTCATAGGGCTGCAGCACAGCACAGCCGGCCTTGGCCCAGTAGCTCTGGAGCCGCAGGATGATCTCCTGGAAACTCTTCGGCGCGTCGCCCATCGTCCGTCCTGACGTGTTCGTGAAAATCGCGTTCTGAATAGGCAACAGGATGGATAGGGTCAATCAACCTTCGCAACGGGTTGTTGACCTTCGGACCGTTCCCGCTTTGAAAGGATGGGATCAAAATACCGTGCCTAGCGTTCAGGGGAAATCGTACCGATGAAGAAGGCCTTTTCCGCCCTTTATTCACTTGTTTTCATTGTCTGGGCCGGCGTCGCCGCGGCGCAGGGCACATTCATCCAGCTCGAGGCCCGGCCCGACCTGAATTCGGCCACGCAGGCGGCGCGGACTTATGCCGCGAACCTGACCGAGGTGAACGGTTTCCGCATGGCCAGCGGCTGGTACGGGATCGCGCTTGGCCCCTACACCGAGGAACAGGCGATTCAGGCGCTGGCGCAGCTGCGCGCGCAGGGTGCCATCCCGCCCGACAGCTTCCTGACCGAGGCTGCCGCCTATACCCAGCAGTTCTATCCGGTGGGCGCCAACGCGCTTGGCACCCAGACGGACACGGACACGCCGACGGGAACGCAGGCGCAGGGCCAGACCCAAGCTGAAGCAGAGGCCGAGGCAGAAGCGCCCGAGGCGGAACAGACCAACGAGATCCCGCTGGTGACCGAGGCAGAGCCCGAGGTCGTGGCGGAACCCGAGCCCGAGATCGTGGCAGAGCCCGAAGTCATCGAAGACACCGAGACCCAGCAGCAGGCCTATCAGTCCGAGGCCGCGCTGACCCGCGAGGCCAAGATGGAACTGCAGCGCGCGCTGCAATGGTTCGGCTTTTACGCCGGCGCCATCGACGCCGCGATCGGCCCCGGCACCCGACGGTCGATGGCCGCTTGGCAAGAAGCCGAGGGCCTGCCCGTCACCGGCGTGCTGACCACGATGCAGCGGGACCGCCTTGTCGGCAGCTACCAGTCGGTGCTGTCCTCGCTGGGCCTTGGCCTGCGGATGGACGAGACGGCGGGGATCGAGATGACCATGCCGCTGGCGATGGTCGAGTTCGACCGCTACGAGCCGCCCTTCGCGCATTACGAGTCGATCAACGACAGCGGTGTCCGCGTCCTGCTGATCAGCCAGACCGGCACCGAGTCGACGCTGCTTGGCCTGTACGACATCATGCAGACGCTTGAAATCGTCCCGGTCGAGGGCGAGCGCAATCGCACCGCCAACAGCTTCACCCTGACGGGCGAGAACAACCGCATCAAAAGCTACACCTACGCGGTGCTGACGGGCGGCGCGCTTAAGGGGTTCACCCTGATCTGGCCCGCTGGCGAGGACCGCCGTTTCGACGTGGCGCTGCGCGCGATGCGCGACAGCTTCCGCGCGGTTCCGGGCGCGGTGCTGCCCGACACCATCGGCGACGCCGCGCTGGACCGGTCGGTCGACCTGATCTCGGGCCTGAAGATCCGCCGCCCCACCAGCTCGCGGTCGGGGTTCTTCGTCGACAACAGCGGCATGGTCCTGACCACGACCGAGGCGGTCGCGGGCTGTGGCCGGATCTCGCTGGACGAGGTGTACACCGCTGACGTGGTGGCCGAGGACACGGGCCTTGGCCTTGCCCTGCTGCAACCGCAGGAACGGCTGGCGCCGCTGGACTTTGCCCGGTTCCAGTCCGCCCCGGTGCGTTTGCAGTCGGAAATCGCCGTGTCGGGCTACAGCTATGAAGGGCTGCTCAGCGCCCCGACGCTGACCTATGGAACCTTCGCCGATGCGCAGGGGCTGAACGGCGAACCCGGCCTGAACCGTCTTGCGCTGGATGCCAGCGCCGGCGACGCGGGCGGTCCGGTTCTGGATGGCACCGGCGCGGTCGTCGGGATGCTGCTGCCCGCCGAGAACCCGGAAGGCAAGCGCCTGCCCGAGGACGTGACCTTCACCGCCGCGGGCACCGCGGTCGCGGAGTTCCTGTCGAACAACGGCGTGTCGCCCGCAGCCTCGACCGAGATCGCGCGGCTGTCGGGCGAGGATCTTGCCGCCTATGCCGCGAAGGTTACCGTTCTGGTCAGCTGCTGGCCGTAACCGTCTTGCGACCCGGCGGCCTTGTGTCGCCGGGTCTTTCCCGGTTCCGCACAGGCGGAACCAACGCCCCCTAGCGCGACTTTCGTTCGCGCGGATGCGGGCGCGCCGGACTTTCCTTCAGCAGACCGCCCACGCCCATCGCGGCGATATCGGTGTCGCTGACGTCCAGCCCGCAGGCCACCCGTTCCAGCACCCAGTCGGCCCCGTTCAGCGCCGGGGACCGCGCGCAGCCCGGCAGGCCGATCACCGGCCGCCCGCCTTGCGCGCCAAGGAACAGCAGGTTGCCCGGGTCCACCGGCATTCCGAACCGCGTGACCTCTCCGCCCGCCGCGCGCACCGCTTCCGGCGCCACGTCGTGCGGGTCAGAGGTGGCCGATGCCGTCAGGATCAGGACAAGATCGCCCTCGGCCTGTGTCACCGCCTCGGCCAGCGGGGCTGTGCGGTGCGGCACGGTGCGGGTCGCGATCAGGTCCATCCCCAGCGTTTCCAGCCGGGTGCGCATCGCGTCCTCGCCCTTCCCGGCCCCGGCGCCGATGTCCGTCTGGATCAGCGTCGCCGTGCGCAGGGTCACCGGGCACAGCCGCATCGCGTCGCGGATCGCGTCCTCGGCGGCGGCGACCGACGCTTCGGCCACGCCGTAAGAGATGATCTTGACCGTCGCCACCATCGTCCGGTCGCCGCAGCGCGCGAAGGGCGGCAGCGTGGCGACGGTGACCAGCGGGTCGATCCGGTTCGCGGCCTCGATCCGGGCGACGTCCAGTTCCAGCACGCCGGGGGCGGTGGAATACAAGTTCACCCGGCCCGTGCTGGCCTTGGTCATCCGCAGGTGCACCGCGTCCGGGTCGGGCACCATCGCGTCGGCGATGCGTTGGGCTGCCGGGTCCTCGGCCAGATCGCCGGTGTCCAGCCGCGCGACGATGACCTCGGTCAGCCCCTCGGCGCGCATGGCGTCGATGTCGTCTGCGTCCAGCACGCGGCCCTTGCGCAGCTTCTTCGCGCCAAGCTGAAGCGAGTGCGCCAAAACGGCGCCGCCCGCTTCGTCCAGAGGAACAGGACCGAACCTCATGCGCCCTTCCGCAGCACCTGCGTGATCTGGGCCATCACGGAAATGGCGATCTCGGCGGGCGACATCGCCCCGATGTCCAGCCCGACCGGCGCGTGAATCCGTGCGATCTGGTCGGCGGTGAACCCGGCCTCTTCCAGCCGCGCCACGCGCTTGGCGTGGGTCCGCTTCGAGCCGAGGCTGCCAAGATAGAAGACGTCGGATTTCAGCGCCGCCGCGATCGCCGGGTCGTCGATCTTGGGGTCGTGGGTCAGCGTCACCACCGCCGTGCGCGCGTCCAGCCCGTAGGCGGCCAGCGCCTCGTCCGGCCAGTCGTGGCTGATCGTTTCGTCGGGGAACCGGCTTTCGGACGCGAACGCCTCGCGCGGGTCGACGAGGAAGGGATCGTATCCCGCCAGACGCGCCATTTGCAGCAACGGCTGCGAGATATGCACCGCCCCCACAACCGCCATCCGCAGCGGCGGGTTGTGGATCGCGACGAAGGTGGTTGCGTCTTCCTCGAACCCGGAGCGGTCCATGCGGAAGCGGTCGGGGAACTCGGCGGGGGTCGCGGTGCGGCGGGACCAGTCGTTGGTGTCGACGACATGGGCAATCGGCGTGCGGGCCGCGCGCGCGGTCACGAGATCGGCCAGCACGTCCTCGGGCAGGCCCTTGTCAGAGCCCACGGGCTGCACCATCACCCGGATCTGGCCGCCACAGGCAAGACCGACGGCGAACGCCTCGTCATCGCTGACGCCGAATTCGAGGATCTTCGAGGTGCCGCTGTCCAGCGCATCGAACGCCTCGGCCACCACCGCCCCTTCGACGCAGCCGCCCGAGACCGAGCCCATCAATTCGCCCTCGCCCGACACGGCAAGCATGGCGCCGACCGGGCGCGGGGCCGAGCCCCACGTCTGCACGACCGTGGCAATCACCGCGCCCTTACCGGCGCGATGCCAGTCCAGCGCGATTTCCGGGATGTCGTCGAAACCCTGTTGCATGGGACCACCTCCTGATGCGCGCAATATGGGGTGGCGCATCCGGCTTCGCCACCGGAAAACCCGTGCGCCCCCGCAGAGGGAAGCGTGCGGTCGGGCGTCAAAGGCGCGGTTTTGGCAACGAAAAGGGCGCGCCCCGCGAAGGGCGCGCCCGGTTAGGATCGCTTCAGGTCAGCCTGTGCGGCCGGTCAGCGCACCGCTGCGGTCTGCAGCAGCGGGGTGATCCGGCGGACGGCGGCGCGGCGGTTCGCGCGTTCCGCGTCGCCCGTCGGGACCAGCAGGAACTCTTCGCCGTAGCCTTGGACGACCATGTTTTCCGGCGGAACGTCGAAGTATTCCGACAGCGCCAGCGCCACGCTTTCCGCACGGCGGTCCGACAGCGCAAGGTTCAGCGCGTCATTGCCGACCGCATCGGTGTGGCCTTCGATCAGGAACAGCTCGTCCGGGTTTTCGGCGATGAAGTCGGCCATCGCCCGTCCCAGCGCATAGAGGCTTTCGGCCTCTTCGGGACGGATCGCCGCCGAGCCGGTTTCGAAGTTGATGGCGTCGACGTTGATCACCGGCATCAGTTCGCGCACCTGCTCGATGTTGCGCACCTGACCCAGCGTGAAGGTCCGGTCCAGATCCGCGCGGCGCTCTGCTTCGAGCGCGGCCCGAAGTTCGGCGTCGTTGTCGACCGCGATCTCGCGGCTTTGCGCGGGTTGCGGCAGGTCGCTCAGACGCACCGGGCGGCTTTCGACGGTGTCGTCGAACAGGATCACCTCGCGGCCGTCGGGCAGCAGGCGGGTGCGGCGCAGCACCGTGCCGTCGGCGGCCGAGACCGTCACGACCTGCACGCCGTTGTCGCGCGTGACCGTGGTGCGGGTCGAGCCGTCGCTGAAGGTTTCGGTGCGGACGTCCGCGCCGGGGCGGCGCAGCAGTTCGTCATCGTCCTTCAGAACGTAGTAGCTGCCGTCCTGACGCTGGACCACGACACGGTCGCCGGTGTTTTCGACCACCTCGTCGTTCTGACCGATCAGTTCGTTGAGAACGACCAGACCAGCCGCGCCCAGCGCGAACTTTTCGAAGTTCGACAGGCCGCCACGGTCATCGTCGTCGTTGTTACGCGCCGCAGGAGCGGCGTCCGGCGTTTCCGCGAAGTCCTCGTCGCTGGACCGGGCGTCTTCCTCGGTGACCGTGGTCTCGGTGGTTTCGACCGCTTCGGCCTCGCCCTCGGTCGCTGCGGCGGCAGACGCTGCAGCGGCGGGGCGACCGTTGTTCTCGACGACAACGTCATCGTCGGCCGCATCGGTTTCAGGCGCGGCGTCTTCGGCGACCTCTTCGGGTTCGGCGGCGGGCGCTTCTTCCTCTGCCACCTCTTCCTCGGGGGCTTCCGGTTCCTCGGGGGCGTCCGTCACAGCGGTCGCACCTTCGGTGTTGCCGGCGGCGTCTCCGCCAAGGTCATCGGCCAGCGACTCGGGCGTCACCTCTTCCGGGGCTTCTTCGACCTCGGGGGTTTCCGCGACTTCGGGTTCGGCTTCGACTTCGGGCGCCGCGTCTTCGGCGGTCTCTTCCTCTACCACCTCTGGCTCGGCGGGGGCTTCGGTCACCTCGGCCTCTGCCTCGGCCCCGGCGCCAGCATTGCCGCCAAGGTCCTCGGCCAGCGATTCCGGCGTCACGTCTTCTGCCGGGGCAGCCTCGGGCTCGGGCGTCTCGGCCACTTCGGGTTCCGCCTCGGGTGCCGCTTCGGGCGCGGGGGTCTCTTCCTCGGCCACGTCCTCGGCGGGGGCGTCCTCTGCGGGGGCTTCTTCCGCCGCCGCGGCGTCTTCGTTCTGCGGTTGCTCGGGTGCAGCGCCAGCGCCGGCACCAGCGCCCGCCGAGCCTTCGCCCGTCATGCGGATGTTGCCGTTGTCCTGAACGCAGACCTGACCGCTTGCGGCCATCGCCGCGACATCGTCAATCGACTGGTTGCCGTTCAGCTGATCAGGCGTCACCTCGGACAACGCGATGCCAGCACCGTCGCCGTTGCACGACGGAATGGTCTGTGCGGCGGCGATCTGCGGACCGGCGGCGAACAGGGTGATCAGCGCCGTGGAGGCGCCGAGTTTCGTGAGTGGATGCGTCATCTTTTGCCTTTCTCCGTCTGAGATGGGGACGGCGCATTGCGGGGTCCAACATGGTACTCCGCCCCGTTGGCGCCTCAACGCGGTGCAAATCGAAACGGTTCCAAGGGGTTCGGCTCAGTCGGCGTGAAGCAGCGAAATCGCGCGGTTTTTCTCGCCTGAATCGCGAGAATCCGCCAATGCGGCGGCAAGTCCCTGCAAAGAAGCGATATTGTGTCCAGCTCGGAAACTATCCACATGCGGCAGCATCGCCCGGATGCCCTGTGCGCGGGGGGCGAAGCCGTCCCACCGCAGCAACGGGTTCAGCCAGATCACGCGCCGGGCGGACAGGTGCAGGCGCTGCATCTCGCGCTCCAGCAGGCTTGGGTCACCGCATTCAAGCCCGTCGGTGATGATCAGCACCACGGCGCCCTGCCCCAGCACGCGGCGGCCCCAGTCGCGATTGAAGGCATGCAGGCAGTCGCCGATCCGCGTGCCGCCCTCCCAATCCTGCGCCTCGGCCCCGGCGGCTGTCAGCGCAGCGTCGACATCGCGGGTGGCAAGATGGCGGGTGATGTTGGTCAGGCGGGTGCCGAAGGTGAAGGCATGGACCTTCGCCCAGCCCGCGCCCTTGTGGTTCGACACCGCGTGCAGGAAATGCAGCGCGGCGCGGGAATACTGCGACATCGACCCCGAGATGTCGCACAACACGACAAGGTTCGGCCACCGCAGACGCCGGTTTTTCGTCGAGAAATCATAGACCTCGCCCCCGTTCCGCAGGGCGGCCCGCATCGTCGCGCGCCAGTCCGGCCGGGTGCCGCGCGCGTCCGCCACGGTGCGGCGCGACCGGATCGGGTTCACCGGCAGCGTCATCCGCGCCAGCATACGCTTCGCTTCGGCCATCTCTGCGGTGGTCATCTGCTCGAAATCGAGCGTGCGTAGCCGTTCCTCGCCCGACGCGGTCTGCGAGGCGTCGATGCGGATCTCGCTGTCGTCGTCGCCGCCCGCGTTGTCCTGTTCGGGCGCGTCGCGGTCGACCCCGTCCAGCAGCGCCTCGGCGGCGCGGCGCTCGGCGGCCTTGGCGCTGCGGTCCTCCTGCACGCCACGGATCGCGGGCAGCATCATCGCCATCATGTGTTCCACATAGCGCGGGTCGCGCCAGTACAGCCGGAACACCTGCGCGAACACCGCCCGGTGCTCGGGGCGCGAGACGAAGCAGGCGTGCAGGGTCCAGAAGAAATCGGTGCGCTCGGTGAAGCCTGCCGCCTCGACCGCGCGGATCGCGTCCAGCGTGCGGCCCGGCCCCACCGGCAGCCCCGCCTTGCGCAGCGCCCGGGCGAACCAGACGATGTTATGCGTCAGCTTGCCGTCTTCGGGGATCTCAAGGGGGATTTGTTCCGCCATCCGGGTCACCGCCCCTGCTTCGCCGCGCCCGTCATCAGCCGGCCGCCAGCCCGGTGCGCACCTCGTCCAGCAGGCGCTTGGCCTCGCCGCCCTGCAGGCGCTGGATGTCGTCCTGATACTTCAGGATCGCGCCGATGGTGTCGGCGATGACCTCGGGCGACAACGTGATCACGTCCAGCGCCAGCAGGCATTTTGCCCAGTCGATGGTCTCGGCGACGCCCGGCTTCTTGAACAGATCCTCGGTGCGCAGGCGCTGGACGAAGGCCACCACCTCGCGGCTTAGCGCCTCTGCCGCCTCGGGCGCGCGGGCGTTCAGGATCTCCATCTCGCGGTCGAAGTCGGGATAATCGACCCAGTGGTACAGGCAGCGCCGCTTCAGCGCGTCGTGCACCTCGCGCGTGCGGTTCGAGGTCAGCACCACGATCGGCGGCTCCGGCGCCTTGACGGTGCCCAGTTCGGGGATCGTCACCTGAAAATCCGACAGCGCCTCTAGCAGGAAGGCCTCGAACGGCTCGTCGGTGCGGTCGAGTTCGTCGATCAGCAGCACCGGCGCGCCCCCGGCCTGCGGGCGCATCGCCTGCAGCAGCGGGCGCTCGATCAGGAACTCGTCCGAGAACAATTCGTCCTGCAGCACGTCGCGGTCCATGCCGCCGCCCGCCTCGGCGGCGCGGATCGCCACCATCTGCGCCGCGAAGTTCCATTCGTAGACCGCCGAAGAGGCATCCAGCCCCTCGTAACACTGCAACCGGATCAGCCGCCGCCCCAGCCCCGCCGCCAGCGCCTTGGCGATCTCGGTCTTGCCGACCCCGGCCTCGCCCTCCAGAAACAGTGGCCTGCCCAGCCGCAGCGCCAGAAACACCACCGTGGCCAGTGGCCGCCCGCAGACATAGCCCTGTTCGGACAACAGCGCCTGAACCGCTTCGATCCCCTCCACCTGTTCCGTCACCTGCGCCTCCTCTCGCCGGGATGTCCCATAGAGATGACATGGGGTCATGCAGGCGCGCAGGGGTCAAGGGTGACTTCGAGGGCGACTTGTCCCCAAACGAATTCTGTGGCTTAGCCCACGTCATGTCGACAGTCACGCCCGCCCGCCTGCGCACCGTTGTGATCGCTGCCGTGGGGGCGGCGGTCTTCGTGCTTCTCGGTCTGCCGCTTCCGCTTTTGCTTGGTCCGATGCTGGGCTGTCTGGTCGCCGCGCTGATTGGCGTGCCGCTGCAGGGCACCGGCAAGCTGGGCATCGCGATGCGGACGCTGCTGGGCGTGGCCATCGGCGCGTCGATCCCCCCCGAGCTGGTGCGCGAATTGCCGGGCTATGCCCCGACGCTGGCGATGATCCCGGTGTTCATCCTGGTGATCGGCGGCATCGGATATCCGTTCTTCCGCAAGGTGATGAAGTTCGACCACCCGACGGCGTTCTACTCGGCGATGCCGGGCGGTTTGCAGGACATGCTGATCTTCGGAGAAGAAGCCGGCGGCGACGTCCGGGCGATGTCCCTGATCCACGCGACGCGCGTGCTGGTGATCGTGACCGTCGCGCCGTTTCTGCTGACCTTCTGGTACGATCTGGACCTGACCGCGGCACCGGGCGCCCGCGCGACCGACCTGCCGCTGGTCCAGATCGCCCTGATGGTCGCGTCCGGTCTTGTCGGCTGGAAAATTGCGGAACGGATCAACCTGTTCGGCGCGTCGATCATCGGGCCGATGGTGCTGACCGCCGCACTGTCTCTTGGCGGGGTGATCCAGTACCGCCCCCCGGCCGAGCTGATCTGGGCCGCGCAGTTCTTCATCGGTCTGGGCGTCGGCGCGAACTACACCGGCATCACCGCCCGCGAGATCCGGGTGGACGTGGGCGCCGGGCTTGCCTTCGCGGCGTTGCTGGCGGCGATCAGCCTTGCGTTCATCGAGGCGGTTCTGTGGATCACCGGCGCACCGGCGCTGGACGTGATGCTGTCGTTCCTGCCCGGCGGACAGGGCGAGATGGTGGTCGTCGCGCTGGTGTCGGGCGCGGACCTTGCCTTTGTCATCACGCACCACCTGACGCGGGTGGCCTGCGTGGTCACGATGGCGCCGCTGGCCGCGCGCTTGCTGAACCGCTAGACCGCCGTCGCGACGGTCACCACCGCCGGGATCGGCACCTCCCACTCGGGGCCCGCGCCATGCCGTGCCAAGACCTCTTCGACCACCGCCGCGCGGATGGCGGCGGCGTTCTCCTCGGGCTGCGGGCGCAGCAACGCCCCGCCGCGCGCGGTGCCTTCGCGGAAGAAATCGAACGGCGCGCCGGGATCCGTCACCCGCCACATCGAGGCAACCGTGTCCTGCCCGCAACCGCCGAACCCCGCCGCGTCCAGCACCGGGAAGGCCAGCGCCGGGTCGGCATAGTCGTTCGCCCCCGGCCCGGGCGGCAGCTGAATCGCGGGATCGCCATGCGTCGCGATCGCCCCGAACACATAGCCCAGCGCGGTCTCGACCTCGGGTCCGCACCAGACCGAGAACGCCAGCCGCCCGCCCGGCCGCAACACGCGGCGCGCCTCGGCCAGCACGCGGGGCGGATCGGGAACGTGGGGCATGCCGAACCCGATGGTCACCGCGTCGAAGGCACCGGCATCGAACGGCAGGTCCATCGCATCGCCCTCGACGAAGGTGGCATCGGGCACCGCCTCGCGCGCCATCGCCAGCATCGCCGCAGAGAAGTCCAGCCCGGTGACGTTGGCCCCGGCCGAGACCAGCCGCCGCGTCACGTTGCCATGCCCGCAGCACAGGTCCAGCGCCCGACCCCCCGGCGCGGCACCGACCGCCGCCACCAGCCGCGGCGCCACCATGTCGGCGGCGCGGGCAAAGGCCCCGGCATAGGACTGCGCGACGGCGGGGTCCGACCATTCCCGGCGCTCAAGGCTGGCAAAATCCATCCGGTCCCTCCTGTGCGGCTTTCCCCGACCATAGGGGCGGCGCGCCATCGGCGATACGAAAACCTCTGCGCCGGAAGACGCGCCGCCGATTGCCCCCGCCCCGGCGGTGGCCTATCACCCGGGGCAGGCCTGCAACGAGAAGGGCAATACCATCGCCATGCCGATCGCATACGGTCCCACCCCGAACGCCCCGCCCTGCCCGGCGTTGGCCTGATCCCGCCTGCCCACCAATGAAGCCGATGCCGAAGCTATCCTTCACCCGCCTGACCGACGTCGCCCCCGAGGCGATCGCGGCCCACATGTCCGACCCGCGCATGGCCGCGCATATGCCGCTGCTGTCGGGCCGCGCCTGGACGGCGGACGACGCCCGCGCCTTCGTCGCGATGAAAGAGACCTACTGGACGCGCGACGGCCTTGGCCACTGGGCGTTCCTTGCGGACGGAGACTATGCCGGCTGGGGCGGGTTCCAGAAGGAAGGCGAAGACTGGGATTTCGGGCTGGTTCTGCGCCCGGACCGCTTCGGGCTCGGGCTGCCGCTCAGCCGCATGGCGCTGGACGTCGCACGGCAGGATCCGCGCATCGCTTGCGTCACCTTCCTGCTGCCGCCGACCCGCCGCCACCTTGGCGCGCTTGCCCGTCTGGGCGCCACCTATACCGGCGACGTGGACCACGACGGCGAAACGTTCAGACGGTTCCGCCTGACCACGTCCTGAGCCTCTTCTTCTCTTTCAAAATACCTCGGGGGAGTGGGGCAGAGCCCCCTTGCACGCATCCACGCGCGCCCTTGGCGCGACAGGCTCAGAACAGCGATCCCTGCTCCGGCTTCTTGTCGGGCGGGGTGCTCGACGCCTCGCTTTGCGGCTTCCGCTTCGCGGGCTTGCCGCCGCCGCCAATGGCAAGACGGCCGTCCATGAACTCGATCTCCAGCCCCGATGCCGCCTCGGCCTCGGCCTTGCGGGTCACGACGCCCGCGTCGCCGCGCACCACCGCATATCCGCGTTTCAGCGTCTCGCGGTAGCCAAGGCTTTGCCGCAGCCGTTCCAAAGCCTCCAGCCGGGCGGTCCAGCCCGAAACCTGCGCCCCGCCCGCGGCGGACAGGCGCCGCACGGTGCGGGTGAACAGATCGCGCTGGCGGGCAAGATCGCGCTCCAGAACCGAGCCGCGCAGGCGGGCCGCGACGGTGCGATAGCCGCGATCCTTGTCGCGCCGCAGACGGTCCAGCGCCGGACCCAGCCGCGCGGCAAGCCGGTCGGTGTCGGCCTTGCGCTGCGCCAGCGACCGGCGCAGGACGGCGGGGCGCAGATGCACCGCCGCCTCGTTCAGGCGGCCGCGGCGGCGTTCGACCAGCGCGGTCAGGGCGCGGGGCAGACCGGCCGACGCATAATCCAGCCGCTGGCGGGCCTGCCCGACCAGCGCCTCGGGGCGCGGCAGGGCGCGGCTGACGTCGGCAAGGCGCTGGCGGCGGCGGGCCACGGCCTCGGCCATCGCACGGTCAAGACGCGCCTCTTGCTGCGACAGCCATGCCTGCAGTTCCATCCGCACCGGCACCGCGATCTCGGCGGCGGCCGTCGGGGTCGGCGCACGGCGGTCCGAGACGTAGTCGATCAGCGTCGTGTCCGTCTCGTGCCCCACCGCCGAGATCAGCGGGATCTCTGACGCGGCGGCGGCGCGGGCGACGATTTCCTCGTTGAAGCCCCACAGATCCTCGATCGAGCCGCCGCCGCGCGCGACGATCAGCAGGTCGGGACGCGGCAGCGCGCCGCCGGGGGTCAGGCGGTTGAAGCCTTCGATGGCGCACGCGACGTCGGGGGCGCAGCGGTCGCCCTGCACCGCGACCGGCCAGATCAGGACCTTGCGGGGGAACCGCTCGCGCAGGCGGTGCAGGATGTCGCGGATCACCGCCCCCGAGGGCGAGGTCACGACGCCGATCACCTCGGGCAGATACGGCAGCGGACGCTTGCGCGCGTCGTCGAACAACCCTTCGGCGGCCAGCGCCTTCTTGCGCTTTTCCAGCATCGCCATCAGCGCGCCGACACCCGCCGGGCGGATGTCTTCCACCGTCAGCTGGTACTTGGACTGCGATCCGAACGTGGTCAGGCGTCCGGTGGCGACCACCTCCATGCCTTCTTCGGGCTTCACGGCAAGGCGCGCCGCCTGCCCCTTCCACGCGACCGAGGCCAGCACGTTCCGGTCGTCCTTGATGTCGAAATACAGATGCCCCGAGCGGGCGACGAAGACGCGGCCCACCTCGCCCTTGACCCGGACGCGGCCGAATTCGCCTTCCAGAACACGTTTCACCGCCCCGGAAATTTCCGAGACGGTGTACTCGTGGGCGTTCTCGCCCGGTGCGGGATCGTCGATCAGATCGGACATGGGCGGACCATGCCCGATCCGATCGCGAAGGAAAAGATCAGGCCGCCTCGCGGACGTGCAGACCTTCGGTTACCTCTTCGACGATCTTGGCGCAGAACGCGTCCAGATCGCCCGGGTTGCGGCTGGTGACGATGCCGTTGTCGGCCACGACCTCGGCGTCGGTCCAGCGTGCGCCGGCGTTTTCGACGTCGGTGCGCACCGAGGGGTACGAGGTCATCTCGCGGCCCCGCGCGATGCCCGCCTCGATCAGCAGCCACGGAGCGTGGCAGATCGCGGCGATCACCTTGCCGTCGTCGTGGAACGCGCGGATGAAGTTCAGCGCGCTGTCCTCGACCCGCAGCAGGTCGGGGTTGATCTGCCCGCCGGGCAGCACCAGCGCGTCGTAGTCGGCGGCCAGCGTTTCCGGCAGGGTGCGGTCGACCTTGACGGAGCGACCCCAGTTGTCGGTATCCCAGCCCGTGATTTCCCCGGGCTTGAGCGAGATGATGTCGATCTCGGCCCCTTCTTCGCGCAGCTTGGCGTGGGGCACTTCAAGTTCCGACTGCTCGAAGCCGTCGGTTGCCAGAATGGCGATTTTCTTTCCAGTCAGCTTGGACATGATCGTTTCTCCTGTCTTGCCGTGTTGCGGGGTCAACGAGGCATCGCGTGGGGTTGTTCCATCACCTTGTCACCAAGCGCAGGTCCGCCTATTGAGCCGCCACGGCAGCACGGGCGGCAGCAAGCAAGGGGCGGCAGCATGAACATCCTCATTCTCGGTGGCGGCGGACGCGAGCACAGCCTTGCGTGGGCGGCGATGCAGAACCCGAAATGCGACCGGCTGATCGTCGCGCCGGGCAATGCCGGGATCGCAGCCATCGCCGAATGCGCCGCGCTGGACATCCTTGACGGCGGCGCCGTGGTGGATTTCGCGCAGGCCAATTCCATCGACTTCGTGATCGTCGGCCCCGAGGCGCCACTGGCCGCCGGGGTGGCGGACGATCTGCGCGATGCGGGTCTGCTGGTCTTCGGCCCCTCGAAAGCGGCGGCAGAGCTTGAGGCGTCGAAGCGGTTCACCAAAGAGATCTGCGATGCCTGCGGCGCGCCGACCGCCGCATGGGCCCGGTTCACCGAAGCTGAGCCCGCCAAGGCCTATATCCGCGAACAGGGTGCGCCCATCGTGGTCAAGGCCGACGGGCTGGCCGCTGGCAAGGGCGTGATCGTCGCGATGACCGAGGCCGAGGCGCTGGACGCCATCGACGAGATGTTCGGCGGCGCTTTCGGCGCGGCGGGCGCCGAGGTGGTGATCGAGGACTTCATGGACGGCGAGGAAGCGTCGTACTTCGTGCTGTGCGACGGCGAGAACGTGCTGCCCGTGGGCACCGCGCAGGACCACAAGCGCGTCGGCGACGGCGACACCGGCCCGAATACCGGCGGCATGGGCGCCTATTCCCCCGCCCCGGTGCTGTCCGACGCGGTGGCACAGCGCGCACTGGACGAGATCGTGAAGCCCACGGTGGCCGAGATGGCAAAGCGCGGCACCCCCTATCAGGGCGTGCTGTACGTCGGCCTGATGATCAAGGACGGCGCGCCCCGGCTGGTGGAATACAACGTCCGCTTCGGCGACCCGGAATGTCAGGTGCTGATGTTGCGGCTGGGCGCACAGGCGCTGGACCTGATGCACGCCTGCGCCGAAGGCCGTCTGGCCGAAGCGCAGGCCAACTGGGCCGACGACCACGCGCTGACGGTGGTGATGGCCGCCAACGGCTATCCGGGTTCTTATGAAAAAGGCACGCCGATCAAGGGGCTGGACGGGCTTCCCGAGGACAGCTTCAACATGGTGTTCCACGCCGGCACCGCCGGGAAGGATGGCCAGATCGTCGCCACCGGGGGCCGCGTGCTGAACGTCACCGCCCGCGGCGCCACGCTGGCCGAGGCGCGGGACCGGGCCTATGCGATGGTCGACGGGATCGACTGGCCGGACGGGTTCTGCCGCCGCGACATCGGCTGGCGCGCGCTGGACTAAGCCCGCGTCAGCGGCAGGCCATCGCCGCCGTCATGGCATCCGCCGAGTAACGCCCCAATCCGCGCGACGTCAGCGCCCCGTCCTTCAAGCGGGTCGCCACCAGCGCGGACCAGTCGCCGCTTGCAGTGATCATCTCGGGGCCGTTGCCGCACGCGCGGATGCCGCCCGAAATGTGGTCTTCGCCGATGCGGTGGTTGGTCAGCCCAGAGACCGCCGCGATCTCCGTCAGCCGCCCCGGCGCGTAACGCCAGACCCGCAGCACCTTCGCCAGATGCGGGCGGTCGACATAGGCCAGTTCCATCGCCCCGTCTCCATCTAAATCCGCCGCCCCAAGCGGCGCGAGCCAGCGGTGCGTCTGACCGATGTAGGGGGTGGCGGCATCCAGCACGAGATCGTCGCCGGTCCAGCGGTAGACGGCAAGCTGCGCGCCCTGCCCGACATGGGTCCGGACCACGATCACCTCGTTCACGCCGTCGCCGTCAAGATCCGCCAGCCGGGGGGCGATGTCCTCGAACACATGGGCGGGATCCAGCGAAATGGAATGGCCGCACAGGCCCCGGTTTCCATCGGCATCGACCCACAGCGTCCCCGGTTCGCGGTCGCGGCCAAGGATGGCGTGGTCATAGCGGCGCGTGGCATCGGCGAACCACGCGCGGCGCACGGGGCCGCTGGCCTCGCGGTCCTCGGTCAGGCTGTCGGGATAGTCGCTATCAAGCCACGCGGGCCGGTCGCAGGCGGCGGCGCCAGTGGGCCCGGTGGACCCGACAGCCGCCATCGCAAGGACCAGAGCCAGCGCGGTCCGGCGCATCAGATCTGCTTTTCGGGCATCTGCACGATCAGGCCGTCCAGCGCATCGCTGACCTTCAGCTGACAGGTCAGGCGCGAACGGTCTGGGTTCGGCTCGAACGCGAAGTCCAGCATGTCCTCTTCCATCGCTTCGCGCTCGGGCAGTTTGCCGATCCAGTCGGGATGAACGTAGACGTGGCAGGTCGAACAGGCGCAGGCGCCGCCGCAGTCGGCCTCGATCCCGGGGATGTTGTTGTCCCGCGCGCCTTCCATAACGGTCAGGCCGTTGGGCACGTCCACGGTGTGCTCGGTGCCGTTGTGTTCGATATAGGTGATGCGCGCCATCGTCTGCCTTTCGCCTGTCGTCCGTGGGTCAATGGCGAAATAAGCCCTGTCACCGGGATTTTCCAGCCGCTTTCTGGCCGCCGCCCGGATTCCGTGACGCCGCGGCGGATTTATCGGGATCGTGCCGAATCCGTTGGCAGGACGCGGCATTTGTTCTATCTTTGTTCTCATGACAGACTCGCATGCCGTTCCCGACGACTGGCCCCGCCCGCCCTCGTGCTGCCCGCACGCGTGGCTGGATCGCGTGCCCGGCGGTGCGCGGGTGACGGTGGCCGGGCTGGTGCTGGTGCGGCAGCGCCCCGGCACCGCGAAGGGCGTGATCTTCGTCACGCTGGAGGACGAGACCGGCGTGTCCAATGTCGTGGTCTGGAAAAAGATCTACGAACGCTTCCGCCGCGCCGTGATCGCGGGGCGGCTGTTGCGGGTGACCGGGCGGCTTCAGCGCGAGGCGAGCGTGGTCCACATCGTCGCCGAAGAGATCGAGGACCTGTCGCACATGCTGGACAGCCTGTTGCAGCACGAGCCCGCCCGCCACGACGGCGCGCCCTGAGGCTTTCGCCCGCCCCGCATCCGGGTTATTCTTTGACCCAACGAAAAGCCCCTTAGAGAGGCACGAGCGGTGATCGGACACAGACGCAAAGCGGTGACGCTTGGGATGGCGCTTGGCCTGCTGACGGCCTGCGGCACGGGCGACGGGCTGCCCGACGTGACCCGCATCGACGAGCCCGCCCCGATCCGCCTGCGCGGCGAGGGCCCGCCGGGCAGCAACCCCGAGACCTGCCACGGACAGGACGAGACACCGGCGGTGATCGAAACGGTCACACACCATGTCGAGGTGCCCGCCGTGCTGGACGCCGAGGGCGACGTGGTCAGCCCGGCCTCGGTCCGGACCGAGGTGGTGCAGGAGATCGTCGAAGAACGCGAAGAGGTCTGGTTCGAAAGCCTGTGCCCCGACCAGCTGACGCCGGAGTTCGTCGCCTCGGTCCAGCGGGCGCTGGCGGTGCGCGGGCTGTACGCCGGCGCGGCGGATGGCCGGATGACCCCCGGCACCCGTGCCGCGATCCGCGCGTTCCAGAAGCCGCAGGGGCTGAACAGCGCCGTGCTGTCGCTGGCCGCCGCCCGCCAATTGGGGCTGGTCGAGGTCGAGCGGATCACCCGCTAGCAGCCGCCCTGCCCCGCTAGACGTCGCCGTCGGTGTCGATGTGGATGGTCGCGCCGCAATGCTTGCAATGCACCGCGTCCGCATCGTGCAGCGCCAGGCCGCAGGTCTGGCACTCCTCGCGCACCTTGGTCGGTCGGAACAGCACCTGCGCCAGCCGCAGGAACAGCGTCACGCCGACGATCATCCCCCCGACCGACAGCATCCGCCCCGCCGTTCCGGTCAGGGTGATGTCGCCGAAGCCGGTGGTGGTCAGCGTGGTGACGGTGAAATACAGCGCGTCGGCGTAGTTGCGGATGTCCGGGTTCTCGTCGACCTGCAGCGCATAGATCAGCCCGGTGGTCACGAACAGGAAAACCACGAGGTTGACCCCGGCCAGCGTCGCCTCTTCGAACTGGCGGAACTTCGGGAAGTCCAGCCGCAGCCGGGACAGGATCTGGTAGGTGTGCAGCAGCCGCAGGGTGCGCAGGATGCGCAGGAAGCCGAACCCCTCGCCCGCGACGGGGGCGAGGAACGAGATCAGCGCGATGATGTCGGCCCAGACCGGCGGGCGCAGGAACCAGTGCAGCCGCCGCGGTTCGATCGCCAGACGGGCAAGGAAATCGCCAAGGATCACCAGCCCGAACACCGCGTCGGCCACCTCGACCCCGGTGCTGCGCGGGAAGAACGAGGTCACCACGACGAAGATCACGGTGATCAGGTCGAACCCGAGCAAGGCATAGCGGAACCTGTGCGCCGCGGGGCTGTGGCCCTCGTAGAGGTGTCGAAGTCTGTCCAGCATCACGCCAAGGCTTGCCGCATTCCGCCGCGCTTGGCCAGACGCGGTGTCGGGGTTTCGGCGGGCCTGGGCGGTCGCGGGGGGATGGATGGGGGCTCTGCCCCCGCCGCTGCGCGGCTCCCCCGAGGTATTGAGGAAGAGAAGAAGCAGGGGCGGTGCCCGGGTTGTCGGGCGCCCGGGCAAGAAAAAAGGGCGCCCGGAGGCGCCCTTTCCAGTTCTCGGAGTGGTGGGGTCGTCAGCTGTCTTCCAGCGTCAGCGCCACGAAGCGGGGTTCGCCTTCGCGGCGGACCAGCAGCAGCAGCGAGCGGCGGCCGGCGTCCTGCGCCTCGGCGATCTGGTCTTCTAGATCCTCGACCGACTGCACCTTCTGCTGGCCGGCTTCGATCACGAGGTCGCCCGCGCGCAGGCCCTTCTCGTAGGCTTCGCTCATCTCGTCGACGTCGGTCACGACAAGGCCGGTCATGTTCTCGTCAAGGCCCAGCTGCTCGCGCAGTTCGTCGTTGAGGGTCGAGATGGTGATGCCCAGGATCTCTTGCTCGACCGGGTCGGCCTGGCGTTCGATCGAGGCGGGCACGGCGCCTTCGGCCTCTTCGCGGCGGCCCAGCGTGACCATGAGGGTCTGGGTTTCGCCATCGCGGAAGACGATCACGCGTACGGCCTTGCCGACCGGCGAGTTGCCGACGACGCGGACCAGTTGGCGGGTATCCTCGACCTCGGTGCCATCGAAGCTGGTGATCACGTCACCGGCCTGAATGCCCGCTTCCATCGCGGGGCCTTCCGGCACGTCGGTGACCATCGCGCCCGAGGCGGTTTCGAGACCCAGCGCGTCGGCCATGTCGGCATCGACGTCCTGAATGCGCACGCCCAGCCAGCCGCGGCGGGTTTCGCCGTATTCCTGCAGCTGGTCGACCACGCGGGTGACGACGTTCGAGGCCATCGAGAAACCGATGCCGATCGAGCCGCCGTTGGGCGACAGGATGGCGGTGTTCACGCCGATGACGTCGCCGTCCATGTTGAACAGCGGGCCGCCCGAGTTGCCGCGGTTGATGGCGGCGTCGGTCTGGATGTAGTCGTCATAGGTGCCCGACAGCGCCCGGTTGCGGGCCGAGACGATCCCGGCCGAGACCGAGAAGCCCTGCCCCAGCGGGTTGCCCATCGCCATGACCCAGTCGCCCACGCGGGCGGTGTCGCTGTCGCCGAAGGTGACGAACGGCAGCGGCGTGTCGCTTTCGACCTTCAAGAGCGCGATGTCGGTGTTGGGGTCGGTGCCGACGATCTCGGCGTCCAGTTCGACGCCCGAGAAGAATTCGATCGTGACCTGATCGGCGCCTTCGATGACGTGGTTGTTGGTGACGATGAACCCGTCTTCCGAGATCACGAAGCCCGAACCCAGCGCCTGGCTGCGGCGGGGCCGGTCGGGACCCTGGTTGCGGTCCATGAAGTCACGGAAGAAGTCCTCGAAGGGGGAGCCTTCGGGAACGACGGGGCCGGGAACGCCGTTGGTGGCGACGCTGGTCGAGGTGGTGATGTTCACCACCGAGGGGCTGATCCGTTCAGCCAGGTCGGCGAAGCTGTCGGGCCGCGTCTGTGCGGTCGCGACGAGGGCCTGCGCAAGAAGCAGGGCCAGACCCAGGAACGAGATCCACGCGGCGCGCATCCAGCGCGCATCGTCGGATTGTCGTTGGATTGAGATTGCCTGAGGTTTCACACGTCTCTCCGTTTGCTTGTCTTCCCGGCGGGAAACGCAGCCGGGACGTACTGTGCGTCGGACCATTTACCTAGGTGCGGAAATGCACAACTCAAACCCCCGTCGCAAAGTCTCAAGTCAACGTGAGGGTCCTGTAACGAAAACTGTGGCACGACGCGGGGGGCGCGCGCCAGTCCCGTGACTGAGGAAGGCGAAGATTCGCTTCCAATTCGTTAATGCAGCGATCTTTTCCCTTCGCGCGCGCAACACTTTCGCGGTCTTTCGCCGCGCACGCCGCGACCGCAAGTCCCGGATTGTGCGGGGCGGTCGTGGCGCGCCGGTCAGGCGGAGATGCCGCTGACGTGGAGCCAGACGAACACGGCGTAGGTCAGGAGCCCGGCGACCAGCAAGCCCATGCCAAGGTTGAACTTGTAGCCGTGCCGCGCCCAAAGCCCGGTTTCGTCACCGAAGACCAGCTGTCGCGCGTCCTCGCCGTTTCCGGTCTGCAGCATGAGTCGGGCGACGGCAAAAGCGTTCATGTGGACCCGGCGCATATAGGTCCAATGGACGGCGGCGGCCGCGAACAAGAGCACGATGCTGGTCCCGAGCGAGATCCGCAGCGCATCGGGGATGGTTTCGGACGTGTCGAACACGACCTTTCCGAAAGACAGATCCTTCAGCGTCAGGATCGGCAGACCGATTTCCAGCCCGATCAGGATCATCAACTGCTGTTTGTCCGCTTCGAGCAGCGAGATGAGGGTTTTGAAATAGTCTTGGTCATTGGGCATAGGTGGCGGTCCTGCAATAACTGGTGAGTATGCGACGGAGGGTGCGGGCACCGGACGATCGGTGTCAAAGCTTTTGCCCGCACGCTCGGCTATAGAGATGGGACACGTCCAATTCACGCTTATCGGGAGCGCACATATGGTTGAAGACGACAGCATCTCGAAAGAAGATCTTGCGCGCCGGGTGGCCGATGTCGCGACGCTTGACGGCACGTTCGTGCTGCGGTCGGGGCAGACCTCGCATCGGTATTTCGACAAGTACCGCTTCGAGGGGGACCCGGTGCTGCTGAAGCATTTGGCCCGTGGCATGAGCCGCCTTCTGCCCGCCGAGACAGAGATCTTGGCCGGTCTGGAACTGGGGGGCGTGCCGCTGGTGACGGCGATTTCGCTGGAAACCGGGCTGCCGGCCGCCTTCGTGCGCAAGGAGGCGAAGACCTATGGGACCTGTCGCGCGCTTGAAGGGCAGGATGTCGGCGGCAGGAAGGTGACCTTCATCGAGGACATCATCACCACCGGCGGCGCGGTCGCCGACGCGTACCGCCTTGCGTCGCAGGAAGATGCCAAGGTTCTGGCGGTCGTCTGCGCGATCTGGCGCGGCGACGGCGCGCCGCAGGTTCAGGGCGCGCCCGGGCTGCCGGTCCTGCCCCTGTTCACGCGCGGCGATCTGGACGGCTGAGCGGACAGGTTTTCGGGGCAGGCCTTCGGCGGCGCGGGTTAGCGGCGCTTCTGGAAGCCGGTCTTCGACTGTTCGAACCCAGCGGTGCGATAGAAGTCGAGCGTTCCGGGCTGCTTGGAGCCGGTCATCAGCATGACCTTGTAGCACCCCGCCGCCCACGCGGCGTCGCAGGCGGCGTCCAGCACCTTGCGGCCATACCCCATGCGGCGGTGATCGCCGTGGGTCACCACGTTCTCGATCAGCGCGTAGGGACGTGCGCCTCGGGTCAGGTTGGGCACGACGACAAGCGTGCACGAGGCCACGGCCACGTCGTCCACCAGACAGAGCCAAATCGCGCTGTCATCATAGGCGAGGAAACGGTCGAACACCGCCTCTGCCGTCTTGACGGACGGCCGGTCGGTGTCGCTGTTCAGGTGTCGGTACAGGTCCAGTACCGCGGGAAGATCCTGCCGTGTCGCGGGCCGGACGCTTGGCGCAGACACCGCCCGGTCACCGCGCGCCGTCATACGCCCAGCAACCGCGCCAGCCAGACCAGCAGGACACCAAGGGCCAGTGCCCCAAGGCCGAAGGCGCGGCGGGTTTCGACGGGAAGTTCCGCCAAGCTGCGCAGCAGGTCCTCGATACGCGAAGGGGCCAGTGCGAACACCAGCCCCTCGATACACAGTACAAGGCCAAGGGCCAGGACAAGCGTGGCCATATCAGCCGTTCTGCTCGGCGTCCGTGGCGGGTTCCTCGGTCTCTGGCTCGGCCTCGTCCTCCTCGGGGACTTCCGGGGCCTCGGGTTCAGCCTCGGGCGCTTCGTCCGCCGCGGTGTCGGTGCCGGCGGTGTCCGTCGGCGTTGCCACCGGAGCCGGACCGTTGCGGCCCGTCGAGCTTTCGAGGAAGTCGAAGAACTCGCTGTCCGGAGAGATCACGAGGGTCGAGTTGTTGCCGTTGATCGACCGGGTGTAGGCCGTCAGCGAGCGGTAGAACTCGAAGAAATCCTCGTCCTGGGTGAACGCGTCGGCGAAGATGCGGTTCCGGGCGGCGTCCGCCTCACCCCGGATGATTTCGCTGTCGCGGCGGGCGTTGGACACCTGTTCCACCACGGTACGATCGGCCTGAGCGCGGGTGATCTGCGCCAGCTCCTCGCCTCGGGCGATCTCGTCGGCAGCCTCGCGTTCGCGTTCCGCCCGCATCCGGGCAAAGGTCGCATCAAGGTTCTGCTCCGGCAGGTTGGTCTGCTTCAGCCGCACGTCGATCACCTCGATGCCGATGGCTTCGGCGCGCGCGCGGGCCTGTGCGGTGATCCGCTCCATCAGTTCGGACCGGTCGGACGACAGGATGGTGTTCGAGGTTACGCCGTCCGAACCCAGCACCGCGCGGATCTGCGCGTTCAGGATCGATTCCAGCCGGTCTTCGGCCGAGCGGATACCGCCCACGCCAACCGCCTGCCGGAACTGGACCACGTCCGCGATCCGGTACCGCGCGAAGGCATCGACCACGAGGCGGCGGTCATCCGACGGCGTCACCTCGGTTTCGTCGGTGTCGAGGCTGAGGATCCGGGCGTCGTAGGTCACGACCTCTTGGATGAAGGGCACCTTGAAGGCGAGACCCGGGTCTTCCTTGACCCGTTTGATCTGGCCGAACTGAAGCACCAGCGCCTTTTCGCGTTCATCGACCACGAAGATCGAAGAGCCGACGAGCGCCAGAAGCACCACGATGGCGGGAAGGATGAAGGTTGTCTTACGCATAGTCGTGTCCTCCCTGCCTTATTGGGTTGCCGTAGAGGTGTCCGCGCCGCGGCGCAGTTCATTCAGCGGAAGGTAGGGAACCACGCCCTGCCCGCCACCGTTGCCCGAAACGGCATCGTCGAGGATGATCTTGTCCACGTCACCCAGCACCGATTCCATCGTTTCCAGATAAAGCCGCTTGCGCGTCACGTCGGGCGCGTTGCGGTATTCCGTCAGAACGGCAAGGAAGCGGCTGGCGTCACCTTCGGCCTCGTTGACGACCTGAGCGCGGTACGCCTCGGCCTCTTCAAGGATCTGGGCGGCCTCACCCCGCGCGCCGGCGAGCACGCGGTTCGCGTAGGCGTCAGCCTGACGGCGAAGGCGGTCGGCCTCTTGCTCGGCGGCCTGCACTTCGCGGAACGAGTCGATCACCTCGGCTGGCGGGTCGGCCTTGTCGAGGTTGAGACGGACGATGTTCACGCCGGCGTCGTAGCTGTCCAGCGTTTCCTGGATCAGCGCCTGCGCGTTGTCGGCGATCAGACCCCGGTCACGGTTGAGGATCGGCGCCAGCTGCGAGGCTGCGATGATCTCGCGCATCGCGGATTCGGACACCGCGCGGATCGTCTCGGACGGGTCGCGCAGGTTGAACAGGAACTGGGCCGGATCCTTGATGTTCCACACCACCTGGAAGTCCAGGTCGACGATGTTCTCGTCGGTGGTCAGCATCAGGCCGGTGTCGCCGCTGCGCCCGTTCGAGGTACCGATGTTGATGTTTTCTTCGCGGGTGACCGGCAGCACCTCGGCGGTGACGAAGGGCCACGGCGCGAAGTTCAGACCGGGATTACCGACCGAGTGATAGCGGCCCAGGAACAGTTCGACCGACTGTTCTTCGGGACGCACGGTATATAGCGAAGCGAAAAGCCATGCGGCCACCAGCAGCAGCGCGCCGAGGCCCAGCGTGCCACGGGTGAACTGAAAGCCGCCGCCGCCGCCGGTGCCGTTCGGCCCGTTCGGACGGCCACCGCCGCGCCCGCCCATGAGAACGCGAAGACGCTCCTGGCCTTTTTTCATGATCTGGTCGATCTCGGGGATCTGCGAGCTTTCGCCCGGTCGGCGCGGGCCCTGCCCGCCTGCGGGACGGCGATCGTCGTCACCATTCCCGCGATTACCGCCTCCTCCACCCCAGGGTCCGCCTGAATTATTGGCCATCTACGTGTCGTTCCTTCCCTTGCCGTAACAGCGTTCCTAGCTACCTGTGCGCCGAGGCGCACGAAATCAAGCCGAAGCTTAGCTGGTTCTCGCTGGTGACTTCATCGTGACAAGCTCTTCTGCCATTGTTGGGTGTACCGCACAAACACGGTCGAAGTCTTCCTTCGTCGCACCCATCTTCACAGCGATGCCCGCCAACTGGATCATTTCGCCGGCATCATCCGCGACGATATGACATCCCAGAACCTTGCGGGTTTCCTGGCTGACGATCAGTTTCATCAGCACCCGGTCGTCGCGTCCCGCGAACGCGTGGTTCATCGGCTTGAACGAGGTCGCATAGACCTCGATCGGCTCCTGATCGCGGGCCTGTTCCTCGGTCAGACCGATCGCGCCGTATTCCGGCTGCGTGAAGATCGCGGACGGAACCAGCTCGTGATCGGGCTTGGTCGGGTTGCTTTTGAACACCGTCTCGGTGAAGGCCATGCCCTCGCGGATGGCGACCGGGGTCAGTTCGATCCGACCGGTCACGTCCCCGATGGCATAGATCGACGGCACCGAGGTCTGTGAATAGTCGTCGACCTCGATCTCGCCCCGGCGGCCCAGCTTGACGCCGGCCTCTTCCAGACCCAGCCCTTCGACCGACGGGGTGCGGCCAGTGGCGAAGAAGACGTGGTCGAACACGCCTTCGGAACCGTTCGTCGCCTTGACCCAGATCGGCTTGCCCGCGTCCTCGGACGTGGCGCTTTCCGGGTTGTTGCCCAGCGTCTTGTCCCCGATGTTGGTCAGCCCCACCGGCTCTTCCATCACCGCCTCGGTGTCGGCGCGTTCCTCGCGGTGCGAGGCGGGGGCCATCTCGACGATGTTGGTGCCAAGGTGCAGGTCGATGCCCTGCGCCTTCATCTGTTCCGCGATCAGGCCGCGCGCCTCGTCGTCGAAGCCACGCAGGATCTGCGCACCGCGGTAGAATTGCGTGACCTTCACGCCCAGCCCGTTGAGAATACAGGCGAATTCGCAGGCGATGTACCCGCCGCCGATGATCAGCACCGACTTCGGCATCTCTTCCATCAGGAAGATATCGTTCGACACCAGACCAAGGTCGGCGTTCGGAATGTCGGGGCGGACCGGGTGACCGCCGACGGCGATCAGGATGTGCTTGGCGGTATAGGTCGTGCCATCCGCAAGCTCGACCGTGTGCGGATCCTTCACCTTGGCGCGCTGCGCGAAGACCTCGACGTCAGAGCCGTCCAGCAGACGGCCATAGACGCCTTCCAGACGGTCGAGTTCGGCGTGCAGCTTCTTGCGGAAGTCGGGCCAAGAAAAGTCGCCGGGCGTCACGTCCCAGCCATAGGCCTGCGCGTCCTTCATCCGCTGGGCGTAGGACGAGGCGAACACCATCAGCTTCTTGGGCACGCAGCCGCGGATCACGCAGGTGCCGCCCAGACGGTATTCTTCCGCAAGCGCCACCTTGGCACCTTCCTGCGCCGAGGTGCGCGCCGCGCGTACGCCGCCGGAACCGCCACCAATGACGAAAAGGTCGTAGTCGAAGGACATGATATTACTCCGATAGATCCGAGAACATGTTGTCGCTCTCGGCGAATTCGATCCGGCCCTCCTCGTGCGTGCCCGCGTTGATGTCGTTCACTTCCACCCGCCCGTCACCGTGGCCGATGACCACAACGTCGCAGATGTCGATGAACAGGCCATTCTCGACCACGCCCGGAATTTGATTGAGCACCAGCGAAAGCTGCCGTGGGTTGGCGATGCGTTCGAGGTGCAGATCGACGATGTAGTTCCCCTCGTCGGAAAGGAAGGGCGCCTCGCCGTTCAGGCGAAGCGTCGTGGTCTGGCCAAGCACGTCAAGCCCGGCCAGTGTCTCCTCCACAAGTGCCTTTGTCGTTTGCCAGCCGAACGGGATCACCTCGATCGGCAGCGGGAAATTCCCCAGCGTTTCCACCTTCTTGGACGCATCGGTGATCACGATCATCCGGTCCGAGGCGGTCGCCACGATCTTCTCCATCAGGTGCGCCCCGCCGCCGCCCTTGATCAGGTTCAGGTCGGGATCGAACTCGTCGGCGCCGTCGATGGTCAGGTCGAGCCACTTCGCCTCGTCCAGCGAGATCACCTCGATGCCGACCTTGCGCGCCAGTTCGGCGGTGCGGGTCGAGGTCGGCACGCCCTTGATGCGCAGCCCGTCCTCGCGCACCAGTTCGCCAAGGCAACGGACCATCCACGCGGCGGTCGATCCGGTGCCCAGTCCCACGCGCATTCCGTCCTCGACAAACTCGACGGCCCGCTTGGCAGCGACGAACTTGGCGGTGTCGATGGGCGAAAGGTCTCCGTTCATTCCTGGCAGCTCCCCTGAAAGTCCCCGGCCTTATAGGCAAGAAGACGCCGGGGCGCGAGTGCGGATTTCCCCGCCGCACGCCGCGGCAGATCGGGCCCCGCGGAAGGGAGGTTCGCCGCGCCGTGCAAGCAGGCTATCATCAGGCGTCGGATGGCAAGGAACGAGGACGATGGGCAGGCACGTCTTTCTGGCACTGGGGTGGATTTCGGTCGCGCTTGGCATGGTCGGCGTCGTGCTTCCGGTGCTGCCGACGGTGCCCTTCATGATCCTTGCGGCCTTCCTGTTCGGCAAGGGATCGCCGCGCGCCCGCGCGTGGCTGATCGACCACGCGCATTTCGGGCCGCACATCCAGCGGTGGGAGGCCACCGGCGCCATCTCGCGGCGGGCCAAGATCATGGCGGTGTCGACGATGGCGGCGGTGCTGCTGCTGTCGGTGCTGATGCGGCTGGACCTGTATCTGATCGCGATACAGGCGGCCTGCATGATCCCGGCGGCGATCTTCGTCTGGACGCGGCCCGACGGGTAAGCGTGGGCGCCCACGATTGACGTGGACGGAAATTCCGGGTCGTGTGAGGCCACCACTGACCCGGAGGCACCATGACAGAGAAGACCAAGGGCCCTGCGTCCTATTTTCCGTCGATCGAGGCGAAGTATGGCCGCTCCATCGCTGAGTGGAAGGAGATGATCCGGGGCCAGATGCCGGCCAGGCACATGGAACTGGTCGCTTGGCTGAAGACAGAGCATGGGATGGGCCACGGCCACGCCAACGCGCTGGTGGCGGACACGCTGCGCGAGGAGAGCGCCTGAGTGGCCCGCCGCGACTTCGACCCGGCAACCGCCAGCCCGGACGGTCGTGCGCCCGCCAAGGGACGGCTGTTCGATCCGGACGCCGAGGGCGCCTGGCGCGGGTCGCTGAACGGCGACGCCTTCGGGTCGGGCAACACCGTCCTGACCTACGGCAACGATACGCCCGGCGACGGACCGCGCCTGCATGTCCATCCCTATGACGAGACCTTCGTCGTCCTGACCGGCGCCGCCCGCTTCTTCGTGGGCGACGCGGTCATCGACGCCAGCGCCGGAGAGGTCGTATTCGGTCCCGCAGGCCTGCCGCACAGGTTCGAGAACCTCGGCCCGGGGCGCCTTCAGACGCTGGACATCCACCATTCGCCGCGCTGGATCCAGACAGATCTGGAATAGCGGCCCGCTGCCGCCCGCCCGCGTCAAGCGGTCGCTTTTCGCATGGCGTCCCCCGCGCGGCTTTGGCACCAAGGGGCAACTGGGAAAGGCGCGCGATGTTCATTTCCGTATTCGACATGTTCAAGGTGGGCGTCGGGCCGTCGTCCTCGCACACGATGGGGCCGATGGTGGCGGCGGCGCGGTTTCTCGACACGCTGCGCGGGTCGGCCTTTACGGCGCACGGGCTAAAGGCGCGGCTCTATGGCTCGCTCGCCTTCACCGGGATCGGGCACGCGAGCGACCGTGCGGTGATCCTTGGCCTCGCCGGGTTCACGCCGCAGGACTATGACCACGAGGCCGCCGAGCGCGTGCTGAAGCAGATCGCCGAGACACGGACGGTCACGCCCGAAGGCTTGTCGCCGCTGGCGCTGGACCCCGACACGGACGTGGTGCTGGATTATGGCGACCCCCTGCCCGGCCACGCCAACGGCATGACCGTCGCCGCCACCGACCGGCAGGGCGACGTGATCTTGCAGGAAACCTATTACTCGGTCGGCGGCGGCTTTGTCCTGACCGCCGAGGAACTGGCGCGCGGCAAGGACACCGACGACGGCCCGCCCGTCCCCTACCCGTTCAAGACCGCCGCCGAGATGCTTGAGATGTGCGCCCGCGAGGGCAAGTCGGTGGCGGACCTGAAGCGCGCCAACGAACTCAGCCGGATCGGCCGCGCCGCGCTGGACGACGGCATCGCGCGGGTGTGGCAGGTGATGCGCGATTGCATGGACCGGGGGCTGGACACGCACGGCACCCTGCCCGGCGGGCTGGGCGTCAAGCGCCGCGCCGCCGCGATCCGTGACCGGCTGGTGGCCGAGCGCGGCACCAACCTTGCCCCGCCGCATGTGATCAACGACTGGATGTCGGTCTATGCGATGGCGGTGAATGAAGAGAACGCCGCTGGCGGACAGGTCGTCACCGCCCCCACCAACGGCGCCGCGGGCGTGGTGCCCGCCGTAATCCGGTACTGGCTGGACCACGTGCCCGGCGCGGGCCCGTCGAAGCTGCCGGATTTCCTGCTGACCGCCGCCGCCATCGGCGGGCTGGTGAAGCACAACGCGTCGATCTCGGGCGCCGAATGCGGCTGTCAGGCCGAGGTTGGCAGCGCGTCGGCAATGGCGGCAGCCGGCCTGTGCGCGGTGATGGGCGGCACGCCCGAACAGGTCGAGAACGCCGCAGAGATCGCGCTGGAGCATCATCTTGGCATGACCTGCGACCCGGTGCGCGGGCTGGTGCAGGTCCCCTGCATCGAGCGCAACGGGCTGGGCGCGATCAAGGCGGTGTCCGCCGCGTCGCTGAGCCTGCGCGGCGACGGCACCCACCTTGTGCCGCTGGATGCCGCGATCGAGACGATGCGGCAGACCGGATCGGACATGAGCCACAAGTATAAAGAGACTTCGCTTGGCGGGCTCGCGGTAAACGTGCCGAACTGCTGAGAACGTGAGGTAAACCTCCGACTAATTCAGTCAGGTTTTCTTTCCGAACGATGACTCGCGTGTTAACTTTTGCCCGGACGACGGGGAATCGCCCCGTCCAACCGGGCCTTTAGCTACAGCCACGCGACACTGCCCCTTTTCGCGGAGTGTGAGCGCAGCCAGCCGCCACCGTCTGGCTTCTCAGCACATCCGAACCGAAGGGGGATCAGCAATGGCTGACGTACTCACCACCAACAGCATCATTCTTTCCAGCGCCACGTTCAACGACACCGGCTCTGGCTTCACCCTGACCTATAACGACGCAAGCGAATATGGCTCTGGCGGCCCGGTCATCGACAGCGACGATTCCGGCACGGCCAGCGACGGCGACAAGCTGTGGAACGACCACGGCGGCGACGCGGGCTATACCGGCTACACCGTCGAGATCAACGGCGACACCTACGGCGTCTTCACCTATTACTACCTGCCCGGCAGCGTCGTCATTCCGCACAACGGCGAACTGGAGCCGTCGGACTTTACCTCCGGCATGGACGTGACCGAGGCCGCCGAGGCGTCGGTCGTCAACTGCTTTGCCGGCGACACGCTGATCGCGACCCCCGATGGCGAAGTGCGCATCGACGCGCTGTCCGCCGGCGACCGGGTTCTGACCGCTGACGGCCGTTCGGAAGAAGTTCTGTGGGTCGCGCGCCAGACGCTTCAGATGATCCACGGTCTGTACCCGCAGGGCGACCTTGTCCGCATCTCGGCTGGCGCACTGGGCAACGGCCTGCCGCACCGCGAACTGGTCGTAACCGCCGAACACGCGATGGTGCTGGACGGCATGCTGGTCAACGCCGCCGCGCTGGTGAACGGCGACACGATCCGCCTTGAACTGGCCGAGGCGCGCAACGCCGAGGTCACCGTCTATCACGTCGAGACCGCGCGTCACGACGTCCTGCTGGCGAACGGCGCCGCGACCGAAAGCTTCGTCGAGGCGAACGGCCGCGCCGCTTACGACAACTATGCCGACTATGTCGCCCGGTTCGGCGAGGACCGCACGATCGCCGAGATGGCCCTGCCCCGCGTCACCAGCGCGCGTCTGCTGCCGACCGACCTGCGCGCCCGCCTTGGCCTGACCGAGGCCGATGGTGCGGCCGTCTCGCGCGAACTGGAGCTGGCGCTCTGATCGCGGGAAAGCCGATCCGCACAAAGAAAAAGGGCGGCCAGTGGCCGCCCTTTGACGTCTTGGATACCGTGTCCGGCGATCAGTTGGCCTGACCGGCCGGGATCAGAACCTTGTCGATGACGTGGACCACACCGTTCGACTGGTCGACATCCGCGACGGTCACGGTCGCAACGCGGCCGTTCTCGTCCTTCAGCTTCAGCATGCCGCCTTCCATGTAAGCGGTCAGCGTGCAGCCGCCCACGGTCTCGACCGGGTGCATCCCGCCGTCATCGGCGATCATGCCCGCGATGTCCTGCGAGAACGCTTCGGTCGCGACGACGTGGCAGCCAAGCACCTGCTGCAGCTGCGGCTTGTTCGCCAGCAACTTTTCAAGCGACGCGGCGTTGATCTCGCCAAAGGCGGCGTTGGTCGGCGCGAACACGGTGAAGGGGCCGGCGCTCATCAGCGTGTCGACCATGTCGGCTTCGGTCACGGCGGCGACCAGCGTGGTCAGGTTCGGCGCGGCCGATGCGTTCTCGGCGATGGTCATGTCGGCCATCATCGGCGCACCGCCGACGGTGGGGTTGCCTTGAGCGGCGGCGAAGCCAGCGGTCGCGGTCATCAGGACGGCGGCAGAAGCGATGGTCTTGAACATTGTGGGGTCCTCCCGTTTACCATTTACACCCGGACAAACAGCGCCTCGGGTTATTGGAAGGTACGGCACGGGTCGCGGGACGGTTTCAAATCGGCCCAAACGGCGCGTTCAACTATTTGTCAGATGCCGGAACCTTGCCCGCGATCCAACGCGCGCTAGGGGCGCCGTGAAGCGGCTGGAGGGTACGCGCCCGGCAGAGGTTAGCTGCGCATCGTAAACCTGGTGTTAAGCAAAAGCTTCCTTCCAGCCCGGCTTGCATAATTTGCGTTTCGTGACTTTGCTTGTAGCATAGCGTTCAGCTTACCCGGAGCACGCCGATGGCAGACCCATTTCAAGACGTAGATGCCGCCGGGCCCGAGTTCATCAAGATGTTCGCCGACTCTATGGACGTGCGCCAAGCCGATCCGACAATGGAGCGGATCGTTGCGGACTATTTGAACAGGCTGCCGCTTGCCCCCGACAGTATAACGATCGAAGTCGGGGCTGGCGCAGGCGCCGTGACACGTCGCATCGCAGCAGCGGCAGATCCGGCGAAGGTGGTCGGCTTTGACCCGTCTCAGGGCTTTGTGAACGAAGCAATCGAACGATCGCGGTCCCACGCCAATCTGTCATTCACGGTCGCCGATGGCGCAAATCTTCCGATTGAAGACAACAGCGTCGATGCCGTCATCATGCATACGGTTCTGACGCACGTGACGCACCCGGACTCTCTTTTGGTCGAAGCGTTCAGAGTTCTGAAGGCGGGCGGATCGCTTGTCGTATGCGATGCGGATTTTTCGAAGGCGACATTCAGCAGCATGCCAAACGATCCGCTGAACATCTGCGCTCAGGAGTTCGTCCGAGAGTTCGTCACCGATGCGTTCATTGTCGGGAAGTTGAGATCCCTGATCTCAAACGCAGGCATGGAGATCGCCAGCTTTGACGTCGTGAGCCGTATCGTCACAACCCGAGAACAAATGCTGCCGTGGGTCGAGGTTACAACACAAAGGATGGTTGAGCGTGGCGATATCGGCAAGCAATTGGCGGACGCGCTTGTGGCGGAACATGACCGCCGTGCCGAAGCAGGGTCTCTGTATGGGTATCAGGCCTTCGCAACGGCAATCGCGCGCAAGCCATCCTAGGTGAAACAGACAGCGTGTCCGCATGGCGGACCACCACGGCTTGCCGGCACCCCAAAAGAAATCGGGGCGCCCAAGGGCGCCCCAGTTTTGCCGATCGGACTCATCGTTTGTACCGCCCGGTTTCTGCCTGCGGCCCGACCTGCATTCAGGGCAAGCGCACTCGCCCCGGGTTAAGGTGGGCAAGGACAATAGCCCGCCCCCACCCTGTTCGTGCCCATTTGCCGCCGGGCCAGCGGGTGGATCGGGGCGTCGCGGGTTGTTGGTTGGGGAAAGCGCGACGCCCCGGTCCGAAACTTAGCTGCAGCCCGACGTGGCGCCGCAGGTGTTGCACTTCATGCAGGTGCCGTTGCGCACCAGCGTGTAGTTGCCGCAGTCGCCACAGGGGTCGCCCTCGTAGCCCTGCATCTTGGCCTTGGTGCGCAGGTCCATCGACATGGTCCCGCTGGCCACCGCCGCGGCAGAAGTGCTGGCCGCACCGCCGGCCTCGGGGACCAGCGTCTGCAACGTGGCGACCGGGTCGCCCGACGCTGCCAGCGCGACCGCGCCGGACTGACCGCCCTGAACCACCAGCAGTTCCTGCGGCAGGCGCTTGCGGGTGAAGCCCGCCGACGCGACCTGCTTGAGCACCTCGAAGGGCGAGGTTCCGTTGCTGTCCGGCACTTCGGTGAAGTTGCGCTTGCCCTCTTCCTCGCCGCGGCCCAGCTCGTCGAAGGACACGCCTTCGGGCTTCACATGGGCCAGATCGGTCCGGTCGAGGTAGGACACCGCGAGTTCGCGGAAGATGTAATCAAGGATCGACGTCGCGTTCTTGATCGTCTCGTTGCCCTGCACCATGCCCGCCGGTTCGAACCGGGTGAAGGTGAAGGCGTCGACGAACTCTTCCAGCGGCACCCCGTACTGAAGGCCGACCGAAACCGCGATGGCGAAGTTGTTCATCATCGCCCGGAAGCCAGCGCCTTCCTTGTGCATGTCGATGAAGATTTCGCCAAGCTTTCCATCGTTGTACTCGCCGGTCCTCAGGTAAACCTTGTGGCCGCCGACGACCGCCTTCTGGGTGTACCCGCGACGCCGCTCGGGCAGCTTGTCGCGCTGACGGCTGACGATCTCTTTGACGATGACCTTCTCGACGATCTTCTCGGCCAGCACTTGCGCCTTCTCGGCGGGGGTTCCGCTTTCCAGCGTATCGGCGGCGTCGTCATCGTCTTCGACCAGCGCGGCGGCCAGCGGCTGCGACAGCTTCGACCCGTCGCGGTACAGCGCGTTGGCCTTCACACCCAGCGACCACGACAGTTCATAGGCCTTCTGGCAGTCCTCGATCGTGGCGTCGTTCGGCATGTTGATCGTCTTCGAGATGGCACCCGAGATAAACGACTGGGCCGCAGCCATCATGGTGATGTGGCTGTCCACCGACAGGAACCGCTTGCCCTTCTTGCCGCACGGGTTGGCGCAGTCGAAGATGTGGTAATGCGCCGGGTCGAGGTGCGGCGCGCCTTCCAGCGTCATCGTCCCGCAGACGTGGTCGTTCGCCGCTTCGATGTCGCGCTTGGTGAACCCAAGGTGCGCCAGCAGGTTGAAGGTCGGATCGGACAGCTTTTCCGCAGGGATGCCCAGCGGGCCGGTCAGGAACTCTTCGCCCAGCGTCCACTGGTTGAACACGAAGCGGATGTCGAAGGCCGACGGCAGCGCCGCCTCGATCTTCTCGATCTGCGCCTCGCCGAACCCGTGCCCGATCAGCGCGGTGTGGTTGATGCCCGGTGCGTTGCCCAGGGTGCCGTGGCCCACGGCGTAGGACACGATTTCCTCGATCTGGGCCGAGGAATAGCCCAGCCCTTCCAGCGCGGCCGGAACCGAGCGGTTGATGATCTTGAAATAGCCGCCACCGGCCAGCTTCTTGAACTTCACCAGCGCGAAGTCGGGCTCGATCCCGGTGGTGTCGCAGTCCATCACCAGACCGATGGTGCCGGTCGGCGCGATGACCGAGGTCTGCGCGTTGCGGTAGCCGTTCTTCTCGCCCAGCTCCAGCGCCTCGTCCCACGCGGCTTCGGCCAGCGCGACCAGTTCGCTGTCGGGGCAGTTGGCGTGATCCAGCGGCACCGGCTTGATCGCAAGGTTGTCGTAGCCGTCGGTCTTGCCGTAGGCGGCGGTGCGGTGGTTGCGGATGACCCGCAGCATGTGCGCCGCGTTGCGGTCATAGCTCGGGAAGGCGCCCAGTTCGCCGGCGATCTCGGCCGAGGTGGCATAAGCCACGCCGGTCATGATCGCGGTCAGCGCGCCGCCCATCGCCCGGCCCGCATCGCTGTCGTAACCAAGGCCCATGTTCATCAGCAGGCCGCCGATGTTGGCATAGCCAAGGCCCAGCGTCCGGAAGTCATAGGACAGCTGCGCGATTTCCTTGGACGGGAACTGCGCCATCATCACCGAGATTTCCAGCGTCAGCGTCCACAGGCGGGTGGCGTGCACGTAATCCTGCGCCTGAAACTTGCCGTCCTTCCAGAAGGTCAGCAGGTTCATCGAGGCAAGGTTGCAGGCCGTGTCGTCCAGGAACATGTACTCGGAACAGGGGTTCGAGCCCCGGATCTCGCCATCTTCCGGGCAGGTGTGCCATGCGTTCACGGTGTCGTGGAACTGGATGCCCGGGTCGGCGCAGGCCCACGCGGCGTGGCCGATCTTTTCCCACAGCTGGCGCGCGTTCACTTCCTTGGAAACTTTGCCGTCCACA
This sequence comes from Maritimibacter sp., assembly GCA_002701395.1. Lineage (GTDB taxonomy): Bacteria > Pseudomonadota > Alphaproteobacteria > Rhodobacterales > Rhodobacteraceae > Psychromarinibacter > Psychromarinibacter halotolerans. Next base: position 24,632 of record NZVC01000009.1, on the reverse strand, counting down.
CGGTTGATAAGCTTCCAGGTTTCGTCCTTGCGCACGGCCTCGAGGAACCCGTCCGTCACCCGGATCGAGTTGTTCGAGTTCTGCCCCGAAACGCTGGCATAGGCCTCGCTGTCCCAGTCGGTGTCGTAGGTCGGGAACTCGATCGAGTCGTAGCCCTGCCGCGCGTAATCCAGCACGCGCTTGATGTAGGTCTCGGGAATGGCGACCTTCTTGGCCTCGCGGACGGCCTTCTTCAGGCCCTCGTTGACCGACGTGTCATAGGCGTCCGCCTCGGCACCGTCCCACGCGCGGATCGCCGCGAAAATGCCGTTCAGCATCTTCTCATGCATCTTCGAGCCCGCGACGATCGACGCCACTTTCTGCTCTTCCTTCACCTTCCAGTCGATGAAGTCCTCGATATCCGGGTGGTCGGCGTCGACGATGACCATCTTCGCCGCGCGGCGGGTGGTGCCGCCCGACTTGATCGCCCCGGCCGCCCGGTCGCCGATCTTCAGAAAGCCCATCAGACCCGACGATTTGCCGCCGCCCGACAGTTTCTCGCCTTCCGCGCGGAGCGACGAGAAGTTGGTGCCGGTGCCCGAGCCGTATTTGAACAGGCGCGCCTCGCGCACCCACAGGTCCATGATACCGCCGTCCGACACAAGGTCGTCCTTCACCGACTGGATGAAGCAGGCGTGCGGCTGCGGATGCTCGTAGGAGGATTTCGACTTGGTCAGCTTGCCGGTCTTGTAGTCCACGTAATAGTGGCCCTGCGCCGGACCATCGATGCCGTAGGCCCAGTGCAGGCCGGTGTTGAACCACTGCGGGCTGTTCGGCGCGGCCTTCTGGGTGGCCAGCATGAAGCGCATCTCGTCGAAATAGGCCTGCGCGTCGTCCTCGGTGGTGAAGTAGCCACCCTTCCAGCCCCAATAGGTCCAGGCGCCGGCAAGACGGTCGAACACCTGACGGGCAGAGGTCTCGCCGATCTTCTGCTCGTCTTCGGGCAGGTCGGCCAGCGCGGCGTCATCGGGAACCGACCGCCACAGGAATTCGGGAACGTCCTTCTCGCGGACCTTCTTCAGCCGGGCGGGAACGCCGGCCTTGCGGAAATATTTCTGCGCGATGACATCGCTGGCGACTTGGCTCCAGCTGGCCGGAACCTCGACCTTGTCATTGCGGAACACGATCGTGCCGTCCGGATTCCGAATCTCGGAGACCGTCGTGGTGAAGTCGATATCGGCGTACGCGTCGAAACCTGCCTTGGTAAACTTGCGTTCGATTTTCATCGTGGAAAATGCCCCGTGGTATCTTGTTGTTGCCACCGGCCTCCCGTCTGACGCGGGATCACCGGCACGATCGTCACGCCGCGTGTTTCAGGCAGGCGAAGGGCAAAGCCATACCGCAAGCGGAAGAGTGCTTCCGCCGCGATGCCGCGGGTTGCCACCGCGGTTTCTGTTTTAGATTGTGTCCCTCGCCGTGCGCGTCGCCACCAGATTTTGTGGTCTGTCACTCGGCCCGTACAAACTGGCGTGAGAGGCTGGGTCGGTCAACGCCAAATGAATCGCTGTCCACAGAAAACTTCCCGTCTGTGGATGACAGCCGACCGCGCCCTGCACGCGCAAGGCGATTCCCTGCGGGCCTTCGTCAGGGCGCCGCGCGGGGGGACCGTATCGAATATGATCCGCAGATAAGAGGCTTAGCCTGCATTATTGGTAAACGGGGTGATGTTCGCCGCCGGGCCGCAGACCGCGCCCGGCGCCCGCATCGGCCAAGTGACGCGACGTTGCATCCCTACAACGCCAAGCATTTCCGTCACCGAAGCTGCGCCAATTTTGGGCGATTCTACGACGCCGAAACCGCATCATCTGGTGTGAATTCGCCCCAATACCCCACCAGATGTAGTCAGAGCACGGGATCGCATACGCGTCGGAATCGCCCACACGGCGCCAACAAACCCAGATGTGGTGGATGGTCGGGGCGGCGAGATTCGAACTCACGACCTTCTGTACCCAAAACAGACGCGCTACCAGGCTGCGCCACGCCCCGACGGATTGGCTCTTAGCGCAACCGCTCCCCGGTGGAAAGTCCTGCTTCTTCTCTTTCCAAATACCTCGGGGGAGTCACCGAAGGTGACGGGGGCAGAGCCCCCTCTTCCTTGATGCGCACCTCTGGTGCGACGGGGCAGAGCCCCCTGTCCACCCGTCTCAGTGTCAGCGCAGGTTCACACGCAGCGCCGCCGCCGCCGCGAAGGGCAAAAGCGCCAGCGTGCCCAGCGTGATCCCCGCCAACAGCGCAAGCGGCGTGCCCACGGCCAGCCCCTCGGCCCCGCGGCGGACCACCTCGGCGCCGAAGATCAGCGTCGGCACGTACAGCGGTAGGACCAGCAGCGACAACAGCAGCCCGCCCCGCTTCAGGCCCACCGTCAGCGCCGCGCCGAACGCGCCGATCATCGACAGCGCCGGGGTCCCCAGCGCCAGCGACAGGGTCAGCCAGCCAAAGCCCGACTCCATGTTCAGCAGAATCGCCAGCACCGGCGCCGCCAGCGTCAGCGGCAGGCCCGTGGTCATCCAGTGCGCCGCCGCCTTCATCGCCGCCACCGCCTCGAGCGGGATCGGCGCGGTCGCCAGCAAGTCCAGCGAGCCGTCCTCGAAATCCAGCTGGAAGATGCGATCCAGCGACAGCAGGCAGGCCAGCAGCGCGCCCACCCACAGCACGCCCGGCGCGATGATGCGAAGGGTCTGCGACTCGGGGCCGACGCCGAAGGGCACCAGCACTACGACGATCAGGAAAAACGCCAGCCCAAGGCCAAAGCCGCCGCCCGCCCGCACCGCCAGCGTCAGGTCGCGCAGGAACAGCCGGATCACAGGAACGCCTCGTCAAATCCGGTCGCGACGGCGGGCTCGACCGCGCGGAATGGCGCCATGTCCAGTTCCCGCGCCTCGAAACCCAGATCGATGTGCGTCGCGATCAGCGCCGCGCCCCCGGCCCGGCAATGGCTGCGCACCGCCTCGGCGAACAGCGCCACGCTGGCCACGTCCAGCGAGACCGTCGGCTCGTCCAGCGCCCAGACCGGGCGCCCGGTCACCAACAGCCGCGCCAGCCCCAGCCGCCGCTTCTGTCCCGCCGACAGGTTTTGCGCCGCGCGGTCGCGCAGCTTCTCAAGGTTGAACGCCGCCAGCGCCGGCTCGATATCCGTGCCGCCATAGACCCCGGCCCAGAACGACAGGTTCTCGGCCACCGACAGCGTTGCTTTCAGGCCGTCCGCATGGGCGCCGTAGGCAATCGCGTCGGGCGCGCAGTCGACCACGCCGGCCAGCGGCGGCTGCAGCCCGGCGATGGTGCGCAACAGGGTCGTCTTGCCGATCCCGTTCGGCCCGCGCAACAGCAGCACCTCGCCCGGCGACAGGGCGAAGGTGACGTGCTCCAGCACCGGGATGCCCCCGCGCGCGCAGGCCAGATCTTGGACGGTCATTACCATGCCGGAACGCTTAGCGGATCGCGCAGGCGCGGGAAAGCTTACACCGGCAACAGCGCCACTCCGACGCGGCGGCCTTCCGACAGCAGCACGTTGTAGGTGCGCGCGGCGGGCGGCGAGGCCATCGGTTCCAGCCCCAGCCCGGCCGCTTCCAGCGCGGTGCGGAAGGCGGTGGGCAGATACTCCGGATCGGCCCCGGTGCCGATGAACAGAACGTCGATGTCCCCGGCCGCTTCGACAAGCGGCGCGGTGGCGTCGAACCCGGTCCAGCCCTGCACGCCCGATGGCGTGACGAACACCCCGCCCTGCCAGACGGTACCGCCGACGCGGAAGAAGCCGGGGCCGTAACCGTCGATGGGCGGGCCGTCGAAGTTGCGGATCTCGTTTAGGCGCATGGTGCCTCCGTTGGATTCGGTTTCGGGTCGCGGGCGCGGTCCCGGGTGGTCAGGACCAGATCGGCAGACCGCTGATCGCCGAGACGGCGATGATCGTGTAGGCGGCCCAGCGGTAGACCGTCGCAAGGCGCGGATGGAACAGGCGCGCGCCCAGCATCAAGGCGGCAAGATAGGGCGGCACTAGGCAGAGGCCAAGCACCAGCGACGGGCCGTCCAGCAGCCCCCGGATGCCGAAGATCGCCATCACAAGGATGTCTGCAAGGAACAGGAACAACAGAACCGAGGCGCGGATCACCTCGACCGGAAGCGGGCGCGCCATGTACAGCAGGATCACCGGCGGCCCTGGCAGCCCCGCCGCGCCGTGCAGGATGCCGGAAATCCCGCCGATCCCGTAGATCATCGGGCGGCTCACGGTGCCGGTATAGCGGACGCCGGAAATCAGCGCCGCCAGCAGGGCAAGGCTGATCAGCGACACGCCTGCGCGGAACGCGTCGGGCGGCAGCAGCAGCAGGATCGCGACCCCGATGGGCGCCCCGATCAGCACGCCCGCGACCAGCCGCATCACGTCGCGGGTGTGGCCTTCGCGGATGGCGCGGGGCACGGCGGGCATCGGGCCGATGAAGTCGATCAGGATCAGCGTGACCAGCGCCTGCACCGGCGGCAGGAACTGCCCCGCGATCGGCAGGTACACCATCGCGGTGCCAAAGCCGGTGAAGCCGCGCACAAGCCCCGCAAGGATCGCGGCGACGGCCAGCCAAGCGATACCATCGGTGGCGAGCGCGGTTTCCACGGCGGTCAGTGCGGCGGTCAGCATGGCGGCAGAAGGCGTGCGCCGCGCGGCGGCCAAAAGAAACGCGCCACCCGGTCGGGCAGCGCGCTTTTGTCTTCCATCAAGGCCGACCCTCTCACGGGTCGACGTTCGCGAACTGGTTGCCCTCGGTCTTGTCCGGCTTCGACCAGTCGCGCTTGGTGCCCAGCATCAGCACGATGTTCTTCGCCACGTAGACCGACGAGTAGGTCCCGACCACGACGCCCCAGGTGATCGCGAAGACGAAGCCCCGGATCACGTCGCCGCCAAGGATCAGCAGCGCGATCAGCGCGATCAGCGTGGTGCCCGACGTCATAACGGTCCGCGACAGCGTCTCGTTCACCGACAGGTTCATGACGTCCCGAAGGGCCTTCTTCTTGTACTTGATCAGGTTCTCGCGCACCCGGTCGAAGATGACCACGGTGTCGTTGATCGAATAGCCCACGATGGTCAGCAGCGCCGCGATCGTCGCAAGGTCGAAGCGGATCTGCGTGATCGAGAAAATCCCGATGGTCAGCAGCACGTCGTGGAACAGCGCCACCACGGCCCCCAGCGAGAACTGCCATTCGAACCGCAGCCAGATGTAGATCATGATCGCCGCAAGCGACAACGCCACCGCAAGGAACGCGGTCTGGATCAACTCGCCAGACACCTTCGGACCGACGCTTTCGACCGAGGTGAAGCGGATCTCGGGGTCGACCTCTTGCAAGGCCGCCTCGACCTGCGCCACCGTTTCAGCGGTGACGCTTTCCTGATCGTCCTGCGCCTGAATGCGGATCATCGCAACGTTCTCGTCGTCGCCGAAGGTCGGATCGAACACCTCGGAGATCGCCACGTCGCCCAGTTCCAGCGGCTGCATCGCATCGCGATAGGCGCCTACGTCGACGGCGTTCACCGATTCCGTCCGCAGCGTGGTGCCGCCCCGGAAGTCGATGCCGAAGTTCAGGCCCAGCGTGAACCAAGCGACCAGCGAAAGAACCATCAGCACCATCGACACGCCGAAGGTGATCTTCCGCGCCTTGAAGAAGTCGATGTTGGTTTCCTGCGGAACAAGTCTCAGTCGCATCTTACACCTCGATGGTTTTCGGACGGCGGCGCTCGAACCACATCACGATAAGCAGGCGCGTCACGAAGATGGCGGTGAAGACCGAGGTCAGGATGCCCAGACCCAGCGTGACGGCAAAGCCGCGCACCGGGCCGGACCCCATGACGAACAGGATCACGGCGGTGATGAACGTGGTGATGTTGGCGTCAAGGATGGCCGACAGGGCCTTCTCATAGCCAAGCTCGATGGCGCGGGACGGTCCGCGCGCGGTTTTCAGCTCTTCGCGGATACGCTCGAACACCAGCACGTTGGCGTCGACCGCCATACCGATGGTCAGCACGATCCCCGCGATGCCCGGCAGCGTCAGCGTCGCGCCGATCATCGACAGCAGGCCAAAGATCAGGCCCACGTTCAGCAGCAGGGCGACGTTGGCAAGGATGCCGAACCAGCCATAGCTGAGCCCCATGAACAGCAACACCGCAGCAAAGGCGATGATACAGGCGATCCGACCGGCGGCGATCGAGTCGGCGCCCAGTTCCGGCCCGATGGTGCGTTCTTCAAGGAACGTCATCTCGGCGGGCAGCGCGCCCGCGCGCAGCAGGACGGACAGCTGGGTCGATTCCTCGACCGAGAAGTTGCCGGTGATCTGCCCCGACCCGGAGGGGATCGCCTCGCGGATCTGCGGCGCCGAGATCACCTCGTCATCCAGCACGATGGCGAACAGCGATCCGACGTTCTCGGCAGTGTACTGGCCGAACTTCCGTGCACCCGACGGGTTGAAGCGGAAGGTCACCGCCGGCTGACCGTTCTGGTCGAACGCCGGCTGGCTGTCGTTCAGTTCCTCGCCGGTGACGACGGCGGTGTCCTCTAGGACGTAATACACGCCCTCTTCGTCCAGCGACGGCAGGATCACGTTGCGCGCGCCGGGCGACTCGTCGGCGTTGGTGGTGCGGCGGACGACCGGCTGGAAGGTCAGCTTCGCGGTGGTGCCGATCAGCGCCTTCAGTTCCTCGGCCGACCCGATGCCTGGCACCTGGATCAGGATGCGGTCGGCGCCCTGCCGCTGGATCGTCGGTTCGCGCGTGCCGACCTCGTCGACGCGGCGGCGGATGATCTCCAGCGACTGCTGGATGGTGCGGTCGTCGGTGGCCTGCTTCTCGGCGTCGGTCAGCTGCACGATGATCGTGTCGCCACTGCCCGCCACCGTGATGTCGGTGGCGCCCGCGCCCGTCAGGCTGACCACGGGCCGCGCTAGGCCGCGAACGACCTCCAGCGCGCGGGCCATGCCGTCGGACTGGCTGATGCGGACATGCAGTTCCCCGGCAGGCGCGTCGACACGGCGGATCGTCCCGACCGTGTCACGCTCGTCGCGCAGGGCATCGCGGATCTCGGGCCAATAGCCGTTCATCCGGTCGACATAGACATCCTCGACCCGGACCTCGGCCAGCAGGTGCGCCCCGCCCCGAAGATCGAGACCAAGGTTCACCAGCGTCGCCGGAAGCCACGAGGGCCAAGACGACGCGGCCGCCTCGCGCTCGGGCGTGGCGCCCATGCGCTCGATTTCGGCAACGGCGTCGTTGTGCATCTCGACGCGCGGATAGAACAGGTTGGGCAGCGCGAAAAGAAGCCCGAACACCACGAGGCCGAGGATGACGACCCGTTTCCACAGAGGGATCTGCAGCATGAAACGCCCTTCCGAGGCTAGTCGATCACTCTTCGGCGGCGGGTTCGGTCTTGGACACGACCTGCGCGACGGTGCTCTTGATCACGCGCACCTTGACGCCGGTGGCGATCTCGACCTCGATCTCGCCGTCTTCCTTCACCTTGGTGACCTTGCCGATGATCCCGCCCTGCGTGATCACCTGGTCGCCCCGGCGCAGCGCCTCGACCATCTTCTGGTGTTCCTTCACCTTCTTCTGCTGCGGACGGATCAGCAGGAAGTACATGATGGCGAAGATGAGGATCAGCGGAATGAAGGAACCGAAGGCTCCGGCGGCTCCGCCTCCGGTGGCTTGCGCGAAGGCAGGCGTGGCAAACATGAGGTCTTCCCTTGCGTGGCGAGGGCTTGTCCGCCCCCTTCTCTGAATTGGCGCGCACCCTAGCGGCGGTCAGGACCGGACTCAACCCGATCCGCCCCGCCCGGTGCGACATGCGCTACATACGCATTTGGCGTGGGGTGACAAGGCGGACGGGGTGGGATTTCCGTCGGAAACAGCCACGGCAAGGGCGCTGCGGCGCTTTTCGGCGCACACGCGGCTTCACGGTTTCGCAGGGTTTGTGTCATCGCCGCCGGCCAACCGACGCGCCGCCCGCGTCCCTGGCGGGCGTCAGGCTCATTGACCGGCCCCGCGTTTGATGCTTTGACGCCCGCGCATCACAAGCAAAGGGCCGATCCCATGCACGACATCCGTTTCATCCGCGAAAACCCCGACGTCTTCGACGCCGCTTTGGGGCGGCTGGGCGTGTCGCCTGTTTCGGCCGAGATCCTCGCCGCCGACGCCGCGCGCCGCGAGGCGATCTCCAAGGCAGAGGCCGCGCTGGCCGAACGCAACGCCGCCTCCAAGCAGGTGGGCGCCGCCAAGGCCAAGGGCGACGAGGCAGAGTTCGAGCGCCTGCGCGCATTGGTCGCCGCCAAGAAGGACGAAATCGCCGCCCTCGACGAAGAGGCGAAGGCCGGTGACGAGCGCCTGCGCGATATGCTGCTGGGCCTGCCGAACCTGCCGTTCGACGACGTGCCCGACGGCACCTCCGAAGACGACAACGTCGAGATCCGCCGCTGGGGCGAGCCGCGCAGCTTCGACTTCGCGCCGAAGGAACATTACGAGCTGTCCTGCGCCGCGGGGCTCGACTTTGAAACCGCCGCCAAGCTGTCGGGCGCGCGCTTTGTCGTGCTGCGCGGCGCGATGGCGCGGCTGCACCGGGCGCTGGCGCAGTTCATGCTGGACACCCACGTCACCGAACACGGGCTGGCGGAAACCAACACCCCGGTGCTGGTCCGCGAAGAGGCGATGTACGGCACAAACCAGCTGCCGAAATTCGCCGAGGACAGCTATCAGACCCGCGAGGGCTGGTGGCTGATCCCGACGTCCGAGGTGACGCTGACCAACACGGTGCGCGAACAGATCCTCGACGAGAAGGACCTGCCGATCCGCCTGACCGCCCATTCGCTGTGCTTCCGCTCGGAAGCGGGCAGCGCCGGCAAGGATACGGCGGGCATGCTGCGCCAGCACCAGTTCGAGAAGGTCGAGATGGTGTCCATCACCCATCCCGACGCCTCGCTTCAGGAACACGAGCGGATGACCGGCTGCGCCGAGGCGATCCTGCAAAAGCTGGGCCTGCCCTACCGCACCATCGTTCTGTGCACCGGCGACATGGGCTTCGGCGCGAAGAAGACGCATGACATCGAGGTCTGGCTGCCCGGTCAGGACACCTACCGCGAGATCAGCTCGGTCTCGGTCTGCGGCGACTTCCAGGCCCGGCGCATGAACGCGCGCTTCCGCCCCGAAGGCGGCAAGCCGGATTACGTGCACACGCTGAACGGGTCGGGCGTCGCGGTGGGCCGCTGCCTGATCGCCGTGCTCGAGAACGGCCAGCGGGAAGACGGCTCGGTGGACTTGCCCGCCGTGCTGGCGCCCTATCTTGGTGGAAAGACCAAGATAACGGCAAACGGCGGGTTCGAGTGACCGAAACACAATCTCCCCGTCCCCCGGTCGACGACCGGGGGCGGATGAAAGCGATCATCGTGGCAACGGCGGCCATCGCCTTCGTGCTGTCCCCCGTGGTGTCGCAAAGCTTCGGCGGCTTCGAGCCGGACCAATTCCCTATTCCGCAGGACCACCCCCCGGCCCAGCCCGCGGGCTATGCCTTCGCGATCTGGTCGCTGATCTACGCGTGGCTTGTCGCGCACGCGGGCTTCGGCCTGCTGAAACGCGCCGACGCGGCGGATTGGGACGCGACGCGCTGGCCTCTGGCCATCTCTCTGGTGATCGGCGCCGCGTGGATTCCCACCGCGCAACAGTCGGTGCTGACCGCAACGGTCCTGATCTGGCTGATGCTGGGCACCGCCGTCTGGGCCTACCTCAAGGCGCCCGCGCGCGACTATTGGTGGGCGAAGGTGCCGCTGGGCCTGTATGCCGGCTGGCTGACCGCCGCCAGCTGGGTGTCGGTCGCGCTGGTCGGCGCGGGCTGGGGCATCGGCCCCGGTGCGTTGGCCTGGGCGTGGATCGTGCTGGTCCTTGCGCTGCTGTTCGCCGCCGCCGTGCTGACCCGCGCAGGCCGCGCCCCGGAATACGGCGCCGCCGTCGCATGGGCCGCCGTGGGCATCGCGGTCGCCAACTTCGGCAGCCAGACGCTACTCGCCATCGCCGCCCTGCTCGGCGCCGTCGGCATTCTCGCGCTGCCCCTGCTCGCCCGAAACTGAAGCGCCGCGCCCGTCTTCCGGCGCGGCCCTCATCCGCTTCTTCTGTCTGAAAATATCCTGGGGGTGAATGCGGCGCAGCCGCAGAGGGGGCAAAGCCCCCTGCCCGACCTCTTCTATTCCGCAGGCAAAGCCGCCGCAGCGCGCTGCTTCGGGAACGGCACCAGCCGCTCTTGTTCTTCGTCCCATAGCTTCAGCTTGAACGACCGGATCGCCTGCGGCCATTCGATGCGCGGCATCTCCAGGTCCGGCGGCAGGTCAAAGTGGCACTGCCGCAGGCGATAGGACGGGATCGACGGCATGAAATGGTGGATGTCGTGATAGGCGATGTTGCCCGTGCCGATGTCCCACCAATGCCCGAGGTTCAGGCAGGACGAGCCCTGCAGCGTGGCGCGGCGGAAGTCGAGCTCGGGCTTGCGGTCCCAATAGGTGTCCTCGAAATTGTGCTGCAGGTAGACAAGGAACACCCCGATCATCCCGGCCAACACCGAGATTCCGAGGAACACCCAAAAGCCCTGCCAGCCGAACAGCGCCCAGATCGTGAAAAGCCACAGCGCGAACAGCAGGTTATGGACCAGCACATTGACGACGCCGATCTTCGTGGTGTTCGCCGGCCAGCGGTAGGCAACGAAATAGGTCCAGATCGCCCCCGCCGGGATCAGAACGAACGGGTTCCGGTACAGACGGTAGTACAGCCGCTTGCCGAAGCCCGCCTCGTTCCATTCTCGAAGGGTCATCGTGTAGATCTCGGTCGTCTCGCGGTGGTCGAGGTTCCCAAGGTAGGCGTGGTGCATGTTGTGGTTGTACTGCATCGCGCGGTACGGCGTCATCGCGAAGGGCGACAGAACATAACCCGCGATGTCGTTCGCCCGCTTCGTCGAGAACAGCGAGTTGTGCCCGCAGTCGTGCATCAGCACGTACAACCGCACCCCGGAAAAGGCGGTGATCACGATGAAGGGCAAGGACAGCCACAGGCTGCGGTCGAACAGCGTCAGCGCCAGCCACAATGACGGGAAGAACACGGCGAAGGTGCCGAAATAGCTGGCCGCGGCCAGCCAATCGTTCTTTTTGGTATATTTTAAAAGGTGTTTCCGAAGTTCCGGTGTCGCTGCGTCGCTCATGCCCAACCCCATTCGAGACGGTCTCAGCTTTCGCCCGGACAGGCGATGGCCCCCACGAGTGTCAGATAGTAGAATTCGCTTCGACTTGTCCAGATGGCATGGCGCCCCGGCGCGGAAACGGCGCCATTCGGCCCGTGTCTTCGTCCCACAGTTTCCAGCGCAGACAGCCCAGTGCCTCGCGGAAGCCGATCTTGCGGGACCGAAACGTCCCTTCCAGATCGCGGTAACACCGCTTGAGGTTGTAGCATGGGATGTTGGAATTCAGGTGGTGCAGGTCGTGATATGCAATATTCGCAGTGCACAGATCGAAGAACGCCCCAAAGTCCAGCACGGCAGAGCCCTCGACCGCGGCCTGATCGAAACTCAGGTCATCGGGGCGGCTCCAGAACACGTCCTCGAAATTATGCTGCACGTATGGGATCAGCACCCCCGAAGACACCCCCAACACAACTGACCCCAGCCAGACCAGCAGGCCGGTAGAGCCGTACCCGGCCCAAAGCGCACCCAGCAGCAATGCCAGCAGCGCGTTGTGCAGCAGTAGGTTGCCAAGCCCCGATTTCATCGTGTTGCGCGGCCAGCGATAGCGCAGGACATACAAAAGCGTTGGGCCGATCAGGAACAGCAGCACGGAGCTGCGATAGAACCTGTACCCAAGCTTCCGCCACCACGGTGCGGCAAGGTATTCCTCGACCGTCATCACGTAGATTTCGGTGCTGTCGCGGCGGTCGAGGTTGCCGATGTGCGCGTGGTGCAGATTGTGATTGTAGCGGATCGCCTTATACGGCGTCAGGGTGAAGGGCGACAGCAGCGTGCCGGCGATGTCGTTTGCCTTCCGACGGGTGAAGAAGGACCCGTGCCCGCAGTCGTGCTGTAGCATGTACAGCCGCACCGCGGACACGCCGGTTGCGAACATCACCGGTACGGCGGCCAGCCAATAGCCGGCCCGCACGATGTGGATCGCCGACAGCAAACCGCCGATGTAGACGGTCATCGTCGCCGCGATGTTCAAGGCCGCACGCCGGTTGTCGCGCGTCGTGTAGGCGCGAGTTCGCTGTCTTAATGTCGTCATCGTCGTCGCCGGAAAACCCGGCCCCCATCAGAAAATGCTTGAAAGCACCTGATCCGTGCTTCGTGCAAGATTTGCACCGAAGCACGGGTCCGGGGAAGAGTTGCAGACGACTGATCTTTGTTAAAGGTCCGAAATAACCTACCGAACGCGCGCTATTTGCCCGGGATCTTCTTTCCAAGGTGCTTGCGCAGGCGCGACGGCGTCGATTTCTTGCGGTCCTTATAGGGGTTCTGGTCGGCCTGACTGCGCATGTACAGGCGGATCGGCGTGCCCGGCATGTCGAAGTCATCCCGCAGCCCGTTCACCAGATAGCGCGAATAGCTTTCCGGCAGCTTGTCGGGGTGCGAGCACATCACGACGAACCCCGGCGGCCGGGTCTTGGCTTGCGTCATATAGCGCAGGCGAATGCGGCGGCCGCCCGGTGCGGGGGGCGGGTGAGCCGAGACCATGCCTTCCAGCCAGCGGTTCAGCCGCGCGGTCGACACCCGGCGGTTCCAGACCTCGTGCGCCTTCAGCACCGCCGCGTGCAGCCGGTCCAGCCCCTTGCCGGTCAGCGCCGAGACGGTGATCAGAGGCGCGCCGCGCAGTTGGGGCAGAAGACGCTCGAACGCCTCTTTCAGCTCTTTCAGCTTCTCGCCCTTGTTGTCCTCGGCGTCCCACTTGTTGACGGCAACCACCACCGCCCGGCCTTCGCGCTCGGCAAGGTCGGCGATGCGCAGGTCCTGCTGTTCGAACGGGATGGCGGCGTCCAGCAGCACCACGACGACCTCGGCGAACTTGACCGCGCGCAGGCCGTCGGCGACCGACAGCTTTTCGACCTTTTCCTGCACCTTGGCCTTCTTGCGCATCCCGGCGGTGTCGAAGATGCGGACGGGGGTGCCGCCCCAGTCGATCTTGAGCGAAATGGCGTCGCGGGTAATGCCCGCCTCGGGGCCGGTCAGCAGACGATCCTCGCCGAGGATCTTGTTGATCAGCGTCGACTTGCCCGCGTTCGGGCGGCCCACCACGGCCACCTGCATCGGCTTGGCGTTCGAGGGCGCGCGATACGCGGGCAGTTCCTCGGTGCCGTCGGCGTCATCGACCTCGACGTCGATCTCGGGCGCCTCGGCTTCGGCGGCCTCGGTCCGGGCAGTGAATTCGTCGGCGATCGGCATCAGCACTTGCAGCAGGTCGGCGATGCCCTCGCCGTGCTCGGCGGACAGGCGGACGGGTTCGCCAAGGCCCAGCTCATATGCCTCGTAGACCCCGGCGTCGGCGGCGTTGCCCTCGGCCTTGTTGGCGGCAAGGATCACATGGGCGTTCTTGCGGCGCAGGATGTCGGCGAACACGCGGTCGTCCGGCAGGATGCCGGCGCGGGCGTCGACAAGGAACAGGCAGATGTCGGCCATCTCGACCGCGCGTTCGGTCAGGCGGCGCATCCGCGCGGGAAGGGAATCGTCGGTCTCGTTCTCAAGACCGGCGGTGTCGATCACGGTGAACTTCAGGTCGCCCAGCCGCGCGTCGCCATCGCGCAGGTCGCGCGTGACACCCGGCTGGTCGTCGACCAGCGCAAGCCGCTTGCCGACGAGGCGATTGAAAAGCGTCGACTTTCCGACGTTCGGTCGGCCGACGATGGCGAGGGTGAACATGGCCCTATCCTTGCATCCGGTTCCGCGGGCTTTGCCCGGCAGGACGGTCTACAAGACCCGGCCCCGCGACCCGCAAGCCGCCCCCATACAGCCTAATCGGCTCAACGGAAAGCGTGAAGCTGTCCGTTCTCGCTGACCACGTACAGCGTGCCGCCCGCGACCGAGATGTTCGACGCCGCACCGCCCGGAAGATCCAGCACCTGCCGCGTGGCGCCGGTGGCCGGGTCGTAGGCGGTCAGCGTGCCGTCGTCCGAGGCGACCCACAGGTTGCCGCCAGCCAGCACCGGGCCGTAATAGGCGTAGACGGTCTTGCGCTTGGTCGCGCGGCGCCCTTTGAAGTAAGGCAGTTCGCGGGTCCAGATCTCTTGCCCCGTGGCCGCGTCCAGCCGTACCAGTTCCGCCTGATCCGAGACAAGGAAGACCGAGCCGCCCGCAACCCAGACCGGGCCGTACGCCCCGGTTTCGGCGGTCCACAGGCGTTCGCCCGAGGCCGCGTTCATCGCGACGGCGCGGCCCGACTGGTTGCCGGTGTACAGGGTGCCGTCCACGATCACCGGGTCGGCGACGATGTCGGTCACGTTGGCATAGGCAAAGCCCTTGCGGCGCCCGGCAACGGTCGCGCCCCAAAGACGCACCCCGCCTTGGCGCAGCGCGGCGACGAGTTCACCGCTGGCAAAGGGGAAGATCGCAAGCTGATCGGTCACGGCGGCCCCTGCCCCGCCGACCATGCCGGACGCCGACGGCGTGCCGGACAGTTGCCAGCGGACGCGGCCGGTCTGGGTGTCGATCGCCCAAGCCACGTTATCGCGCGAGATGACATAGACCAGTCCGTCGGCCACCGTCGGGCTGGCCGTGGCGGGCGCGTCCAGGTCCTGCGACCAGATTTCGGCGCCGGTGGACGGGTCGATCGCGAAGACCGAGCCGTAGCCGGTCGTAACGAACAGGCGCCCGCCGTCGAAGGCGATGCCCCCGCCCGAGATCGCGCCGCCGCGATGACCGGCGGGTTCAAGGCTGCGGCTCCACGCGGTTTCGCCGTTGACGCCGGTCGCGGTCAGCACGCCGGTGCTGTCCAGCGTGAAGACATAGCCACCGGCAACGATGGGCTGCGCGGTGATGCGCAGCTTGCGGCTGTTGCCACTGCCGATGTTGGCGGACCAGATCCGCGTCGGCTGTGACGACAGCGCGACGTGGCTGACGTAGTGTGCGGGGTTGGCGGCGCGGTGGGTCCACGCGGCAAGGTTCACGGGCTGCGGCAGCGAGAAGGCGCGCGCGACGGGCGCCTCGGTCTCAAGCGGCTCTTCGCCCACGGTCAGGCCGGTGCGGATGTCCAGCCGTTCGCCGGGCAGGATCGTTTCTTGGCTGCCACAGGCCGCCAGCAGGCCAGCCATCGCCATCGACAGCAGGATCGGTTTCGACATCTGCACGGCTCGAGTCTCCCTCGCCAGTCCGGGCTGTCTGTCCGCCCGTTCGAATTCATCCGGTCCCGCGCCCGTCGTCCCGGCGCGATCCGGCATATCCCTCATGCCCGGCCGCTCACGCCGCCTCGGGCGCGCCACCAAGAGCCATAATCAACTGCGTGGCCCGCTGACGCAAGGCCGAGGACGCCTCGGTGTCCTGTGTCAGCGCCCGCAGGCGGTTCAGCGCCGCATCGCGGTCGCCCGCTTCAAGCTCGGCCAGCGCGACCTGCTCTTCGGCCAGCACCCGGAACGGCGCCCCCGCCGCAAGGAGCGGCTGAAGGTCCGCGATGCGATCCTCGGGCGCGGTGTCCGAGGCGGTCAGCAGAACGCGCTTCAGCGTCGCCATCTGGCGATAGACGTTGGACAGGCCGGAATCCGCCTCGATCGCGCGCAGCGCGTCGGCGGCGGCGGCCGGATCTTCGGCGGCCATCGCCTCGGCGGCGGCCAGCATCTCGACGATGGCTTGCGCCCCACCGGTGGCGTCGACGCCTTCCAGCGCCGACAGGCGCGCATCGGCGTCCGGGGCATCCAGCGCCGTCAGGATGGCGTCGCCCTGCGCCTGAGCGGCGGCGCGGCTGCTGGCCTTCGACCATTCGTTATAGGCGGCGCCGCCCACAAGCAGCAGCACCAGCACGATGGCGATCCAGCCATAGCGGCGGATGTAGCCGAACAGCCTTTCGCGGCGGACCGCATCGGAAACTTCGTCGATGAAATTGTCGCTGTCGCTCAACGCGCTTCTCCGCCTGTGCTCTTCCCCCCGCACGCGTGCGGGCCCGTGGTTCCGGCAGCGTGCCGGTTCGGCCCGCTTTTACACGCCGTGGCAGGCAGTGCAAAGGCCGCTTTCTTTCACCCCGGCCACCAACGCCGCCGCAGGCGCCGAAATGCCGCCGATCCGGCCCGCCGCAGGCCGCCCGTCGGCCTTGTCGGCAACGCCTTGAAGGGCCCGGCCCGCCGCTTGCGCCGCAGTGCAGAAGAGTCTAATTTGAACCGAACGGTTTAGCTGCCACCTGACCGGCCCCTTGCCCTTTTTGATGGCGTTAGGGTGCACGCGCGGATGCGACTGAACCCCTGAAAGAATTTGAATGCGGACGGCTCAATGCGGATTTCCTCCCTGATCGTCGCGGGTTGCGTGATTTTCAGCCTGTACCTCGTGATTTTCGAACGCGAGGCACTGCTTGCCTTCGCCGCCGGGGGCGCCCCCGATTCCGAAACGGTGGGCAGCTCCGACGACACCGCTGCAACCGAGGACGACACCCCCGCCGTGCCGGTGGTCGTGCTTGCCTCGACCGCGCAACAAATTGATCAGGTCGTGCTTCTGCGTGGCCGGACCGAGGCGATGCGCAGCGTCGAAGCCCGCGCCGAAACCAGCGGCCGCGTGATTTCCGAACCGCTGCGCAAAGGCGCCTTCGTCGAGGCTGGCGACCTGCTGTGCGAGATCGACCCCGGCACGCGCGAGGTCAGCCTGTCCGAGGCCGAGGCGCGGCTGGCCGAAGCCCGCGCCGCCCTGCCCGCCGCCCGCGCCCGTCTGGCCGAGGCCGAGGCCGCCCTGCCCGCCGCCGAAGCCGCCATTGTCGAGGCGCGCACCCGCGTCCCCGAGGCCGAAGCCCGGCTGGCAGAGGCGCGCGCCTCGGTGCCGACCGCAGAGGCCCGGCTGCTGGAAGCCGAAGCCAACGTCCCCGCCGCCGAGGCCGGGCTGGCGCAGGCCCGCGCCGGCATCCCCGCCGCCGAAGCCGGTGTCGCCGAGGCTCGCGCCCGTGTCGAAGAGGCCCGCATCAACCTGAACGCCGCCGAGCGTCTGTCGGACAACGGCTTTGCCTCTGAGGTGCGGCTGGCCTCGGCCCGCGCCGCGTCCGAGGCGGCGAAGGCCGGATTGCAGCTTGCCCTGTCGCAGCAGGAAGGCGCGAAGGCCACCGTTCAGAACGCCCTGTCCGCCGTCGAGGGCGCCAAGGCTGCCGTGTCCGCCGCCAAGGGTCAGGTCGAAAGCGCCAAGGCCGCCGTGCAGTCCGCGATGTCGGGCGTCGAGGCCGCCAGCGCCGGGGTGATCTCGGCCCAGTCGGGGCTTGAAGGGGCGCGCGCCGCGATCGAGACCGCGAAGTCCAGCATCGAAAGCGCCAACGCCGGAATCGAAAGCGCCGAGGCCGCCGTGGCCGCCGCGCGCAAGGAAATCGACAACCTGACCATCTCGGCCCCGTTCGCGGGACTGTTGGAAACCGACACCGCCGAACTGGGCAGCCTGCTGCAGCCCGGAAGCCTGTGCGGCACCGTGATCCAGCTGAGCCCGATCAAGCTGGTCGCCTTCGTCCCCGAAGCGCAGGTCGACAAGGTCGAGCTTGGCGCGATGGCCGGGGCGCGGCTGGCGTCCGGCGGGCGCGAGGTCACGGGCGAGGTGACGTTCCTGTCGCGCTCGGCCGACACCGCCACCCGCACCTTCCGCGTCGAGATCATGGTCGAGAACGAGAACCTGACGATCCGCGACGGGCAGACGGTTGAAATCGCCATCCGCGCCGCGCCGCAGACCGCGCACCTTGTGCCGCAAAGCGCGCTGACGCTGGACGACGAAGGCACGATGGGCCTGCGGGTGCTGGAAGAGGACAACATCGTCGGCTTCCGCCCCGTCGAGATCCTGCGCGACAGCCGTGACGGGCTGTACGTGTCCGGGCTGGCGGACACAGCCGACATCATCGTGGTCGGACAGGAATTCGTCATCGCCGGCGTCCGCGTGAAGCCCACCTTCCGCGAGGCCTCGCAATGACCGGCATCGTCGGCACCGCCGCGTCGCGGGCGCGGATGGTCATCGCGTTCATCGTGATGTCTGTCGTCGCGGGCGCCATCGCCTATGCCACCCTTCCGAAGGAAGGCGAGCCAGACATCGAGATCCCGGCGATCTTCATCTCGGTCCCCTTCCCCGGCATCTCGGCCGAGGATTCCGAGAAGCTACTGATCAAGCCGATGGAAACCGAACTGGTCGACATCGACGGGCTGGACAGGATGTCCTCGACCGCGTCCGAAGGCTATGCCGGGGTCGCGCTGGAATTCGAGTTCGGCTGGGACAAGACCAAGACGCTGGCCGACGTCCGCGATGCCATGAGCACCGCCGAGGCGTCGTTCCCCGACGGGGCCGAGCAGTATTCGATCAACGAAATCAACTTTTCCGCCTTCCCGATCGTCATCGTGAACCTTACCGGCCCGGTGCCCGAGCGGACCCTGCTGCGGGTTGCCCGCGACCTTCAGGATCGGATCGAGGGGCTGGACCCCGTGCTGGAAGCCGCGCTTGCCGGCGACCGGGACGAGATGCTTGAGGTCATGATCGACCCGCTGCGGATGGAAGCCTACAACGTCACCGCCGCCGAATTGGTCAGCGCGGTGACGCAGAACAACCTGCTGATCGCGGCGGGCGAGGTGCAGACCGATCAAGGCTCGTTCGCGGTCAAGATCCCCGCCACCCTGCAAAGCCAGCAGGACGTGTACGCCATCAAGATCGTCGGCGACGGCGACCGGTCCGTCACGCTGGGCGATCTTGCCGAGATCCGCCTGACCTATGAGGACCGCGAAGGCACCGCGCGGTTCAACGGCATCTCGACCGTCGCGCTGCAGGTGGTGAAGAAAAAGGGATACAACCTGATCGACACCGCCGATCTGGTCCGTGCCGAGGTCGCCGACGCGCAACAGGACTGGCCCGAGGAATTGCAGGCGGCGATCACCGTTGGCACCTCGAACGATCAAAGCTTTACCGTGAAGTCGATGGTCAGCCAGCTGGAAGGTTCTGTGCTGACCGCGATTGCGCTGGTGATGATCGTGGTGCTGTCGGCGCTTGGCATCCGCTCGGCCCTGCTGGTGGGCTTCGCGATCCCGACTTCGTTCCTGCTGTGCTTCGTGCTGCTGGGGATCATGGGCATCACCGTGTCCAACATCGTCATGTTCGGCCTGATCCTTGCGGTGGGGATGCTGGTGGACGGCGCCATCGTGGTCGTCGAATACGCGGACCGGCGCATCGACGAAGGGTCCGGCCCGATGCACGCCTATGTCGAGGCGGCGACGCGAATGTTCTGGCCGATCATCGCCTCGACCGCGACGACCTTGTGCGCCTTCCTGCCCATGCTGTTCTGGCCCGGCGTCGCGGGCGAGTTCATGGGGATGCTGCCCGTTACCCTGATCTTCGTGCTGGCCGCCTCGCTGGTGGTCGCGCTGATCTTCCTGCCGGTGATGGGCGGCGTCGCCGGTCGCATCAGCCGGGTGTTCGACCGCACCTCGGGCTGGCTGCGCCGCGCTGTGCCGTGGTGGATCGCGCGCGCCGCGATCGCTGCCGTCGCCGCCTACCTTGTCTTCGTCGGCGCGATGCAGGTGTTGAACCCGGCCTACCTGTTCGGAGGCCGCGACACCGCGGTGCCCGGCCTTGCCGGGGTGCTGCTGGGGACGGCGGTGTTCCTGTTCGGTGCCATCTGGACCGGGATCGCGATGCAGTCCGTCCGCATCGAACGCGCGCCGCGCCGTATCTCGACGCGCACCCGCCACTCCGCCTTCGGCTGGCTGATCAAGGGCATCGTCGGCAACCCGATCATGCCGCTGGTGACCATCGGCGTGGTGGTGGCATTCGTGGTCAGCGTGTTCTCGTTCTATGGCCAGAACAACCTTGGCACCGAGTTCTTCGCGGAATCCGAACCCGAGCAGGCCATCGTCTACGTAAAGGCGCGCGGCAACCTTTCGCTGTCCGAGAAGGACGCGTTGGTCAAACAGGTCGAGGACATCGTGATCTCGGTTCCCGGCGTGGACAGCGTGTTTTCGTTCGCGGGCGACGGCGGTCTGAACACCAACACCGGCGGCAGTCAGGCCCCGCGCGACGCCATCGGCCAGATCCAGCTGGAACTGGTGCGGTGGGAGGATCGTCCGCGCACCATCGAGGATTCGGTGATGTTCGGCTTGATCGACGTCGAGGAAGTGGCCGACGCCTATGACGGCGACTTCATCCTTGCCGAGATCGAGCGTCGGCTGGCCGGTCTGCCCGGCATCCGCACAGAGATCCTGAACCTGTCGATGGGCCCGGCCTCGGCCAAGCCCGTGCACCTGCGGCTGAAGGGCGAAAGCCTTGAGGACCTGCAGACCGCCGCCGAAATCGTGCGGACCCGGTTCGAAGAGACCGAGGGGCTGATCGACATCGAAGACACCCTGCCCCTGCCCGGCATCGACTGGCAGATCGACGTGGATGTCGAGGCCGCCGGTCGTTACGGCGCGGACGTCGCCACCGTGGGCGGCATGGTGCAGCTGGTGACACGCGGCCTGCTGCTGGACACCATGCGCGTGCCGTCCTCCGACGAAGAGATCGAGATCCGCGTCCGCTTCCCCGAACAGGACCGCCTGCTGTCGACGCTGGACACCCTGAAGGTCCGCACCGCCGACGGGCTGATCCCGCTGTCGAACTTCGTCACCCGCCGCCCGGTCGAAAAGCTGGCCCAGATCGACCGCGTCGACCAGAAGCGGTATTACGACGTGAAGGCCGGGGTCGCCCCGGGGCTGACCACCACGGGCCCCGGCCCCGATGGCACCGAACGAGAGGTGCCGATCAGCGCGAACGAACGGATCGAGACCCTGACGGCGTGGCTGGACGGCGACGCGGCGGACCTTCCGTCCGGCGTGACGTGGGAATGGACCGGCGACCAAGAAGATCAGGCGGAAAGCATGGCCTTCCTGCAATCGGCCTTCGGCGGCGCTCTGTTCCTGATGTTCATCATTCTGCTGGCGCAGTTCAATTCGTTCTACAACTCGGTTCTGGTGCTTCTGGCGGTGGTGCTGTCGACCACCGGCGTGCTGATCGGGATGCTGGTGATGCAGCAGCCGTTCTCGATCATCATGACCGGCACGGGCATCGTCGCGCTGGCCGGGATCGTGGTGAACAACAACATCGTCCTGATCGACACCTTCCAGGAATACTCGCGCTACATGCCGTCGATCGAGGCGATCATCCGCACCGCCGAACAGCGCCTGCGGCCGGTGATCCTGACGACGCTGACCACGATGGCGGGCCTGACGCCGATGATGCTGGGCCTGTCGCTGGACTTCATCGGCGGCGGCTATTCCATCAACTCGCCGACCTCGCTGTGGTGGAAGCAGCTTGCGACGGCGGTGGTGTTCGGGCTGGGCATCGCGACGGTGCTGACGTTGGTGCTGACCCCGTCGCTGCTGGCGGTGCGGGCGTGGGCCGGGCGCTATGCCCACGGGATCGCCGCGCTGCTGGCGCGCCTGTCGATGCCGCGCGGGTCCGCCGCCGCGCGCGACTGGGCGCTGCGCCGCGCCGCGCGCCGCACCCGCCTGCCCGAGATCCTGTGGGACGTCGATGACGCACCCGCCACGACCACGCCGTCACAGGGCGAACCGGACGGCCCCAACCTTGGCCAGCGGATGCGCGCCGCCGAATAGGCGGAACTCCACCGGCGTTTCAGATGGCGGCAACTCTCCCTGCTTTCGTGCGTTAGATGGGCACGAAAAAGGAGAACATCATGAAACGTCCGATGCAGCGCCTCACTCTCGCGATCGGCGCCCTTGTCATCGCAGTTCCGATGGCAGTCGCCCAAGGCAACGGCAACGGTAATGGCAAAGGAAACGCCCGCAACGCCGCCCCCGTCGCAGGGCATTGCCCGCCCGGGCTGGCCAAGAAGAACCCGCCCTGCGTCCCGCCGGGGCAGGCCCGCAACGTCCAGCCGGAACGCGATGTGTACCGGGACCACGATCGCATCATCTACAGCCGCGGCGACTATATCCCGGACGGCTATGTCGTCGTCCGCGACCCCGGCGCGTACGGGCTGGACCCCTACAATGACTACTATCGCGTGGGCGACAACTTTTACCGCGTCGACAGCGAAACCCGGAAGGTCATCAACTTCGTCGGCGCCCTTGCCGACCTGATGAACTGACGCGGCGTCGTCCGGAAAACCCCACGGGATCGTGAGGTTTCGCGAGCAGGATCATGCGTTTGGCGATGGAACAATGCGCACGGGGTGCGGCGTTGTCCGGCCAAATGAAGGAGATACTTATGACCCGCACGAAAATGATCCTGTCCGCCGCTCTTGTCGCCGCCCTGCCCGCCGCCGCTATGGCACAAGGCACCGGCACCTCGGACCGCGGTGAAGACAACAACCACGGCTTCAGCAATTCGACCTCGGACCTCAGCCAGCCGGTCATCACCCGCGACGCGGGCTGCGAGCCGGGCCTTGCCGCCAACGATCCGTCCTGCCTGCCGGCCACTGGTGCCGATCAGCAGATGAACTTCGGCGGCAACCCGTGGATGGAAAACGAGAACGAGCGCGACGCAGGCGGCGCGTCCTGAACCGGGACGCTGCCCCGATCGGGGTAGCCTGATAGGATCTACGAAAACGCCCTCGCGGTTCCTCCGCGGGGGCGTTCTTGCGTCGCGGACAGGATACAGACGTTTGTGGAGACCCCACAGTTTCGTGAGGTTTCGTGAGTGATTTCATCCACTTACAACGGAACCATGTGCCCGGGGTGCGGCGTTGTCTCTCCAAATGAAGGAGATACTTATGACCCGCACGAAAATGATCCTGTCCGCCGCTCTCGTCGCCGCTCTGCCCGCTGCCGCCATCGCGCAAGGCACCGGCACCTCGAACCGCGGCGAAGACAACAACCACGGCTTCAGCAACGCGACCTCGGACCTCAGCCAGCCGGTCATCACCCGCGACGCTGGTTGCGAGCCGGGCCTTGCCGCCAACGATCCGTCCTGTGTGCCGGCCACCGGTGCCGATCAGCAGATGAACCTCGGCGACGACATCTGGATGGACAACGAGAACGAGCGCGACGCCGGCGGCGCGTCCTGAACCGGGGTGCTGCTCAATCGGCTGCTGCTCGCTCGATAGAGAAACGCTCCCGCCGGCGGCCCCGTGTCGTCGGCGGAACTCTTTTCAGGGCTCGATCCCGAGGTGCGCGGCAAATTTCCCGCAGTACCGGAACCAGTCCTGCGCTTCTTCCGACCAAACGAAGAATATCCCGCGCCCGTCCCAGTCGGCCGCAGCGTCGGAGTACAGCGCGGCGACCCGCTTCCGGCCGTCGCCATGCCCCTCGCGCGCGGCCTGCGCCACGGCGGCGGCATAGAACGTGTCCCGCGCCGCAGTCATCCGCATGCCATTCTCGCCCGACCGCCGGTTCGGCGCGCGCCGGTTCGACAGATCCATCAGCGCCGCACATTGCGCAAGGCTTTGGCTATAGGGCTGCCCCGCGCCCGCAGGCGTCGCCACAAGCAGCATGGCAATGATCACGAAGCGCATCGCGTCCTCCGACATCGAACGCCGCAAGGCAATCACCGCATTCGGGCATCTTTGAGACCCGTGTCTTCTTCTGTCCGGAAATATCCCGGGGGGAGGCCGCAGGCCGGGGGGCAGAGCCCCCTTTATCCCCCACGACCGACCGCGACGCCTATTCGGCCGCGACCTTGCCTTTCTTCTTCGGTGCCAGCATCGGCTTCAGGTAATACCCGGTATGGCTGGCCGCGACCTCGGCCACCTGTTCGGGCGTGCCCTCGGCCACGATGGTGCCGCCGCCGTCACCGCCCTCGGGGCCGATGTCGATGATCCAGTCCGCCGTCTTGATGACGTCGAGGTTGTGCTCGATCACCACGACAGAGTTGCCCTGCTCGACCAGTTCGTGCAGCACTTCCAGCAGCTTGTTCACGTCCTCGAAGTGCAGGCCCGTGGTCGGTTCGTCGAGGATGTACAGCGTGCGCCCGGTCGACCGCTTGGACAGTTCCTTGGACAGTTTCACGCGCTGCGCCTCGCCGCCCGAAAGGGTCGTCGCCTGCTGACCGACCTTGATATAGTCCAGCCCAACCCGGTGCAGCGCGTCCATCTTGTCGCGGATCGACGGCACCGCCTTGAAGAACTCGCGCGCCTCTTCGACGGTCATGTCCAGCACGTCGGCGATGGACTTGCCCTTGAACTTCACCTCCAGCGTCTCGCGGTTGTACCGCTGGCCGTTGCAGGTTTCGCAGGTCACGTAGACGTCGGGCAGGAAGTGCATCTCGATCTTGATGACACCGTCGCCCTGGCACGCCTCGCAGCGGCCGCCTTTGACGTTGAAGCTGAACCGCCCGGCCTTGTAGCCGCGCGCCTTCGCCTCTGGCAGACCGGCGAACCAGTCGCGGATCGGGGTGAAGGCGCCGGTGTAGGTCGCGGGGTTGGACCGCGGGGTGCGGCCGATCGGGCGCTGGTCGATGTCGATGACCTTGTCCAGATGTTCC
>NZVC01000008.1 GCA_002701395.1 Maritimibacter sp. | reverse complement strand
GTTCCCACGCGTTACTCACCCGTCCGCCGCTAAGACCGAAGTCTTCGCTCGACTTGCATGTGTTAGGCCTGCCGCCAGCGTTCGTTCTGAGCCAGGATCAAACTCTCAAGTTGAAATCCGCTTACGCGGATATCCTTGACGTTCGAACCTCTGCACATCTCATCCGGTGGCTAAACCGGATGAAGTCATCTGTCTGATATGTGCTTCAGTTTCAAAAGAAACCGAAACCTACTCAAACAGTGAAGCTGACACTCTATAATCGGCCGAAGCCTAAGAGCGCGATATGCAGAAGCCTGATCCATCGAATGAACCAAACCGCCCACATATCTCTTCAGTGAACAGCAATGTCAAAGAGCAAGAGACAAAAACCAGACCGATGCGCCCTAACTTACTCGGCGCGCCCGCCCGTCAATGCCTCTGATGTCGTTCCGTCCCGGTCATCTCAGCGTCTCCGCCGCGACCCCCGGGCCGTCCCGCCAGCGCCTCAGCGCCGCCGGTGAAGGGGTATTTACGGATCACACCGACAACCCGCAAGAGCTTTTTTCAGAAAACGGCCAATCTTTTTGCCGGGGGTCATTTTACTGTAATAAAACAAGGGGATAATCGTTGAATTTTGTGGTCGTCGCCGCTTGGCCCCTGCGGCTGCCGCTAGGTCCGTTTTGACCGGAACCGACTCGGAAACCGCTTATCCACCGAGTCATCCACGGAATCTGCTTAAGAAACCCCGGAATCGCGCTTCGACTCGCGAGTCGTGCCGCCGACTCCGGGGCGCGCGCGGCCCAAAGTCAGGCGCGGGCCATCATCGGGCGGCGTTTGGGCACCAGACGAAGCCCCAGCAATCCGACGATGAACGCCATGTAGACCATCGGTTCCAGCTGGAAGCCTTTCGACAGGATGACGAAGTGCAGCCCACCCAGCAGGCAGGCGCCATAGACCAGCTTGTGCAGGGTGCGCCAAGCCGGGCCCAGTTTGCGCACGGACCAGTTGTTCGAAGTTGCCGCCAACGGGATCAGCAGAACGAAGCTGGCCATGCCGACGATGATGTACCACCGCTTCACCAGATCGGCGGCGATCTGAGACCACAGCAGGCTCATGTCCAACACCAGCCAGATCAGCAGGTGCAGAAGCACATAGAAGAAGGCCACCACCCCGATCGCGCGCCGGTGCCGGATCAGGTTGATCCCGGCGAACCGCCGCAGCGGCGTGACGGCAAGCCCCGCGATCAGAAGCTGCAGGGCGAACAGCCCGACCTTATGTTCCAGCGCGCTGATCGGCTCGACGCCAAGCCCGTCGGTGAAGCCAAGGTAGAACCACCATGCCGCCGGCAGCGGCGCCAGCGCGTAGAGAACCCAAGAGGGGACAGCGCGGACGGCCGCGTTTATGCGATCGGGAAGGGTCATGCGCCCGGCCTCAGTAGAACTTCGACAGGTCCATACCGGCATACATCCCGGCGACCTCGTCTTCGTATCCGTTGAACATCAGCGTCGGGATCCGCTTGGCGAACAGACCGCCGCCGACCTGCCGCTCGCTGGCTTGCGTCCAGCGCGGATGATCCACCTGCGGGTTCACGTTGCTATAGAAACCGTACTCGCTGGCGTTGGCCATGTTCCAGCTGGTGGGCGGCATGTCCTCGACAAGGCGGATGCGGACGATCGATTTGATCGACTTAAAGCCGTACTTCCAAGGAACCACCAACCGCAGGGGCGCACCGTTCTGCTTGGGCATCGGTTCGTCGTACAGGCCGGTCGACAGGATCGTCAGCGGATTCATCGCCTCGTCCAGCCGCAGACCCTCGCGGTAGGGCCATTCAAGGATCGGCCGTTTCTGGGCCCACATCTCTTCTGGGCGATACAGGGTTTCGAAGGCCACGTACTTCGCCCCCGGCTGCACGCCGACGCGGTCCAGCAGATCGGCGAGTTCGAACCCGACCCACGGCACCACCATCGACCACGCCTCGACACAGCGGAACCGATAGATCCGTTCCTCTAGTTCGACGCCCGACATGATGTCGTCGAAGGAATAGTCACCCGGCTTGTCGACCATGCCGTCGATCTTCACCGTCCACGGATCGATCGTCAGCGCATCCGCATATTCGGCGGGGTCGGACTTGCCGGTGCCGAATTCGTAGAAGTTGTTGTAGGTGGTGATCTCTTCGAACGTGTTCGGCGTGGCGTCGGTCGAAAATTGCGACGGCTTTGCGCCAAGATCGGCGAGCGCCGGGCCGGCGATCCCGCCCGCAGCCAGCGCGGATGCGCCCGCGATCAGTTGGCGACGGTTCAGGAACGCCGCCTTGGGCGTCACGTCAGACCAGTTCAGATCGTTCTTCCAGCGTCCAGCCATTGTCTTTCCTCCGTTTCAAAACCTAGGCCGACCAGCGGCCGCCGCCACATCGGGTTTCCCACAATGGCCCGACACCTATTGGACGTCGGACCAGGCACCCGCATGACGGCATCTTACAGTCAGTTACGGATGCAGTTCGCTTGAAGGGTTCAAATTGTTACGCCTGCGCTCTTCAGCATTTCGTGAGAACAGCTCGTTCATCGGCACAGAGATGCCCTGATCGGTCATGATACGCACATGTCGGCGGCGCATCCGCCGTGGCTCGCTGGCCCCGACCGAATGGGCGATCGTCTCGACTTCCTTGATGACGCCTTTCGCGTAATGGGCCACCTTCTTGTACTTGTCTTCGACCACCAGCCCCCGCTGCAGACGCTTGTCGTGGGTGGTCACCCCGGTCGGGCAGGTGTTGCGGTTGCACTTCATCGCCTGAATGCAGCCCAGCGAGAACATGAAGCCCCGCGCCGACGTCACGAAGTCGGCCCCGGCGCACAGCGCCCATGCCACATCCGAGGGGTTCACCAGCTTGCCGCTGGCCACAAGGCGGATGCGCTCTTTCAGGCCGAAATGATCGCGCAGGTTCGCCACCAGCGGCAGCGCCTCGCGGATCGACATGCCCACAAGGTCCATCAGCGGAAGCGGCGATGCCCCCGTGCCGCCCTCGCCGCCGTCGAGTGTAATGAAGTCCGGCGCACTGTCGGGACCGCGCTGCACGATCAGCGCGAACAGTTCGGACAGCGGCTGCATCGACCCGGCGACGGTCTTGATGCCCGTTGGCTTGCCGGTCACCTCGCGGACGTGGGCGACCATATCCAGCAGATCGCCCCAGTCGTCGACCTCGACATGCCGGTTCGGAGAGATGCTGGACTGCCCTTCCGGGATACCCCGGATCGCCGCGATCTCGGCGGTGACCTTCTCGGCCGGAAGGATGCCGCCTTTGCCGGGCTTGGCCCCCTGCGCCAGCTTGATCTCGAACATCCGCACCTGCGCGTGCCCGGCGATCTCGCGCAGCCGGTCGTCCGACAGGTTTCCGGATGCGTCGCGCACGCCGTATTTCGCGGTGCCGATCTGGAACACGATGTCGGCGCCACCCTCCAGGTGATAGGGCGACAGTCCGCCCTCGCCCGTGTTCATCCAGATCCCGGCCTCTTTCGCGCCCCGGCTCAGCGCACGCACGGCAGGTCGGGACAGGGCGCCGAAACTCATGCCCGAGATGTTGAAGAAAGATTGCGCCATATAAGGCTCGCGCGCGTGAGGGCCGATCATCATCGGCTCGGTGCTGGCGCTTTGGTCGTCCAGCGGAGGGAAAGCGGCGTTCACGAAGATCGGCGTACCGACGACGTTCAGATTGCGGGTCGACCCGAAGGCCACCGTGTTCCCTGCCCCCGCCGACGCCCGTCCGATCCAGTCGCGCTGTGCCCGGTTGAACGGCATCTCCTCGCGGTCCATCGCGAAGAAATACTGTCGGAAGAACTCCCCAAGCTCGGTGAACACACCACGGAACCGTCCGATCACCGGGTAGTTGCGGCGCACAGCGTCCGCCGTCTGCGTCTTGTCGATGACGTAAAGAACCGCCGCCAGAAGCGCCGCGCAGCCGACCGCGCCGACAAAGGCCAGCGCCATGATCTCCAGCGCCCTCGCGACGACGTTCATGTACAGCATGGTGCCTCCTCCGGTGCCTGCGGTCCCGCCGACACCCTCCGCGAAATAGCCGCCGGACCGCAAGGGCGTGCTCACCTGAGTTCACGTTGCGTCACCCGGTCGTGATTTGAAAAGCGGTAAGCGTGCGGCTTAGCGCAGATTGACCAAGCGTCAAGAACGTCATTCAGAAATGTGACCTTGATCTAACCGGGCGGTGCGCCCCGTAGCCACCGCGATGTCACCGACGACATCTGCATTGCAATGAAGGGAGATACTCAATGCTTCGCAGAACCATGATGACGCTGACCGCCGCCACCGCTTTCGCCCTGCCGGCCGTAGCCTATGCCCAATCCGCCGAGATGAACATCGTCGAGGTTGCTCAGGATGCCGGCAGCTTCTCGACCCTGCTCGCCGCCGCCGAAGCCGCCGGTCTGGTGGAAACGCTGACGGGTGAAGGCCCGTTCACCGTGTTCGCTCCGACCGACGATGCGTTCGCCGCGCTGCCTGAAGGCACCGTGGACACCCTGCTGATGCCCGAGAACAAGGATCAGCTGACCGAGATCCTGACCTACCACGTCGTTCCGGGCGCCGTGATGTCCGGCGACCTGTCGGACGGCATGACCGCCACCACCGTTCAGGGGTCTGACGTGACTATCTCGACCGAGGGCGGCGTGATGGTAAACGACGCCAACGTCGTGACCCCGGACATCGAGGCCTCGAACGGCGTGATCCACGTGATCGACGCCGTCATCATGCCGGCGATGTAAATCCCGCACCGGCCGGTCACCCAGCCGGCCGGACCCCGCTCACGGCGCGTCCCCCCGCGCCGTGGGCACCCAGCCGCCGGAATGCGCCCAGCGCACCGGTGGCTTGCCGCCGATAGGCACCACACCCCTCTTTTCGCGCGGAACATCGCGCTGCGACGCGGCCTCTTTCTGCGGGCGGACGCCGAAAACCGCCCCGGTTTCAGATCACCACTGCGCCAACCGTTTTCCGCCCCCATCCTCTGCCCGTGGACAAGGCTACGACCGCCCACGCCCCCGCAACAGAGGATACATTTACATGAAGAACGCGCTCATCACTCTGGGCATCCTCGCCGCCACCGGCGGCGCCGCCGTCGCGATGACGATGGAACAAATGGACGCCAACGGCGACCGGTCCGTCAGCTTGGCAGAGATCCAGTCGGTACATCCCGCCGTCACCCGCGAACAGTTCGCGACGGCGGACGAGAATTCGGACGGCCTTCTCGACGACGCGGAACTTGCCGCCGCCCAGCAGATGGGTCTGATTCCGGCTGGCCACGGCTGACCGGATGCCGACCGGGTCGCGGTCGGTCGGGGCGGACTCCAACCATCCCCAAGGCCTCGGGCCATGTGCCCGGCCGGTCCGACCGCATCGTGGCCCGGAACGCAAAACCCCGCCGGTTCCGTCCGGCGGGGTCACGTGTCACCGCGATGTCGATGAAAGGCCGTCAGTGGCGCCCTGCGCCCCAGACATTCACCGCATCGCGCTTCAGCAGGCGCTCTTCCAGCCCGGACAGATCCTGTGCCGCCGAACCGGCGTCGCCTTCGGCCTGCCGCATCGCGTCCTGCCACGCCCGAAGCGCCGAACGCGGCGACCAAGGCAGGGCCGCACCGTTCAGCCAGCGGCGCAGGTCCGGTGGCAGGCGGTCGTACTCGGCCATCGGATTCCCCGCCCGCCGCCGTCGCGGCAGGGAACAGCTGTCGTTGCCCCGTCTCATGCGGCCTGCGACGCCTCGCGCCAGCCGGGGAACGGATCGGCCATATCGGCCCAGTCTGCCGGGGCGAAGCCATCGGCCGCCTCCAGCAGCGCCGAGTCCAACGCCGCCACAAGCGCCGCACGGTCCATGCCGGACCCGATGAACACCAACTCTTGGCGGCGGTCGCCCCAAGGCTCGATCCAGTTGTCCCGGATATAGGGGTGATCGGGCCGACGCTCTTTCGGCACCGTCGCCCACCAGCGGCCCAGCGGCTTCACGGTGCTCAGCGCGCCCGCCATCGAGAACTCGGCCAGCCAGTCGGGCCGCGTCGCGATCCAGAAGTGCCCCTTGGCCCGGATCACCCCCGGCAGCGGCCCGGTCAGCACCGCATGGATCTTGACTGGATCGAACGGCGCCCGCGCACGGTACACGAAGGACGATACGCCATACTCCTCGGTTTCGGGCACATGGTCGGCAAAGCCGTACAGTTCCTTTGCCCAAAGCGGATGTTCGTGCGCGGTCTCGAAATCGAACAGCCCGGTGTCGAAGATCTTTGACGCGGGCACCTTGGAATAGTCGGTCTCGACGATCCGCGCGTCCGGGTTCAGCGCGGTGACGATCTTGCGCGCCGCGTCTACTCGTTGCGGCCCCACCGCCGACACCTTGTTCAGCACCACGACATCCGCGAACTCGATCTGGTCCACCAGCAGGTCAACCAGCGACCGGTCGTCGCCGTCGCCCAGGCTTTCGCCCCGGTCCGCGATGAAGTCGTGGCTGGCGTAGTCCTGCAGCAGGTTCACCGTATCGACCACCGTCACCATCGTATCCAGCCGCGCGACATCCGACAGGCTTTCGCCGTTGGCGTCGCGGAATTCGAAGGTCGCCGCCACCGGCAACGGTTCCGACACGCCAGTGGACTCGATCAGCAGGTAGTCAAAGCGCCCCTCGTCCGCCAGCCGCCGCACCTCCAGCAGAAGGTCGTCCCGGAGGGTGCAGCAGATGCAGCCGTTGGTCATCTCAACCAGCTTCTCTTCGGTCTGCGACAGGTCGGCGCCGCCGTCGCGTACTAGGTCGGCGTCGATGTTCACTTCGGACATGTCATTGACGATGACCGCCACGCGCCGGCCATCGCGGTTGTTCAGGACGTCGTTCAAAAGCGTGGTCTTTCCGGCACCCAGAAAACCGGACAGGACCGTGACAGGCAGACGTTTATCGGGGATTGGCATCGCAGGCTCCATGTTTGTTACTGTATAACATACCATTGCCGCTCAAAGCCGCAACCCGCATTCCCAGCGGATGCCGCCATTGATCCTGATTGGTGCGTGCTGCGCGCTCAGCCCTGCCCAAGCCGGCGCAGGAAATCCCCGTGCAACGCCCCCGGCGCCACAACGCATCCGGCGCTTTGCGCGCCCTTGGAATTAAACCGCAACGCGGCGCCCTTCGCATCGGTGGCCAAGGCGCCCGCCTCTGCGGCGATCAGGGCCCCCGCCGCGATGTCCCAGTCCCATGTCGGGCGCAGGGTGATCATCGCGTCGAACCGGCCCTCGGCGACAAGGCACAAGCGATAGGCAAGCGACGGGCGAAAGTGCCGCTCGACGTCCGGCACACCGCCCGGCCAATGCGCCGCGTCCATCACGGGGCGCGACGCCAGAACCTCGGCCCGGTCCGCCGTTGTCCGGGCCGACGTGGCGATCGGTTCACCGTTCAACAGCGCGCCGCCGCCAAGCTGAGCGCTGTAAGTCTTTTCCAGCTTCGGAAGATGCACCACCGCCGCCACGGTCTTCCCGCGCTCGACCACGGCCAGCGAATGCGCCCACGTCGTCTGGCCGTCCACATAGGCGCGGGTCCCGTCAATCGGATCGACGATAAACACGCGCTTGGCCGACAGCCGTTCGGGGTTGTCCGGTGTTTCCTCGGACAGCCAGCCATAGTCAGGCCGCGCCTGCGTCAGGGCCTTGCGCAGGTAGGTATCGACGGCGATGTCGCCCTCGCTGACCGGGCCCGCGCCGTCCCCCTTGTCGCGCACCTTCTGATCCGTGCGCCAATAGCGCACCGCGATCTTGGCCGCCTCGCTGGCAGCCGCGCTCAGCAGGTCGGCATCACTCTCCGGCAAGGGTGAGCCCTTCGACCAGAAGCGAGGGCACACGATAGCTGCGATGCGCCCGGGCGTCGTTCGCCGGGGTGATCCGCATCAGCATGTCCCGAAGGTTGCCAGCCAGCGTGCATTCGTTCACGGGATAGGCAATCTCGCCGTTCTCGATCCAGAAGCCGGACGCGCCACGGGAATAGTCGCCCGTCGTCGGGTTGATCGAACTGCCAAGCAGCGACGTCACCATCAGCCCGGTGCCCATCTCGGCCATCAGCTCGGCACGGCTTTTCGGCCCGGCGGTCAGTTCGA
This sequence comes from Maritimibacter sp., assembly GCA_002701395.1. Classification (GTDB taxonomy): domain Bacteria; phylum Pseudomonadota; class Alphaproteobacteria; order Rhodobacterales; family Rhodobacteraceae; genus Psychromarinibacter; species Psychromarinibacter halotolerans. Next base: position 103,296 of record NZVC01000008.1, on the reverse strand, counting down.
TGTTGAACACACCGGGCGACGGCGGGCTGCTGGTGCCCCGTGTCGCGTTGGCTGTACTGGGCAGGCCAAGCTTGCGACCGGTCGCCAGATCAAGCGCCCAGCCGTGCAGATGGCCCGCATCGACGATCTTGCGCTGCGCCGTCGCCAGCCCTTCGGCATCGAACGGGCGCGTCGCGGCCGCGCGCGGGCGATGCGGATCCTCGGTGATCGACAGCCAGTCGGGCAGAACCTGCTGGCCCATCGCATCGCGCAGCCAGCTTGCGCCGCGCGCGACGGCAGTCCCGTTGATCGCGGACAGCAGGTGGCCGATCAGCCCGGACGAAATGCGTTCATCGTACAACACCGGAAACGCGCCGGTCTTCGGGCGTCGCATCCCCGCCAGCGCAGCCGCGCGCTCGCCGGCTAGGCGGCCGATCTCTTCCGGGGCGGGCATGTCGGCGGCGTGCAGGCGGCCCTCGAACGCGTGGTCGCGCTCCATCCCCGTGCCGGTGCCGGTGATCGCGGTGCAGGACACACCGTGACTGGTGCGGGCATAGCCGCCCGCGAACCCGTTGGTCGCCGCAAGATGATGCGCCCGGCGGCCATAGCCCGCGCTGGCGCCATCGCTTTGGCTGACGCCAGACACGGCGACAGCGGCGGCTTCGGCGGCGCGGGCGCGGTCCTCAAGCGTCTGCGGATCGGGTTCATCGGACGGGTCTTCAAGGTCCAGTGCGGCAACGTCCCAGTCGCGGGCAAGCTGCTCGGGGTCGGCAAGGCCGGCCGTCGGGTCTTCGGGCGCTTCCTTGGCCATCGCCACGGCGCGTTCGGCCATCTGCGCGATGGTCTGGTCCGACGTGTCAGAAGCCGAAACGCTGGCCTGCCGCCGCCCGATCAGGACGCGCAGCCCGATGTCGGTGCCCTCGGACCGCTCTGCCTGTTCCAGCTTCCCGCCCCGGACGTCGATGTTGATCGAGGTGCCCTCAACCGCGATGGCATCGGCAGTCTCGGCCCCGGCCTTGCGGGCGGCGTCAAGCAGGCGTTCGGTCAGGGAAGCGAGACGGTCGGACATGCGCAGGGACTTTCGTGAATTGAAACCTCACCCCACCTAGTCCCGCCCGCGCGCGCCTGCAAGGCGGGCGACCCCTTGCACCAACCCATCCCCTGTGCCCTTCTGCCGGCATTCGGCGAAAGGGAAAGCGGCAATGGTGCGTCTGGTCAGTGTGATCCTTGCGGTGTTCTGGGCCGTCGCGGTGGCGGCGCAGCCAATGCGGGTGCCCCCGGTGGACGAGGCACCGAACGACCCGGAGTTCGCCGCATTCCGGCAGGCGCTCCTTGATGCGGTCGTCGCGCGGGACATCGACGCGATCCTGTCGATGACCGACGAGACCGTACAGCTAAGCTTCGGCCTCGACAGCGGACACGATACCTTCGTGCAGATGATGACCGTACCAGAGGAAACGCTGGCCGAAGAGTACCGCCACGAGGCACCGGCCCTGCGCGAGGCTTATTGGGCCGCGCTAGAGACCACATTGCGGCTGGGCGGCGCATTCAAGCAGGGCGGCACCGAGTTCATCGCGCCCTACTTGTTCACCTTGGAGCTTCCCGGCGTCGACGATCCGTTTGCCGTCTATTGGATCCTTGGCGAAAACGTCCCGCTGCGGAACCGCCCGATCCGCTGGGCCGCAGAACTTGCGCGGCTGAACTGGGACGTCGTCACGCGTGTCGAGGGCGCAGAAGGCAGCGGCTTTTACGCGATCGAGACCAGCGACGGCATGCGCGGCTTCGTGGATGCCGACCACGCGCGGGCGCTGGTGGATTACCGGGCGATCTTCTCGAAGCAGTCCGGCGCGTGGAAACTGATCTTCTTCCTCGCCGGAGACTGATGCCTTAGGGCAGCTCTGCCACGATCGCCTGCGCGGCGGCACGGGGATCCTGCGCGGTCCAGATCGGGCGCCCGACCACGATATGGTCCGCCCCGTCGCCGATGGCGCTGGCCGGCGTCGCGATGCGTTTCTGGTCGCCCGAGTCGGCGCCCGCAGGCCGCACGCCGGGGGTCACGATCAGTTTGCCGGTGGAATTGCCCAGCGCACGGATGGCCGCAGCCTCGTGCGGCGAGGCGATGACCCCGTCCGCCCCGGCATCGAACGCCCGACCTGCACGGTCCAGCACGATGTCGGCAATGTCGCCCGCGCGGTACTGCGCGTCATCAAGATCGCCCCGGTCGTAAGAGGTTAGAACCGTAACGGCGAGGATCTTCATGTCCGATCCCGAAGCCCCCTGCTTGGCCGCCGCGACCACCGCCGGGTCGCCCTGCACCGTCAGGAAATCCAGATCGAACTGCGCCAGTCCGCGCACCGCGGCTTCCACGGTCGCCGAAATGTCGAACAGCTTCATGTCGAGAAAGATGCGCTTGCCGTGCTCTTGCTTCAGCTCGTTGGCCAGCGCCAGCCCGCCGCCGGTCAGCATCCCAAGCCCAATCTTGTAGAACGACACCGCGCCGCCAATGCGGCCTGTCAGTTGCAGCCCCTCCAGCGCGTTCGGCACGTCTAGGGCCGCGATCAGGCGGTCGTCGGCGGCCGGGTGCAGGTCGTCCTTGGGCATGGGCAGGGACATGGCGGTCTCCATTTCGTGGGGTCGCGCCTATGTCCCTGTTTGAAGTCCTTGCGTCAAGCGTGGTTTGGCCCGGCCCGCCGCGGCGCATCCATCCGCATCGCAAGCCGCTGGGCGTCGGCGGCAAGACGTTCCTCCACCGGGGTCGCGCCCTTCAACGGCTGGCTTGTACGCAGCCGGATGCGGCGCGCCGGATGTCCGGCCTGTGTCTTGACGATCAGCGCGACGGCGGCCTCGACCCTGTCGAAGTCCGCGTCGTAATGCATGTCGGTCACGCGGGTCTCAAAGATCTGCATCGGGCCGCTCCTGTTTCTGCTGCACTTTGGCCGCAGCGATCAATGCGCGGCTGATGCGCCGGTGGCCCCACGCGGGGTGTCCGGGCGCGGAAATGCGCAGCGGTCGGTGTCCGGTTTTGGGGAAAAGATGAACCTGACCGATGAAACGGCGGGTTGTCGGGTCGAAGATTACGTCGTCCACGCCTGCGATGGCTGTCATGGGACTGCTCCTTCTGGTGGCCCGTGTGGGCCGTGCTACTAAATATACGTTTCAGCCCCGTCCGAAGTTCCGACAGCCTTGCACAAATCGCACATCCTCCTGTCTTGAAACCGTATTCGGCAACGCCCAAATCCTTATCGAGGCCCGAGGGGGGACGCGCCGATGACGGGCGTTTCCGACAATGGGTGCTTTAAGAAGGAGAGTGCGATGAACTTGGAGAAGTTCACGGAGCGGTCGCGCGGCTTCCTACGAGCTGCACAGACGATCGCCATGCGGGAAAACCATCAGGCGCTGGTTCCCGAACATCTGTTGAAGGCGCTGATGGATGACGATCAGGGGCTTGCCGCCAACCTGATCAAACGTGCGGGCGGTTCGCCCGAGCGCGTGGTCGAGGCGCTGGAAGGCGCAATCGCCAAGCTGCCGCAAGTCAGCGGCTCGGGCGGCCAGACCTACATGGATCGCCAGACCGCCAAGGTTCTGGACGAAGCCGAGAAGATCGCCACCAAGGCGGGTGACAGTTTCGTTCCGGTGGAACGGCTGCTGACCGCGCTTGCGGTGGTGAAATCCAAAGCCAAGGACGCGCTGGACGCCGGCGCCGTCACGGCGATGGCGCTGAACAGCGCGATCAACGACCTGCGGAAGGGCCGGACTGCCGACTCGGCAAGCGCCGAGGAAGGCTATGACGCCCTGAAGAAATATGCCCGCGACCTGACGGAGGCCGCGCGCGAGGGCAAGATCGACCCGATCATCGGCCGCGACGAGGAAATCCGCCGCGCCATGCAGGTGCTGTCGCGTCGGACCAAGAACAACCCGGTGCTGATCGGTGACCCGGGCGTCGGTAAAACCGCGATCGCCGAGGGGCTTGCCCTGCGGATCGTGAACGGCGACGTGCCGGAATCCCTGCGCAACAAAAAGCTGATGGCGCTGGACATGGGCGCTTTGATCGCCGGTGCGAAGTACCGGGGCGAGTTCGAAGAGCGTCTGAAAGCGATCCTGAAAGAGATCGAGGCCGCTGCAGGCGAGATCATCCTGTTCATCGACGAGATGCACACGCTGGTTGGCGCGGGCAAGACGGATGGCGCGATGGACGCGGCCAACCTGATCAAGCCGGCTTTGGCGCGGGGTGAACTGCACTGCGTCGGCGCGACCACGCTGGACGAGTACCGCAAGTACGTCGAGAAAGACGCGGCCTTGGCCCGCCGGTTCCAGCCGGTCATGGTCGACGAACCGACGGTCGAGGACACGGTGTCGATCCTGCGGGGCATCAAGGAAAAGTACGAACTGCACCACGGCGTGCGGATATCGGACTCGGCTCTTGTCGCCGCCGCGACGCTGTCGCACCGCTATATCACCGACCGGTTCCTGCCGGACAAAGCCATCGACCTTGTCGACGAGGCCGCCAGCCGCCTGCGGATGGAGGTCGACTCGAAACCCGAAGAGCTGGACCAGTTGGACCGTCAGATCCTGCAAATGCAGATCGAAGCGGAAGCCCTGAAGAAAGAGGACGACAAGGGATCGAAGGACCGGCTTGAAAAGCTGGAACTGGAACTTGCCGGGCTTCAGGAGAAATCCGCCGAGCTGACGGCCAAGTGGCAGTCCGAGCGGGACAAGCTGGAATCGGCACGCGACCTCAAGGAACAGCTGGACCGCGCGCGGATCGAGCTGGAAACGGCCAAGCGGCAGGGCAACCTGCAGCGCGCGGGCGAACTGTCTTATGGCGTGATCCCGCAGCTTGAAAAGCAGCTGGACGCTGCCGAGGACGCCGAAGACGAGGTCATGGTCGAAGAGGCCGTGCGCCCCGAGCAGATCGCGCAGGTCGTCGAGCGGTGGACGGGGATTCCCACGTCCAAGATGCTGGAAGGCGAGCGCGAAAAGCTGCTGCACATGGAGGACGAGCTTGGCAAACGGGTGATCGGCCAAAGGGCCGCCGTGACTGCCGTGTCCAACGCCGTGCGGCGCGCCCGTGCCGGTCTGCAGGACGAGAACCGCCCACTGGGGTCGTTCCTGTTCCTCGGCCCGACCGGCGTCGGTAAGACGGAACTGACCAAGGCGCTGGCCGAGTATCTGTTCGACGACGACAAGGCGATGGTCCGTATCGACATGTCCGAGTTCATGGAGAAACACTCGGTCTCTCGTCTGATCGGCGCGCCTCCGGGCTATGTCGGCTATGACGAGGGCGGTGTCCTGACCGAAGCCGTGCGGCGCCGGCCTTATCAGGTCGTGCTGTTCGACGAGGTCGAAAAGGCGCACCCCGAGGTGTTCAACGTGCTGCTTCAGGTTCTGGACGACGGTGTCCTGACCGACGGGCAGGGTCACACGGTGGACTTCAAGCAGACGCTGATCGTGCTGACCTCGAACCTTGGGTCGCAGGCGCTGTCGCAACTGCCCGAAGGGTCCGACGCGGTGCAGGCGAAGCGGGACGTGATGGATGCCGTGCGGACGCACTTCCGGCCCGAGTTCCTGAACCGTCTCGACGACATGGTCGTGTTCGACCGCCTGACGCGGGCCGACATGGACGGCATCGTCGACATCCAGCTTGCCCGCCTGAAAAAGCGGCTGGCCCAGCGCAATATCGCGCTGGAACTGGACGACGCGGCGGTGACGTGGCTGGCCGACGAAGGCTATGACCCGGTCTATGGCGCGCGCCCGCTGAAGCGGGTGATCCAGCGCAGCCTGCAAGACAGGCTGGCCGAGATGCTGCTGGCCGGCGACGTGAAGGACGGCGACACGATCGCCGTCAGCTCCGGCGCGGACGGGCTGATCGTGGGCGACCGCGTGGCCCGTTCGAACCGGCAGACGCCGGACGACGCGGTCATCCACTGATCGCCCAACGCGACGCACAAGGGGCCCCGCTGGCAACGGCGGGGCCCTTTCCGTTTGCACGACGGCCCTGTTCCGGACCAATCGCCCTTTCCCCCCGCCCACAGCTTGACTAGGTTGCCGCTGCAATCGGGAAGGAAAACAGCATGACCCAACGCCTGCACCTCGTCTTCGGCGGCGAACTCGTCGATCCGTCCAAGACCGTCTTTTCCAATGTCGACGAAATCGACATCGTCGGGATCTTCCCGAACTACGCCACCGCCTACGACGCGTGGAAATCGGCGGCCCAGCGCACCGTGGACAACGCCCACATGCGCTATTTCATCGCCCACCTGCACCGCCTGCGCGACGAGGAAGCAGAGGCCTCCTCGACCGAGGAACTCGACAGCTAGGGCACTGCCGCATGGCCAATTCGCTTTCCCTCAAGCTGTATCTGGCCACCCGAGCGCGGTCCCGCCGGGCCGCGCGCAAGCCCGCCGCGACGCGGGACGGCCCAGATGCCGCCCGCGTCATGGCCGGCGAACGCAACGGCGAGGCGTCGGCGCCTCGTCCCGACGGCCCGCTGCTGTGGATTCACACCGGGCAGGACAGCCACGCGCTGGCCGCCCGTGAACTGGCCCACCGGCTTCGGACCGAACGGGCCGAGTTGAACATCCTGTTCACCACGACAGCTGAAAAGCGGCGCGACAGCACGCCGGACGCCCTGTCGCAGCTTGCCCCCACCGACGCCCTTTCGCCCGTCCGTCGGTTTCTTGATCACTGGCAGCCGTCGCTGACACTCTGGACCGAACCAGACGTGCGTCCGGCGCTGGTGACCCAGACCGCCAAGCGCGACATCCCCATGTTTTTCGTCGACGCCCACACCGCCCCGTCGGAACCGCACGGCTGGCGGTTCTGGCCGTCCTTGTCCGGCTCGCTTCTGGTAGACTTCCACAATGTGATCACGGGCGACCGGGTCAAGGCCGGCTCTTTGCGCCGTCTGGGCGCCGACCCGGCGAAAACCGAGGTCATCGGATATCTCGAGGAAGGCACCGCCGCCCTGCCCTGCAATCAGGCAGAACGCGATGCGCTGGCCGAGGAACTGCAAGGCCGGCCCGTCTGGCTGGCGGTGCGCGCCGCCGACGATGAACTGGAACCTGTGCTAGACGCCCACCGTCAGGCGCTGCGCAGAACGCACCGTCTGTTGTTGATCCTGGTCCCGGAAGAAAACGGCCATCACGACGGCCCCGACGCAGGGGCCGAATTGCAGGCCGCGTTGCAGGACCAGGGATTCGTGACCGCCCTTCGGTCAGCCGGTGACGAACCCGCGGCAGAAACGCAGATCTACATCGCCGACAGCATCGAGGAACTGGGCCTTTGGTATCGACTGGCCGCGGTGTCATTCCTTGGCCAGTCGCTTGAGGCATCGGGCGGCGTGAACCCGTTCGAGCCCGCCGCGCTGGGCTCTGCGATCATTCACGGCCCGAACGTCCGCAGCTTCCGGCGCGCCTATGGTCGGCTTGCCTCGGCGGGCGCAACCCGGATGGTGCGGAACCCCGCCCAGCTGTACGAGGCGCTGGAAGAACTGCTGCAGCCCGACGTCGCCGCGATGATGGCGCACGAAGCGTGGAAGGTCTGCACCTCGGGGGCCGAGGTGACCGACCGGGCGATGGACCTTGTCCTTGCCGAGCTCGACGCGATCGAGGACCGCTGATGCGACCGCCGCGTTTCTGGTCGGCGCGGCCAACGCGCCCCGGCTGGCAGGCCCGTGCGCTGGCCCCGCTTGCCGCGCTGTACGCAAACGCCACCGCCCGCCGGGTCGCCGCCGAGGGCCATCGCGCCCGTGTTCCGGTAATCTGCGTCGGCAATATCAACGCGGGCGGCACCGGAAAGACGCCCACGGTGATCGCGCTGCTGTCCCGCCTACAGGCGCAGGGCGTCGAAGCCCACGTCGTCAGCCGTGGCTACGGCGGGACGGAACAGGGCCCGCTAAGGGTGGATGAACGCCAGCACACGGCTGCCGTCACCGGGGACGAGCCGCTGCTGATCTCGGCCTTCGGCCCGGTCTGGGTCGCCAAGGACCGTGCCGCCGGGGTCCGCGCCGCCGAAGACGCGGGCGCGCAGGCGATCCTGCTGGACGATGGGTTCCAGTCGCCCGCCGTGCATCGCGACCTGTCGCTGGTGGTGGTCGACGCGCGTGCCGGCTTCGGCAACGGCCGCGTCATCCCCGCAGGCCCGCTTCGCGAACCGGTGGACACCGGGCTTGCCCGTGCCGACGCCCTGCTGTCGATCGGGGACGACCGCGCGCAGGCCCGTTTCGCCGCGACTTGGGGCGACCGCATCCGGCTGCCGCACCTGACTGGCGCGCTGCACCCGCTGCAGACCGGCATGGATTGGCAGGATCTCGACGTGCTCGCCTTCGCGGGCATCGGTCACCCCGAGAAATTCTTCGCCACCCTGCGCGGCCTTGGCGCAAACCTGCGCCGGGCGGAACCGCTGGGCGACCACCAGCCGCTGATAGAGCCGCTGATGACCCGGCTAGAGAATGAAGCCGCCCTGCTGGGCGCGCAGCTTGTGACGACGGAAAAGGACGCCGTGCGCCTGCCGAAAAGCTTCCGCCAGAAGGTGCTGACCGTTCCCGTGCGGCTGGAACTGAACGACTGGGCGCCTCTCGACGCCCTTGTCGCTAACGTGCTTTCAAAATCTCGGTAAGCCCGATGGGGCCGCCCGACTCGCCCGTCAGACGCGCGCGGTAGACGGGCACGCTTTCGGTGACCCGCATCACGTAGTCGCGCGTCTCGCGGAACGGGATGTGCTCCACCCAGTCCACCGGATCCATGCCCGGATCGCGCGGATCGCCGTATTGCTGCACCCACCGCCGGGGCCGACCCGGCCCGGCGTTGTAACCTGCGGCGACCAGCGCGTAGTTCGGCCCGAATTCCTCGATCAGCGTCGCCAGATAGGCGCTGCCCAGCGTGGCGTTGTAGACCCCGTCCGAGGTCAGCCGCGACAGGACGTAGGGCATGTCCAGCTGTCCCGACACCAGCTTCGCGGTGCCCGGCATAAGCTGCATCAGGCCACGCGCACCGGCGGGGCTGACCGCGGCCACGTTGAACTCGCTTTCGCGCCGCGCGATCGACAGCGCCAGCGCCTCTTCCACCGGAAGGTCGATGCCCAACCCGGCCAGCGGGAAATACGCGCGGGGCGCGACGACGCCCTCGCTTGCGGCCTGCTTTGCGACCCGCACCGTAACGAAGGTGTCGCCCAGCGACATCGTGGCGTCCGTCAGCGCGACAAGGTCCGCCGCCGGAACGATCTCGGCCAGATGCGACAGAAAGCGGATGGCTTCCCACTGTTCGCCCGCGTCGTTCCACAGGCCCGCCGCCCGCCACACCGACGAGGTCGCGAACTCGGCCTGCCGCCAGTCGGGTTCGGGGCCGTCGGCCACAAGCGCCGGGTCGATGCCCATGCCGGCCTTTTCCGCCGCAAGAAGCCCGTAGAACGTTGTCTGGTGCACGCCGCCCTTGCGGTATTCCACCTGCGCCGCCTCGGCATCACCCATCGCGTCCAGCGCACGGCCTTCCCAATAGTTGCCCCGGCTTAGCGAGATCGGGGTCTCGACCGATGCGGTGAACCGCCGGAAATGCGTCAGCGCCGTCGCGGGATCGTCGAGATAGCGAAGCGCGACATAGCCTGCCAGCCACTCGAGGTCGGAATAGGAATATTCGCCGCTGTCGGCGGGAATATAATGGTGACTGGCCAGCGTATAGGCCCGCGCGGCGTCGCCGTCGCGCATCGCCTGCCGTGCAAGGATGCGGCGCCAGTTGCCCCATGCGGCCGGACGGCCAAGCGCCTCGGCCGAGGTGCTGACCTCGATCATCAGGTCGGCCGCATCGTCGCGACGGCCCTTTTCCAGCCGCCAGGTGAACCTGTCATAGGCCAGACCGCCATTGCCCTGCAGCGCGGACGGCACCTTGCCGATCAGCGTGTCGACCCCGGCGGCTTCGCGCTGCAGCGCCTCGCGCGCATCAGCCAGCGCATCCCATGCCGCACCGACGCGGCCCTTTGCCCTTGCGACGCCGTCACGGTCCTGTTCCCACAGCAGAAAGTCGATCCGATCCTCGTGCGCGTCGCTCAGCGTATCGGCATAGAACCGCAGAAAATCTTCCTCGTCCCGCGCGCTCATCTCCAGCCCGCGCCATGCCCGCAGCGCCTCGGCCCGTGCGTCACCGCCCCGGCCCAGCGCGTCCAGTGCGCGCACAAGGCGGAACGCACCCCGCCCGGTCTGCGGCGGCTGCGGCCCGAAGAACGCGAGCACCTGCTCGGGGTCCGCGCCTTCGGGGATCTCCGATTCGCCACGACGGCGCAGCAGCGCGAGGCCCGGCCAGTCGGGGTTCCGCTCAAGGAACGACAGATAGTCCGCGAACGTCCCCTCGCCCGACCGCAGCCGCTGCCATTCGATCAGGTCGACCGCCACCGGATCAGCCGCTGCGGCGGCCAGCTTCAGCGCAAGGTCCCAGTCCCGACGCGCGGCAGCGGCCTGCGCGACGCGGAACTCGTGCCCGCTCATCAGGTCGTCGGGACGCAGCGGCGGCAGACGGTCGGTCAGCGCCACGGCAAGGTCCGACACGTCCTCGGCGGCCACCGTTTCCTCGGGAACGGTGTCATCCGAAGGCTCTTCCATCTGTTCCGCTTCGGTGACTTCTGTTGCGTTTTCCTCTGCGGTGGGCACGTCCGCCCCGGTGCCCGGGACATCGGCCGACACTCCTTCGGCCGTCGGACGCGGCGCTGGCCGCATGTCCGTCTGTGCCGCAACCGGCACCCCCGAAAGGCAGAACGCCGCCAAGCTGGCGGCCCACAGTCGACGTTGCATGATTTCGTACCCTTGACGCTTTCGCGGCCAGAAGGTAGCGGGCCGCGGGCTGTAGTGAAACACACAAACTTGGCAACGCGACGCCAAGGCACTAGGGTCCGCGCAATTTTGCGGCCGGTCCGACCATCGGACCGCACCCGAGGAACACAGGAAAGGATGCGCATCATGATCAAGGGATCTCTCCCCGCACTGGTGACGCCGTTCGCAAAGGACGGCTCGGTGGATCTCGATGCGCTCAAACGGCTTGTCGAGTGGCAGATCGAGCAGGGCAGCCACGGGCTGGTGCCGGTCGGGACCACGGGCGAAAGCCCCACCCTCACCCACTCGGAGCACGAGATGGTGGTGGAAGAGGTCGTCAAAGCCGCCGCTGGCCGCGTGCCGGTCGTTGCCGGTGCCGGGTCGAACAACACCGAGGAAGCGATCCGTTTCATGCGGCACGCGGAATCGGTCGGCGCGGATGCCGCTCTGGTGGTGACGCCGTACTACAACAAGCCGACTCAGCGCGGCCTGTACGAACACTTCCGCGCGGTGCACGACTGCTGCGACCTGCCGATCATCATCTACAACATTCCCGGCCGCTCGGCGGTGGACATGTCGCCCGACACGATGGGTGAACTGTCGAAGCTGCCGCGCATCGTCGGCGTGAAGGACGCGACCGGCGACCTTGCGCGCGTGTCGTGGCAGCGGATCACCTGTGGCCCCGATTTCGTGCAGGTCTCGGGCGAGGACGCCACCGCCCACGGCTTCAACGCCCAAGGCGGCATCGGCTGCATTTCGGTCACGGCGAACGTGGCGCCGAAGCTGTGCGCCGAACTGCAGGAAGCCTGCCTTGCCGGCGACTACGCGACCGCGCTGACGATTCAGGACCGGCTGATGCCGCTGCACAAGGCGATCTTCACCGAACCGGGCCTGTGCGGCGCCAAGTTCGGCCTGTCGGTTCTGGGCATGTGCAACGACAGCGTGCGGTCGCCGCTGGTCGACCTGACCGACGGCACCAAGCAGATGATGCGCGACGCGATGGTCCACGCGGGCCTTATCAACTGATCAGACCGACCTGACGGTCAGTCCTCGGGCCGGTCCTTGTGGGCCGGCCTTGCGCTTTCTGCGGCCATCCTGTCGTGCCGACGGCGGGCCATCAACGTCTGGGCCGACCGCACCTTCCGCACCAGATCCACGAAAGCGCCGGTCAGCAGCGCCGCCATGAACAGGCCGTTGATTGCCAGCATTCCCGACAGGATCGCCCATTCCTGCGGCAGCACCACGTCGCCGAACCCCACCGTGGTGAAGGCGACCAGCGCGAAATACATCGCCTCGTCCAGCGTCGCGAACAGGTCGAGGTGCAGCAGCAAAAGCGACCAGACCCAGCACGACATCAGGATCAGCGTCAGCAGCCAGATCACCGACAGGCCGACCTGAAGCAACAGCCAGCCGGGGCCATGCCGTGCCGCCTCGTCCGGCGTCGCGCGGGCCGCCAGCCAATCCAGCAGCGGAAGCGCCGCCAGACCCAGCAGGGTCGTGACAAGGATAAGTACGGTTCCGTACAGGATCTCCAGCAACATGGCCCCTATTCCTTTGTCGGTAAGCCCTTGGTCGGGTGCCTACCACTGGACTTGACCGCAACAACACCCTATCTCCTGTCCGCTATGGCAAAGCCGAAGGAAAATACCAACTACAAGGTCGTCGCCGAGAACCGGCGCGCGCGGTTCGACTATGCGATCGAGGACGATCTCGAGGTCGGCCTCGTGCTGGAAGGGTCCGAGGTGAAATCGCTGCGCGAGGGGTCCGCCAACATCGCGGAAAGCTACGCCGAGGTCAGCGATGGGGAGCTGTGGCTGGTGAACAGCTACATCGCGCCCTACGCTCAGGCGAAGACCTTCGGACACGACGAACGCCGCCGCCGCAAGCTGCTGGCGTCGAAAAAGGAACTGTCCCGGCTCTGGAACGAGACTCAGCGCAAGGGCATGACCGTCGTTCCGCTGGTGCTGTACTTCAACCACCGCGGCATCGCGAAGATGAAGGTGGGCATCGCCAAGGGTAAGAAGGTCGCCGACAAGCGCGAAACCGCGGCCAAGCGCGACTGGAACCGCCAGAAGCAGCGTCTCCTGAAGGAACACAACTAGGCCCGCCCTTGCCAGTGCCGCGTCGCGGGGCTAGGCAAGCGGGGTCCGTGTCCAGGGAGCGAGAAATGGCGACCGACGATCCGAAAACGCTGGTGTCCACCGACTGGCTGGCGGCTCACCTCAACGATCCAGACCTGCGTGTGCTGGACGCGTCGTGGTATCTGCCGGACATGGGCCGCGACGGGAAGGCCGAATATGCCAAGGCGCATATTCCCGGCGCCCGCTACTTCGACATCGACGAGATTTCCGACCATCGGTCCTCGCTGCCGCACATGGTGCCGCCGACCGAGAAGTTCATCAGCCGGATGCGCGCGATGGGCGTCGGCGACGGTCATCAGGTCGTGGTCTACGACGGCGCGGGTCTGTTTTCGGCCCCGCGCGTGTGGTGGCTGCTGCGGCTGATGGGCAAAACCGACGTGGCCGTTCTGGACGGCGGCCTGCCCAAGTGGATCGCCGACGGCCACCCGACCGAGGATCTGCCCCCCGTCATGCGCGACCGCCACATCACGGTGACGTTCCAGAACCATCTGGTGCGCGACGTGACGCAGGTGGCCGCGGCCTCGAAGCTGATGGATCACGAGATCCTCGATGCCCGCGGCCCGGCCCGGTTCCGGGGCGAAGTGCCGGAACCCCGCGCGGGCCTGCGGTCGGGTCATATCCCGAACGCGAAGAACGTCCACTATGCCACCTTGATGAACGAGGATGGCACGATGAAAGATCCCGACGCGCTGCGCGACGTGTTCGCTGCCGCCGGCGTGGATCTTGCGAAACCTGTCATCAGCTCCTGCGGATCGGGCGTGACCGCCGCCATCATCGACCTGGCGCTGGAACGCATCGGACACGACCGCCACGCCGTCTACGATGGCTCGTGGTCCGAATGGGGCATGTATGGCGACCTGAAGGTCGAAACCGGAGAATGATTCCATGCTGAAAGAGCTTCAACCGCAGCCCAAGGACAAGATCCTGATGCTGATGGAGATGTTCAAGGCGGACCCGCGCGAGCAGAAGGTCGACCTTGGCGTCGGCGTCTACAAGGACGCGAACGGCGTGACGCCCGTGATGCGCGCCATCAAGGCCGCCGAGAAACAGCTTTGGGAAGCCGAGACCACCAAGTCCTACACCGGCCTTGCCGGTGATCCGGCCTTCGCCGCTGGAATGCGCGAACTGGTGCTGGGCGATGCGGTCCCCGCCGACCGTGTGGCCGCGGCGGCAACCCCCGGCGGCACCGGTGCCGTCCGGCAGGCGTTCGACCTTGTGCGGATGGCCAACCCCGACGTGACCGTCTGGGTGTCGGCCCCGACGTGGCCGAACCACGTCTCGATCCTGAAGCACATGGGCATCCCGACGCGCGAATACCGCTACTTCGATGACGAGACCTGCGCCGTCGACTTCGACGGCATGGTCGCGGACCTCGACGGGCTGAAGGCGGGCGATGTGGTGCTGCTGCACGGCTGCTGCCACAACCCGACCGGCGCCAACCTGACGCTGCCCGAGTTCAAGAAGGTCGCCGAGATCCTGAACGCCAAGGGCGCGATCCCGATGATCGACATCGCCTACCAAGGCTTTGGCGATGGGCTGGAGGCGGACGCCGCCGGTGTGCGCCACGTCGTGTCGGCCTGCCCCGAGTCGCTGGTGGCCGCGAGCTGTTCCAAGAACTTCGGCATCTACCGCGAACGCGCGGGCGTGCTGATGGCGATTCAGGAAGACGCCGCGAAGACCGCCGTTGCGCAGGGCACGCTGAACCACCTGAACCGCCAGAACTTCTCGTTCCCGCCGGACCACGGCGCGCGGCTGGTGGGCATGATCCTTGCCGACGACGAGCTGAAAGCCGACTGGATGGCCGAGCTGGAAGAGATGCGCCTTGGGATGCTGAAGCTGCGCGAGCAGCTGGCCGAGGAACTGCGCAAGCTGACCGGGTCCGACCGCTTCGGCTTCATCGCGCAGCACCGAGGCATGTTCAGCCGCCTTGGCCTGACGTCCGAGCAGGTCGAGAAGATGCGCGAAGATCACGGCATCTACATGGTCGGCGACAGCCGCTTCAACGTGGCTGGCCTGAACGAAAAGACCGTGCCGCTTCTGGCCAAGGCCATCGCTGCCGTCGACAAGGTCTGATGACAGGCGGCCCGATCTTCTAGCAGATCGTGCGCGGCAGGAATTTCTGATGGTTCCTGCCGCACCCTGCCCTTTACATATTCTATTTAAAGAATACGTACTCCTCCAACACTGATACGGAGGACTACCGATGTTCACACGCGAAAGCCCGTCGACGGGGCCGAACTCGCCCCGCGTGGTCGGTTTCTACGAAAAGGCCTCTGGCAGCGTGCAGTACGTTGCCATCGACGACGCCACCAAGAAGGCCGCGCTGATCGACGTCGTGCTCGATTTCGACCCCGCGCATGGCCGCACCCGCACCGACAGCGCCGCAGAGATCCTGGACTTCGTGAAGGCCGAAGGGCTGACCGTCGAGTGGATTCTCGACACGCACCCCCACGCCGATCACATGATGGCATCTGCTTGGCTCAAAGAGCAGACAGGCGCCCCCGCCGCCATCGGCGAAAAGGTCCGCGACATCGCGAAGCTGTGGGAAGGTATCTATCACACCCCCGGCGCGTTCGATCCCGACCGCGACTTTGACCGCCTGTTCGCCGATGGCGACAGTTTCACGCTGGGAAACCTGTTCGTGAAGGTGATGCTGTCCCCCGGCCACACGCTGGGCTCGATCACCTATGTGATCGGCGATGCGGCCTTCGTCCACGACACCTTCATGCACGTCGACAGCGGCACCTCGCGCGCCGACTTCCCCGGCGGCTCGTCTGCCGAACTGTACGATTCGCTGATGGCGATCCTGTCGCTGCCCGACGAGACCCGCCTGTTCATCGGCCACGATTATCCGCCGGTCGGCAACCGCGAGGACCCGGCATGGGAAGCGACTGTGGCCGACCACCGGGCGAACAACACGCACGTCGGCGGCGGCACGTCGAAGGCCGAGTATTGCAAGCTGCGCGACGACCGCGACGCGACGCTGGACCTGCCAGATCGGATGCTGTTCGCGCTTCAGGTCAACCTGCGTGGCGGGCGGCTTCCGCCGGCCGAGGCCGACGGTAATTCGTACTTCAAGATCCCCGCGAACTCGTTCTGATCCAACTTTCGAAAGGACCCAAAGATGAAAACCGAAACCGTTGACGGCGGCACCATCGAGACTTGGACGCCGCAAGAGGTCTGGGACGCCTACTCGCAGGGCAAGATCGCCCTGATCGACGTCCGGACGCCTCAGGAATACATGCTGGAACACGTCGAAGGCGCGCTGCTTCTGCCGATGCCCTTCTTCGATTCGGAAAAGCTGCCGTCGCAGGAAGGCAAACGACTGGTGCTGTACTGCGGATCCAGCGCGCGGTCTGGCCGAATTGCATCGGCCTGCGCGGCGAAGGGCCTTGCACCGGTCACACACATGGAAGGCGGATTTGCCGCGTGGAAACAGGTGGGCCTGCCTTACATGGGCACCGACATGGCCACCGGCGCGCCAAAGCGGGTTCCCGGCAAGCAGGACTGACATGCGGCCTTGGTCCGGCCCGCGCGGTTTGGCACCGCCGCAAAGAAAAAGCCCGGGCGCGAACGCCCGGGCAGTCGTCTCAGACTGACAGGAAGGGAAGTCAGCCTTTCGAGAACTCGGGGTATGCTTCCATACCCAGCTCAGCCATATCGAGACCGTTGATCTCGTCTTCCTCGCTCACCCGGATGCCGATGATGGCTTTCAGGATGAACCAGACGATCAGGCTGGCCACGAAGGTGAACACACCGTAGGCGATGATGCCGGTCAGCTGCGTGCCAAGGCTGGCTTCGCCGTAGAAGATCACCGCGATGGTGCCCCAGATGCCGGCACACAGGTGAACCGGGATGGCGCCGACAACGTCGTCGATCTTCAGCTTGTCCAGCATCGGGACGGCGAAGACCACGATGATACCGCCGACAGCACCGATCCACAGCGAGCCGAACAGCGTCGGGGCCAGCGGTTCGGCCGTGATGGACACCAGACCGGCCAGAGCGCCGTTCAGGACCATCGTCAGGTCGACCTTCTTGTACATAACCTGCGTCAGGATCAGCGCCGCGACGGCACCGGCTGCAGCAGCCATGTTGGTGTTCGCGAAGATCCGCGACACGTCGGACACGTCACCGACGGTGCCCATTGCCAGCTGCGAACCGCCGTTGAAGCCGAACCAGCCGAGCCACAGGATGAACGTGCCGAGCGTGGCCAGAGCCAGGTTCGAACCGGGCATCGGGTGGACTTGGCCGCTGCTGGTGTATTTGCCGATACGCGGGCCAAGGACGATGGCGCCTGCCAGAGCCGCCCAGCCACCGACCGAGTGCACGACCGTCGAGCCGGCGAAGTCGGAGAAGCCCATTTCGGACAGCCAGCCGCCGCCCCACTGCCACGAGCCCGAGATCGGGTACATGACGCCGGTCAGGATGATGACGAAGAACAGGAAGGGCCACAGCTTGATACGTTCGGCCAGAGCGCCCGACACGATCGAGGCGGTGGCGGCAACGAACACCAGCTGGAAGAAGAAGTCCGAACCGATCGACGCATAGTCCAGCGCCGCATCGGCGGCACCGACGCCAACCGGATCCAGCACGGTGGTGCTGAAGAACGGACCGACCCAGCCAGCCATGATCCAGCCGTCGCCCGGGTACATCAGGTTGAAGCCGATCAGCCAGTACATGATGGCCGCGAACGAGTAGAGAGCGATGTTCTTGGTCATCTGCATCGCGACGTTCTTCGAGCGGACAAGACCGCCTTCGAGCATCGCAAAGCCAGCGGCCATGAAGAACACCAGGAACCCGGCCATCATGAACAGCAGGGTGGTCATGATGTAGGGGCCGATTTCGTCGAAGCCCGGCGCGACCGCCTCTACGGCTTCTTCGGCCTCTTGGGCGAAGCCCAGCACCGGCAGCGCGATCAGCGCGGCGGCGATGGGAAGAGTCTTGTTAAGTTGCATGTTCGTAATTCCCCTCTGTGCGGCGCTCAGAGCGCGTCCTCGTTGGTTTCGCCCGTGCGCACGCGGATCGCGCTGGCCACGTCGAGAACAAAGATCTTGCCGTCGCCGATTTTGTCGGTCTTGGCGGTGGTCTGGATCGTTTCAACGACCTGGTCGGCCATCGAGGCCGGGACCACGATCTCTAGCTTCACCTTCGGCACGAAGTTCACGGCGTATTCGGCGCCGCGGTAGATCTCGGTATGACCCGACTGCGAGCCGAAGCCCTTGATTTCAGTTACCATCATGCCGCGCACGCCGATGGCGGTGAGCGCTTCGCGCACCTCCTCCAGCTTGAACGGCTTGATTGCTGCAATGATGAGTTTCACTGTCTTCACCCTTCCGATTGGCAGGTTGACCCTGCAAGGATTCCACGCCGCTCACAAAGCGGTGCACGGGCTGGTGATACAATCCGAAGCGCAGGAATTAACGACGTCTAAACAGGCGGGTTGCACATTTTTTGCACGTTTATCAGAAATTGCCCTAAAAATGTGCGCTTAAAAAACACGTTCCTTTGACGCTGCGGCGTCTCCACATCCGCCGCTATCGCAGCTATTCTGTGCAAAACAACGACAATCGAGTAGCAGTAGACCAATCTGATGAGCGGGAACGGACGCAAGACGCCGCCCCTCGTGGCCGACAAGCGGACACGGGCGGCCGCGAAGCCGACGAAGGGCCGGACCCCGGCCCGAGGTAAGGCTTCCAAGCGCGCAAAGGCAAAGCCCACGAAGCGAACCGGACGGCGCGGTGGCGGCGGAATCCTCGGATTCTTCCGGTCGATCTTTCGCTGGATATTTCGTCTTCTGTTCAAGGCCTTCGCGGCTGGGGCGACGGTGGTCGTGCTGATCGTCGGGATCGCGACCTACTACTTCTATTCCACGCTACCGCCGCTCGAAGACCTTCTCGACGGGCGCACCCGTGGCTCGGTCACGATGCTGGATCGCTATGGCGAGGTTTTCGCGTGGCGCGGCGACCAGTTCGGTGGCCAAGTCACCGCGGAAACGGTGGCCCCGGTGCTGAAGAACGCCGTCGTCGCGACAGAGGACAAGCGGTTCTACCGCCACCTCGGCGTCAGCCCGCGCGGCATCGCCAGCGCAATCGCGATCAACCTGCGCGAAGGCCGCAGCCCGCTTTCCGGCCACGGTGGCAGCACGATCACCCAGCAGGTCGCGAAACTGCTGTGCCTTGGCGTGCCCTTCGACAGAGACACGTGGGATACCGAGGCCGAGTACGAGACCGACTGTCGGCGCGGCACGCTGTGGCGCAAGATCAAGGAAATGCCCTACGCCTTCGCGCTGGAGGCAAAGTACTCGAAAGACGAGATCCTGACCGTCTACCTGAACCGCACCTATATGGGTGGCGGCGCCTACGGCTTCGAGGCCGCCTCGCAGCGGTACTTCGGCAAGGGCGCCGCGCAGGTGAACGCGTCCGAGGCGGCGATGCTCGCGGGCCTTCTGACGGCCCCCAGCCGCTATGCGCCGACCTCGAACCTCGAACGCTCGCAGGAACGGGCCAGCGTGGTTCTGCGGCTGATGCATGAACAGGGCTACCTGACGGATGCCGAGTTTGCGCATTCCTCCGGCGCGCCCGCGATGCTGTCGGCAGCGGCAGAGGCGCGTGCAGGCGGATACTTCGCCGACTGGGTGATGGATTCGGGCCCCGGCTTCCTGACCCGCGAGACCACCGAAGACGTCGTGATCCGCACCACCTTCGATCAGCGCATCCAGACCGCTGCCGAGACCGGCCTAAGCGCGGTCTTCGACGCCAAGGTCAAGGAAGGGTCCGAAGCTCAGGCGGCCATCGTGATCATGTCGGCGGACGGTGCCGTCCGCGCCGTGGTGGGCGGCCGCAAGTTCACCGGCATCTCGGGCCAGTTCAACCGCGCCATCATGGCCAAGCGACAGTCCGGGTCCGCGTTCAAGCCCTTCGTCTACGCCACCGCGCTGGATCTGGGCTACCGGTTCGACGATTACGTGCTGGACGCCCCTCTGACGATCAACGTGCCCGGATCGGGCCCTTGGTCGCCGCGCAACTACACCCGCGAGTTCTATGGCGAGGTCACTCTGACCGAGGCGCTGGCCCGGTCCCTGAACACCGCAGCGGTGCGGCTGTCCGAGGCGGTCGGTCGCGACAACGTGCGCCACGTCGCCGAGGACTTCGGCATCGTGTCCGACCTTGCCGTCGGACCGGCGCTGGCGCTTGGCACGTCCGAGGTCAGCCTGCTGGAGATCACCGGCGCCTATGCCGGCATCCTGAACGGCGGCAGCTCGGTGAAGCCTTACGGCCTGATCGACCTGCGGCTGGTCGGCGACGACGCCCCGCTGATGGACCAGTCCGGCGGGCTGGGTGAACGCGTGATTTCGGAACAGGCGGCGCGGCAGTTGATCTACATGATGACCAAGGTCATCGAGTTCGGGTCCGGCGGGCGCGCACAGCTTCCGGGGCGCGAGGTTGCGGGCAAGACAGGCACCACGCAGGCCAACCGTGACGCATGGTTCATCGGGTTCACGGCGGATTATGTCGCGGGCGTCTGGATGGGCTATGACGACAACACGCCGCTGTCGGGCGTCACCGGCGGCGGACTGCCCGCAGAGATCTGGGGCGAGGTCATGGGCCGCGTCCACGAAGGCCTGCCCGCGCAGCCGCTTCCGATGATCGACCCGACGACACTTCCGCCGCGCACGCCGCCGCCGGGGCAGGTTCAGAACCCGCCGCCGGGGCAGCCCAACAACGGCAACGGCGGCGACACGATGGCCGACAGGATCATCAACGACGTCCTCGACTCGATCTTCGGCACACCGAACCGCTAACGAAAAAGGCCCGCCAAACGGCGGGCCTTTCTGTATCCAATGTCCGGCAGATCCGCCGAGCCGTCAGCCGCCGGCTTGAAGCGCCGCTGTCACCTGCCCCACGTCGCCGCGATAGCGGTCCAGCAGTGCGCCGATCTCTTCCCGCTCGGTCAGCAGCATCGAAATGCCCTCGACGTCGAGGTTGAAGAACAGCGGCCGACCGGTCCGGTCCGACACGTAAAAGGTCACGTTGAACGGCGCCTGCCCGGGCAGGTCGGCGGTGGCGCGAACCTCGACCCAGTTTTTCACCGCGTTGGCGCTGCGCACGTTGACCGTGCCGCCCTGAAACTCGCGGAACCGGCGTCCGTATTTGGCCGTCAGATAGCGGCTGAACGCACTGGAGAACGCCGAGCGTTCCGCAGCGGACGCGCCGCGTGCCGCCGGGCCCAACGCGTAGGCCGCGATATAGGACTGGTCGGCGTAGCGGTTGAAGATATTCTGAAACTGCGAAATCAGCTGCGCCTCTGACCCGCCCCCGGCAATCGCGCGGTTGATCTCGGCAACGGCTTGGTCAACCAGCCCCTGCGCCGCGCCGGTCGAAAGGGCGAAAGCCCGACCGGACAAGAGCGGCAGTGCGGCCAGCCCAGCAACGATGGAACGTCGTGTGATCTGAACCATACTAGAATCCTTCGGTATCAAGCGCGAAGGGATCAATTTCCTCCGCCTCTACAGTCTGACCTAGCTGGAATCTGCGATTTTGCAAATAAAGCAAACGTGTCGCGGCATAGCTGTCGGCGCTGGTTTGCAGCAGTTCGTTGATCTCGTCGCCGTATTCCGCCAACTCGGTGAAGCCCTGAACGATGCCGGCGGACGACACGACATACTTCTCGGGCGCGGCGACCGCATAGCCCACAGGGTTTAGGAAGAAATCGACAACAGTCCCCGCCGTATCGCGCGAGGTCGACGGGCCAAGCAGCGGCAATTCGACATAAGCGCCCTCCGCAGCCCCCCACGTGTGCAAAGTTTCGCCGAAGTCGGTCGGCCGCTCCGGCAGGCCCCAAGCGGTGGCGGGATCGAACAGCCCGGCGATGCCGAATGTCGTGTTGATCAGGAACCGCATCCCGTTATGCGCCGCATCTTCGGCATTCGCCTGCAGGATGTCGTTCACCACCAGACGGGGGCTGTCGAGGTTGCCCGCGAAATTGCCCAAGGTCTTGAGGAAAAAGCCCTTCTTGCGGGGAGGCGCCCCCTCGGGACGGGGCTTTGTAAAGATGCCGGCAACGCCCTTGTTGAACTCGTGAACCGCGCGGTTCTGCGTTTCATAGGGATCGTTGATCGTCTCGGTGATCTCGGGCGCAGCACAGGCCTGTACAAGGACCGTGGCGGCAAGAACCGTGGCTAAACGCAGGGAAAGCATGGTTTTCATGGCGAATTCCGGTACAACATGAACTCGTTTTGCAGGTCGTTTACACATAGTACAAGACGACAACCGGGACAGATGATAAAGACCCGCTGCATTGTGATGTGACCAATTGGCGACAACGCCATATGGCGACGAAAAAAACATAGGTAAGATCAGAAAATGCGGCAAGGCGATCCCGATCAAGGCCTGAAGGAACTGCGCGCGGCTCGGGCGGAAAACCGCCCGCTTTTCATATTCGTGGGCGTCTTCAGCTTTTTCGTCAACCTGCTGATGCTGACCGGCCCCCTGTTCATGCTTCAGGTCTATGACCGGGTGCTGGGCAGCCGGTCCGAGGCAACGCTGCTGGCGCTGTTCCTTGTGATGGCGTTCCTGTTCCTGATGATGGGCCTGCTGGACTTTGTCCGCGGCCGCGTGCTGGCCCGGATCGGCGCCCGCTTCCAAGCCAAGCTGGACCGCCGGGTGTTCGAAGCCGTCGTGCGCAAGGCGTCCCTGACCCACGGCCCGAACCAGTCCGCCGGCGCCCTGCGCGACCTCGAAGCGGTGCAGCGCCTGCTGGCGTCGCCCGTCTTCGCGGCCCTGTTCGACATTCCGTGGGCGCCGGTGTTCCTTGCCGGGATCGCCCTGTTCCACCCGTGGCTGGGCGCGCTGGCGGTCGGCGGCGGCGCGATCCTGATCTTCATCACGATCCTGAACCAGGTCCGCACGAAAGAACCGGTCCAAAGCAGCAACATGGCGACCGCGCAGGCCGAGCACATGGCCGAACAGATCCGGTCCGAGGCGGAACTGATCCGCGCGCTGGGGATGCAAAGCAGCGCTTTCAGCCGCTGGAACATCGCGCGTGAGAAATCGCTGAATGAAGGTCTGCTTTCCAGCGACCGCACCGGCGGGTATTCGGTGCTGTCCAAGACGTTCCGCCTGTTCCTACAATCGGCCATGCTGGGCCTTGGCGCCTATCTGGTCCTGACCGAAGGTCTGACGCCCGGCGCGATGATCGCCTCGTCGATCCTGATGGGCCGGGCGCTTGCCCCTCTCGATCTGGCGATCGGCCAGTGGCCGTCGATCCAGCGCGCGATGAAGGGCTGGCGCACGCTCAGCGAGCTTCTGAACGAGATCCCGCAAGAGCGTCCGCGCACCCCCCTGCCCGCCCCGGCCGCGAAACTGACGGCGGATCAGCTGACCGTCGTGCCGCCGGGCGAACAGCTGGCAACGCTGCGCCTTGTGAATTTCACGCTGGAACCCGGTCAGGCGATGGGTGTGATCGGCCCGTCCGGGTCCGGCAAATCCACCTTGGCGCGCGCGATCACCGGCGTGTGGCGTCCCGCGGGCGGCAAGATCCGTCTGGATGGCGCGTCGCTGGACAACTACGACCCGGACGTTCTGGGCAGCTATATCGGTTATCTGCCCCAGCGCGTTCAGCTGTTCGACGGCACCATCACCGACAACATCGCCCGCCTCAGCCTGTCCCCGGACCCCGAAGCGGTGGTCGTCGCGGCGAAACGGGCGGCGGCGCACGAGATGATCCTGAAACTTCCCGACGGCTATGACACCCGTGTCAGCGCCGGTGGCGGTCGCCTGTCCGGCGGGCAGATCCAGCGTATCGGCCTTGCACGTGCGATGTACGGCGAGCCCAAGGTGCTGGTGCTGGACGAGCCGAACTCGAACCTCGACAACGAGGGGTCCGTCGCGCTGAACCAATCGATCCGCGCGATCAAGGCGGACAAGCGGTCGGTGATCATCATGGCCCACCGCCCCGCCGCGATCGAGGAATGCGATACGCTTCTGGTGCTGGACGGCGGCACCCGCCGCGCCTTTGGGCCGCGCGATTCGGTGATGAAGGAAGTCCTGCAGAACTACAGGCAGGTCGTGCAGAACGCAGGACCGGGAGGCACGGTATGAGCCAGACAAAAATCCAGATCGGCGGCGCGCCGTCCGGCGGCGGAAGCGGCGGCGGCAATAAGGGCGGGCCGATCTCGGCCAAGCGGTATCTATGGCTGGGCGCCATGATCCTGCTTGTTCTGGTCGGCGGGTTCGGCGGCTGGGCCGTGTTCTCGCAACTGGCGGGCGCCGTGGTCGTGGGCGGTCAGGTCGAGGTCGATCAGAACCGGCAGGTGGTCCAGCACCCCGACGGCGGCGTCGTCGCCGAGATCGCGGTGGACGAAGGCGATTTCGTCGAAGCGGGCGACATCCTTTTGCAACTTGACCCGACGCTTCTGCGGTCGGAACTGGCCATCGTCGAAAGCCAACTGTTCGAACTGATGGCGCGTCGCGGGCGGCTGGATGCCGAACGGGACGAAGCGGAAGAGATCGTGTTCGACGAGGAACTGGTCGCGATCGCCGAGAACCGCCCCGAGGTGCAGGAACTGATCGACGGTCAGAGAAACCTGTTCGAAGCGCGCCGCGAGACGATGGCCCGCGAGATCGAGACCCTCGAGAAACGCCGCCGTCAGATCGAAACCCAGATCACCGGGATCGAATCGCAGCAGACTTCGATGGAGCGGCAACTGGGCCTGATCACGGTCGAGCTTGATAACCAGCGCGGCCTGCTTGAAAGCGGCCTGACGCAGACGGCCACCGTTCTGAACCTTGAACGCGAACACGCCGACCTGACGGGCCGTCAGGGCGAGATGGTCGCGGAACAGGGCCTTGCGCAGGAACGCATCACCGAGATCGAGCTTGAAATCCTCAAGCTGGGCACGGGTCGCCGCGAAGAGGCGATCACCCAGCTGCGCGACCTGCAGTTCCGCGAACTGGAACTGGCGGAACAGCGGCGGTCGCTGCTGGAACGTCTGTCGCGGCTGGACATCCGCGCGCCGGTGTCGGGCATCGTCTACGGCAAGACCGTGTACACGCCCCGGTCGGTGATCCGCCCGGCCGACCCGGTCATGTACCTGATCCCGCAGGACCGCCCGCTGATCATCGCTGTGCGCGTCTCTCCGACCGACATCGACAAGGTGTATCCGGGTCAGGACGTGCGGATCCGGTTCTCGGCCTTCGACAGCCGCACCACCCCGGAACTGACCGGCGTGGTGACGCTTTTGTCCGCCGACTCCTTCGTCGATGAGAACGCGGGCGTCG
This sequence comes from Maritimibacter sp., assembly GCA_002701395.1. Classification (GTDB taxonomy): domain Bacteria; phylum Pseudomonadota; class Alphaproteobacteria; order Rhodobacterales; family Rhodobacteraceae; genus Psychromarinibacter; species Psychromarinibacter halotolerans. The sequence continues at coordinate 78,103 of NZVC01000008.1, read as the reverse complement.
CCTATTACCGGGCCGAGATTCAGTTGCCCGAGGACGAACTGGGCAAGCTGCCCGAGACGCTGCAACTGATCCCCGGCATGCCGGTCGAGGCGTTCCTTCGGACCGAGGATCGCAGCCCGATGAACTATTTCGTGCAGCCGCTGGCGACCTACTTCGCCCGCGCATTCCGCGAAAGCTGACACCCCGGCGGGGCCCGGCAAGACCCGCGCGGCGCCCTGCCGCGCGGTCAGCCGATCTTACTGGACGAATTCGACACCGGCGGCGCGTCGGGCGTTTCCATCGGCGCCGCGCATGGACTAGGTTGCGCGTGAATCCAGACAGGAGCGCCCGATGACCGGAAAGATCGAAACCCGCCTTGCAGAGCTTGGGGTCACGCTGCCCGACGCCCCCGCCCCCGCCGCCAACTACGTGCCGTGGGCGGTCGATGGCGACACGGTCTGGGTCTCTGGCCAGATCTCGGCCGGGCCGGACGGCATGATCACCGGCAAGCTTGGCGAAGATCTTGACGTCACCGCAGGCGCCGCCGCGGCGCGCGCCTGTGCGATCAGCTTGCTGGCACAGGTCAAGGTCGCGCTCGGCGGCGATCTCGACCGGCTGGACCGCGTGCTGAAGCTGACCGGCTTCGTGAACTCGACGCCGGACTTCATCGACCAGCCCAAGGTCATCAACGGCGCGTCCGACTTCCTTGTCGAGGTGCTGGGCGACAGTGGCCGTCACACCCGCTCGGCGGTGTCCGCGGCGTCGCTGCCGCTGGGTGTCGCGGTCGAGATCGAAGGCATCTTCAAGATCCGATGACCCGGTCCCCGTCCCTTACACCGGCCTTCCTGCGCGCGCCCATAGCCCACCGTGGCCTGCATGACGCGGACCAAGGTATCCCCGAGAATTCGCGTGCGGCCTTCACGGCCGCCATCGCGGGCGGCTACGGCATCGAACTGGACCTGCAGATGTCGGCGGACGGCACGGCGATGGTGTTCCACGATTACGACCTGTCCCGCCTGACCGGCGCCGATGGCAAACTGCGCGACCGCACCGCCGCCGAGCTGTCGCGCATCCAACTGCTGGCCAATGGCGAAGGCATCCCCACGCTGGCAGAGGTTCTGACCCTTGTCGCAGGTCGCGCGCCCCTGCTGATCGAGATCAAGGATCAGGACGGCGCGATGGGTCCCGACACCGGCCAGCTAGAGGCCGCGACGGCGCGTGACCTTCAGGGCTATCAGGGTCCGGTCGCACTGATGTCGTTCAACCCGCACGCGGTCGCGGCGGTTGCCACGGCGGCGCCGGACATTCCGCGCGGCCTGACCACCTGCGCTTATGATCCCGCCGACTGGCCCGAACTGACGGTCGAGACGTGCGATCACCTGCGGGCCATCCCGGACTATGATCGCACCGGGTCCTGCTTCATCAGTCATCAGGGCAACGACCTTCTCAACCCCCGCGTGGCAGCGCTGAAGGCGGGCGGTGCGGCCATCCTGTGCTGGACGATCCGCAGCCCCGAACAAGAGGCCGCCGCCCGCACCGTCGCCGACAACGTGACCTTCGAAGGCTATGCCGCAAAGCCGTCGGGGGCCTGACCGCCCTTGACGCTGCGCCGCGGCGGCCCAATTCTAGGGACAATCGCGGACAGGACTTTATGCGCGAAACCCGCATCGACATCGACTTGCACGGAAGCCTCGCCGAGATCCCGGCAGAGGACTGGGACGCCTGCGCCTGCCCCGAGGCGGCGGACAGCGGACGCCCCGACGACCCGTTCACCACCCACCGCTTCCTGCTGGCGCTGGAAAGATCCGGCTCGGTCGGGCCCGGCACCGGCTGGCAGCCGCGCCACGTCACCGCGAAGATGGACGGCGAAACAATCGCCTGCGCGCCGATGTACGCCAAGGGCCACAGTCAGGGCGAATACATCTTCGACCATTCGTGGGCGCATGCCTATGAAAACGCGGGCGGCCGGTACTATCCCAAGCTGCAGATCGCGGTTCCCTTCACCCCCGCCACCGGCCGCCGCCTGCTGACCCGGCCGGGGCTGGAAGAGATGGGCCAATCCGCGCTGATCCAAGGCGCGGTGCAGTTGGCGTCCGAGAACCGGCTGTCGTCGGTCCACGTCACCTTCTGCACGGAGGCCGAGGCCAAGGCGGGCGACGAGATGGGGCTGATGCACCGCCTGTCGGACCAGTTTCACTGGCTGAACCAAGACTACGCGGATTTCGACGCCTTCCTTGCCGACCTGTCGTCGCGCAAGCGCAAGAACATCCGCAAGGAACGGCAACAGGCACAGGCCTTCGGCGGCGAGATCATCGCGCTGACCGGCGACGCCATCGAGCCCGAGCATTGGGATGCCTTCTGGCGGTTTTATCAGGACACGGGCAGCCGCAAGTGGGGCTCGCCCTATCTGACGCGGGATTTCTTCCACGAGGCGCAAGAGACGCTGCGCAACGACATCCTGCTGGTCTTGGCCGTGCGCGAGGGCCGCTATGTCGCCGGGGCGCTGAACTTCATCGGGCGCAAGACGCTGTACGGCCGGTACTGGGGCTGCACCGAGCATCACCCCTGCCTGCACTTCGAACTGTGCTACTATCAGGCCATCGACTACGCCATCGCCAACGGGCTTTCCCGGGTCGAGGCGGGCGCGCAGGGCGAGCACAAATTGGCCCGGGGCTACCTGCCCACACAGTGTCATTCTTTGCATTGGATCGCGGATGAGGGTTTCCGTCGCGCCGTTGCGGAATATCTCGACGCTGAACGGGCCGCCGTCGACAACGAAATCGAGGTGCTGACAAGCTACGGCCCGTTCCGACAAGAAAACCGTGAGGAACAGGAATGACCGACAAACTGACCGAAACCGAGCGCGCCGAACAGCTTGCCCCCCTTCTGGCCGCGGGATGGACCGAGGCCGAGGACCGCGATGCCATTTCCAAGACCTTCGAGTTCAAGAATTTCGTCGAGGCGTTCGGCTTCATGACGCGCGCCGCGCTGTGGGCCGAGAAGCTGAACCACCACCCCGAGTGGTTCAACGTCTACAAGACGGTCGAGGTGACGCTGTCCACCCATGACGCGGGCGGCCTGTCGGCACTGGACATCAAGATGGCAAGCAAAATGGACGAACTGGCATGAACCTCGACAGCTTCCTAAGCCTTCAGATTTCTGAAGGCGTGACCGTTGGCGACGTTCTGACCGTCGACTTCCTTGCGTCCGTGCTGGGCAACGTGGTGTCCGCTGTCGTCATCCTGCTGCTGGGCTTCATGATCGGCGGCTGGGCCGCGCGACGGATTCGCAAGCTGGGTGAGCGGCACGAGAAACTGGACAGCATGCTGTTCAACTTCCTCGGTTCGATCGCGCGCTACGCGATCCTTGGGATCACGGTGATCTTCGTCCTGAACCGGTTCGGGCTTGAAACCACGTCGCTGGTGGCCGCCCTTGGTGCCGCCGGTCTAGCCATCGGCCTTGCGCTGCAAGGCACCCTGTCGAACGTCGCGGCGGGCGTGATGATCATCCTGTTCCGACCGATCAAGGTTGGCGATTTCGTCGAGATCGCGGACGAGATGGGCACCGTGAAGGACGTGTCGCTGAACTATACAGAGCTTGCGTCGCTGTCGAACACGCAGGTCATCATCCCGAACGCGCAGGTCTGGGGCAACACGATCGAGAACTACTCGGTCTATCCCACCCGGCGGGCGGAATGGACGTTCGGTGTGTCTTACGACGCGGACCTGAAGCTGACGGAAAAGACGATCCTCGACACGATCATGGCCGATCCGCGCGCCAAGTCCGACCCCGAGCCGTTCATTCAGGTGAACAACCTCGGCGACAGCTCGGTCGATTTCCTTGTGCGGGTGTGGGTCGATGCGGGCGATAACTTCGCCTTCCAGACCGACATGAAGCGCAAGGTCAAAGAGGCACTGGACGACGCCGGTATCGAGATCCCGTATCCTTACCGCACCGTGGTCATGGCGGGTGGCGAAGCCCCGGCAGATGCGCAGGGGTCAAGCGCCGCATAGCAGCTGCCACGGCGGCCGCCTTTCCTCTGTCCGACTGACGGTCTAGGAAGCCGGGGCAATACACTCCGGACAGGTTCCTTCCTTGCCCCGCACGCTTCCGCCGTTCCAGACCGTCACCACCGGCTTCGTCGTCGCCGTCGTCGGCTTCTTCAGCTCGTTCCCGATCCTGTTACAGGGCATACGTGCGATGGGCGCCGACGATGCGCAGGCCGCGTCGGGCCTGATGTTCGCCGCATTGGCGATGGGGCTGGCGGGGCTGCTCCTTAGCCTTGTCAGCCGCATCCCGGCCAGCGTCGCATGGTCGACGCCCGGCGCGGCGCTGCTGGCGTCCACCGTGGTGCCCGAGGGGGGCTTTGCGGTGGCGGTGGGCGCATTCCTGTTCGCGGGGGTCCTGACGTTGGTGGCGGGCCTGTATCGCCCGCTGGGACGGCTGACCACGTCGATCCCGGCGCCGCTGGCGCAGGCGATGCTGGCGGGCGTGTTGCTGGGCCTGTGCCTTGCGCCCTTCCGCGCGATGGCCGAGGTTCCGCTGACCGCGCTGCCGATCCTTGTCACATGGTTCGTCGTCAGCCGGTTCAACCGCACCTTCGCGGTCCCCGCAGCGGTGCTGGTGGCCTTCGCGCTGACCGTGATCGAACAGGGCTACACCGTGCCATTGCCGGACAGCCTGCTAACCGTTCCGCAGTTCGTCATGCCGCAGTTCGAGCTATCCGCCCTTCTAAGCATTGGCGTTCCGCTGTTCATCGTGACGATGGCCGCGCAGAACATTCCCGGCATCGCGGTGCTGCGCAGCTTCGGCTACGACCCTTCGGCCCCGCGCCTTTTGTCCGGCACCGCCATCGCCAGCATCCTGTCGGCTCCGTTCGGCGCGCCGCAGACCTGCGTGGCGGCGATCACGGCGGCGATGTGCAGCGACGCGGATTCGCACCCCGACCCGGCCCAACGCTGGTGGTCGGCGGTGATGGCCGGGCTGTTCTATTGCCTGTTCGGCCTGTTCGCCGCGGCGATCACCACGCTGGCCGCCGCCGCCCCGCATCTGGCGGTCGAAACGCTGGCCGGCGTCGCGCTGCTGGGTGTCTTCGCGCACTCTGCCGGGGGCGCGCTGGAAAAACCCGAGACCCGCGAAGCCGCCGCGGTGACGTTCCTTGTCACCGCGTCCGGCATCACGATCATCGGGCTAAGCGCAGCGGTCTGGGGCCTTTTGCTGGGCGGCCTTGTGCACGCGGCCACACGGCTGAAGCGCCGCTGATCACGCCCGCGTCGCCCGCGCGGCGAAACATCCGTGCGGAACATACCCGTCCCGACGATCCGCTACCTGCGCAAAGTCAGGGCCTCAGCCGTTCTCGGCCAGCACAGTCCCGGCAAGGTACAGCGAACCGCAGATCAGGATTCGCGCGCCGGGCTCTAGCCGGGCGACCTCTTGCACCGCGTCCAGCACCGAATGCGCCTGCTCTGCCTCAAGCCCCGCCCGGCGCGCGGCCACGGCGGTTTCGGCGGCGGTCAGCGTGGCGCTGACGCCATCGATGCTGACGGCGCGCAGTCCCTGCGCCAGATGCGCCATCGGGTGCAGATAGCCCACCGGGTCCTTGGTGTTCAGCATCCCGCAGATCAGCCACAGCGGCTTTGGCGGCAGCTCTGCCAGCGTGCGCGCAAGCGTCTCGCCCGCCGCCGGGTTGTGACCGCCATCCAGCCAAAGCTCGGCCCCCGGCGCCGCTTCGACCAGCGGGCCGCGCCGCAAACGCTGCATCCGGGCAGGCCACTCTGCATTCAGCAGCGCCAGTTCATACGCGCCTTCGCCCAGCCCAAGGTGGCGCAACGCCATCAGGACCATGCCCGCGTTATCGACCTGATGGTGCCCCAGCAGCTTCGGCAGCGGCAGGTCCAGCAGACCGTCCTCGTCCTGGAACACCAGCCGCCCGTGCTCGGTGGTGACGTGCCAGTGCTGACCGTGGATCAAAAGCGGAGCACCGACCTTCGACGCCTGCCGCTCGATCACTTCCAGCGCCTCGTCCGCCTGCCGCCCCACCACGCAGGGCACGCCGGGCTTCAGGATTCCCGCCTTTTCGAAAGCGATCTCGGCCAGCGTTTCGCCAAGGTAGCTTTGGTGATCCATCGAAATCGGCGTGATCACGCACAGCGCGGGATCGACCACGTTGGTCGCGTCCAGCCGACCGCCAAGCCCGACCTCCATCAGCGTGAACTCCGCCGGGGTTCGCGCGAAGGCCAGCAGCGCCGCGCAGGTGGTGATCTCGAAATAGGTGATCGACTCGCCGCCGTTCGCCGCCTCGCACTCGTCCAGCACGTCGGTCAGCGCCGCTTCCGAAATCAGCTTTCCGGCCAGCCGGATGCGTTCATGGAAGCGCACGAGATGCGGCGAGGTATAGGCATGGGCGCGCAGCCCGACGCCCTCGATCCCGGCGCGCAGCATGGCTTGGGTCGACCCCTTGCCATTCGTTCCGGCGACGTGGATCACGGGCGGCAGGCTGTCCTGCGGATCGCCAAGCGCGTGCAGCAGCCGCCACACCCGATCCAGCGTTAGGTCGATGATCTTCGGGTGCAGCGACATCATCCGTTCAAGGATGACGTCCGATGTCTGGGTGGTCACTCGGTCTTGGCCTCCGCGGCCGCCTCCGCTGCGGGCGCGACCGTCTCCTCCGGCTTCGGTTCTGCAAGCCCTGCCGTTCCATCCGGCGCGGGCAAGTCGCCGCGGACCGCAGGGCCAAGCCCCATCAGCATCCGGACGATGGTGATCAACTCGTCGCGCATGTCCTTGCGGTGCGTCACGCGGTCAAGCATCCCGTGGTCCAGCAGGTATTCCGCGCGCTGGAAGCCCTCGGGCAGTTTCTCGCGGATGGTCTGCTCGATCACGCGGGGGCCCGCGAAGCAGATCAGCGCGTTCGGCTCGGCGATGTGCACGTCGCCCAGCATGGCATAGGACGCGGTGACGCCGCCGGTCGTCGGGTGCGTCAGCACCACGATATACGGCAGCCCCGCCTCTTTCAGCATCTCGACCGCGACCGTGGTGCGGGGCATCTGCATCAGCGACAGGATGCCTTCCTGCATCCGCGCGCCCCCGGCGGCCGAAAACAGGATCAGCGGCTGCTTCGCCTCGACCGCCCGTTCGGCGGCGGCGATGATGGCGTTGCCGACATACATCCCCATCGACCCGGCCATGAAGCTGAAGTCCTGCGCGGCACAGACCACGGGCGTGCGCCCGATCTCGCCCTGCGCGACAAGCATCGCCTCTTTCTCGCCGGTCTCGCGCTGCGCGGCGCGCATCCGTTCGGGATACCGTTTCTGGTCGCGGAACTGCAGCGGGTCGGTCAGCGGCTCCGGCACCGAAACCTCGGTGAGCACACCGCCATCGAACAGCGCCTCGAAGCGGGCGCGCGGCGTGATGTTCATGTGGTGGTCGCAGTTGGTGCAGACGTTCAGGTTGTCCGTCACCTCGCGGTGGAACAGCATGGTTCCGCACTCGGGGCACTTCGTCCAAAGGTTCTCGGGCGTCTCGCGGCGCGAGAACAGCGAGTTGATCTTGGGTCGGACGTAGTTGGAGATCCAGTTCATCGGGTGCCCTTGAGTGGCTATCGGGTCATCATTCCGGTCATGGCGTCAGATAGTCGGCGTCGCGACGAAATGCAATCAACGCGCAAGGAACCGCCGGGCAAGCCGCCACGCGACAAGCAGCGCGACGCAGTCGAACACCACCTGCCAGCCGCTGGTCCCCGGCAGAAAGGGCGTGCCGAACAGCGACAGCCCGCTGATGTTGCCTTCGGTCGACAGGATCAGGATCGCGCCGGCGTTGTTGGTGAAATGCATCCCCCACGCGGCCCCCAGCGTCCCGGTGCGCGCGGTCAGGTCGGTGGCGATCAGCCCGAAGATGGTCGTCGCAAGCACAAGGTGCCATGTCTCTGTGCCCATCGCCGGATCGTGGTGCAGCAGGCCAAAGCCCACGGCGGGCACCACGCCCCAGATCAACAGGCTGCGGAACCGCGCCGCAAGCTGCTGCACGATATAGCCCCGGAATACGAGCTCTTCGGCGCCGGTCTGCAGCAGGACACCGGCCAGCCCCAGCGGCAGCAACACGGCCCACTGGCCGAAATCCACGTTGGGCGTCACGTCGTAAGCCAGCGCCCAGAAGACCAGCGCGCCCGCCTGCACCGCCGCCGTCGCAAGAGCAACCCGGCCAAAGTCGCGCGCGGCTTGGCGCAGCGGCCCGATCAGCGTTGCGATCCGGCGCTGGTGCAGGACGGGCGCCAACAGCATCGGCGCCGCCGCCATCGCGATGAAGCTGCCCAGCAAAACCAGCGTTCCGAACGGTCGTTCCGAGCGGGTCGCGACATCGACCAGCCAAGAGGTCGACGCAACGCCCATCGCCGATCCAAGCAGGCTGAAATACAGCACCAGCCCGCCCGCATAGACGCCAAGCCCCAGGACAAGCCCGAGGATCAGCCGCCAAAGCTCGGGCCGCGCCCGCGCAGGTGCGACGTAGTCTTCGAAGGCTGTGCTGTCTGCTGGCATGGTCCCCCCGCGCCCGGGGACCGCGCGGGCCGCTTGTTTCGGGCGTTCCGATTTCCTATCCCGGTCGGTACCGCATTTGCAACGGGAGCCGGCACATGCCCACGACCTCGACACGGCTGCACCGCCTGATCGCCGGGCTGGCGCTTGTTTCGCTGACCGCCTGCGGTGGCGGAGCGGGACTGGCGAACCTCACGGACGGTCTGGGCGCAGGTTTGTCCCGCACCCCGCCAAAGTCGGTCGACGTGGCGCGCGGCGCGGTCACCGTCAGCGGGCCGCAGGGATACTGCGTCGACCGCGCCGGCAGCCGGTTGCGGGCGGAAACCCCGTTCGTGCTGCTGGGCGCCTGCGCCTCGATCGCGCGGGACCGCAGCGCCGGACGGCCGTTGCAGCAGGGTTTGCTGACCGTCGCGGTGTCGCCACCGGACGGCGGGCCCGGTTTCGCCGCTACGCTGCCGCAGCTTGAAACCTTTCTGTCGTCGCCCGCCGGGCGCGCGGCGTTGGCGCGCGACGGGCTTGATACCTCGGTCGAGGTGCTGGAGACCCGGCGCGAGGGCGAGGCCTTGCTGATCCGTCTGCGCGACACCAGCGCCACCGCGCTGCCCGGCACCGAAGCGACCTATTGGCGCGGCCTGTTCGAGGTGAATGGACACCTCGTGACCGCGTCGGTCATGAGTTTCGCGAACCAGCCGATGGCGCCGGACCTTGCGGTCGCGACGCTGCGCGGGGTGATCGCAGAGACGCGGCGCGCCTCTGTCGCGGGCTGAAATGCAGCAATCCGGATCGTTTCCCGCGCTTTGCGGGTCGTCGGCCTTTTTCTTGGCCGGATTATCTGTTTCTAAACAGGGAACAACCAAGACTTCCGCTCTGCGGCTGAGACGAAGGCGAACGGTTTGGGCAGGATCACCGACACCATACGGCACCAGGCCGCGCTGCGGCGGTGGACCCGCGCGGCGCGTCGGGCCGAGTCGGTGGATCTTGGCACCCTGCGTGACATGCGGGCCCGTGCGCGGGAATTGCGGCGGCGGCTGAACAAGGTGCTGTACATCGCCGAGGAACGGCTGACGCTGCCGCTGATCGGGTCTGACGCGATCCAGAAACCGCTTCATTGCGACTGGTGGTATCGCCCCGAACTGTGGCGCGGGCAGGTGCAGCCGCCGGGCCTTGTCGCGGTCGACAGCAAGACCGAGTACGGCGAAGAGGTGAAGGTGTTCCACGACTGCCGCGTCAGCGAACTGACGCTTCGGCAGGTCCGCAACACCCGCGAAAGCGACCTTGCCCCGTTCGGCCTGCGGATGGACGTGTTCCGCTTCGACGGATCGTTCCTGTCTTTGGTCGTGGAATTGCCCGAAGACTCGGTGCAGGGGCTGGAACGGCGGCACATCGTGCGGATGACCACCGTGGTCGAGGCCGAGAAACCGCTGGAGATCTTCGCGCGGCTGAACATCAAGAACGGCCCCAACGTCGAACAGATCGTCCGCGAACTGCCGATCAACGCGACCGAAGCGGACGAGGTGAACGTCGAATTCGACCTTGCCTACACCAAGATGAACGAGAAGCGGGTCGAACGTATGTGGCTGGACCTGATCTTCGAAGGCGCGCAGATGAACCAGATCCTTCTGCGCGATCTTGCCCTGACCCGTCGGCCGCGGGCCGAGATATGAAGGGATCCGCACGATGACAGAGCTTTCGGTGATCAAGACGCGCATTCAGGCGGGCATCTGGGAAGGCATCCTGACCGGTGCTGCGCCGGATGGCGGCGTGCCGGATCTTCGGGTCACTCATCTGGGCAAGGTGTTGAACACGGTTGCGGTTTCGCCGGACCCCGACACCCAGGGACAGTGGGCGGTCAAGATCGCCATTCCGCCGGAACTGCTGTCCGACGGGGTGCAGACCTTCCTGATTCAGGATGGCGCGACCGGAGAAACGCTCAACAGCTTCAACGTGGTCACCGGCGAACCGCTGGGTGACGACATCCGCGGAGAACTGGACCTGCTGAGGGCCGAGTTGGACATGCTTAAACGGGCGTTCCGGCGTCACTGCAACGAAACGATGTGATCCCGGCGCCAGCTTGGGCGTGTGTTCAGGCGGGCAGGTCGGCCTTCGACTGCCGCTCCAGAAGGGCACGGGCAGAACAGACCAGCGTCGCCGCGACGATCACGCCGGCCAGACCGGCGACGAAGTCGATCGTCGAAGCCTCGCGGCCCGGCACCAGCAACTGCGCGTATTCGATCAGGTTCGCGCTGGAAACCAACGCCAGCACCACGCTTGCCACCCCAAGGATGTCGATCAGCGCCACGGTCAGCCCCGCGAACACAAGCCCATAGATCAGCGGCATCGTGTCGGCTGGCATGTGCATGTCCGAAGCGAAGCTGCCCAGCGCGATCAGCCCCCAGACGCCGACCAGAACGACCGGGTAGATCGCAAGGCTGACAAGCAGGGGTTTCAGGAACTCGATCAGGTGACTGCGGAACATGGCAACCTCTTGCAAAACCGTGACCTACTATATGCCGTGTTAATTGGGCTTTAGTTTGACGGCCCCCCGCATCCTGCCCAATTTTCGCCACAGGAAACGCTGTGTGCTAAATTCTGCAATAAACGTAATCCCTTGTTCATCAATCCACGCTTAACCATACAGGCCGTTTCGCGCGGTTGGTGAATGTGTTTCCCCGCCTCGGACGATCCGCGGCATCACCAAGATATTGTCCGGCCCGGTTCCTAATCTCGCCTGAATTGACCCGGATAACCGATGTCAGAGGGGCCCGATGGGAAAGAACGAGTGAGTTTATGGACAGATTGACGGAAATGGAGGCCTTCGCGACGGTCGTGGACCAGGGTGGGTTCACAGATGCTGCCAAGAAGATGGGGATCTCTAAGTCTGCAGTGTCGAAACACGTTTCGTCCCTGGAGGCGCGCCTTGGGGCGCGGCTTCTGAACCGGACGACACGACGCGTCAGCCCGACCGAGATCGGCCTTGCCTATTACGACCGCGCCCGCCGGGTGCTGAACGACGCCGGAGAAGCGGACGCGCTGGTGACTTCGATGCAGTCGGCCCCGTCCGGCCTGCTTCGGATCAGCGTCGCCACCGATTTCGGCGTGAATCACCTGTCGCCGGTGCTGGGAGAGTTCCTGTCGGACTTCCCGGACGTGACGGTGAACATGGTTCTCAACAACCGTTTCGTGGAACTGATCTCGGAAGGCTTCGACATGGCCGTGCGCATCGGCGAGCTGGAAGACAGCACGCTGCGCGCCCGCAAGCTGACCGAAACGACAAAGCGCATGATCGGCGCGCCGTCGTATTTCCAGAAATACGGGCGTCCGATGAAAATCGACGACCTGAACGAACACAAGCTGCTGCATTATTCCAGCCAGTCCTCGGGCAACGTCTGGCGCCTGACCGCGCCGTCGGGCGAGAAGCGTCAGGTCCGGACCGCCGGGTGGCTGTCGGTGAACGACGGGCAGTCGCTGCTGAACGCGGCCATCTCGGGGCTTGGCATCGCCTATCTGCCCAGCTTCCTCTATGCCGACGCGCTGCGTCAGGGCTTGGTGGAAGAGGCCATTCCGGAGCTTCCGGTGGAAACGCAGGGCATCTACGCGGTGTACCCGCCGGGCCGCTTCACGCAGCCCAAAGTGCGCGCGTTCATTGATTTCCTTGTCCATCATTTTGCGGACAAGGGGCCGGAAAACTGGTAAACTAATAACAACCCTTCAGGTGCACACTTCTTACTGGGTCGAGGTCATTACGACTTCGACCCTTCTGTTTTGCGTGCGCCCCTCGGGCGTCAGGTTGCTGGAGCGCGGCGCTAGAAAGCCCACGCCATCGGCAGCCAACTGAGCGGCATCGACGCCATAGACCGACACAAGGTGTTCCATCACTGCGGTCGCGCGTCGCCGCGAGACGTTGATGTTCACCTGTAGCGACCCTTCCGCATCCGTGTGCCCGACCAGCGTGACCCGGCGTTCCGGGTTGGCCTTGAGATAGGTGGCAAGGCTGTCCAGCGATGCGAACTCGCCCGCGCCCAGCTCGGTCGAGCCGGGGCGGAACGCCAGATCCAGCAGGGTCGCATGACCGTTGGTTTCCAACTGCTCCACCAGCGGCCCCGACGTGCCGGACACCACCGGCGAGGTCGGTGCCGGGGTCTTGGTGGATGCGGTGAAGCCCGGCGTGCGGTCCGGCGGCCCGATACGGGTGATCTGGACGAAGCCGGTGTTGCTGCTGCGGCTGACGACAACGCTGACATAGCCGTCCCCCTTGGGGCCCTCGGCCGCGAGATAGCGGAAATCGCCAAGGTTCACGTGCATGTCCGGCTCTGGCAGCAGGTCGATCTCGTACCGGAAATCGAAACCGCCGCAGTCGCGGGTGTCGCATTCGTAGATCGGGGAAAAGCCCGCGTCGATCAGTTGGTCGCGCAGGGACGCGAGGATCTGCATCGTGGTCAGCGAACCGTCTCCCACCACCCAGGCCGTCTGTTCCAGCGCGCCCTCGGCGGTGATGCCGTCGATATCGCCCGCGGCATAGGGACCGTTCGGCAGGAACAGGCTGTCCTCTGCCGCGGTCCGCCGCGCCTGAAGCTCGGCCTCGCCCGGGAACCGAAGCGTTTCGGCAAGCGCGGGGCCTGCGGCGCTGATCGCCAGCGCGGATATGGCGGCGGTCCACGTCACCGGAACGACCCGTGATAATCTTCGTTCGGCACCATCCCGATACCCGAGGCGACGCGGTTCGTCATGTTGTAGAAGGCGGCGACACTGGCGATGTCGAAAATGTCCCGATCCGTGAACCCAACGTCGCGCAGCGCCTGCCGGTCAGAGTCTTCGGTCTTGTGGCTTTCCGTCGTCAGCTTTTCCGCGAACAGCAGCATCGCACGTTGCCGGTCGTCCAGCTTCGCCGTGCGCCAGTTGAACGCCATCCGCTCGCCCAGCACCGGATCGCCAGATACCTGACGAACCGCCGCACCGTGTGCGACAAGGCAATACCAGCACTTGTTGATTGAACTGACGACCACCGCGATCATCTCGCGTTCCAGCTTGGACAGGCCGCTGTCTCCAAGCATCAGGTCGTTGTACATCGCGGTAAACGCGTTGAGCTTGTCGATGTCGAAGGCGTAGGCCTTCAGGACATTCGGCACCATGCCAAGCTTGTCCTGACAGACGTCGAAATATTTTCGCGTCGCGTCAGGAAGCGGATCGACCATAGGAAGGTCAAGCGCATGAATTTGCTCGTCGGACTGTGCCACTTCTGCTCCGTAACCCGTGTCCCGGGCTTATTTTATTCGGTAGTGGTAGTATCCGACAACCGTCATGCCGAGTGAAGAATACAGAGCATTTGCCGAGACATTTGAGCGGGTTACCGCTAGTGCAAGTGTGGTCGCACCATGATTTTGTGCCCAGATCGCGGCAGCCCTCATCATGTTGCGCGCGACGCCCAGTCGCCGAAGCGCCGGAACCACCTCTAGCGCGTGGATCATCGCGACTTTCCCGTCACAGGCAACAAAGGCAGAGGCCGCCGGTTGATCCTGGATTCGACCCAAAAGCCCGGTTTTTGGGCATTTCACACGCTCCATAACCGCCAGCCGCGCCGGTCCGATCCCGCCGGATCTCCAGATTTCGGCCATGATCGCCAGCGGCGGCCACGCCGGCATGGCCGACACCGGGGGCAGCGGTTCATCCGTCAGCCGCGCCACGTCGACCGCGTAAAGCGCCACCGGGTCTTTCACCGCATAGCCCTGCCCGTCCAACATCTCGTCCAGCGCATCATCGCCGTCGCGGATCATGAACAGGGACTGCTGGCCAAGGTCTTCCATCGCCGCCTCGGCCACCGCGAGATCCGCACGCGAGACCGCATCGACGGCCGTCGCGGCGGATACCCGGCTGCCGCCGCCCTGCCCGTCGCGGATCATCCACGGCCCGACGCGGAACGCCCGCACCGGGGACCACGTCGCCTCGACCACGGGGTACAGATCGGCGCCGGACGGAAGCGTCACAGCGCGGTGCCGCCGAACGCCGCCACCAATTGGGCCGCCGCCGCCTCGACGGCGTCGGCATCCTGCCCGCGCACGACAAGATTGGTGCCGTACTTGCCATCGCGGCTGAACGGATAGGATCCGAACGACAACTCGGGGTTGGCCTTGGCCAGCGCGGACAGTTCGGCAGCGACGTCGCCTTCGCCCCGGTCCACCCGCACACTGCGCGACACCACCGGTGCGCCGCCGGTCAGGGTCGGCAGAATGGTCTCTACCATCGCGTTAAAGATCGTCGGCACACCCGCCATCACATGCACGTTGCCCAGCGTGAACCCCGGCGCGGCGGACACGGGGTTATCGATCAGTGTCGCGCCATCGGGAATCCGCGCCATCCGCAGGCGGGCCTCGTTCATCTCGGTCCCGCTGCGGTCGTAGTGCGCCTGCAGGATCGCCCGCGCGTCGTCCCGCACGTCGATGGATGCCCCGAAAGCATCCGCGATCGCGTCGGCGGTGATGTCGTCATGCGTCGGCCCGATGCCACCCGAGGTGAACACCGTGTCATAGGCCTTGGACAGCGCCTGTACCGCCGCAACGATGGCCGCGTGATCGTCCGACACGAACCGGACCTCGCGCAGGTCGATCCCGGCTTCGGTCAGCTGGATCGCAAGGTGGTTCGAGTTCGCGTCGCGGGTGCGGCCCGACAGGATCTCGTCCCCGATGACAAGCATGGCGGCGGTGGGATTGGGCATGGCGGGTTCTCTCGGATTCGTGTGGCGGAATTCGTTCTACCGTGTAAGTCGGTTCCCATGCAGTTCGCCACCCCTCTCGTCCCCGCCCGCCTGATCCGCCGCTACAAACGGTTCCTCGCCGACGTGCGACTGGAGGACGGAACAGAGGTCACCGCGCACTGCCCCAACCCCGGAAGCATGATGGGGCTGGCAGACCCCGGGATGCGGATCTGGCTAGAGCCGAACGACGACCCGAAGAAGAAACTGAAATACGGCTGGCGGCTGGTGGAACACGACACCGGCGATTTCACCGGAATCGACACCGCCGTGCCGAACCGGATGCTGAAGGACGCGCTGATCGCCCGCGCCGTGCCGGGGCTTGCCGCCTATGACCAGGTGCGCCCCGAAGTGAAGTACGGCGAGAAAAGCCGCGTCGATTTCCTGTTGTCCGCCAACGGGCTGCCCGACGCCTATGTCGAGGTGAAGTCGGTCACCCTGTTGCGCCAGCCCGGCGTCGCGGAGTTTCCCGACGCAAAGACCACGCGCGGCGCGCGGCACATGGCGGAACTGGCGGCGATGGTGGCCGAGGGGCACCGCGCCTACGCGCTGTTCCTTGTCCAACGGACCGATGCGCAAATGGTCCGCATCGCCCACGACATCGACCCGGCCTATGGACAGGCCCTGCGCGATGCCGAAACGGCGGGAGTCGGCATCCTCGCTCATGCCTGCGGCATCACCCCAAAGGGCGTCACGCTGGGGCCGGAACTGCCGGTGTCTACTCTGGTGCCGTGACCGAAATCGACGGGTCGTATTCGAACCGGACTTCATGCCGCGCCATGTCCGTGCCCTCGGTCCACGAGTTCACGAACTCGGTCATCTCCATCCGCATCATCAGCCCGGTGTCCGGGTCGACCCACGCATCGGTAAGCCCGCCATAGAACATGCCGGTCGCGTCCTTGTCGGTCTGCGTCCGCCACGTGTAGTGCAGCAGGCCGTCTTCCGTGCCGTGGCAGGCGGTGTCGGTCAGGTTGGCCCGGTTCTGCGCCAACGCCGCGCGCATCTGCTCTTCGCGGCCTTGGGGGAACTGGTAATCGACGCCGGTCCACGGACCGTCCAGCGACGGGCCGTTCCACAGGTCCCGGTCGATCGCCATCGTAAAGTGGTTCTCTGCCGCGACCCCGGCGATCGTCTTCAGCGGCCCGTCGAACAGCGCCTCGTTCAGGCGGGTCGGATTGCCGTCGGTATCGTATTCCTGCGTGAACTGGTGCAGCGGCGGGCGGGCGAACGGGTCCATCGCGCCGCCGTCGTCGAACAGCGCGGCAATCTCTTCAAGGCAGGGATCGGCAACAGCGGGCGCGGCCAGAAGCAGGGCGGCAAGACAGGCGGAAACGGCTTTGATCATGAACGGAATCCGGAATGCAGATGAACAATAGACCAAGCCTAGCACGGGTCGCCGGACACGCAAACGCGGCCCGCCTCTGGTTTTGCGGGCCCGGCTGGATTATGTAGCGGGACAGTATCAAGGAATGAGGCACGGCGTGGACGACAACAGCCGCGGCAGGATGACCAAGGACGGCATCCGCATTTACGAACCCGGTGACTTCGCCGGAATGCACGCAGCCGGCAAGGTCGCGGCGCAGATTCTGGACGACATCGCCCCGATGATCGAAGTCGGACGCACCACCGCCGAGATAGACGCAGAGATCACTCGTCTGGTCGGCGTGTACGAGTCGACCTCGGCCACGATCGGCTACAAAGGGTACGAGCACGCCAGCTGCATCAGCGTGAACCACGTCGTCTGCCACGGGATTCCCAGCGACAAGAAGCTGAAGGATGGCGACATCCTGAACATCGACGTCACCGTGATCGTCGACGGCTGGTACGGCGACACCAGCCGCATGTACGTCGCGGGCAAGCTGCCCCGGAAGGCGGAACGCCTGATCGAGGTTACGCACGACTCGCTGATGATCGGCATCGAGGCGGTGAAGCCCGGCAACACCTTCGGCGACATCGGCCACGCCATCCAGACCTACGTGGAATCGAACCGCATGTCGGTGGTCCGCGATTTCTGCGGGCACGGCCTTGGCCGCGTGTTCCACGCGCCGCCGAACGTCCTGCACTATGGCCGCCCCGGCACCGGCCCGGTGCTGGAGGAAGGCATGTTCTTCACCATCGAACCGATGGTGAACCTTGGCCGCCCCGAGACCAAGGTGCTGGGCGACGACTGGACAGCGGTGACCCGCGACAAAAGCCTGTCGGCGCAGTTCGAGCATTCGGTGGGCGTCACGGCGGACGGGGTCGAGATCTTCACGCTGTCGCCGGGTGGCCTGTTCCACCCGACCTACCAGCAATAGCCTAGGCCCGGCGCGTTTCAGCGCCGGCCATGCCCCGCACGGTCAGACAACTCCGCCATTGGCGCGCAGCGTCTGACCGTTGATCCACCCACCCTCTTCGCTGATCAGAAACCGGACCACCCTTGCGATGTCTGCGGGTTCTCCCAGTCGGCCAAGCGGGATCATGCTGCGGATCCGGTCCACGGTCTCTTCGCTTTTGCCGTCCATGAACAGGTCGGTGGCAACCGGACCGGGCGCCACTGCATTCACGGTGATCCCGCGCGGCCCCAGTTCCTTCGACAGGATCTTCGTCACAGCCTCGATCCCCGCCTTGGTCGCGGCATAGGCGGCGTAGCCGGGCTGGTACAGGCCGACGACGCTGGACGACAGGTTCACGATCCGGCCCCCGTCCGGCATCCGCCGCGCCGCTTCCCGCATCAGCCGGAAGGGCCCCGCGAGGTTGGTGGCGATATGCGCGTCCAGCGACGCGTTATCCGTCTCTGAAACGCGGTTCAGTGACATAACGCCCGCGTTGTTCACAAGCCCGCCCGCCGGGCCCAGCGCCGCCTCGGCATCATCGAACAGCGCCGCCGCACCGGCCGCCTGTGACAGGTCCGCCCTAACCGCGACGGCGCGTCCGCCACCGTCGTTGATGTCTGCCACGACCGCCTCGGCCGCCGTGGCGTTCCGGGCATAGTTCACCGCGACGGCCCATCCGTCTGCGGCAAGGGTACGTGCGATTTCCGCGCCGATCCCCCGAGAGGCACCTGTCACGATTGCTGTGCGGGTGATGGTCATTGTCTGCATCCTTCTTGGCATGATGCAGCCGATGTAAACGGCGCCGACCGGCAAACAATCGCACGCGATTTGACATGACAATTCGCGGTCAGCTAATAATCTTCGATGGACCGGATCGACAGGATGCAACTCTTTGCCCGGATCGTCGAAGGCGGAAGCTTCGTCAAAGCCGCGGCCGAGCTTGGCATGGCGCGGTCTACCGCCACGCAGGCGATCAAGGCACTGGAACAGGAACTGGGCGTTCGCCTGCTGGCCCGCACCACCCGCCACGTCAGCCCCACACCGGACGGCGAGGAATATCACGCCCGTGTCCGTGCCATCCTGTCCGAGATCGAGGCCGCCCACAGCGCGTTCAGCGCGGACAGTCCGTCCGGCCACCTTCGGATCGACGCGCCGGGCCTGCTGACACGCACGTTCATCGTCCCGCGCCTGCCCGCCTTCCTGACCCGCCATCCGCGGATCACGGTCCAGTTCGGTCAAGGCGAGCGGCTGGTCGATCTGGTGCGCGAAGGCGTCGACTGCGCCCTGCGCGCGGGCGAGCCCGAGGACAGCAGCCTGATGATGCGGCGCCTTGGCGAACTGCCAGAGATCACCTGCGCCAGCCCCGCTTATATTCAGACCCACGGGATGCCGAAAAGCATCGACGCGCTGGACGGGCACCGGATGGTCGGGTTCGTGTCATCGCGCACCGGCAAGGTGATGCCGCTGGAGTTCGTGCAGAACGGCCGGGTCCAGACCCGTACCCTGCCCGTCGCGGTGTCGTCGGACAGCGCCGACACCACCGCCGATCTGGCGCGCATGGGCTTCGGTCTGATTCAGGCACCGCGCTATCGCTTCGCGCAGGAACTAGCGCAGGGCGACCTTGTCGAGGTGCTGCCCGACGTGCCCCCCGCGCCAATGCCGCTGAACGTGCTACACCCGCAGGACCGGCAGGTGTCGCGGCGGCTGGCGGTGTTCCTTGACTGGCTGAAAGAGGTCTTCGCGGACCTGTCCTGACGATGCCGCAGCTATCGCGTTCGGGGCGGCATCGGGTCTGCGCGGGTCAGGTTCCAATAGCCGTCGGGCCAATGCTCTTCGCTGTGCGCGGGCTCGACCACGACACCGCCGAACCGCGCCTCGTGCACCAGCACCGGGCGACCCAGCAGAAGACAGACCGCGCCCCGGCATTCCGTCCGCGCGTCTTCACCGACCACCCACCACGCAAAGCCGCCCGACATGGCGGTATTGCCGAAACCCAGCGCGCGCCCAGCGCCATCGGTGACACGCTCACGGCAATCGTTGCAGACATGCCAAGGATAGCGAAGAAACGCGCGCTGAGGGGCGCCACAGGCCGGGCAGAAATGCTCGGCCTGTCCGGTCACAGGCCCAGAAGCCCGGGAAGATCGGCCATCCGGTGGAACGGCTCTGCCCCCACCGCCTTCAGCCGCGCCCCGTCGTTGTGTTCGGCGAAGCCCATCGTCCGCATCCCGGCGCGCACCCCCGCGGTGCATCCCGTGGCGCTGTCGTCGACGACGGCACAGGCTTCGGGCGCGATACCGGCGTCGCGGGCGGGTTTCAGGTACAACTCGGGATCGGGCTTGGCCACGCCCAGCGCATGGGCCGAGTACAGCGCATCCTTCAGCCGCGCATGAAGCGCCGGGTGGCTGCCCAGCGTGATCGACATCTTGCGAAGCGACCCGTTCGATCCGACGGCATAAGGAATCCCCGCCGCGTCCAGTTGGTCCAGCACGTCTTCGATGCCCTCGATCAGCGGCGTGCCCTTGGCGAGTTCGGCGTACATCTGTTCATAGAACCAATCGACCCAGTCATCGGGCAGGTCGGCCCCCAGCGCGCGCGCATTCTCGAACACGGTCGCCATCGTGCCGCCGACGAAGATCTCTTCGATGCGCTCCAGCGTCAGGTCCAGCCCCCGGGCGGCAAGATCCTCGCGCAGCAGGCGGTTGGTGATCGGCTCGCTGTCCACCAGAACACCGTCGCAGTCGAAGATTACCAGGGAAGGGCGCATGAGATGCCTGTCGGTTGGGAATTGAATGAAAGCGTCAGTCTTTCGACCGTTCCAGAAACGTCACGTGTGTATCACCGTACCGCCGGGTGTCGAGCAGGTCGAAGCCCTCCGGCGCCGCCTGTGGCGCGCTTTCCTCCCAGACGATCAGGGCGCCGGGCGCGATCCAGCCGCCTGCCACGGCGGCGGCCAGCGCCCGCGCACCAAGGTCCTTGCCATAGGGCGGGTCAAGAAACACCAGCGTCGCCGCGTCGCCCGCGACCGGACCAAGCCGTGTCGCGTCGCGCTTGATCTGGGTGGTGCGGTCAGAGCTTCGGGTCAGGCCGATGTTTTCGCGGATCAGCGACCGAGCCTTACCGCCATCGTCGACAAAGGTGACATGCGCCGCGCCGCGCGACAGGGCTTCCAGCCCAAGCGCGCCGGTTCCGGCGAACAGGTCCAGCACGACGGCGTCCTCGATCGGGTCACCGAAATGCCCGCCTGACAGCACGTTAAATAGGGACTCGCGGACGCGGTCGGTGGTGGGACGCAAGTGCGCGCCGGCGTCCCCCTTGCCGACAGAGGCCAGACGCAGGCCGCGCATGGTCCCCGCGATGATCCGCATGTCAGGCCTTCAACAGAGTCTTCAGCTCGGTCTCGGGGTTGGCGATCGCCTCGGGGTCGGGGTTCTTGCCCATCTCCAGCAGGCGCTTGCCCACCATGTAGCTGCGCGCGTCGTTCATCGAATCGACGGCAAGGAACTGGTCGCCCTTGAAGTACCAGAACGACGTCGCCCAGCCCGAACCGCGCGTGACGATCCGGTCGTACCCGGTCGACAGGCCCGCGATCTGCAGCTTGCAATCGTACTGGTCGGACCAGAACCACGGATAGGGCACGTATTCCTTGCCCGCGCCCAGCATGTTTTCGGCCACGCATTCCGCTTGGTCGATGGCGTTCTGCACCGATTCCAGCCGGATGCGCCCGCCCTTGTAGGGGAACGACGCGCAATCGCCGGCGGACCAGATATCCTCGTCCGAGGTGCGGCCCTGCGCGTCGGTGCGGATGCCGTTCTCGATCACCAGTTCGCAGGCTTCGGCCAGCGCGATGGCCGGTGCGATGCCGATCCCCACGATCACCACGTCCACCGGCAGTTCCTCGCCGTGGCTGAGAACCGCGCCGGTGACGTGATCATCGCCGACCAGCTTCTGCAGGCCGGTGCCTTCGCGGATGTCGACGCCCTTCTCGGTGTGCAGCGCACGGAAATAGTCCGACGTCTCGGGCGAGGCGACGCGCTGCAGGATGCGGTCGGCCATCTCGACCACGGTGACCTCCATGCCCGACTTGTGGGCAACGGCGGCCGCTTCCAGCCCGATGTACCCACCGCCCACGACCAGCGCGCGTTTGCCTTCGCGGAACAGCGGTTCCATCGCGTCGACGTCGGCAAGGGTGCGGACGGTGAACACGCCCGGCAGGTCGCCGCCAATCGCGGCGGGCAGCTTGCGCGGGATCGATCCGGTGGTCAGGGCCAGCTTGTCATAGGGAATGCGACGGTCGCCAAGGATCACTTCCTTGCCACCCCGGTCGATCATGTCGACAGGCTGGCCGGTGATCACTTCGATGTTGTTTTCCTGATAGAAACTGGCGGGCCGCAGGTACAACCGTTCCTGCCCCACATCGCCCATCAGATAGGCCTTCGACAGCGGCGGGCGTTCGTAAGGAAGCGCGGGTTCCTCGCCGATCAGGGTGATCTTACCCTCGAACCCCAGCTTGCGCAGCTTCGCCACCAGCGACGCACCGGCCTGCCCGGCCCCGATCACAACGATATCGTCCATCCATCTTCTCCCGGAACTGTCGCTTGCCGGCACATTCCTATATCTTCGGCCAGACGAATGGCAATCAGGGAAGGATGCCGAGAATGGCACTCGAAGTGGGCGACACGTTTCCGGGCGGAACGGTCCTGACATTGGACGCAGACGGGCGACCGACCCCGGTCGAACTGGGAGAGAAGCTTGAAGGCCGCAAGGTGGTGATCTTCGCGCTGCCCGGCGCGTTTACCGGCGTGTGCTCGACCGCGCACATGCCAAGCTTCGTGCGCACCGCCGAAGACATTCGCGGCAAGGGCGTGGACGAGGTGATCTGCCTGTCGGTGAACGACCCGTTCACCCTGTCGGCGTGGGGCACCCAGCTGGGCGCCGACGATGCCGAGATCTCTATGCTGGCCGACGCCGGCGGCGAGGTGACAAAGGCGCTGGGGCAGGATTTCACCGCACCCCCCGCCGGGCTGTACGGTCGGTCCAAACGGTATGTCTGCGTCGTCGAGAACGGCAAGATCACCCACGTCGGCGCCGAGCCGAATCCGGGCGAATGCCAGATCTCGTCTGGCGAAGCGGTGCTCGAGGCACTGTAATCCCGACATCCCACCGAAGGTGTGCGGCGCGCCGCGTCGCGCACCTTTCCCACCGACCGCGCCGCCCTTCCCATCGGGCCGGTGCTGTGTCATGGGTCCGCCGATGGTGCAGACCCAAAAGGAGGCCCAGATGGCCGACCGCGACCGCCCGCTCTATGCCGTCCTGATCGACGCCGACAACATCCCCGCGAAGTTCGCTGCGCCGATCCTGAAGGAAATCACCACCTTCGGCGAACCCGCGTTGCGCCGGGTGTATGGCGACTGGTCGTCGGGCCGCCTGTCGGCATGGGCCAAGGAAGTCCGCACGCTGGGCATGGTCGCGCATCAGGAAACCGCCAACACCGTGGGCAAGAACGCCAGCGACATCGGTCTGGTGATCGACGCGATGGACATCCTGCACACGGGCCGGTTCGACGGGTTCGTTCTGGTGTCGTCGGACAGTGACTTTACCGCGCTGGCGAACCGGATTCGCGAACAGGGTCTGGACGTGATCGGCATCGGCGAGGGCAAGGCCCCCGAAAGCCTGCGCAACGTCTGCAACCGCTTCGTGCTGATCGAGAACATCATGGACGAGCCGGAGCCCGAGAAGGGCGCGCCGCCCGCCCCGGGCAAGCAGCAGCCGACGCAGGCGATCCCGCTGATCCTGCGCGCGATGGACAAGATCCAGCAGGATGACGAATGGTATGCGCTGGGGCAGATCGGCCAGTACATCACCGCCGACAACCCGGACTTCGACACCCGGACCTATGGCAAGCGCAAGCTGTCGGACCTTGTCGAGGGGCTGAAACGCTTCGAGACCCGGAAGACCGGCAACCAGCTTCAGGTACGGCGGCTCGACTAGCGGCGACCGTAACGGGCCAGAAACATCTCGACCGCGCCGCGGATCACCCGGCTGACCTCGTCTTGGGTGAACTCTTCGCGGATGCCCATCACCCATTCGATGTGCAGCCCGGCCTTGCACAGTTCGATGAACTGCTCGGCGGCGAAGGCGACGTCGTCGATCTCAAGCTCGCCAGCGTCGATCCGGTCGCCAAGATAACTGACCAGCGCATTGCGCGCCTGCGTGGGACCCGAGGCGAAGAACGCGCGTCCCAGCTCAGGAAAGCGTTCGGCCTCGGACACGGCGATGCGGTAAGTCTGGCGCCCGAACTCGGACAGGAAAAAGCCGGTCATCTCGGTGGCCGCTTCGTACAGAACGTCGCTGGCCGGTCCCGCCATCTGGATGCGCGCGATCGCGGCCTCGGCCTGTCGCTGGCATTCGCGCTGCGCCACTTCCATGAACAGGCGCCGCTTGTCGGGAAAGTAGCTGTACAGCGTCGCCTTCGACACCTGTGCGGCACGAGCGATGTCGTCGACGCTCGCCCCTTCGAAGCCTGCGCTCAGGAAGATTTCGCGGGCGCCCTCGACCACTTGGTCGAACTTGCGTCCCTGCTTGATGGCACCCGTCCCGGCGGTCATGTCTTCCCCGTACAGTGGCTTTCCCGAACATAAACCGGACGGTTCAGTTCGGGCAACAACGACCGCGGGGAACGGCGGCCTGCTGCCTCTTGCATATGGCGCGGAAGTGTCTACCTTAGAATCATTCTAATTCATGGGTGCAGTCATGTTTCCAGCCTTTGGCCGCCGCCGGTTCCGCGATCTGTCCGAGCAAGAGATCCTTGCGCTTGCGATTTCGTCGGAAGAGGACGACGCGCGCATCTACCGCCAGTACGCCGAACGGCTGCGGGCCGAGTTCCCGGCAAGCGCCGCCGTGTTCGACGGCATGGCGGACGAGGAAGATGGCCACCGCCGCAGGCTGATCGACCTGCACCGCACGCGCTTCGGCGACGTGATCCCGCTGATCCGGCGCGAGCATGTCGCGGGCTACTACGCCCGGCGGCCCGTTTGGCTGGTCGAAAACCTGCCGATCGAGCGTATCCGTGACGAGGCCGAGGCGATGGAACGGCAGGCCGAACAGTTCTATCGCACCGCCGCCGCCCGCGTGCAGGACGCCGAGACACGCAGCCTGCTGGGCGATCTTGCCGCCGCCGAGGCGCAGCACGAGAAACGCGCCGACGAACTGGTCGCCGAGCATCTGGACGGCGACACCCGTGACGAGGAAAGCCGCGCCTCGCACCGGCAATTCGTGCTGACTTGGGTGCAGCCGGGGCTGGCCGGGTTGATGGACGGGTCGGTGTCGACCCTTGCGCCGATCTTCGCGACGGCCTTCGCAACACAGGATACGTGGACGACATTCCTTGTCGGTCTTGCCGCCTCTGTTGGCGCGGGCATCTCGATGGGCTTCACCGAAGCGGCGTCCGACGACGGCGAACTGTCGGGCCGTGGCTCGCCGCTGAAGCGCGGGATCGCCGCCGGTGTCATGACCACGCTGGGCGGTTTGGGCCACGCGTTGCCCTACCTGATTCCGCATTTCTGGACCGCCACCATCGTCGCCACCATCGTCGTCTTCGTCGAATTGTGGGCCATCGCATGGATCCAGAAACGGTACATGCAGACACCGTTTCTGCGCGCGGCGTTTCAGGTGGTGCTGGGCGGCGCGTTGGTCTTCGCGGCAGGGGTACTGATCGGCAGCGGCTAGGCGGCGAAGGGCTGGGTTCGCAAAAACGGTCGAGCCCCATTCCGGCCGAACGGACAAGCTGCTAATGCGGGTTCATGGTCGAGATTTTCCTGAAGACGTTACCCTTCTTCCTGCTGATCGGCGTCGGATACGCCGCAGCGGCTTCGAAGTTCTTTTCCGAGGGCGCGGCGAACGCGCTGACCCGGTTCGTCTTCTTTTTCGCCCTGTCCGCGATGCTGTTCCGCTTTTCCGCCAACCTCAGCTTCGGCGAGGTTTTCGACGGGCGGTTCATGCTGGTCTACCTTGCCGCGACCGGTGCCGCTTATGCGGTGTTCACCGCGGTGGCGATGTGGCGCAAGGTGCCGATCGCGGAAGCGGCGGTCGAGGCGCAGTGCGCCGCGATCGGCAACATCGGCTTTCTTGGCATCCCGATGCTGGCGCTGCTGATGGGAGACGCGGCCGTCGGCTACATCATGATGATGCTGGCGGTGGACCTTGGCGTTTTCGGGTCGCTGATCGTGATCCTGATCACCGGCAGCCGGGAACGGTTGTCGCCCCGCGTGTTCCGGACGGTGGCCGTTGGGCTTGTCAGCAACCCGATGCTGGTGTCGATCTTCGCGGGCTTCAGCGTCTCGGCGCTGGAAATCTCGATACCGACCCCGGCGAACGAATTCCTGACGCTGTTGGGCAACGCCGCGACGCCCGGCGCACTGTTCGCCATCGGCGCCTCGCTGGCCAGCAAGTCGGCCGAACGCCTTTCGGTCGCCGCGTGGCTGTCCTTTGGCAAACTGGTGATCCATCCTGCCTTCGTGGCGCTGGCCGCCATCGTGATCTGGCCGGTCGAGCCCTATGCCGCCGCCGTCATGATCGCCTCGGCGGCGCTGCCGACGGCGGGCAATATCTACATGGTCGCGCAGTACTACGGGGTTGCGCCGCACCGCGTGTCGGCGACGATCCTGATCTCGACCGCCGCGTCGATCGTCACCGTTTCGCTTGTCCTTGCGTGGCTTGCCCAATTCACCGCCTTCCAGTAGCCAGACCGCAACCAAAAAGGCAGCAGCCAAGCGGAGAGTCCTATGGAAACGAAATCTGAGAACGCCTGCTTCGGGGGCGTACAGGGTGTCTATACCCACACTGCCACCAGCACCTCCTGCGACATGACCTTCGGGCTGTTCCTGCCGCCGCAGGCGAAGGACGGCGACGTTCCGGTGTTGTGGTATCTGTCAGGCCTGACCTGCACCCACGAGAACGCGATGACCAAAGCGGGCGCGCAGGCGTGGGCCGCCGAGGCCGGCATCGCGCTGGTGTTCCCCGACACCTCGCCGCGCGGTGAAGGCGTGGCGGATGACGACGCCTATGACCTTGGTCAGGGCGCGGGGTTCTACGTGAACGCCACGCAGGCGCCGTGGGACCCGCATTTCCGCATGTGGGACTACATCACCGACGAACTGCCGCAGCTTCTGTTCGGGGAATTCCCGCTGGACCCCGACCGTCAGGGCATCACCGGCCACTCGATGGGCGGCCACGGCGCGCTGACGATGGCGATGCGGCTGAAAGGCCGGTTCCGTTCGGTGTCCGCCTTTTCGCCGATCTGCAACCCGACGCAAAGCGACTGGGGCCAGAAGCAGCTGACGGCGTATCTTGGCGAAGACAGCGGCCAGTGGGCGGCGCATGACGCCAGCCTGCTGATGGCCGAAACCGGCTTTGACGGCCCGATGCTGATCGACACCGGCACCAAGGACCAGTTCCTTGACCTTCTGAAACCCGAGACGCTGGCCTCCGCCATCGCAACCAAGCGGCAGCAGGCGGTGTTCCGGATGCAACCGGGCTATGACCACAGCTATTTCTTCGTCTCGACCTTCATGGCCGACCACGTCGCGTTCCACGCCGAAGAACTGCTGGGCTGAATGGGGATCCGGGCGGACATCCACTCCGCCTGGGCCCGCTTTGCCGACGCGCGGGAACGCAACCCGCGCCACACGCTGTTCACGCACCCGCTGCCCGCCTTTCCGCTGCCGGAACGGCGGGCGGTTACCGACCTGCCGCAGGTCGCCATCGTCACGCCGTGCAAGGATGCCGAGGCCAGCCTGACCGCCTATGCCGCGCTGATCGAAGCGCTGGAGTATCCGAAGGACCGGCTGCACTGGATCGTGCTGGAAGGCGACTCGACCGACGGGACCGAGGCCGCCGCCCGCGCCATGCTGGATGCCGCGCGGGGCTATGCCTCGACCCGGTTCATCAAGCATGACATCGGCGCCAGCCATGCTCGCGCAACGCGTACAGAAAAGAGTGTGCAGCGCGCCCGTCGCGCCGCCATCGCCGCCTGCCGCAACCGCCTGCTGGCTGCAGCGATGGACACGCCCGCTGCCTTCGTCCTGTGCATCGACGCCGACATGGCGGTGATTCCGCCCGACGCCCTGCGCCGCGCGCTGGACTGGAGTGCGCCGATCCTTGCGGCGAACTGCCTGCGGCACGGCGACGACACGGTGTTCGACCGCAACTCGTTCCGCTACACCCGCGCGCCCAGCGACCGGTCGGTCCGGCGTTTCCTGCGCGACGGGCTGTACCAGCCGCCCACCGGCTTCTTTCGCCACTCGCCCGCGCCCGGCGGCGGGATCCAGCCGCTGTCCTGCGTCGGCGGCACCTTCCTGCTGATCCGCCGCGACGTGATCGCCGCCGGCGCGGATTTCCCCGAAACCCCCTATCAGCTGCATATCGAGACCGAGGCGCTGGCCCTGAAGGCCGCCGACTTTGGCTTTGGCAGCTTCATGGACGCGGACCTGATCGTCCGCCACGGACCCCACTGATGATTTATGTCGACGCGGATGCCTGCCCGGTAAAGCAGGAGATCGAGAAGGTGGCGACCCGCCACCGCGAACCTGTCGTCCAGGTGGCGAATGGCGGGCTTCGTCCGTCTCAAAACCCCTTGGTAGAGACGGTTTTCGTCCCCGAAGGCCCCGACGTCGCCGACATGTGGATCGCCGACCGCGCCACCGCTGGCGACATCGTGGTGACGTCGGATATCCCGTTGGCCGCCCGCTGCGTTGCGGCTGGGGCGATGGTGCTGAAGCCCAATGGCGAACAGCTGACCGCGACCAACATCGGCAACGCGCTGGCCATGCGCGACCTGATGACCGACCTGCGCGCCGCGGACCCGTTCCGTCAGGGATCCGGCAAGGGGTTCAGCAAGGCCGACCGGTCCCGCTTTCTTCAGGCGCTGGAAGACGCGCTGCGGCGCCGCTGACCTTTCCAACCCGTTCGCCGCCCGCTACCACTTGGACGCGTGAACACGGAGAACGTCATGGCAGGCATCGAAGCGGTCGTTTTCGATTTCGGAAACGTGCTGATCAAGTGGAACCCCGAGGCATGGTACGATGCCCGGATCGGCCGCGAGGCGCGCGAAAAGCTGTTCGCCGAAGTTCCGCTGGAAGAGATGAACCTGCGGTCCGACCGGGGCGAGCATCTGGCCGATCTTGTCGCCGAGACCGCCGCGCAATACCCGGCGCACGCCGACAACATCCACGCGTGGTACGACAACTGGATCGAGATGGCGCAGCCCGATATCCCGCACAGCGCCGTGCTGCTGCGCGCGCTGCGGGCCAAGGGCATCCCGACCTTCGCCTTGTCGAACTTCGGCATCCCGACGCTGGCGCTGGCCGATGCCGCCTATCCCGTGCTGACCGAGTTCGACCGCCGCTTCATCTCGGGTGAGTTGCGCACCATCAAGCCCGAGCCCGAGATCTACGCCCATGTCGAGGCCGGCACCGGCATCGCGCCCGAGGCGCTGTTGTTCGCCGACGACCGGCCCGAGAACATCGAAGCCGCCCGCGCCCGGGGCTGGCAGGTCCACCTGTTCGAGGAACCGCAGGGTTTTGCCGACCGGCTGGTGGCCGAAGGCCTTCTGACCCCGGAAGAAGCGGCGGCATGACGGTCCCTGTCATCCCCTTCGCCGAGGCAGAGGCCCGCATGAGCTGGCACGCCCTGACCGTGGCCCTTGTCGCCGGTCACGCCCTACCGAAGGCCACGCTGGACGACACGTTTCTTTATCGCGGCGATGACACCCTGCTGAGCCGCAGCGCGTGGATCAGCGGGCTGGGGATCGCGGTGAAATCCGCCACGATCTTTCCGGGCAACAAGGCGGCGGGGCTGGGCACGGTAAACGGTGGCGTGTCGCTGTACGCGGACACCGACGGCCTGCTGCAGGCGATCATCGACTTCCACCTTGTGACCAAGTGGAAGACTGCGGGCGACAGCCTGCTGGGCGCGCTGAAACTCGCCCGTCCGGAAAGCCGGACCATCCTGATCGTCGGCGCGGGCGCCGTGGGCCGCAGCCTGCGTGAGGCCTATGGCGCAGGCTTCCCCGACGCGCGCTTTATCGTCTGGAACCGAAGCCCGGCGGGGGCCGAAGCCCTCGCGGCGGACTACCCCGACACACAGGCGGTCACGGACCTTCCCGCCGCCGTTGCCCAGGCCGACATCGTGACCTGCGCCACGATGTCCACCGAACCGCTTCTGAAGGGCGACTGGCTGCGCCCCGGCCAGCACATCGACCTGATCGGCGCCTATCGCCCCGACATGCGCGAGGCCGACGACGCGGTGATGCAGCGCGGCCGGATCTTCGTCGACAGCCGCGACACCACGCTGGGCCATATCGGCGAACTGAAGACCCCGCTGGCCGACGGGGTGATCACCCCGGACGACATCGTCGCGGATTACTACGACCTCGGCTCGGGCCGTTTCGCGCGGGGGGCCGACGACGAGATCACCGTATTCAAGAACGGCGGCGGCGCGCACCTGGACCTTATGACCAGCCGCTACATCCTTGACGCCTGGACCGCCTGATCAGGCGGCCAGCGCCGGTTTGCGCAGGGCAAGAGGCTCTTCCTTCACGGGCAGGTGCACGATGGCGCTAAACGCCCCGATGCCGACACCGATCCACCAGACGGCAGTATAGTCGCCATAGGCGTCGTACATCCGCCCCCCCAGCCAAACGCCAAGGAACGACCCGATCTGGTGGCTGAGAAACACGATCCCGTACAGGGTGCCCATGTAGCGCAGCCCATAGATCTGCGCGACCAAACCGCTGGTCAGCGGCACCGTCGCCAGCCAAAGCGCGCCCATCACCACAGAGAAAACGATCACCGTCACCGGGGTGATCGGCAGCAGGATGAACAGGCCCGCCGCAACGGTGCGGCACGCGTAAATCATCGCCAGCAGGTATTTCTTGGGGAACCGGTTGCCCAGCCACCCCGCAGTCAGCGTGCCCACGATGTTCGCCAGACCGATGACCGAGATCGCAACCGCACCCAGCGCCGAAGTCGACGCGACCCCGACCGAGGCCAAAACGCCGGACGGGTCGATCGCGGCGCACATCTCGGTGATCATCGCGGGGAAATGCGCCGTGATGAAGCCAAGCTGATAGCCGCAGGAAAAGAAGCCAAGGAAGATCAGGACATAGCTTGGATCGCGCAGGGCCCGGCCCAGGATCTGACCCAGCGTTTCGTCCGTTGTCGATGCACCGGTCGATGCCACCGGGGCACGCATCATCGGCAGGCACACCATCACGGCGATGATCGCGACGGCGAAAACGACGAAGACCGATTGCCACGGCATGAAGGTCATCAGCCACTCTGCCACCGGCGCGCCCACCACCTGCCCGGCGGAGCCCGCCGCGGTAACGATCGCCAGCGACATGGACCGGTTCTCGGGGTTGGCGGCGCGCCCCACCACGGCCAGCAGCACGCCAAAGCCCGTACCGGCGATCCCGAAGCCCACAAGAACCTCCAGCCCCCAATGCTGCGCCGGGGTGACGGCCAGCGACGACAGCACAAGCCCCGCCGCGTACATCACCGCCCCCAGCAGCAGCGCGCGCCTGTCGCCGAACCGTTCAGCGAAGGCGGCGAACAGAGGCTGGCCGAAGCCCCATGCAAGGTTCTGGATCGCGATCGCCATCGAGAAATCCGCCCGCATCCAGCCGAACTCTTCGGCCACGGGGATCTGGAATACCCCGAAACTCGCCCGGATCGCGAAGTTGACGATGATGATGATACAGCCGCCGATCAGGATCGGGGTCAAAAGCGGGGTGCGGGTGGTGCTCATGGGGCAGGCCTTTGTCGGGTCGCGCGAAACTCCGCCCATTTCACGGGGGCGTCAAATCGTAATTCGTGCTCCGGCGCATCATCTTTCCTTATGCTTCACCGCGGTCTATGGGTGCGCAATGGGCGAGAACCTGATCGACATATACGACGCCCGTGTGCAGGCGGGTGACATCAAGGCAGATCCGGCGCAACACGCCGTTCTGCCCGTGCTTGAACGCATCCGCGCGCATTTCGCCACGGCACCAGCGCCCCGGAAAGGGCTGCGCAGCCTGTTCTCGAAGCCGCCGGAACCGCCAAAGGGCCTGTACCTGTGGGGCGGCGTCGGGCGCGGCAAGTCGATGGTGATGGACCTGTTCTTCAACTCGGTCCCGATCCAGGCGAAACGGCGCGTCCACTTCCACGCTTTCATGCAGGAAATCCAGTCGGGCATTCACGAAGCCCGCAGCACCGGGGTCGAGGACGCGCTGCGCCCGGTGGCCGAGAAGGTCGCGGACGAGGCGCGGCTTTTGTGCTTCGACGAGATGCAGATCACCGACATCGCCGACGCGATGATCGTGGGGCGGCTGTTCGAGATCCTGTTCGCCCGCGGCACCGTCGTCGTGACGACGTCGAACCGCGTGCCGGACGACCTGTACAAGGACGGCCTGAACCGGGCACTGTTCCTGCCGTTCATCGACCTGATCAAACAGCGGATGGAAGTCCACCACCTTCAGTCGCCGAACGACTATCGGCAGGACCGCCTGTCGGGATCGCCGGTATACTTCCACCCCGCGAACGCCAAGGCACGCGCCGAGATCGACCGCCTGTGGCAGGATCTCACCGGCGGCGAATGGGAACCGCTGACGCTGACGGTCAAAGGGCGGCAGGTCGTGCTGCCGGGCTATGCCAACGGCGTCGCGCGGGCCGAGTTCTGGGAACTTTGCGGCCGGATGCTCGGACCCGCGGACTATCTCGCGGTGGCCGAAGCGGTGCGCGTGCTGATCCTGGAAGACATCCCGCGCCTTGGCCGCTCGAACTTCAACGAGGCAAAGCGGTTCGTTACGCTGATCGACGCGCTCTACGAAGCGAAGGTGCGCCTGATCGCCAGCGCCGCCGATACGCCGGAACAGCTTTACATCGAGGGCGAAGGCGTCTTCGAATTCGAACGGACCGCCAGCCGCCTGCGCGAGATGCAGTCGGCCGACTGGGCGGCAGGAGCGGACTGATGCGGGCCTTCGTCGCCATCGACCTTCCAGAGATCGTTCGCGACGTCCTCGAGGACCTTCAGGACCGCATCCCCGCCGGGCGCCTGCTGGACCCGGACACGCTGCACCTGACGCTGGCCTTCCTGGACGAACAGCCGCAGGACCTGCTGGAACAGCTGCACGACGACCTGTCGTCGATCCGCGCGCTTCCGTTCGAGGTCCAGCTGCGCGGCCTCGGCACCTTTGGAAGCCGCGCGCCCCGGGTGGTCTGGGCAGGAATCGAGACGCAACCGGCGCTGACCGCGCTGCACGAAAAGGTCCGTGGCGCCGCCCGGCTTGCCGGGATCGAACTGCGCCGCGAACGCTATCGCCCCCACGTGACGCTCGCGCGCCTGCCTGACCGGCTGGAACCGGGCGAACTGGAAAAGCTGCGCAATTTCCTCGAACGCTGGCAGAACTTCCCCTGCCCGCCGTTCGAGGTTTCGACCTTCACCCTGTTCCAGTCGATCCTGACGCCGGACGGCGCGATCCACGACCCTTTGGCGGAATACCCGCTTTAGGCCCCGCCTGCGGCGCCCGTCGAAGCGAGGGGCCAGCCCCTCGCGCTCCCCGGGATATTTCTGGACAGAAGAAGCAGAAGGGATCCCGCCTCTTCTTCTCTTTCGAAATACCTCGGGGGGAAGCGCGCGCAGCGCGCGGGGGGCAGCGCCCCCTAGCCGGTCAGATCCCTGAACATGACCAGAGCGTCGACATAGCCCTGTTCGGGATGCAGGAACGCCTTTGGCAGCCGGCCGACCACGTCGAAGCCCGCGCGCTGCCAGGTGTCGACGGCGCGGGTGTTGCTGGCGAGGACGAAGTTGAACTGCATCGCGCGATAGCCAAGCGCGACCGCCCGGTCCAGCGAATGGGTCAGCATCGCCCGGGCGATGCCCCGGCCGCGCGCGGACGGAGACGTGGCGAAGCCGCAGTTGCAGACATGCGCACCGCCGCCCGGCTGGTTGGTTTTCAGGTAATAGGTCCCAAGGACCTCATCCCCGGCCTCGGCCACGAAGCAGTGGTTCGCGGTCCAGTACGCCAGCGCGTCAGGCTTGGATATATCGGGGTCTACCGCGTAGGTGTCCCCCGCCCGGAAAATCGGGCGGAGGATGTCCCAGACCGCGGCCGCGTCGGCGGCCGCGAAAGGGCGTATTTCGACAACGTCGCTCATCGCCGTAGGGTGCGGTTTCAACCGCACCGCCCCGGACTTAATAAAGCACGACCGACCGGATCGATTCCCCGGCGTGCATCAGGTCGAACCCCTTGTTGATGTCATCCAGCGGCATGGTGTGGGTGATCATCGGGTCGATCTCGATCTTGCCGTCCATGTACCAGTCGACGATTTTCGGCACATCGGTGCGGCCCTTGGCGCCACCGAACGCGGTGCCCTTCCAGACGCGGCCAGTCACCAGTTGGAACGGACGGGTCGAGATTTCGGCCCCGGCCGCAGCCACGCCGATGACGATCGATTCACCCCAGCCGCGGTGCGCGCATTCCAGCGCCTGCCGCATCACGGTGGTGTTGCCGGTGCAGTCGAAGGTGTAGTCGGCGCCGCCGATCAGGTCGCCCCGGCGTTTCGTGAGGTTCACGATGTAGGGAACGATATCCTCGCCGATCTCCTTCGGGTTCACGAAGTGGGTCATGCCGAAGCGTTCGGCCATTTCCTTCTTCGCCGGGTTCAGGTCGACGCCGATGATCATGTCGGCGCCTGCCAGACGCAGACCCTGGATCACGTTCAGGCCGATGCCACCAAGGCCAAAGACCACCGCGGTGGACCCGATTTCGACCTTCGCCGTGTTGATCACCGCACCGATGCCGGTGGTCACGCCGCAGCCGATGTAGCAGATCTTTTCGAACGGCGCGTCCTCGCGCACCTTCGCCACCGCGATCTCGGGCAGGACGGTGTGGTTCGAGAAGGTCGAGCAGCCCATGTAGTGCAGGATCGGGTCGCCATCGAGCGTGGTGAAACGCGAGGTTCCGTCCGGCATCAGGCCCTGCCCTTGGGTCGAGCGGATCGAGGTGCAAAGGTTGGTCTTGCCGGACGTGCAGGAATAGCACTCGCGGCATTCCGGCGTGTACAGCGGGATCACGTGGTCGCCCGGCTTCAGCGAGGTGACGCCCGGGCCGACCTCGACGACGACGCCGGCGCCTTCGTGGCCGAGGATCGCGGGAAACAGGCCCTCGGGGTCGGCCCCCGACAGGGTGAATTCGTCGGTGTGACAGATGCCCGTGGCCTTGATTTCGATGAGAACCTCACCGGCCTTCGGACCATCAAGGTTGACGTCCATGATTTCGAGCGGTTTGCCTGCGGCGACGGCGACGGCTGCGCGGGTTTTCATCGGCGGTCTCCAAGAGTTAAAGTTGGCCGGAACCCTTAGCGAATGTCGCGTGGTTTGCAACCTTTGCCGCGAGGTGACGAGATGATGAGACTGGTAATGATTTGCGCGTGCTGCACGGCCATCGCCGGCTGCGACCGAGTGTTCGAACCGCCGGCGCCCCGGCCGCCCGCACCAGTGGAACCCGATGCCTGCGGAACCGGGCAGTATCGGTCGTATATCGGCGAACCGGCCTCGGTGTTGCAGGACATCGTGTTCGTCACGCCGATGCGGGTGGTGCCGTACAACGGCATGGTGACGATGGATCACAACCCGGCACGGATCAACTTCAACCTCGACCCCGAGGGACGGATCCTGACGGTCACCTGCGGCTAAGCGCAGGGATCACCGGCGGCAGGCATGTGCCCGCCGCCGGGACGCGAGATTACTCGCGGTATTCGCGGTGGCACGCCATGCAGGTCGGGCCGATCGCCTGCATGGCGGCGCCGATGTCTTCGACCGAGGCGATCGAGCCAGAGGCATTTGTCGCCGCGGTTTCCAGATCACCGGCCTTGGCGGTGAAGTCGTCCCAGTTTTCCCAGATCGCCGGAAGGGCTTCGGACTCCGGGTCGGTTTCCTGCGGTTCGAACAGGGTGGGGATCGTCGCGGCCTCTGCGGCAACCGCATCGATGGCGGCGTTGGCGGCAGCGGCATCGAAGTCGGTCGTGCCTTTTGCCATGTCGCCCAGCGTCTTCAGGCTCATGCCGATGGTCGACATCGAGTCCATGCGCGCCTTGACGGCCTCGTTCTCGACGGCGGAATGGGCAATTGCCGCGGTCACGGAAAGGACGGCGGCGGCGCCGACGATGCGAATTGAGGTCTTCATGATGACTGGCTCTCCAATGGCTTGCTGCACTGCAGCCTAAAGGGCTTTCGTGACGCTGCAATCAATCTTGTCATAAAATACCCGTGAACGGCCGTGCGGTCCCCGCCTGTTCGCGGCGGCTCGACTCTGCGGGGCGACTCGGCGTATGGTGAGAACATATCAAGAACATATGCGCTGCCCGCCATGCCGATCCGCCGTATCCTGTCGCTGTGGTTTCCCCGGCTTGCCGCCGAGCGTTTTCTGCGCGCGGGGGCAAGTTATCTTGACGCGCCCTTCGCCGTGGTGGGCGACCGCAACAACGCGCAGGTGCTGGTGTCGCTGTCGGCGCGCGCCTCGGCCGAGGGGCTGCGCGCGGGTCAGCCGCTGCGCGACGCGCAGGCGATGTGCCCCGGCCTGATCACCCGGCTGGCGAACACCCATGCCGACGCCGCCTTCCTGTCGGCGTTGCGGCGCTGGGCTGGCAAGTTCTCTCCGTGGGTGGCCGAAGAGCCGCCCGAGGGGCTGATCATCGACCTGACCGGCTGCGCCCACCTGTTCGGGGGCGAAGCCGAACTGGTCAGTCAGGCAGAGCTGGACTGTTCCGACCTTGGGCTGACGGTGCAGTCCGGTATCGCCGACACGGTGGGCGCGGCCTGGGCGCTGGCGCGTTATGCCGGGCGGGCGCCGGGCGCGGTCCGGTCGGGCGACGCCATCGACCAAGAGGCCCCGGCCACCCGCGCCCGCGCGGCCAAGCGGCGCAACTGGGAACGCGGCGGCCCGCCTCCGCCCCGCCACGGGGTCGAGGCGCGGGGCGGCCGCATCGCGGCAGAGGGCCAGACCCGCACCGCGCTGGCAACGCTTCCGGTTGCCGCGCTGCGGGTCGACCCGGACACCGCAGCAAGCCTGTCGAAGCTGGGCCTGCGCACCATCGGCGACCTGATCGGCGTGCCTCGCGCCTCGCTGGCGCGGCGGTTCGGGCAACCGCTGGTGCTGCGGCTGGATCAGGCGATGGGGCACACCCCCGAATCCGTGTCCCCCGCCCGCCCCATGTTCAGCTTTGCCGTCCGGCTGACCCTGCCCGACCCGATCGGGCTGGACGAGGACGTGATGGCCGCGATCGACCGCCTGCTGCCAGAGCTGGAAAAACGGCTGGTCGAGAAGGGACGCGGCGCTCGGCGGCTGCGGCTGCAGCTGTTTCGCGCCGACAACACGATGCAGACCATCGAGATCGGCATGGCGCGGCCCTCGGCCAGCCCCGACCGCATCCGCCCGCTGCTGATCCTGAAGCTGGACGAGATCGACGCGGGCTACGGCATCGACTGCATCCGGATCGAGGCGCATGTGACCGAACCCGTCCACGCCCGCCAGCACCGCGGCCACATGGACGCGGCGGCCGAGGCGATGGCGCGGCTGAACTCTGACATGCGGCTGGACGATCTGATCGGGCGGCTTGGCGCGCGGATCGGATTGGAGCGGATCAGCCGCGCGCACCCCGCCGACAGCCATATTCCGGAAAAGACCTCGCATCGGGTTGCCGCCGCGTGGTCCGAACCGGCGAAGAACTGGCCACTGCCGCCGACGCCGCGTCCGCTGGTCATGTGGCGGCCCGAGCCCGTCAGCGCGCCGGACACGCCGCGCCCCCCTGCCGACTTCCGCTGGCGCGGGCGCAGTCTGCAGGCCACCGCGGTTTCAGGGCCAGAGCGGATCGCGCCGGAATGGTGGCTGGACGAACCGGAATGGCGGACCGGGGTCCGCGATTACTGGCAGGTCACGGCGGACACGGGGGAACGGCTGTGGATGTACTATGCCCACGGCGGCGCGCTGTCGGCGGGATGGTTCTGTCAGGGGCGGTTCGCATGACCGCCCGCCGGATCATTCCACCACGCGGATCAGCTTGCGCTCTAGCACGCGCAGGACCGTCTTCAGGTCATGCCCGCGCTTGAGAATCTGCCCGTCCATCCCGATCACCGAATACTGCCCCTGTTTCAGGCGCAGGCGCGGATGTTTTTCGATACGGTACATGGGGCGTTCCGCTGTGCGTCGGAAAACCGAGAACACGGCACAGTCACGAAGGGCGGAGATCCCGTAGTCCCGCCATTCACCGGCGGCGACCATCCGGCCATACAGCCCGAGGATCATGCCAAGCTCTTTGCGGTCGAACGAAACCTGTTCCGGAATCCGGCGTGACGCGGGAAACGGGGTCGGCGTCTGGATCGTCATACAGAACAGATTGAGGGCACGGCCCGCTTAAATCAAGCGTTTCGATGCCCTTCCCCGAAGTCCGTTTACAACCTGCGGGTACGGGCGCCCACTTCCCGCCGCAAAAAGACCCCGCGACGGGCACCCTCGCACCATTCCGCTGCCGACATGCCACGCGATAACAAAGTTGTCGCGAGCGGGAACGATCGCGGGGCAGGTTCATAGCCCCCACACCACCGGCTCCGGGAACGTCCCGCTCGCTTCGACCCCCCAAAAAAGTTTGGCTATCAGACGCATCCCGCCCCGGATGCGTCGCGTCCGGTCGGCGGCGTTCAGAAGATCAAGTTCCGTGCAAAGCCGCCCGCGGGCGTTTGCGCGCTATCCCAGACGCCTGCGATGGGTCACCGGCCCGTCGCCCTGCGCCTCGATCCGGCGGATTGCCTTGTCCAGCGGTTCATAGGCCACGGCCATGTGATGCGCGTTCGCGTGCAGCATGACATCCGCGTCGACCATGATCGCGACGTGCCCTTTCCAGAACAGCAGATCGCCCCGTTGCAGCGGCGCGCCTTCCGGGATCTCATTGCCAAGGGCTTCCTGCTGGTCGCTGTCGGCGGGCGCGGCGATCCCCGCGGCCAGCAACGCCCCCTGCACAAGGCCCGAACAGTCGATCCCGCGCGCCGTGTTGCCGCCCCACAGGTAGGGCGCGCCGAACATCAGCTGCGCCGCTGTCACCGGGTCGGCAAAGCGTTTGTCGATCGGCCAGAGATGCGGCTTGGGGATATAGTGACCGTCTGCCGTCTCGAAGAACTTCGGCTGGTGGGTGACGACGCAGACCTGCGCCCCGAACGGCAGGTCCATCACCTGCGGCACCTTCATGTCCGGCTCGGGGTAGGCCTGCGAACCGGGCACCGCGACCCAGTGCGTCGGCGCCGCGCCTGCCGGTCCAAGGTCGCCCTCGGCGACATAGCCGACATAGCCATCCTTGCCCGCCTGCACGAAGGCGAAGCCCTGATACCGCTCGTAGACCGTCACCGCGTCGCCCAACAGAAGCTGTCGGTCGCGCCGCCCGCCGGGGCTGCGCCACAGGTCGGACGTGGCCACCGCGATGCGCGCGGGTGTGCCCTCGACGAAAGCGTCGGCCTCGACTTGCCCTTGCAGATGCGCCGCAGCGACGCGGCCGTTGGACGCAAGCAGGCGGCGGTCGGTCACAGACCCAGCACCCCGGGCAGCGCCTGAAGGATCGCGCGCGCACCCTGTCCGACGCCGCCCTTCGGCCGCGCGGGGGCAGGCGACGGCTGCCAGCCGTAGATGTCGAAATGCGCGTATCGCGGTGTTTCAGTGACGAACCGGCGCAGGAACAGCGCGGCGGTGATCGACCCGGCAAAGCCGCCCTTCGGCGCGTTGTCCAGATCGGCGATGCCCGGCTCGATCATCTCTTCGTAAGGCTGGTGATACGGCATCTCCCACACCGGGTCCGCGATGGCGTTGCCCGCCGCCCGGATCGCCGCGGCCAGCGCGGGGTCCGTGGCGTAGAACGGCGCGATGTCGGGGCCGACCGCCACACGCGCCGCGCCGGTCAGGGTCGCCATCGAGATCAGCAGATCCGACGGCGTCTCGTCCGCCAGAGCCAGCGCATCGGCCAGCACCAGCCGGCCTTCGGCGTCGGTGTTGTTGATCTCGACCGTCAGACCCTTGCGCGAGGTCAGGATGTCCTGCGGGCGGAACGCGTTGCCGGCGATGTTGTTCTCGACCGCCGGGACCAGCACCCGCAACTGCACCGGCAGATTCAGAGTGGCGATCATGCTGGCCAGACCCAGCACCGTCGCCGCGCCGCCCATGTCCTTTTTCATCAGCCCCATCGACGCACCGGGCTTGATGTTCAACCCGCCGGTGTCGAAACAGACGCCCTTGCCCACCAGCGTGACCGTCGGCCCCTCGGTCCCCCAGCGCATGTCGATCAGACGCGGCGCAGAGGTGGCGGCACGGCCGACCGCGTGGATCATCGGGAAATTGTCGTCCAGCAGCGCGCCGCCCGTGGTCACCTGAATTTCCGCGCCGATGTCCGACGCAAGGTCGCGCGCCGCTTCTTCCAGCGCATCGGGGCCCATGTCGGCGGCGGGCGTGTTGATCAGGTCGCGCGTCAGGGCCTCGCCCCCGGCGATGGCCCCTAGCCGATCCGCGTCGACGCCGTCAGGCGCAACCAGCGCCGCGCCTTCCGGGGCGGTCGCCCGATAGCGGCCGAAGCGATAGCGCGACAGCAGCCAGCCCAGCGCGTTTTCGTCCCGGTGGCCCGGTTCCAGTTCGGTCACCAGACGATAGGTGGCGTCCGGCAAAACCGCCTGCGCCCGCGCCAGGGCGAACCGGCCCCGCGCGCGGTCAGCCGCCGTTCCGAAGCCCACCGCAGCGGCGTCGATTCCGCCATCCTCTGCCGGGATCACCAGAACTTTGCCCAGCGCCCCGTCGAAGCCATTCGCTTGCGCCCACTGGCGCACCCGTTCGGGCTGAGCCGCGGTCCAACCCTCGACCTCGTCCTTGGGGACGACGTGCAGGGGGATGGCGTCGGGGCTGTCGGAAGCGAAGCGGAGAGACATAGGGGCGGACCTTCATTTCATGGATCGCCCAGACCCTAGCCGTTCCGCCTGTGGCGACAAGCCCCCTTCAGACCACCGGCACCTGCGCATCCCAGACCGCGCACAGCGAGCCTTCGCCAAGCCGCTGAAGCCGCTCGACGATCGCGGCAAGCGTGGCCTCGTCCCCGGCAGAGCACAGCGCGATCACGTCGCCCGCGACGGTCCGGACCTGCGGCATGCCAAGCCGATCCGCCGTGCCCTGCAACGCCAGTGCGCGCATCCGCAACGCGCGCCGATCACCCATCTCCCACGCCACACGGGCCTCTTGCAGCAGCAGGGCAAGATCCTCCATCGCGATGCCCAGCGCGATCTCTCCATGCTCTGGCCCAAGCCTGCGCCAGAACCGTTCAAGCCTCTCGAATTCCAGCCCCACGACCTCGGCCGGTCGCAGTTTGCATACCCGCATCGCCTTCTACCCCGGTGGAATGCCCGCTCACCCACCGGCTTTCTGCATCATGCGACTCAAGATTTCGTTGATCCGGTTTTGAATTCCCGCTCGAATTTCGTGAAAATGCAGCCTAGGACGACACTGAACGCCAGTTGCGGAGAATGCGATGAAAGAGGCAAAGCCCCTGCCAGCCTATCTGGCCACCCGCTATCAAGGGTGGAAGGCCACGACATATTCCGAGAACAAGGCGTGGTACCGCCGCCTTGCAGAGGAAGGTCAGCGGCCGCGCGCGATGATCATCTCGTGCTGCGACAGCCGCGTCCACGTCACTGCGATCTTCGAAGCGGATCAGGGCGAATTCTTCATTCACCGAAACATCGCCAACCTCGTGCCGCCGCACAAACCCGACGGCCAGCAGCACGGCACGTCCGCGGCGCTGGAATACGCGGTGACCGCGCTGAAGGTCGCGAACATCGTGATCATGGGCCATTCCAGCTGTGGTGGCGTCCAAGGCTGTCACGACATGTGCTCGGGCGAGGCGCCGGAACTGGAAAAGGAATCCTCCTTCGTCGGCCGCTGGATGGACATCCTGCGCCCGGGTTACGAGAAGGTGAAGGATATCGATGACCGCACCGAACGGCTGCGTGCATTGGAACAGCAGGCGATCCTGACCAGCCTTGAGAACCTGATGACCTTCCCCTTCGTGGTCGAGGCCGTCGAGTCCGAAAAGCTGTCGCTGCACGGCGTCTGGAACGACATCGCGAATGGCGAGTTGCTTTGCTACGACCCCAAGACCGAAACCTTCGTTCCCGTCTGATCCGAACCCACCTGCGACCTCATCGGCATTTGTGTCCCGCCGCGATGGGCTATATCGGAACGTGACAGGGCAAACCGAGCGGATGAGATGACGGAAAAGACGACGCATTTCGGCAACCAGACCATTCCCGAAGAGGAAAAGGCCGGGCGTGTGCACGGCGTGTTCACGTCGGTCGCGTCGAAGTACGACGTGATGAACGACGTCATGTCGGTCGGCATCCACCGCGCGTGGAAAGACGCGATGATGGACTGGCTTGCGCCGCGCGACGGCCAGCGCCTGCTGGACGTGGCGGGCGGCACCGGCGACATCGCGTTCCGGTTCCTTGGGCGCGCCCCCGGGGCAAGCGCCGTGGTCTGCGACCTGACCGAGGGGATGCTGACCGCCGGTCGCACCCGCGCCGAAGCCGAGAAGATGGCCGACCGTCTGGACTGGGTCGTCGGTGACGCGATGGCGCTGCCGTTCGAGTCGAACAGCTTCGACGTCTATACGATCAGCTTCGGCATCCGGAACGTGACCCGGCCGCAGGATGCGCTGGCCGAGGCCTATCGCGTATTGAAGCCCGGCGGACGGCTGATGGTGCTGGAATTCTCGCAGCTTCCCAACCCGGGCATGCAGAAACTGTACGACCTGTATTCGTTCAACGTGATCCCGCACATGGGCCAGATCATCGCGAACGATCGCGACAGTTATCAGTATCTTGTCGAATCGATCCGCAAGTTCCCCGACCAGGAAACCTTTGCCGCCATGATCCGCGATGCGGGTTTCGGTCAGGTTAAGTATCGCAACCTGACGATGGGCGTCGCCGCGCTGCATTCCGGCTGGAAGATCTAAGCCTTGCGCGGACCTCACAACATTTGGCGGCTGATCCGGACCGGCGCAACGATGGAACGCACCGGCGCGATGGGCGTGGTCCTGGACGCGATGGATGCGCCGCCCATGCTGCGGGCCGCGGCGCGTATCCTTGGCTGGCCGTTCAAGTGGCTTGGCTACAGCGGCGATCCCGCCATGCCGCCGGTCACCCGCGCGCTGACCGCGCTGGGTCCCGCCTACATCAAGTTCGGTCAGATCCTGTCGACCCGGCCCGACGTGGTCGGCGCCGATCTCGCCAAACAGCTGCAGGTGCTGCAGGACAAGCTGCCGCCCTTTCCCGTGGCCATCGCCAAAAGGACGATCGAGGCAGAGCTTCAGCATCCCATCGAAGAGATCTTTTCCGAGTTTTCCCAGCCTGTCGCCGCTGCATCGATCGCACAGGTGCACCGCGCCCGGCTGGCCGATGACGGGCGCGAAGTCGCGGTGAAGGTGCTGCGGCCCGGGATCGAACGCGCGTTCCGCAAGGATGTCGACGCCTTCTATTTCGCCGCCGACATGATCGAGCTTCTGTCGCCGGCGTCGCGTCGGCTGCGCCCGCGCGACGTGATCGAGCATTTCGAAGGCGTCGTTCTGGGCGAGCTTGACCTGCGCATGGAAACCTCTGCCGCGGCCGAATACGCCGCCAACACCGCCGGCGACGAAGGCTTCCGCGTGCCGCAGGTGGAATGGTTCCTGTCTGGCCGCCGCGCGATGGCGCTGGGGTGGGCCGAGGGCATCGCGCTAAACGATCTGGACGCGATCGACGCCGCCGGGCACGACCGCCGCGCGCTGGCCGAACGGGTGCTGCAACTGTTCCTGCGCCACGCACTGCGGGACGGCTATTTTCACGGCGACATGCATCAGGGCAACCTGAAGGTCGCGCCGAACGGCGATCTCATCGCGCTCGATTTCGGGATCATGGGCTCGATCGACGAGTACACCCGCCGGGTCTACGCCGAGATTCTGTTCGGGTTCATCCGCAAGGATTACCGGCGGGTCGCCGAGGTGCATTTCGAAGCGGGCTACGTGCCCGCCGACCAGGATGTCGACGCCTTCGCCCGCGCGCTGCGGTCCGTGGGGGAACCCATCTTCGACCTAGACGCGTCGCGCATGTCGATGGGACGGCTTCTGAACCACCTGTTCGAAGTGACCGAGCGGTTCGGCATGGAAACGCGGACCGAACTGATCCTGCTGCAGCGGACGATGGTCGTGGTCGAGGGCGTCGCGCGGTCGCTTGATCCGCACATGAACATCTGGCGCGTGGCGCAGCCGGTGGTCGAGGATTACATCAAGCAGAACGTCGGCCCCCGCGCGGTTCTGAACGACCTGTCCAAGACGCTTGGCGTCCTGTCGCGCGTCGGGCCGCGCCTGCCAGAGATGGTCGAGGCCGCCCTGTCCGACAGAAAGACAGATCCGCATCGCCCGACCCGCCCGACCC
Source organism: Maritimibacter sp. (assembly GCA_002701395.1). Taxonomy (GTDB): domain Bacteria; phylum Pseudomonadota; class Alphaproteobacteria; order Rhodobacterales; family Rhodobacteraceae; genus Psychromarinibacter; species Psychromarinibacter halotolerans. The sequence goes on along the minus strand of NZVC01000008.1, from coordinate 34,010 downwards.
GCTGGCAGGCTTTGCTTTACGCCGGTTTCGGAGGTGTTCTGGTGGCGCTCGGCGTCTGGATTGGCACCCTGATCTGACCGTCGGATCATGGTTGCCGGAGGCCGGTGACCTTATCAACGGGCACTTCGATTCCCCCTGCCGTCACCAGCACGGTCTTGTCGGCATCGCCGCGCGCTTCTAGGACACGGGTGTAGACCTGCGCGGTTTCGACCGCTTCCAGCCCGTCCTCCGACCAGCTTTCGACCGTGAAGCCGTAGCGGCCTTCGGGGAATGGCAGCCCGCTGGCAGTGGTGCCGTCCCACTCGACCAACCGGGGGTCGGTCGGGATCGCGACGCGCTGCACCTCTATTCCGTTGCCGTCGCGCACAACAAGAAACGCTTCTGTCGCTGTGGGATCAGGCTCGGTCGCGATGTTGATCGCGGAGCCATCGAAATACGCGTCAACCGGCGCCCGCGCGTCTTTCCCGATCCAGTCGGCGTAGGGGCCGATGCCGGAAAGCCCCATCTGCGACTGAAGCTGCCCCAGCAGTTTGTTGGTATAAACCGCCTGCTCCACGCCGGAAAACGTGGCCAGCTGCACCGCGAAATCCTCTGCCTTCACCGGGTTCAGCGGATCCTGATTTTCCATCTGGACCGTGAGCATCTTAAGGAACGTCTCGAAGTCGGAGGCGATGGTGGGTTCGTCCGATGTGCGTTCGGGCGTCGGGTCGCCGGACAGGGTCGCGGCAACCGGAGACGTCTGCGCTTGCGTGATCTCCATCTTCGGGTCCTTTCTAAAGCCGAATATCCATCCGGTCGCCAAGCAAAAGCCTTACCGGGCTGGGGCCGTCGGGCTCTGCGCCCTCTATCAAACCGTCGCCGGCGGTACCGCTCGCAAAGCCTTGACCACCATTCGATGACGCCCCCTCGCCGCTGAACCGGAAAGAGACATCGCGATACCCAAGCTGGCGGAACTCCTGTGCGAGCGTCTCGATATGACGGCGCAGAAGGTCGGCGGTTTCCATGCGTTCGATGGTCAGCGAGACCTGCATCGTCCCATCGCCGCCCGCCATCGACATGCGGACGCGGCCCAGTTCCGCGGGTTCCAGCACCAGTTCCACCGGCCTGTCCGGGTTGCCGCGCATCGCATCCATCAGTTGCACGGCAATCTGACGAGGCAGCGCGGGATCGCTCACGATCGCGCGCGCCTGCGGCGTCGATCCGGCGCGATCCGCTGACGACGTGATACCGGACATTTCAGGCGATGGCCCTTCCCCGATGACAGAGGAGAACCCACGCTCCGCCTCGCGCGATACCGCGTTTGCCACAGGAGCACTTGCCGGTGGCGCGATTGACATCGCCGTCATCAGGGCCGGGGCCGAAACCGCTGTTGCGGGTGCGGAATCGGTGCGCGGCGCGTCCGGGACGGCCGCAGCTCGACCCGTGCGGCGCCCTGCGGTCGTATCGGCAGACTTCGCCTGCGGTTGCGGCATCAGTTGGCCTGCCGGCAGACCCGACTCGGGAAACGGTGTGGAGGGGTTTGCCCTGCCATCCGACGGTCGCTCTGCCTCCGCGAAGCCGGGGGCGGCAGGCGCCGGGGGGCGGTCGCCGGAAAGTCCGGGCGGCACTGCCACCGGCGTTTCGACGAGCCGCTCGGGCTTACCTCGCGATTCATTGGCAACGCCCGGGCGTTTCGCCTGTCGGGCGGCACCTTGTGCATCCGGCGGCAGCATGCGGGTGTCGATCCGCGCGTCGGCCGGGACTTCACGCTGCGCCCGGTCCGCCCGGGCTTCTGCACGGTCGCCGGACCAAGGCATATCCTGTCCTGTCCCGCCAACAGGGGACGTCGTGCGACTGTCCAATCGCGCCGCCGTCGCACTGTCAGTCGACGGCCCCGGCGGGCGCTCTGCCGCTGTGTTCGCCGGGCCAGAAACCACCGACCCGTCTGCTGCGCGCGCCCCTCTGGCACCCGTATCACCATCCGCCGCCGCGTTCTGGTGTGCCACTGCGAGCATTGATTGCGGCCGCGGTGCGCCCCCAGAACTGATAACGTTGGCTTCGATTAAGCCTCTGACGACTCTGAGGTCGGCATCTGGGTCCATGCCCGAGCCAGTGGCAGGATCAGTCAGACCCGGACCGGTCGCCCGAAGGGCGCCAGCCGTGGAATCTGCAGCGATTTCCCGCGTGGCCGCCGCCGCCGAAACTCGCAGCTTAGATTCTTGGATGGCAGAGATGGCATCAGGGTCCGGAATTGGGTCGGTCGACGCCTGTCCAACAGGTAACGTGGCGACCAGCACCTCTGCAGGCGGGTCTTCCTCGACAATAGGCCCCGCCTCTTCCGCGTTCACTTTCGAACCATCGCGTGCGGCCTTGGGCGCGGCTTTCCGCGTCGGTTCGGATGACGGCGTCTCTTCCGGGTTTTGTCCGCTGCCAAGGCCGCCACGGTCCGCGACCGCCGAACCCGAATGGCTGTCCGAATCTCCGGAAAGGAATGCCGAGAATGGTCGCTCTGACGACGCCTTCGCGGATTTTTCGCCGACCATTGGCGCACTGCCGCGCCTTGCCGGCGCGGAGTTCGGGATATCGGTCATTGGTATCGGCTGCATCATCTGCCCCGGGTGTTCTGCCTCGGCCCACTGGGCGCTTATCCCGCATATTGATTACCGGATGTTTACCGGTGGCAGGGCATACACGCCGAAACTAGCTCGAATTGAAGGAACCACGGGATGCAAGCCATCGAAGGCCCTCCAGCCCAACCCGTCACCCGCCCCTCTTCGCCGGATGCGTCAGACATTCGCCTGCGCGATGCCGCGCGCGCTTTAGAGGCGACGTTCCTTGCGGAAATGCTCAAGGCCGCGCGGTTCGGCGAGGCCCGCGATGCCTTCGGCGGCGGTGTGGGAGAGGACCAGTTCAGCTCGTTCCTGGTCCAGGCGCAGGCAAAGGAAATGGTGGCCGCCGGTGGCATCGGGCTGGCCGAATCCCTTTTCGAGTCGCTCAAGGAACAGCGCGATGGCCCTGTTTGATAGCGGCAGCTGCACCCGCACGATGGAACAGCTGCTGGCGCGCGAACGGGCGGCGGTTCTGCGCGGCGATTTCCAGTCTCTGGAGAAAATCGCCAATGAAAAGGAACGTCTGGTTGTGCGGCTGGGCCAGTCGAGACCCGACCCCGAGGACATCGCGGATTTGCGCCGGATGTCGGATCGGAACGGCGCGCTGCTGGAGGCGGCCCGCCAAGGGCTATCCGACGCCCGCCGCAAGCTCGAGGCGCTGAACACCCCGCTGGAACTGCATACCTACGACTCTGCCGGCCGGCGCACGACACTGTTCGCCCACCCCAAAGCCCTGACAAGACGGGAATAATCTCCATTGTCCGCGCCGCCTAGCGCCGTGCCACGAACGCTTTGTTAATAATAAGTTTTATCGAAAACGCCTGAAGCGGACGCAGGAAATTCACATTCTATTACCGATTTCATCCGAGAAACGGCGTCGCACCCGACGGGGTGGCGCGTGGCCCGAACACCATCACGCAACAGTCAGAACGACATCGGAACCGCCCCGACGGGGCGCAATCGAAGATCCGGCGCGAAAATCTGCGTCGTTCGAAGAAGGAACATCTCAATGTCGAGTATTCTGACCAACACCAGCGCAATGGTCGCGCTGCAAACCCTGCGCGGCGTGAACGCCAAGCTTTCGATGACACAGAACGAGATTTCGACCGGCAAGTCCGTTGGATCTGCAAAGGACAGCGCCTCGATCTGGGCCATCTCGAAAGTCATGGAATCCGACGTCAACGGCTTCAAGGGCATCTCGGAAAGCCTTTCGCTGGGCCAGTCCACCGTCGCCGTCGCCCGGAACGCTTCGGAAACGGTCACTGACCTGCTGACCGAGATCAAGGGCAAGATCGTCGCCGCTCAGGAACAGAACGTCGACCGCGCGAAGATCCAGACCGACATCCAGGCGCTTCGCGACCAGATCTCCTCGGTCACCGGCGCGGCACAGTTCAACGGTCTGAACCTGATCTCGGGCACCGATGACGTGAACATCCTGTCGTCGCTTGACCGGTCGTCCGACGGCGGCGTCAGCGCTTCGAACATCACCGTCACCCGTCAGGATCTGACCACCGATGCCGGCGTCTTCGGCACGGGCACCTCGCTGGCCGCGAACACGGCGGACAGTGCGGCCGCTGTCGTCAACACCGCGATCCAGTCGGATACCGTGATCGCCGGCACGATCGTGATCGGCGAGCAGTTCAACATGCAGATCGCGGGCGTCACGGTCAGCTACGCCGCTGGTGCAGCCACCACCGCCGACGTCGCCGGTGGACTGGTTTCGGCGATCAACGCCGCCGGGATCGAGGGTATCACCGCCGTTCTGAACACCTCTACCGTCGAGGTGTATTCGACGTCGAAGTTCGAAGACGTCGACATCGTCGCCAGCACCAACTCGGCGGCCGGTACGTTCAACATCGATGCTGGCGGTGCCTCTGCCAACGCCACCGGGACCATCGCGGCGCGGGCCGAGACCGTTACGTTCTCGACCACCGCGGGCGTCAGCGAGGGTGACGGCTATCGTGTCACGATCGGCTCGGCGAACTATGACTACGTTGCCGGCAAGAACGAGACCTTCGAAGACGTGGCGCGCGGCCTTAAACTGGCCATCGACGCTGCTGCCGTCACGGACATCTCGACCAACGTGGTCCAGGACAGCACCACCGGCGCTTGGACGCTTCAGGTCGACAACGACGGGACCACCCTGGCCTTCTCCTCGACCGGCGCTGCCGGCGGCGAGGCGACGGGTGGCCTGTTCGGTCTGGATAACATCGACGTCACGACTGACGAAGGCGCCGATGCGGCGCTGGGCAACATCGAGACGCTGATCCAGAACTCGATCGACGCGGCATCGTCGTTCGGCTCGGATGAAGGACGGATCGAGACCCAGACAGAGTTCGTCCAAGGCATGATGGACTCTCTCAAGGCAGGCATCGGGTCGCTGGTCGACGCCGACATGGAAGAAGCATCGGCCCGGCTGCAAGCGCTGCAGGTCCAGCAGCAGCTGGCGATCCAGTCGCTGTCGATCGCCAACCAGGCGCCGCAGTCGATCCTGTCGCTGTTCCGCTAAGCCACCGGTCGGGGCGCGGTTACACCCGCGCCCCAGCTTAGCCGCGGCATCGGCCGCACCCAGCTTCTGCACTTTTCGGAAAGGATTCCGACGTGAGCGCCCTGAACATGGCTCGAACGGCCTACACCAACTCTGCGGTGCCCATCCGCACCCACCAGGGAAACGAATACGACGCCTTCGCCCGGATCACGCGGCGAATGAAAGAAGCCGCGACGCGTGGCAAGCCCGGCTTCAACGCCCTGGTCACCGCCATTCACGAGAACCGCAGACTGTGGACCATTCTGGCCGGGGACGTTGCGGACGACGGAAACACCCTTCCCGAGCAGTTGCGGGCCCAGATATTCTACCTCGCCGAGTTTACCGGCCAACACAGCGCCAAGGTTCTGTCCGGGAAAGCCGGCGTCGAGATCCTGATCGAGATAAACATGGCCGTAATGCGCGGTTTGCGTCAGCAAGAGGCTGCGACACCATGAGCGGTCTGGTCCTGAAGCTCGGCCCGCGTGAACGGGTCCTGATCAACGGCGCAGTAATCGAGAATGGCGAACGTCGGTCTCGGCTTTCGATCGTCACGCCCAACGTGAGCATCCTTCGGCTGCGCGATGCCATCCACCCGGAAGAGGTCACGACCCCTGTCAGGCGGGTGTGTTACATCGCGCAACTCGTTTTGTCCGGCGATGCGGAACCCGAGGAAGCAAAGGTGCAACTTTTGCGCGGAATCGAACAGCTGAGCCAGGTGTTGCGGGACGCTGACAGCCGTGCCCAGCTTGCCGCCGCGACCGAGGCAGTGATGGACACCCAGTTCTATCAAGCCCTGAAAGCTTTGCGAAACCTGATCCCCCGAGAGGAACGGCTTCTGGCCGCGATGAAGGAATGACCTACACACCCGTTGTACCTGTAAGCGGCTACGCTGGTTGGGCTTTCCTGTCCCGCACGCGCGCGGATCAGCAGGCGGCCTTCGACAACTCGACCACGATACGGCGGAACACGGACTATTTCGCCGAGAATATCGCATCGGTGCAGACCGCAGAAGACCTTGTCGCGGATCGGCGTCTGCTTCAGGTGGCCCTTGGCGCCTTTGGCCTCGATGAGGATATCAACAGCAAGTATTTCCTTCAGAAGGTTCTAGAGGACGGGACACTGAAGGATGACGCGCTGGCGAACCGCCTGTCCGACAAGCGTTATTTCCAGCTGTCGAAGGCGTTCGGCTTTGGTGACTTCGACACGCCCCGTACGGTTCTGTCCACTTTTGCCGACGAGATCACGGACGCCTACCGGCAAAAACAGTTCGAAATCGCGGTCGGCGAGCAGGATGAATCGATGCGCCTCGCGCTCGGCCTAGACAGCGCGCTGTCCGAGATCGCCACGCGGGACACGTCCGAAAATGGTCGCTGGTTCACGGTCATGGGGCAGGCTCCGGTTCGACGGGTTTTCGAATACGCGCTGGGTATGCCGGCATCGGTCGGCGCGCTGGATCTGGACCAGCAACTGACCATCTTCCGGGACAAGGCCGCCGCGCGGTTTGGCGACGGCGAAGTGGCGCAATTCACGGACCCCGCGAAGCGCGAAGAGCTGGTGAAGCTGTTCCTGCTTCGCAGCCAGACAGAGAGTTTCGCCACCAGCCGGGTGGGCGAAAGCCCCGCTCTGACCCTTCTGCAAAATGCAGGCGGCGCCGGTGGCCTGCTGAACATCCTCACCGGCTAGTCGGGGTCATGCCGCCGTGTCATGGCCAAGGCACGTTCGCAGCCGGGCAAAACTTTCGGCGGTTCCGCCCCGCGCATGCTCGGCCAGGAAGGCGTCCAGCGCCGGGAACACCCGGATCGCCGCGTCGATTTCGGGGTCCGACCCGGCGTTGTACAGCCCGGCCTGAATCATCATCTCGGACCGATCATAGGTTCCCAACCTGTTCCGTGCTTCTGCGATAAGGGCATTCTCGGCCTCTGTCGCGGCAAGCGGCAGGGACCGAGATACAGACCGCAACAGATCGATCGCGGGAAAGCGACCGCGCTCCGCAATCCGCCGGTCGAGTACAACGTGGCCGTCAAGAACCCCGCGCAGGATGTCAGCCACCGGCTCTTCCATGTCGGACCCTGCCACCAGCACACTGAACACCGCGGTGATGTCCCCGCTGGTTTCCGTCCCGGTCCCGGCGCGTTCGCACAGGGCTGTCACGAGATGCGCCGTTGACGGGGGATACCCCCGCAGGTTGCCCGTTTCTCCGGCGGCAAGCGCGACTTCGCGGTGCGCATCGGCAAAACGGGTCACCGAATCCGCCATGAACAACACCTGACGGCCCTTGTCGCGGAAATGCTCTGCCACCGCCATCGCCGTCCAGGCGCAGCGGCGGCGCACCATCGGCGAGGTGTCAGACGTCGCCGCCACAACCACCGCGCGTTTCATGCCCTCTGGCCCAAGCACCCGCTCGACGAATTCCCGAACCTCTCGTCCGCGTTCGCCGATCAAGGCGATGACGACGATGTCGGCCTGCAGGCCCAATGCCAGCCGCGCCAGCAACGTCGATTTGCCGACCCCCGATCCCGCGAACAGCCCGATCCTTTGCCCCCGGACAATCGGCAGCAAGGTGTCGAACACGGCCATGCCGGTGTCCAGCCGCCGCCCCAGCCCGCGCCGCGCCGTCGGGTTCAGCGGAAGGCCACGCAGGGGCCGGGGGCTGTCCCCGCGCAGAATCGCGCCGCCGTCCAGCGCCTGCCCGAAAGGGTCGATCACGCGGCCGATCCAGCTGTCGTGGGGCGCGATCGAATTCTGTCCAAGATGCACGACATGGTCGCCGATCTGCAGCCCCTCTGCGCTGCCATCCGGCAGGATGGTCACGCTGGCTGGCGTCAGCGTCAGGATCTCGCCAAGCATCGCGTTCCCATGCCCGTCCGGCAGGGACACAAGGTCGCCCAGCGCCGCGCAGTCGGACAGCCCAGAGACCGAAACGATACCACCCCCAAGCGCGCTGACCCGCCCGACGGGGCGCACGGATTTGATTGCCGAGATTTCCGCCCGCAAAGCGTCGAGCCCGATACCGTTCATTCCGAAACCTCCCGTGTCCACGAAACGGTTTCTAAAGGAATCAGGGTTAAATCCCGGTTGAAGTTTCGAGGGAGAAGCCCCGATGTTCCAGAATCTAGAGATCTTTCGCATGGCGAACGCGCTGGCACAGCATTCCAGCGCCCGGCAGGCCGAAGTCGCCGCCAATATCGCCAATGCAGACACCCCAGGCTATCGCGCCGGGGACCTTGCACCGTTTTCCGAAGTCTATGGCAACAGCCGGCCCGGCGACGGCCTGCGGGCCACGCGCCCCGGGCATATCGCGGTCTCTGCTTCGGCGGCTGCCCCGACGTCACGCACGGAAACGCGCTCGGGCGCGGCGCCGAACGGGAACACCGTCTCGGTCGAGGCAGAGATGATGAAATCGGTCGCGATCAAGCACGATCACGAAACGGCCCTGTCGGTCTACGAAAGCGCCAGGAACATCCTGCGCACCTCGCTTGGCCGTGGACGATAGGTGCCGCCGATGAATGACCTGATGAAGACACTGGCCGCATCGTCCAGCGGCATGAAGGCGCAGGCCACGCGACTGCGGCATGTGTCCGAAAACATCGCCAATGCCGACACACCCGGCTATCGGCGCAAGACCGTGGGCTTTTCCGAAGCCCTCGACTCCGGACGCCCCAGCGGTCTTGTCGAGACCGGGCGCGTGCGGCTGGACAGGACGGACCTGCCACGGGTGTTCGACCCGTCGCACCCGATGTCCGACGAAACCGGCCACCATGATGGATCGAACGTCGATCTGGTGGTCGAAATCGCTGACGCGCGCGAAGCGCAGCGCAGCTACGAGGCGAACCTCAAGATGTTTGATCAGGCCCGGCAGATGTCGACCCGCCTTCTCGAACTTCTCCGGAGATAGGAGGACCCAGAATGGATATCCGATCTTTACTTGCCACGCAGGGATATGCTGCGACCCGTCCGGCGACAGAGCCGAAGCCGTTGCCGGACGGACCTTCCTTTGGCGATGGGCTTGGCGACCTCGCGGACGGGTTCGTCGCAACCCTGCGCCAGGGCGAATCCACCGCCACCGCCGCGATGGCCGGCAATGCCGACCCGCACGCGCTGGTAACGGCGCTGGCGCAGACGGAGCTGGCGGTCGAAACCGCCGTCACCGTCCGCGACAAGGTGGTCGAGGCCTATCAGGAAATCCTGAGAATGCCGGTCTGACCCGATGATGGACGAACTGCTGTTCTACGACACCCTGCGACAGGGACTTTGGATCTCGGTCAAGATCTCGGCCCCGATCCTGGCCGTCGCGCTGGTGGCCGGTCTGGCGATTGGCCTGTTCCAGGCGCTGACCTCGGTACAGGAGATGACCCTGACCTTCGTGCCGAAACTGGCCGCGATCGTCGCGGTGTTCTGGGTGTCGATGGGGTTCATGACCGAAACGCTCACGGGCTTCTTCGCCCGCGACCTCGTACCGCTGATCGCCGGAGGCTAGGCCATGGACAATCCCGGTTACGTCATCCTGACCCGGCAGTCCGGGCTGATGCGGTCGATGGATGCCATCGCCCACAATATCGCGAACATTTCGACCACCGGTTATCGGCGCGAGGCCCTGATCTTCGAGGAATTCGTGCGCGCCACCGGGCACGGCACCGACAGCCTGTCGATGGCCAACGCCAACGTGCGCAACATCGACCGGCAGCAGGGTCCGCTCAGCCAGACCAACGGCACCTTCGATTTCGCGATCGAGGGCGACGGATTCTTCCTTGTCGAAACGCCCGAGGGGCAGATGCTGACGCGCGCCGGCAGCTTCACGCCCAGCGCCGAGGGAGAGCTCGTCGCCCCGGACGGCGCCAGACTGCTGGACGCGGCGGGCGCGCCCGTCTTCGTTCCGGCGGACGCGGCATCGGTCGCGGTGTCGGCGGACGGAACGCTTTCGGTGGACGGTCAGCCCTTTGCCCAGCTGGGGCTGTGGGAGCCGTTGGATCCCATCGACCTTAACCGCCGCGCCGGCAGCAGGTTTCTGCCCGACGGCGGGGCCCAGCCCATCGAGGGCGGCGTCATCCTTCAGGGCTTTCTCGAGGATTCCAACGTCGACGCCATCACCGAGATCGCACGCATGATCGAGGTGCAGCACGCCTACGAACAGGGCCAGAAATTCCTAGAACGCGAAGACGAACGCATCCGGGCCGTCATCAGGACGCTCGGCCAATAACGCCACCACGAAGGAGCCACCATGCGCGCCCTGCAGATTGCCGCCACCGGAATGAGCGCCCAGCAGATGCGGGTCGAGGTCGTCTCGAACAACCTCGCGAACATGAGCACGACAGGCTACAACGCCCGCGTCGCCGAATTCGCCGACCTGCATTATCAACAGCTGGCCCGCCCCGGCACCGTCAATGCGACCGACGGCACGGTGCTGCCGACCGGCGTGCAGCTTGGGCTGGGCGTCCGCCCGGCATCGGTTTCGGTGGTGCTGGCGCAAGGCTCGCTGTCCGTCACCGGCGGCGATCTTGACGTGGCGATCGAAGGTAACGGCTTCTTCGAGGTCACCCTGCCGGACGGCCGCGCGGCCTATACCCGCGACGGTGGCTTGAAACGCACGGCGGACGGGCTGATCGTGACGTCGGACGGCTTTCCTGTGGTGCCCGACATCGTCATCCCGGACGACGCCCGATCCGTTTCGATCAACGCACAGGGAGAGGTCTTCGCCTATTTTGCCGACGTGGTCGAAGCCCAGAACCTTGGCCAGATCACGCTGGCGGGCTTCTCGAACGCCAAAGGGCTTGAAGCGATCGGCAGCAACCTGTTCGTGGAAACCGCCGCCTCGGGCGCCGCGCTGGTCAGCGTGCCCGGCGAGAATGGACTTGGAACGATCCGACAAGGCTATCTGGAGGACAGTTCCGTCGATGCGGTCCGCGAGATCACCGAACTGATCGAGGCGCAGCGCGGCTACGAGCTGAACGCCAAGGTGATCACCGCCGCCGACCAGATGCTGGCCTCGACGGCCCAGGTCCGGTGATGCGGCTGATCGCATTCCTGTTCCTGCTGGCCGCGCCGGCTGCGGCCGAAACCGTGGTGGCCGCCCGGACCATCCGCGCTCAGGCGATCATCACGCCGGCGGATGTCACCGTGATCGAAAAGACGGTCCCCGGCACCTTGTCGCTGCCCGCAGAGGCGGTCGGGCTGGAGGCCCGCGTCATCCTGTACTCGGGCCGGCCGATCCGCCCCGGCGACATCGGCCCGCCCGCCATCATCGAACGCAACCAGATCGTCACGTTGATCTACCGAAGCGGCCCCCTGTCGATTGCCGCAGAAGCGCGCGCGATGTCCCGCGCCGGTGTCGGCGATGCAGTGCGGGTCATGAACCTGGCGTCGCGCACCACCGTCACAGGCATCGTCCGCGCCGACGGCACCGTTTCGGTCGGTGCCACCCAGTTTCCAGGCTAGCAACGGACCCGACCCATGCGCCTTTGCCTTCTTGCCCTGTTCCTCGTCTCGGCCTGTAGCCGGATCGAAGATGTCGGCCGGGCGCCGGATTTCACGCCGGTGATGGATACCGACGAATACTACGCGATGATGACCCGCCCGCTTCCGGTCTCGCTGGATCCCGAAGGTCCGATCGACCCGTCGTCGCTGTGGAATGGCGGCCGCACGTCGCTTCTGGGCGACCGGCGCGCGATGACGCAGGGCGACATCCTGACGGTGGTGATCGAGATCGACGACAGCGCCGAGATCTCGAACTCTACGGCGCGCACCCGCAGCGGTTCGGAAAGCATGGGCATCCCAGAGCTGTTCGGCATTCCCCAGCGCGTCGATCCGACGCTGCCGGACGGTGCCACGCTGGGCAACGCGGTGTCCGCCGACAGTTCCAGCTCGTCCTCTGGCGACGGTTCGGTGCGGCGCAACGAAAAACTGACCCTGCGGGTCGCCGCGACGGTGACCGGGGTGCTGCCGAACGGCATCCTACAGATCGTCGGCCAGCAAGAGGTGCGCGTGAACTTCGAACTGCGCGAGCTGCAGGTGACCGGCTACGTCCGGCCACAGGATATCTCGCGCCAGAACGAGATCACCTACGACAAGATCGCGTCCGCCCGGATTTCCTATGGCGGTCGCGGCCAGATCACCGACGTGCAGCAGCCGCGGTGGGGCCAGCAGATCGCCGACATCGTTCTGCCGTTCTGAGGAGGCACGATCATGGGAAAGCTCATCCCGATCATTCTTGCCCTTGTGGGGCTTGGCGGCGGCATCGGCGCGGGGATGGCCCTGCGTCCGCCGCCCGACGAAACGGCGCTTGAGAACCCATGCGGCGACATGGAAGATCCCAACGCGCCGACCGCAGAGGACGACGACACAGGGGACGATGCCGAAGCGGCCGAGGAGGCGGCCTTTGACTACGTCAAGCTGAACAACCAGTTCGTCGTTCCGGTCGTTCAGGATGGTCGCGTCGGTTCGCTGGTGGTGATGTCGCTTAGCATCGAGGTCCAGCCCGGTCAGTCCGAGATGGTCTACGAGCGCGAGCCGAAACTAAGGGACGCCTTCCTGCGCGTGATGTTCGATCACGCGAATGCCGGCGGCTTCGACGGCGCCTTCACCAACAGCAACCAGATGGATGTCCTGCGCCGCGCCCTGCGCGAGGTCGCGCAGAAGACCATCGGACCGACCGCCTCGGACGTGCTGATCCTGGATATCGTCCGGCAGGACGCCTGACGCACCGCCGTTACCGTTTCTGCTGTTTCCGCTCTGCGATCCGGCCCAGCGCCTCGGCTCGACCGAAAGCGCGGCGGGCAATCAGCAACTGAGCCTCTACATCCGCAGCCGCCAGGGCCGCGCTTGCACTCAACTTTTGGTGCCGGGCCACGTTCCACGCCAGCCACGGACCATCCGCACCGGCGATATGGGCCGGGTCCGCCGCGGCAGAGGCCAGCGCCCGCCGGCGATCCTCGCGGCAGTCTTCCATCTGTACCCGGGCGGCCTGACGGCGTGCCGCAAGCACCGAAAGCCGGTTCAGCTCGCGGTCGCGCAGCATCCGCGCCAACTGCGCCAACTGGTCCAGCTGCCTGTCACGCGTCATCGCCGCAGCTCCACCCCATGCCCGCGCCGGGCCCGCTGGCGCATCCGTTCGGCAAATCGGATGGCGGCGGCGACCGCCTTGTAATGTTCGGGCCGAACCTCGTCTCCGATGCCGACGGTGGCATACAAGGCGCGCGCGGTTGGCGGGTCGCGGTGCACGGGCACACCGGCCTCGACCGCGGTCTCGCGAATGCGGGCGGCGATCTCGTCGACGCCCTTCGCCACGCAGATCGGCGCCGCGCCCTTGCTGCGGTTCCACTTCAGCGCGACGGCATAATGCGTCGGATTGACGACGACCACGTCGGCGTCGGGAACATCGGCCAGCATCGAGTTCATCGCGATCTCTTGCGCCCGTTGCCGACGCTGCTGTTTCACATGGGGGTCGCCCTCGGTCTGCTTGTGTTCGTCCGTCAATTCCTTGCGGGACATCATGTTTTTGCGAATGTGTTCCTGGTGCTGCCACAACAGGTCCACCACGCCGATCGCCAAAGAGATGGTCAGAACGATCGCCATGAAGCCCGTCGCCAGTGCCCCCAGACGCACCAGCGCGCCAGCCGGGGCCAGCAGCGACGTGGTGACGATGTCCGGCATCTGCCGTGCCAGGAACACCCCCAGCACCACCGAGTAGATCGTCAGCTTTACCGCGCTTTTCGCGAACTCGAACAGGCCGCCGCGCCCGAACTTGTTCTTCGCGTTCGACAAAAGCGAAACGCGGCTGAGCTTTGGCTGCAGCCGTTCCGGCGCGAAGACAATGCCGCGCTGGCCGATCAGCGCGATTAGCACGACAATCGCGGGAACCCCCAGCCAAACCGACAACGGCGGCACGATCCGGGCGGCAAGCCCCAGCGACAGCGGTGTCGCGGCCTCGGCAAACCACAGCTCGGCCAACCGGTCCGATTGCCCGACCAGTGACGAAAGCGCAGTACCGCCGGCCGACAAGGTCGCGCTGCCGAACGCGATCATGACCAGCAAAAGCCCCGCGTATCCCGCCGCGGTCGTCAGATCGGTCGACTTCGGCACCTCGCCGCGCCGCCGCGCGTCATCGAGCTTTTTCTGCGATGGCTCGTGTGACTTCTCGGCGCTGTCGTCCGGGGCCCCGCTCACGGTCCGGCCCCGAAGGGATTGGCAAGAAACGTCGCGAAGGCACGGTTCCACAGCGGCAGGATGATCGGCAACGTCAGCAATAGAAGCAGCAGCCCGCCTGCGGTAATCGCGGGCGCGCCGACGAAGGCGACCATCAGCTGCGGCATCGCCTTGTTGATGACGCCAAGCGCAAGGTTGTAGATGAACGACGCGATGACGAACGGTGCGGCAAGCGAGAAGGCGAAGGCGAAGGTCGCCGCAACGCGCGCGATGCCCCATTCGGACAGCGCGGCCGGGGACGGGAAAACGCCGGGCGGAAACACCGTGTAAGACCCGATCAGGGCCTCGGACACCCGCAGGTGCAGGCCCGACATCACCGCCACCGCAAGGCCCGAGACGACCATCAGGTGGCCCATCGCGGGCATCGGCTCGACCCCGGCGCTGCCAAGGATCTGCGCCAGAGAGGTGGACTGCGCGGCGATCGATCCGGCGGTCTGGAGGACCGCGACGAACAGGCGCAAGGCCATGCCCAGCGCCAGTCCTGTGGTGATCTCTGCCAGCAGGACGGGGACTGGCGGCGGTCGCCCGGCAAGCCGCGCAAGCACGTCGTCCGCCACGGCCGGAAAGACGATTGCCGTAAAGGCAAGCGTCAGCATCAGCCGCACCCGTTGTGGCACCGAATGTTCGCCGAACGCCGGAAGCGTCGCCATCACTGCGCCCACGCGCAGGAACACGACGAACCCGGCGGCCAGCGCCGTGTTTCCGGTGGCCATCAGCTGAGCCAGCAGATCGGTCATCGCCCCCGTCATGCCGGCACCATGCCCACCAGCGACGGGCGCGCGTCGGTTCCGATTTCCTCGAACGAAAAGACTGGGTTCATGATACCCTTCGCACTCAGAACCGTCCGCAGGAACCGGCGCCGCCGGCGTGATGTGACCAGCGCCGGGTAGATGCCGGATTCCCCGGCCTTTGCCAGTCGGTCGGCGACGGCATTAGCCAGCCGATTGAAATCCTCGGGCGGCAGCGCGACGTCGTGGTGGCCGTAATCCCCGTCAAGCTGGTGCGACGCGAACCGCTCTTCCCATTCGGGCGCCAACTGGACCAGCGGAAGCGTCCCGTCGTCCCGCTTCAGTTCCGCGACCAGTTGAAACCCCAGCCGTTGGCGGACGTGTTCGCAGATCGACTCGGGCGTGGCCTGTGCGCCCCGCGCCTCCGAGATGCTTTCAAGGATCAGCGGCAGGTTCCGGATCGATACCCTTTCTTCAAGAAGCAACCGCAGCACCGACAGAAGAAGATCCATCGGCACCTTGTCGGGCACCATCTCGTCCAGCAGGCGACGGTTGGCGTCGGCGCGTTTGGGATCGCTTAGATTGACGAACTCATCCAGCAGCCGGCGCAGCGCCTTGTGGCCCAGAAGACGCGAGAAGTTGCGTTTCATGACTTCCAGCAGATGCGTCGCCAGAACCTCTGTCGGGGTCACAATGGTGGTGCCAGCCAGCGCCGCCTGCTCGCGGTCTGGGGCCGGGATCCACCGGGCGGGCGCACCGTAGACCGGTTCCTTCACGTCGTCGCCGGGCGGCAGATCGCCGGGTTCACCCGGGACGATGGCCAGAACCCTGTCGGGCATCAGCCGGTCGCGCGCCTGTTCGACGCCCTGGATCTTCACCACATAGGTGCCCGGCGGCAGCGCGGCCTCGTCCGTCAGCCGGATCTCGGGCAGGATCAAACCATAGACGGTGGCCACGTGCATGCGCATGTTGGCGATCCGCGCGTCCAGCCCGGTGGCCGGATCCAGCACCATCGCGACTAAGTCCGGCGCGAATTCGACGTGGATGTCATCCAGGTCCAGCATATCGCCCAGCGAGTTCTGCGGCTGGTCCTGCGCCGCGTCCGGGACGACCCGGGCGGCCTCGGCCGCCTTGCGGGCGGTCATCCGGGCGCCGGACCATGCGGCAAGACCAAGGGCGATCGCGCCGCACACGAACGGCACGAACGGCAGGCCGGGCACCAACGCGAACATCGCCATCAGGATGGCGACCGTTGCCAAGGCGGCGGGGGGGCGCCCGATCTGGCTGAACAGCGCAAGGTCCGTGGACCCGGCCAGCCCGCCCCGCGCCAACAGAAGCGCCGACGCGATCGAGATCACAACCGCGGGAATCTGCGAAACCAGCCCGTCGCCAACCGTCAGAATCGTATAGGTTTCAAACGCTTCGCTCAGGGGCATCCCATGCAACGCGGTGCCGATCACCAATCCCATGACCATGTTCAGCAGGGTGATCAATAGACCGGCCACCGCGTCGCCCTTGACGAACTTCGATGCGCCATCCAGCGAACCGAAAAAGGTCGTTTCCTGCTGCTCGCGCTCGCGGCGGGCCTTCGCCTCTGCGTGGTCGATGGCGCCTGCGGACATGTCACTGTCGATGGCAAGCTGTTTGCCGGGCATCCCGTCCAGCGCAAAGCGCGCGCCGACCTCGGCCATCCGCGCGGCGCCCTTCGTGATGACGATGAAGTTCACGATCAGCAAAACGCCGAACACGACAAGGCCAAGGAACACGCTGCCGCCCATGACGAACATTGCGAACCCCTCGATCACATCGCCCGCCGCGCGGGTGCCTGTGTGTCCCTCGCCGATGATGAGCTTGGTCGAAGAGACGTTCAGCGATAGCCGCAGCATAAGAGAGGCCAACAGCACTGTAGGAAACACAGAGAAATCAAGCGGTCGTTCAATGAACAGCGTGACCGTGAAGATTAGGATCGCCAGCGCGAAGGATGCGGCCAGCCCGATGTCGAGCACCCAGGCCGGCATCGGCAGAATCATCATGACGATCACCGCCATCAGGGCGAGGGCCAACAGGATCGTGGGCTGAAACAGGGCGTCGAGTTTCAAGGGCACGGCGTCATTCCACCGCGAACAGGGCGCGACCCGAACCCGTCAGGGGCACAAGCGAACCCAGCGTCTGGCCGCTCGCGTCGCTGACCATCAACGGATAGCCATTTGGCGTCTGTGCGTCGTCAGGCGGCAATCCAGCGGTCGTTGTCGGGACCGCAGATGGCGCAAGGCTGACGCGTATGGCGTCGAAGCGGGCGCGGTACCGCGCGGCGAGTTCCGGTGTGCGGGAATGATAGGCCCCTGCAGCAAGGCTCCAGTCCCCCAGTTCCCGGTGCAGATCGGCAAGGAAATTCGCGGCGTAGCGTGCGTTGGCCACCGGGTCGAACATCTCACGGATCGAACCGAAGGCGTGTCCGTGCCAGCGGTGATTGATCTGAAAACAGCCGACATCAAAGCTTCGCGCCCCGGCAGAGACATGCAGATCGACGAACGCGAGCGCGGCGGGCAGGGATTCGAACCACTTGCCAGCCCCTTCCATGTTGACGGTCCAGGGCCAGGGCCGAACCGTGCCGCCGTTTGCGCGGCCGCTTTCGGTCAAGGCGATCGCACGCAGCACGTCCAGCGGCACGCCACTTTCAGCAGAGACCTGTCGTGCCGCGTCTTCGCACAAACCGGGGAGATCGCTGACGGTGCGGGCCTGCACGCCAACCGCACCGTACAACAAAAAGGAACTGACAAGCCCAAGAAAGACGACGATCCTTACAGGAAATCGGTAGACCTTTCGTCCCATCGCCGCACCCTTGCTGCCATTCTGGCCATCGGGTCCTAGGTAACCGAGTCGCCTGAACAAACCGTAACCGGCGGCGGATCAGCCGCCCGCCGGCGCGGTTTCCGACAACAGGTCGTCCAGGATGCGTCGGCTCTCGCGGCTGCTGTCCAGAAGACTACGGGAATTCGACAGCATCCCCTCAGGCAACGGCGCGGGGGTGTCTTCCGCGGGCTCGATGGTACTTGCCAGCTCCGCGGCCGCCTGTTCAGCCCCGTCGGTTAGTTCGCGGGCGGCGTCCCAATTTTCGGCGCGCCACAACGCCCGCGACTGCGCCTCTGCGTCGCCAATCTGTCCGTAGATCCGGGCTGCCGCCTCGTACTCTCCCGCCATCTCGTGGGCGCGCGCGCGCAGCACCGCGGCTTCTGTGTCCTCCAACCCGGCAAGGTAGCCGAACACAAGATCGGGTCTCTGTTCCGCCAGATAGGCCCTAGCGTACAACACTCTGTCCTCCGGAGACGGGATTGACAGATCGGCCGACATCTGCGCGCGCGCCGCTTCTGTCAGGCCAAGCCCGATTAGTCGCTCCGCGATCGCCCGCCGCACCGCGTCGGCCTCGTCATCGACCCCCAGGTCGAGCGGCCCAGGCAGCACCGTTCGCAGGAACTGGTCCTGCGGAGAGTCGGACGCGGCAAGCGCAAGAAACTCAAGTAGCAAGTCCTGTCGGAGTGTTTCGTCAAAGGCATCGCCTTGGTCTTCCAGCCCGGTCAGCGCCTCGGGGATCTGGCCCCCGTGGGCCAGCGCCCGAAGGTAGACCCGCATCAACTCAGACCCGGTCGGGTTGCCGCGGTGGGAAAAGGCCATGGCGGCCGCATTGTCACGGTCGGCTGTCGAGACCGGTTCGTCGTTGGCGATCTGCGTGTCGATCAGCTTGACCAGTGCATCGGGCGCAAGCGGTCCGTCCGAAGCAACGATGTCGTCATAGTGCGACTCTGCCTCTGCCACATCCCCGGCCCCCATCGCGATGTCGCCTTCGATCATGCGGAAACCGTCCCCATGATCGCCGGGCGCGCGGGCGACGGCATTGCGGACGGTGCTTGCGGCCTGTTCGTCCCCGGCCTCCAGAAAACGCTCAACCAGGTACGGACCAAGATGGCGGCGGAGGTGCACGGGAAGCTCGGAGAACGCCGCCAAGATCGATGGCGTCGCGATCCTGTCGGTGGGCCGAAGATGTGGTCGCGCCAATGCCGCCCACAGCGCCGACCGGTTGCGGCAGGACAGTTGGTCGTCGAAGGGACCCTCCGGCGGCGCGAAGCCATCGTCCATGATGTGAGACATCGACTCGTAGATTTCGGCATCCTCGATCGGCGTTCCGAATGCGTGGATCAGCACCCGCGCCTCGAGGCCGAAGGTCAGGAAAAGATAGTTTCGCGCAAGCGCCGCGATACTGTCGGCATCCGCCGCGTCGAATTCCCCAACGATCCGACTGCGATAGTTGGACAAATCCGCGCCGGATTCAGGCGATGCGCCCCAGTTCGGTAGGTCCAGTTGAGCATCGGCGATGCAGTGGCCCCCCTCTTCCGTCAACGGCAGCACTTCCCGAAGGCCGCTGCGCCCGCGATCAACCGATGTCTCGATCTTGATGTTGTCCCGATCCTCTAATGCGAGGCCCTCGCCGACCGGCTCCGGGTCGGGTTCGACAGCGGGTTCCGGGTCGGGCGCCGGCTCTGGGGGTGCCTCATCGGGCGGTGACGTTTCCGCCGTGGCTCGGGCGCGATCCAGCGCCGCCTCGATCTGCGAAGCATCCGGTTCCACGACCCCTTGCCCGGCGGCGCGACTGATCTGTGAAATCAGCTCTGCCTGCAATGCGTCCAGCCGGTCCGCCATGCCAAGCCCCGCCACCTCGGGATCGCCATCGGCATCATCGACAGATTGCGGGACGTCCGATGCCGCGTTGCCGGCCACATCGTCCAGATCCAGCGAAAGCGTGTCCTCCCACGCGTAGGGAGTGCGGAGCCGACCCGTTTCGAACGCCTCCGGAGAAGCAAGATCCGGCACGAACCCTGCCAGTTCCGGCCGCACCCGCGCGGCTGGGTCGGCCAAAGGTGGCATAGGCGGCATTACCTCCGTCTCACGGGACGGTTCGTCCGACGGGAAGGGTTGGTTGAACGCCGATCCTTCAGGGGCCGGACCATCCCGGATGTCGATGACCAGATTGCCGTTGTACTCGAACACCTCGAGATGACAGTCACAGTCCGACTCTATCGCTAGGCCGCCGCCGGGAAGATTGCGGATGTCTCGGACGCGAGTCCGCGGAATGCGGTTGAACACCTTCTGCAGCCGATAGGTCGCGTCTGGCAAGTCGGTCCGCACCTCATAGCCGCCCGGGACTCGCCCGGTCTGCCAGTCCGGAAGTGCGCCGAAGAGAATGGCCAACCGCGTGTAGCCCGGATGCTCTCCAGATTCGACGCGGAACGATTGGGCAGAGGCCGGGAACCCCAGAACCGCGAGCAAGACTGCGACCAACCAACACCTCATGCCGCGTCCTGCTTGACCTCTTTCAGCGCGTCCTCAAGCTCGGAAAAGCTGGGGCGGCAGTGGCTGGGGGTATTTTGACGCCCGACCTCGATACAAATGTTTGTTGCGTGGTTGTGCAGGTTTGCCACCAGAACCTCGCGGATGAGCTGGTAGAAATGCGCATCCTCTTCGACCACAGATTTAACCTTGGCCGAGAACGGGCCCACCAGCCCGTAGGCAAGGAACACCCCAAGAAACGTTCCCACAAGCGCGCCGCCAATCATCTTGCCAAGGATTTCTGGCGGTTGGTCGATTGAGCCCATCGTCTTGATCACACCAAGCACGGCAGCCACGATGCCCAGCGCCGGAAGGCCGTCGGCGACCGTCTGAAGCGCGTGACTACCGTGCATCGCATGGTGCAGGTTGGCTTCCATCCGCTTCTCAAGGACCTCTTCCACCTGGTGCGGGTCGTCGTAGTTCATCGACGCTGCGCGCAACGTGTCGCAGATCAGATCGATCGCCTCGTGGTCTTTCAGGATCTTCGGATATCGCTGGAAAATAGCTGAGCTTGGCGGATCCTCGATATGCTCTTCAAGCGCGACAGCGTTCGACCGGGCAAGGCGGATCAACTCGAACAGCAGGCAAAGCAGATCGCGATAGTCCTCGTGCTTCCAGCGCGGCCCTTTGAACACCTTGCCGACGTCCTTGAGCGTGTGCTTGATGCCCGACATGTCGTTCGAAATTGCGAAGGCGCCGACGGCCGCGCCCCCGATCATCATCATCTCGAAAGGAAGGGATTTCAAAATGATCGACATCTTGCCACCGGCAAGCAGATAGCCGCCGAACACCATGATGAAGATCACCGCGATACCGATAAGCCCGATCATCAGCCATCTCTCTTTCCTGTCCGCTCGATCGCGGGGTCAGGGTAACCGCAATTTCGTTAATCCGCGGTGTGCGGCGCATCATTCCGTTGGCGCATTCGCGTTGCGCCCAGCCAGAAGCACGCTGACGGTATAGGCCGTCTCTGGTGTAAGGCCCGCCATGATGGCCGCCGCCGCGTCGGGCCGCATCCTCCCCAGGAACCCGGCCGCGAAATCGGGTGCCATCGTCTCGAACAAGGCCGCGGCTTCCTTCGGCTTCATCGATTCGTATACCGTCGTCAGCCGTGCCAGATCGCTTTCGGACGCTTCTTCCGACAACGCGACCATCGCCTCGAGCTCTTGCTCGGCGGCCTGCAGAGCAGCCAGGTTTCGCGCGATCTCTTCCTCCGCCAGCTTCAGCGCAGCCGCGCGGTCTGCCAGCGCAGCCTCGCGCGTCTCAATCCGAGCTTCCCTGAGGTCCAACGCCTCCAGCACCGCCGCGATATCTTCGGGCACATCACAGGCTTCCGGCTCTGCGCTCGCATCCGCGGTTTCGTTCCCGCCGGCGAGCCCGGCCATCTCTTCGGCGATCACCTGCCCGGTGCCCGACATCAGGCGCAGCCCCCCAGAGGCAAGCAGCATCAGGACCAGGATCCACAATGGCCCCCTGCCCCCGCGCGACCGAGCGGGCCGGGTGCGAGCCGATGGGTTGCGACGTCTTGGAATTCTCATTCCGCCGCCTCCGGCAACCAGCTTCGGTTGCTCCGGAACAGCCCGGTTGCGGGCGCTTGCGGCTCGGACGGTGACGGTTCAACAGGCGGCGTTTCCGCGCTGGATGCCACGGCCTCCGCGGCGATGGGTTCAGCCCGAGCCGCATCGCGCGAAAAGGCATCCCCCGCGACATCCACCGCAGGCTCTGCCCCTTGGGAAGCGGGCGTCTCAGACGCGCTGTCCGCGGTCTTCTCATTGCCGCGGGCAGCCTCCGGCTCGGGCAGGTCATGCAACGCCGCGACCAGGATCTCCAGCTTTCGGGATACGCTTTCAGCCCGAGTCGTCAGGTCTTCGAGCGATGCGTTTGATCCGCGCGCGACGCCTTGCGCCATCTGCAACGTCTTCGTCATGTCATCCACCTGGGCGGACAGCACCGCGATGGCGCCGCCGACACCCTTTTCCAGATCGTTGAAACGCCGAAGACGCCGGGACAGGACGACACAGTAGAAAGCCGCGCCCAACGCCCCCGCGATAAGCAGAATATCGGATATCAGCTCCATCTGGCCCCCTCAATTCAGAACGAATTCCATGATTAACAAGTCCTTAACGCGCCCTTCGCCGGTCACGATCTTCACGCGCCGAAGCATCTGCGCGCGCAGCCGGATCAGCGACGTCGGATCTTCCAGGTCTTCGGCATTCACCGCGCGCAGGTAGCTGTTCAGCACATCCAGCACGCGGGGCAGCATGTCGGTCACCTGTTGCTGGTATTCAGGAACGACTTCTAATTGCGCCCGGAATCTAAGGTGCCTGCTGGCGGCAGCGGACCCGAGGTTGATGACCAGCGGATCGAGCGGAACGAATGCAACCTGCGGCAGATCCAAGACCTCTTCCGCCGACATCGCCGCCTCGTCCTCTTCCGCTGCGTGCGATTCGTCGGGTGCAAGGATCATGCCGGAATAGACCGCGAAAAAGCCGCCGCCGCCGAGGACGATAGCCAGCACGAGCCCCAGCAACATTGGAAGTTTCGACTTCTTTTTCGGCGCTTCTTCATCCTGCGCCCCGGACTCTTCGGACATGCCCGACACCTTCGAATGTGACGGTGCCGGTATAGCGGTCGGGAACTAACCGATTGTTAAGACGGATCGATCACAAACAAGGCGGGTCCTGCAGAATGGAGGAGTCGCCCGTGCAGCAGATCATATCGGTCTGGTCATCTCTGGATGCCCGGCGCCGCGCCACGGTAATCGGCGCGACGGCTGTCGTTTTCATCGCCGTTCTTGCGCTGTCCCGCATGGCCGGTCAGCCTCCGCTTTCGCTGCTATACGCCGGCTTGGAACCGGGCGCGGCGGGCGAGGTCGTCGAAGCCCTCGACCAGCAGGGCGTCACGTACGAGGTGCGGGACGGGGCCATCTTCGTCGATAGCGCGCAACGCGACGC
This sequence comes from Maritimibacter sp., assembly GCA_002701395.1. Classification (GTDB taxonomy): domain Bacteria; phylum Pseudomonadota; class Alphaproteobacteria; order Rhodobacterales; family Rhodobacteraceae; genus Psychromarinibacter; species Psychromarinibacter halotolerans. The sequence continues at coordinate 10,633 of NZVC01000008.1, read as the reverse complement.
CTTGCGCATGACTCTTGCATCCGATGGTCTGCCGGCGAATAGCGCGACCGGGTACGAACTGCTTGATTCCCTGAACGGATTCGGGACGACAAGCCAGATGTTCGACGCCGCCTACTGGCGCGCGAAGGAAGGAGAACTCGCCCGGACGATCACAGCCAGCCCGATGGTCCGGGCGGCGCGGGTCCACATCTCGAACCCAAGTTCGAACCCGTTCCAGCGTGACCTCAAACCGACGGCCTCTGTGGCAATCACCAGCTCGGCTGGCACCCTTTCTCCGGCACAGGCGAAAGCGTTCAAGTACCTCGTGGCCTCGGCCGTGGCCGGCTTGCTGCCCGAAGACGTGTCAATCATCGACGGCAACGGGGCGTTGGTCACGCCGGACGATGATTTGGCAACCTCTGGAGACGACCGCGCCGCCGAGCTGCGGCGCAATATCCAACGCATCATCGAGGCGCGCGTCGGCCCCGGAAACGCGGTGGTCGAGGTTAATGTCGACACTGAAACCGATCGAGAGGCGATCATCGAACGCAGGTTCGATCCCGAGAACCGGGTCGCGATAAGCACCGATACTGAAGAACGTTCAAGCACCTCCAGCGGAACGGAAAATGGTGCAGTCACCGTAGCAAGCAACTTGCCGGACGGCGACGCCGCGGGCGGCGATTCCACCTCGCAGAGTGAGAATACCGAGACGCGCGAAAGGGTGAATTACGAGGTGTCGGAAACCACCCGCGAACTGGTGCGCGCGCCCGGAGCCATCCGAAAAATATCCGTCGCGGTGCTGGTCGACGGCATCCGCACGACCGATGCGGACACCGGGCAACAAGACTGGGAACCCCGCTCGGACGAGGAAATCACCGCCCTGCGCGAACTGGTGGAGTCGGCGATCGGCTTCGACGCCGACCGGGGCGACACCATCACGATCAAGTCGCTTGAATTCCGCCCGCTCGACACCGACGGCACGGCGGAACCACCCGGGCTTCTATCCCGCATCCACCTTGACGCCATGTCTCTGATCCAGATGGCAATTCTTGCAGTGGTGGCTTTGGTCCTCGGTCTCTTCGTCGTCCGACCGATCCTGTCCTCTCCGTCGCAGGTGCCGGCCCTTGCCGGCCCTACCGCGGCGGGCGGAGGCTCTGATCTGCCGGGCACCGAGCCGGTGCTGACGGGAGAAATCGACGACGGGTTGGATCCGCTGCCGCAAATGTCGCTGGTCGGCGACACCGGCGGGCTTGATGACATCATGCCGACACCCGGCTTCCACTACGAAGAGAACCCCGTCGACCGGCTGCGACAACTGATCGATGAACGCCGGGACGAAACGCTAGAGATCCTTCGGACCTGGATCGAAGAACCGGAGGAAACGGCGTGATGCCCGGCCTGTCGCTGGAGGACTTCGATACCGCCGTCCAGCCGGCGCCGGCAGACCCTGTGACACCCAACGCCCCTGGCCCGTCAGAGGCAGACCGCACCGCCGCCTATGAAGACGGATACCGCGCGGGCTGGGATGATGCCAACCGCGCGAACACTGAAGAGCAGGAAAGGATCGGCGCGGAATTCGCCCGCAATCTCCAAGAGATGTCCTTCACCTTCCACGAAGCGCGCGCCCACGTCATCCAGTCGCTGGAGCCCTTGCTGAACGAACTGGTCGGCTGTTTGCTTCCCGGGCTTGTGGCCGAGACCTTCGCGCTTGCGGTTCAGGAAGAGCTTCGGCCACTGATCGCCGAGAATGTCGATACGCCCGTTGAACTCGTCGTCGGGCCCGGGGGCAGCGCGATCCTTGGCGCAGAGATCGAACGTTCCGCTGCTGCGGCCGTCCGCCTGGTGGAAGAGCCGACGCTGGCGGAAGGCCAAGCTTATCTGCGCGTCGGCAAGGTCGAACGGCAGATCGACCTAAGCGGCGCATTGGAGCGTATTCGCAGCGCCGTTGCGGCGCTATACGAACTCAACGAAAGGACCCTTCAGCATGGCTGAGGACGATAATCCCTTCACCCGAGTCCCGATCGAGATCACGGTCTCTGTCGGACGGGCCCGGCCAATGGTGCGTGAACTGCTGGCTCTCGACAGCGACGCCGTGCTGGTTTTGGACAAGCGGGTCGAAGATCCCGTCGAGTTGTATGTCGGCGACCGCCTTATTGCCCGTGGCGAGTTGCAAGAACTCGACGGCGACAACGCGGGTCAGTTGGCCGTCCGGCTGACCGAGGTGGCCGACCTGTCGAACGGTCTCTGATGTTGGCGCGATGCGGGTGGGCGGCCGCAATCCTCCTTTCGGTGCTGCTAGGTCTTGCAGCACCAGTATCGGCGCAGGAGGTAACGGTCGATCTTGGTGGATCAGACGGCACCCTGACGGCAAGGTCGATCCAACTGATCCTGTTGATCACGGTGCTCAGCCTTGTGCCCGGGCTGGCGATCATGATCACCTGTTTCCCCTTTATCGTGACTGTTCTTTCCATTCTTCGCACCGCGATCGGCTTACAGCAATCGCCACCCAACATGCTGATCGTCAGCCTGGCTCTTTTCCTGACCTACTTTGTGATGGAGCCCGTATTCACCGAGTCGTGGCAACGCGGCGCCCAGCCGCTGATCGCGGGTGAGTTGGAACTGGACGCTGCGTTCACGGAAGCGATTGCACCGTTCCGCATCTTCATGTCGGCCCGGCTGGATCCCGATACGTTCGACCACCTTGCAGCTCTTCGCGAGGGTCGAGAAGACGTGAGCGGTGCGATGCAGGATGCGCCGCTGTCGGTTCTGGTGCCGGCCTTCCTACTGAGCGAGATTGAACGTGCCTTCCAGATCGGATTTCTGGTCTTCCTGCCGTTCCTGATCATCGACCTCGTCGTTGCGGCCATCCTGATGTCGATGGGGATGATGATGGTCCCGCCGGCCATCGTCTCTTTGCCCTTCAAGCTTGCCTTCTTCGTCGTTGCGGATGGTTGGAGCCTGATCACCGGCGCGCTGGTGAGAAGCTATTTCTGATCGCGACCGAAGCTAAGGCTTCACACACTCCTCCGCGACTTTGCCTTTCCCGGGCGAACCGCCGCGTTAATTCGGAGGGATCGGCGTGGCGAACCGCTCTACAAACTCCGCACGCTTTCGCCGGCGCGTGATGCATCCGGGGAAAGGCCGCTTCGCGTGCGGACTGACGTCCTTTCAACCCCGGCAACGAAGCCAGACGCCGCTTCACCGCACTATGAACTCAGCATGCAGGGCGCCGGCGGCCTTGATGCTTTTGAGGATGTCGATCATGTCCCGTGGGCTGACACCCAAAGCGTTGAGTCCCGCGATCACTTCGGACAGCGAGGTGCCATCGGGGATCTCGGCCAAGCCGATGCCTGGCTCTTCCTGGATATCCGCCTGGGTCCGCGGCACCACGACGGTGTTGCCCGGAGAGAACGGGTTGGGCTGAATGACGAGAGGATCTTCCTCGATGCGCAGGGTCAGGTTGCCCTGACTGACGGCAACCCGGCTGATCCGCACGTCTTCGCCCAGCACGATGGTGCCGGACCTCTGGTCGACAACGACGCGGGCCCGGCGCTGGGGCTCGATGGCAATATTCTCGATACGTCCGATCGCATGAGCCGGAGATGCGGCGCGTGTCGCGCCAATATCGACGACGACGGTTCCTGGGTCCAGCATACGTGCGACACGGCGGTTCAGGGTGTTGTTGATCGCGGCCTCGATCAGGCCCGCAGTGGTGAAATCAGGCGTCCTGAGCGCCAGACGCACCGTCTCGAGCCCTTGGAAATCGAACTCGATCTCCCGTTCGACCCGCGCGCCCGATGGGATGACACCCGCCGTGGGCACCCCCTGAACCACCGTGGCGGCATCGCCCTCTGCCGCGGCTCCACCGGCAATGACGGTGCCCTGCGACACGGCATAGATCTGCCCGTCGGCCGCATTCAGCGGAGTCATCACCAGCGTGCCGCCCAGCAAACTGCTGGCATCCCCGATCGCCGAGACGGTGACGTCGATCTGCGAGCCTGCGCGCGCGAAGGGCGGCAGTTCGGCTGTTACGAAGACCGCGGCGACATTGCGGGGCCGAAATTGTTCGCCCGTGACGTTGACCCCGAGACGCTCGAGTATGTTCGACATGATCTCTTCGGTGAACGGCGCGTTGCGAATACCGTCGCCGGTTCCATTCAAGCCGACGACAAGGCCGTAACCGACAAGGTCGTTGCCGCGGACCCCGTCGAATTCGACAAGGTCCTTGATACGCACCGGTGCTGCGGCAGCGGCGGTGGACAGGACGGAGAGAAAGAGCGCCAGGATCAGGTGCTTCACCGGATGAACTCCGTCAGGGTCAGGCGGGAAAGGCGCGCGGTGATCGTGAACAGCGATTCCAGCTGCAGCTGCGCCGCCTCGAGATCCACGGCCGTCTGGTAGGGATCGGCGGCGACGATCTCGTTCCGTGCAAGTTCCAAGGCGCTGGTTGCGCTGGCGTTGCGGGCGAGCGCGGTATCTATTTCGGCTTCGGCGCTGCCGATCCGCCCCCGCACCTCTGCCAAAGTGGCATTGGCGTTGAACAGCTTTTCACCGGCGCGGGTCAGCAAGATCGCCTGTTCGCCCGGCTCTGTCGCGAGAGCGCCGAGGTCGATCAGCGATGCCATCGCGTAGCCCTTGAGGAAATCGCGGATCTCGGCGTCTGCGGCCGTCAGCGACATGTCGACCGCTTCATGCTGTCCGACCCGGAACGGGGCCAGTGTCGTGGTACTGCCGAGGTATCCCACGGTTTCAAACCCGCCGCCGGCCAGATCAAACCAGTCATCGACGGCCGTCTCGATATCAGCCGCCGTTGTCAGGCCGGCGATCGCCGTCGACAGGTCTGCTAGCATGGTTTCGGAGGATGCGAGCGCCGGGCCACCCGTCGCCGCCCCACCGAGCAGGGTCCTGTCCGCGACATGGCTGTTCAGGGCAGACACCACGCTTTGGAACTGCGCCCGCGAGTCGGCGGCGGTGGCCGATATGAAAGAGGCATGCGCCGAGTCCGAGGCCTGCAACATGACAGGGGACAGCTTTCCCGCGCCCTCATGAATGGTTCCAAGCGCCTCTTGCAGGGTGCCGAGGAACAAGGCGGCTTCCTTGCCCGCAGTCGTGTAGGCGCCAAGCGATCCCAGCTGATGATCAAGCGAGCCAAGCGTGCCGAAATGCCCGCCCGTCGCCTTGCGCAGATCACTGACGCGGCCGGTCGCCATTTCATCGGTCAACCGCGCGAGTTGATGTTTCAGGCGCGAACTGTGCAGCTTCTGCTGGTAGGACGTGGCGAGGTCGCCAAGTGTGAGCATCGTCATTTTCAGATCTCCAGCAGGCGGTTGATAAGGGCGTCGATGGTCTGGATCACACGTGCATTGGCCGAGTAGGCCTGTTCGATCAGCAGAAGTTCCTGCATCTCCTGATCGGTATCGACACCGTCCTGGTACTCGGCCGTCAGCAACGCGTCCGTTTGCGCCCGGGTGAAGCCCACGCGCGTCTCGGCGTCATGCGCAGAGATCGCGACGCGCGACAGCAGGTCCCCGGCAAGGCCGACGGCGTTGTGGGAAGTGGTGAAGCCGCCCGACAGGGGCGTGCGCAGATCCGAAAGCGCCACGCTCATCGCATCGAGAATGGCCGCGTTGCCGGGGTCACCGACCGCCGGGGCATTCAGCCCGTCGCGCAGGCGCCAAACGGCCCCGCCCTGATCGGGGTCGGCGACGGCGTTCAGGGTGATGCGTGCCGCGAGCCCGGTTTCCTCGACCGGGTCGAAGGCAAGGCCATTGTCGGTGAACAGCCCCGGGTCGCCGACGGCCAGCGTTGGATCGACCGTCGGTGTTTCGAACCGCTCCATCAGATCGCGTGCCACGGCATCGAGTTGCACCTGCAGGGCGGGGGCGGTTTCGTCGCGGATCTCGAACAGAGCGGCCAGCCGCCCCCCTGCGATCGGGCCAGAGGTCGCCCCGGTCGAAATGGCCTGACCGTTGATTGTGAGGCCCGACAGGCCGCCCCCGGCTTGCGTCATGTAGACGGTCAGGGCCGTCGCGCCCTGAAAGTCGAAGACCGCAGCCTTGCTGTCGACCAGAACGGCGCCCCCTTCGGTGTAGAGCGCGACCGCTCCGTTGTCGCGAGCGGTCTGGCGAATGGGGATCAGGTCGGCAATGCCGTCGATCAGGCTTTGCCTTTGGTCGATCAGCGAGGTGGCATCACGCGTCGACCCCTGGAACTGGACGATCCGGTTATTCAGATCCACGACCTGCTGCAGCGCGGTGTTCAGCCGGTCGACGGACGTATCGATCCGCTGATCGGCCAGCAGGCGTTCGTCCTGGATTCGGTCGGCCAGCGTGTTGAGATGGTTCGTGACATCCGAGGCCGTGTTGGCGACGCCGAGCAGGCGCGCGTCGCTGTCTGGGCGGCTTGATGCCTCGATCAGGGCGGTTTCAAAGGCGGTCAGCTTTTGAGACAGAGAGTTGGGTTCGCCCGGAATGCCGATCGCCGCTTCGATTCCGGTCAGGAACTCTGCCCCGGTTTCCGCATAGGCCAACCCCGCCTGCGCTTCGCGCCGCTGGCCCAGAAGCACGACGTCTTCGTTCCGGATCACCCCGGCCACGGTGACGCCGGGCAACAGGCTGCCGACGAGGCCGGCGCCGAGTTCCACCTGACGGCGGCCATAGCCGGGGGTAGACGCATTCGCGACGTTGGACGACACGACCTCTGCCCGGCGGGAGGCCGCCGTAAGGCCGGATAGCGCGGCGCCGAGTGCAGAAGAAATGGACATATCGTAGCTCCGTCAGCGTCGTATCAGCGTTTGATGTTGGTGGTTTCCTGAAGCATCTCGTCCACGGTCTGGATCACCTTCGCGTTCGAGGAATAGGCGCGCTGTGTCTGGATCAGCAGCGTGAGTTCCCCCGCCACGTCGGTCGTCGATCCTTCGCGCGCGAAACCGGAAACCTCGCCGGTCGGGCCGTCACCGGCGTTCCACAGGAAGAACGACCCGGACGACGGCGACACCTGATAGGCTTGGTTTCCAAGCGACAGCAGACCGTTCGGGTTCGGCACATCGACCAGCGGCACCTGGTACAGGGTGCGGGTGAAACCAGTGTCATAGGACGCCTGAATATAACCGTTCTGGTCGATTTCGACCGAGGTCAGGTTGCCGACCGGCGAGCCGTCCTTGGTGATGGAGGTGGGCGCGAAGCTGTCGGACAGCTGTGTCAGCCCATTTGGATCGCCGAGCCGCCCGATGGTCAGGGCCAGCGGACCGCCAGCCACCGTCAGGTCCAGCGTTCCGGTCGCGCCGTCATAGGTCCCGCCCGAGTTTACCGTGACGCTTTGCAACGTCCCGCCGTTGGCGCGGGTGTCGTCAAAGACCAGCGTGTAGTTCCCGATCACCGCGCCGGCGAGCGCGGAATCCGTAATCTCCATCGTCCAGGTGTTCGACATGCCGGGCACCCCCGGGATTGTCGGGGTAAAAGTGATGTCCAGCGATTCCGAGGTGCCGAGGTTGCCGAAATATTCCACTGACAGCGGCAGCGGATCGCCCGAGGCGGTCGCGTCGGTTTCCGTGGCCGGCAGGTTGGCGCCAAGGCTCATCTGCGTCGTGGGGTCGCCCGAGGTCTGGTTGAAGTTCACGACCACGGGTTCAAGGTCCGCCGTCGTATCGCGCGCATAGGTCGGGATCGACCCGTCCGCGTCGGCGGGCCAGCCCAGAAGGACAAGCCCGGTTTCCGTCTTCAGGATCCCGTCCGCGTCGGTGCGGAAAGATCCGGTGGTCGTCATCATGATCGGTTCATCCGTGGCGCCGGTATCAAGCGCGACCTCGGATGTGACGGGCAGCATGCCGCGCCCGGTCACGGCGATGTCCATCGGGTGGCCGGTTGCGACCAGCGGCCCGTGTTCGTCGATAAGACGGGTGGTCACCGACTGGACCCCGCCGGCCGAGTACGTACCGCTTCCGGCGTTGCCGTTGATCACGAAGGACTGGAATTCCGCGGTCGCACGTTTGTACCCATGCGTGTTCGAATTCGCGATGTTGTCAGAGATCGTGGCCAGCCGCGTCGCATTGGCGGCAAGCCCGGCGACACCTGCGGAGAGGGAAGAAGAGATCGTCATCTGAGTGCGCCTTTCTGATGCATTGCCCGCTGTCCCGCCCTTGCCTAAGCACCCCGCCTTAAGGTCGCGCTAACAGCTAAAATGCGGTCTATTCTCTGCTACGGCTGCGACCGCAGCAGGATGATCTCGATCCGGTTGTTGCGCGCCGCCATCCGGTTCTCGGCCACGGGCTTGCGGTCCGCGAAGCCGGACACCCGTTCTATGCGGTCGGGATCAAGGTCCTCGCCCTCCAGCAGCCTGCGCACCGTGTCGGCCCGGTCGCTGGACAGGTCCCAGACCGGATTCTGCGCCAGAACCAACGCATGCGACCGGGTATGGCCGTTGATCGCCACGTCATTGGTCACGATCGAAAAGACCTCGGCGACAAGACGCGCGATCTCTTGCAGGACCAGATTCGGCCGGTCGGTGCCTTCGAAGAACAGCGGCTCGTCGGGCAGATCGAACACCTCGATGATCAGGCCCTCGTCGGTCAGGCGGGTCACGATGTGTCGCGCTGGCCCGTCGGCGACCATGCTTTCACCCGCGCGGGCCGACAGCGCGTCTTCGATCTCGGCGAAGGCGGCGTCTTCCTCGGCTTCGCCGTTGCCGGCCTCTGTCGACGCATCGACGCCGGTATCGCCCCGCGCCATCGAACTGTCGGTCGGAAACCTCTGCGACGCGCCGGTGCCGTTGCGGGCCAACGTGACCTCGGACGCGACATCCTCGCCGCCGAACGTCCCCTCGCCCCCGCCAGAGATCCGGTTCACCGGGATCGTCGGGTTGAAGTAGTCCGCAATACCCTTGCGCTGCTTTTCGGTCGTTGCGTTCAACAGCCACATCAGAAGGAAGAATGCCATCATGGCCGTCACGAAATCGGCATACGCGACCTTCCACGCCCCACCGTGGTGCCCGCCGCCGCCGACGACCTTCTTCCTTTTGATGATGACGGGCGCGTTTCCGTTCCCGCTCATCCATCCACCTCGTACACGCGCCCCCGCATCGGCTTAGCAAAGGGTCATGAACGTGGCCTTAACCGGGCCGGTTTCCGGACACCCAACGGCGAATGCCGCGGTTTTCTTGGTAAATTCCGACTGGCGTCAGGACAGGATCATCGCGGCCCCTTTCTCGGCGATCATGATCGTGGGCGCATTGGTGTTCCCGCTTGTGATCGTCGGCATCACGCTGGCGTCCGCGACGCGAAGACCGTCGATGCCGCGCACCCGCAATTCGGCGTCCAGTGGCGCCGCATCGTCGGCCCCCATGCGCACGGTGCCGACGGGATGGAAGATCGTCGTGCCGATGTCGCCCGCCGCACGGGCAAGATCCGCGTCGGTCTCGAAGTTGGTGCCCGGCTTGAACTCGACCGGATCGTAGCCCGCGAAGGCTGGCTGCCCGACGATGCGCCGCGTCAGCCGGATCGAGGCGGCGGCGACCTGCCTGTCACGCTCGGCCGCAAGATAGTTCGGCCGGATCTCGGGCGCGGCGGTCGGATCGGGGGACACGATGCGCACATGGCCCCGGCTTTCGGGCCGCAGGTTGCAGACGCTGGCCGTGATGGCATCGAAGGCGTGCAGTGGTTCGCCGAACGCGTCCAGCGACAGGGGCTGAACGTGGTATTCAAGGTCGGCGGTGGCCACGTCGGGCCCGGACTTGGCAAAGGCCCCAAGCTGCGATGGGGCCATCGACATCGGGCCAGAGCGGAACAGGGCATATTCGGCGGCGATCTTCGCCTTGCCGAACAGCGTGGCCGACATGGTGTTCAGCGTCTTGGCGTTCGACACCTTGTAGGAACACCGCAGCTGCAGGTGATCCTGCAGGTTCTCTCCGATGCCCGGCACCTCGTGCACCACGTCGATCCCGTGCTCTTGCAACAGCCCGCCGGGGCCGATGCCCGACAGCTGCAGGATCTGCGGCGACCCGATGGCCCCCGCCGCAAGCACGACCTCGCGCCGCGCGCGAACCTGCCGCAACTCGCCGTTCTGCCGAAACTCGACTCCCACGGCGCGGCGTCCGTCGAACAGCACGCGGGTCACTTGGGCCCCGGTCTCGACACGCAGCCCGCCGCGCCCCTCGACCGGACGCAGGAACGCCTTGGCGGTGTTCCAACGCCAGCCGCGCCGCTGGTTCACCTTGAAATAGCCGACACCCTCGTTGTCGCCGGTGTTGAAATCCTCGGTGCGCGGCAGGCCCGCCTGTTCGGCGGCGGCCATGAAATCGTCAAGGATCTTCCAGCTTAGCCGCTGTTCCTCGACCCGCCATTCGCCGCCGGCGCCGTGCACATCGCTTTCGCCGTCGAAGTAATCCTCGGACTTCCGGAACCACGGCAGCACGTCATCCCAGCCCCAGCCCGGCAGTCCAAGCTGGCGCCAATGATCATAGTCGGCGGCCTGCCCGCGCATGTAGATCATGCCGTTGATCGAAGAGCATCCGCCAAGGATACGCCCGCGCGGGTACAGAAGGGACCGCCCGTTCAGGCCCTTTTCCTCGGCGGTGCGAAAGCCCCAGTCGGTGCGCGGATTGCCGATGCAATAAAGATAGCCAACGGGAATATGGACCCAGTGATAGCTATCGCGGCCCC
>NZVC01000007.1 GCA_002701395.1 Maritimibacter sp. | reverse complement strand
TCGTCGAAGGTCACGTTCAGCTCGCCCAGGAACTTGCCGTAGGCATAGGCCTGCACGATGGCAGTGGTGCCGACCATGATCGGGTACGGGCCTTTCGCGCCCTCGATCGTGTTGGACAGCAGGCTGTTGTCGTGACCGCCGACGATGATGTCGACGTCGGGGTTCGCCTCGGCCACGGCGCGGTCGACGTTCAGGCCCGAGTGCGACAGCACGACGATCTTGTTGACGCCTTCTGCCTTCAACCTTTCGACTTCGGCGGCGACGGCATCGGCGGGGGGCGTGAAGATGATGTTCTTGCCCGGGCTGGCCAGTTCGTCGGTGTCCTGCGGGGTCAGACCGATCATGCCGATCTTTTCGCCGTCTTTCTCGATGATGATCGACTTCTGGATCGCGTCGGTCAGGATCGGCTCGCCCGAGATGTCGGCGTTCGACATCAGGATCGGGAAGTCGACGGCTTCCGTGAAGCCTTTCAGAACCTCGGGGCCGTCGTCGAACTCGTGGTTGCCGACGGTCATCCCGTCGTACCCCATCTTGTTCATCATCTCGGCCGCGGCCTTGCCCTTGTAGTAGGTGTAGAACAGCGTGCCCTGGAACTGGTCGCCGCCGTCCACCAGAAGGTAGTTGCCGGCACGTTCCTTGGCCGCTTCGACGGCGGTCACAAGGCGCGCAGAGCCGCCGAAGCATTCGCCCGCGTCGTTGTCCTCGGCCCCGCAGGTCGAATCGTAGGCCGAGATCGGCTCGAACCGTGCGTGGAAATCGTTGGTGTGAAGAATCGTTATTTTGTACTCGGCGGACGCCATTCCGGCGGTCAGGCCCAGGACCGCCGTGGCGGTCAGGAAACGAGCGAGCATTTAGGGTCTCCCAGTTGGTTTATCGTGACAGACTGACCGCGTAACGCGACGGAGTCAAAAGCCTTTCCCGCGCACCCTAGCGGTATGACATGACAGGGCCGAGACGCTGCCGCATTGCGCGGCATCGCGCCGCCCCTATATGCCTTCGCATGGGTATCGTGCGTTTTCTTGGGCTGTGCGTCCGGTCGGTCGCCGTGGCCGCCGTGGTCGGCGGCGCGCTGGCGTTCGCCGCCGTCCCCAGCCCCTATCGCGCCTTCACCCCCGACCTTTACGACCTGACCGAGGTGGCGCCCGACGTCTATATCGACGACCCGACCGCAGCGCCGCGCGTGCTGCAACACATCGAAGCGGCAGAAGCGAACGTCCAAGCCTTCTTCGGCCCGTTGCAGACGGATCCGGTCTGGGTGCTGTGCACGACGTCCGAGTGCGAGGCGCGGATGGGACTGTCGGCGAACGGCATGACCTTCGGCTTTCACCTGATCCTGATGGGCCCGCGCGGCGTGAACGAGATGATCATGACCCATGAACGGGTACACGTCGAACTGCACCGCAACCTGTCGGCGGCGGACATCCTTGGCCCCAAGTACCCGGCGTGGTTCGACGAAGGGCTGGCGACCTACCTGTCCGGCGACGACCGGCCATGGATGCCCGCCAACCCGCGTGAATCCGACTGGATTCGGGAAGCGAAGGACTTCTTTTCGTGGGTACGCCTGCGCGAGGGCCGCGACTGGCGCGACAGCTATGGCGCCGCCGCGCGGCTGGTGGCCGAGATCGAAGAGGTCGCCGGACGCGAGGGGCTGCGCGACCTGATCCGGCGCGTGGGCGAGAACGGCGAGGACTTCGACGCGGTCTATGCCGACACGGTGCGCCGCTAGACCCGGTCACCCTTCGACAGCCGATCCAGCAAATCCTCGGCCTCTGCCAGCACCGTCTTGCGGTGATCCGCGTCCATGCGGTCCCACGTGCGGTACATGTTACCCATGCGGTGATTGCCCTCGAACCGCTCGCGGTGGCGGTCGAGGAACTGCCAGTACAACAGATTGAACGGGCACGCGTCCGGTCCGGTTTTGTCCTTCACCTTGTAGCGGCAGTCCTTGCAGTAGTCGGACATCCGGTCGATGTAGCTGCCCGACGAAACATAGGGTTTCGACCCCAAAAGCCCGCCGTCCGCGAACTGGCTCATCCCCACCGTATTCGGCGCCTCGACCCATTCATAGGCGTCGGCGTAGACCTCTAGGTACCATTCGTGCACCGCGTGCGGGTTCACCCCGGCCAACAGGGCGAAGTTGCCGGTGATCATCAGGCGCTGGATGTGATGGGCATAAGCCTCGTCCCGGGTCTGGGAGACCGCGTGGGCGACGCAGGCCATGTCGGTCTCGGCCGACCAGTAGAAATCGGGCAGGTTGCGCTGGTGGTTCAGGGCGTTGCGGCGAGGATAATCCTCGCCCTCGAGAAAGTAGATCCCGCGCACGTATTCGCGCCAGCCAAGGATCTGCCGGATGAACCCCTCGGCGGCGTTGATCGGCACGTCCCCGGCCTTCCACGCATCCTCGGCCGCGCGGCAGACCTCCAGCGGGTCGAGCAGCCCGGCGTTCAGGTAGACCGAGATGACGGCGTGATAGAGGAACTTCTCGTCCCGCAGCATGGCGTCCTGAAAATCGCCGAAGCGCGGCAGCGCCTGTTTGATGAAATGCGCCAGCGCCCGCCGCGCCTGTCCCCGGTCGGTGGCGAACCAGAACGGCCGCAGGGTCCCGAAATTTCGCGCGAACTTCGCGTCTACCAGGTCGAGAACCTTGTCGACGGTCTCGTCCGGGGTGAACTGCATCGGGGCGGTGTCGACCCCGTCCGGCGGCGGCTTGCGGTTTTCCTTGTCGAAGTTCCACGCGCCGCCCGCCGGCTTGTCGCCCTCCATCAGCAGGCCGGTCTTGCGCCGCATCTCGCGATAGAAATACTCAATCCGCAGCGCCTTGCGCCCCTCGGCCCATTGCTCGAACTCGGCGTGGGTACAGATAAAGCGCCGGTCCTCGAACCGCCGGACTTTCACCGGCGCGGCAGAGGCGAAGTCTTCCAGCACCCGGATCAGCCGCCACTCGCCGGGCTGGGTATACAGAACCTCGTCCGCGCCGGTTTCATCCAGCCGCCGCATCAGTTCGCCATCGATGGACCCGGCGTTGTCCGGATCGTCGAGCGGGGTGTAGGCGACCATCCAGCCGTCCGTGCGCAGCGCGTCGGCGAACTTGCGCATCGCGGCGAACAGGAAGGCGATTTTCTTGGGGTGGTGGGCGACATAGGACGCCTCGGCCATGACCTCGGCCATCACCACGGTGTCGGTTTCACGGTCGGCCTTCTGCAACGCGGTCAGATCGGGCGACAGCTGGTCGCCCAGCACCAGCACAAGGCGGCTCACCACGGGATCTCCTTGCCCGCATAGTCATAGAACCCGCCCGTCTGCGCAGGGGTCAGCCCGTCCAGCACGTCCAGCAGGTTGCCCGCCGCTTCGGCCGGGGGCGTGGCGTTCTCTGGCGACACGAAATCAGAAGTGAACGGCGTCGCGACCGTGCCGGGGTGCAGCGCCACGCAGACAGCCTTCTTGTGGGTCCGCGCCAGTTCGATCGCAGCGGTGTGCACGATCTGGTTCACCGCCGCTTTCGCCGCGCGGTAGCCGTACCAGCCGCCCAGCCCGTTGTCGCCGATCGACCCGACCCGCGCCGACAGCACCCCCACCGCCGACGGCGCATCGCGCGTCAACAGGCGGGGCACATGCTTCAGGATCAGCGCGGGACCAAGCGCGTTCACCGCGAACTGCTGTGTCAGATAGGCGGCGTCGATCTGACACAGCGCCTTCTCGGGCGCCCGCCCCCCGGATTGCAAAGCCCCCGTGGCGACCACGATCCGGTCGAAGGTCGTGTCCAACGCGCCGAGGTGCCGGTCCACGCTGTCGGGATCGGTGATGTCCAGCCCGTCGCCGCTACGCGACAGGCCCGTCACCGTGCCCCCCCTTGCCGTTGCCTCGGAAAACAGCGCGGCCCCGATGCCGCCCGACGAACCGATCACCAATACGCGTGTCATGAACCCTCTCACTTGACCGGGCGTGACCTAGCGCCAAGCTGGGGAAAGACGAGTCGCCCGGGAGACCCCCATGCGCCTGACCGCCCTTGTCGTTCTTGCGTCCGCGCTGCCCTCGGCCGCGCTGGACCTGAAGCTGTCCGGCTTCTACGACCTGAACCGCCCCGCCAGCCTTGAATACGATCCCGCCTTTTGCGGTCTGTGGATCGCCAACGAGGGGCCCGAGATGATCCTTGTCACGCTGGACGGGATCGAACTGCGGCGCTGGCGCAGCGACCTGTTCCGGATCAAGGCGGTGGCGCTGGAGGGTGGCCACGTCGTCGTCAGCGACGGCGCGGGCCAGTATCAGCGGCTGACGAAGGAGGGCACCGCCCTTGGTGCGCCGTTCCGGCTAGGCGACGTGCGCGCGATGACCGAAGGCATGGTGGTGCTGCCCGACGGGACTCTGGTGCTGGTCGAGGACGACCCGGCCCGCATCATCTGGACCGACATGGACGGCAACGTGTCGCGCACGCTGTCCGGCGACGCCTTTGACCCGCCGCTGACCGAACCGCAGGGCATCGCGCGCGATCCGCGCACCGGGCACCTACTGGTGGTGGACGACTGGGAAGGGACGAACTCGCTGTACGAGCTCGACCCCGAGGGGCGGCTGCTGGGAACGACGCCGCTGATCGCCTATGGCCGCGACCCCGAGGGGATCGCGATCCGCGCCGGGGCGAACCTTGTGTTCATGGCGTTCGACGGCGGCGCGCGGATCGCGGCCTTCGACTATGTGCCCACCGTGGGCGCGGGGGCCGAGGTTCCGCGGCCGGGGGCGGACTGTATGATCTCTTGAACATGACCTCTTGAACGGGGCGAAGGATGGGGGCTCTGCCCCCGCCGCTGCGCGGCTCCCCCGAGGTATTTTCGAAGAGAAGAAGCCGGGAACGGCAGGGGCAAATTTTCGCTTTCGCATTCTTCGGTCGCCATGCTATGTCGCTTTGCATGATGACCCGGCAGCATATCGCATCCCCGACCGCGCTTCGCGCGGCGCTGCCCCTTGCCGGTCTCCTGCTCCTTAGCCGCCTCTGAGCGTGCCCTTTCGGCGCGACCGCTCAGAGGAGGAGACGCCCGCGCCAAAGGCTTAAGGACAACAGACGGAATTCAGACATGACCCAGACCGACCCCAACCGCGTGTTGATTTTCGACACCACGCTGCGTGACGGCGAGCAATCGCCCGGCGCGACCATGACCCACGAAGAGAAGCTGGAGATCGCCCAGCTGCTTGACGAGATGGGCGTCGACATCATCGAGGCGGGCTTTCCCATCGCCTCGGAAGGCGATTTCGCCGCGGTGTCGGAGATTGCGAAGCAGTCGCAGAATGCCACCATCTGCGGGCTGGCGCGCGCCAACTTCAAGGACATCGACCGCTGCTGGGAGGCCGTGAAGCACGCGCGCTCGCCGCGGATCCACACCTTTATCGGCACCTCGCCGCTGCACCGCGCCATCCCGGACCTGACGATGGACGAGATGGCCGACCGCATCCACGATACGGTCACCCACGCGCGCAACCTGTGCGACAACGTCCAGTGGTCGCCGATGGATGCGACGCGGACCGAGTGGGATTACCTGAAGCGGGTGGTGGGCATCGCGATCAACGCGGGCGCGACCACGATCAACATTCCTGACACCGTGGGCTACACCGCCCCGGAGGAAAGCGCCGACCTGATCCGCCAGCTGATCGCCGAGGTGCCCGGCGCCGAGGACGTGATCTTCGCAACGCACTGCCACAACGACCTTGGTATGGCGACGGCGAACTCGCTGGCCGCCGTCGCGGGCGGCGCGCGCCAGATCGAATGCACGATCAACGGGCTGGGCGAACGGGCCGGCAACACCGCGCTGGAAGAGATCGTGATGGCACTGAAGGTGCGCCACGACATCATGCCGTGGTCCACCGGCGTCGACACGACGAAGATCATGAACATCTCGCGCCGGGTCGCCACGGTGTCCGGCTTTGCCGTGCAGTACAACAAGGCGATCGTCGGCAAGAACGCCTTCGCGCACGAAAGCGGCATCCACCAGGACGGGATGCTGAAGAACGCCGAGACCTTCGAGATCATGCGCCCCGCCGATGTCGGCCTGACCGAGACGAACATCGTCATGGGCAAGCATTCGGGCCGCGCCGCGCTGCGGTCCAAGCTGAAGAACCTGGGCTATGAACTGGCGGACAACCAGCTGAACGACATGTTCGTCCGCTTCAAGGCGCTGGCCGACCGCAAGAAAGAGGTCTTCGACGAAGATCTCGTGGCGCTGATGCGCGACACTGCCGTTGAGGTGGGCAACGAGCGCATTCAGGTGAAGTTCCTGCGCGTGATCTGCGGCACCGAGGCGCCGCAGTCGGCCGACCTGACCCTGACGATCGACGGCAAGGACGAGCAGGTCACTGCCACCGGCGACGGCCCGGTCGACGCCACCTTCAACGCGGTGAAGAAGCTGTTCCCGCACGAGGCGCATCTGCAGCTGTACCAGATCAACGCGGTGACCGAGGGCACCGACGCGCAGGCCACCGTCCATGTGCGGCTGGAACAGGACGGGCGCATCGCGACCGGCCAGTCCAGCGACACGGACACCGTCGTCGCGTCTGCCAAGGCCTATGTCACGGCGCTGAACCGGCTGCTGGTGCGGCTGGGCAAGACCGCGCCGGATGCCGACGTGAAGGGCATTAGCTACAAGGACGTCGGGTAATCCCGGCGGCACAGGCCCTGCGCCGACCGCCTTTGCGGAAAAAAATACAGCCCGGGCCACGACACGGCCCGGTCTGCTCTTGAACCAGCCAGAATTTCACAAATCCAACATTCGACAGTGACTATTGCGGTGGCTTGCAGCTTGCCGCGCACTTCCCCGACAATCGGCCATGTTTTCACTTTTCTGGCAGCCGGCAAATTGTCGCCCGTCTTGGGGCCCCTGCCCGGCATTTGGGCGGATCGCCGCCACCGGCCCCCTTTTCCTTGGACCGAGCCGTCCATATAACACTCCCCGGTGCGCCGACATGAGTCCCGCGCCCAAGCTGCCTTTACCCGGAACGAAGGTGCCGCCCGCATGTCTTTTCTCTCTGGCCTGTTCTCTGCCGACATGGCCATCGACCT
The DNA here is from genome assembly GCA_002701395.1 of Maritimibacter sp. Classification (GTDB taxonomy): domain Bacteria; phylum Pseudomonadota; class Alphaproteobacteria; order Rhodobacterales; family Rhodobacteraceae; genus Psychromarinibacter; species Psychromarinibacter halotolerans. The sequence goes on along the minus strand of NZVC01000007.1, from coordinate 49,309 downwards.
CGGAACCGCCAACACGCTGGTCTACGTCAAGGGACGTGGCGTGATCCTGAACGAGCCCTCTGTCGTGGCCTATCACGTCAAGGACGGGCGCAAGCAGGTGCTGGCCGTGGGCGAGGACGCCAAGCTGATGCTGGGCCGGACGCCCGGTTCGATCGAGGCGATCCGCCCGATGCGCGAAGGCGTGATCGCCGACTTCGACGTGGCCGAGGAGATGATCAAGCACTTCATCCGCAAGGTGCACCGCCGGACGACCTTCTCGAAGCCGAAGATCATCGTCTGCGTGCCGCACGGCGCCACCCCAGTGGAAAAGCGGGCGATCCGGCAGTCGGTGCTGTCGGCGGGCGCGCGCCGCGCCGGGTTGATCGCGGAACCGATCGCGGCCGCCATCGGGGCGGGGATGCCGATCACCGACCCGACCGGCAGCATGGTCGTCGACATCGGCGGCGGCACCACCGAGGTTGCCGTGCTGTCGCTGGGCGACATCGTCTATGCCCGGTCCGTCCGCGTTGGCGGTGACCGCATGGACGAGGCGATCATCAACTATCTCCGCCGCCAGCAGAACCTGCTGATCGGCGAAAGCACGGCCGAGCGCATCAAGACCTCGATCGGCACCGCCCGGATGCCCGACGACGGACGCGGAGCGTCGATGCAGATCCGGGGCCGCGACCTGCTGAACGGCGTGCCGAAGGAAACCGAAGTCAGCCAGGCGCAGGTCGCCGAGGCGCTGGCCGAGCCGGTCATGACCATCTGCGAGGCGGTGATGACGGCGCTGGAAGCCACCCCGCCGGATCTGGCCGCCGACATCGTCGACCGTGGCGTGATGCTGACCGGCGGCGGCGCGCTGCTGGGCGAACTCGACCTTGCGCTGCGCGAACAGACGGGGCTGGCGATATCGGTCGCCGATGAATCACTCAATTGTGTGGCTCTCGGAACCGGTAAGGCGCTGGAATATGAAAAACAGCTTCGGCATGTGATAGACTACGAAAGCTGACGGGGTCACCGACCCCTGCCCTTGCCGGCCCTTGCGGCCGGCCGGGTGCGCACCGGCGACGCGGAGACGGACGTGGCCAGAAACGGAACGAAGAACGGCGGAAGCGACAGTTATGTCCGCCCGGTCAGGCGTATCCTGATCGGCGTGCTTCTGTTTGCGCTGTTCGCGACCTTCCTGTTTTGGCGGATCGACAGCCCACGCGCCGAACGGCTGCGCGCGCAGGTCATCGACCGGTTCGTGCCCAGCTTCTCGTTCGTGATGGTGCCGGTGACCAAGGTTGTCGACATGGTCGAGAACTTTCAGTCCTACACCCGCATCTACGAACAGAACCAGGAACTGCGGCGCGAATTGCAGCAGATGAAGGCGTGGAAAGAAGCGGCGCTTCAGCTGGAACAGGAGAACGCCAAGCTTCTGGACCTGAACAACGTGCGGCTCGATCCGAAGCTGACCTTCGTCACCGGCGTGGTGCTGGCGGACAGCGGGTCGCCGTTCCGGCAGTCGGTGCTGCTGAACATCGGCGAGCGTGACGGCATCGTCGATGGCTGGGCCGCGACCGACGGGCTGGGGCTGGTGGGCCGGATCAGCGGTGTCGGACCGAACACCGCGCGGGTGATCCTGCTGACCGATTCCAACAGCCGCATCCCGGTGACGATCCAGCCCTCGGGACAGAAGGCGATCCTGTCCGGTGACAATACCAAGTTGCCGCCGATCGATTTTCTGGAAAGCCCCGAGCTGGTGCGGCCCGGCGACCGTGTCGTCAGCTCGGGCGACGGCGGCGTGTTCCCCGCAGGCGTGCTGGTGGGCACCGTCGTGCAGGGGCCGGACCGCAGGCTGCGCATCCGGCTGGCCGCCGACTATGAGCGGCTGGAGTACCTGCGAGTGCTGCGGTCGCATCCGAAGGCGCCGGTGACCGATCCGGGGCGGCTGGTGCTGCCGCCGGAAGAGTCGCTTGGCCTGCTGGAAGAGGCGGGCGATGGATAGGAACCGCGCCACCGTCCGTTGGCTGTACGGCGCGCTGTATGCCGGGCTCGCGCTGTTCCTGATGCTGATGCACATCCTGCCGACCGACCTTGGCCCCGACGGTTATCCGGGGCCCGACCTGCTGTTGTGCATCACCCTTGCGTGGGTGCTGCGCCGTCCGCAATACGTGCCGACGCTGCTGATCGCCGCCGTCTTCCTGATGACCGACCTGCTGTACATGCGCCCGCCGGGTCTGTGGACGGCGCTGGTGGTGATCGCGGTAGAGGCGCTGCGCTCGCGCGAGGCGACGCTGCGCGAACAGCCGCTGATGGTCGAAATCGTGACCGTCGCGGTGTTCCTTGCGATGATCCATATCGGGTACTGGTTGTTGTTGCTGCTGTTCGCCGTGCCGCAGGCTCGGTTCGCGCTGCTGCTGCTTGAAATGATCGCGACGCTTGTCACCTACCCGATCGTCGTCGTGCTGGCGCGGGTCGTGTTCAAGGTCCAGAAGATCAACCCCGCAGACTTCGATGCCACGAGGGCCGCGAAATGAGACGTACTCCGAAAGATACCGAGGCCGGCGCCCGCAAGGTCAGCCGCCGCGGTTTCGTTCTGGGCGGCGCGATGGCCGCCTTCGCCGCGCTGCTGACGGCGCGGATGCGGTACATGCAGGTGGACCAGGCGGACCAGTTCCGTCTGCTGGCCGACGAGAACCGGATCAACATCCGCCTGATCGCCCCGTCGCGCGGGCTGATCTATGACCGCAACGGCGTGATCCTTGCCGAAAACGAGCAGAACTATCGCGTCGTGATGGTCAAGGAAGACGCCGGTGATGTTGAAGAAGTGCTGGGAAGACTGCAAAGGATCATAAAACTTCCCGACGAAGAGTTGGAAAAGGTAAAGAACGAGATCGATCGCCGCAGCCCGTTCGTTCCCGTGACCGTGGCCGACCGGCTAAGCTGGGAAGCGTTCTCGGAGGTGGCGGTGAACGCCCCCGCCCTGCCCGGCGTCAGCCCCGAGGTCGGGCAAAGCCGGATCTATCCGATGGACCGCGACTTCGCGCATATCGTCGGTTACGTCGGCCCGGTCAGCGACTATGACCTGACCGAGGGCTACCTGTCCGAGGACGAGGATCCCGTCCTGCAGATCCCGAAATTCCAGGTCGGCAAGATCGGGGTCGAGGCGCGGATGGAACACGACCTGCGCGGTCAGGCCGGGACCCGCCGGATCGAGGTGAACGCCCAAGGCCGCGTGATGCGCGAACTGGACCGGGTCGAGGGCGGCGCCGGCGACAACGTCCAGATGACCATCGACAGCGCGCTGCAGAACTACATTCAGGTCCGGCTGGGCGAGGAAAGCGCAAGCGCGGTCGTGATGGACTGCGGCAGCGGCGACATCCTTGGGATCGCATCCGCCCCGTCCTTCGACCCGAACCTGTTCGTGCGCGGCATCAGCGTACCCGACTACCGCGCGCTTCTCGAGAACGACCACCGCCCGCTGTCGAACAAGACCGTGCAGGGCGCGTATCCCCCCGGCTCGACCTTCAAGATGGTGGTGGCGCTGGCCGCGCTGGAGGATGGCGTGATCGACCGCGAGGAATCGATCTTCTGCGGCGGCTACAAGGAACTGGGCCGGCGCCGGTTCCACTGCTGGCGGCGGGGCGGCCACGGCCGTCTGTCGCTGTCCGGCGCGCTGGAACAATCCTGCGACGTCTATTTCTACGAGATCGCCGAACGCGTGGGGATCGAGAAGATCACCGCGATGGCGCGGCGGCTGGGCCTTGGGCAGCGCCACGACGTGCCGCTGTCCGCCGTGGTCGAGGGCCTGACCCCCACCAAGGCATGGAAGCGCGAGAACCGCGACGCCGACTGGCTGATCGGCGACACGCTGAACGCCGGGATCGGACAGGGCTTCGTGCTGGCCTCGCCGCTGCAGCTGGCGGTGATGACCTCGCGCATCGCGACCGGCCGCGCGCTGACGCCGCGCCTGATCAAGTCGATCAACGCCGAAGAGATCGTGCAAGAGGCCGGCGTGCTGGATATCAATCCGGACCACCTGAACTATGTCCGCGAGGGCATGTGGGCGGTGACGAACGGCCGCCACGGCAGCGCCCGGTCCAGCCGGGTGGTGGCGGACGGCATGGAGCTTGCCGGCAAGACCGGCACCAGTCAGGTGCGCAACATCACCGCGGCGGAACGCGCGCGCGGCGTGACCAGCAACGACGACCTGCCGTGGAACCGGCGCGACCACGCGCTGTTCGTGTGCTACGCGCCCTACGACCGGCCGCAGGTCGCCTGTTCGGTCGTGGTCGAACACGGCGGCGGCGGCTCGGCGGTGGCGGCGCCCATCGCGCGGGACATCATGTTGCAGGCGCTGTACGGCGGCACCCCGCCGCTGGATGCGTACCCGTCCAGCCAGCGCGGCACGATCCGCACCCGCCAGCAGGAACTGCCGCTGCGCGACCCGTCCAGCTATTCCGGCGGTAAGATCCGCGCGTGAGCTATCTTGAGTATACCGTCAAGCGGGTGCCGACCGGCATCTCGAAGGTGCTGTACCTGAACTGGGCGATCCTGCTGCTAGTGTCGGCGGCGGCCTCTGTCGGGTTCATCATGCTGTACTCGGTCGCGGGCGGCTCGATGTCGCCGTGGGTCGAACCGCAGATGAAGCGGTTCGCGCTGGGGCTGGTGCTGATGATCTCGGTCGCGATGGTTCCGATCTGGTTCTGGCGCAATATCTCTGGCGTGGCCTATGCCGTGTCCTTGTTGCTGCTGATCGGGGTGGAGTTCATGGGCGCCATCGGTATGGGCGCCCAGCGGTGGATCGAGATCGGCGGCTTTCGTCTGCAACCCTCCGAGTTGATGAAGGTCACGCTCGTGATGCTGCTGGCGGCCTATTACGACTGGCTCGACGTCAAAAAGGTGTCGCGGCCGCTGTGGGTGGTGGTGCCCGTGGTACTGATCCTGCTGCCCACGTACCTTGTGCTGCGCCAGCCCGACCTTGGCACCGCGCTGCTGCTGGTGATCGGCGGCGCGCTTGTGATGTTCGTGGCGGGCGTGAACTGGATGTACTTCGCCGCGGTGGCGGCGGCGGGCGGTGGCATGGTGACGGCGGTGTTCTATTCCCGCGGCACGGCGTGGCAGTTGCTGAAAGACTACCAGTACCGGCGGATCGACACCTTCCTGAACCCAGAGACCGATCCGCTGGGCGCGGGCTATCACATCACCCAATCGAAGATCGCGCTGGGGTCCGGTGGCTGGACCGGACGCGGCTTCATGCAGGGCACCCAGTCGCGGCTGAACTTCCTGCCCGAGAAGCACACCGACTTCATCTTCACCACGCTGGCCGAGGAATTCGGGTTCATCGGCGGCGTGTCGTTGCTGTCGATCTATGCGCTGATCATCTTCTTCTGCGTCGTGTCCGCGATGAACAACCAGAACCGGTATGGCGCGATCCTGACCTTGGGGATCGCGGCGACGTTCTTCCTGTATTTCGCGGTGAACATGTCGATGGTCATGGGGCTGGCCCCCGTGGTGGGCGTGCCGCTGCCGCTGGTCAGCTATGGCGGCTCGGCGATGCTGGTGCTACTCATTGCCTTCGGACTGGTCCAGTCCGCCCACATACACCGACCCAGACTGCGCTCATGACACTGAAGATCCTGTTCGACGGCGGCGCCGACCGCTGGCCCGATTATCGCGACCCGCTGACCGCCGCGCTGGCGGCGGCCGACATCGACGCCGAGATCCGGCTGGACTGGCCCCCGGCCGAGGTCGATTACATCATCTATGCCCCGCGCGACACGCCCACCGACTTTTCGCCCTTCACCCGCGCCAAGGCGGTGCTGAACCTGTGGGCCGGGGTCGAGAAGATCACCGGTAACCCCACGCTGACCCAGCCGCTGACCCGGATGGTCGACACCGGCCTGACCGAGGGCATGGTGGAATACGTCACCGGCCACGTGCTGCGCCATCACCTTGGGATGGATGCGCATATCGTGAACCCGGACCACACCTGGCACTGGGCGCCGCCGCCGCTGGCGCGCAACCGCCCCGTCACGGTGCTGGGCCTTGGCGAACTGGGCAGCGCCTGCGCCCGTGCGCTGGCGGCGCTGAATTTTCCCGTCACCGGCTGGAGCCGCAGCCAGAAGGACATCGAGGGCGTCACCTGCCTGTCCGGCGACGACGGGCTGGCGCGGGCCCTGTCGACGGCAGAGATCCTTGTCCTGCTGCTGCCCGACACGCCGGCGACCACGAACCTGATGGATGCCGACCGGCTGGCGGCGCTGCCGGAGGGCGCGGTCATCGTGAACCCCGGCCGCGGGCCGCTGATCGACGACGACGCCCTGATCGCGGCGCTGGACCGGGGCCACATCGGCCACGCGACGCTGGACGTGTTCCGGGTCGAGCCGCTGCCGGCGGATCACCCGTTCTGGGCGCATCCCAAGGTGACGATCACCCCCCACGTCGCCAGCGAGACCCGCGCCGACACCGCGTCCGAGGTGGTCGCCGAGAACATCCGCCGGTCCGAGGCTGGCGAGCCTTTGTTGTTCCGCGTCGACCGCGACGCCGGGTACTGAGGGATGCGCGGCATGGGGGGCGTTGCCCCCCGCGTGCTGCGCCCGCTCCCCCCAAGGTACTTGGAAAGAGAAGAAGCGCAGGGGGCGGGGACCGGACGATTTGGACCGGACACTTCGGACTGGGCGCTGAAAGGACCGTGCGGGCATGAAGCTGAACCCTCTGAGGATATTTCTGGCCATCGTCGACACCGGCAGTCAGCACGGGGCCGCGCGCGCGTTGGGGCTGAGCCAGCCCGCGGTGACGAAGGCGTTGCAGCGGCTGGAGACCGATCTGGACGTGCGGCTGTTCGACCGGTCCGTTCATGGCGCGGAACTGACCGAGTACGGGCAGGCCTTGCTGGTGCACGCGCGGCTGGTCGATGCCGAGCTGAAGGCCGGGATCGACACGCTGAACCACATCAAGGGCGAACGGGCCGGATCGGTGTCGGTTGCGCTGGCGCATATGCCCGCGACGTTGCTGATGCCGCGCGTCATGAGCGGGTTCCGCAAGGACTGGCCCGACGTGCGGGTGCGCGTCGCCGCCAGCGCCTATCCGTTCCTGCTGCCGCAGGTCCGCGAGGGGGCGCTGGATTTCGCGATCTCGCCCGCGCCGGAAGAGAACTGGCCCGAGGACTTGTTGCGCGTGCCGCTGCTGTCGACCACGCTGACGCCCGTCGTCCGCATCGGGCATCCGCTGGCGGGCGCGACCTCGCTTGAGGCGCTGGCCGAGGCGGAGTGGGTGCTGCCGACGCAGGAATGCGCCACCGCACAGGCGTTGCGGGCGGCGATGCACGGGGCCGGACTGCCGCGACCGGCCTGCATGGTGACCTGCGAGACCTTCACCGGGCTGATGACGACGGTTTCGGCCAGCGACATGGTCGGGCTGATCCCGCTGGAGATGGTGCATTCCATCGCCGCCCCCGTGGGCGTGGTCGAGGTGCCCGTCGCCGAGCGGATGCAGGGCGCGGACCTGTGCCTAATCCGGCGGCGCGCAAGCGTGCCGACCCCGGCGGCCGCCGCGCTGGCCGACCGGCTGGCGCGGGCGGCGCGGGCCCTGCCCGGCGGCGTGGCCGAGACGGCCGCGACCGGCGGCGGTGCGGCCCCGGTTCCGGCAGGCGACCGCTGACGGGATAACCATCGGTTATCACCCTGATTATTTTTTGGCTTCCGGGCTGTTGTCGGGCCCCTATGGTAAAAGCTGTCCCTGCGCCAGCGCGTCTCCTCCGAGGCTGGCCAGCCGGGCCGCGACCCGTTGCGGCGGGTCATGCGCAGACCGCCAAGAAACACCCGAGGCGCACCCATGTGCCCGGCTCCATCAACAGGGAGTTCTTCCGTGAAAACCATTTTCCGCGCGCTTGCCGTCGCCGGCGCCCTTGCCACGTCGGCCGCGATCCCGGCCTTTGCCCAAGACATCAAGGTCGGGCTGTCGCTGCCCGAGGGCATGGCCGATTTCGACTTCATCAATGGCATGTACGAGACCTTCAAGTCCGAGGTCGAAGCCAATTCCGACATGACCGTCGACATCGTCTATGGCGGTGCGCTAGGGGCGCCGAACGACCGGTTGGCGCAGATGCGCCGCGGCGTGATCCAGATGAGCGATGCCGCCGACGGCAACATCGCCACCGTCTTTCCTGACATCCAGATCCTGAACATGCCTTACCTGTTCTCCAGCATCGAACAGGCGCGCGCCGTGCTGGACGGCGAGTTCGGCGACGCGCTGGCGGAGTCGCTGCGCGAAGAGACCGGCATCAAGGTGCTGGGCTGGTGGGAATCCGGCGGGTTCAAGCATTTCAGCGCCAGCACCCCGATCGCCACGCCCGCCGACATGGAGGGCCTTAAGATGCGCGTTCTCGGCCCGCTTGCCACGATTCCGGTCGAGGCGCTGGGCGCCTCTGCGGCGCCGGTGGCCTTCAGCGAGCTTTACACCTCGCTGAAAACCGGTGTCGTTGACGGGCAGGACAACTCTGTCACCGTCTTCAACCTTGTGAAGCTGTACGAGGTGCAGCCGCACCTGTCGCTGACCGCGCACACCTATGCCTTCGGCCCGCTGGGCATCAACGACGGCTTCTTTTCCGGTCTCGACGCGGACAAGCAGGCGGTGATCATGGCCGCGGCCGAAGCGGCGATCACCTTCAACCGGGACACGTCGAGCGCGAAGGACAGCGCCGCCGTGGACTTTGCCCGCGAAAACGGCGTCGAGGTGCTGGAACTGGACGATGCCGCGAAGGCGGCCTTCGCCGAGATCATGCAGCCGGTCGCCATCGAGTGGCTGAAAGAGAACGTCGACACGCCCGCGCTGGTCGACGAAGCCATCTCGGCCGCTGAAGCCGAGTGAGCCCGGCGCCGATGATGCGGATCGTGAACCTTGTCGACGGGGCCCTGCGCGGCCTCGTCGCCCTCTGCCTGATGGCGCTGACCGGGCTGGTGATCTTTCAGGTCGTCAGCCGGTACGTCTTTGGCAGCGTGCCGCTGTTCGCGGAAGAGACCGCGCGGTTCGCGATGATCTGGATGGCGATGATGGCCGCGGCGCTGGGCGTGCGCGACGCCACCAACATCCGCATCGACCTGCTGCCCGCCGCGTTCGGACGCCTGTCGGCCAAGGCGCGGCGCGTGCTGGAGGCGGGTCTGGAAACCGTTTCGCTGGCCGTCTTCCTTGTTCTGGCGTGGTACGGGCTGGACGCGATGCTGTTCGCCCACGGGCAGGACAGCCCGGGCATGGGCATTCCGCTGTCGTATCCCTATGCCGTGATGCCGGTCGCCTTCGTCTGCGCCGCGGGCTTCTCGGTGCTGCGGATCGTGTACGGGCCGCCCGTCGAATGACACCGTCGCTGACCGTTCTCATCGTCAGTTTCGTGGCGCTGCTGATCCTTGGGCTTCCCGTGGCGTGGTCGATGATCGCCGCCATCCTTGCGTGGACGCTGTTCACCGATAATTTCTACGCCCTGCCGGTGATCGCCGAGCGCGTGTTTCAGGGCATGGACAGCTTCGTGCTGATGGCCGTGCCGCTGTTCATCCTTGCGGGCGAGCTGGTCAACGCCGGGCGCATCACCGAACGGCTTGTGTCCTTCGCCAACGCGCTGTTCGGCTGGATGCGGGGCGGGCTGGCGCAGGTAAACGTCGGCGCCTCGATCCTGTTCGCGGGGATCACCGGGGTCGCGCTGGGCGACATCGCCGCGCTGGGGCGGATCTTCATCCCGGCGATGGTGCAACAAGGCTATTCCGCCGCCTACGCCGCTGCGGTGACCGCGTCGTCCTCGATCATCGGGCCGATGGTGCCGCCGTCGCTGATCGCGGTGATCTACGGGTCGATGACCGACCTGTCGATTGGCGCGCTGATGGCGGCGACGCTGGTGCCGGGCCTGCTGATCGGCGCGGCGCAGATGCTGCTGATCGCGGTACAGGCGCGGCGGCAGAACTTCCCGACGGTCGAGATGGACCGCAGCCCGCGCGCGATGACCCGCGTCACCGGGCAGGCGATCCTGCCGCTGATGCTGCCGGTGATCATCCTTGCGGGGATGCTGGGCGGGCTGATGACCCCGACCGAGGCCGGGGCCGTCGCCGCGCTGTATGCCGCGCTGATCTCGCTTGTGCTGTACCGCGCGATCCGCGTTCGGGACCTGTGGCCGGTGTTCGGACGGTCGGCGCTGTTCTCGGGGCAGCTGCTGATCATCGTCGGATGCGGTGCCGCGTTCAGCTGGGTGATGGGGATGGAGAACGTCCCGCGCCTGATCGGCGGCCAGATCGAGGGCATGGGCCTAGGCTATGTCGGCACCATGCTGATCTTCAACGCGGTTTTGCTGGTGCTTGGCATGGTGATCGACCCGACCACGGTGATCATCCTGTTCGGCCCGCTGCTGTCCGCCGCCGCGATGCACGCGGGCATCGATCCGCTGCACTTCGGCGTCATCGCCATCCTGAACCTCAACGTCGGCCTGCTGACCCCGCCGCTGGGCGTCTGCCTGTTCGCGGCCGAGCGGCTGGCGGGGGGCGGCCTGATCCCGCTTTTGCGCGAGACGGCGCCTTTCCTGTTAGTGTCGCTGATCACGCTTGCTATCGTCGCCGCCTTCCCCGGCCTCAGCCTTTGGCTGCCCACCCTGATGGGCTTCTGACCCCTACCCCAATACGGAGACCTTCGCGCCATGACATCCAACACCGACGGCTCGGGCTATTTCCTGTACCACTCGATCGGCATGTACCCCGGCAAGTCCGAGGCGATGGCGGCGGCACTGACCGATTACGCGCAGACTTGGGGCACGCCGGACGACAGCCAGTGGCCGCAGGTGCTGGGCGGGCGGCAGCGGTTCATCGACCTGTGGTGCCAGCTGATCGGCGCCGAGGCGGGGACGGTAACCTCGGCCGAGAACGTGACCACCGCGCTGCTGAGCCTGATCGGCGGCCTGCCGGCGGACCACCTGCGCGGCCGCAGCCTGCTGGTGGCGGGCGACTGTTTTCCCAGCCTGCATTTCCTGTTGGCCGGACTGGCGCCGCGGCTGGGCTTCACCCTGCGCACCGTGCCGTTGCGCGACGGTGAAAGCTGGGTCCGCGACGAGGACATGATCGCCGCGTGGGACGACACCGTCGGGCTGGCGCTGCTGACCTTCGTGACCTCGACCGCGTCGCACCGTTGCGACCTTGAAACGCTGGTGGCGCACGGGCGGAAGATGGGCAGCCTTGTGGGGGTCGATGTCACGCAGGGGATCGGCCTGCTGCCCTATCGCGTCGACGCGCCCGCCGTGGACTTTACCGTCTCGACCAGTCTGAAATGGCTGGGCGGCACCTCGGGCGCGGGCATCCTGCACGTCGCGCGCCCCTTGCTGGAACAGTGCCGCCCGGAACTGCGCGGCTGGTTCAGCCAAGAGAACCCGTTCTCGTGGGATCTGGATGCCTTCACCTTCGCGTCCGACGCGCGGCGGTTCGACCACGGCACGCCCTCGGCACTGGCCTGTCTTGGCTCGGTCCCGGCGCTGGAATGGAACGCGGCGCAGGACGGAGCGGCGATGCTGGCGCACAACCGCGCGCTGTCGCGGCGCATTCTGGACGCCGCGCCGGACCTTGGCCTGACCCCGGTCAGCCCGGACGACGACGCGCGCCGGGGCGGCAGTGTCATGCTGCGCCTGCCCGAAGGCCCGGAACCGGCCAGCGTTGTGTCCAGCCTGCGCGAGGTTGGGCTGTACACCGACTGCCGGGGCCGCACCCTGCGCCTGTCGCCCGGATCTGTCACGACCGAGGACGGGGTGAACCGCCTGCTCGGCACTCTGGCGAAGCTGCGGACGCCTGCATGACCACCGCGCCACAGGATCCCGGCCACGCGGTCTCGGCGCGGCTGGACGTTCCGGCGGACACGGCCTTTGCCTTCGTGTCCGACCCGATCGCGCTGGGAGGCTGGTCGCTGGGCTGTATGAACACGGCCCCCGTGCCGGGTGCGCCGGGGATCTACGCCGGGTGGTCGCTGTTCGACGGGTCGGAAACGCGGTTCGCCATCGCGGCGGACCCGGACCGGCGTATCGTCGATTTCCTGCTGGGCGAGCCGGGCGCGATGGTGCCGCGCATCTCGATCCGGGTGGTGCCCGCCGAGGTCTGCGGACTGGACCCCGCGCAATGCCTTGTCACCATGTCGGCGTGGCGCGGGACGGATATGGACGACACCCGCTGGCAACAGCTGTGCGCCTGCCACGAGGCAGAGATCCACCTGATCCGAAGCCAATGCGAGGCCGCCGCCGCAGGCCACCCCGTGCGCCCCTTCGCGACGGAAGGGGCCTAGCCTCAGCCGCCGCGCCGGCGGCGCACCGCATCGGGGCGGCCCGGGATCGACAGCGACCCGTCGCCCCGCGCGGACCGCGACACGACCTTGCCCTTCGACACCACCGCCAACCGGGACGGACGCAGCCGCACCGCCTCTGTCGGGTCGGCGGCGTCCAGCACCACCAGCGACGCGGTACAGCCCTTGGCCAGCCCGTAGCCGTCCAGCCCGACGATCTTGGCGTTGGTTTCGGTCACCATCGTGAAGCAGCGCGCCATCTCGTCGGGGTGGGTCATCTGGGCGACGTGCAGCCCCATGAAGGCCACGTCCAGCATGTCGGCGGTGCCTAGCGAGTACCACGGGTCCAGCACGCAATCCTGCCCCCAGCCCACATCGATGCCCAGCGCCTGCATTTCCTTCACCCGCGTCAGCCCGCGCCGCTTGGGGAAGGTGTCATGCCGCCCCTGAAGCACGATGTTGATCAGCGGGTTCGGGATCGCGGCGACGCCCGCCTCGGCGATCAGCGGCAGCAGCTTCGAGAAATAGTAGTTGTCCATCGAGTGCATCGAGGTCAGGTGACTGCCGGTCGCCCGGCCGCCAAGGCCCAGCCGCTGCACCTCGTAGGCCAGCGTCTCGACATGGCGGGAATGGGGGTCGTCGGGTTCGTCGCAGTGCAGGTCGATGGGCAGGCCGCGATCCGCCGCGATCTCGCACAGGTCGCGGACCGAGGCGGCGCCATCGGCCATCGTACGTTCGAAATGCGGGATGCCGCCGACCACGTCGACGCCCATGTCCAGCGCGCGGATCACGTTCTCGCGGCCCGTGGGCGCGCGGTACAGCCCGTCCTGCGGGAAGGCGACAAGCTGCAGGTCGAGATAGGGCTTCACCTTCTCTTTCACCTCAAGCATCGCGGTCACGGTGTTCAGGTGATCGGGGGTGGTGTCGACATGGGTGCGCACCGCCAGCAGGCCCATCGACACCGCCCAGTCGCAATAGCGCAGCGCACGCTCGACCATCTCGTCCACGGTGGCGATGTCGCGCAGTTCGCCCCACAGCGAGATGCCTTCCAGCAGCGTGCCCGAGGCGTTCACGCGCGGCAGGCCGTAGGACAGCGTGGCGTCCATGTGGAAATGCGGGTCCGCGAAGGGCGGCGCGACAAGGTCGCCGGTGGCGTCGATCACCTCGCGCGCGTCGGCGTCGATCTTCGGCCCGACCTCGGCGATGCGGTCGCCGGTGATCGCGATGTCGGCCACCTGGCCGTCGGGCAGCGTGCCGCCCTTTACCAGCAGATCGAACATCAGCGTTCCCCCTTGTTGAACGGCACCATCAGCGCGGCGGGAACCTCGGCCCGGCGCGACATGATCACAAGGGCAAGGATGGACAGGATGTAAGGCATCATCAGGAACACCTGGTAGGGAAGGACACCGCCCACGCTGGTCTGCTGCAGGCGGATCTGAAAGGCGTCGAAGGCGGCGAACAGAATCGCGCCCAGCAGCGCCTTGCCGGGCCGCCACGCGCCGAACACCACCAGCGCGATGCAGATCCAGCCGCGTCCGTTCACCATGTCGAAGAAGAAGCTGTCGAAGGCCGACAGGGTCAGGAACGACCCGCCCACCGCCATCAGCCCCGACCCCACGATCACCGCGCCCATGCGGATGCCGGTGACCGACAATCCCTGCGCCGCCACGGCCGAGGGGTTCTCGCCCGCCGCGCGGACGGCAAGGCCGACCGGCGTGCGGTACAGCACCACCGCCACCACCGCGACCATCACGAAGGCGGCGTAGGTCAGCGGCGTCTGGTTGAACAGCGCCGGGCCGATCAGCGGGATTTTCGACAACAGCGGGATCTCGACCGGCGTGAAGGCCTGGATCTTCGGCGGCGAAGATACCTCGGGCAGCACGACGCGATAGGTGTAGAAGGTCAGCGCCGTGGCCAACAGGGTCAGCCCGACGCCGACGACATGCTGCGACAGCCCGAAGGGCACCGACAGGATCGAATGCACACAGCCCAGCGCCATGCCGGTGGCGAAGGCCACCGCCACCCCGCCCCACAGCGGCAGCCCGGCCCAGACGGCGATCCAGCCCGCGAAGGCACCCGCGACCATGATCCCCTCGATCCCGAGGTTCAGCACGCCCGCGCGTTCGCAGATCAGTTCGCCCAGCGTGGCGAAGATCAGCGGCGACGCGATGCGGATCGCGGCGGCCCAGAAGCTGGCGGACAGAAGGATGTCGAAGAATTCCATCAGTCTCTCCGCACGCGGAACTTGGTCAGCAGGATCGCCAGCACCATCAGCAGCAGCGCCGTCGCCAGCATGATGTCGGCAAGGTAGGTCGGCACGCCCACCGCGCGGCTCATGCTGTCGGCGCCGACGAAGATCGCCGCGACGAACAGCGCCGCCACCACCACGCCCAAGGGGTGCAGCAGCGCCAGCATCGCCACCACGATCCCGGTGTAGCCATAGCCCGGTGACAGATCCAAGGTCAGCGACCCCTTCAGCCCCGCCACCTCGGAAAAGCCCGCCAGCGCGGCAAGGCCGCCCGACAGCAGCGCGGTCTTCAGGATCACCGACATCACCGGCATCCCGGCAAAGCGCGCGGCTTCGGCGTTCTGGCCGACCGCGCGCATCTCGAAGCCCAGCGTGGTGCGGGTCTGGATCACCCAGACCGCGACGGCGGCGATCAGCGCCAGCGCAAAGCCCCAGTGCAGGCGCAGCCCCTCGACGATGCGCGGCAGGCGCGCCTCTTCGATCAGGCGCGGCGACTTGGGCCAGCCCATGCCCATCGGGTCTTTCAGCGGGCCTTCCAGCAGGTAGGACACGAACAGCAGGAAGATGAAGTTGAACAGCAGCGTCGTGACCACCTCGTCCACCCCGAAGCGGGTCTTCAGGATCGCGGGCACCAGCAGCACCAGCGCCCCGGCCAAAGCGGCGGCCAGCCCGATCACCGGGATCAGCACCGGCGCCGGAAGGGTCAGCGCGCCGGTTCCCAGCACCACCGTGACCACCGCGCCTGCGTACAGCTGCGCCTCGGCCCCGATGTTCCACAGCTTCGCGCGGAACGCGACGGCGACGGCAAGGCCGGTGAAGATCAGCGGCGTCGCGCGGTTCAGCGTTTCCAGCAGGGCGAACTTCGATCCGACCGCCCCCTTCACGATTTCCCCGAACACCCGCAGCGGGTCGCCCCCCGCGATCATCGCAAGAAGCGCGGCGACCGCGAAGGTCGCAACGATCGCCAGCGCCGGAGGCGTGGCACGGCGGGCGAAGCTGGGCGCTTGGATCGGCTCAAGCCGCATGGGTCGTCTCCTCGAACCCGTGGCCCGCCATCCATGCGCCAAGGTCCTCGGGTTTCATCGTGCCGCGCGCAAAGGCGGGCGACAGGCGCCCTTCGGAAATGACGTGGATCACGTCGGACAGGCGCTGGATCTCGTCCAGGTCTTCCGAGATCAGCAGCACCGCCGCCCCGCGCGCCCGCGCCTCGGCCAGTTGGCCATGCACGTAGTTCACCGCGCCGATGTCCAGCCCGCGCACCGGCTGGTTCGCAAGGATGATCTTCGGCTCGCCTTCCAGCACGCGGCCAAGGATGAGCTTTTGCATGTTGCCCCCCGACAGCAGGCGGATGCGGGTATCGCGCCCCGGACAGCGCACGTCGTACTTGTCGATCAGGTCGCCCGCAAAGCGCCGGGCATCGGGCCAGTTCATCCAGCCGCCCTTGCTGAAACCGGACCTGTAGGTCTCGAGGATCGCGTTTTCGGTCAGGTTGAAGTCGGCGATGGTGCCAGTGTGGTGCCGGTCTTCGGGAATGCGGGCGATGCCTTCCGCGATGGCGGCGCGCGGCGTCCAGCTGCGCAGCGTCGATCCGGCCAGCCACATCTCTCCCGCCGCCGGGATCTCTAGCCCCGCGATCAGGTCCGACAGCGCGCCCTGACCGTTCCCCGACACGCCCGCCAGCCCGGTGATCTGCCCTGCCCGCAGGTCCAGCGACACGTTGCGCAGCCCGGTCGCCCGACCCTCGCCCGAGGTGCTGACGTCTTGCAGCGACAGCAAAACCGGCCCCGGCTGGGTCGGCTCGAAGCTGGGCGCGGTGACCTCGGCTCCGACCATCAGCGCGGCCAGTTCCTCGCGGGTGGCGCCCTTGGTCGCGCGCTCCGCGACCAGCCGACCGTGCCGAAGGACGACGACGCGGGATGCGATGGCCAGCACTTCGTGCAGCTTGTGGCTGATGAACACGACGGACAGCCCCTGCCCCACCGCCTCGCGCAGGGTGGCGAACAGGGCGTCGGTTTCCTGCGGCGTCAGCACAGCGGTGGGCTCGTCCAGGATCAGGATCTTCGCGTCGCGGTACAGCGCCTTCAGGATCTCGACCCGCTGGCGTTCGCCGACCGTCAGGCTGCCGACGCGCGCGTCGGGGTCGACCTTCAGGTGAAACCGGGCCGACAGATCGCGGATTCGCGCCCGGACCTTCGCAGGGCCCAGCGACGGCGCGGTCAGCCGGTCGACGCCCAGCACGATATTTTCCCAGACGGTCAGGTTGCCGGCCAGCGTGAAATGCTGGTGCACCATGCCAACCCCGGCGTCCAAGGCCGCGCGGGGACGGCCCGGTGGCAGACGGTCGCCGAACAGTTCCACGTAACCCTCGTCGGCGGTGTACTGGCCGAACAGGATGTTCATCAGCGTGGTCTTGCCCGCGCCGTTCTCGCCCAGCAGCGCGATCACCTCGCCGCGGTGCAAATCGAACGAGACCCCGTCGTTCGCGACGACGGGGCCGAAATGCTTGGTGATGTTGGAAAGGCGCAGAACGGGCTGCGCCGGGCCTGCGCCTTCCATGATCACATCGACGTCGGTTCTTCGTCGTTGATCTCGACGGTGAACTCGCCCGCCTTGATCGCTGCCTCCTTCTCGGCCACCAGCGCCATCGCCTCTTCGGGGACCTTGCCCTCGAAGGTGCCCAGCGGCGCCAGCGAACTGCCGCCCTTTGCCATGAAGGAATACACGCCATAGTCGGCGGCGGTGAACTCGCCCGCCTTCACGGCGGCGATGGCGGCATCCAGCGTCGGCTCGAAATGCCACAGCGCCGAGGCGACGACGGTTTCGGGATAGTCGGACTGCGTGTCGATCACGTTGCCGATCGCCAGCAGGCCGCGCTCCTTGGCCGCGTCCGACACGCCGAAGCGTTCGGCGTACAGCATGTCCGCGCCGTTCTCGATCATCGCGAAGGCGGTTTCCTTGGCCTTGGGCGGATCGAACCACGAGCCGATGAACGACACCTGGAAGGTGATGTCCGGGTTCATCTCGCGCGCGCCCGCCATGAAGGCGTGCATCAGGCGGTTCACCTCGGGGATCGGGAAGCCGCCGACCATGCCGATGTTGCCCGTTTCGGACATCGCGCCGGCGATGATGCCGGACAGGTAGCTGGCGTCCTGGATGTAGTTGTCGAACACGGCGAGGTTCGGGACCGCCGGGTCTTCCTTGAAGGACGACCCCATCAGGAAGGCCACGTCGGGATAGTCGGCGGCGACCTCGCGGGCCTCTTGCTCGACGCCGAAGATCTCGCCCACGATCAGGTCATAGCCCTGTTCGGCGTACTCGCGCATTACGCGGGGATAGTCGGTGTTCGCGGTGTTTTCCGAGTAAGTGTATTCGATATCGCCCCGCTCTTGCGCCGCCATCGCGGCGATGTGGATGCGGCTGACCCACTGCTGCTCGACCGGCACGGTGTAGATCCCGGCGACCTTCAGCGTCTCTTGCGCCCAAAGCTTCGACGGAGACAGGGCGCCGGCCGCAGCCAGCGCGGTGGCCGAACCGGCCAGAAAGCGGCGGCGGGATACCGGCGCGGGAACGAGAAGTTTCGACATGTCAGATGATCCCCCAGGTCTGTGTGGACTCGCCCTTTCCAGAGCTTGTCCAAACGGTAAAATTTTGCCCGCCGGACGCAAGCGCAGCGCGGCGGCGGCGTGGCAGCGCGCCGGTCCTGTTCATTTATCTGGCACAACTTGCACCGACCGCACAAGAACTCAGCACACCAAGTGACCCACTTCTCGCCCGGGCGGTCGATCCGGCGCTTTGGCGGCGCGACAGACCCGCCTGCGTTCTTGACGTGAATGCTGATTCATGTTTCACAATTCAGCAAGATCACCGGACCTGAAAGGGAGGAGTCCAGGATGAGGAAGATCCTTGCAGCCGGAAGCATGGCGCTGTTGCTTGCCAGCCCGGCTTTCGCCGAAATCCGCATTGCCCATGTCTACGGCAAGACCGGCGCGCTTGAAGCGTATGCCGAGCAGTCGCACATCGGCCTGATGCTGGGGCTGGAATACGCCACCGGCGGCACGATGGAGATCGACGGCGAGCCGATCGTCGTGATCGAGAAGGACACCCAGCTGAAGCCCGACGTCGGCAAGGCCGTGCTGGCCGAAGCCTACGGCGACGACGACGCGCATATCGCGGTCGGTCCCGTCAGCTCGGGCGTGGCGCTGGCGATGCTGCCGGTGGCCGAGGAATACGAACGCCTGCTGATCGTCGAACCGGCGGTGGCGGATTCGATCACCGGCGCGAACTGGAACCGCTATATCTTCCGCACCGGCCGCAACTCGTCGCAGGACGCCATCGCCAACGCCGTGGCCTTGGGCGGCGACGGCGTGACCGTGGCGACGCTGGCGCAGGACTATGCCTTTGGCCGTGACGGCGTGGCGGCGTTCAAGACCGCGCTGGAAGCCACCGGCGCGACGCTCGCGCACGAGGAATACGTGCCCACCGACACCACCGACTTCACCGCCGCGGCGGAACGCATCTTCAACGCGATGGGTGACATCGAGGGCGAGAAGAAGCTGTTCATCATCTGGGCCGGCGGCGGCAACCCGATGTCCAAGATCAACGCGATGGACCCCTCGCGCTTCGGCATCGAGATCGCCACGGGCGGCAACATCCTTGCGGCGCTGACCGCCTACAAGGAACTGCCGGGCATGGAAGGCGCGACCTATTATTACTACGAGATCCCGGACAACGACGTGAACGACTGGCTGGTGACCGAGCATATGGAACGCCACGGCACCCCGCCCGATTTCTTCACCGCAGGCGGCATGGCCGCGGGGATCGCCATCGTCGAGGCGATCAAAAAGGCCGGCACCTATGAAGATACCGAGGCGCTGATCGAGGCGATGGAAGGCATGGAATGGGACGGCCCGAAAGGCCCGATGATGTTCCGCGCCGAGGACCACCAGGCGCTGCAGACCATGTACCACTTCGTGACCGAAGTTCAGGACGGCAAGGATTATGGCGTCCCGGTGCTGGTCCGCGAACTGGGCATCGACGACATGGACATCCCGATCAACAACTGATCGCGGACCCGGGCGCGCGACCCGAACGTCGCGCGCCCTTCCCGACCCCTTCCCCAGTTCCTTCGCCCGCAAACGAACCGCAGACGAACCGCAGCCGAAAGCCCCCATGACCCGGACCCTTCTGGAAACCGACGGCCTGACCGTGCGCTTCGGCGGCCATGTCGCGGTGGATGCCGTCACCTGCGCCTTTTCCGCCGGCCAGCTGACCGCCATCGTCGGCCCCAACGGCGCGGGCAAGACGACCTATTTCAACCTGATCTCCGGCCAGATCGCCGCCACCGCCGGGACCGTCCGCCTGATGGGCGAGGACGTGACCCGCACCTCTGTCGCGGAACGCTGCCGCAAGGGGCTGGGCCGCGCGTTCCAGCTGACCAGCCTGTTCCCGGACCTGAGCGTTCTGGAAAACGTCCGGCTGGTCATTCAGGCGCATCAGCGCAAGGGCTTCGGGCTGTTCTCGATGGCGGATTCGCATGTCGAACTGACCACCCGCGCAATGGCGGTGCTGGACCGCGTGCGGCTGGACACCCTGAAGGATCAGAACGTGTCCGAACTAAGCCACGGCAACCAGCGCAAGCTGGAAGTCGCGATGCTGATCGCGCTGGACCCGATGGTCTATATGTTCGACGAACCCACCGCCGGCATGAGCGTCGACGAAGCGCCGGTCGTGCTGGACCTGATCGCCGAGCTGAAACACGACACCGACCGCACCATCCTGCTGGTCGAGCACAAGATGGACGTGATCCGCACCCTCGCCGACCGCATCATCGTGCTGCACAACGGCGCGCTGGCCGCCGACGGCGACCCGGCGACGGTCATGGCCTCGGACGTGGTGCAAGAGGCCTACATGGGCCGGGAGCTGACCGATGTCTGATCCGATCCTGACGCTGAAAGGCGTCCACACCGACATCGCCCAGTATCACATCCTGCAGGGTGTCGACCTTGAGGTCCCGCGGGGTCAGGTGACGATGCTGCTGGGCCGCAACGGCGTCGGCAAGACCACCACGCTGCGCACGATCATCGGCCACTGGCAGGCGAAATCGGGCGAGATCGCCTTTGACGGCGCCGCGATCACCGACATCCCCACGCCCGCCCGCGCCCGCGCCGGGATCGGCTTCGTCCCCGAGGACATGGGCATCTTCACCGACCTGACGGTCGAGGAAAACATGATCCTCGCCGCCGCCTCGGGCCCGCTGGACAAGGCGCGGCTCGATTGGATCTTTGCCGCCTTCCCGCCGCTGAAAACCTTCTGGCGGTCCGAGGCGGGGAACCTGTCGGGCGGCCAGAAGCAGATGCTGTCCATCGCCCGCGCGATGGCGGAAGAGCGCAAGCTGTACCTGATCGACGAACCCACCAAGGGCCTTGCCCCCGCCATCGTGTCGACGATGGCAGGCGCCTTGCGCGACCTGAAACGGCAGGGCGCGTCGGTGCTGCTGGTGGAACAGAACTTCTCGGTCGCGAAGGCGCTGGGGGACACCGCGGCGGTGATGGACGACGGCCGCGTCGTCTGGACCGGCGAGATGGCCGAATTTGCCGCCAGCGCCGAATTGCAGGAACGCCTTATGGGCCTGAGCATGGAGGCGCACTGATGTCCGCCGCCCCCGATCACAAGCCGACCTTTGCCGACCTGTCGTTGTCCGACCGGATCGGAAAGGCCGCGCCCTACCTTCTGATCCCGGTGCTGGTGGTGCTGGGCTTTCTTGCCATCGGATCGACGTCCAGCTGGCTGACCCTGACGGTGTCCGGGCTGGCGATGGGGATGATGATCTTCATCATGGCATCTGGCCTGACGCTGGTCTTCGGGCTGATGGACATCATCAACTTCGGCCACGGCGCCTTTATCTCGGTCGGCGCCTTCGTGGGCATTACCGTGCTGATCTGGCTGGGCGGCTGGACTGGCGCGCCCTCGCTGGTGCTGAACGTCGCCGCCGTCCTGCTGGCGGTGGTCGCCGCCATGTGCGTCACCGGCGCGCTGGGATGGGGGTTCGAGCGGGTGATCGTCCGCCCGGTCTATGGCGCGCACCTGAAGCAGATCCTTGTGACGGTGGGCGGTCTGATCGTCATCGAACAGCTGATCCACGTTGTCTGGGGGCCCGAGGAAATCTTCCTGAACCGCCCCGAAACCCTGAAGGGCGCCATCACCTTCGCCGGTGCCGCCATCGAACGCTATCGCCTGCTGGCGGTGGCCGTGGGGCTGGTGCTGTTCATCGCGATGCGACTGGTTCTGCGCCGCACCCGGATCGGCCTGATCGTCCGCGCCGGTGTGCAGAACGGCGAGATGGTCGAGGCGCTGGGCTATCGCCTGCGGCTGGTGTTCATCGGCGTCTTCATCGCCGGGTCGGCGCTGGCCGGGCTGGGGGGCGTGATGTGGGGCCTGTACCAAGAGGTCATCACCGCCGGCATGGGCGAAGAGATGATGATCCTTGTGTTCATCGTGGTGATCATCGGCGGGCTGGGTTCGGTCGAAGGCGCGTTCATCGGCGCGCTGCTGGTGGGGCTACTGCAGAACTACATCGCGTTCCTCGAACCCAAGCTGGCGCTGATCTCGAACATCGGGCTGATGACGGCCGTGCTGATGTGGCGCCCGCAGGGGATGATGCCGGTGGTGAAGGCGAAGTGACATGCTGACCAGACTGCTTTCCGGCGACAAGCCGCGTTCCACCGTCCTGACCGTTCTGCTGCTTGTCATCCTCGTCGCGCTGGCGCTGGCGCCGTTCCTGTTCCCCGGCGTCCGCTCGCTGGAGACGGCGGCGCGGATCTGCATCTTCATCGTGCTGGTGGCCAGCTACGACCTGCTGCTGGGCTACACCGGCATCGTCAGCTTCGCCCACACCATGTTCTTCGGACTTGGCGCCTATGGCGTGGCGCTGTCTTCGGTCCACATGGGCCGGGGCTGGGGCGCGCTGCTGACAGGCACCGTCGCGGGGGCGCTGGCGGCAGCGGTCCTTGCGCTGGTGATCGGGCTGTTTTCCCTGCGCGTGCGGGCGATCTTCTTCGCGATGATCACGCTGGCGGTCGCCTCGGCGGTCGCTGTGCTGGTCAGCCAGCTGTCCGGCCTGACCGGGGGCGAGGATGGGCTGAACTATCAGATCCCGCGCGAACTGACCCCCGCCTTCCGGCTGGGCGAACTGTTCGGCGTCCGGGTCAACGGCAAGGTGCTGAACTACTACCTCGTGTTCGGTGCCTGTCTGGTGCTGTTCCTGCTGCTGCTCAGGATCGTGAATTCGCCCTTCGGCCGGGTGCTGCAGGCGATCCGCGAGAACGACTTCCGCGCCGAGGCGATCGGCTATCGCGTCGTCTGGTACCGCGTCACGGCGACCTGCCTGTCTGCGGCGGTCGCGGCCATCGCAGGCAGCCTGTTCGCGATCTGGCTGCGTTACGTGGGCCCCGACACCACGCTGAGCTTCGAGATCATGCTGGACATCTTGCTGATGGTGGTGATCGGCGGCATGGGCACGATGTACGGCGCGGTGCTGGGGGCGACGATCTTCGTGCTAGCGCAGAACTACCTGCAGTCGCTGATGGGCGTGGCGTCCGAGGCGACGCAGGGCCTGCCGCTGATCCCGGACCTGCTGGACCCGAACCGCTGGCTTCTGTGGTTGGGCGTGCTGTTCATCCTGAGCGTCTATTTCTTCCCGACCGGCATCGTCGGACGCCTTCGCTCGGGGCGGTGAGCGAACAGGATTGTCTGGAACATCCTGCAAGGCACGATCTTCTAGAAGATCGTGTCGACCCCTGCCTTGACCAGCGAACGGCCTTCGCAGACCAGCACGCCGTCGGCATGGCAGGTGGCCCACAGATCCACCAGCCGCGTGTCGGGGCGCAGCCGGGTCACCGTCACCCGCGCGACGATTTCGGCATCCGGCGGCGCAGCGGCCGGGAAGACAAGCGACTGCTTGAGATAGTTGGTCCCCTGCCCCGGCAGATGCATCCCCAACAGCATCGAGATCAGCGCGGCCAGCAACGGCTCGGGCACCCGGTCGGCCGCGCCCAGCGCGGACAGTTCGGCCGGGGTGAACCGGCGCCGCACCTCGGCAGAGTGTCCGACGTCGATCATGCCAGCTCGGCCCGCCCGGTGAAGACCTCTGTCCCGTCCTCGCGCACGGCGACCAGAAGCACCGACCCCGGGGCATGGCCCACGACCGACAGGTGGATCGTGTCCTGCGCGAAACAGGGGGCCGGGAACATCATGTCCTGCGCGACGTGGCGCGCGTTCGGACAAGCGCGCGTCAGCATGGACCACAGCTTTGCATAGATCAGCATCCCGTGGCTGACGGTCCGGCCGAACGGCGTCGTCGCCGCGAACTCGGGATCGACATGGATCGGGTTCGCGTCGCCGGAAAGGGCGGCGAAGGCGTCGAACTCTGCCTGCGTCGGGCACCACACCTCGGACAGGTCCAAGTTCACGTCAGTAACTTCCGAAGCTCGGGTTTGCGCACCTTTCCGGCGGGCGTGCGCGGGAAGTCGTCCAGCAGGTTCACCAGCTTCGGCACCTTGTAAGCCGCCAGCCGGTCGCGGCACCACGCCCGCAGTTCCGCCGGATCCGGCGCGGCGGCGGGCCGCGCGATCAGGAAGGCCGCGCCGACCTCGCCCCACCGGTCATCGGGCACGCCCACGACCGCCGCTTCCAGCACCGAAGGATGGTCGTTCAGGATGCGTTCGACCTCTGCCGGATACACGTTCTCTCCGCCAGAGATGAACATGTCGGTCATCCGGTCGACGAGGTGAAAGTACCCGTCCGCATCCCACCGCCCGACATCGCCGGTGTGCAACCAGCCGTCCGCGTCGAGGGCTGCCGCCGTCGCCGCCGGGTCGTCGTAATAGCCGGGGGTCACGTTCGGCCCGCGCATCAACACCTCGCCCGCCATGCCCGCCCGTTCCGACCCCGGCGGAACGCCGTCCAGCCGAACCTCGGTCAGCATCTGCGGCCGCCCGACCGAGCCGATTTTCTGTTCCGCGTGTTCGGCATCCATCAGGAACACGGTCGGGCCGCTTTCCGTCAGCCCGTAGCCGTTCAGCACCCGCGCCCCGCGCGCGGCGAAGAAGCGGATCAAGGGTTCCGACAACGGTGCGCCCCCACAGCCGAAGCGGGCGCGGGACCAGTCCACCGCATCAAGGCCGGGCGACAGGCTGAACGCCTGATAGATCGCCGGGACGCCGAAGAACTGCGTGACCTGCCCGCTTGCCAGCAACGCCAGCAACGCCGCCGCGTCGAATCGTGGCAGGATCGTCGTCGAGGCCCCGGTCAGGAAGGCCGGCAACGTGTACAGGTTGATGCCCGCCGTGTGGAACAGCGGCAGATAGTTCACCGTCGCGTCGCGGGCGGTCAGACCCACCGCCTGCCCGATGTTGACCGTGTTGGCCCACGCCATGCGGGCGGTGTTGATCACCGCCTTGGGCCGCCCGGTGGTGCCCGAGGTGAACAGAAGGTACCAAGGCCGGTCGCCATCGACTGCCTGCGCCGGGCCGGAGGGGTCCAGCCGCATCCAGCGGGCCATGTCGGTTTCGATCTCGTGCACCACCATGCCCGACGCCGCCGCCAGAGCGCGGGCGCGCCGGGTGTGCAGCGCATCGTGCAGAATTCCGCGCGGCGCCGCGGGACGAACCGTCACCACAAGTTCGCGCAGGGGCTGGCGCCAGTTCAGCGGGCACAGGATGACGCCGCACTTCTGGCAGGCGAACAGCGCGATGAAGAACTCGGCCCGGTTCAGGCAGATGATCGCCAGCCGGTCGCCCTTGGCATAGCCCGCCTCGCGCAGGCCGCGCGCCATGCCGGACGCGGCGCGGTCGATCTCGGCGAAGGTCCAGTCGCGCCCGGTGCCCGCGTCGCGGAAGGCGACGACGTTCGGGCTGATCTCGGCGCGCTTGGCGGCCATGTCGGGGACGCGGTCGAACATGGCGCGCATCTTCGAGCGATTCTGCCAACCGGTCCACACGTCTTGCGCCTTGTGCCGCAACGGCGTTTTCGCCCGGCCCGGCGGCGGATCAGGGGGACAGACCGTCCCGCATCAACGCGAAGGCGTCTTCGACGACGTGATCGATGTCGGGCTTGTCTTCCCACAGCACGAACCGTTCGCCCAGCTTGATCGCCATGCCCATCAGGGCCCACGCACGGACCTCGGGGTCGCCGGGTCCGATCTCTCCCTTGGCCTGCGCGCGCTGCAACTGAACGACATAGGCGCGACCGAAGCTGTCGTAATAGGCGCGGTAGACTTCGGGGTCGATGAACCGCGCCTCTTCGACGATGCGGTACAGCGCGGGACGGTCGGCGGCGAACTGCAGGAACGCGCGCAGACCGGCCTTCTCGGCCTCCAGCCGGTTGGATGCGCCCTGCACCGCTTCTGTAACGCCCGCGCGGGTCAGGCGGCCCATTTCCAGCACCAGTTCGCGGAACACCTCTTCCTTGCTGGAAAAGTAGATGTAGAAGGTGCCAAGCGCCGTTTCCGCCCGCCGGGTGATGTCGGCGATTGACGAGGCGGCGAAGCCCTGCTCGCCGATCACCGCCTCGGCGGCACGCAAAAGCGCCTCGCGCCGCGCGGCGCCTCGCTTGGTCTTGGGTGCTGTGGGTCCCGACATGGATCATGAATACTGATTCATGTTTCAGCTCTCAAGAGAAATCGCACCGCCGCATCGGCGAAAAAGCCCGGAAACCGACGCGACCGGCGCGCAAAGATGCATTTGAATAATTGCGTTAAATCCCTTCGGGCGGAACACGTTGACACGCCTGCGGGCGGCTCACACAGTTCGCGCCATGCAGGCGGGGACCATCGCACCCCGCCCCGCCGGAACCGAACCACGACCCGCACGACACGATGCGCGGCCCGCTTCGGGCACCGTGCCAATGACCGACAAGGGGGTCCGATGAGTTACTGTTTCGATCTGTCCGGCAAGCGCGCCTTCATCACCGGCGGCAGCCGCGGACTGGGCCGTGAAATGGCGCTGGCGCTGGCCGAGGCCGGTGTCGACATCGCGCTGGTGGCGCGTCCGTCCGACTCGTTGCAGAAGACCGCCGAGGACATCCGCGCCTTCGGCCGCACCGCTTGGACGCTAGAGGCCGACCTTGGCGACATGGGCCAGTGCGAAGACGTCTGCAACAAGGCGGTGGCCGAAATCGGCGGCTTCGACATCCTGCTGAACAACGTCGGCGGGCGGTTCGTGAACGTGCAGACCGAGGATCTGGATCTGGACACGTGGCGCCAGTACATGGACCTGAACCTGACCTCGACCTACATCTGCGCGCGCATTCTTGGCAAAGCGATGATCGACGCCGGCAAGGGCGGGCGGATCATCAACATCGCCTCGATCAACGCGATGATCGCCGGGCGCGGCATCGGCGGGCGGCACTATGAGACCGCGAAGGCGGGGGTGCAGCAGTTTACCCGCACGCTGGCCGTGGACTGGGCAAAGTACGGGATCACCGCCAACGCGATCTGCCCCGGCCTGTTCGGGACCGAGCAGAACGAGCACTGGAAGAAGGTGAAACCCGAGATCATCGACGGCCTGATCGCCGACATCCCGATGGGCACATGGGGCACCCCGAAGGATCTTGGCGCGCTGGCGGTTTACCTTGCCTCGGACGCGTCGCGGTTCATGACGGGGGCCAGCCTTGTGATCGACGGCGGCCATACCTGCCAGTAGACCGCTTCGGCCCGGCTCCGCCAGTGCGCGACCTTGGGCTCAGCCGACCCAGAACGCGCTGAACGAGCCTTGGGTCGCGGCCAGGTCCCACTTGTTGTGGAACATCTTCTTGGCCTTGCGCATCAACTCCGGCTCTGCCGCGACCCACACGAAGACACCTTCGCCCCGGCGCGGCAGCGCCATCAGCGCCTGCCACAGGTCCTGCCCTTCGGACCGCAGCAGCCATGTCACCGACATGCCGGCTGGCAGGGGCAGGTCGCAGATATCGGCGGCATCGCCAAGCTCGATCAGGACGTCGCCGGTGCGGTCCGGCGCGGATTGTTCCAGAATGCTGCGGATCGCGGGCAGCGCCGTGTCGTCGCCGGCCAGAACAAGGTCGTCGCCCGGCGGCAAACGCCCCCCACCCGGCCCCATGATCGCGATCTGCGCGCCGGGGCGGACAGAGCCCGCCCACATCGCGGCACGGCCGTCGCCGTGCTGGTAGACGTCGAAAGCGAACCGCCCCGCGTCGGGGTCGAGCGATACGAAGGTATAGACGGCGCGGTGCAGCGTGTCGTCGCCTTCCGGCCAGACGGTGCGGCCCCGGGTGCCGATGCGCGGCCAGACCGCCGCGCGGCCCTCGGGCGGCAGCAGCAGCGAAAAGTGCATCCCCCCCTCAAGCAGCGTATCGACGCCATCGCACTGCATTTCCAGCCGCACGAAGTTCGGCGACTGCCGGGTCACCGCCTGCACGGTGGCGAAGTGGAAATTGGGCGGCAGATCCTGCGTTGTCTCGGCCCCGTGCCACGTCATCGACGCGGTCTCGGGGAAGACGTGATCCAGCATGTAGGCCACGCTTTCGCGCATCTGGTAGGCGAACAGCGTCGTTGGGGCCGCCACCTCGACATCCAGCGTGTCCTGACCGACCCACATGTTCACGGTCGCCATCGGATAGGTCACCGTCACCCCGTCTTCGTGCCGTTCCAGCGGGCCGCCGATCTCGGCGACATGAGACTCGATGTCGTCCAGAAGACGCGACGGGATCGCGCCCGTGTAGCGTGCGGCGGTAATTTGGGTCAGCGGATCGGAAGAAGAGGACGTCATCGGGGGGGTACCATCGGTTTGCCGGTGTTCGGACCGGCGCGGCGTTGTCGTATGTGGGCATAAGCCCGGATAACCGCCGCCCTCCCCAAGCGCCGGAGGCGGCAACATAGGTTCGTTGCATCACAAAGCAACTGACTATCAGGGGTTATGACGCAGCGTTTCCAATATCTTAATAGCGATATAGTTCGCGCGTTGCCGAAGGTCTTACTGCCGTGCAACCGCCGGGTGCTGGGCGGTCAGGGACACTGAGGGCGGCGCGGGTCCTGGGCGCGACGTGAAGGGTGCAAAGAATAGCGGCGCGGGCGACGCATTCAGGGCGCGGGCGCCCCCGGCGGGCACGAAGATCTATCAAACGCATGTACCCGCGCGCAAATTCGGCTATCCATACCGATGACGAAGCAAAACCGCCGCACGATCTGCCGGGCAGCCATCGCGACAAGGCGGGACTTCGACAACGGGACAACGCAGGGAGAACGCACATGTCCATGAAAACAAGTCTTGCCGCGGCGGCGCTAGCGGCACTGGCCACCACCGCGCTGAGCACGGGCGCGCTGGCGCAGACCAAGGTCGGGATGATCACCACCCTGTCCGGCGGCGGCGCCAGCCTTGGCATCGACATCCGCGACGGTTTCATGCTGGCTATCGAGGACGACGGCCGCGACGGGCTTGAGATCATCATCGAAGACGACCAGCGCAAGCCCGACGTGGCGGTGCAGATCGCGGACGAGATGATCCAGTCCGAGAAGGTCGACATCCTGACCGGCATCGTGTGGTCGAACCTTGCGATGGCCGTGGTGCCGTCGGCGACGGCGCAGGGCAAGTTCTACCTGTCGACCAACGCCGCCCCCGCGCAGCTGGCCGGTCGTGGCTGCAACCCGCTGTATTTCTCGGTGTCTTATCAGAACGACAACCTGCACGAGGCCGCTGGCGCCTATGCCAAGTCCGAAGGCTACACCAACCCGTTCATCATGGCCCCGAACTATCCCGCCGGTCACGACAGCCTGAACGGCTTCAAGCGTTTCTTCGAGGGTGAACTGG
This sequence comes from Maritimibacter sp., assembly GCA_002701395.1. Lineage (GTDB taxonomy): Bacteria > Pseudomonadota > Alphaproteobacteria > Rhodobacterales > Rhodobacteraceae > Psychromarinibacter > Psychromarinibacter halotolerans. Next base: position 19,981 of record NZVC01000007.1, on the reverse strand, counting down.
CCGGAGAGATCTATACCGAGCTGGGCCAGACCGACTATGCCGCCGAGATCGCACAGATCCGCGCCTCGGGCGCCGACAGCGTGTTCTTCTTCCTGCCGGGCGGCATGGGGATCTCGTTCCTCAAGCAATACGCGGATTCGGGCGTCGAACTGCCGGTGCTTGGACCGGCGTTCTCGTTCGATCAGGCGATCCTGCAAGCGGTCGGCGACGCGGCGCTTGGGGTCAAGAACGGCTCGAACTGGTCGAAGGATCTCGACAACGAGGCGAACGCCGCCTTCGTCGCTGCCTTCGAGGAAAAGTACGACCGCCTGCCGTCGCTGTACGCCGCCTATGGCTATGACACCGCGAACCTGATGCTGTCGGCGCTGGACGTGGCCGAACCGTCGGATCAAGAGGCGTTCCGCGCCGCGCTGGCCGCCGCCGACTTCGACAGCGTGCGGGGCGATTTCGCCTTCGACACCAACCAGCACCCGATTCAGGACATTTACGTCCGCGAGGTGATCAAGGAAGGCGACATCTACACCAACAAGATCGTCGGCACCGCGATCGAGGATCGGTCCAGCGCCTACGTGGACGAGTGCTCGATGTAAGACGCGCGTGGCCCGGTCGCGTGCCGGGCCACCCATTCGACGAAGGCCGAAGATGTCCCCCATTCTGATCGCAGAGCAGGTCCTGAACGGCCTGCAGTTCGGTGTGATGCTGTTCCTGATGGCCGCCGGGCTGACGCTGATCTTCGGCGTCATGGGGCTGATCAACCTTGCCCACGGGTCGCTGTACATGGTCGGCGCCTTCGCTGCCGCCGCCGTGGCGGGCGCGACGGGATCGTTCCTGCTGGCGCTGGTCGCGGCACTGGTCGCGGCCGCACTGGCGGGCGCGCTGGTGGAACTGGTGGTGATCCGGCGGCTGTACCAACGCGACCACCTTGATCAGGTGCTGGCCACCTTCGCGCTGATCCTGATTTTCTCGGAAGGCACCCGCTGGCTGTTCGGGTCCTTCCCGCTGTATCTCGACATTCCGTCGTGGCTGTCGGGGCCCGTCACCCTGCCCGGCGGCATCCAGTACCCGCTGTACCGCCTTGCGCTGATCGCGCTGGGTCTGCTGGTGGCGCTTGGGCTGTGGCTGCTGATCTCGCGCACCCGGATCGGCATCCAGATCCGCGCCGGCGAGAATGACCGCGAGATGATCGCGGCGCTGGGGGTCGATATCTCGAAGCTGTACACGCTGGTCTTCGCGCTGGGGGCCGGGCTTGCGGGTCTGGCCGGTGCGCTTGTGGGCGCGATCCAGTCGGTGCAGGTCGGCATGGGCGAGCCGGTGCTGATCCTTGCCTTTGTGGTCATCGTGATCGGCGGCATCGGCTCGATCCGGGGCGCGCTGATCGGCGCGCTGCTGGTGGGGCTGACCGACACTCTGGGCGGGATCTTCCTTCCCGAGCTGTTCAAGCTGTTCGCGGACCCCGCGACCGCCACCGCCACCGGGTCGGCCTTTGCCTCTATGGCGATCTACATCCTGATGGCGGCGGTGCTGGTCTGGCGGCCCACCGGCCTGTTCGGAGCCCGCGCATGACGCGCGAGACCGCCGTAAACACCGTGATCCTTGGGCTGCTGATCGCGGTGCCCGCTTGGGCGCTGTACGCGGACGAACCCTTCACCATCACGCTGGCCACCCGCGCCGTGATCTTCGCGCTGGCCGCGGTCGGGCTGAACATCGCGCTGGGACTGGGCGGTCTGGTCAGCCTTGGGCACGCGGTGTTCTTCGGGATCGGCGGTTACGCGATGGGCATCCTTGCCAGCCACGCGCAGAACTACACGCCCCTGATGGAATGGCCCCTCGTGCTGGAAGGCACCAAGTCGATGCCGGTCATCTGGCTGACCGCCATCTTCGCCTCGGCGCTGGCCGCGCTGCTGATCGGAATACTCGCCCTGCGCACCTCGGGCGTGTACTTCATCATGATCACGCTGGCCTTCGGGCAAATGATCTATTTCTTCGCGATCTCGTGGCCTGCCTACGGCGGCGAGGACGGGCTGTCGATCTACGTCCGCAACGAGTTTCCCGGGCTGAACACGCTGGTGCCGATCCAGTTCTACGGCCTGTGCCTTGCCCTGCTGCTGGTCGTGCTGGGCCTGAACGCGCTGCTGGCGCGGTCGCCCTTCGGGCTGGCCCTGAACGCCGCGCGGCAGGTGCCGCACCGGGTCGAGACGGTGGGCCTGAACCCCGTGCGGCTAAAGCTGGTCGCGCTGGTCATCTCGGGCGCGGTCACCGGGCTGGCCGGGGCGCTGTTCGCAGATCTGAACCGCTTTGTCAGCCCCACGATGCTAAGCTGGCAGATGTCGGGTGAAATCATGGTGTTCGTCATCATCGGCGGCGTCGCACGCCTGTTCGGCCCCGTCGCCGGCGCGGCGATATTCGTGCTGCTGGAACACCTGCTGGGGGGCGTCAGCGACTATTGGCAGGTCTTCCTTGGCCTTGTGCTGCTGCTGATCGTGTTGTCCGGCAAAGGCGGCGTGATCGGGATGCTGGCCGGACGGGGGCGGACCCATGAATAAGCCCGTCCTTTCCACCCACGGCATCACCCGAAGCTTCGGCGCGCTGAAGGCCAGCGACGACATCTCGATCGACCTGCGACCGGGAGAGATCCACGCGATCATCGGCCCGAACGGCGCGGGGAAGTCGACCCTGATCGGTCAGATCAGCGGGTCGCTGGCCCCCGATGCCGGCACCGTGCGCTTCCTTGGGCACGACGTCACCCGCGAGACGGTGCGCGCCCGCGCCCGGCGCGGTCTGGGCCGGACGTTCCAGATTTCGGCGCTGGCGATGGAAGACACGGTGCTGCAGAACGCGCTGCTGGGGGCGCTTGGCGCATCTGGGCGGCCGTGGCGGTTCTTCGGCGCGGCGCTGCGCACCCGCGACCTGCGCGACCGGGCCGAGGCAGCCCTGGACCGCGTGGGCCTTGCCGACGTCGCCAGCGTGCGGACGGCCGAGCTGAGCCATGGGCAACGGCGCCTGCTAGAGGTCGCGGTGGCGCTGACGCTGGACCCGAAAGCCTTCGTGATGGACGAGCCGATGGCGGGGCTTGGGCCCGAAGGTTCGAAACAGCTGACCGGCTTCCTCGACACGCTGCGCGCCGAGGCGCCGATCCTGCTGGTCGAACACGACATGGACGCGGTGTTCGCGCTGGCCGACCGGATCAGCGTGCTGGTCTACGGTCGCGTCATCGCGACCGGCACGGTGGACGAGATCCGCGCCGACCCCGCGGTGCGCGACGCCTATCTGGGGGACGCGGCATGACGCTTCTGTCGCTGGCCAACGTGACCGCCGCCTATGGCGCCAGCCAGGCCCTGTTCGGCGTCGACCTGACCGTGTCCGAGGGCGAGGCGGTCGCCTTCATGGGCCGCAACGGCATGGGAAAGTCCACCACGGTGAAGGCGATCTGCCGGATGCTGCCCGCGCACGGGACGCTGGTGTTCGACGGCCACGACCTGACCCGCCTGCCCAGCCACCGCGCCGCGCGGCTGGGGATCGGGCTGGTGCCCGAGGGCCGTCGCTGTTTCCGCGACCTGACGGTGGCCGAGAACCTGACCGCCGCCGCCCGCCCCGGCCATTGGGACCGCGCCCGCGTCACCGCCCTGTTCCCCCGGCTGGGCGAACGCCTGACCCAGCGCGCCGCGTCCCTGTCGGGCGGCGAGCAACAGATGCTGACCATCGGTCGCGCGCTGATGACCAACCCGCGCCTGCTGATCCTTGACGAGGCGACCGAGGGGCTGGCCCCCATTGTCCGGCAAGAGATCTGGGCCGCCATCGCGACCCTGAAGGCCGAAACCGGGATGGCGATGCTGGTGATCGACAAGTCGCTGGCCGAACTGCGCACCGCCTGCGACCACGCCGTGATCCTTGAACGCGGCCGGACCGTCTGGGCCGGGCCCTTCGCCGACCTGACCACGGACATCTCCGAACGGCATCTGGGCGTCTGACGCCCGGGAACCGGTTTGACACCCTCCGGTCCCGGCTCCAATCATGGCGGGCACACGCGAGGGAGGACGCCAATGCAACGCTTCAACCGGATCGGCCACCCGGGGGCCGCCCGATGATCGGCAATCGTATCAAGGACATATGGGACGCAGGAGATCCCGTGCTGCATGGCTGGCTGTCGATCGGCAATTCATTCTCGGCCGAGGTGATGGCCGAACAGGGCTTCGACGCGATCAGCATCGACGTCCAGCATGGCGCGCTGGATTACTCGGACGTGCTGCCGATGTTTCAGGCGATGCGCGCCAGCGGCGTGGTCCTTGGCGCGCGGGTGCCGTGGCTGGAGCCAGGGATCATCATGAAGATGCTCGACGCCGGCGCGCTGCAAATCATCTGCCCGATGATCAACACCGCCGAACAGGCGGCCGAGTTCGTCAGCTACCTGCGTTACCCGCCGCTGGGCCAGCGCAGCTTCGGCCCGACCCGCGCCCAGATTGCGCAGGGCGCGAACATCGCCGCCGAGGCGAACGACCGCGTGATCGGCTGGGCGATGGTCGAAACCGGAGAGGCGCTGGACAACCTCGAAGCCATCGCCGCGACGCCGGGTCTGGACGGGATCTACGTGGGCCCCTCCGACCTGACCTTCTCGCTGCACGACGGGAAATACCCGCCCGCCTTCGACCGCGAAGAGCCCGAGATGATCGAGGTCCTGCAGAAGATCGCCGACACCTGCCACGCCGCCGGCATCCGCGCCGCGCTTCACTGCGGCACGGCGGACTACGCCGCCCGGGCGGTGGACTGGGGCTATGACATGACGGCGGTCGGCGGCGACTTCCGCTTCATGGCCAACGCAGCCGCAGCCAGCGTAGCGCTATGGCGCGAGCGGACGGGGACGTAGGCGGGCGAGTGGTTTTCGCTTGGAAGAAGTGGTGCCCGGGGGCGGAATCGAACCACCGACACGAGGATTTTCAATTAGCCTAGTGATCCGGGCGAACTGTCTCAAAATCGCTCAACCCGTAGCATATCGGATTGAAAACCTTGATATTTGCACTTGGCAGATCGTCTCGACCAGTCTCGCGACGGAGCATTCAAGCACACCCCCTCTGCTACCCCAGTGATACCCGACGGCATTGCACAAAGGCGAACATGACCATGAGTGTACAGGATGCGTTGGACTCAGGTTCAAAGTTCACTTCCCTTTTCAGCGAGCCATTGTTCCAGCTCTTCTAGTGTGTTTTCGATGAACTCAATTACCATTCCAGAGTGCGCCTGTTCGGCATGCGAAAACAAAAGCATAGCCTCAGCTTGCGCTCGAATTGCTTCAAGCTCCGCAGCGTCTCCAGTCCAAGCTTCGACTCGACACTTTATGCTGTCTCGTAAATGGCGAAGAGGGAGGAGTACAGGAATGCGTTCAAGTACAAGTTCGGCTCGGTTCAGCGCGCAGGTTTCGATGGTATAGACGCCATACTTACTTGGCGTGTTTTCTCGTAGTCTAGGAACTGCTCGTGGCAATTCTTTAGAAAAATCCCAACCGATTTCTTGCTTAGGGTCCTGCCTGCAGGGGTCAATGAGGAGTGGGCTTTCAGCATCCAGATCACAGGCGGAACTGGTAGCACGTGCTCCAGAAACCGCAAACTGGTTTGCCTTCCCATAACTTGTACTTGCTCTCGAAAACAGAAGGGTTTCGACCTCTTCTCTGCTCATCTCGTGCGTAACGATGTGCTGTCTTCGACTTTGGTTGCAAAGAATACAAGTTGGGAGCAGGTTATCCCAATCGTGCGCCAGCCACCAATAGCCCGGATGACTGGTGTCTTCTTTGACACCTCCTTTTGGCCTGTAGTGTTCAACTTCGCGGGCACCAACCCCTGCAATCAGACCCTCACAATAGGCACATTTGCCGGAAGCTAAGAGTCTCAATGCCTCTCTTACGTCTTGCGGTTTATAGGCATTGAAGGAGTATGCTGCGTGCTCGCCGGTCCATGGCGACTTATCCGCATAGTAGCCATTGGCTTCGTTTGCTTCGTTTTGCACCGCTAGACTTGGTTCGGAAAGGGAGTTCGGAACCGCGACACTATTTCTGTCCAACTTGATCAAATTCGTCCTAGCCCCGCACCCGTTTAAGGACCTCTACGACAGCCTCAACGGCCTTAGTTCGTGCGTCCTTTTTGAGACCGCCTACGGGTCGTTCTCTTTCATGTAGATATCGAACAAGCGCCTCATGGAGAATCTGAGCAGTGGAGCTTTCTCCAGCGGTTAAACGAGCGATTAGGGTGTCAGTTTCTTCACCCAGTAGAGATTTGGTTTCGGTTACTCCATCTTCTACAAAACGTGCAATCTGCAACTGTAAGTCCGGGTCCACTGTGCTGGCCAAACCAAAGTACTCGGACGTTAGCAATTGCTCAGCACGCATCCCCGTGACATCAGGCAAGTTCTCTAGTTTGGCGACCTTTCCCGTTTCATCCCTATGCAGAACCACGACCTCACCATCGTCCATACCTCGAAGGCAAAGCGGATCGTGGCTAGTTACAACAAATTGCACTTTGGGTAGAGCTCTTCTCAATGAAGAAATCACTTGAAGCTTCCACCGAGGGTGAAGATGAGTGTCGATTTCGTCAATCAAAACAACACCGCGAGCAGTTTCGAGCTTTGGAGAGTGTTCCAACAGATTGCGGCAAATGTCCGCGACCATTGCAAAAACAGATCTATAACCTTCGCTAAGCTTGGATACCGGCGTTAGCTGTCCGTCCGCTCGGACGCAGATTCCAAAATGTGGATCATTTACTAAGTCATCATTGTCACCGATTGGTAGTATTGTTCGGATCGTCCCCGCAACAGTGTTGAAATCGGATCCTGTAAGGCTACTGAGCCAGTCAGTTGGGTCAGGCAGGGGACTTAAGGGATCAAACAGACTTCTAAGTCGCTCGGCTGCACCTTTTCGACGTGTGCTTTTTGTAGCTGAAAAGTACCGATGAGGACCGTATCCCAATACCGCCGCAGATTGATACTGTGATCCCAAGAGTTTTCTAGAGATAGGGTCATACGAAAAAGTGGCAAATTGATCGCTTCCCGTAAACTCAACACTGACTACGATCCTATCTTGCCCCCATTGATCCCAAGTCTCACGGCCAACACTTCGGGCTAGGCTACTATATGGCAAATCAAGCTTCTCAACCTCTTTTGAACCTAGCAATGCAAGGCCAAGGCCGAGAAGGAAGGACGATTTACCCACCGCGTTTTCGCCCAACAACAGCAGGCAAGGCGCTCCCGCACGGTCCTTTCTTTCAGGAAGAAAATCTATGGAAAGAGCTTCAATGCCCTTAAAGTTCGAAACTTTGATTGACGATATGTTACCACGGGCAAACTTGGGCTCAATCCATCTTTCAGCTTCGAATACTTGGGCGGGAAGCTGATCTCTGAAGCGTTGCACCCTCGTTCGATCAACGTCTCCTCCAATAAATCCGCTAGAAGTTTTTGTTAGATTCAGATCAGAAGTTTCTAGATCCTCGATGCTCCGAAGAATAGTCGAACGATCACGATCACTGGATTGAGTGAGGATGCGCTGCACCTCTCGTTCGAGCCCGTTACCCGTCACTTTTGCGACCGGTAGCTTTTTGAGGTTTGAGATAGATCGTGCGGTCGTCCAGTGTCTGCACCCCAAAAAGTCACCCTTTGTCAGAAAGCCCCTTGGCGGCTCGCTTCGTCCTTCAAAAGCATCCTTAAGGATCGTAAGCGTCTCTTCACAGGCTCTTTTACGTGCATCTATGAGAGACGATTCGTTTAAATGATAGGAAGAAATCGTTTCTTTGCCCTTTCTTGAATTTCGCAACGCAGCGATAAACCCAGTAGACAAAAAATTCAGATATTTGCCCGGCAGGTCTGACGTCGGATCCACTAGAAGTGGCTGCTCAATCAGTCTGATCTCGTCTATCGTCGACAAAAAGGGGGCAGAGCGACCGACCAATGGAAACTTGTCGGATTTTGATTGGTTACATGTTTTGCATGCATAAAGCAGATTGACCCATTCGAAAGCAAGCCAAGGATAGAGACTCTTTGGCCGGAAGTGATCAATGTCGCCATTGTCTCCCAATGGTCTTTCGCAGTAGGCGCATTTTTTGTTGAATTCCTCCGAAATTAGAGATCGCAATTCTCTCTGATGAAACAAATCAGAATTAAAGGGAGCCCGTCTTTGTTCTCTCTCGCCGGGGGGTCTTCTTGCCCACTCGAAAAGATTTTTTCTTGAACGCTCGGCAGTGTCCAAAAAAGCCTCTGGTGGATCACTTCGGTCAATTTTCAGCATCGGAAACCTTTTGCAGTGAAGGCAAGGGTGGAAAGATCAACTGGCAGCATCGAATGAATAGCCCATTTTCTTGTCAGAACACGCCGAAGGCAAGATCGCAAACGGTGTAGACCACCTTCTTTCATGTCGGAGCAGTTCGACGCGCATCGTCTAGGATTGTCCCTGACGTGGCAAACCCGGGTCTCTTATCATGGACTCATGACACAGAAACTCACCACCAAGTTCATAGAAACCAGAAAGCCCGAACCTGACAAGCGCGTTGACTACCGTGACAAAGTGGTTCCCGGCTTGGTCCTTCGTGTGAACAAATCTGGCACCAAGACCTTCAGCTTCCACAAGCGCATCAATGGTAAGATGAAGCGTTTGACCATCGGCCAATTCGGGCCGTTCTCGCTATCTGAGGCTCGGGATCGGGCGCGGCAAATCCACTATGAAGTCGAAACGGGCAGGTTTGAACAGAACACTGGTATAGAGTTCGAAGCGAAACTGACGCTGGGCGACGTGATCCCTGACTACATTGAGAAGTATGCCAAAGTTCACAACCGCGACCACGAGCGCAAAGAAGCTCAGTTGGCTAAGTTTTCAACCCTTCACGAAAAACGGATCGACGAGATCAAACGCGCAGATGTGGTGAAAGCATGCGACATAATTCAGAAGTCTGCGCCAATCGGCGTGAACCGTGCATTGGCCCATCTCAAGCATCTGATGAGCTGGAGTGTCGAGCGCGGCATTATCGACGCTTCCCCCATTGCCGGAATGAAACCTCCGTCGAAAGAAAAGCCTCGTGAGCGCGTTCTGTCGAACGATGAGCTAAGTGTGCTTTGGGCGGCCTGTGATGACGAAGGCTACCCATTCGGGGATTGCATGAAGCTGTTGATGTTGAGCGGTCAGCGGCGCGCCGAAGTCGCCGAGATGCGCTGGTCGGAAATCGACCTTGAAAATCGCCTTTGGTCCCTGCCTTCGCAGCGCGCCAAGAATGGCCGACAGCACACCGTACCGATCGCCGACGCGATGCTGGACGTGCTACGCAGAGTGCCAAGGTTCCTCAATTCGGACTTCGTGTTCACGACGAAAGGCACAACGCCGATCTCTGGGTTTGGCCGATTGAAAAAGCGTCTCGACAAATCGTTTCACGTGGATGCCGCACCTTGGACTCCCCATGATCTGCGCCGCACGATGTCCACCAACATGGCCCAACTCGGCGTTCCACAACCGGTGACCGAAGCGTTGCTAAACCATAAGACAGGTGTGGTCTCAGGCGTGGCAGCTATCTACAATGTCTATTCATACGCAGATGAAAAGCGCGAAGCCCTCGGCGCTTGGTCGCAACACGTGATGAAACTGATCAGGTTGAAGAATGACGCCAACAAAACCGAAATTACGAAAGCGTCACGTTGATCTCCTGCTTCTCAGCGTCATTCGAGCAAATGAACACCATGATCGCAGAAGCGAAATGGACCGTTTGGAAGATGCGCGTGAGGCCCTCTTTGGTGAGAAGAAGACGGGGCTTGGTCGAAAGCCGGTGTATGACGAGCTCGCGCTATTCAAAATCCTAGATGAAGTTCGAAAGCGAGAACTCGACGGGTTGCGCCGAGCAATTGCCAAGAAGGATAAGAATTTTCAGACGCCGGAATGGGAAGCTGAAATCGCACGAGAACCCCAATCGATGCGCGCTGCGTCTCGTGAATTTCAGCATCTCGTAGGCCCGAAGGCGAGCGCTGAAAGCATTGAAGATCGCCTTCGAAGGAAAGCGCGCACACCATTGACCACACGGGAAATGGCCGAGATTGAAGCACTGCTCGATCCTGACGATCCGCGTACTCGAACCATCATTACTATCCTCGAATTGCTCGAAACCCTCGGCGTTCAGTCTGAAACGAACTGGGACGTGAAGCCGTAGTTGTGTCCCACGACTACGTCCAGCGCCCCTGCTAATCTACGACTGCATGCACCCATTGGGGTCGACCCCTTCATTTAACCGATGGAGGACCACTATGAAAATCGAAGATGGCCGTAAGGCCCTTGCCACACGCTCAGACTTGAAGCGTTTTGGTGTCAAAGTGAGCAATACGACGCTGTTGCGTTGGGAAAAGCTTGGACGCTTCCCGAGGAGGGCCAGGCCCGGCGGTACGACAGTCGCTTGGATATTGTCTGAGATTGAGGACTGGCTCGCCGAACGGGCCGCTGAACGCTCCCGTACGCATTACGCTGAGTACTGATCGGCTTTTCCAAAATTCAAAACTATTTTAAAAGGAGTTTCCCGATGGAAACTATGCGATCAACGCAGCCTGCAGTGCTGCTTTCCGAAACTGAGTTTAAAGTAAAATCAGAAGGGTATGGCTGGAGAAAATCCATCCACAGGGGGTGGATCCAAAACTACTACCACCAGTTTCCTGACCCAAACGGGTGGCCAGTTGAAGCCGAAATTTTCCTGCAGAAAGTGGGCGATTGCTCACCAAATAATCGTGTACGAGTATGTGCTGTTTCCCCAAATGGTGACATTAGGTCCGAGCACTTCTTGAACCCCACGCAATTTGGGGAAATCGCAGGTGTACTGTTCGACCTAACTGAATTCACCGATAACAACCTAATGCTTGACCCAGTTCCATGGAAAAGGGGTGTACGGTCCAATCGCACGAGATTGGGATTCAAAACGATTGTGGACGAGCACCCCTTTGACTACTTCCCAAGCCCATCAATCTATTGGGCAATTGGTGCTTCCGCGTATCAATTTCTGTCTCCTTTGCCGTACGCGATGGATATTGAGGAAATGGAAGAGATGATGGAAGGCGCCGGGCTCAGTCGCGCACACAGACTCGAAGACCCGAGTATTGGGCTGTTTTATCTGCCGGGCTCTCTGATCAGACGTCCCGGTCTCCCTGCATTCACAGCTGAAGTCTTATACGACGCGTTTTCGGAAGTAGATGTTGAAGATCGCCATCGACTTTGGACGAAGTATTAAATTTGGAGAGGGGCTAGTCCCCTCTCACCTTCCCAATTTCCTAAAGGTGACCCCATGCGACAACAATATCGCGTGTCTAAACTGATGCGCTCTAAAACAACGCTGACCGCAGCCAAAGCTCAGATCGCCGCTGGGCGGAAAGTGGTCTTAACATATGGTATTCGTGAGAACGGGCACTGCTCGTGCAATCGCAACGACTGCCAATCCCCCGGCAAGCACCCTTTGCCCAAGTTTTTTCCAAACGGCGTCCATAGCGCGACTGATGATATGGAAATAGTTCGGAAAGCCTTACGGCGTCATCCAAATGCCAATCTGGCAATATCGCTTGCCGGATTGACCGTCGTTGATGTCGATGGCGACGAGGGGCGAAAAGCGGTCAAGAGTATTGACCTCCCCGATACTGTAAAATTCTTCACCGGACGGGGTTATCATCTCTACTACGAAGGCGAGTATTCTGACGGCACCTTCAAAGGAAAAAAGCTCGACGTTTTGACCGGTGATAGCAGGATGGCAATGGTTCCCCCGAGCATGCACCCATCTGGCAAACGTTACAGGTATTCTAATCAAACACCGTCTCGCGCCGCCTGCCTGCCCAATAACCTGAGCGACCTCAAACCAGCTAGGGAAGAGCGACGGCATGAACAGACACAATCGAGTTCATCAGATCTCGTCATCAAGAGTGGCGCACGCAATGATTTCTTCTTCCGCACCTCCTGTTTCCTGCGCCGCCGGTTCGATGATGAGGATGCTGTTGAGGCAATGCTAGAGGCGTTGAATGACGACTTTACCGAAGCACCATTGTCTCCGGGTGAGTTGCGTTCTGTGATCCAAAGTAGTGGAAACTATGTCGAGGACACCACTGCCCTGTTCGGCCCACCGAAGACAACCGAGCCTTTGCCGATGGAATTCCTCTACTACCCATACATCCCGTATTTCGGTGTGACTCTTCTTGCGGGTAATCCCGGTATGGGAAAATCGCTTTTGGTGACCAAACTGATCGCTGCCGTGACTGCGGGGACGCCTTGGCCACTCACGGACGAATGTGCGCCAAAAGGCAAAGTCCTCATGCTGTCTGCTGAAGACAATTGGCAGAGGGTGACATTGCCGCGATTGCTAGAGAACAAGGCAGACATCAGCCAAATCCGAGTCATGACCAGATTCAAAATCCTGTCGCCGGAGAACCTTGAGGTGATGGCGCGCTATATCGAGCAAGAACGGCCCAAGCTGGTCGTGATCGACACGCTGACCGCCTACATGGGCAGTGGGCGGGATATGAACCGGCAAAACGAAGTCGGGGAATTTCTGGGTCGACTGACCGAGATTGCTGAGGACGCCGGGTGTGCTGTGCTGGCAATTGGCCATCTAAACAAGCAGTCGGCAGAACACCCTCTGTACCGCATTGTCGGCTCCATCGGCTTCGCCGCAAGCATTCGGTCCGCTCTTTTTTACGGTACAGACCCAACAGACCGCTCTCGCTTCGCGTTGGCGCACGGCAAGGCCAATGCCAGCGAACTCGGAAAGACCATCATTTTCGAGCGTTTCGGTGGAGGCCGCGACGGGACACCCGTGCTGCACCCGGTGGAATTCTCAGACGCGAATGAAGCTGAGGTTTGCAGGGTTGAGACAAATACGGTCGGCAGGCCCGCGTCAGCGACTGATGCTGCGAGAGTTTTTGTTCTCGAATTTCTTTCCGAAAAGCCGGTCAGGTGGGAGAAGGTCGAAAGCGCTGTGACAGCCCGGAGCCTTGCATCTGCCGGTACTTTGAACGCCCTACGGGCTGAAATGGCAAAGTCCGGCGAGATCGAGCAAGTGGGCAAGGGAAAAAGTACGCGCTGGAAGCTCGGGCAGCCCAGCGCCGAGGAGTGATCGATATAATAATTCGTGTACAACAATTTTTATATCGATTGAGAGGCGGACTTTGGTCCGTCTTTCGCTTCTCTGGGGTCCGGCGTCGGAAGGGACTGCGGAGCGGCTAGGGGCCAAAAAGCTCGGAAGTACGCATGACCACTTGTCTGCCCTCGAGGCAAGCGCCGATAAAAAAACGCCTCCCCCAATACCCAGTGCGCCAGCACCTCATTGTATGTCCGGCATACCTGTCTAGGGCGACACGAGGACTATGTATCAGACTGTCGGGATTTCCCCGGAGCCAATTTGTTGAGCGTTTTCATGCGGTACGCAATCGCGCTGGGTTTCGGCACCGCCCGTCGGGTCTCACTCGGGTAGCAATCTGTACGGTTGGGCGCGCCGTGGTTCATTCTTGAACCCATCCTTTCTTGTGGAAGTGTCGCGTGACGATGGCGCGGTTGTATAACGGGAAGCCGATCCACAGGCCGTTGGCTGTGATCAGTGATAGGATCGACCACAGGAACATGCCCTTGAACAGGTAGTAGAATGGGCCGAACAGCAGACACCAAAGCCTATGCCAGTTGCCGAGAATGACCTTGTCCTGCCGGTTGAATGTCCATGTTGCCCGAATGACCATTGTAGTCTCCTTTGCTAGTTGCGGTTGCAATAGCGCAATAAGATCGAGCGGTGCTGGGCGTCAGGGTATTTCCCAGATGACTGGGCGTCTGCACGGCGCACTGGGGCCAGCACTGGCTTCGATGGCGCTTTCGTCGCAACTCGTCGTTCCGTCCGGCCACGAGGCCCTCTGGCTCAATGCAACGCGGCCACGCGCGCACGAAGCCGTTTGCTCTAGGGATTTGTTGTGGGGTTGAGGCTCGCATGAATAAATAGCAACTTGGCTGGAATTATTAAGGGTAGAATAGTTGTGGCGAATGGATTTCATGTACCTGATGGCAATGACGTGCTCCGAGGCGACATTCCTGCGATTGTTGAATTGATCGAACGAAGCGCGCGTTGGGTTCATCCTGACACGTTCAAGGCGTTGCCCGTTTGGGCACCTGAAACAGCGCGAGGTCAACCTCTTTATGACGCTGGCTGGACGCGTCGGTACACAAACACGCGTAGGTCAACAGGCGTTACTGCCGAGAAGTTTGAAGGAAATGTAGCTGCGCTAAAATCTCTAGTTGCCGCGCTTGGTGTTGCGACGCCCAAACCAAAAAATTGGACCGTCTGTCACATTTGGGGCTATGACGACCCATCGTTTGCAAAGCAAAGCAGCGTTGTCCAAGACCCTCGCTACTTCTCCTGTGTTGCTAATATGGTCTGGTTGCCGACACCGCTGAAAGGTTTCACGGACACAGTCCCAGAGATAAAGGACATTCTTCGTGTCTGTTCATTCCACCTGTACGGTTGGGCATGCGAACACGACTCCGTTCTAGATCAGGCTGAGAAAGTACGCTCAGGTTGGGTGCCAACTCACTATCCACTTAGCTGGCCTAGTCCTGATCGTCCCAGCGCATTGCCCCCGGGAACGGCTCCTTTCACAGCTGAAATCGAGGCCGAAATTGAAAAACGCAAGTCGAAGATTCGGGCGGCCTTAGCTAATAGTGACTTCATTCATTATCCAAGAACTAACGTCGAAAGCGTACTCAAGTTCTGGAATGTAGATTTGGACTAATGCCATAAGCTCTAGGGTTTTGGGGTTATCCCTGACAGGTTGCGGACCGCATCTTATCGATCTTCATCAGAACCAAAGGAGATCAGAAAATGGCTGATATCGTGACGCTCAAAGCAATCTGCGACGAACTCAAGCTCGACCCGCGAGAGGCCCGTGAACGCCTGCGCGCCGCTGCCAGTGACCCCAAAGCAAACCCCGAACTGGTGAAATCCCGAAAACCCCGTACCCCGTGGCAGTGGGTGAAAGGTTCGAGCGCTGAAAAGGAAGCTAAAAAGGTGCTTCGGGAACCGAAGAAATAGTTCCGCATTTGTTTCGCCTAAGGCGTGAAACCGGTATCGAGCTCATAAAAGACTACCGGATATGAATATCGTTTAGCTTGCGCTGGAACCCCCAGCGCGTAACGTTTCAAGGAATGATACACGCGTGGCCAAAAATGGGATTGTTCGGTCATCTTCGTTCGGGCCTCGAACGATCACACCGACAACCTTTCCTTCATGTAGAACAGGTCCACCGCTCATACCCTCAAAGGTGCCGGACAACAGCGATATGACGTTGTCCGAGGTTGGTGGCGTACCATCAAAGGATTGCCGGGAGAATCCGGTCACCTCCGTAGAGTTCATAGTCAAAGATGCACTGTGCAGGTTGGAGGGATAACCCGCAGTCTGGACAGCCGAACGGATGTCAACGCTAGCGGCTTCGGTTGCTTCGGCCAATTGAAGAAAAGCCGCCGGTCGAAATGCGGGCAGAGGAGTGCGAATTCGGATTAGTGCCAGATCATTGTGATCATCTTGCGCAACTACGTCGGCCTCCAAAGGGAATGCCGGATTTTGCCTCGGATAAACTCGGAGGTTTGGTCCAAGACAGTGTGCGCAGGTTACATACAGATCATCTTCGATGGCAAAGCAGGTACCGACGGCACCACCGTCAGCGTCATTTTCCAAGTAGCAAACCGCAGCGTTCAGCACATCTTGATCTTCGACCAGAGGTATATGAAATTCTTGCCCAGAGCATTGATCATTGTACCGGGCGGCCAGGGCACGAAACACTTGATCCGTCGAGCCTTTGACTTGGCGGATAAATTCGATTTTGCCCCGCACCACCCATTCAAAGTTGCTCGCTTCTTGTTCGGGTAGGCGACCACGATTTGGACGTTTTTCATCGAAGTGTCTCGCACTAGCCTGCGCCAGTCCGTTAAACTCCCAATCGTGCAACATAGCTCGAACTTCGCGCACGTATTTACGCTTTACATTGACTTTCTCATTCACGACTAAACCGGTCACATCCTGTTGAAACGCTTGTCCAAGTAGTCGTGTCTTATCGTGGTTAATCCGAAAACCGTTGTCTTCAACAATCTGTTGAAAGCTATCGGATAAGGTGAACTCCAAAAAACTTTCTGGGTCTGCAAAACGCCCAATTGGCGCGGGGAAGGTCCGGCGATTGGAAGAAATGGTAACATCATCGGCATAGCGAGTGTACGTGCAGCCCAATTGCCTGCAAAACCGGGCTAGTTCCGCATCCAATTTGTCCGTTACGATATTAGCCAGCAGAGGCGACAAAGCTCCGCCGGGCATCAAGACACTGGTTGTGCGACGTGTCCCATTAACCTCTTTTTCTGTTTCGAAGCATGCAATGTGGGCGACGAATTGGGCGATTTCCTCGGGATAATCATATGGTGGCGCGACTAGCCGCCCTCGAACGCGTCCGAAGTGAATTGTCTCAAAGAAGTCCTCAAGGTCGATATTTAGCCCCCACCGTTTGCCAACGTGTTGCCTCGCGTTGCTCACGATGCTTCGCTGACGTCCAGACACAAAACCATGAACATGGGTGCGCGGTTGATAATCCGGTTCAATCAACCTCAGCATGTCACGCTGTAGGTTTAGCAAGGCCTTGCGCGGAGCACAGATACGTCGTGTACCCCCGCTTCGCTTTGGTATCGTGAATTCCCTATACCGTGCACCTGCAGGCAACCCATATGCGATGTGAAACATGCGCCGCCTGTAGTCTCGGCGCAGGTGGAATGCGACTTGGCGTAGGTTTGCAAATCGTCTCAATGACATTGGTGCACCAACGACCTGCAATCTCGCATTTCCAACGTCACGTGATCATCAAGTATCATCGTGTAAAGCGAATTGCAGGTCGAGTTGAAAGTAACCTTCTCGAAGGTGTCGCAGGTAACACAACACTTGGTTGATTGCAGGCCGCTAGCGCAGCTTTTTGGTAGCGTGGATTTAATCCATGCCACAAGGGGCAATCGACTATACATCAACAGAACCAACCTTTTCTTGGACACCCAAGACACACCGCTTCGACACCGCTCATATTCAACGAAACCGCCTGAATTCTTCAAATTGGCTGGCTTCAAGCGTAGATATTTTCGCGGCAACTTGCGGAATGTGGTCGACACCACGAATCCGCCTAATGCTTTCAAGAGGTACCGGAGAGATTGGTTCGATGCCATCCAATTGGATTGCGCATCCTAACTCGCAGTCACCAAAATATTGGAAAAACAAGTTCTTTGAGACCGCCGCTTCAGTTTGATAGCGCGCCCAAAGCTGATGTGGTGCATCATAGTCGATGGCAACAATAGTTGCTGTAGCGACGAGCGCACCCACAGGTAATGTTGAGTAAATCCAAAGCCGCGAACCTAGCGGCAAAGACATGAACCGCCGACGCAGCTCAACTGTCTTTACGCCACTGACGATGTTCGCCGCATGATCGGAATGAATTGAAATCATCGCGTGAGATTCAGCGTCCACTGGCCCAACCCCGATCAAAGATTTTCTGCGCAGCGGCAGTCGCAATGATTGTCGCAGTCTGTAAATTTTGAGTCCCGGCTGCACCTAACTCCTGAAGCACGTCGAGGCTAACCGGATGAGGGAAACGCAACAGTGAACTGAAACTCGTCATAGTGACCTCCCCACTGGCGGAAAAACGGTCGACACTTTCGAC
The DNA here is from genome assembly GCA_002701395.1 of Maritimibacter sp. Lineage (GTDB taxonomy): Bacteria > Pseudomonadota > Alphaproteobacteria > Rhodobacterales > Rhodobacteraceae > Psychromarinibacter > Psychromarinibacter halotolerans. The sequence continues at coordinate 2,287 of NZVC01000007.1, read as the reverse complement.
TACTGTTTTCTTCATGTCGGATCGACCTGTTTCGTTTTTTCGTTGTACCACTACGTTGTCGACTCGTGCCGCAGCGACCACAGCTCCTCGCCCACCAGTTCGGGACGACTCATAGAACATAATGATTTGATTTGTCTTGAATAAGTTCTTGCTACGACCGCTGCTCACATAAATCTTCTTAGAGCGGAAGGCACCTTCGTACTGATCCAGCAAGCTGATTTGCGGGGACGTTCCAAGAAGCTCGTCAGCGTAAGCCCGGCCGATGGGTTGGATGCTGACCCGCCGATTGTTGGCGACAATCAGCGTCGGACTCATAAAGCCCTCGATACTTTGAAACTTTTGTTCGTCAGCTTCTAAAAGCTCATCAAAATCCTCAAACTTAGAAGGAAGCGAGTGCGACTGCCCTCGACCGTAGGCCAATCTGGTACGATCCGCGAGTGCGGAAAAGCTAGAGGGAGTGATGGGCGCGCCCAAGGCAGCTTTACCTAAAACCTGTTCGGAGTCGCCGGGCAGAAAGCCAGACTGAAGAGCTATTTTTCGTACTGCTATTTGGCCGGGAACGTCGTCTAGGTTGATCAGATTCAATCCGGCCCGCCCGATTGCATCGACTTTGTGGCCCAGCAACATGTCGGCTATGAGATCGGCATTCACACGTTCCTGATCCACGAGCAGCAGAACCCGATGTGCGTCACCAAGTGTTGTCGGAGTACGCGAAGCAAGCAATCCTATTGCGTTTTGCCTGTCGTCATAAGTAGCCAAAAAGTGCCCCGAAGCTCTTGTCGCGTGAGGGTCGAAATAGCTTTGCTCAAGGCCCTTGGGGAGCAGCTTCTTCGCAATGTCGTATGCGACTTCCGCGCTCACGGCACAGACGTAGAAACCCTCCCCTCTTGTTGGCTTGAAGTCATCCATCAACTCAGTCGCTGCGATTGCATCGTGGAAATCGTCAAGCGCAACCACTTCGAGCCCCCATGTCTCGCGGATCATGCGACGATTTCTTAACAACACGCCATCGCTGGTTACGAAGGCTGCTGCGTTTCCAGCAATACACTCAGCAAGATGTTGGCAGTCACTCAGCGCTTGGGGCGACCCTGCCTGCGAAGGCTTCTTTGTTTCGAATACAGACGTATGAATGCTTGTGGCCAATTCTTTACGCTTGGCGTCAGCGACGACGCGCAATCTCGGAAGTGCATTCGCCAGTTTTAAGAGTGGATCTTCCCGCACGTCGGTGCTTGAGCGACTAAGCTCGTTGGAAAATTCCGATGTAACAGCTATCCTCACTCTACCGTCTAGCGCAGCTGTAAAGACCCCTGACGCAATTTCGTAATGCGACCGTCGCTGTTTTAGCAGGTCGAAGAGAACATTGATGTCGATAACCCAAAGATTGGAATGTGCGTCTGTTCGTGGCAACAGCGGCACACTTTGCTTGGGTGACATGGCGGTCAGAAGATTTGGACCTTTTAGGGTTCTTTCACGAACTACGATTTCCCGTTTTCGAGCCGTACCGCCCGACTGTGTCCGAACCTTAAGAAAACAGTTCTTTTCATAGAACTTCTGGGCAACGTGCAGGTCCAATGCCGGTTTTGCCAATACAGCCAAATAGCCTTCGGATTCGAGCTTTGCTATCACGTGGTCGATTAGAAACTGGGCAACGCCCTGCCGTAGGAATGCCGGATCAACCGCAACTGCTTGAATCCGTCCATTTGGAAACACTCCTCCAAATACAACAAATCCAACCATTGTTTCGGAGCCGTCTTTGCTGGCAATCGCGCCGATCAAACGACCACGCCAGATTGCGTCTTCAAGGCTACTAGGAGGCCAGAATCCAATTTCAGTTTTGTAATTGTCGGCGATGGCAACCAGGCTGTCCAGATGCCTAACTAGATCATGTGGTTTTTCGATTAATCTCATAGACACAACGCTTTTTTGTCAGAATGGGAAAAAGAGGGTGTCAGCGCAACCTGTAGATGACGCAAATGTTTGCTTGGGGGTGTCGCATTTGCGACTTGCACGACCGAACTCACTAACCGGATGAAGGCCTTAGTCACGGACAATCGGTGACCACAGTGATCTTCCTATTGGCCGGCTAAAAAACTGGATGCGTTTCACCTTGGTAGCTCAAAATGCTACCCGAACGATACCCGCAACAAAATCTTCAAACCTGAGAGATCCGCCATAGCGCCGTAAGGGGTTGATATTAATTCATTTAAATGGTGCCCGGGGGCGGAATCGAACCACCGACACGAGGATTTTCAATCCACTGCTCTACCCCTGAGCTACCCGGGCACGG
>NZVC01000006.1 GCA_002701395.1 Maritimibacter sp. | reverse complement strand
GATTTCTGGTTCATCTTCGCTCCTTGATGGCTGCGATGAACCAAAAATCCTCCGTTACGAAAACCTCAAAACTGTCCCACAGGCGCTGACGTTAGACAGTACTAGAGGCCGTCATCCGCGCACCCGTGCTTGACGGGCATGTGGACATACGCGGCTTTGACAACGACAGGGCCAGCGACATCGTCGAGAGCCTTTGCGGAGAGTAAGACGCGGTCTTTGCGCAGTGTAAGCGACGTTGGTGGCGCCGGGGCCGTCGCCGTCTGGCGAAACCTTATCCCACCTTCGCGACGTCGCTTTTCCGAAACAGCCCAAGCACCGGATCGATCGCGAACTTTGCGACCGGGATCAGGAGAAGCCCAAGGAAAAGCCCGACCAACCCGTCCAGAAAGGCGGTGACAGTCCACTCGACGGCGCCGGCCATCGAGGGCACCGCCGCTGCCGCCGAGACTGCTAGGTCGTGTATGATGTCATAGGGGGCGTGCAGGCCCAGATCGTGCAGCCCGTGAAGGATGATCGATCCGCCCACCCAGATCATGGCCGCCGTGCCGACCACGACCAAAAGCCACATGAGCTTCGGCATTGCGCGCACGATGAAGACGCCGACCTTTCGCGTGATCGACAGCCGTCCTGCGGACGCCATGTGCAGGCCAAGGTCATCGGCCTTCACGATCAAAGCGACAGCGCCGTATACGACGACGGTGATCAGCAAACCCGCAACCGCGAGCGCGGCGGTCAGGAACCAGATCGACAGGTCCTCGGGCAGCGCCGCAAGGGTGATCGTCATGATCTCGGCGGACAGGATAAAGTCGGTCTTGATGGCCGCGGCGACCTTTTTCTCTTCAAGGTGCGCATCCTCGAGCTTGGCCGCGTAGACCTCCTCGGCGTGGTGATCGTTCGGATTGATGGCGTGCCAGACCTTCTCGGCGCCTTCGAAGCACAGATACGCGCCGCCCAGCATCAGCAGCGGCGTGATGGCCCACGGCGCGAAGGTGGACAGGAGCAGCGCGAGCGGCAGCAGGATGACAAGCTTGTTGAACAGCGATCCACGCGCGATCTTCCAGACGATCGGGATTTCGCGGTCGGCGGAGAACCCGTGAACGTATTTGGGGGTCACTGCCGCGTCATCGATCAATGCGCCTGCGGCCTTCGAGGACGCTTTGACGGCCTGACCGACGACATCGTCCACCGAGGACGCTGCCACCTTGGCGATGGCCGCCACGTCGTCGAGAAGCGCCAGAAGTCCGCTCATGTCCTGTCCTTTTTTCGTTTCGCGCCAACCGCGGAGACCGGATTGCCTTGGGTCGCACTGGGAATGAAGTAGTGTTTCGCGCCCCGAAGCAACAGATAGCGGGTTTGGTGGATAGGAAAACATCGCTTCGGCTGTAAGGGTACGACGAAGCGGGGTTCGATCTGCTGCTCATCTACATTCGCAGCATGGCGAGAAGGGACGGTCGGCCATATGGGGCAGCGCCAGCGGCGACCCGATCCAGAGGAACGGGCCAAAGGACACCACGCAAATCACGTCGTCACACCTCGGCAGGGCGGTCGGGCCAGCGCGAAGTCGCCTGACAGCACCCTTCGTGGCCTTACGCCATACTGCTGGTAATTCCGCGCACGCGCCTTCTGGGCAGCCTGCTGGGCGGAGCCGTCATGGCCGCCGCCGCGGCGACTGTCTTGCTGCACGGCGAAGGAGCGCACGCCATCCCGCCGCTGGCCGTTCTGGCCTTAGCGGTGCACGTTCGACGTCGTCTGAGCCCCCCGCGCCCCAGTGTAGCCTCGCGCGCCATCGGCATCGTCACTTCAGATGCAATGTCACCAGCACGCTGCTGCCGCTGCCCTCTTCGAAATCCGCCCGCAGCCGCAGCCAGTTGCCGAAATGAGAAATGCGGATCATGGCGAGGCCGTCTTTTTCGACCGGCATCGCAAGGCGGCTTCCTTCGTCGACCCAGCGGATGCCATCGGGCGACATTTCGATCACGGCGTCCGGCTGGGGGCCGTGCGGGTCTTTCAGGGCGCGGACGAACAGGACGGCTTCGCGGGCCCAACCGGCCTCGAACGGTTCCGTGGCGGCGGTTTCGCTCCAGTCTTCGTTGCGGGCGAGGATGGCGGTGATGTTCTCGGGCAGCATCAGAAGTCTCCCGAAATGCAAAGGGAATCAACGTAGAGGAAGGCGCGCTTTGCGACGTCCGTCTCGGCGAAGATGCAGAAGTTCAGCATGCACCAAAGGTTCTTCATCGCCGGGATGCGGATCGAGTCGAAGCTCGAAAGGTCGAACGTCCGGTCGTTGCAGCGGAATTCGAGCGCCTTCATCGTGGCGAGGTCGAAGTCGAAGCGGATGTAGGTCCAGTTCACCTTGGTCGGGATCTCGTTGTAGCACAGCTTCTGGTCGCCGCCGGGCAGGTCCTGCCAGCCCTCGGGCGCCAGATGATAGTGGCTTGCGGTCTTGTCCTCGGTGCCGATCGGGGTGAAATGCGTGGTCTCGGGCTTGAACTGCCATTTCTGGACGTGCTTGCCGTTCTCGGCGTTGAGAAAGCGCATGTGGGGCATGACGCGTTCCATGTCGCCATCGGTGTCGCCGCCCTGAAGATCGAACAGGAAGCCGAAGCTGCGCACGTCGGTTTCGCTTAGCTTCAGTTCATTGGCCTCGGGCTTGAAGGTGACATAGGCCTCGAAGCGGATCGGGCCGCGGTCGCGGGTGGTCAGCCGTTTGATCGCCACATTCTGCGCGCCGGGGCGGGGGCGGGTGGCGATCTTAAGCGCATAAGAGCTGTCGAAGCCGCCGTGCGATCCGGCGTCCCAGTGACCCAGCGTCGAAAGCATGGCCGACGTGTGCTGGGCATAGCCGGGCAGCATGGTATCAAGCGAGCCTTCATAGTTGCCCACAAGCTGCGACCAGCCGCAGTGCCCGCGCGAGAAATCGTCATGGGTGATGATCCGGCGCAGCGGGTCGAAGCGCGAGAGGTCGGGGTCTGAGAGGCGGATCGCCCGCATCATGGCGGCCTCAAGGCTGTCTTCGGTCAGGGTCACGGTTGTCTCCTCATTCGGGGCTGCGCAGGCGCGCGACGGCGTCCCAGTCGATCTCGAGCCCAAGGCCGGGGCCGGTGGGCACGGAAAGCTGACCGTTCTGCTGGCGCAGGCAGCCGGGGGCCAGATCGGCCAGGTCGGTCTTGAACGGGCTTCGGTCGCCCTCGCATTCCATCACCCGGAAGTTGGGCATGGCGGCGGACAGGTGGACCGAGGCGGTTTCGCACACGATGCCCGACATTCCGATGTGCGGGGCATAGGCCACGTCGTGGGCGGCGGCGAACTCGGCCATGCGGCGGGTTTCAGAGATGCCGCCGGCGCGGGCCACGTCGGGTTGCAGGATCGAAAGCGTGCGGTTGGCGACCAGACGTTTGGCCTGATCGAGCGTGAAGTTGCTTTCGCCCGCCGCAAGCGGCACGTCGCAAAGGCGTCGCAGCGCCTCGTAGCCTTGCTCGTTCTCGGGCGCGAGCGGTTCCTCGAACCAGAAATATCCGTTGGCCGCCAGCGCGCGGCCGACTTCCACCGCCTCGTCGAGGCCGTAGGCCCAGTTGGCATCGACGCAAAGCGCGACGTCATCCCCCGCGCGGGCGCGCATCGTCTCGATCTTCCGGCACGCGTCGGCGACGGGCAGGGCCATCTTCACCTTGATCCGGGGAAAGCCCTGTTCGATCAGCGCGTCAAGTTCCGCTTCCATCTCTGCGTCAGTGCGCCAGTTGACGGCGGCGGCGTAGACGTCGATCTCTTGTCGTCCCAAGCCCCCAAGCAGGGTGGCGATGGGCAGCCCGGCGGCCTTGCCGAGAATATCCCACAGCGCGATGTCGATCCCCGCGATGGATTCGATCAGCATCCCGCCGGCGCGGCCCGACAGGGCGCGGCGCATCGAGGCCCAGAGAGCCGCGATGTTGGTGGCGGGCTGGCCGACAAGGCGCGGGGCAAGGGCGCTGTCGATCAGTTCGGCATAGGCGCGGGGGGCGAAGCGGGCAAGGCATTCGCCGACGCCGGTGATGCCTGCATCCGTGCGGATCTCGACCAGAACGATCGAGACATGTTCATAGCGGCCCCACGAGGTGATCGTGGGCTGCGGCAGTTTCTGGGTCAGCGGGTGGGCGATGACCTCGGTGATGCGAATGTCGTTCATGCCGCAACCTCGCGGGCCAGACCTTCCATCTCGGCGACCGCATCCCAGTTCACCTTTAAGCCAAGGCCCGGTCCCTGCGGCACCGCGACGGCGCCGTCCTGCACCCGGGTGGCGCCGGGCGAAAGGTCGGCAAGGTCGGACTTGAAGCGGTTGGCGCTGGCCGGGCACTCCATCACCTTCGCATTCGGCATGGCGGCGGCCACATGCAGGCTGGCGGCTTCGCAGATGATGCCGGACATGCCGACATGCGGGGCGTAGGCCACATCGTGCGCCGCCGCGTGGCGCGCCATGCGCAGCACCTCGGTGATGCCGCCGGACCGGGTGATGTTGGGCTGGAGGTAGGACAGCGTGCGGTCGTTCACCAGCGGCGCGGACTGGTCGAGCGTATAGTTGCTTTCGCCCGCGGCCAGCGGCACGGCACAGCGGGTGCGCAACATGCGGTGGCCGTCTTCATCCTCGGGGCGCAGCGGCTCTTCGAACCATGTGTACCCGTGGTCGGCCAAGGCGCGGCCCACGGTCACGGCCTCGTCCAGAGTGTAGGCCCAGTTTGAATCGGCGGTCAGTTCGATCTGATCGCCTGCGGCCGCGCGGACCTCGGCAATGCGCTGGCAGGCTTCGCGCACGGGCGCGCCGATCTTGATCTTCATCCGCGAGAAGCCCTGTTCCTTGAAGCGGTCCACCGTCTCGGCCACACGGGCGGCATCGCCGCCCCACATGACCGAGGCGCCGTAGACCGGCACGGCGGCGCGGCTTTCGCCATGCAGAAGGCGGTGGATCGGCTGACCCGCAGCCTTGCCCGCGATGTCCCACAACGCGATGTCGACGCCCGCGATCGCCTCGAACAGCATGCCGCCCGCACGCCCCGACAGCGCCCGGCGCATCCGCGCCCAGTTGGCGCCGATGGCCAGCGCGTCCTGCCCGACAAGGCGGGGCGCCAGCGCGGTTTCGATCAGCTCTGCATAGGCTACGGGCGCAAAGCGGGCGAGGCATTCGCCCACGCCGACCAGACCGCTTTCGGTGCGGATTTCGACCAACAGGATCGAGACGCGGTCATAGCGGCCCCACGAGGTTTCGGAAGGGCTGGGCAGGCGCTGGGTCAGCGGATGGGCGATGACCTCGCGGATGCGATGAGGGGTGGCTTCGGCCAAGGCTGGGCGTCCTGTGCTGCGGCGGGTCTGCCGGGACTCCTAGCAGCAAGCTATCTGGGTGGCAACTATCAAACTTAGTTGCTAAGTTGAAAGCGTGGTGCTAGGTCGGGGCATGGCAACCGAAGGCTTCAGATGACCGATTCGAACGACAAAACGGTTTTCGCGACCAAGCTGAACGCACCGCAGCGGCTTTCCGAGACGGTGTCAGAGGCGATTGCCACGGCGCTTTTCGACGGGCGGATCGCGCCCGGCGATGCGCTGCCGTCAGAGGGCGAGATCGCCAGCCAGTTCGGCGTGTCGAAGCCGGTCGCGCGCGAGGCGCTGCGCCAGCTTTCGGGCGTCGGGCTTATTCACACCCAGCAGGGCAAGGTGGCCCGCGCCAAGGCGCTGACCGGCGAGCCGTTGGACCGGATCTACGGCTACGCAGTGCGCGCCAGCCTGACCCGACTGCGCGAAGCCAACGAGATGCGGCACATGGTGGAAAGCGGCGTCGTCCGTCTTGCCGCCGAGCGGCGCGAGCCCAAGGGGCTGGCCCGGATCGCGGCTGCCGTGCAGGCGATGCACGATGGGCTGGGCAATCCCGAAGCCTTCACAGAGGCGGACATCGAATTTCACCTTGGCATGGCTATGGCCACCGGGAATTCGATGATCCGGATGCAGGTCGAGGGCATGCGCTCTGTTCAGCGTGAAGTCTCGGAACTGTTCTCGCGGCGCTCCAACCGCAGCAAGGCCGACTGGGTCAACACCGTCGAACGCCATGCCAAGCTTTACGAAGCGATCCGGGATGGCGACGTGGCCGAGGCGGCGCGGATGATCGACAAGCATTACGAGGCCGCCGATATCGCCTCGCTCGAAGTGGCGGGCAAGCTGGGCAGTGGGGATGACTGATCGCCAGCCGCTTTCCGGGCGTCGTGCGCTGGTGACGGGGGCCGATCAGGGGATCGGCCGCGCCATTGCGCGCGGGTTGGCCGGGCAGGGGGCCGAGGTGGTGATCCACCACCTAGGCAACGCTGCCGGGGCGTCCGACGTCGTCGCCGGGGCAGAGGTGGTCGAGGCCGATTTTACCCGCGAGGGGGCGGTGAACGTGCTGGCAGAGACCGTGCTGGCAAAGCCGGTCGACATCCTTATCGCCAACGCCGCGATCGAACGGCGCGGACCTTGGGACCAGATCGACGATGCCGCCGTGCAGGACCATCTGGCCGCGAACTTCACCTCGCTTCTTACGCTGTGCCAGCGGCTTGTGCCGCCGATGGCCGCGCGCGGCTGGGGCCGGGTTGTGGCGCTGTCCAGCATCATGGCCGCGCGGCCCCGGTCCGAGACCCTGCTTTATGCCGCGCTCAAATCGGCGCAGCTGACCGCGATCCGGGCCATTGCCCGTGACGTGGCGGGGCAGGGCGTGACGCTGAACACCATCGCGCCCGGTGCGATCGAAACCGAACGCACCGCCGCAAGATACGCCGACGCGGCCTTTCGCGCCGCGGTCGAGGCGAAGATACCCGCCCGCCGCCCCGGGACGCCCGCAGACTGCGTGGCGCCGGTTCTGATGCTGTGCGGCGACGGCGGAAGCTACATCACCGGGGCCGAGATCCCGGTGGATGGCGGCTGGAGCATCGGCGACGCGCCCGGCGCGCTGCCGGGCGACGGCTGAACGAACAACCAGGGAGGAATGCAAATGACCAAATTGACCAAGTTCGCCACGGCCGGCGCGCTCTGCGCCTTTATGGCCGCGCCGGTCGCGGCGGAGGAGCTTCGCTTCACCGTCTGGACCGGCAACGACGCCCACCTTGCCATGCTGAACGGCATTGCCGAAAGCTTCAAGGAAACGCACCCCGACGTCACAGTGCGGTTCGAGACGATCCCGGCCGCCGATTACGTTCAGAAGCTGACCTTCCAGCTTGCGGGCGGCAACCCGCCCGATCTGGGGTGGCTGGGCGAAGAGCCGTCTCCGGCCTTCCGCGACGCCGGTGTGCTTGAAGATGTCGGACCGGCACTGCGCGCGGCCGATGGCTATAACTACGACGACTTTTCAGAGCCCGCGATGGGGCTTTGGGTGGACGGCGAGACCGTAAGCGGCATCCCGTTCTCTACCTCGCCCTTCATGATCTACTACAACAAGACCATGTTCGATGCCGCCGGAATCGCCGACCCGCTTGAGCTTTACGAGCAGGGCGAATGGACGTGGGAAAAGCTGCGCGAGGTCGCCAAGGAAATATCGGCGGCCAACGACGGGGCTTGGGGCTTCGAGTTCAAGGACGGCCAGGGCTACGACTCGCGGATCATGCACGCGCTGATGCCGCCGATCCGCGCCTATGGCGGCTATGCCTGGCAGGATGGCCAGTGCGGTTTCTCTGAGCCCGAGGCGGTGGAAGCGGTGACGCTGCTGCACGAAATGGTCTTCGACGACAAGACCATCGTGCCGCCGGGAGAGACCGGTGACTTCTTTGCCGGCGATGCCGCCATGACGATCAACCAGATCTCGCGCGCCTCGCGCCTGACCGACGCCGGCTTCGAGTGGGGTATCGCCCCGCTGCCCAGCGGCCCGGCCGGGGAATCCCCGGTGATCGGCCAAGCCGGTATCGTGGTGTTCAACAAGGGTGGGCAGAAGGACCTTGCGATCGAGTTCCTGGCGCACATGACCAACGAGACGAACGTCGCCACGATGGCGCAGTTCTTCCCGCCGGCGCGTGCCGCGGTGCTGGACAGCGCGGCGTTCACCGACAGCAACGCGATCATCCCGCCCGAGCAGATGGTCCACGTGACCGCCGCGATCAACGAAGGCACGGTGCTGCCCAGCCATGAACGGATGCCGCAGATCCTTGCCGCGCTGAAGCCGCGTTCGGACGCCCTTTGGCGCGCCGATGCCGACGTTCAGCAGGCGCTGGACGCGCTTTGCTCGGCCATCAGCGGCGAGCTCTGAGGGGACCCCGAAGGTGGCACAGGCCGACACCATGACCCACGGGGGGGCACGCCGCAGCGGCGTGCCCTTCCTCACCCTCCGTCGCCGCGAGGCGCTGATGGCGTGGCTCTTCGTCAGCCCCACGGTGGTGGGGTTCCTGATCTTCTTCGTCGGCCCGCTGCTTGCCGTCTTCTACTACGCAACCACCGAGTGGAACCTGCTGAGCGGTGAATCCACCTTCATCGGGTTCGAGAACTTTGCCGACGCGCTGACCCGCAACCCGGATTTCTGGGGGGTGATGCGCAACTCTGTCATTTTCGCCATCGGGCTGGTGCCGCTGAACATGGCTTTGGCGCTGATGCTTGCCGTTGCGTTGTCGCGCCCGCGCCGGGGCGTCGTGTTCTTCCGGACGGTGTTTTTCGCCCCCGTCATCACATCGGCGGTGGCTTGGGCCATCGTGTGGAAGTTCCTGCTGCAAGGCGAAGCCGGTGCGGTGAACCACATGCTGGCGCTGGTGGGCATCGACGGGCCGAACTGGCTGCGCGAGCCCGACTGGGCGATGGTCTCGGTGATCGTCACCCGCGTGATCAAGATGGTCGGATTGAACATGATCCTCTACATCGCCGCGCTGCAAGCCGTGCCGCGCGACTATGAGGAAGCCGCCCGGCTCGAAGGGGCCTCGGGCTGGCAGATCTTTCGGATGATCACATGGCCGCTGATCGCTCCGACCACGCTGATCATCATGGTTCTGACCACGATCGGGTCGTTCAAGGTCTTCGACCACATCTACCTGATGACCGGCGGCGGACCCGAGAACGGCACCCTCGTGCTGGCCTTCTACATCTATCAGCAAGCCTTTGAATTCTTTGAAATCGGCTATGCCTCGGCGCTGGCAATCGTGATGTTCTTCATCGTGCTCGCGCTGACCATCGTGCAGGTGCTTCTGCGCGCGAAGGGATCGTCATGACCGCGTCACAACTCGACCGCCTGAAACATGTGCTGTGGGTGATCTCGCTTGCCGTGGTCTCGGTCCCCTTCGTCTTTCCCTTCCTGTGGATGCTGGCCTCGGGGTTCAAATCGGCGTCGGAGATATTCGGCCAGCCAAGCCTGATCCCCCGCGTCTGGAACTGGCGCAATTTCGTCGAGGTGTTCGAGTACCAGCCCTTCGCACGGCAGTACTTCAACTCGCTTTATATCGCCGGGATGGTCACGGGGCTGACGCTGGTGATCTCGTCGCTTGCCGGATACGCGCTGGCGCGGATGAAGTTTGCGGGCGCGGCCTTGCTGATGCTCGGGCTGATCTCGGCGCTGATGGTGCCCGAAGAGGTCACGATCATCCCCAACTTCTTCCTCGTGAAGTGGCTGGGCCTTGCCGACACCCACGCCCCGCTTGTGCTGTTGCCGGTCTTCGGTCCGCACGGGGTGATGGCCACCTTCCTGATGCGCCAGTACTTCCTTGCGCTGCCGAAGGAGCTGGAGGAAGCGGGCCGCATGGACGGGCTGACCGCGCTGGGCATCTGGTGGAAGATCGCTTTGCCGATGTCGCGCCCGGCACTTGCGGCGGTGTCGATCATCACCTTCCTGCACTCGTGGAACCTGTTCCTCGAACCGCTGGTGTTCATCAGCTCGCTAGAGATGTTCACCCTGCCGCTGGCGCTGAGCAACTTCACCGACCCCTACGGCGCCCCGCTGTGGCACCTGCAACTTGCCGCCACCAGCCTCGCGGTCCTGCCGATCCTCGGCGTCTATCTCATCGCGCAACGTCAGATCGTCGAAAGCTTCGCCATGTCAGGGGTGAAGGGATGACGACCAAACGACCGACCAATTTCAGGAACAGATCCCAATGCCCCATCTAGAGCTTCAGAACGTTGCGAAGAGCTTCGGCATGGTCGAGGTGATCCGGGACATCAACCTGCAGATCGAACGCGGCGAGTTCGTCGTCTTCGTCGGCCCCTCGGGCTGTGGCAAATCCACCCTTTTGCGGATGATCGCGGGGCTGGAGGATATCTCCTCGGGCACCCTGACCATTGCCGACCGGGTCATGAACGACGTGCAGGCCGCCAAGCGCGGCGTCGCGATGGTGTTCCAGTCCTATGCGCTTTACCCGCATCTTACGGTGCGCGAGAACATGGGGTTCGGGCTGAAGGTCCGAAAGGAAAAGCCCGCCGAAATCGCCCGCCGTGTGGGCGAAGCGGCAGCCACGCTGAAGCTGGATGCGCTGCTGGATCGCTACCCGCGCGAGCTTTCGGGCGGCCAGCGGCAGCGCGTGGCCATCGGGCGGGCCATCGTCGGCAATCCGCAGGTGTTCCTGTTCGACGAGCCGCTTTCCAACCTCGATGCCGAGTTGCGGGTGCACATGCGCGCCGAGATCGCGGCGCTGCACGAGCGGTTGGGCAACACGATGGTCTACGTCACCCATGACCAGATCGAGGCGATGACGCTGGCCGACCGCATCGTGGTGCTGCGCGACGGGCGCATCGAACAGGTGGGGACGCCGAAAGAGCTGTACGCCCGCCCCGCCAACGTCTTCGTCGCCCAGTTCATCGGCAGCCCGAAGATGAACGTGGTGCCTGTGTCCGCCGTGGCCCCCGCGCTTGAGCGGGCGGGCATCGACACCGCGAACGCAGACAGAGTCGGAATGCGTCCAGAGCATCTAACAGTGTCAGAGAATGGCCTGCTGTCGGGCAAGGTCGTCGTCAGCGAATATACCGGGGCGGGGTCTTTGTTGCATGTCGAGATCGACAACCGTGACGTTCTGCTTGTCGCCAGCGAAGGACAGGATGCGCCGGACCCCGGCACGCGGGTTCAGCTGGCGTTCTCGAAGGCCGATCTTCACCTGTTCGACAGTGACGGTCTGGCGATCACGCGCGAAATGGCCTTTGCCTGACCGCCGTGTCTGAGTGCCAGCCCTGACTTTTGCTTCAAGGGAAATCCATGACCCACAAAATCGAATGCGTCGCGCCCACACGGTCGCAGGTGGGCGAAGGCGCGGTCTGGGATGTGGGGGATCAAAGACTGTGGTGGGTCGATATCCCCCTTGGCATGATCTACCGCTACGATCCCATCCGCATGACGAACGAAGGCTTCGACTTCGGCGAGCCGGTCGGTTGCATCGCGCGACGGGACAAGGGCGGGCTTGTCGTCGCCGCGAAATCCGGTTTCTGGCTGTTCGATCCCGAGACGGGTGACAAAAGCCCGATCGCCGACCCCGAGGCCCATCTGCCCGGAAACCGATTCAACGACGGCGGAACCGATCTGCAGGGCCGTTTCTGGGCCGGCACCATGAAGGACGGTGGCGATCCTGAATGTCGCGGCACCTTTTACAGGCTGGACCTGGACCTGACCGTCACCACATGGCGGGGAGGTTTCTGGACGACGAACGGCCTGACCTTCTCGCCCGACGGGGCGACCATGTACGTCGCGGACACACACAAAGACGTGCGGACAATCTGGGCTTGCGGCTACAACACGGAAACCGGCACGCCGGGGGAACCGCGCGTGTTTTTCGACACCCACGGTCTGCCCGGCCGTCCCGACGGTGGCACGGTCGATGCAGAGGGCTGCTATTGGCAGGCGGGCGTCGACGGCTGGGCGCTTTACCGCATTTCGCCGCAGGGCGAGCTTCTTCTGACCGTCGAGGTTCCCGTCGAAAGACCGACCAAACCGATGTTCGGCGGCGCGAACCTGGACATCCTGTTCTTCACCTCGCTCAGCCGAGGCCTGACCGACCCGGACACCCAACCCGAAGCCGGAAGCCTGCACGCCATCACCGGCCTTGGCATCCGGGGACTTCCGCAAACGCGTTTTGCCGGCTGAAAAGGGCGGGTTCGGGGTCTGTCATGGGGCCAGAGGGCAGTCTTCCGGTCCGTGCAGGGATGGCTGTTGGCGGCTAGCGTGACAGCGCCTCGCCAATGGCGGTGGCGTCCGTCAGAAACTCGTCGCTATTTTCGATGGACAGGTTCAGCGCGAAGAAATTCGGAAAAGACCCGCTGACGGAAAACGATGTACCCGGCAGGAATGACGCGCCTTGCTGCTGTAGCCCCCGCAGTTCTTTTCCTGCATCGAAGTGCTTCGGTCCCCGGACCCAGCAGAAATACCCGACCGACGGCTGCGACACGGTGCATCCGTCGGGGAAGGTCCGGAAGATGGACGACATGTTCCGGCGGGTGCGGGCAGACAAGCTTGCGATGGTGTCCCGCATGTAGGTCTCGAACCCGCGACGGGTTATGAACTCGGCGATGGTTTTCTGTAGAGACGGAAAGCCCAGAACATCGGGCAGGTAGGGTGCGCCGACAGGGACCCGGGCGCTGAACTTGCTTCCGGCCGAGACCCAGCCCAATGCGTATTCCTGACCCAGGATGTCGCGGAACCCGCCGACACGGATCACGTCTTCATCCATTCCGAACAGCGAGAACTCGGCTGTGTCGCCGGGTTTGGACAGGTAATAGCCGCTCATGTCCTCGATCAGCAGTACGTTGTGCTTGACCGCGATCTCGATGATCTGCCGCATGACCTCGCGCGGGTAGGTAATGCCGGTCGGACAGTGATTGTTCGCCGTGATGATGAACACATCGATCTTCTTTTCCCTGATGATGTGTTCGAACTGCTCGGGGTCGACGCCGTAAACCGGGTGGCTGTAGATTTCGACGATATTCGCCTTCCGCTCCAGCGCGGTTTGAACGATGTCCCAGTTGGTCGGCGTTTCCACCAGCACCGTCTTGTCCTCTACATCCGCAAGATCCAGCGCGAATTTCATCGCGTAGGCGAAGGACGGGTGAATGGTCAGATCGTCCGAGGATTGCCGCCGGCCGGAATGCGCCAAAGTCTTTGCCAGCGCCTCTTTCAACTCGTTTCCGGTGCGGACGTTCAGGTTGGCGCGGTCCGCCAGTTCATGCCGTAGCTGCCGCTTGTAGATCGTGCGCAGGTTCTGCGTGGCGACAAGATCCTGCGCCATGTCGACCGATCCGGTGCCGGGCAGATGTTGGTTCAAGTCCAGGTGCTGCGCGCGCGACATAAGCGCGGCTGCGGCGGCGCGCCGGTTGGCCGGTTTGAGCTTGACCATATCCGACCGTTCGAAGCCTGGCAGGACGCGGTTCTGCCGCGAGACGTAAAACCCCGAGCGCGGTCGCGATTCCAGAACACCCTTATCCATCAGGTAGGAATAGGCCTGATGTACGGTCACCGTGCTGTAGCCGAATTTGGTGCTCATCCGACGGACGGAAGGAACCTGGTCACCGGCGCCTAGGATTCCGCGTGCGATCCATTCTTCGATTTCCTGTGCGACGCTTTCGAACTTGTACATACTGTATCGGTCTTTCCTGTATTCTCCGCCCATATTTGGACAGTTGTCCTCATTTGTCTGCACAAATACCCGGAAAAACAAGGGATATTGCCGAGAAATGCGCAGGCATTCCTGTGAATGGCGGCTTGGCAAACTGTATTAAAAATTTTCCGTGTTTCTGTATATATTATGTCAGAAGCAGCTGTGCTACTCCAGATTTAAGCATCCCGGCACGGTGGTGATCGGGGGGAGGAGGCCGCAGCACAAGGGCGGGGGGATGACGAAATACGTTGTAGCAAAGGTTGACGATATTGCGCCGGGGGCGCGGATGGCCGTGACGGTTCGTGGCCGGCCCATCGTCATCTTCAATTTGGACGGCGCGCTTTACGGCATGATGGACCGTTGCCCGCATCAGGGCGCGGGCTTGTCGCAAGTACTTCAGTCAGGGCTTGCGATGTCCAGCGAGCCGGGAACGGCCCACGTCGAGCGGTGTGACGAGTTCATACGCTGTCCGTGGCATGGCTGGGAATTCGACATCAAGACCGGCCAGTCGTGGTTCGACCCGAATGGCGTCTACGCCAAAAGCCTGCCCGCCTGCGCCGAAACCGGGGACGAGGTCATGAAGGGCCCGTTCAAGGCCGAGATGATCGAAGTGTCGATCGACGAAAATTACGTGGTCGTGGAGATCTAAGGCGCGATGAGCAGCACATTCGAAAGCACCGACAGCCCGCGCACTTCAGCGACACCGCGTGCCACCATGTCCCGCCCCGGTTGGGTCGAGCGGCAATTCACCACGATTTCCGTCGCGCCCACCATGCTGGTCATGCTGATCATCTTCGGCTTGCCACTGGCTTTCTCGTTGTACCTCAGCTTTCGTGGCTGGACCGCTGAACGCAGTATCACCGGCGGTGACTACGTGGGCTTTGAAAATTACGCCTACCTGCTTGGTGACCCGGCCTTCATCCAAAGTCTGATCCTGACGAACGTCCTGACCATCGTCACGGTGTTCTTCGAGGTGCTGTTGGGCCTGTGCATCGCCTTGGCGCTGAACCGGGAAATCCCGTTTATTCAGGTGGCGCGCACGATCCTGATCATGCCGATGATGATGACGCCCATCGTCGCCGCGTTGTGTTGGAAGCTGTTGTTCGATCCGCAGTACGGCATCATCAACTACCTTCTATCGACCGACTACGTTTGGCTTGGCGACCGTTATCTGGCCCCCGTCGCGATCTCGGTGGTGAATGTCTGACAAAGCACGCCCTATGTCGCGCTGTTGCTGCTGGCCGGGCTGCGGTCGATCCCGTCCGATCCCTACGAGGCGGCCTCGATCGATGGGGCCGGACCGTGGCGGCAGTTCTGGCATATCACCCTGCCTGCGCTTCAGCCTACGCTGCTGGTGGCCATCCTGCTGCGGACAATCTTCGAGTTCCGCACGTTCGAGAACGTCTATGTCATGACCGGCGGCGGCCCGGGTGGGGCGACGAACGTGATGTCGATCTTTACCTACATGCTGACCTTCATTCAGTTCGATTTCACACTGGGCGCTGCCGCCTCCTGGCTGATGCTGCTGTCGTCCTTCGTGCTGTGCGCCATTCCGATCGTGTTCTTCAAACTGATCGGCCGCTGAGGGGGAATGACCATGAAAACCAAAGCCTTCTCGCCCAGCAACGTGCTGACCTACGCGACCATTCTTGTCAGCTTGGTCTGTGTCCTCGGTCCATTCCTGTGGCTGATCGGGATCTCGTTGAAGACGCGGACGCAGATCCTGACCAACCCGCCGCTGTTTATCTGGAAGCCGACGTTCGAGAACTACGCGCAAGTCCTGCACACCGACAACTTCCTGCAGTCGCTAGGCAATAGCGTCATCATCTCGGTGTCCACGGTGATCCTGTCGCTGCTGATCGGTGTGCCGACCGCCTATACCATGGCACGGTCGCGGTTCCGGGGGCGGGGCACGATGTACTACAGCCTGCTGTTGATGCGGATGCTTCCGGGCATCGCGGTCCTGATCCCGATGTTCATGTTGTTCGAGTACATTGGCCTGCAGGGCTCCCGCAGCAGCGTGGTCTTCGCGCATCTCAGCTTCAGCCTGCCGCTGGTGGTCTGGGTGATGCGCAGCTTTTTCGCCGAGTTGCCTGCCGAGATCGAGGAAAGCGCCCGGGTCGACGGGGCCACCCGGTTCCAGGTGCTGTCGATCATCGTCCTGCCGCTGGCCCGGCCCGGCATGACCGCCATCGCGACGCTGTGTTTCCTGCTGTCGTGGAACGACTTCATCTTCGCGGCGGTCCTGTCCGAGAACGCGACACAGACGTTGCCGGTGCTGCTGGCCAGCTATTCGACCGCCGATAACGGGATCGACTGGGGACAGCTTTCTGCCGCCGGGGTGCTGGCGATCGCGCCGGTGATCCTGCTGTCGGCCTTTGCCCAGAAACATCTGGTCGCCGGGCTTTCCGCAGGCGCGACCAAAGGCTGAGCCATCAAAGGCTGAGCGGAAGACGACAACAGAGGAGGAGAGACCAACAATGACACGGACTCCTTATGCCACGACACGGCGTCGCTTTCTTGCCGGATCATCCGCGCTGATCGCTGGGTCGTCGCTGAACACCAAGGCCTTCGCCCAGTCGCGGCCCGACAAGATCGTCGTCGCCGGGCTGCAAATCAAATGGAAGCGCACCTTCGAGGAAGAGATCGGCCCCGCCTTCGAAGAGGCGACTGGCATCAAGGTCGTCCATGAATGGCTGCCGATTGATGCGCTGGCGGCACGTCTCAAGACCCAGATGGGCAGCGGCGGCATCGATGTGGGCTGGTTCAACACCGGCAACGTCGCGGCGATGGCCGAATACTGCGCCGACTGTCTAACGTCAGCGCCTGTGGGACAGTTTTGAGGTTTTCGTAACGGAGGATTTTTGGTTCATCGCAGCCATCAAGGAGCGAAG
>NZVC01000005.1 GCA_002701395.1 Maritimibacter sp. | reverse complement strand
CGCCGCCAGCCTTCGCAGCGCCGAGGCGCAGCTGTCGCAGGCCGAGGACGCCGCCGCCTATGGCACGCTTTTGGCGCCGCGCGAAGGCATCATCCTGTCGACGCAGGCAGAGCCGGGCACGCTTGTGTCGCCCGGCACGGCGATCCTTGAACTGGTCGACGTTCTGGGGCGCGAGGCGGTGATCGACGTGCCCACGGAATACGTCACGCTGCTGCCGCGCCGCGCGATCTTCGACGTGCGGCACCATTCCGCCAGCGTCACGCCGGTGAAGGCTGTGCTGCGACTGGTCGAGCCGGTGGCCGATGCCAACCTAGATACCCGCCGCTTGCGGCTGACCCTGCAGGATCCGCCGGACGATTTCCGCATCGGCAGCCTCGTCACCGCGACCTACGCGACCGAGACCGCGCCGGTGATCTCGCTGCCTGCTGGCGCCATCGGGGGCACCGAGGACGCGCCGGGGGTCTGGCGTGTCGGGCCGGGTCGCGCGGTGGAATTCGTTCCCGTGGAACTGGGCCCCGAGGTGGGACGCCGGGTGGTGATCACGTCGGGTGTCGGTGACGGCGACGAGATCGTAGTGCGGGGCGCGTCGAGCCTCGAAGAAGGACAGATCGTCGGGGAGCATCGGGAATGAAAGGCTTCAACCTGTCCGACTGGGCGCTGGGGCACCGGTCCTTCGTCTGGTTCCTGATGCTGGTGTCGCTGATCGGCGGCGGCCTGTCCTATATGTCGATGGGGCGCGAGGAAGACCCGTCTTTCACCATCCGCACCATGGTCGTGTCCGCGTCGATGCCTGGTGCCACTGCCGAAGAGACCGTGACGCAGGTCACCGACCGGATCGAGCGGAAGCTGCAGGAACTGGACGTTCTGGATTCGACCCGCTCGGTCACTTATCCGGGGCAGGCCGTGGTCTATGTCGATCTGCGCGACGACATGGATTCGTCCGAGATTCCGATCGCATGGACCAAGGTCCGCAACATGATGTCGGACATCCGTGGCGATTTTCCGAACGAGTTCGCGGGCTTCGGGTTCAACGACAACTTCGGCGACGTCTACGGCAACATCTTCGCCTTCACGTCCGACGGCTACCGCCCGGAAGAATTGAAGGACTATGTCGAGGATGTCCGCGACGCGGTCCAGCAGCTTCCCGCTGCAGGCAAGGTGGACCTGATCGGAACCCGCGAACGGGTCATCTATCTTGAATTCTCGACCGAGCGCATGGCGGCCCTTGGCCTGAACGCGCAGACCGTGCTGACCACATTGGGGGCGCAGAACGCCATCGTGCCGTCGGGCACGATCCACACCGAACGAGAACGCCTTCTGCTTCGCGTCGGCGGTCAGTTCGAAGATGCCGAGGCGCTGGCCGCCGCGCCGCTGCGGTCGGGCGACATTTTCTTCACCTTGTCCGACGTGGCCGACGTCAGCGAAGGCTATATCGACCCGCCGGATTCCTTGGTGCGGTACAACGGGGAACCGGCCATCGGGCTGATCATCGGCATGCGGCCCGGCGAGAACATTCTCGACTTCGGCGAGGAAATCGACGCGCTGATGGCCGAGATGGTCAAGGACCTGCCGATCGGGATCGAGGTGCACAAGGTCGCCGACCAACCGCATGTGGTGGACGAGTCCGTCGGCCACTTTGTGCAGGCGCTGGCCGAGGCGGTTCTGATCGTGCTGGCCGTCAGCTTCGTCTCTCTCGGCATTCGGGCCGGCTTTGTCGTCAGCCTGACGATCCCGCTGGTGTTGGCGCTGACGTTCCTGATCCTGAACGAGATGGGCATCACGCTGCAGCGGATCTCGCTGGGGGCGCTGATCATTGCGCTGGGCCTGCTGGTAGACGACGCGATGATCGCGATCGAGACGATGATCTCGCGGCTGGAGCGCGGCGAAAGCCGGACGAAGGCGGCGGCCTATGCTTGGACGACGATCGCGTGGCCGATGCTGACCGGCACGCTGATCACCGTCGCGGGCTTCATTCCCATCGGGCTGAACGGCAGTCAGGCGGGCGAGTACACGATCTCGCTGTTCTACGTCATCGCGGTCTCGCTTGTGCTAAGCTGGATCGTCGCCGTCCTGTTCGCGCCGGTGCTGGGCGCGACCTTCCTGCCGAAGAAATGGAAGCACACGCATGGCGAACCGGGTTGGCTGCGGCGCAGGTTCCACGGCGTGTTGCGGCTGGCGATGCGGTTCCGGTGGCTGACGATCCTTGTCACGCTTGCCGCGTTCGCCGTCGCACTGCTTGGCATGGCGAAGGTCGAACAGCAGTTCTTCCCGACGTCCGACCGGACCGAGATCGTGGTGGACGTGACGCTGCGCCAAAACGCTAGCTTCAACGCGACCAATTCCGAAATGGCGGATTTCGAGGCATGGCTGGCAGAGCAGGAGGAACCGACCTTCTGGACCGCCTACATCGGGGACGGGGCGCCCCGGTTCATC
The DNA here is from genome assembly GCA_002701395.1 of Maritimibacter sp. Lineage (GTDB taxonomy): Bacteria > Pseudomonadota > Alphaproteobacteria > Rhodobacterales > Rhodobacteraceae > Psychromarinibacter > Psychromarinibacter halotolerans. Next base: position 6,825 of record NZVC01000005.1, on the reverse strand, counting down.
CTGACCCACGATGCGCCCACCGCCGGGCCGAACATCGGGCAGGTGGTGATCGTGACCCCGGATCTGGACGCCCGCGATGCGCTGACAGCGAAGATCCGCGAATACTCGCTTGAACATGTCGCGGTCGAGTTCTTCCCGAAGTTCATCGAGCTTGGGCCGCCGGTCGGCAAGCCGGTGCAGTATCGCGTGGCCGGAACCGACTATGCGGTGCTGCGTGAGGAGGCGCTGAAGCTGGCGGCGGTGCTGTCGAAGGATCAGCGACTGGACGCCATCAGCCTTGACTGGAACGAGCCCAGCCGCGTCATCCGGGTGGATCTTGACCAAGCGCGGATGCGGCAGCTTGGCCTGACGCAGGCCGACGTCGCCAACGTGCTGACTAGCCTGTTCGAAGGCACCACCGTCACCCAGCTGCGCGATGGGCGCACGCTGGTGGACGTGCTGGCGCGGGGCGAGGCGCAGGACCGTTCGACGCTGTCCTCGCTTGAGGATCTGCAGTTCGCCGGTGGGGACGGGACACCGATCCCGCTGTCGTCGATCGCCAGTCTGACATGGACAACCGAACAGCCGATCATCCGCCAAGAGGATCGGACGCCGGTGATCACCGTGAAGGCCGCCGTCATCAGCGACGACCAGCCGGCCACCATCGTGAACGATCAGGCCGCCGATATCGAAGCGTTCCGCCAAGAGCTGCCAAGGGGCTACACGGTCGAGATCGGCGGCGTCGTCGAAACCAGCGCCGAAAGTCAGGCGCCCATCGTCGCCGTCGTGCCGATCATGATCCTGATCATCCTGACGCTGACCATGATGCAGATGCAAAGCTTCCGCCTGATGGCGGTGGTCATGGCAGTTGCGCCGCTGGGCCTGATCGGCGTGGTCGTGGCGCTGCTGGGGTCCGGCGCGCCGATGGGCTTCGTCGCGGTGCTGGGGGTGCTGGCGCTGGTCGGCATCCTGATCCGGAACTCGATCATCCTCGTGCAGGCAATTCAGGACCTGCTGGAAGCGGGCCGCAGCCGTTGGGACGCCGTGTTCGAGGCCTCGGACCAGCGTGCCCGCCCGATCCTGCTGACCGCGGCGGCGGCCAGCCTCGCGCTGATCCCGATCTCGCGCCAGATCTTCTGGGGGCCGATGGCCTTCGCGATGATGGGCGGCATCATTGCAGGGACGCTGATCACCCTGCTGTTCGTCCCGGCGCTGTACTGCGCCGTGTTCAACGTCAAACGACCGGAGAAGGAATGATGAACGCGATGGGAGACCACCGCACCCGTGTGGCCGAGCAGCGGCGCGTGAAGATGCGCCGACGCCTGATCGAGGCCGCAACCCGCGTTTTCGCGCGGCAGGGTCCGGAAGGGACGGTGATCGAGCATGTCATCGAAGAGGCCGGCGTTGCCCGTGGCACGTTCTACAACCACTTCCGCAGCATCGACGCGCTGCTAGAGGCCGCGAAGAACGAGCTTGGCCACGAGATCATCCAACTGGCATCCGCCTCGGCGCGGAAGAACAGCGGCGATGCGCGGGTGCAGATGGTGCAGGGGCTGAAAGGTTTCATCGACGTCGCACGGCGCTATCCGCTGTTTCTGGAATTCCTTGCGCGACTTGGTATGCGCGGCGCCGGGCCGGGTAGCTACGTCCGCGAGGTCACGCCGATCTACCTTGAAGAGGGGATGAAGGCAGGTCTGTTCTGTCCGATCCCGTCGCAGATCGCCATCGACATCCTCGAGTCCAGCTCGCTGGCGGTCCTGCGTCGGCTTCACAATGGTTGCGATGTCGACGTCGACGCCTTCGTGGCGGCGATGCTGCGCGCGATGGGGGTCGAGCCCGAGGAATCCGAGCGTCTGGCGGCGGTGCCGCTAGAGGCGCTGGAGGTTCCCGAAGACAGCATGATCGCCCAAACCGACGCGTTCCGGGTCGCAAGCTGACCCAAACGATAAGGGCCGCCCCGGGAAAGGGCGACCCTTTGTCATTTCAAACCTGCCGATGGCGGATCAGGCGGCTTTCCTGGGAAAAGCGGCCGGCTGGTTTTCGACCAGCGCGCCGTGCAGCGCCTTGATCGCCGGCTTCAGGTCGTCGCGTTCCAGGACGTACAGGACGTCCACGTTGCGCGGGCCTTGGCTGGCGCCGATGGATTCCAGACCGGCATCCGCGATGGCCTGAAGGCCACGGGTCAGCACCGACAGACCGCGCAGGTCGCGACCGATGACCGATGCCACGCTCAGCGTCCGCGACCGGACTTCGGCCGACGGATAGCGTTCCGACAGATCCCGTTCGACGCGCCGCATGGTCTTCAGCGAGGCATCGACATAGTGGGTGATCGTGTTGGCGTTCGACACCTTCGACACGATCCGCACGTTGTGGCGCGTCAGCACCTCAAGGATCGCGGCGTCGTAGCCCTTCACGCCCACCATGTCCTGTTCGAACAGTTCCAGCGCGATGATGTCGAGGCCGGTCACGATCTCGACGGCGGGTTCCTCGGCCGGCTGATCGTCGATCAGCGTGCCCGGATCGCCCGGCTCGAAGGCGTTCGTAACGCGCAGCGGCACATCGGCCTGGCGCAGCGTCTTGGCGGCCTTCGGGTGGATCGCTTCCATGCCCATGTTCGACAGCTGGTCGGCCACGTCATAGTTGGTCCGGCCCAGCTTGCGCACGGCGTCCTGACCCACAAGGTTGGGGTCGGCGGACGACAGGTGGAATTCCTTGTGAATGATCGCCTCGCGCGCACCCGTCAGGGCGGCGAGCTTCGAGAACGTCACTTCGGAATAACCCCGGTCGAACTCGCGCATCAGGCCTTCGGCGCATTGCGCGTAGCCGGTCACGATCGGCATCTCGGTCGCCGGATCGACACCGCTCATGGCAGAGTTGATACGTTCTTCCAGCGACACGTCGCCTTGGTCACGCCAGCCCGACAGATCCACCAGACGCGCGTTCACGCCCGCCCGCTGAAGCATCTGGGTCGTGACGAAGGCGGAATGCGCCTCGCCCAGCCCGGACAGCAATTCGCGGATCTGCAGCATATGTTCCGACAGGCGGAAGTGGCCGTAGGAACACAGGCGCTGCAGGTCGATCAGGCAGTTGCGTGCGCCTTCGATCCGTTCGCGGACGAAGCCGTCGGCCCGTTCGATGTCGGCCGAGTGCTCCAGCACCTTGCCGTGCGCCTCGGTCATCGCCTCGGCGACCTTGTCCAGCGCCTCGTGCCAGCCGTGGTCGTTGTCCGAGTTGGCGAACCGGGCATAGACGCCCGCGTCGCCAGTCTTCTTGTGTTCCAGCAGCAGGTTGGTGATGCCGCCAAAGGCCGACACGACGAAGACGCGCCCGTAGCGGTCGGCGCCCGTGCGCTCGCCGATGAACAGCGTGTCCCGCAGTTCATCGACGCGCGACATGGACGTGCCGCCGATTTTCTCGACTGTGTGGTTTTGCTCGGTCATGGCTTAGTCGGCAAGTTCCTTCGCCGGCGCATAGGACCCGTCCTCTTGGTGGACCTCGGTACCGGTCACGGGCGGATTGAAACAGCACGCCATTACGAGTTCTTCCTCGGCTTTCAGCGTGTGCTTGTCATGTTCGTTCAGCGCATACATGACGCCGGGCGTGATCTCGTGCGTCTCGCCGGTGGCGAGGTCGGTGATCGTGCCTTTGCCCTGCATGCAGTAAACGCTCTCGAAGTGGTTCTTGTAGTGGAACGTGTGTTCCGAACCCGCCTCGAGGAAGGTGATGTGGAAGGAAAAGCCCATCCCGTCCTGGGCCAGCAGCATCCGCACGCTGGTCCAGTTGGCATCGGACACCACGCGGTCGCGCTCGTCCTTTACGATCTTGTTGAAGTCACGAACGATCATGTGGGGTTACTCCGCAGCAATAGTGTTGTTGGTGGTGACGTCGCGAGCCGCATCGAGAACGATGTTCAGGCCCTTGCGGAACGTCTCCTTCGGGGTGGTCAGCGGCGCCAGCACTTTGACGACTTCGTCGTCCGGGCCGGAGGTCTCGATGATAAGACCTTTCTCGAACGCGCGACCGCAGATTTTCGAGGCCAGCTCGCCCGAGCCGACGTCGACGCCACGCATCAGGCCGCGGCCCTTCAGCTTGCCGCCGTCGACGATCTCGGCCAGATCGGCCAGCGCCTCGGTCAGGATCTCTTCCTTCTCGGCCAGCTCTTTTTCAAAGCTATCGTCGGCCCAGAACTTCTCGATCGCCACGCGGGCGGTCACGAAGGCATGGGTGTTGCCGCGGAAGGTGCCGTTGTGCTCGGCCGGGCCCATCACGTCATGTTCGGGGCGCACAAGGACAAGGCCCAGCGGCAGGCCGAAGCCCGAGACCGACTTCGCCATCGTCACGATGTCCGGCTGGATATCCATTTTCTCGAACGAGAAGAACGTGCCGGTCCGGCCACAGCCCGCCTGAATGTCATCGACGATCAGCAGCGCGCCGTGTTCCTTGGCCAACTTGGCAACCTTCTGGACCCACTCGGTGCGGGCAGCGTTCAGACCGCCTTCGCCCTGCACGGTTTCCAGCAGGATCGCAGCCGGAGCGTCAACGCCGGACGAGGCGTCTTTCAGCACGGCTTCCAGGAACTTCGTGGTGTCGCAGTCTTCGCCCATATAGCGGTCAAAGGGCATACGCGTCACGCCGGTCAGCGCAGCGCCGGCGGCGCCGCCACGGTGATAGCCGTTGCCGGTTGCGGCAAGGGCGCCCATCGTCACGCCGTGGAAGCCGTTGGTAAAGGCGATGATGTTGGTGCGGCCAGTCACCTTGCGGGCGATCTTCATCGCCGCCTCAACGGCGTTGGCGCCTGTCGGGCCGGTGAACATCACCTTGTGGTCCATTCCGCGCGGTTCGAGGATCTTTTCCTCGAACGTCGTCAGGAAGTCGCCCTTGGTGTCGGTGTGCAGGTCAAGACCGTGCGCGATCCCGTCGTTCGAAATGTGATCGATCAGCGCCTGCTTCATGTCCGGGTCGTTGTGCCCGTAGTTCAGCGACGAGCAACCGGCCAGGAAGTCGATGTAGGTGTTGCCTTTGTCGTCGGTCAGCTCGGACCCGGACGCGCTGGCGAATGACGTCGGGAAGCCACGGCAGTAAGAGCGGGCTTCGCTTTCGCGACGTTCGTAGATCTCATAGTTTTTATTCATGTCTTTCGGCATGTCGTGCTCCTTTCGGGAAGGAATTTCTGTGAGGGGAAACCGGGTGCGGCGGCGCTTATGCAGCGCGCGCCAGCGGGGCCGGTTGCGGCAGTTCGACCGTCACCATGTGCTCGGTGTCGTGCTTGCCGCCAAAATGTTCTTCGCTTTCGAAATGCGGCTCGTCCGACAGGTCGCCGCCGATATGGCGGGCGAAGCTGCGGAAAAGACCCCACGACGCGTCGTTGTCTTCGGTGATCGTGGTCTTCAGGTGCGTGGCACCTTCACATTCGCCGCGGTTCACCAGCTCGAGCAGCATCTTGCGCCCAAGGCCAAGACCGCGCGCTTTCGGGCCGACAGCGACCTGCCAGACGAAAAGCTCTTCTTTCGCCGGGATCATGTGGCCCGAGATCCAGCCCACGATTTCGCCGTTCAGTTCCGCCACCACGCAGGTGTCGCGGAAATGGTCGGCTTGGACCAGATTGCAGTACATGGAATTTTCGTCGAGCGGTTTGCAGGCTTTCACCAGCTCCCAGATTTCGGCCCCGTCCGTCGCGTCCGGCTTGCGCAGAAGGGGCGTCCGCGATCGGGGTGTGATGGTGTCTTTCGGCATGGCTTTTACCGTTCCTCGCATTTCGTTCGGTAGACTAAATAGATTGGACGCCGTTTGGTTTCAACGAATGAAAGAAAAATCCACGAATTTGTTGCTAAAATAGTGATATGCGGAAAAAATCTTTCACATAGCGAAGGAATTTGCCCTGAAAAGTCCTTCACCTCATGAAGGATGTGCCACCGGCGGGGTGTTGCCGATCCCTGCGGAGCGAGGATAAACCCGTCATATGGCCGAAGATGTAAGCCCCAGAACCGACCAAAGCCTGATCGCGCTTCGCAGGATTCTGCGTGCGACAGAGCTGTACGAACGAAACCTTGCGCAGGCCGCGGGGCTGACGCCAGCACAGTTGCGGGTGCTGCAACTGGTGGCCGGCGGGAAGAACGCCGGGGTCACACCCAAAGAGCTTGCGAACCGCATGGGCGTCAGTCAGGCGACGGTGACGGCGCTGGTCGACAAGCTGGTCGCGCGGGGCATGGTCACCCGCTACCGGTCCGAGGCGGACCGCCGCCAGACGGACGTTGTCATCACTGACGCGGGCCGCGCGGCGGTCGATACCGCGCCGGATGCTCTGCAACAGCGGTTCGTGAAATCCTTCGAGACGCTGAAGGACTGGGAGCAGGCGCTGCTGATCTCGTCGCTGGAGCGGGTCGCCTCGATGCTGAATGCCGAGGAAATGGATGCCTCTCCGGTGCTGACCTTCGGCGAGATCAAGTCGAGCGCACCCAAGCGATAAGGGCCGCCGCAACGGCAGCGGATTTTTCCGCCATGCGGGCGGTTTTTCCCGCTTGACGCCCTGCGCCGCCTCGCATACCTACGCCGGCGGTTCCGGCGGAGTAGCTCAGTTGGTTAGAGCAGAGGAATCATAATCCTTGTGTCGGGGGTTCAAGTCCCTCCTCCGCTACCAAAGTTCTGCGAAAAACTTTCTGCAAGTTTCTGTTAAACGTGTTTGCACTACACTTACACTACATTTCGGTTTCGGAATTGGAGTGTTTATGGCAACTATTCAACGAAGAAAGTGGAAGAAAAAAACTTCTTATGTTGCTCTTGTAAGACGTAAAGGTTTCAAGACAGTTGTTAAATCTTTTCGAACTAAATCAGAGGCAAAGAAGTGGG
>NZVC01000004.1 GCA_002701395.1 Maritimibacter sp. | reverse complement strand
GACCGCAACCGTGCCCACCGCATCGACATGGCCGGTCACGATATGGCCGCCCAGCTCGTCGCCCAGCCTCATCGCCTGTTCGAGGTTCAGCCGCCGACCCTGCGTCCATTGGCCGGGCACGGTGCGGCTGCGCGTTTCGCCGCTGACGTCGACGGCGAACCAGCCGTTGCCATCCGCGGTCGATCCGCGTTCCACCACCGTCAGGCAGACGCCCGAACAGGCGATGGACGCGCCGATGTCGATCCTGGCGGTGTCATAGGGGCATTCGATCCGCAGACGCGTGTCGCCCTGCTCTCGGGCGTCGCCGACGGTGCCGATGGCGGTGATTATTCCGGTGAACATGGCCTGCGCTCGTAAACGCAGAGTTCGTCCTTGCCAAGCATGCGCCGCTCGGCAATTCGCCACCGCCCATGCGCGGCGGCCAGCGCGGGACCGTCCGGAACCGGCACCAGCACGGCGGCGGGCAGCAGCCGGGCGGATTTCGCCAGCGCGATCGCCGCGCGTGACAGGTCGGCGCCGCCCCCGCGCAAAGAGACATGCGGACCCTTCATCGGCATCGCCAGATCGTTGGCCGGGTCCGCCATGCCGCGGATCCAGCCCATGTCCACCGCGTCCGGCACCGCTACCCGGGCAAGATCGCCATCATAGGCCCGCGCCTTCAGCGTCTCGGCCCGCCGGGCGGTGATCGCCACATGCGGGCTGCCCAGCGCGCGCAGGTCCGCCAGCCGCGTTGCGTCCAGCGTCTCGGCCGCGCCGGCAAGGGCGGCGCCGCAACAGTCGTGGATCACCACGGGCAGCCCCATGCGCAGGTCGGCGCGGGCGCGCGACAGCTGTTCTGCGATGGTGGGATCCAGAGCCATGAGGAATATCCGGTTGCGACGGGGCCCGTTCGTTACGGGTAGCCTGAAATATGAAACATTTCCGCCTGTGTCGACACGACCGCGTGAAATCGGTGCAGCAAATCTTGCAGGGAACCGGTTTCGCCCTCACTTCGTTGGACAGGATGCAAGGAGTTCGCCGTCTATGTCCACGAATTTGAAGAAAATCCTGCTTGTCGATGACGACGACGATCTGCGCGAGGCGCTGAGCGAGCAGTTGGTCATGACCGAGGATTTCGACGTGTTCGAGGCTGGCAATGGCCACGACGCGCTCGAGAAAGCCAAGGAAGGCCTGTACGATCTGGTGATCCTGGACGTCGGCCTGCCCGACACCGACGGTCGCGAGCTGTGCCGCGTGATGCGCAAACAGGGTGTGAAGTGCCCCGTGCTGATGCTGACCGGCCACGACAGCGACAGCGACACCATCCTCGGGCTTGATGCCGGTGCGAACGATTATGTCACCAAGCCGTTCAAGTTCCCCGTCCTGCTGGCCCGCATCCGCGCCCAGCTGCGGCAGCACGAACAGTCGGAAGACGCTGTCTTCCAGCTTGGGCCTTACACGTTCAAGCCCGCGATGAAGATGCTGATCACGGAAGACGACCGGAAGATCCGGCTGACCGAGAAAGAGACCAACATCCTCAAGTTCCTGTACCGCTCGACCGAGGGTGTCGTGGCCCGCGACGTGTTGCTGCACGAGGTCTGGGGCTATAACGCGGGGGTCACGACCCACACGCTTGAGACACATATTTACCGGCTTCGGCAGAAAATCGAACCGGATCCGTCCAATGCCCGCCTTCTTGTGACCGAATCCGGTGGGTACAGGTTGGTGGCATAGTATACCCCTGCGTAAGGTATTCCGGACTATCGCGATGGTTGTCATCGCATAGTCTGACCACCATATGCGAAGAGTTCCCGTTGCATGTCCGGGTAATGGCATGCACCTCCCTGTTGGACTGGCCCGGGCATCACGCCCGGGCTTTTTTTGTCCGCGGCCTTACCTTCGGCGTCCGGTGCCCCGGGATCACTCCTCTTCCGGCGCCAGCGCGGGCACCCCGCACAGGGTCGATACCTTGTCCAGCGCCGCGTGGCTTCCGGACAGGCTGATCTCTTGGATCATCGCGGTCAGCCCGGTGCCGAAGACCAGACGCGCGCGGCTTCCCGACATCAGCGCGGCGATCATGGCCTCGTCGCGGGACGGGTCGAACGGGGTCGTGAAATCGGCGGTGTCCTCTGCCTGTTCGTCCTGCGGCAGGCGCGACAGGTACAGGTGCGACAGCATCTGGCCATCGACCTGAACCGACAGCGGCACATCGTCCGCGTCCGGCACGTCGCCGCCCAGCGCCACGCGGATCGACGGTGTTCCCCGTTCCGGCGGGCAGGCGATGGCAAAGCAGAAGAACGCGCCAGTCTCGGCGTCGTCATAGGGACAGACCGCGGCGCCCCGGCCAAGATCATGGCTGAAGGTTTCCCAGTCGGCGGCAAGCGCCGGACCTTGTGGAAAAAGCGCCAAGGCAATGAAAAGGCATGAAGCGGGGCGCAGCATTCGTGACAGTCACCGAGTCGTCCGTTGCGGGCCGTCCCATCTTGGCGCGGTGGGACCGCCGGTCAAGCGGACAGGCGCCTGCCCGCCGAAACGTGAATGAGCGACCCCGGCCGGGGGCTTTTGACGTGCCGCCGCGCACGCTAGGCTGACCTCGACGAAACCGGACGGGGACTGCCGATGCTGCGCATGTTGATCCTTGGGCTTTGCCTTGCCCTTGTCGCCGGATGCGGCGGACGCGAACGGCGCGCGGCTGACGTGCCGTTGTACCAAGGCGAATCCCCAGAGCTTCGCGCGCTGATCAACACCTATGCCGACCGCTACGAAGTCCCGCGAGAGCTGGTGCACCGGGTCGTCCAGCGTGAAAGCCGGTACACGCCCGGCGCCCGCAACGGGCCGTACATGGGCCTGATGCAGATCCACCCGACCACCGCGCGCACGATGGGCCATCGCGGCCCGCCAGAATCGCTTTTGGATGCGGAAACCAACCTGCGCTATGCGGTGAAGTACCTGCGCGGCGCGTGGCTTGTGTCTGGCGGTAACATGGACGAAGCCATCGGCTGGTACGCGCGCGGCTATTACTACGAGGCCAAACGCCTTGGCCTGCTGGAAGAGACCGGACTGCGCTAGGCGATCAACCGCAGGTCGAACGCGCCGGTCTTCGCCCTTGAGCCTCTGCCGCGCCGCGCCTAGGGTCCGCCGCACCGCGAACCGGAGACCTCCATGCCCTTCACCCTTGCCACCTGGAACATCAACTCTGTCCGCCTGCGCGAACCGCTGGTTCTGAAGCTGCTGGAAGAGGAACAGCCCGACGTGCTGTGCCTGCAGGAATGCAAAAGTCCGGTCGACAAGATCCCGGTCGAAAACTTCCGTGCGCTTGGCTACGAGCATCTCATCGCGCGGGGGCAAAAGGGCTATAATGGCGTCGCCGTGCTGTCGAAGATCCCGATCACCGACGTGGGCGACATGGATTTTGCCGGGCTGGGCCACGCCCGCCATGTCGCGGTGAAGCTGGAGAACGGCGTGACGGTGCAGAACTTCTATGTCCCGGCGGGCGGCGACGTGCCGGACCGCGAGGTGAACGAGAAGTTCGGGCAGAAGCTCGACTATCTCACCGAGATGCGCGACTGGTTTCACGCCGAACGCCCCGAGAAGGCGATCCTTGTCGGCGACCTGAACATCGCCCCGCGCGAAGACGACGTCTGGAACCACAAGCAGCTTCTGAAGATCGTCAGCCACACCCCGACAGAGGTCGACCATCTTGCGCAGGCGCAGGACGCCGGGGGCTGGGTCGACATCACCCGGCAGGACATCCCCGAGGGGCTGCTGTATTCGTGGTGGTCCTACCGCGCCCGCGACTGGTCCGGTGCCGACAAAGGGCGGCGTCTGGATCATGTCTGGGCCACGCCCGACATCTCGAACGCGGCGCATTCCAGCCGCGTCCTTCGCGACGCGCGCGGCTGGGAAAAGCCGTCGGACCACGCCCCGGTTTTCGCAACGTTCGACCTGTAGGGCTTGCCAGACCCCGTTCCGCGCGCAACGCTGCGTCAAGGAACGGGGGACGGCCAATGCCACAACGACCTGCTGGGGCGGTGACGCCGGACGAGATCCTAGGCTTCTGGTTTCCCGACGACCTGCCCGACTGCGTCCCCGAACGTCATGGGGACTTCTGGAACAGCCGGATGCAGGGCGGCATGGATGCGGCGATCATCGACACCTACGCCGACGTGACCCTTGCCGCCGCACGCGGCGCCTTTGACGGCTGGGCCGAAACTCCGCGCGGACGCCTTGCGCTGCTGTTGACGCTGGACCAATTCCCCCGCTCGGTCTGGCGCGACACGCCCGCCGCCTTCGCGCAGGACATCAAGTCTTGCCGCCTGTGTCTGGACGGGATCGACAACGGTCATCTCAAGGCGCTGACCACACCGTGGGAACGGCTGTTCCACCTGATCGCCATCGGCCATTGCGAAGGCCCCGATCACCTGCAGCGGATGGACCTGATCGTCCAGCTGGCCGACAGCATGGTGGTGCCGCTGTCACCGGATTTTGGCATCCTTTACGACGACGCCGGGAAGCAACCGCGCCGCGTGCGCGAGGTGATCGCCCGGTTCGGTCGCCACCCGCACCGGAACGCCGTCCTCGGCCGTCCCAGCACCCCCGCCGAAGAGGCCTATATCGCCGAAGGCGACTTTCCACACGAGCGAAAGGCGGAAAAGTCCTGACGCCGCACGCTTCGGCAACGGCGCCGCGCCCCTTGCAAGACTGCCGGGCATGCTCCATCTAACGCTGCGACACGATATATTTATTGGATGGGGCACACGCCAATGCTGGAACTGGGCCAGAACACCGACCAAGCCGCGCCGCAAGGCGACCTGATCAAGGACGTGACCGAGGCGACCTTCGTCGCCGACGTCATGGAAGGATCCAAGGAGGTCCCGGTCATCGTCGATTTCTGGGCGCCGTGGTGCGGCCCCTGCAAAACGCTTGGCCCGATGCTGGAACAGGCCGTGACCGACGCCAAGGGCAAGGTCCGCATGGCCAAGCTGAACGTCGACGAGAACCAGCGCCTTGCCGCCGCGCTGGCGCAGCAGGGCCTGCCGCTGCAATCGATCCCGACCGTCGTCGCCTTCCACGAAGGCCGCCCGGTCGACATGTTCCAAGGCGCCGTGCCGCAGTCCGAAATCAAGGCCTTCGTCGACCGCGTCGCCGCGCTTGGCGGCGAAGACAACGGGCTGGCCGAGGCGATCGAAGCCGCCGAGGCGATGCTGGCCGACGGTGCCGCCGTCGACGCCGCCCAGACCTTCGCCGCGATCCTTGGCGAAGAACCCGAAAACGCCGCCGCCTACGGTGGCCTTGTGCGCGCCCACATCGCGATGGACGATCTCGACCAGGCCGAGGCGATCCTGAACGGCGCCCCCGCCGCGATCAGCACCGCGCCGGAACTGGAAGCCGCCCACGCGCAGCTGAACCTTGCGAAGCAGGGCGCGAACGCCGGTCCTGTCGCCGAACTGAGCGCGCAGGTCGAAGCGAACCCCGACGATCATCAGGCCCGGTTCGACCTTGCGCAGGCGCTGCACGCCAAGGGTCAGGTGGAAGAGGCCGTCGCCGAGCTTCTGGAACTGTTCCGCCGCGACCGCGAATGGAACGATGCCGCCGCCAAGCAGCAGCTTTTCACCATCTTCGATTCGCTCAAACCGCAGGATCCCGTGGTCCTGTCGGGACGCCGTAAATTGTCGTCGATGATATTTGCCTGAGGGTAACGTCGGGCTAGGTTTGCATCATGATTTCAGCCGCCGACCTGCCCGACACGATCCCGGTGTTTCCCCTGCCCGGCGCCCTGTTGCTGCCGCGCGCGAAACTGCCGCTTCACATCTTCGAGCCGCGCTATCTTGCGATGCTGGACGACTGCATGAAGACGCCGCATCGGCTGATCGGCATGGTGCAGCCCTATGAAACCCCGGGCGGCACCCAAAGCCGTCTGCACCAGATAGGCTGCGCCGGCCGGCTGACGGCGTTTTCGGAAACCGAGGACGGGCGTTATCTGATAACGCTTACCGGGGTCTGCCGCTTCCGCGTCCGCGACGAGATCGAGGGCTTTACGCCCTACCGTCGGTGCGAGATCGGCTGGGACGACTTCTCGCGCGATCTTGGGCCGGCGGAACACGATCCGGGCTTTGACCGCAGTGACTTTCTTGGCCTGCTGTCGCGTTACTTTCAGGAAGAGAACCTGAAGACCGACTGGGAAGCGATGCGCGAAGCGGATGACGAGCTGCTGATCAACTCGCTGTCCATGCTGTGCCCCTTCGAACCCGAAGACCGTCAGGCGCTTCTGGAAGCGCCGTCGCTGTCCACCCGGCGCGAGACGCTGGTGACGCTGATCGAGTTCGCCCTTCGGGGCGGCGCAGGCGACGAGGTGATGCAATGACCGACGACACCGGCGACCGGCCGCAGGTGCTGCCGACCCCAAGCGACGACGCCTCGGTTCCGGCGCCCGCGCCAGCCTTTGACCGCCGGATGCTGGAATCGCTGGTCTGCCCGCAGACACAGGCCGTGCTCAGCTATGACGCCACGCATCAGGAACTGATCTCGCGCGCGGCGCATCTTGCCTTCCCGATCCGCGACGGCATTCCGGTCATGCTGATCGACGAGGCGCGCCCGCTGGAATAGCGCGGCCCTAGAACAACAGCCCCATCACGCCGCGCCGGATCAGGTTCAGCCCGGCAACGACCAGCACCACAAGCATCGCACGCCGGAACTTCACCGCGTCCAGCCTGTCGTGCACCGAATACCCCGCGACCATGCCCAGAACGACAGGCACCAGCATCGCAAAGGACAGGGGCAGCGTCTGGGCATTCAGCACGCCCGACCGCAGGTGCGACGTCAGCAGAACGATCGACCCCGCCGCATAGACGACGCCCTGCATCCGCATCGACTCGCCCTTGGGGGCGTCGATCGCGGTCAGATAGGCCACGGTCGGCGGGCCCCAGACACCGGACAGCCCGCCAGTGAACCCGGCAACGGCACCGATGCCCAACTCGGCCCGTGTGCGGTGCTCGGGGCGGATGTGCAGCTTCCATCCGAAGATCTGGACCAGCGCAAAGCCGGTGATCGGAAGGCCCAGCAACAGGAAGAACACCCAGCTTGGAATGACCCGCACCAACTGCGCACTGCCGGCGATGAAGACCAGCACGATCAGCATGTACAGCCAGTACTTGCGCGTCGTGCCCAGCGCCGCCGCCACCCCGTCGCGCAACGCCTGCCACAGGTTCGCCGCCACGGTCGGGACGATCAGCGCCGCCAGCGCCAGTTCGGGCGATAGCTGGGACCCAAGCCCTGAAATCATGATCATCGGCAGGGCAAAGCCCACCGCGCCCTTCACGAAGCCCGCGAACAGCGCGACGCCAAACGCGAAGGCAAGGATCGCGGGTGGGATCTGTGTGAACACCTCGAACATCGGCATCGCTCCTGATGGGTCCCGACCGTCATACAGGCTTGCGGCGCCCGTCCCAGCGATAAATCCCGAAAGTCACTTTTGTTCTATTTTAGTATCTATTTTGAATTATTGTTGCGCTGCGGGTGCAAAGTCGCTATTCCACCGGACGGAGTGGAGAAGGATGCGCCCGATGCCTCATGATGGACAGGACATGACTACCGATCGCGTGATGCTGCGAGACCTGCTGGCGCTGACAGCCGACGCCGTTCCCGCGGCACAGTCGCTGCTGGACTTGGCGATTGCCCGGGTGCGCGCCGAAGTCACCGAGGGCGACCGCGTCTATCCCGCCCGGCTCGAGGCGCACCAGACGGCGGCCCACGCGGTGGCGTGGCTGGCGACCTACGTCGAATCCCTGCGCCAGATGCAGCACTGGGCCGAGGCACTGGAGGCCGACGGCCGGTTCGGCGAGATGGAACGCCTGATCCACCAGATCGCGTTCGGCGAATACCTCTGGCAGATCTACGGCGGCATCCCCATGAGCCAGACCGAGATCGCCCGCCCGCAGGACATGTACCTGTCGCAGGACGATCAGCGTCACCTGATGACCCCGGTCGTGATGACCCTGACCCAGTCCGGCAATACACAGGCCGCCCGAATGCGTCTTGCCGCGCTGATGCAGGACAACGCCGGCCACGCCACCTTCGGCGCGTCCGGGCTGGAAGACGAGCTTGAGATGATCCGCGACCAGTTCCGCCGGTACGCGGACGAGCGCGTCATTCCCAACGCGCAGGACTGGCACCTGAAGGACGACCTGATCCCGATGGAGATCATCGAAGATCTCGCCGAGATGGGCGTCTTCGGCCTGACCATCCCCGAAGAGCACGGCGGCCTCGGCCTGTCCAAAGCGTCGATGGTGGTGGTGTCCGAAGAACTGTCGCGCGGCTATATCGGCGTCGGCTCGCTGGGCACCCGGTCCGAAATCGCGGCCGAACTGATCCTGTGCGGCGGCACCGAGGCGCAAAAGGCCCACTGGCTGCCGAAGATCGGCTCGGCCGAGATCCTGCCGACGGCGGTGTTCACCGAACCCAACACCGGCTCTGACCTCGGGGCGCTGCGGACCCGTGCGGTGAAAACCGGCGAGGATTACGCGATCACCGGTAACAAGACATGGATCACCCATGCCGCCCGGGCCCATGTCATGACCCTTCTGGCGCGCACCGACCCCGACAGCACCGACCACCGCGGCCTGTCCATGTTCCTTGCGGAAAAGACACCGGGCACCGATGCCGACCCCTTCCCCACCCCCGGCATGACCGGTGGCGAGATCGAGGTGCTGGGCTACCGCGGCATGAAGGAATACGAACTGGGCTTCGACGGCTTCAAGGTGCAGGGCGAAAACCTGCTGGGCGGGGTCGAGGGTCAGGGCTTCCGGCAGCTCATGCAGACCTTCGAAAGCGCCCGCATCCAAACCGCCGCCCGCGCCATCGGCGTCGCGCAATCGGCGCTGGAAACCGGCCTGCAGTACGCCACGGACCGCCAGCAGTTCGGCAAGCCCCTTGCCGCCTTCCCGCGCGTGGCTTCGAAACTTGCCATGATGGCGGTCGAAATCATGGTGGCGCGGCAGCTCACCTATTTCTCCGCCCGCCGCAAGGACAGCGACACGCGCTGCGACCTCGAGGCTGGGATGGCGAAACTGCTGGGCGCCCGCGTGGCATGGGCGGCGGCGGACAACGCGCTGCAGATCCACGGCGGCAACGGCTTTGCCACCGAATACCGGATCAGCCGCATCCTGTGCGACGCACGCATCCTGAACATCTTCGAGGGCGCCGCCGAGATCCAGGCCCAGGTGATCGCACGCCGGCTTCTGGGGTGATGGCCGATGGCAGAGGGGGACGCCGTCCCCCGCGCCTTCGGCGCCCCCCTGAGGTATTTTCAAAGAGAAGAAAGGGCGCCCTGCTTCTTCTCTTTTCAAATACCTCCGCCGGAGGCTCGGCCCGAAGGGCCGATCACTTTGACAGGAACGCCTTCATCCGTCCCAGCGCCTCGCGGATGTTGTCCTGCGAATTGGCATAGCTCAGGCGGATGTAGCCTTCGCCCAGCGTGCCGAAATCCGGACCGCCCACGGTGGCGACCCCCGTTTCCTCCAGCAGCGACAGCGCGAGCTTCTTCGCCTTCCAGCCCGTTTCCGAGACATTCGGGAAGGCATAGAAGGCGCCCTTCGGCGTGATGCAGGAGACGCCGGGCAGGTCGTTGGCAAGGTCGACCACCAGCTTTCGGCGGGCGTCGAATTCCGCGACCATCTTAGCCACCGCGTCCTGCGGACCCGTCAGGGCCTCAAGCGCGGCGTATTGGGCCGGGGTGTTGACGCAGGACCATGCGTTGACGGCCAGCTTGCGGGCCTTGTCGTACAGGTCCTGCGGCCAGACCGAATAGCCCAGCCGCCAGCCCGTCATCGCGTAGGTCTTGGACCAGCCGTTCAGCAGGATCAGCCGGTCGCGGATCTCGGGGTAGCCCAGCAGCGTGACGTGTTCCTCGCCGTCGTAAAGCATCTGGTCGTAGATCTCGTCCGACATGATCGCGACATCGGGCCAGTCGGCGAGGCCCGCGACCAGCTTGTCGACTTCGGCCTTCGGCGTGACGCCGCCACAGGGGTTCGCGGGCGAGTTCACGATGATCAGGCGCGTCTTGTCGGTGATCAGCGACAGCGTTTCCTCGGCCGAGAAGGCGAACCCGTTCTCTTCGCGGATCGGGATCGGCACGGGTTTGGCCCCGGTGAACTCGATCATCGAGCGGTAGATCGGGAAACCGGGATCGGGATACAGGATCTCGGCCCCCGGTTCTCCGAACATCAGGATCGCGGTGAACATGGTGACCTTGCCGCCGGGCACGATCAGGACGTTGTGCGGGCTGACCTGCGCGCCAAAGCGGCGGTCCAGATCGGCGGCAACCGCCTCGCGCAGGGGCAGGATGCCGGTTGCCGCGGTATAGCCGTGCTGACCGTCGCGCAGCGCCTTCACCGCCGCCTCGACGATGTTCTCCGGCGTCGGGAAGTCGGGCTGGCCGATGCCAAGGTTGATGACATCCATGCCCTGCGCCGCAAGCTCTCCGGCGCGCGCCAGCACGGCAAAGGCGTTCTCTTCGCCGATGCGGTCGAATCCCGCGATGGTGTGCATGACTATCCTCCAATTTTTCGGCCGTTCCGGGGTTGTTGCCCATCGGATGGCGTTTGGCAATGACCGCGCGGCGGGAAACCGTGGGCCGGGTGGGCAAGGCGCCTTGCCCGTGCGGTCCGCCGCCATCATGGTGGCCCCGACCGGGATGACCCGGACAACGCGGAAGGCAAATCTGTCATGGCATGGGTCATTCTGGCTGTCGCCGGCCTGCTTGAAATCGTGTGGGCGTCGGCGATGAAGAAATCCGAGGGCTTCACCGTTCTCGGCCCCTCGGTGGTCACGCTTGTGGCGATGGTCGCCAGCTTCGGCCTGCTTGCGGTCGCGATGAAATCGCTGCCGCTTGGCACCGCCTACTCGGTCTGGACCGGGATCGGCGCGGTCGGCGCATTTGCCGTCGGCGTGGTCTTCATGGGCGAGGCCGCCACCCCGATGCGGCTTCTGGCGGTGGCGCTGATCGTCGGCGGATTGGTGTTGATGCGGATCGCGGGCGGTCACTGACCGCCGGGACGGTCCTGCCGGGCCTGCAAATCGACGAAGCGTTGCCGCGCCGCCGGCAAGGGGCGGTCGCCCAACGCGGGGGCCAGCCAGTTTTCAAGAAAATGGCCGGTGGTGCGCAGACCCTGCGCCACCTCGGACGAGGGCGCGTCGTACAGGATGCGCAGGCAGCGCGGCAGCGGCAGAAGCCGGTCTTTCCATTCGCCCGCCCCGGCCTCGGACACCGCGCGCCCGGTGCGGGGCGAGACGTACTCCAGCCCCTGCGTCACGCCGGTCACGGCGCAGCTTCCGAGGTCGAGACCGAAGCCCAGTTCGTCCAACAGGGCGAGTTCCCAGTGTAGGTAACCCAGCGGCCAGATCTCGGGGCGGTCGAGCATGTCCAACAGCGTTACGCTACGGTCGTACAGCGGTTCGTGGGCTTCGCGTTCCGGCAGGGTGAAGGACAACAGCGCGGTCACCGCGTTCAGCCCGGCCAGCGCCAGCCGGTCCGACATCGCACCGGCGGCGCGGCTTTGCAGGGGTTCCACCGTGAAGGCGCCAAGGTGTTCTTCCAGCCGGGCGCGCCACGTGACATCCAGCTGGGCGCCGGGTTGCAGGATCGGCGCCGTCTTTCGGCTGGCACCGCCGCGCACGACGCCAAGATGCCGACCGCGGCCGGGGGTAAAGACCTCGATGATCGCGCCGGACTCGCCGTGACGGCGGGACGACAGCAGGATTCCCTGATCACGCCATTCCATGCGCCCACTATCGCCGGGACGCGGGCACGGGCAAGGGGGTGTGGGCAAGGGGGTGCGGCCTAGGTATCGAGGCCTTCCTCGTCCAGCAGGTGGCGGCCTGCGCGGTCCTCGACCTCGATCACCCAAAGGTCGGGATCGAAAGACCGCTGTTTCGCGACCGAGGCGTCGACGTCGCGTTCGTCGCCTTCGGCCAGCACGACCCAGCGCCGGTCTCCGGTCATCAGATCGACCGACCGCTGGTACAGCGTCGCGGTGCCGTCCAGCGGGCTTTGCTTGATCAGCACCGCGCCCGCCGTCGCATCGCCCTTTGCCACCACGAAGGCGGGAATGTCCGCCAGCCGCAGCCGCGCAAGATAGGCCGAGACCCAGAGGTCCGAGGTCAGCCGTGGCATCGGGTCAGCTGTTGCCGTCCGAGAAATCGAGACCGATCGCGGAATAGCGTTCCTTCTCGTCCAGCCAGTTCGGCCGCACCTTCACCTGCAGGAACAGGTGAACCGGGCGGTCCAGCATCTCTGTCAGTTCCTCGCGCGAGGCTTTGCCGACGGCTTTCACCGTCTCGCCGCGCTTGCCCAGCACGATGCCTTTGTGGCCATCGCGGGCGACGTAGATCATCTGGTGGATCACGGCGGATCCGTCGTCGCGCTCCTCCCAGCTTTCTGTCTCGACCGTCAGCTGGTACGGCAGTTCCTGATGCAGGCGAAGCGTCAGCTTCTCGCGGGTGATTTCCGCCGCGATCATCCGCATCGGCAGGTCGGAAATCTCGTCCTCGGGGTACAGCCACGGGCCTTCGGGCATCCGGTCGGCCAGCCAATGGCGCAAGTCGTCGACGCCGTGGCCCTTTTCGGCCGAGATCATGAAGGTTTCGACGAAGGGGAAGCGATCGTTCATCTTCTTGGTGAGCGCCAGAAGCGCGGGGGCTTGAACGCGGTCGATCTTGTTGATCACCAGCGCGACGGGTCGGTCGCCGCCCCGTTCCTCCAGCCCTTCGATGATCGCCTCGACGCCGTCGGTCAGGCCGCGCTGCGCCTCGATCAGCAACAGAACGACATCGGCGTCTCCGGCCCCGGTCCACGCGGCGGCCACCATCGCGCGGTCTAGTCGGCGGCGCGGGCGGAACAGGCCGGGCGTGTCGACGAACACGATCTGCGCATCGCCTTCCAGCGCAACGCCGCGGATGCGGGCGCGGGTGGTCTGCACCTTGTGGGTCACGATCGACACCTTGGTGCCGACCATCGCGTTCAGAAGCGTGGACTTGCCCGCGTTGGGCTCTCCGATCAGGGCAACGAAGCCGGCTTTCTGGGTCATGTCATGTCCAGTCTGGGAATCGCGCGTTCCTACATGATCCACGGGACCGGGGCCAGAGACCAGTCTTCATGACCAGTCCCCATGACCGGTGGCTAGCCGCCCAGCCGATCCAAAAGCGCCTTGGCCGCGGCCTGTTCCGCGCGCCGTTTCGACGGTGCCTCGGCGCGGCTGGTCTCGCCGGATTGCAGCGCGACCTCGATCGTGAAGACGGGGGCATGGTCGGGGCCGCTGCGCGCGATCTCGCGATACTGCGGCGGCTTGTGACCCTTGGCCTGCGCCCATTCCTGCAGCGCGGTCTTGGGATCGCGGGCGTCTTCCTCGACCGTTTCGATCCGGTTGCCCCAAGCGCTCAGGATCAGGCTGCGCGCCGCCTCGATCCCGCCGTCAAGGTAGACGGCGGCGATCACCGCCTCCATCGCGTCGCCCAGCAGGGCCTGCTTGCGGCGACCGCCCGACAGCATCTCGGACCGGCCAAGGCGCAGGACATCGCCCAGCCCAAGGTCGGCGGCAACCTCGGCGCAGGTTTCCTTGCGGACCAGCGCGTTGAAGCGGGGGGCCAGCTGCCCTTCGGTGGCGCCGACATCGGCGCTAAGCAGGGTCTCTGCCATGACAAGACCCAGGACCCGGTCGCCAAGGAATT
>NZVC01000003.1 GCA_002701395.1 Maritimibacter sp. | reverse complement strand
TGACGTGGTCCCATCATCGCCAATTCTCCTACCCTATGCAGGAATTGAATCAGCCGAGGGCCCTTCGATCAAGCACGAGTTTTTCAACAAAATACGCCCTTCTTTCATCGACCAACGTGGTCAATTTTTCGAGCAGAATTTCAGCGTGCGCTCGGCATAGCCCACGAGTTCGCCGTCGTTGATCAAGACGGTCTGCCAGGCTGGGTTTGTGTCGTGGTGGAATCGGTTTGCATATAAGAGCAGCTGTTTCAGTTCCTTCACGTTCACATCCGAAAGTATTTCGTCTTGCCCGCCGATCTTCTGCTCGCACTCGATCAGAAAGTTCCCAAGAAGGCGCCCCGGCGGGCAGTGGGCGGGACACGCCACCCGCATGTAGCTCTCGAGGATGTGTCGGAGGGCAGCCGCGACCTCGCGCTCCTTGGTGTGATCGGCGGCCTTCAGGTAGTCCCGAACGAGCTTGGTCCGCCGGTCATGCTCGGTCACCGCGTCGGCCGAGACGTCCCATGACATGATCGTGGACCCTGGGCTCGAGCGTGCGATCCGGGCCGAGGAACGGCCATTTTTGTCAGCCGATGCCCAGAGGTCGCAAAGAAATGGCTTCGAGTGGGACAGCACGATGATCTGACGGACCCGGTCATAAAGTTCCCGCATAACCTCCATGGTCGTGAGCGATCGGTGTTCATCCAAGCTGGTCATAGGGTCATCGATTACGAGGATTTTGTTGGCCAAGTTTCCTGCCTGCTCCAGCGACGAGAAGAAGAAGGCGAGGGCGAGCGTGTTTCGGTCGCCCGCGCTCAGCGTCGTTCGGAACGATGGGCCAGCGTCAGCCGTCAGTGGCACGATTTCGTTGTTGACCACGACGTGGTAGTTAGCGGCGGAGCCGCCCCGGTTGTTGACCGATGTTACCGATCCTAACCGAAACCCTGCGTTGAATTTCGCGAGGTAGGCATTGATGGCAACCTCATGAGCCGGAAAGTTCGTTTCGCGGTATTCGTCGAGCACTTCCCTCGCCTTCTTCCTGGCCGTTTCCGTCTTTGCCTTCTCGGCCTTCTCTTTCAGGTATTCGACACATTTCGCCGCCACGTCAGGCTCAAAGCGCGCCTTGATCGAATTCAGGCGCTCAAGGTCGCTCTCCAGAGCCGATACGTCCGCTGAGGCGGCTTGCTCCTTCACCGTTTTGATCGCCTCATTGCAGGCCAGGAAGTTGTCGAGCGCCTCGACAACTGACCTCCGCCGTTCATCGAAAGCGGCGACTGCCTCGACGGCTTGCTCAGGCAACTGAAAAGGCTCCAGCGGTGACGCCGCCTTGGCCCTGAGGATGTCGAGAACGCTCTCCCGGGCGGCAGTCCATGCCCGGACGACCGCGGCGGTGTCGATGTGGATGTCCGGGATCGGCGTGAAGGCCTTCCAAAAATCCCGGGTCTCCGAGGCGTCCCGAACGGATCGCTCGAATCCGGCCATCACCTCTCCGCCATGGGCGGCGGCGATCCCTTGACCGAGGGTCCGAATATCGGACTTCAGCTGGCTGTAGAGATCGCTGAAATAGGCTTGGTAGTGCGGGATCAGGGTGGAGCCCGCGAGATCCTGGGCGCAGAATGGACACGCCTGGTGATCAAGCCCCGCTGAAGCCGCTTCTATCCGCGGCATGCCATCGGCGACCCAGCCTTCACCGCCTTGACCGAGCTTCCGCAGATGGTCCCTCACGAGGGCTGCCGCTGCGGCCTCCAAGTCCGGAAGGCTCCGAGCCAGCACATCGCGAATCCGACCAAGGTCGAAGCCTGGCAGGGTGAGGGTCCGAAACGCCGAGCGCTGATGGACTGCACTTGCCGCCTTGGCCGCCGCCAGCCGGCGCTCGGCCTCCGCGATCTCCTTGTCGATGTCCTCGTTGGGGTTGAGGCCGCAGAAGGCGTCGACGCTGAAGGGACCGCGGGCCGCCGCCGGAATCGCATCCTGTTTCGCGCGCAGGTCCTTGTTGTGCTGCTCGACCCGCTCGACTTGGGCTTGGAGGGCTTTGCTCAGCGACACGCCCTGCGCACCTAAGATCAACTCGTGGAGATTCTGACGGTGGCTGGTTTCGATCTCGATGCCGGAGCACACATTTTCGGCGACGAATGCGTCGTCGAAGACATGGATCTCAGACTCCGTCGCAGACCATGCGCCGCCCTTGAAGATTGCCGTGGCGCCCGACAGCTGAACTATTACGTGCGGTTCGTGCTGGGCCTTCAGACGCTTTCGGTTCTGAATTAGCGATGGATCGCCAGATGCGAGAGATTTGAGGATGGCCGATAGCGTCGTCTTGCCGCGACCGTTCTCCGCGTAAATCGCCGAAAAAGGGGTCAGGGGCACCTGCGCGCCAGACGATACGTTCTCAAATTGACCGACATTCTGAAGCAGCAAAATACGCTCGATCGTCATTTTTCGCGACCATGTCCTTCTGTAATGTGCGGTGTGTCCACCTCCCGAGAGGTGCAACGTGGACATCAGTCCCCGACGAGCCGTCATGCCATTCGATTGTTGAGTATGTTCGCCAGCGTTTCAAGCTTCGCTTGGCGGGGCGCCATGCTCTAATCTCCGATGATTTCAGACTCCGAAAGCATGCAACTCGCTTTTCCGCTTTCGCCGACCCAGTCGGCTATCTCGCCCGAGCCGCGAATGGCCGCTCTCCGCACTTAGCTGCGTGCCTCTGGCAGCCGCATCGTCCAAGAAACACTAAAAGCGGCACGGATTCGCGCCTGAAATACGTGCCACATGGTCCCCGCTGCCCGATATCTGCTACAATTCGGAAAAGACTGGTAATTTGGTGCTCTTGAACCTCGCCTCAAAGTCCTTCCTGGGGTTCCTGATTGACCCTCTCGGCCGACATCCAAGATCCCTGACCCTGCAAGAAAAGGGTATTTCGGCACGCGGTGCTGGTTCACCTTGGATAGGGCTTGAAGCTATCGCGACGCGCCCATCGGTGAGGAAGGGCCTTCTTTCGTCGTCGCTATCGCTCGATCTTGGCGGGGGCCGAAACCTGACCTTGCCAGCGGTGGAGCCATCTGCGGCCAGAACCTTCGCAGAGGCGGCTACGACCGCTTGGTCGAATTTCAATCGGGCGGAGCTGGAAAAGGAGGACGCCGCGGTCCGGCGCATCCTGCATGCGCTCGATGCGCTCAAGGTGCCGGATGTCTATCCTGCCGCATGCCACGTAGCGCCGCTGGCGCGCGACGCTACCGATCTGAACAGCCGCGTGCTGTCCAAGTTGAACGCGCAAGCCGTTGGCGACGAGGTGATGTCCCGGATCGCCCCGATCACGGCCTTCGCATCCGATCCGAACACCGTCCGGGACGCGTCCATCGAGGCGTTCGTGGACGCTCAGCTGGTTCGATGGAAGGATTTCTTCGACACGGTCGAGTCCATGCCGCTGACACCGGAACAGCGCCTGTCGGTGGTCGTCGACGAGGACGCGACGTTGGTTCTGGCCGGCGCGGGGTCCGGCAAGACCAGCGTCATCACAGCCAAGGCGGCATACCTGGTGAAGGCGGAGATACGGCAGCCAAGCGAGCTCCTGCTCCTGGCCTTCGCCAAAGATGCTGCAACCGAGATGTCCGAGCGCATCGAGGCGCGGTGCGGGGTCCCCGTGGCGGCGCGCACCTTCCACGCATTGGCCTACGAGATCATCGGCGAGGTGGAGGGAGAGAAGCCCCCCTTGGCGCCGACCGCGACGGACGACAAGGCCTTCCTATCCCTCATGAAGGAGATCATTCGGCACATCGTGGCGACCGCCAGTGACATCGCGCAGACCGTAATCGGATGGTTCGCCGGTTTCTTCGACGACTTCCCGACAGAGTGGGACTTCAAGACCAAGCACGAATGGTATGCGCAGATCGAAAGCCGCAACCTGCGGACGCTGCAAGGCGAGACAGTGAACAGCTTCGAAGAGTTGCTGATCGCTAACTGGCTGTTTCGGAACGGTATCGCCTACGAATACGAGCCGAGCTACGAGCACAAGCTTCAGAAGACCGGGCGACGCGTTTATACGCCCGATTTCCGGCTGACAGAAAGCGGCGTCTACATCGAGCATTTTGGCGTGCGCAAGAAACGCGGCAGAGACGGCAAGGAGGAGCTGACGACAGCTCCTTACATTGATCGCAATGAATACCTGGAGGGCATGGATTGGAAACGGCAGGTCCATGCCCAGCACGAAACGGTTCTGGTCGAGACCTACAGCTGGGAGCGCGAAGAAGGCCGTTTGCTCGAGGCGCTGGCCGAAAAGCTCAAACCCCACGTCACGCTGCGGCCGATCCCGGACATCGAGATCTACGACCGTGTGGCCGAGGTCGGCGTGGTCGACAGCTTTACCTCGCTGATGGGCACCTTTCTGCGTCACTTCAAGAACGGCGGCTACCGGGGCGAGGACTGTTCGGACAAGGCGCAGACGCTGAAGATGGGCAAACGTGCCGAAGCATTCCTGAAGATCTTCGGCGCCGTGTGCCGGGAGTATCAGGCGCGCCTGGGCGATCGGATCGACTTCGAGGACATGGTGAACCGCGCCACGGCCTTCGTCGAAAGCGGGCGCTATCAGAGCCCGTTCAAGCATATCCTCGTCGACGAGTTTCAAGACATCTCGACCGGGCGAGCGAAGCTGATCCAAGCACTCAAGCGCCAGCACTCCGATGCCAAGGTGTTCGCCGTCGGCGACGACTGGCAGTCGATCTACCGGTTCGCTGGGTCGGACATTCACATCATGCGCAACTTCGGCGCGGAGTTCGGCGGCACCTATGCAGGAGCCACTTGTGTCCATCGCACCGTCGACCTCGGCCGGACCTTCCGGTCCGTCGACAAGATCGCACTGGCCGCCCGTCGTTTCGTGCTGCGCAACCCGGCGCAGATCACCAAAACGGTGATCCCCGCGGGCGAGACGGACGAGCCGTCGATCCGGATCGCCTGGACGCGCCGCGACACCGGGGAGACGGTTTTGAACGACGCCGTGGCAGCCCTTGCTGCCACTGACGGGAAGGGAGGCGGGAAGCCGTCCATCCTGATCTTGGGGCGTTATCGGTCCCTGAGGCCCGATATAGGGCGCCTCCAGCGCCAAAACCTCGGGGCGACGATCACTTTCAAGACTATTCACGCATCGAAGGGCCTGGAGGCCGATCACGTGATCATCCTCGGTGCCGACAACGCCAGGATGGGCTTCCCTTCGATGATCGTCGACGATCCCCTGCTCAGCCTGGTATCGCCCGAGGCTGAGCCTTATCCGAATGCCGAGGAGCGGCGCGTCATGTATGTTGCCGTGACCCGGGCCCGACGAACTGTGACCATCCTTGCATCCGAGGCGCGCCCCTCGGTCTTCGTCGAGGAGCTGACGAAAGAGCCCGAATTCGGCGTGGTCGTGCCCGCGGAGGCTAAGGCGCACACCCACACCTGTCCGGGTTGCGGCGGGCGCCTGCTGCACATGTCGGGCAAGGACGGTCGCGACTGGTATCGCTGCGAGCACGTGAAGCTGTGTGGCAGTCGCATGCCGGCGTGTCCGGCCTGCGGGGTCGGCCTCCCGGTCCGTTCCCGAACCAGTGAAGACCTGGTTTGCACTGATTGCGGGGAAACCCAGCAAGTTTGCCCCCGTTGCGAAGCAGGATGGCTTGTCGAACGGCGCGGCCGCTATGGCGCGTTTCGTGGCTGTGTCCGCTTCCCGGAATGTGATGGCAAAGCCAAGCTAACGAAGAGCGCATGACATGCTGACAGAGCGCGACTCAGCCCGCTGGCAGATCATTGATGGGCAATGCGACATAGCGAGGCTCAACAAGTGTCGAGAGGGAAGCCGTCGTCGTGGCCCAATGGAAGTGGCAATCGACCAAGGCTCGCCTCCTCCGCTCTCACGGGCTCTACACTAAGCCTCTAAGAACAGGGCAATTTTTCCGGCATCCGTGCCCCTGTGACGCGAAAAAATATGCGCGCCGCGAAAAAATGTCTGCTTCCCTACAATGCCTCAGAAATCGAGGTTTTCGACGCTAAGCGCGTTCTGTTGGATGAACTCGCGGCGGGGTTCCACCACGTCGCCCATCAGCTTGGTGAAGATGTCGTCGGCCTCTGCCACGTCCTCGATCTTGACCTGCAGCAGGGTGCGTGCCTCGGGGTCCAGCGTGGTTTCCCACAGCTGATCCGGGTTCATCTCGCCCAGACCCTTGTAGCGCTGCAGCGTCAGGCCGCGTTCGCCTTCTTCCAGCATCGCGTCCAGCAGGTCGACCGGGCCATAGATGCGCTGACTGCGCGGACCGCGGACCAGGTCCGAGGGGTTGGTGTAAACCGTGCGCGACTCGGCCGATACTTCGGACAGGCGCCGCGCCTCGCCCGAGCGCAGGATGGCGCCGTCGAGGGTGCGGATCTCTTCGACACCGCGCACGATGCGCGACAGGCGAATGCCGTGATCCTGCGTGATCCGGCCCTGCCAGCCGCGTTCGTATTCCTCGGCGACAAGATCCAGCCGCTGCGCCACGGTGTCGGCCACCGACTGCAGGTCGGCATCCGCCTTGCCGGCATCGAACGCGCCCGCGATCGCCGCCTGTTCCAGAACATAGCGTTGGTAATGCGTCGGGAAGGCATCGAGCACGCGCTTGAACTGGCGCGCCGCTTCGACCACGCGGTACAGGTCGTTGCCGGCGATTTCCTCGCCGGTGTTCAGCCGCAGCACCGCGCCTTCAAGGCCCTGCTGGATCAGGTAGTCTTCCAGCGAGGGCACGTCCTTCAGGTACACTTCGGACTTGCCGCGGCTGACTTTGTACAGCGGCGGCTGCGCGATATAGAGATACCCGCCCTCGATCAATTCGGGCATCTGGCGGAAGAAGAACGTCAGCAGAAGGGTCCGGATGTGCGCGCCGTCGACGTCCGCGTCGGTCATGATGACGACCTTGTGGTAACGCAGCTTCTCGATGTCGAACTCGTCGCGTCCGATCCCGGTGCCCAGCGCCATCACGAGGTTGCCGATCTCTTGGCTGCCCAGCATCCGGTCGAACCGCGCGCGTTCCACGTTCAGGATCTTGCCCCGCAGAGGCAGGATCGCCTGCGTGCGCCGGTCGCGCCCGGTCTGCGCGGAACCACCGGCCGAGTCACCCTCGACGAGGAACAGTTCGCGGTTGCGCGGGTCCTTGTCGGAACATTCCTTCAGCTTGCCTGCAAGGTAAGACACGTCGTTCGTGGTCTTCTTGCGCGTCATCTCGCGCGCCTTGCGGGCGGCTTCGCGCGCCAGAGCCGCTTCGACGATCTTGCCGACGATCATCTTGGCCTGCTGCGGGTTCTCTTCGAACCACTCGGCCAGCTTTTCGTTCATCAGGCCTTCGACCGCCGGGCGTACCTCGGAGCTGACCAGCTTGTCCTTGGTTTGCGACGAGAACTTGGGATCGGGCACCTTCACCGACAGGACGCAGGTCAGCCCCTCGCGGGCGTCGTCGCCCGACAGGTTGACCTTCTCTTTCTTCACGATGCCCGACGACCCGGCGTACAGGTTGATCGTCCGGGTCAGCGCACCGCGGAAACCGGCAAGGTGGGTGCCGCCGTCGCGCTGCGGGATGTTGTTGGTGAAGGGCAGCACCATCTCGTTGTAGCTGTCGTTCCACCACATCGCGACTTCGACGGTGATGCCTTCGCGCTCGCCCGTGACGAAGATGGGTTCTTCGAACAGCGGCGTTTTGCTGCGGTCGAGATAGCGGACGAATTCCTTCACCCCGCCGTCATAGTGAAGGTCGGTTTCCAGCGGCTCGGCCGGACGTTCGTCGCGCAGGATGATCCGCACGCCCGAGTTCAAGAACGCCAGTTCCCGCAGGCGGTTTTCCAGCGTCTTGAAGCTGTATTCGAGGTTCGAGAAGGTATCGGTCGACGCCAGAAAGCGGACGCGGGTGCCCTTCTGGCCGTTGGCGTCGCCCACGACCTGCAGATGGCGCACGGTATCGCCGGTTTCGAACCGGGCGGTGTGTTCCTTGCCGTTGCGCCAGATCGTCAGCTCCAGCCAGTCGGACAGGGCGTTCACGACCGAGACGCCGACCCCGTGCAGACCGCCGGACACCTTGTACGAGTTCTGGTCGAACTTACCGCCGGCGTGCAGCTGGGTCATGATGACCTCGGCCGCCGAGACGCCTTCCTCGGGGTGCATGTCGACAGGGATGCCACGACCGTTGTCGGTGACCGA
Organism: Maritimibacter sp.; assembly: GCA_002701395.1. Classification (GTDB taxonomy): domain Bacteria; phylum Pseudomonadota; class Alphaproteobacteria; order Rhodobacterales; family Rhodobacteraceae; genus Psychromarinibacter; species Psychromarinibacter halotolerans. The sequence continues at coordinate 24,495 of NZVC01000003.1, read as the reverse complement.
GACGCTGGAATCCTCGTGGATCGTGACCGTCACGCGGTCGGCATGACCGGCCAAAGCCTCGTCGATGCCGTTGTCGACGACCTCGTAGACCATATGGTGCAGGCCGGACCCGTCGTCCGTATCCCCGATATACATGCCGGGGCGTTTGCGGACGGCTTCCAAGCCTTTGAGAACTTTGATCGAATCGGCGCCATACTCTTCAGGCTGCCGGGCTGCTTCGGCCATGCGTGGATCCCTTGTTCTTGTTGCCGATTTTATACGCGTTCATGGGGGGAATGTCACGCCGGATACACAATATTTGGTATTCGCAACCGGGGTTTGCACCGGCGGGTCGCGGTTGCCGCGCCGGGGTCGGCCGGCCTAGTCTTCCTGCGTGCGGCGACGGCAAGGAGGATGGCCCATGCTTATGGAAATCGTGACGTTCGACCTGCGTCCGGGAATGACCCGGGACGAGGTGATGGAGGGGGCCCGCAAGGTCGCGCCCAAGTGGCGGGCGGTGCCGGAACTGGTGCGCAAGAGCTTCTTCTACGACCCCGAGGCCAACACGGCTGGCGCGGTGTACCAATGGTCCGACCCGGCTGCCGCCGACCGCTGGCACGACGCCGCGTGGCGGCAGTCGGTCCGTGACGCCTATGGCAGCGAACCGCGGGTGCAGCGGCTTCAGATGACCCTGATCGCCGACAACGAGGTCGGCAAGACCGAAGAGTTCGCGGCCCCGGCCTGATGCCGCTCAGGTGAAGGGAATGATCAAGCCGACGACGATCAGCAGGCTGCCCGCGATGATGTTCGTCCGACGCACCGCCTGCGGCGACGCCAACAGCTTGCGGATCTGCCCGACAGAGGCGGCCACGACAAGGTTGCCCAGCAGCGGGATCGCCGCCGAGAGGGCGCAGATCGCCACAATGTCCGGCACCGTCAGCGTCCGCAGGTCGAAGAACCCCGGCAACATGCCCATGTAGAACAGGATCGCTTTCGGGTTCCCAAGGATCACGGCGACGCCCGCCGCGAAACCGGCCCATGCGCCGGGTCGTGTCAGGCGGCTGTCGGCCGAGATCGATTTGTCCGCGTTCTTCAGGATCATGAACCCCATGCCAAGAAAGAACGCCGTGGCCACCCATTTCAGGAACAGCAGGAACCCCGAGAAGACCGACACCAGCCACGTCACGCCCAGCACCGCCAGCAGCGGCCACACGACGTCACCCACCACCACACCCAGCGCCAGCGGCCACGCGGCGTGAAACCCGCCGGACAGCGCCCGCGCCGTCATCGCAAGCCACACGGGGCCGGGGGTCAGGAACAGGACGGCAAGGCCAAGGGCATACAGCCCCAGTTCGACGGCGGTGATGGTCATGCGATGTCCTCGGCCAGCGCGCGGATGGCTTGCGCGGTGGTCCAGTTGCGGGCGGTGACCGGGACAGCCAGCGCCTTGTCCAGTTTCGCGGCCAGCTTCGACCGGCCGATGCCGTCGGGCGCATGCAGGTACGCCGCCCCCTGCCTCACCGCCAGCGTCTCGGTCCCGGTGGCAAGGGCGCGGGTCTGCGCATCAGGCTCCTGCGGCGTGCCATCGGCGAAGTAGACGTGCACCGATTTGCCGTCGGCCAGTCCCTGCGCCGCGAACGGGCAGGCGTCCAGCACCTTCCGATAGGTGTCCAGCGGCAGGACCAGCACATGCGGGCGAAATCCCTTGGCGGCCGCGATGGCAGCCGACAGCGTTTCAGCCTCGACACCGCCCCGCACAACGGCGTTGCCGCTTTGGATGTAGGTCCGGCAATCCCCGGCCCCCAGACCCTCCAGCATGGCGCGCAGTTCGGCCATCGGCAGGCTGTTCCGCCCGCCGACGTTGATCCCGCGCAGAAGCACGATCGACACCTCGCTCATGTCCCGACCTCCGATGCGCCGCCGGTTTCGGTGACGCCCACGACCTGCGCCCGGTCGCCCAGTTCCGCGAACAACTCCGGACCGGTCCCGGTCATCCACGCTTGCGCGCCAAGGGCGCAGATCTCGTCATAAAGCGCGGCGCGGCGGCCCGCGTCCAGATGCGCCGCGACCTCGTCCAGCAGAACGATGGGCGGCGCGCCGAAATCCTGCGCCAGCGCGCGGGCATTGGCGAGGATCAGCGAGATCAGCAGCGCCTTCTGCTCGCCGGTCGAACACTGGCGCGCGGGAACCCCCTTGGCGGCATAGACGGCGTCCAGATCGGCCCGGTGCGGCCCGATCAGGGTGCGCCCGGCGTACAGGTCGCGCGAACGCCCGGCGGCCAGCGCGGCGGCAAAGCTTTCGGCGTCCCCCGGCGTCTCGCTGTCGTCGGCGGCGCCCAGCGTCAGGTCCGCGGTGGGAAAGGCCGTCTCTGCCCCCGCCTGCGCGCCCGCGATCCGGTCCAGCGCATCGCGCCGGTTCGTCTGGATCGCGGCGCCCGCCTCGGCCATCTGCCGTTCCAGCGCCGCGTACCAGTGCGCGTCCCGCACCTGATCCTTCAGCAGCCGGTTGCGTTCGCGCATCGCTTTCTCATAGGTCAGCGTCGACTCGGCGTGAGACGGCTCGAAGCTCATCGCGATCCGGTCCAGGAACCGCCGCCGCCCATCGGCGCCCTCGATCCACAGCCGGTCCATCGACGGCACCAGCCAGACCATCCGTGCGATGCGCCCCAGCGCCACCTGCGTCGCGCCCTTGCCGTCGATCTGCACCATGCGCGCGCCCGCAGGCTCCCACGAGGTCGCCACCTCGTGCACCTGATACAGGCTTTGCAGCACGCCCGAGACCTTCCACCCCAAACCCTCGGGTTGGCGCGACATCTCTTCGGCGCTGGACCGCCGCAGCCCGCGTCCGGGCGAAAACAGCGATACGGCCTCTAACAGGTTGGTCTTGCCCGCGCCGTTCGGCCCGTGAATCGCCACAGGCCGCCCGTCAAGCGCCAGCACCGCCCGGCGGTGCGAGCGGAAGTGCGACAGCGTCAGCTCCGTCAGTGCGAGACCGGGCATGACCCCATCTTCTTCTCTTGAAAAATACCTCTGCCAGCGGCAGCCCCCGCAGGGGGCTTACACGCGCATCGGCATGACGACATAGACCGCGCTCAGGTCGTTGCCCTCGCGCATCAGGGTCGGGTCGCCAGCGGAATTGAACAGGAACACGGCGTTCTCGCGGTCCACCTGGCTGGCGATTTCCAGCAGGTATTTCGCGTTAAACCCGATCTCCAGCTTTTCGTCGCCATAAGCCACGGCAAGCTCTTCCTCGGCGGCACCGCTGTCGGGCGCGTTCACCGACAGGACAAGCCGGTCCTCGTCAAGCTGCAGCTTTACGGCGCGCGACCGCTCGGACGACACGGTCGCGACCCGGTCGACGGCCTTGGCGAATTCCTGCGCGTCGACTTCCAGCTTGCGGGTGTTGCCCGAGGGGATGACGCGCGAATAGTCGGGGAACGTGCCGTCAATGACCTTCGAGGTCAGGGTGATCTCGGGCGTGGCGAAGCGGATCTTCGTCTCGGAAACCGACACCGCGATCTTCATGTCGTCGTCGTCCAGCAGCTTGCGCAGTTCGCCCACCGTCTTGCGGGGCACGATGACGCCGGGCATGTCCTCGGCGCCTGCCGGAAGATCGGCGTCGATCCGGGCCAGCCGGTGGCCGTCGGTCGCGACGCAGCGCAGGACCTGTCCGCCCTCGGCCTCGGCGACGTGCATGTAGACGCCGTTCAGGTAATACCGTGTTTCCTCGGTCGAGATCGCGAATTTCGACTTGTCGAACAGCCGCCGCAGCACCGGTGCCGGGGCCGAGAAGTTCGACTGGTACTCGGAGGACGCCATCACCGGGAAGTCTTCTTTCGGCAGCGTCGCGAGGTTAAAGTTCGACCGGCCCGCGATCACCTCCAGCCGCCCCGAGGCGCCATCGTCCACCAGCTGGACCATCGCCCCGTCCGGCAGCTTGCGGACGATCTCGTGCAGGGTGACGGCGCTGACCGTCGTGGCGCCCGCGCGTTCGACCATCGCGGGGATCTTGTCGACCACCTCGATGTCCAGGTCGGTGGCGCGGAAGGTGACGCCGTCGCCCTCGGCTTCGATCAGCACGTTCGCCAGGATCGGGATCGTGTTGCGCCGTTCAACGACGGACTGCGCCTGACCTACGGCCTTCAGAAGCGTGCCGCGTTCGATGCTGACTTTCATCGTCATCCCTCATGCTGTCGGGGCGAGAACCCTACTCGGATCTCGCCCCGGCTCAAGTGCTTTTTGCGGACAGTGAGTCCCTTTGGCTGCAGCGTCAAGCCCCACCCGGGGCGTGTCTCAGGCTTCCAGAGCCCGCCGCAGCAGTTCGATGTCGTCGGCCAGCTGACTGTCGTTCATCATCAGCTCTTCGATCTTCCGCACGCCGTGCATGATCGTGGTGTGATCGCGGTTGCCGAAACGGCGGCCGATTTCCGGCAGCGACCGCGAGGTCAGCTGCTTGGACAGGTACATCGCCACCTGACGGGGCCGCGCCAGCGCGCGAAGGCGGCGGGGGCCGATCAGGTCGGACAGGCGGATGTTGTAATGCTCGCTGACCTTGCGTTGGATCTCTTCGATGGTGATCTTGCGGTCCGAGGCGCGCAGGATATCTGCAAGACATTCCTGCGTCAGGTCCAGCGTGATCTCGCGGCCGACCAGCGTCGCGAAGGCGAACAGACGCATCAGCGCGCCTTCCAGCACGCGGACGTTGTTCGAGATGCGGTGCGCAAGGAATTCCAGCACGCCGTCGGCGATGACCAGACCGGGATACTGCATGCGCTGCTGTTCGACCTTCTGCTGAAGGATGCCAAGGCGCAGTTCATAGTCGGTCGGGTGCAGGTCGACGACCAGACCGCACTGCAGGCGGCTGGTGATGCGGTCTTCCATGTCCTTGATCTCGTTCGGGGCACGGTCGGCCGAGATCACGATCTGCTTGTTCTGGTCCACCAGCGCGTTAAACGTGTGGAAGAACTCTTCCTGCGTGCTGTCCTTGCCGGCGATGAACTGGACGTCGTCGACCATCAGAACGTCGACCGAGCGGAACAGCTGTTTGAAGTCCATCATCTGCTTGTCGCGCAACGCCTGTACGAAGCGGTACATGAACTGTTCCGCCGACAGGTACACGACGCGCAGGCCGTCTTCGCGGTTCTGCAACTCGTGCGCGATGGCGTGCATCAGGTGCGTTTTGCCCAGACCGACGCCGCCGTACAGGAACAGCGGGTTGAACGACACCTCGTTGCCCTCGGCCACGCGGCGCGCGGCGGCGTGGGCCAGCTCGTTCGGCTTGCCGACGACGAAACGGTCGAAGGTGAACCGCGGATCCAGCGGCGCGCCGGGAAGCTCGTCCTCGGTCGTGGTGGCCACGGCGGCGGTGCGGGTCGCGGCGGCGGCTTTTGCGGGAACGCGGGGGGCCTGCGGGCGGGAGGCCGGCGCAAGCGTGAATTTCATGCGGGATACCGGCACGCCGGCAGCCTTGAGCCGCATCATGATCAGGTCGCTGAAGTTCCGCGTGACCCAGTCACCGATGAAGTTCGTCGGCACGTAGAATACGGCTTCGCCCTCATTCAATGTCCCGAATTCAATCGGCTCGATCCAGTTCCGGAAGTTGTCCTTGCCCACGACATCCGCCAGTTCGTTCCTGATCTTCGTCCACAACTCTTCGTTCATCTTATTTTTGACCCGCACCTCAGTTCTGTCCCACCCGAAACCCCTATGAGGCCCCGGAACCTTGATTGCGTTTCGCCGCAAACCGCCTTGGAAAACAGACCGGCTGCGCAGGGCGATAGCCCTGCGTGCCACAGCTCGGTCCGTCCGATCCGGCGGCGCCACAGAACAGACAGCCCGCCGGGCAAATGCCCGCCGCCAGTCTGCCCGAAGGCACCAGTTGTCTTGGAACATCGAGATCGTGAGAAACGTCGCGTCAGCGGCGGTTTCCCGTCAGGCCCCCGTCACGGCATTTGGCAGCGCCGTGCATCGGTTTCCTTCAAGCCTTGTCCTGTTGTCGCCCCACATCAGGTGCGCATCCGAATTGCAGAGTTCGGACGCTTTGGCTCTTCGACCCCATGTCCCCCCAGGTTGTTTTTTGCGTGAATCGCTCGGGCAAGCTAGCCCGCGAAATGTGGCATGCGCAATGAGTCGTCGGGCCGGTTTTCCCGCTTTATTGGGTTGCGTCCGGAAGAATCCTTTTCCCCTTTGGGCAAGCGGTGCGGAATCATCACAGGTCGGAAACAACAAAGGCCCGCGACGGTCGCGGGCCTTTGTTCGATTTGTCTGTGAGTCGTGCGGCGCTGCAGAAAAGCCCTTAAAAAACAGGGCCCCACAGAATCATCTTCACGCGGGGCTTAGCCCAGCGATTTCACGCGCGAGTTCAAACGCGAGATTTTGCGGGCAACCGTGTTCTTGTGGAGAACGCCTTTGGTGACGCCCCGCATCAGCTCGGGCTGGGCAGCCTGCAGCGCGGTGGCAGCGGCATCCTTGTCGCCGGACGCGATGGCTTCCTCGACCTTGCGCAGGTAGGTGCGGATGCGCGAGCGGCGGGCCTTGTTGACGGCATAACGGCGCTCGTTCTGACGGGCGCGCTTCTTGGACTGGGGCGAATTCGCCATGTCGGTTTCCCTTCCTCGGGTTCAGTACATACCAATAGCGCAGCAAGACCCGGGTCGGGTTTCAGGAACCGACTCAATCCGGCCAGGCGGGCCTCACGCGCATGTAAGCCGTGGCCTATAAGCGAGGAGTCGCGGTTTGTGAAGCCGAAATCGTCCTGCCGCCGGGCCGGTGGGACGCGCTGACGGTCCCGGGCGCCGCAGGGCACGATGCGCCATAAGACCGTGCCTGCCAGGATCCTGAGGAAAATCGGCTTACTTCAACGAGGTCCGGGAAGGGGATCGGTGGTGGCCACCGTCTCGAACCCCGCGATCAGCGGTCGGCCCTTCGTGATTGCCTTCTGCACCGACGGCAATTGCAGCGATGCCTTGTGCGCCTCGGCGTCTTCCCAGACCTCGGTGACCCAGATCAGGTCCGGGTCCTGCGAATCCAGTGCGACCACGTAGGAAAGGCAGCCGGGCAAATCGCGCGAGCCGTCGTGCAGATACGCAGCCAGTTCGGCGCGGCGCCCGGACTCGGCGGTGATCTTCCCGATCAGTCCGAACACCGCCGCACCGGTTACTTGTCGCGGAACTGCGGTTCGCGCTTATCAAGGAAGGCGGACATGCCTTCCTTCTGGTCCTCTGTCGCGAACAGCGAGAAGAACAGACGCCGTTCGAACAGCAGGCCCTCGGCCAGCGTCGTCTCGAACGCGCGGTTGACGGCTTCTTTCGCCGCCCGCGTCGACAGCGCGGATTTCTCGGAAATCTTGTGCGCCGCGGCCATCGCCTCTTCCATCAGCTTCTTGGCCGGGACGATGCGGCTGACAAGGCCAGAGCGTTCGGCCTCTTCGGCATCCATGAACCGCCCCGTCAGGTGCATGTCCATCGCCTTGGCCTTGCCGATGGCGCGGGTCATCCGTTGCGTGCCGCCGATCCCGGCGATGACGCCAAGGTTGATCTCGGGCTGGCCGAACTTGGCGGTGTCCGCCGCGATGATGAAGTCGCACATCATCGCCAGTTCGCAGCCGCCGCCCAGCGCATAGCCCGACACGGCGGCGATCACCGGCTTGCGGGCGCGCGCGATGCTTTCCGCTTCGTTCCCGAACATGTTCTCGAGATAGACCTCGACGAAGGTCTTCTCGGACATCTCCTTGATGTCCGCGCCGGCGGCGAACGCCTTCTCGGACCCGGTGATGATGGTGCAGCGGACCTTTTCGTTGGCCTCTGCCTCGCGCAGCGCGGTCGCAAGCTCGCCCATCAATTCCGAATTGAGAGCGTTCAGTGCGTCCGGTCGATTGAGCTTGATGACTGCGACGTGGTCGTCAATTTCGACGATGATCGTCTTGAAGGCCATTTGGATGCCTTTGGCTGTTACCGTCCGACCGACTCCATACCCATCCACGGGCGCGGTTCAAGTCACGTTTGGCAGTTGGGGCAGAAGAAGGTGGATCTGCCGGACTGCGTGATTCGTGCAACCGTACCGTTACAGCCGGGCGTCGTGCAGGGCTGGTCCTCGCGGCCGTAGACGCGGAAGGTGTGCTGAAAATATCCAAGTTCCCCGCTAGCTTGGCGGTAATCGCGCAGGCTGGAGCCGCCCGCGGCGATGGCGTCCGTCAGCACGTCCCGGATGATCGGGACAAGCGAGCGGATGCGCTTGTCCGAGATGCGGCCCGCCTTGCGGCGTGGTGCGATCTGTGCCCGAAAAAGCGCCTCGCAAACATAAATGTTGCCAAGTCCCGCAACGACATTCTGGTCCAGAAGTGCCGATTTGATCGGCGTGTTCCGTCCCTTAAGCCGTTCGGCAAGGTAATCTTCGTGGAAGGTGTTGCCCAGCGGTTCGGGGCCCAGTGGTTTCAGTAGCCAGTGATCCTGAAGCGTCGCGGTGGGCCACAGGTCCATCGCGCCGAAGCGCCGCGCGTCGTTGAAGGTGATCCGCGCGCCAGAGCTCATTTCAAGCACGACGTGATCGTGCTTTTCGGTCGGCGCGTGGTCATGGACGAAGGCGCCGGGCATCCGGCCCGAGATCAGCATACGCCCCGACATGCCAAGGTGGACGATCAGCGTTTCACCCGAAGACAGGTTGGCAAGGATGTATTTCGACCGACGGCGCAGCGCGGTGACGGTCTGCCCGGCCAGCCTGTCGGCCATCCGGTCGGGGAAGGGCCAGCGCAGGTCCGGGCGCCGGACGTCGGCGCTGTCGATGACGAACCCTTCCACCACCGGCAACAGACCGCGGCGGACAGTCTCGACTTCGGGGAGTTCGGGCATTCAGCGCCTTCGATTCAGTTCGATCTGCTTCTTCAACCGACGCTCCAGCGTTTTTCGGCCCGCCACGTATCGCAGAACCCGGGCCTGCTTTCCATCCCGGACGTCCGGTGATCAGGGACAGACCTATGCGTTCTAAAAAAACGAACCGCCCCGCTGGGGTGCGGGGCGGTTGTTGGGGGTAGCGCAGGGAAACTTGCGCTTGCGTAGTGCGCCGAACGGACGGGGTGAGACTTCGGGTGAGAGAGAAACCCGTTCGTTCAGGCTGGGGCAGGCGGTTGGTCAGGCCGCCCGACGCTCCGGTGCGAAGACGACGTTGGCGGGGGCCGCGGAACGTGCCGACGCGAAAGTCAGGGCCGGGGCTTTGCGCGGCTGGCTGGCGCGCTTGTCCTCGATCAGGAAGATGTTGTCCACTTTGGTGGAAGCCAGGGTGGCCAGAGCTGCGATGCGGCCTTCACGGGCTTTCTGAAGCAGGGACTTTTCCATTTTGTTTCTCCGTTCGTGAGTCTGTTTTGATTATTTTTGATGGGGGTATTTAGGGGTCGTGTGGGCGGTGGGTCAGGCCGCCCGGGCAGCGCCGGTTGCTCCGGTCTTGTAGAAAACGCCGCGGACGGTGCGGATCACCCGCTCGCTTTGGCGCATCCGCTTGATCGACACCACGTTGCCGGCAGGGCCGGAGGGGCGGTCGTCGTTCGCGGCGTGGAAAGTAAGGTTCTTCGGGTAGGAGACGATGTTCGTGTGCATTGTGACCTCCATTCGTTCGGGTCTTCGTTCGGGTTTTGTTTTGGTTTGTTTGGTCGTGTTTTTTTGGTCTTGGTCGTTCGTCAGGCGGCGCTTGGGTACCGTTTCTCCTGCCGGTGCCCGCATTCGGCATCGAACAGGGTGTCGATAAGATTGCTGGACACGGGCGGAAGATCGGCAGCGCCGCCCTTGGAGTCGCAGTCGGCGTCCAGGATGCGCTTGCGCATCCTTGCGGCTTCCGTCTGCAGAGCAGTGACTATCTTGGCAGTCATCGGCTTGTTCCTTGTCCTCAGTTCGTACATCCCGAGATTGAAATCACCTGTGAATCGTGGCGCAAATCGACGGGAAATAAGGCGAGAATGTGCAAAGCCCCAAAAATACCTGATAACAGGCGGTTCTGGCCTTTTTTGGCGTCCGAACCGTGTTTGAAGCCGTTCGGTATTTTGAAAAAATTGGGGCCAAACATGGCGATTATTGGTTAACGCGCGACAAAGGGCTGAAAACACTACCTAAAAAGACAGGTCCAAATGAGGCATTTCGACAGAATCGGGTGGCAGAAATAAGAATCGTCTGCCCGGTTTGGGCCAAGCGGTGGTCCTGAACAGGACAAGCGAGGCCCGGAGGCCCCGGAAAACCGGATCATCCGACCGTTAAGGTTTGAACGATTTCGACAGGGCCGGAGTCAGCTGGGATCAACCAGAAGGTGTGTGCCACAATTCAATTGCGCCGAGTTTGCGGCGGATGCTGCCCGCGTCCGGCCACGAACCGACTCGGAAGCGGTGCAGGACAGGGTCAGCCGACCTTGCTTGAGTCGCGCACCTGCAGCTTCACCGGATGCCGGACCAGCTCTTCCGGGGGGACCCCGTTATCGATCCAGTCCAGAAGCGCCGTAACCGACGCCCGCGCGACGGCGTCGACATCGCAGCGGACCGACGTGATCGACGGTTCGGCCTGCGCGCATTCCGGGATGTCGTCGAAGCCGACGATCCAGAAATCGCGCCCGACGGTCCGCCTGGCAGCCATTGCGGCAGAAGACATGCCCAGCGCCACGCTGTCGTTGATGCAGATCGCCGCCTGCACGTCCGGATGATCGCGCGCGATCAGCGCCATCGCCTCGCGGCCATAGGTGCGATCCGACCCGCCTTGCAGAACCAGCGCCCTGCGTCCGTGGACCTGCATGATGTCGCGATAGCCCGAGGCCCGCTCGCGCGAGATCTGATGACCGGCGTAGCCACCGACGAAGGCAATCTCGGTCAGGCCTTGGTCCAGCAGGTGCTGTGCGGCTAGGTGGCTGCCGATGGCGTAGTCGATGGAATGGAACGGAAGCTGCGCGACACGGCTGTCGCCTTGCCGCAGAACCTGCATGGTCGGGATGCCGGTCGCGAGGATGGTGCTGAACACCGGGGCCTCGGAACTGCGGCAGGGCGCGATAAGCAGGCCGGCGATGTCCTGTTCCAGCGCAAGGCGCACGGCGCGATCCTCGGTATCCGGGTCTTCAGAGGAATCCGCGATCAGGGCCGCCATGCCGCGATCCATCAGGGCGCGCTGGGCGGCGGCGACGAATTCGGTGACGAAGGGAACGCGCAGGTCGTTGACGACGATGCCGATGCGTCCGGTGTTGGAACTGCGCAGCGCGGCGGCGGCGCGGTTGCGGACGTAATGAAGCTCGCGGATCGCGGTTTCGACGGCCGCCTTGGTTTCGGCCCGCACCAACGGCGAGTCATGAAGGACCAGCGAAACGGTGGATTTCGACACTCCGGCCTTTTCCGCCACATCGCGGATCGTCGCGCGTTTTCCCATCAACACGTCCTGCGCAAGCGACCCGCGTGAAGTCTCACGCGGGTTCATGACCCTTCTCCCCGCCCGAAGGCTTAGACCGGGACGCCGCGGAAGGTAAGGGTTACGCGGCGGCGCGGCGTCCGCAGCGGCAAAAACGCTGCCCGGTTGCCCGGGCAGCGGGCGGCGCGCTCAGAGACTATGCAGTCGGCGCCATCTGTTTTCGGCAGACTGCACGAATTCCGCCGCTGTCTGGATCTCGGCCTGCGGAATCTCGTGCCCGCCCTCGTGCCAGTACAGCGTCGTGTCGGCGCCCTGTTCGCGGAACCAGTCCGCCAGAAAGTCGGTGCCGGCGGGCGAGCAGATCGGATCGCGCCGCCCGGCGGTGATCAGCACGTTCACCCTCTTCAGGGCGGGCACCGGGTCCGGCACCCACGGGATCAGCGGGTGCATCAGGACGATGTCGGTGAACAGGCCGGGGTCCGCCATCGCGACCGAGGCAAGGATATTCGCCCCGTTCGAATAGCCCAGCCCAATCACCGGACGGTCGCCGGTTGGAAAGCCGCGCACGAACCCGGCCATCGCCTGCGTCCGTGCGGCAAGGTCGGGCATGTCATAGACGCCTTCCCCGGTGCGCCGGAAATAGCGGTTCGCGCCGTTCTCGGACACGTCCCCGCGCGGCGACACGACATGGGCATCGGGCAGGATCTGTTCGCCCAGCCCGTGGAACTGGGATTCGTCGCCGCCGGTGCCGTGGAAGGTGAACAGCAGGGGGCCGCCGTCGGCCCCCTTCGTTTCCTTATATACGTAGCTCATGGCTCAATCCTCAATCGGTTCAAGGTACTTCTCTTCCAGCACCTTCCGCAGGTGGGCGTGCTGGTTCGGCAGTTGCAGGGCCTCGCCCAGATGGGCGGTGTCCTCGTCCCGGTCGAAACCGGGTTCGTTGGTGGCCACCTCGAACAGGACGCCGCCGGGGGACCGGAAGTAGATCGCCCAGAAGTAATCCCTGTCGATGACCGGCGTCACGCCATAGCCCGTGTCGGACAGCGCCTTGCGGACTTCAAGCTGCGTCTCGCGGGTGTCGACGCTGAACGCCAGATGGTGCACCGACCCCGCGCCCTGTTTGGCATAGTTCGCGCCCTTCAGGGTTTGCAGGTCGATGACATCGGCGCCGTTGCCGTTCGGAATGCGCAGGCGGACGGTGTCGCCGTCACGGCCGTCTTCCTCGTACCCCATGAACCGCAGCAGCTCTTCGGTCGCACCGCCGTCGCTGACGCGCAGGTGCGCCGAGTGGAAGCCCCGGATCGCCTCGTCAGACGGGACGCCGTTGCCGGACCATGGGGCGCGACCGTCCTCGGTTTCGACCAGTGCAAAGGCGTCGCCGTCCGGCCCGGTGAAGTGCAGGCGCTCTTCGCCGAAGCTGGACGACCGCTCCAGACCCGGCGTGCCGAGTGCCTGGAACCGGTTCTGCCAGTAGCCCAACGTGCCTTTCGGGACCGCGAAGACGGTGGTGCCGACCTCGCCCAGCCCCGGACGGCCCCGGGCGGCGTGCGGGAACGGGAAATAGGTCATGACCGAACCCGGCGTGCCAACCTCGTCCCCATAGTAAAGGTGATACACCTCGGGTGCGTCGAAGTTGACGGTCTTCTTGACCCGGCGCAGGCCGAGATCCTTCGTGAAGAAGTCGTTGTTGGCCTGAGCACCACTGGCAATCGAGGTAACGTGGTGCAGCCCGTTGATTTGCGTCAGCATGGTCGCTCTCCTTGCACCGTCTGTCCGGTGCTTTGGTTTGACGCACCGACAGCCGGTGCGTTGTGCTTCGATCTGGAATGTCGTCATTTATGGTCGCGAGAAAAGAAGCGTATGGGCAGGGACTCTGTGCGCCGTCGCACAAACGTGAAGAAAACCTTGGGGAGGGTGTGCAAATGGGGGCGGAGGCCGACTTTGTCGTCGTCGGGGCCGGGTCTGCCGGATGCGTTCTGGCGAACCGGCTAAGCGAGAAGGGCAGCGTCACGCTGCTCGAAGCCGGGGGCCGCGATAGCTATCACTGGGTCCATATTCCCGTTGGCTATCTTTATTGCATCGGCAATCCGCGCACCGACTGGGGCTTTCGCACCGCCGAGGAAAAGGGCCTGAACGGGCGGTCCCTTCTGTACCCGCGCGGGCGTATCCTTGGCGGATGCTCTTCGATCAACGGCATGATCTACATGCGCGGGCAGGCCGCCGACTATGATCATTGGCGCCAGCTTGGACTGCCGGGCTGGGGCTGGGATGACGTGCTGCCGTGGTTCCGGAAGTCCGAGGATTACTTCGACGGCGAAAGCGATGTGCACGGCGCCGGCGGCGAATGGCGGGTCGAGGAACAGCGGCTAAGCTGGAAGATCCTTGACGATTTCATGGCCGCCGCCGAACAGGCGGGCCTGCCGCGCACCGAGGATTTCAACACCGGCGACAACGAGGGTGTCGGCTATTTCAAGGTGAACCAGCGGCGCGGCTGGCGTTGGAACACCGCCAAGGCGTTCCTGCGTCCGGTCGAGGGGCGCGGCGGGCTGCGTGTCGAGACCGGGGCCCAAGTGACCCGCGTGCTGTTCGACGGACGCCGCGCCGTGGGAGTCGAGTTTCGGCAGAACGGCGAGTTGCGGCAGGTTCGCGCGCGGCGCGAGGTCGTGCTTGCGGCGGGGGCCATCGGGTCGCCGCAGATCCTGCAGCTGTCGGGCATCGGCCCCGGCGGGCTGTTGCAAGAGCACGGGATCGACGTGGTGCACGAGGTGCCGGGCATCGGAGAGAACCTGCAGGATCACCTGCAGCTGCGGTGTTCCTACAAGGTGTCGAACGCCAAGACGCTGAACACCATGTCGGCCACGCTGTTCGGCAAGGCGAAGATCGCCGCCGAATATGCCCTGTTCCGCTCTGGCCCGATGTCGATGGCCCCATCGCAGCTTGGGGCCTTTGCCAAGTCCGGGCCCGACGTGGCCACCGCCGACCTTGAATACCACGTTCAGCCCCTGTCGCTGGACGCGTTCGGCGAACCACTGCACGCCTTCGATGCCATCACGGCCAGCGTCTGCAACCTGCGGCCCGAAAGCCGGGGCCATGTGCGCATCGTGTCCCCCGATCCGACCGCCGCGCCCGAGATCCGGCCGAACTATCTTGCGGCCGAGCGTGACAGGCAGGTCGCCGCCGCCTCGATCCGGCTGACGCGGCGCATCGTCGGGCAGCCAGCCTTCGCGGGCTACGATCCGGTCGAGTTCAAGCCGGGCACCAACTTCGAGACCGACGCGGATCTTGCCCGTGCGGCGGGCGACATCGGCACGACGATCTTCCATCCCGTCGGCACCGTGCGCATGGGGGCCGACGATGCGGCGCCACTGGACGCCGAATTGCGGGTGCGCGGCATCGACGGTCTTCGCGTCGCGGACGCCAGCGTGATGCCGACGATCACAAGCGGGAACACCAATGCGCCCACGATCATGATCGCCGAGAAAGGGGCCGCGATGATCCTGTCCTGACGCCAGTCGGAATTTACCAAGAAAACCGCGGCATTCGCCGTTGGGTGTCCGGAAACCGGCCCGGTTAAGGCCACGTTCATGACCCTTTGCTAAGCCGATGCGGGGGCGCGTGTACGAGGTGGATGGATGAGCGGGAACGGAAACGCGCCCGTCATCATCAAAAGGAAGAAGGTCGTCGGCGGCGGCGGGCACCACGGTGGGGCGTGGAAGGTCGCGTATGCCGATTTCGTGACGGCCATGATGGCATTCTTCCTTCTGATGTGGCTGTTGAACGCAACGACCGAAAAGCAGCGCAAGGGTATTGCGGACTACTTCAACCCGACGATCCCGGTGAACCGGATCTCTGGCGGGGGCGAGGGGACGTTCGGCGGCGAGGATGTCGCGTCCGAGGTCACGTTGGCCCGCAACGGCACCGGCGCGTCGCAGAGGTTTCCGACCGACAGTTCGATGGCGCGGGGCGATACCGGCGTCGATGCGTCGACAGAGGCCGGCAACGGCGAAGCCGAGGAAGACGCCGCCTTCGCCGAGATCGAAGACGCGCTGTCGGCCCGCGCGGGTGAAAGCATGGTCGCCGACGGGCCAGCGCGACACATCGTGACCCGCCTGACCGACGAGGGCCTGATCATCGAGGTGTTCGATCTGCCCGACGAGCCGCTGTTCTTCGAAGGCACCGACCGGCCGAATCTGGTCCTGCAAGAGATCGCGCGTCTTGTCGCCGAGGTCTTTTCGATCGTGACCAATGACGTGGCGATCAACGGCCATACCCGGTCGCATGCGTTGGTTCTGGCGCAGAATCCGGTCTGGGACCTGTCCAGCGACCGGGCCGACACGGTGCGCAGGCTGCTGGAGGGCGAGGACCTTGATCCCGACCGCATAGAACGGGTGTCCGGCTTCGCGGACCGCAAGCCCGTGGCCGAGAACCGGATGGCGGCGCGCAACAACCGGATCGAGATCATCCTGCTGCGGTCGCAGCCGTAGCAGAGAATAGACCGCATTTTAGCTGTTAGCGCGACCTTAAGGCGGGGTGCTTAGGCAAGGGCGGGACAGCGGGCAATGCATCAGAAAGGCGCACTCAGATGACGATCTCTTCTTCCCTCTCCGCAGGTGTCGCCGGGCTTGCCGCCAATGCGACGCGGCTGGCCACGATCTCTGACAACATCGCGAATTCGAACACGCATGGGTACAAACGTGCGACCGCGGAATTCCAGTCCTTCGTGATCAACGGCAACGCCGGAAGCGGTACGTACTCGGCCGGCGGGGTCCAGTCGGTGACCACCCGTCTTATCGACGAACACGGGCCGCTGGTCGCAACCGGCCACCCGATGGACATCGCCGTGACCGGGCGCGGCATGCTGCCCGTCACATCCGAGGTCGCGCTTGATACCGGCGCCACGGATGAACCGATCATGATGACGACCACCGGATCTTTCCGCACCGACGCGGACGGGATCCTGAAGACGGAAACCGGGCTTGTCCTTCTGGGCTGGCCCGCCGACGCGGACGGGTCGATCCCGACCTATGCGCGCGATACGACGGCGGACCTTGAACCCGTGGTCGTGAACTTCAACCAGACCTCGGGCGACCCCACGACGCAGATGAGCCTTGGCGCCAACCTGCCGGCCACGGAAACCGACGCGACCGCCTCGGGCGATCCGCTGCCGCTGTCAGTGGAATATTTCGGCAACCTCGGCACCTCGGAATCGCTGGACATCACTTTTACCCCGACAATCCCGGGGGTGCCCGGCATGTCGAACACCTGGACGATGGAGATTACGGATTCCGCGCTCGCCGGCGCGGTGATCGGGAACTACACGCTGGTCTTTGACGACACCCGCGCCAACGGCGGGACGTTGCAAAGCGTCACGGTAAACTCGGGCGGGACCTATGACGGCGCGACCGGAACGCTGGACCTGACGGTGGCTGGCGGTCCGCTGGCCCTGACCATCGGGCGGCTCGGCGATCCAAATGGGCTGACACAGCTGTCCGACAGCTTCGCGCCCACCTCCATCACCAAGGACGGCTCGCCGGTCGGCAACCTGACCTCGGTCGAAATCGACCAGAACGGTTATATTCAGGCGTCCTATGACACTGGTTTCACCCGCACCCTGTACCAGGTGCCGCTGGTCGATGTGCCGAACCCGAACGGTCTGCTGTCGCTTGGAAACCAAGCCTATCAGGTGTCGCCGTCGTCCGGGTCGTTCTTCCTGTGGAACGCCGGTGACGGCCCGACCGGCGAGGTTTCCGGTTTCGCGCGCGAAGGATCGACGACCGACGTGGCGGGGGAACTCACGCTGCTGATCCAGACACAGCGCGCCTATTCCTCGAACGCGAAGGTGATCCAGACCGTGGACGAGATGCTTCAGGAAACCACCAACATCAAACGCTGATACGACGCTGACGGAGCTACGATATGTCCATTTCTTCTGCACTCGGCGCCGCGCTATCCGGCCTTACGGCGGCCTCCCGCCGGGCAGAGGTCGTGTCGTCCAACGTCGCGAATGCGTCTACCCCCGGCTATGGCCGCCGTCAGGTGGAACTCGGCGCCGGCCTCGTCGGCAGCCTGTTGCCCGGCGTCACCGTGGCCGGGGGGATCCGGAACGAAGACGTCGTGCTTCTGGGCCAGCGGCGCGAAGCGCAGGCGGGGTTGGCCTATGCGGAAACCGGGGCAGAGTTCCTGACCGGAATCGAAGCGGCGATCGGCATTCCGGGCGAACCCAACTCTCTGTCTCAAAAGCTGACCGCCTTTGAAACCGCCCTGATCGAGGCATCAAGCCGCCCAGACAGCGACGCGCGCCTGCTCGGCGTCGCCAACACGGCCTCGGATGTCACGAACCATCTCAACACGCTGGCCGACCGAATCCAGGACGAACGCCTGCTGGCCGATCAGCGGATCGATACGTCCGTCGACCGGCTGAACACCGCGCTGCAGCAGGTCGTGGATCTGAATAACCGGATCGTCCAGTTCCAGGGGTCGACGCGTGATGCCACCTCGCTGATCGACCAAAGGCAAAGCCTGATCGACGGCATTGCCGACCTGATCCCCATTCGCCAGACCGCTCGCGACAACGGAGCGGTCGCGCTCTACACCGAAGGGGGCGCCGTTCTGGTCGACAGCAAGGCTGCGGTCTTCGACTTTCAGGGCGCGACGGCCCTGACCGTCTACATGACGCAAGCCGGGGGCGGCCTGTCGGGCCTCACAATCAACGGTCAGGCCATTTCGACCGGGGCGACCTCTGGCCCGATCGCAGGGGGGCGGCTGGCCGCTCTGTTCGAGATCCGCGACGAAACCGCCCCCGCCCTGCAGGTGCAACTCGATGCCGTGGCACGCGATCTGATGGAGCGGTTCGAAACACCGACGGTCGATCCAACGCTGGCCGTCGGCGACCCGGGGCTGTTCACCGACAATGGCCTTGCCTTCGACCCGGTCGAGGAAACCGGGCTCGCGGCACGCATCACCCTGAACGCCGTCGCCGACCCCGATCAGGGCGGGGCCGTTTGGCGCCTGCGCGACGGGCTGAATGCCCCGGCGGTCGGTGACCCCGGCAACGCGGCCATTCTCGATGCGATGAGCGTGGCGCTTTCGGATCTGCGCACGCCCCTGTCGGGCGGCTTCACCACTTCCCACAACGCCGTCGGCCTTGCCGGGGACCTGCTGTCGCGCGTCGCGATCTCTGCGCATGACGCCGAGACGCGCGTGGGCTTCACCCGGGCGCAAACGGACGCGTTGCTGACGGCCGAGTACCAGGACGGTGTCGATACCGATCAGGAGATGCAGGAACTTCTGCTGATCGAACAGGCCTACTCGGCCAATGCACGTGTGATCCAGACCATCGACGCCCTTATCAACCGCCTGCTGGAGATCTGAAAATGACGATGCTCACACTTGGCGACCTCGCCACGTCCTACCAGCAGAAGCTGCACAGTTCGCGCCTGAAACATCAACTCGCGCGGTTGACCGATGAAATGGCGACCGGCCGCGTCAGTGATCTGCGCAAGGCGACGGGCGGGCATTTCGGCACGCTTGGCTCGCTTGATCATCAGCTGGGATCGCTTGGCGCCTACACGACTGCGGGCAAGGAAGCCGCCTTGTTCCTCGGCACCCTGCAAGAGGCGCTTGGAACCATTCATGAGGGCGCGGGAAAGCTGTCCCCTGTCATGTTGCAGGCCTCGGACTCGGCGCATGCCTCTTTCATATCGGCCACCGCCGCCGACTCGCGGGCGCAGTTCCAAAGCGTGGTGTCTGCCCTGAACAGCCATGTCGCGGACAGGACCCTGCTCGGTGGGGCGGCGACGGGTGGCCCGGCGCTCGCATCCTCCGAAACCATGCTAGCAGACCTGTCGACGGCGATCGCCGGCCTGACAACGGCGGCTGATATCGAGACGGCCGTCGATGACTGGTTTGATCTGGCCGGCGGCGGGTTTGAAACCGTGGGATACCTCGGCAGTACCACGACACTGGCCCCGTTCCGGGTCGGACAGCATGAAGCGGTCGACATGTCGCTGACGGCCGCAGACGCCGAGATCCGCGATTTCCTCAAGGGCTACGCGATGGCATCGCTGATCGACCTCGGCGCTCTCGCGACAGAGCCGGGCGAACAGGCGATCTTGCTGACCCGCGCCGGTGAAAAGCTGTTCAACGCCAATGCCACTTTGGCAGAGGTGCGGGGGCGGATCGGCAGCGCCGAAGCCGAAATAGATACCGCGCTCGCCCGCAACGCCAGCGCAACCAGCGCCTTGGAACTTGCACGGAACGAGATCGTCGCCGCCGATCCCTACCAGACGGCCGTGGATCTCGAGGCGGCGCAGCTGCAGCTGGAATCGCTGTTCACGATCACCGCGCGCCTTTCCCGCCTGACCCTGACGGAGTTCATCCGGTGAAGCACCTGATCCTGGCGCTCTTTCTCTCCGTCCTGTCCACCGCCGCTGCCGCAGCACCGGTGCGTATCAAGGACCTTGTCGAATTCGACGGGGTCCGCGGCAACGACCTTGTCGGTTACGGCCTTGTCGTCGGCTTGAATGGAACCGGCGACGGTATTCGCAACGCGCCGTTCACCGAAGAGATCATGTCGAACATACTCGAGCGTCTCGGGGTCAACGTCACGGGCGAACAATTTCGGCCCCGCAATGTCGCCGCGGTCTTCGTAACAGCCGAACTGCCGCCCTTCGCGCGCGCAGGCTCGCAGATCGACGTCACCGTCTCGGCGATCGGGGATGCCAGCAGTTTGCTGGGCGGCACGCTGGTGATGACTCCGCTGAATGCGGCCGACGGGCAGATCTATGCCGTGTCGCAGGGCACCGTCATTGCCGGTGGAGCCGCGGCAGAGGGCGATGCCGCCACGGTGGTTCAGGGGGTGCCCACGGCGGGTGTCATCCCATCGGGCGCGCGGGGCGAACGGGAGATCGAGTTCGATTTCCAAGGGCTCGAGACGGTGCGTCTGGCGCTCAGGACGCCTGATTTCACCACTGCGGGCCTGATCGAGGCCGCGATCAACAACACCCTGAACCGCCGTGTCGCACGTATGCTGGACCCAGGAACCGTCGTCGTCGATATTGGCGCGACACGCGCCGCATCTCCGGCTCATGCGATCGGACGTATCGAGAATATTGCCATCGAGCCCCAGCGCCGGGCCCGCGTCGTTGTCGACCAGAGGTCCGGCACCATCGTGCTGGGCGAAGACGTGCGGATCAGCCGGGTTGCCGTCAGTCAGGGCAACCTGACCCTGCGCATCGAGGAAGATCCTCTCGTCATTCAGCCCAACCCGTTCTCTCCGGGCAACACCGTCGTGGTGCCGCGGACCCAGGCGGATATCCAGGAAGAGCCAGGCATCGGCTTGGCCGAGATCCCCGATGGCACCTCGCTGTCCGAAGTGATCGCGGGACTCAACGCTTTGGGTGTCAGCCCACGGGACATGATCGACATCCTCAAAAGCATCAAGGCCGCCGGCGCCCTGCATGCTGAGTTCATAGTGCGGTGAAGCGGCGTCTGGCTTCGTTGCCGGGGTTGAAAGGACGTCAGTCCGCACGCGAAGCGGCCTTTCCCCGGATGCATCACGCGCCGGCGAAAGCGTGCGGAGTTTGTAGAGCGGTTCGCCACGCCGATCCCTCCGAATTAACGCGGCGGTTCGCCCGGGAAAGGCAAAGTCGCGGAGGAGTGTGTGAAGCCTTAGCTTCGGTCGCGATCAGAAATAGCTTCTCACCAGCGCGCCGGTGATCAGGCTCCAACCATCCGCAACGACGAAGAAGGCAAGCTTGAAGGGCAAAGAGACGATGGCCGGCGGGACCATCATCATCCCCATCGACATCAGGATGGCCGCAACGACGAGGTCGATGATCAGGAACGGCAGGAAGACCAGAAATCCGATCTGGAAGGCACGTTCAATCTCGCTCAGTAGGAAGGCCGGCACCAGAACCGACAGCGGCGCATCCTGCATCGCACCGCTCACGTCTTCTCGACCCTCGCGAAGAGCTGCAAGGTGGTCGAACGTATCGGGATCCAGCCGGGCCGACATGAAGATGCGGAACGGTGCAATCGCTTCCGTGAACGCAGCGTCCAGTTCCAACTCACCCGCGATCAGCGGCTGGGCGCCGCGTTGCCACGACTCGGTGAATACGGGCTCCATCACAAAGTAGGTCAGGAAAAGAGCCAGGCTGACGATCAGCATGTTGGGTGGCGATTGCTGTAAGCCGATCGCGGTGCGAAGAATGGAAAGAACAGTCACGATAAAGGGGAAACAGGTGATCATGATCGCCAGCCCGGGCACAAGGCTGAGCACCGTGATCAACAGGATCAGTTGGATCGACCTTGCCGTCAGGGTGCCGTCTGATCCACCAAGATCGACCGTTACCTCCTGCGCCGATACTGGTGCTGCAAGACCTAGCAGCACCGAAAGGAGGATTGCGGCCGCCCACCCGCATCGCGCCAACATCAGAGACCGTTCGACAGGTCGGCCACCTCGGTCAGCCGGACGGCCAACTGACCCGCGTTGTCGCCGTCGAGTTCTTGCAACTCGCCACGGGCAATAAGGCGGTCGCCGACATACAACTCGACGGGATCTTCGACCCGCTTGTCCAAAACCAGCACGGCGTCGCTGTCGAGAGCCAGCAGTTCACGCACCATTGGCCGGGCCCGTCCGACAGAGACCGTGATCTCGATCGGGACTCGGGTGAAGGGATTATCGTCCTCAGCCATGCTGAAGGGTCCTTTCGTTGAGTTCGTATAGCGCCGCAACGGCGCTGCGAATACGCTCCAATGCGCCGCTTAGGTCGATCTGCCGTTCGACCTTGCCGACGCGCAGATAAGCTTGGCCTTCCGCCAGCGTCGGCTCTTCCACCAGGCGGACGGCCGCAGCAGCGGAACGTTCGATCTCTGCGCCAAGGATCGCGCTGCCCCCGGGCCCGACGACGAGTTCAACGGGCGTATCGACATTCTCGGCGATCAGTGGCCGAAGCTCTTCCTGAACCGCAAGCGCGAAGGTCTCGGCCACAAGCCCGGGAAGCAAACAGCCGACCAGTTCGTTCAGCAAGGGCTCCAGCGACTGGATGACGTGGGCGCGCGCTTCGTGGAAGGTGAAGGACATCTCTTGGAGATTGCGGGCGAATTCCGCGCCGATCCTTTCCTGCTCTTCAGTGTTCGCGCGGTTGGCATCATCCCAGCCCGCGCGGTATCCGTCTTCATAGGCGGCGGTGCGGTCTGCCTCTGACGGGCCAGGGGCGTTGGGTGTCACAGGGTCTGCCGGCGCCGGCTGGACGGCGGTATCGAAGTCCTCCAGCGACAGGCCGGGCATCACGCCGTTTCCTCCGGTTCTTCGATCCAGGTCCGAAGGATCTCTAGCGTTTCGTCCCGGCGTTCATCGATCAGTTGTCGCAGCCGGTCGACGGGGTTCTCTTCGTAGTGGAAGCCGGGTGTCGGCATGATGTCATCAAGCCCGCCGGTGTCGCCGACCAGCGACATTTGCGGCAGCGGATCCAACCCGTCGTCGATTTCTCCCGTCAGCACCGGCTCGGTGCCCGGCAGATCAGAGCCTCCGCCCGCCGCGGTAGGGCCGGCAAGGGCCGGCACCTGCGACGGAGAGGACAGGATCGGTCGGACGACGAAGAGACCGAGGACCAAAGCCACCACTGCAAGAATTGCCATCTGGATCAGAGACATGGCGTCAAGGTGGATGCGGGATAGAAGCCCGGGTGGTTCCGCCGTGCCGTCGGTGTCGAGCGGGCGGAATTCAAGCGACTTGATCGTGATGGTGTCGCCCCGGTCGGCGTCGAAGCCGATCGCCGACTCCACCAGTTCGCGCAGGGCGGTGATTTCCTCGTCCGAGCGGGGTTCCCAGTCTTGTTGCCCGGTGTCCGCATCGGTCGTGCGGATGCCGTCGACCAGCACCGCGACGGATATTTTTCGGATGGCTCCGGGCGCGCGCACCAGTTCGCGGGTGGTTTCCGACACCTCGTAATTCACCCTTTCGCGCGTCTCGGTATTCTCACTCTGCGAGGTGGAATCGCCGCCCGCGGCGTCGCCGTCCGGCAAGTTGCTTGCTACGGTGACTGCACCATTTTCCGTTCCGCTGGAGGTGCTTGAACGTTCTTCAGTATCGGTGCTTATCGCGACCCGGTTCTCGGGATCGAACCTGCGTTCGATGATCGCCTCTCGATCGGTTTCAGTGTCGACATTAACCTCGACCACCGCGTTTCCGGGGCCGACGCGCGCCTCGATGATGCGTTGGATATTGCGCCGCAGCTCGGCGGCGCGGTCGTCTCCAGAGGTTGCCAAATCATCGTCCGGCGTGACCAACGCCCCGTTGCCGTCGATGATTGACACGTCTTCGGGCAGCAAGCCGGCCACGGCCGAGGCCACGAGGTACTTGAACGCTTTCGCCTGTGCCGGAGAAAGGGTGCCAGCCGAGCTGGTGATTGCCACAGAGGCCGTCGGTTTGAGGTCACGCTGGAACGGGTTCGAACTTGGGTTCGAGATGTGGACCCGCGCCGCCCGGACCATCGGGCTGGCTGTGATCGTCCGGGCGAGTTCTCCTTCCTTCGCGCGCCAGTAGGCGGCGTCGAACATCTGGCTTGTCGTCCCGAATCCGTTCAGGGAATCAAGCAGTTCGTACCCGGTCGCGCTATTCGCCGGCAGACCATCGGATGCAAGAGTCATGCGCAAGGCGTCGCGTTGCGCGCTATCGACGAAGATGGCCCCGTCCCGCACCTCGTACGTGACGCCCTGCTGGTCGAGGGCTTCGACGCCCTCGCCCGCCGCGCCCGGTTCCAAGCCGGCGTATAGCAGCGAAAGCGGAGGCTGACCGGCCATGCGGGACAGCGCAAGAACGGCGATGAAAACGACAGCCGTCGCGCCGATTACCGTGGCGCGGCGCCGGGCATCCAGAGATGACCAGACCGATATGATCTGCTGCACGGGCGACTCCTCCATTCTGCAGGACCCGCCTTGTTTGTGATCGATCCGTCTTAACAATCGGTTAGTTCCCGACCGCTATACCGGCACCGTCACATTCGAAGGTGTCGGGCATGTCCGAAGAGTCCGGGGCGCAGGATGAAGAAGCGCCGAAAAAGAAGTCGAAACTTCCAATGTTGCTGGGGCTCGTGCTGGCTATCGTCCTCGGCGGCGGCGGCTCCGGCGGCGGCACCGGCAGCGGGGGCAGC
>NZVC01000023.1 GCA_002701395.1 Maritimibacter sp. | reverse complement strand
CGTGTCGTTGCAGGCCTCACAGCCCGCCCCGAAACACCCCTGGCAGGTCCGTAGTACCAACCGTTGGGACAAAACTCCCCGAATCGTATCGGCCAGCAAATATGGCGCCACGCCAATATTAAGCAGCCGGCTCACCGCCGCAATACTGTCATTATCATTACTTCAGTATTCCAAATATTAATTCTCTTAATCTCCTTCAGCAATGAGATCATAACCCCTTTCTCTAGAATCTGACAGAAATTTCGAAAACTCGATATCCCTCTCGCCCAGGCATTCCACTAGGCTAAATAGCGTGCCGTTTGGAAGTCTCGTAGTTCCTGTCTAACGTCAGCGCCTGTGGGACAGTTTTGAGGTTTTCGTAACGGAGGATTTTTGGTTCATCGCAGCCATCAAGGAGCGAAGATGAACCAGAAATCCGGAACATCGAAGGACGCGGCCGACAAGCTGGTCAAAGGGATCAAACGCAAGACCCGCAAGCAGTACTCGGCCGAAGAGAAGATCAGGATCGTTTTGGCTGGCCTGCGCGGTGAGGAGAGCATTGCCGCTCTGTGCCGCCGTGAAGGGATCAGCGAGAGTCTGTACTACACATGGTCGAAGGAATTTCTCGAGGCGGGCAAGCAGCGGCTGGCCGGGGATACGGCTCGTCAGGCGACCTCGCCGGAGGTCAAGGAACTGCGTTCGGAGGCGACAGCGCTGAAGGAAGTCGTTGCCGACCTGACCCTGGAAAACCGCCTGCTCAAAAAAAGCATGATCGGGGATGGGGAGTACGAGGCATGAGGTATTCCGCATCGGAAAAACTGGAGATCATCCGCACTGTCGAAGCCTCGCATTTGCCGGTCCGCCAGACGCTGACCGTGCTCGGCATCCCCAGCACGACCTTTTACCGCTGGTATGACCGGTGGTCGGATGGCGGGCTTGATGCGCTGGAAGATACTGCGCCACGCCCGCGCTCTGTCTGGAACCGGCTCCCGGATGAGGCCCGGGCCAACGTCATCGAGTTCGCCCTGGAGCATGAAGATCTGACGCCTCGCGAGCTGGCGGTGAAATACACCGACGAGAGGCAGTATTTCGTCTCTGAATCATCAGTTTACCGGATCCTGAAAGCCGAGGATTTGATCACGGCACCGGCGCATATCGTGATGAAGGCTGCAAACGAGTTCAAAGACAGGACCACGCGGCCCAACGAGCTGTGGCAGACAGACTTCACCTATCTCAAGGTCATGGGTCACGCCAGAGGCGTGCCTCCGGCACGACGGCTGGTTCTACCTTTCGATCATCCTCGACGATTACAGCCGGTACATCATCGCCTGGAAACTCTGCACGACGATGAAGGCCGAGGACGTGACCGCCACGCTCGACTTGGCGCTGAAAGCCTCAGGCTGTGACTGTGCAACCGTCGTCGCCAAGCCAAGGCTGCTCAGCGACAACGGATCGTCTTACATCGCCGGCGACCTGGCCGATTATCTCGAGGACAAGGGCATGGACCACGTTCGCGGTGCGCCATACCATCCGCAGACCCAGGGCAAGATCGAGCGCTGGCACCAGACCATGAAGAACCGCATCCTGCTCGAGCATTACTTCCTGCCCGGAGATCTTGAACGCCAGGTCGGCGCGTTCGTCGAATACTACAACACCCGCCGGTACCATGAGAGCCTCGGGAACCTGACGCCGGCCGACGTCTACTACGGCCGGGGTGACCAGATCCTGCAACAGCGAGAGGAGATCAAACGAAAAACCATGCTCGCCCGGCGCTTGCGTCACGAAACTGAAAACGCGTAACATCAATCAGCGGGGAGCCAGAGCCTCCAGTCTGCAAAGCGCTCAAGCGTCCCAAATCATCTGACGACGGACAGCGGTGCCGTCGATATAAGTTATTGCGTAGTCGAACGGCCTGCCTTGCATCCTCGCCGTACCCACTTGCACACCGATCCCGTTGCGTGGCACCCCCTTGCCAAAGATCCCACGGGCCGGACTGTTGCACGGTTCGCCCACGGTCGAGGACAGCGATGCTTCTGCTGGGGCACGACCCGGAGGACGAGGTTTGACGTCAATGTTCCGCAGGCAGACGTTTCACGCAGCGACGGGGTTGGCGTGTCTTCTTCTGGCGGGGCCGGCGGCTGCGCACCCGCATGTGTTCATCGACGGCGGCGTTGATTTCCGCTTCGGCCCCGATGCGACGCTGGAGGCGCTGGAGGTCACGTGGCGCTATGACGAGTTCGAAACGCTCTACATGCTGTCGGCGCAGGGCCTAGAGCTGAACGACGCGGGTGAGCTTGACGAGGAAGACCGGCTGGCGCTTGTGCGGCAGCTTAGCGAATGGCCCGCTGATTTTGACGGCTCGGCGCACCCGGTCTTGGGTGGGGCGGCGATACCGCTTGAATGGCCCAGCGATCTTGACGCGCATATGCTGGACGGGCGTCTGCAACTGACCTTCGTCCGCAAGCTGTCGACGCCGCTGGACATGCAGGGGCGCGAGATCGACGTCTCGTTCCACGAATCCACCTATTTCTTCGCCTTCTCACTCACGGATCCGCCCGAGCTTATCGGGGATGCGGATGCCTGCTTGGCGCAGGTCGTGGATTTCGATCACGACAGTGAATCCGAAGACCTTGCAGAGACGCTGGCAAGCCTCGGTCGCGAGGAAACGCCCGAACTGGCCAACGTCGGTGCGTTGTTCGCCGACCGGATCGTGGTGCGATGCGACTAGCCCTTGTCATCGGTGTCTGCGGTCTGATCGTTCTGGCGTTGCTGATGGTGCCGGATCTGTCGGGGCTCGCACATTGGGCGGTCGAACAGCAACGGGCCTTCCAGAACGAGATGGCCAATGCGGTGCGCGGGCTGCGGGCCGGAAATCCCGGCGCGACGGTTGCGCTTTTGACGGCGGCAGGCGCCTATGGGTTCGTTCACGCGGCGGGGCCCGGGCACGGCAAATACCTGATCGGAGGCGTGGGCGTCGGGTCGCGCGTGTCGATGGCGCGCCTTCTGGGCATCGCTGTCCTGTCCAGCCTTGCGCAGGCGGCGTGGGCGATCCTTCTGGTGTACGGCGGCTTCGCGCTGCTGGAGGTGTCCGCGCAAAGCGTGACGACGCTGGCGGAAGATTACCTTGCCCCCGCAAGCTATCTAGTGATCGCGCTGATCGGCGTCGTTCTGGTCTGGCGCGGACTGCGCGGCTTTGCCCGGCAGAGAACGTCGGGCCACGCCCACGGGCATGATCACGATCACGACGGCGCGTGCTGCGGCCACGCGCACGGCCCGACGCCGGACGAGGTCGCCGCGCTGGGCTCGGTGCGCGAAACGCTGGCGCTTGTCGGCAGCATCGCGGTCCGCCCCTGCACAGGCGCGATCTTCTTGCTGGTCATCGCGTGGCAGATGGACATCCACGCCGCAGGCGCCGCCGCCGTGATCGTCATGGGGCTTGGCACCGCGACGCTGACCGGCCTTGTCGCCGTGTCCAGCATCGCAGCCCGTGGCATGGGGCAGGCATCGGCCAGCCGGTTCGGGGCGGCTGCACGGATCGGACCAGTGCTTCAGATCCTGGCTGGCGGCTTCGTCATCTGGATGAGCGTCCTGTTTCTTGGCGGCGGGGTCTGGTAGCCGCGCCGGGGCCCTGACGTCGGCGCGCCTTGGTCAGGCGGGCCCTTGCGCTTGGCGGTCTGACGCAACCTCGGACGCGTGAATGCCAAGGATCATCAGCCCGGGCCACAGCATGTAGGCCTCGATCTCGATATTCTCGCCGAACGACAGCAGCACCATCGTCATCACGATCCCCAGCGGCAGGTGCCCGCGTTTCGACCGAGTGGCATCGACCAGCGCGATCAGCGTCTGCCAAAGCAACGGCACCAGCAGCGCAAGCATCCCGACCAGCCCCTTCACGAACAACAGCCCCCACCACGTGTGGTGACTGCCAATCGGCATGTATTCGACAAGGTGCGGCCCGGGGTGCACGGTGCCGTGGCCGAACCAGAACGCCTCGTTCCGCCACCGCTCTCCGGCGATCCGCTGCAACGTCTCGCGCACGCGGGTGCTGTCGGCGCGCGCGCCTTTGAAGGTGGCGACCGCATCCTTGCCGGCCTGCGCCAGCGCCGCGCCGAACACCGCCAGAGATGCTGTCGCGGCCGCCAGAGCCGTCCATGCCCAGCCGCGCAGCATCAACGGAAGCAAGCGCGGTCCGACGGTGCAGGCGACAAGGCCCACCAGCCCCATGCGCGATTTCGAGAACAGGATCATGGCGGCGCCTGCGGCAAGGCCGATGGTCCGCCAGCGGATGTTCTTTTCCTCTAGCGCGAAGCAGACCTGCACCACGCCCAGCAGTGCCGCGAAGGGCGACCAAGGGGCGTAGAACTGCCAGCGCGGGGTCCAGCTTGCCGGGTCCCACGTGAAGAAATAGACCGAGAAATACTCCGGTCCCGGCCCTCCGACGGCTTTCAGCGGCGAGGTGAAGATCCGCTCCGGAAGCCCGGCGTAGGGGGCGGCGATCAGGACAGGCAGCAGCACCAGCGTCCACAGCCCGATATGGCACTGTCCCCGGACCAGGATTTCGCGCCGGATCGGCAGCACCGCGCCCACGAACGGGAACAACGCCAGCAGCGCCCAGCCCTTCGCCCATCCGATCGAGGACTTGATCGTCTGTTTCAGCCCAAGTCCCCAGTCCAAGTGCCCCACCCACAGTGCGACCAGCATCACCGCCATCCCTGCGATCCAAGCCCAAACGACCGGCGGGATCGGCCCGCGCGGGCGCAGGTCGGGGCGGATCGCGCGGCCAAGGTACAGCGACAGGGCGGCCAGCCCGCCCAGCACCCATGCCAGAACGGGACCGACGACGTACAGCGCGCCGACGAAGTAAAAGGGCCACGTCAGGCGCAGCGTCTTCAGCACCAGAGCCTCTGCCGGGTTTTGGGGCAGGATGTCGGGCGCGCGGCTCATTCCGCGGGGACCATCACGAGGTCATGGTCATCCTTGGCCAGCAGCCGGTCGATCAGCGGGCGGCGGATCCAGCCAAGCGTCAGACCGATCAGCAGGAACACCGTGGCCGCGATCCCGGCGGCGGCGGCCAGCTTGCGCTTGGGCGAGGTCGGGTCGACCGGCAGGCTTGGGTCTTCCAGCACCTGAACCAGCGGGTACGACGCATAAAGGTCGGTCTTGGTGGTCTGCGACCGCGCCATCGCCGAGGCGAAGACCGCTTCGGCCACCGCGAAATCACGCTGAAGATCTTCCAGCCGGGCCGCGGGCTCGATCAGTTCGACACGCCGCGCTTCGGCAGTCCGAAGCCGGTCGGTCAAGGCCGCAAGCTCTGCGGCCAGACCGGCGCGCTGTGCTTCGGAGGTGACAAGATCGCTGAGCAGGGCGGCGCGGTTGCCGACGTGGGACAGGTCCAGCGCCGACAGTTCCGCATCGGTCAGGCCGGTCAGCATCGCGGCACGGCGGCGTGCCTCGGCGCTGGCGGCCTCGTGGCCCTCGCGCGCGGTCAGGACCTCTGGATGGGCCTCGCCGTATTTCGAGCGGGCCTGCGACAGGTCGGCGGCGCGTTCGGACATCTCTTTGACCAACGCCGCGAACTCGATGTCCGCGTGCAGGCGCAGTGCGGCGGCGGCCAGGCGCGGGGTCAGGCCCAAAGAGCTTTCCAGCGCCCGCACCGCGTTGGTGCGGTCCTGCAGCGTCGCATCAAGGTCGCGCACGCGCTGGGCCAGCGCGTCGGTCTCGGCGACAAGCGCCTCGTACTGGCTGGTCGAGATCAGGCCGTTGTCGCGTTGCAGGCGGGAAATCTCTTCGCGGGTGGCAAGGACCGAGTTGCGATATTCCTCGATCGCGGCACCGGCGCTGATTTCGCGGGTCGTCGCCTCGTCGGCGCGCAACGCTTCGATCTCGGCGAAGAAGGACGCCAGCAGCGCCTCGCCCCGTGCGCGGGCATCCTCGGGGGCGCCGCCGACGATGGACACGTGGATCAGGCCGGTCTGATCGACAAGCTCGACCCTTGGCTGGCCGAAATCGCGCCGCTGCATCGACATCGTCTGGGCGGCGGCCACGACGATGCGTTCGGCGGCCAGCAGGCGCTTGTAGGTCTCGGTCGGGCTGACCGAGGAACTGGCGAACGGCGAGTTCGCGAAGGACGACGCCTGACCGATGCTGTCGAGGTTGACCGAGGCGGACGCCCCAGAGCCCGGCAGGATCAGCGAAAACGACGAGGTGTATCGCAGCGGTGCGGTCGACAGATAGCCGTAGATCGGTGCCCAGATACAGGCTGCGCCGACCGCGAAGATCCCGGCGTACCGGGGCAGACGGCCAAGGTCGCCAAGCCGTCCGCCGCGCAGCAGGCGGGCGAAGGACAGCTGGCGCAGGGGCAGCCGCATGAGGGCGGGAACTTTAAGGGGTGTCTTGGCAATCTGGGGCATGGGCAAATCTCCTTGCCCGTGTCCTATCTGTCCCTGCATCCGAAGGCTTGCGCGCGGCGGGATCGCCGCCGGTCGCATCGGTGCAGATCGGCCTACCCGGACGGATAGGTCAGAACAGCCCCTCGTCCTTGGCGATCATCGCGGCCTGCGTCCGGTTGGCCGCGCCGATCTTGCGGTACAACGTCTTGACGTGCAGCTTGACCGTAGGCTCGCGGATCTCGAGATCGCGGGCGATTTCCTTGTTGGACTTGCCCTCGGTCAGGCCCTTCAGAACCTCGTGCTCGCGCCGCGACAGCTTTTCGGCCAGCGGGTGCGTCGGTTCTTCCTCGGCGGCGCGCATGAAGTCGAGCGGGGCATATTGTTCGCCCATCGCCATGAACCGGATCGCATTGACCAGCGAACGCGCGGACAGCGTCTTGGGCAGGAACCCGGCAGCCCCGGCGGCAAGCGCGGCCTCGGCCACCTCGCGGCTGGCCGTGCCAGAGATCAGCGCGGCACGGTGGCCGCCGTCCATGCCCAGCACCCGCTCAAGACCCTCCAGCCCGTTCATGCCGGGCATGGTGTAGTCCAGCAGCACAAGATCGTAGGGCGCCGCGGTGACCTTGCCGACCGCCTCTTCAAGGTTGGTGGCGGTATCGGTTTCGATGCCCTCTTCGGATTCGAAGAACATCGAGAGAGTGTCGCGCAGCAGATCATGGTCGTCGGCGATGAGTATGCGCATGGTCCCTCCAAACTCGTCCAAACCGGCGGTGAGGACACCTTCATGTACGTCTTACCAGAAAAGCCCGGCACGCATAATCTTGAGGGTGTCCGCATCCGAAATCATTCCGAAAATCGGACAGAACCTACACCACGCCAATGCGGCGAATGAAGGGCAATACCGGTTAACGCACCCATCCGTTCGGATAGTGCCGCGCTGTCCGGGCGGGGCGGGGGTGTGCCGGTCGGGCAGCGGATTCCTCTGAAAGAACAATGGCTAATACCACCGAGGGCGGGACCTGTCCGGCCGTTTCGTTGCCCGAAATGGGCCGCGTCGGGCAAGCCGGGGGCAGACAAATTGAAGGACTGCGCCAATGACTTTCGCCCACCACGCCCTTGCCGGTTTCACCGACCGCCCCGCCCCGACCGTACCCGCCGCCCCGGCTCGCGGGATCGACAGGATCACCCTGTTCGGCCTTGATGTCGTGTCCGCCGACACGCAGGCCGTCATCGACGAACTGCTGATCCCCGGCCGCCGCAGCCGCGTGGCCTTTCTGAACGCGCATTGCGCGAACGTGGCCCGCCGCGACACCGCTTACCACGATGCTCTTGCGACGGCGGAGATGGTCCTGCCGGACGGGATCGGCGTAGAGCTTGCGGGCAAGATGCAGGGCCGCCGGTTCGTCGCGAACCTGAACGGCACCGATTTCACCCCGGCGCTGCTGCGGCAGGCGGCGGCACGCGGTCTGACCGTGTTCCTGCTGGGCGGGCAGCCCGGTGTCGCCGACGGGGCCGCCGACGCGCTGTGCCTGAAGATCCCCGGCCTGCGCGTCGTCGGCACCCGCGACGGGTTCGGCGGCATGGCCGACGAGCGTGCCGCGATCTCTGCGATCAACGCAGCCCGGCCGGATATCCTTCTGGTCGCGATGGGCGTGCCGAAGCAGGACCTTTGGCTTGCGCGCAACGCACACCGTCTGGATGCCCGCATCACCCTGGGCGTCGGGGCGCTGTTCGATTTCCTTTCGGGCCGGGTGGCGCGTGCGCCGCGCGCCGTGCGCAAGATCAAGTGTGAATGGATCTGGCGGCTGGCGATGGAACCGCGCCGGATGGCCGGGCGCTACATCGTCGGCAACGCCACCTTTCTTGCCCATGCCGCGAAAGCCGCCGCCGGCAAGGCAGACCGCGACGCGGTCCTGCGGCGGATGCTTGACCTTGGTTTCGCCGGCTCTGCGCTAGTGATGCTTGCGCCGTTGCTGCTGGTGCTGGGCCTTGCCATCAAGCTGGACAGCCGTGGCCCGGTGCTGTTTCGCCAGACCCGCGTCGGCAAGGACGGTGTCCCGTTCACGATGTTCAAGTTCCGCTCGATGCAGATCGACGCCGAGCTGCGCCGCGCCGCGCTTCTGGCGCAGTCGGATCGCGCGGGTGTCTGTTTCAAGTCGCGCAAGGATCCGCGCGTCACCCGCGTCGGCCGCCTGCTGCGCCGCTTTTCGATCGACGAACTGCCGCAGATCCTCAACGTGCTGCGCGGCGAGATGTCCATCGTCGGCCCGCGCCCCGCGCTGCCGGAAGAGGTCGCGGCCTATCCCGCGCGTGCGCTGGGCCGTCTGGCCGTGCGGCCGGGCCTGACCGGTGTCTGGCAGGTGTCGGGCCGGGCCGAGATCGGGTTCGACAAGATGATCGACATGGATCTTGCCTATGCCCGCTCGCGCACCGTCCTGTTGGACCTGCTTCTGATCACCATGACCTTCCGCGCCGTCCTTGGCGGCCGCGGCGCCTATTGACCCAAAGTTCAAGGAGTTTTGAAATGACGCATGTAAAAGTCGCCGTCTTCCCCGTTGCGGGCCTTGGCACCCGCTTTCTGCCCGCGACCAAGTCGGTCCCGAAAGAGATGCTGCCGCTCGTTGACCGCCCGCTGATCGAATACGCCGTCGACGAAGCGCGCGAAGCCGGGATCGAAGAATTCGTGTTCATCTCTTCGGACGGCAAGACGGCGCTGGAACGCCATTTCGATCCCGTGCCCGAGCTAGAGGCCCGGCTGGAGAAGGCCGGCAAAACGGGACCGCTGAACGCGATCCGCCACGGCTGTCTGCCGCGCCGCGCCCGCAGCTTCATCCGCCAGCACGCCCCGCTGGGTCTGGGCCATGCGGTCGGTCTTGCGGCCAGTGCGGTCGGTAACCGTCCCTTCGCGGTGCTGCTGCCCGACGACGTGATCCGTGCGCCGAAAGGCTGCCTGTCGCAGATGGTCGAGGCGCGTGCGCACACCGGCGGCCACCTTGTCGCCGCGATGGAAGTCGCGCCGCAGGCGGTAAGCTCTTACGGCATCCTCGACGTATCGTCCCGGCAGGGCCGCATCGCCCGGGCGCGCGGACTGGTCGAGAAACCCGCGCCCGAGGATGCGCCGTCGCGTCTTGCCGTCGTGGGCCGCTACATCCTTGATCCGGTCGTGTTCGACCGGCTGCGCGTGCAGGCGCCCGGCGCCGGAGGAGAGGTCCAACTGACCGACGCGATCACCGCCGACGCAGGCCGTCTGCCGGTCTCTGGATTCCGGTTCGACGGCGAACGCTTCGATTGCGGGTCGGTTGCCGGGTTCCTGCAGGCGAACATCGCCTATGCGCAGGACCGCCCGGACCTGCGGGCAGAGATCGACGCCGCCCTGCACCAATCCACCGCGCTTCACCTGCGCAGCGTGGCCTGACCCCACGCCCCTATCCGTTCGGATAGGGGTGTACTTCCGATGCCCAAGTGTGCCGCAATGCGTCTTGTGGCACATATTGGTCATCAGCCAGCCCCAAGGAGGAACTTCATGCTTTCCTTTCTGACCCGCGCGATCCTTTCCGTGACCCTTCTTCTGCCGGTTGCGGCATTTGCACAGGACCTGTCCGCGCCAGAGGGCGAGGTGATCCTGACCGTCTCCGGCGCCATCGCGAACACGAACGACGGCGACACAGCCACCTTCGACCTTGCCATGCTTGAAGCGATGGACACCGTGACCGTCGAGACCACGACCATCTGGACCGAGGGCACGCAGTCCTTCACCGGCGTTCCGCTGGGGGTGCTTATGGAGGCCGTCGGGGCCGAGGGGGCGATGCTGAACGCGACGGCGATCAATGATTACTCGGTCGAGATCCCGGCGGATGATTGGGTCGAAGGCGGCGCGATCGTTGCCTACCAGAACAATGGCAAGGCGATGTCCGTGCGCGACAAGGGCCCGCTTTGGGTGATTTACCCCTACGACGACGACCCGGATTATCAGACCGAGGTCATATACTCTCGCAGCATCTGGCAACTCGACCGGATCGTGGTTGCAGAGTAATCCCGACAGAATGGCCACCTCGTTTCGGAGCGCCAAGTGGCAGTGACAGGCACGACAGAGCAGTTGGGGAAGCCGTGGCGCCGCAGAGGCGCCACGGTCTTTGCGCTTGCCTGCTGCGTCGGCATGATCGCCTTCATGGCGTGGGTGCTGCTGCGCGAGCTCGAGGATGTCTCGACCGCGAACTCGGACAACCTGCAATGGAGTCTTGCGCAAGCCGATGTGGAATTCCTGCGCTTCGAACTGGCGATGCAGCGCGCGCTGGACGATCCGCTTCAGGTCGATCAGGTGCGGCGGCGGTTCGACATTTTCTACAGCCGGATGGACACCATCGAAAACGGGCTGGTGTTCCGCGAGCTGCGCCGCGATCCGACCTATGACGAACCGCGCGCGGTGGTCCGCACCTTTCTGCAGAACACGATCCCGCTGATCGACGGTGACGACGCAACCCTGATCGCGGCGCTGCCGGACCTTTCCGAACGGGCGCTGGCCGTGTCCGACGAAGTGCGGCGGTTCTCGCTTGGCGGTCTTGCCGCCTTCGCCGAGGTGTCCGATGCACGGCGCGAGGATCTGGTGCGCACGCTGATCCTGCTGGCCATCGTTTTGGCGGCGCTGCTCGGCGGGCTGGTGCTTGTCGCCCTTGCGATGTTCCGGCTGTCGCAACTGGCAATCCGCCGCTCGGACGAGGTGCGGCGAACCTCGGCGCGGATGCGCACGATTGTGGAAACGTCGCAGGACGCGATCATCGTGGCCAACAGGCGCGGCGAGATCCTTGAATTCAACCCGGCCGCTGAGAAGATATTCGAGGTCTCGCGCGCGGATGCGCTGGGCCAGCGCGTGGCCGAACTGGTCTTGCCGGAGCGGTCCCGCACCAAGGCGCGCGATACATATTTCCGCTTCATGAACGATGGCGCGCGCGATAGCGGCGAGGCGCTTCATCTGGAAGTGACGGCCAAGACACAGGGCGGGCGCGAGTTCCCCGCCGAGGTCGCCGTCAACCATGCCGAGGACGCCAGCGGCGGGCAGGTGCATGTCATCTATATGCGCGACATCTCGCGCCGCCGTGCTGCCGAGAACGACCTGACCGAAGCCCGTGACCGCGCGCTGGCGGGCGAACGGGCGAAAGCGGAATTCCTTGCCGTCATGAGCCACGAGATGCGTACGCCGCTGAACGGGCTGCTGGGCTCGATGCAGCTGATGCGGGACCAGTCGGTGTCGGACCGGCAGCAAGAACTGCTGGACCGTATGGAATTCTCGGGCCGGCTTTTGCTGTCGCTGGTGAATGACGTGCTGGATCTGGCCAAGTACGAGGCGGGGCGCATCGACATCGTCCGCAAGCCGTTCTCTGTCCCGCGGCTGCTGGACGGCGTGATCGAGACGACCGCACCGCTGGCGACGAAGAACGGCAACGCGCTGGACTGGCGCTGGGAAGGCACACCGGTCGATGGCGCCGTGGGCGATCCGCGCCGCCTGCGCCAGGTTCTGCTGAACCTTGTCGGGAACGCGGTGAAATTCACCCGCGCAGGCACGGTCGAGATCGAGGTCGAAGTGATTGGCGCCAGCGATCCGCAGTTGGAATTCCGCGTTATCGACAGCGGCGTCGGCATCGCGCACGAAGACCTCGACCGGATTTTCCGCGACTTCGAGACGCTGGATTCCTCCTACGCCCGGCAAGCCGGCGGCACCGGCCTTGGGCTTGGGATCGCGCGGCGGTTTGCCATGCTGATGGGCGGCGAGATCGGCGTTGAAAGCGAGCCGGGGGAGGGCAGCCTGTTCTGGCTGCGCCTGCCGTTCGAGCCTGCGGATCTGTCCGAGGGGACGCCGTCGGATGCCGAAACCGCGCCATCCCCCGCGATCCGCCCGTTGGATATTCTTCTGGTCGAGGATAACGAGATCAACCGGCTGGTCGCCCGCGAATTCCTAGAGGCGGACGGCCACACCGTGACCGAGGCGGTGAACGGGCGCGCCGGGGTAGAGTGGGCGAACGCCAGACGCTTCGACGCAATCCTGATGGATGTGTCCATGCCGGTGATGGACGGGCCGGAGGCGGCGCGAACGATCCGGTCGGGCACCGGACCGTCCAAGACCACACCGATCATCGCGGTTACGGCACACGCGCTTCCCGAGGAAATCGCCGCGTTCCGGCAGGCAGGCATGCCGCATTGCGTCAGCAAACCGCTGGACCGGAACGCATTGCAAAAGACGCTGGCCGAGGTTGCCGGGGGCGCCCCGGTTGCGACCGACCCCGCCGTCCCTTTGGCGGACAAGCCATCGGACGCGCCGCTGATCGAAGCTGAAAACCTTGAACGGTTTCGGGACGGTTCAGCGGTGGCGCTGCTTGATCGCAGCGTCGCCGAAATCAACTGGGACATCGACCGCATTGCCGAGGGCACGCTTGCGCCCGCCGACCTGCAACAAGTGGTGCACAAATGCGCGGGAACCTGCGGCGTGTTCGGCTTTACCGCGCTGCGCCGGGCATTGGCCGCGGTCGAGACGGACCTGAAACGGGGTGCCCCGGTCGCGCCGGACAGGCTGCACGCGCTGTCCGCGTTGTGGGACAAGACCCGTGACACGCTGGAGGATTGGCGCGTGGCGCAGCCCTAGGGGATCGCAACCGCCAAGCCGACCAGACCCACGACCCGTGCGATTTCGGACAGGTTGGTCACGCCGCTGTCGTAGCAGGCGATAGAGTCGCCCGGCAGCAAGTAGGGGTCATAATCGTCACGGTCCGCGCGCTGGCGCATCACCTCGACCTTGCGTTCGATTACCACCGACACGTCCGTCATCGGGTTTCGCGAGAACAGCGCCGCCGAGCGGTCGGCGCTGGTGGCCCGCGCGCCGCCGACGCAGTTTGCGTCGATCACGGCTTGGGTGAACCGGGTGCCATAGGGCACTTCGCGCACGGTCTGTCCGATAGCCGACGGCGCATTGCCGGTGGCGGGCACGGTCAGGTTAGACAGGTACAAAGAGATCCCCGGCGGGCTGATCGGGCTGGGGATCATCAGATCGTCCTGGAAACAGCCGCGCGACGGGACGTGCAGCTCGTCCCCGCCGATCATGAGCACGTCGTCGAAGCCAAAGCCCTTCAATGCGGCGCGCAGGTCCAGCGTGTAGGTCACGCCGTTCCGCGTCAGTTGCACCGCCGACAGATCGGCGTCGGGCCGGATGCCGCCAGCGTTGCGCAGCGCCACCGTCAGGTTGCGGGATTCCGTCGATGCGCCAAGCGCGGCCTGCCGCAGGGTGTCGACCTGATCGCCGGGGACGCCGCCGATCGTGACGGTCTGCGGTTCGAACACCGCGCCGGCCACGGCCACACGCACCGGCGCGAAGTCCTTGACCAGCAGCGAAACCGCGGGCGTCGTCGCATAGTAACCGCCGGAAATCAGCGCCGAGACGGCATCGTTGATCACCTGTTGCGTGCTGCGCCCCTGTGCCGGGATCGGCGCGATGAACGGCAGCTTCAGCGTGCCGTCGCGCGAAATCACGTAGTCGCCGGAAAAGGTGTCGTCGCCGGGCAGCAGCAGTTCGACCAGATCGCCGCGCGACAGAACCTCGCCCCGCAATGCGTCCGGCAGGTAGCCGCCGTAGCTGCCCTTCGTGCCCGTGGGGGTGTCTCCGCCGTAGGGTCTGCACTTGGCAGCGTTCATCCGGGGCGACACAAGAACGGTCGATACGGCGTCGCGGGTGGTGTCGATGTCGCGGTATTGCGCTTGGTACGCGCCGCCGACCGAGGCCGGTTCGATGTTGGACGCGTCGCGCGGCGTCGCGCAGGCGGACGCCATCAACAGCGACATGACACCCAGTCCAAGCTGGCCTTTGCGGGTCCTCATTACACGCGCCCCGGCGGTTTACGACTACGTCGGTCCTGCATAACGCAGTGCAGAGTCGCGGGTCCATCCCCTCGCCGGGGTCTTGATCCAATCCGAACGGATAGGTTGCATATCAAACGCACCGCTGGGCTGTCCGGCGGGGGCTGGGACGTGGACCGCACAGGCCGGGTACACCTGTATTCAATGCCAGCGCGGCAGCCCCACTCACGGAACCCGATCATGCGTCACATTCTGAAACGAGCCCCCTTCGCGCGGAACCTGCTCGCCTATTGCTTGTCCGAAGTGGCAGCGAAGGCGTCACGGCTTATCGTCGTGGTTGCGGTCGCGCGGACGATGGATGTGGCGGCGATCGGTGTTGCAGCAGTCGCGCTGGCAGCCTCTGACATCCTGAAGGCCCTGACCGAGAACGGCGTCGGGCAGCGGATCATCGCCGCCTCGGACGCCGACCTGGACGCAACCTGCCGCACCGCGCGGCGGCTGTTCTGGGCGTGGTGCCTTGGCCTGTTCACGCTGCAGCTTGCGGTTGGCGGGGTGATCCTTGCCGTCGGCGGCGACCTTGGCCTGTTTATCCTGATCGCGATCCTCGCGGGGGAATACCTGTTCATGCCCGCCGGGCTGGTCCAATGCGCGCTGGCGATGCGGGCGGGGCGGATGCAGCAGACCGCCGCCATCGCGGGCGGGCAGGTCATGGGCGCCAACATGCTGTCCGCGCTGCTGGCCGTCGTCTTTCCCTCTCCACTCGCGCTGGTTCTGCCGCGCTTGCTGGCCGCGCCGATCTGGCTGGTCGCGATGCGCCGTCTGCACCCCTGGGCGCCAACGCCCGGCCCCCGCGCGCCGCTTGCGCCCTTCGTCCGCTATGGCTGGGCCGTGCTGGGCGTCGAGGTCGTGAAGGCGCTGCGGCTTCAAGCCGACAAGCTGGTGATCGGCCTCATGCTGGGAGCCGAGATGCTGGGCCTGTATTTCATGGCCTTCAACGCGGGTCTTGGCCTTGCCACGTCCTTCTCGCAGGCCCTTTCGGTCGCGCTTTTCCCGCACCTGTGCAGCGCCAAGGACCGCACCGCCGCGCTGCGACAGGCGCTGATGCTAAGCGTCGCGCTGATCGCGCCGGTGGTCGTGCTGCAGGCGCTTGCCGCGCCCTACTATGTGCCGGTGCTGTTCGGGGACGGGTGGGACGGCATCGACGATGTCGTGTCGATCCTCTGCCTTGCCGCGATCCCCTCGGTGATCTGGTCCGCCGCGGCGCAATGGCTGCGCAGCAACGAACGCCCGCAAGCCGAGTTCTGGGTCACCGTCCTGCTGACGGCGTCGCTGATCGCCAATACCGCGCTGCTGGCCCCCTATGGGCTGACGGCCATCGCGACCGGATATCTTGTGATCGCCACGGTGGTGCAGGTCGGCGCGGCGCTGCCTACGTTCGTTCCCCCGTTCCGCCGTCCCTTGCAGAAGGTCGCCTGACATGCCCCGTTTCTCTATCGTGATCCCCTGCTTCAATGCGGCCCCCACCCTTGCCGAAACGCTGCGCAGCATCGAGGCGCAGACCGTCCGCGACTGGGAGTGCCTGCTGGTCGACGATGGCTCGACCGACGCGACGCCCGAACTGGCCGCCGCCTTCGCCGCGCGCGATCAGCGGTTTCGACTGCTGTGCAACCCGGGCAAGGGCCCCAGTGCCGCGCGCAACTTCGGCGCCAAGCAGGGAAGGGGCGGCATCCTGTCGTTCTGCGATGCGGACGACCTGTGGCTGCCCGCCAAGCTTGCCGAAACGGGCCGGGCGATCCGCACCGGAGCCGACGCGTGTTTCGGTCGGATCGTCTTCTTCGACGGTGACACCGGGCGCACGCAGTCGACCGTGCCGCATGAGGACGTCACGGTGCCGATGTTGCTGGCCGAGAACCCGGTGTGCACGATGTCGAACCTGTCCGTCGTGCGCCACGCCTTCCTGTCTACCGGCGGTTTCGACACCGGCGTCGTGCACAACGAGGATCTGGAGTGGCTGATCCGGCTGGTCGGCACGGGCGCTTCGCTGCGCGGCATCGATAACCTTCAGGTCGGTTATCGCACCAGCCCGTCCGGCCTGTCCTCGGACCTTGCCGCGATGCGCGCTGGCCGGGCCGCGGCTGTCGCCACCGCCGCGCGGCTGGGGCACCGCCCCGACGCCCGCGCCGAGGCGATCCACCTGCGGTATCTGTCCCGCCGTGCGCTGCGGGTCGACGCCCCGCGCACCGAGGCGCTGCGCTTTGCGCTTGCCGGCATTCGCACCAGCCCGCGCGGCTTCCTGTCCGATGTGCGCCGCGGCGGCCTGACGCTGGCCGGGGCGATCTCTGCGCCCGTCTTGCCGCGCGTCCTGCGCCAGCGCCTGTTTGCGTCCTGAAAGGATTTCCCATGCCCAAAGCTTCCATCGTCGTCCCCGCCTTCAACGCCGCGCGGACCCTGCCCGAGACGCTGCGCGGTCTGCTTGCGCAGACCTTCACGGATTTCGAGATCGTGATGGTCGATGACGGTTCGACCGACCGCACCGTTGCCGTGGCCCGCAGCTTTGCCGACAGGCGCATCCGCATCGTGCAACAGCCGAACCGTGGCCTGCCGGGCGCGCGCAACTCTGGCATCGACGCGGCGCGCGGCGACATTATCGGGTTCTGCGACGCGGACGACCTATGGCGCCCGACCAAGCTGGCGGCGCATGTCGCCCATCTGGACGCGGACCCGCAGGTCGGCCTTAGCTATTCCGGCTCGGAACTGATCGATATGGACAGCAGGCCGTTGAAGGTCGCGATGCGCCCGCGCCTGCGCAACGTGACCGCCGCGCAGGTGTTTCTGCGCAACCCGGTCGGGAACGGTTCCGCGCCGGTGTTCCGCCGCGCTGCGCTGGACGCGATCCGCTGGCGCCCGGCGCATGAGACCGTGCGCGACTGGTGGTTCGACGAAAGCTTCCGCCAGTCCGAGGACATCGAATGCTGGCTGCGCTTCGCCCTGACCACCGACTGGGAGATCGAGGGCATCCCGGGCCTGCTGACCCGCTACCGCATCGCACCGGGCGGGCTGTCCGCCAGCCTGCACAAGCAACTTGCCGCGTGGGAGCGGGTGGTGGGAAAATTGCAGCCGGTCGCGCCGACGTTCTTCGACCGCCATGCCCCGGCTGCGCGCGCGTACCAGCTGCGCTATCTCGCGCGGCGCGCCTTCACCATGGGCGACGGGGCCGAGGCCGTGCGCCTTGTCCGCGCGTCTCTTGCCGCGTCTCGCCGCCCGCTTGTCGCGGAACCGGCAAAGACGCTGACCACGATTGCGGCGGCCTTTGCGCTGAACCTTGTCGGACGCGGCAGGGCATCCGCACTGCTGGCCCACCTGAAATCCACCCAACGCACCTGACCGACCCGAACCGGAGAGACCCCATGCTGCGCATTGCCCACCTTGTCGACGACACGAACCCCGGCGGCGTGACCCGCTACCTTGATTTCCTTGCCCGCGATCCCGGAATGGCGGCACTGGCCCGGCAGGAGATCGTCGAAGTTCCCCGCACGCGCGCCGCCAGTGCGCGGGTGCAGGCGGATGTCATCGTTTCGCACCTTACGGTCTCGTGGCGCGGGCTGCCGGGCCTGATGGCCTTGCGGGCCCGCCACGCCGGAACGCCGTTGATCCACGTCGAGCACAGCTATTCCGCCGGGTTCGTCGCCGCCAATGTCAGTGCGCCACGGCGGTTCCTCACCCTTCTTCGAACGGCCTACGCCCTGTTCGACCGGGTGGTCGCCGTCAGCCATCCGCAGGCCAGCTGGCTTGCCGCGCGCGATCTGGTCCGGCTGGACGCGCTGACCGTGATACAGCCGCAGGTCGATTTGTCCCGCTTCCGCGCTCTGCCGCGTCCGACCGGGCCTGTTCGGTGTTTTGGTGCGGTCGGGCGTCTTGACGCTCAGAAAGGGTTCGATGTGCTGATCCGGGCGTTCCAAGCGGTGCAGGGCGACGATCTTTCGCTGAAGATCTTCGGCGATGGGCCGGAACGCGGCCGGCTGGAAGATTTGGCGGCTGGCGATCCCCGCATCCGGTTCCAAGGGTTCGCCGCCGATCCGGCGATGGCCTACGCCGCCTGCGATGCGGTGGTGATGCCGTCCCGGTGGGAGCCGTATGGATTGGTGGCGCAAGAGGCGCTTGCCGCTGGCCGGCCGGTGCTGGTTTCGGGGGTGGATGGTCTGTCCGACCATCTGGCGTCTGGCGCCATTGCTACAAGCGGGCCGGGGGTCGAGGCATTGACCGAGGCGCTGCGCGGCATGTGCGGACGTATGCCCGCCGACTTGTTGCCTGCCTCACAACCCGCGACTGCAGATCTGGCGCAGGCGTGGCGGGTGCTTCTTGCGGGGCTTTTCCAGGATGACTGGGCCATGGCGCCCGTCGCCGCCGCGTAAGGCCGTGGCGGCAGTGCCTTAGTCAGCCGAACCAGACGTCCGGCGGCGGCTGCGCAGCCGGTCGCGGATGACATAGGCCATGCCCGCCAGCAACAGCGCCGCCATCGCGTACCACGTCAGCGCGTAGCTCAGGTGCGAGTTACGGAAGTTCAGGCGTGTCATGCCGCCGCGCGGCCAATCCGATGCCGCGCCCGCATGATCGGCGTCGACGAAATAGTCCGCAGTCTGCAGGCCCGCACTGTCCGACATCGCGGCAATGTCGGCAGATACCCAGCGGTCGTCCGCGGGGGCGTTTTTTTCCAACAGGGTGCCGCCCGGCTGGCTAAGCCGGACAAGCCCCGTCACCGTGACGGGACCGTCGGGCCGGGTCAGCGTGACGGGGTCTGGGCCGCCGGGGACGAAGCCCCGGTTGATCCAGACCGTCTGTTCCGCGCCGTCCAGCGGCGTCATCAGCCAGTTGCCCGGTCCAAGCTCGGTCACTGCCTTGATCTCAAGGCTGTCCTCGTGCCGGTAAGTGCCGGTCAGGACGACCCGAAGGTATTCAAGATCCGTGGTCCCGATGGGGGCAGGGACCGGG
Organism: Maritimibacter sp.; assembly: GCA_002701395.1. Classification (GTDB taxonomy): domain Bacteria; phylum Pseudomonadota; class Alphaproteobacteria; order Rhodobacterales; family Rhodobacteraceae; genus Psychromarinibacter; species Psychromarinibacter halotolerans. The sequence goes on along the minus strand of NZVC01000023.1, from coordinate 6,043 downwards.
TCGGCGTAGGCTCGCGCTTCGACCGTCTCGATCAGGTCAAGCTTCCACGCGAGCCGCCGCAGCTGCCAGTTGCCCAAGCCGATCAGCGTGATGAAGACCACCATCGCCAAGGCCAGCAGACCGAGGTCTACCGCCCGCGACCGGCCTGCGCGTTCCGGCGTGTCGGTCACGGCAGGTTTCTGACCCTGTCGATTTGCTCGTGCGCGGGCATCATGTTTTCATCCAGGTGGGTCATCACCCAAACGGACCCGGACAACACGATGACCAGCAGGATCGCGGTGAAGGCCATCGACATCACCTGCCAGCCGGACTCGGCCTTGATCGTGACGTGCAGGAAGTAGTGAACATGCACCATGATCTGCACCGCGCCCAGCCCGAAGATAATGGCGATCGCCGCGGCGGTGCTGATCTCGACCTCGCCGAGCACGACCCAGAACGGGATGATCGTCAGGACAACGGACAGCGCGAAGCCGATAAGGTAGGACCGGTACGATCCGTGAGACGAGTGATTGTCGGCGCTCATAGCAGCACCCCCGTGAGGTAGACGAAGGAAAAGACCCCGATCCAGATCAGGTCAAGGAAGTGCCAGAACAGGCTAAGGCACAGGATGCGCCGCTTGTTGGCCTCGGTCAGTCCGTGCTGCCCGACTTGGATCAGCAGGATCACCAGCCAGATGCAGCCGACCGTGACGTGCAGGCCGTGTGTCCCGACAAGGAACCAGAAGGACGACAGGAACGCGCTGGCCCCCGGTCCGGCGCCGATGTGCCACAGGTGCTGGAACTCCAACAGTTCCATCACAAGGAACCCAAGGCCGAACAGCCCGGTCACGACCAGCCAGCCCATCATGCCGCGCTGGTTGCCCTGCTGCATGTTGATCACCGAGAAGCCGTAGGTGATCGACGATGCAAGCAGGAATGCCGTCGCAAGCAGGATCTTCTCGATCTCGAACAGGTCCGACGGCGACGGACCCGCCGCGTAAGAAGTGCCAAGCACGGCGTGGATCACGAAGAGGATGCCGAAGATCAGGCAGTCGCTCATCAGGTAGATCCAGAACCCAAGCATGGTTCCGGTTTCCGGAATGTGGTGCCCGTGATCCGAGTCGCTCGGATCCTCTAGGACGTAGAACTCAATGCCCTGTGCGGGCTGGGATGCAGTCTGTGCTGTCATTGTCTCATTCCGCCGGAGTTGCGTTGGACCGGCCATTCTCGATCCCGTCGATCTCGTCGATCGGGATGTGGTAGTCGCGGTCATAGTCGAACGTGTGCGCGATCCCCATCGCCACCGAAGCGACGAAGGTCAGGGCCGCCAGCCACCAGACGTGCCAGATCAGCGCGAAGCCCATCACCGTCAGGAAGCCCGAGATGATGATGCCGGTGGACGTGGACCGCGGCATGTGGATCGGCTGGTATCCCGAGGTGGGCCGTTGCGACTTGGCCGCCTTCATCTGGTGCCACGCGTCAAGGTCGTGCACCTGCAGACCATGCGCGAAGTTGTAGTAGGGCGGCGGCGAGGTGGTGGACCATTCCAGCGTCCGCCCGTCCCACGGGTCGCCATCGACGGCGAGTTCCTTGCGTTTGATGATCGACACGACGATCTGGACGATGAAGGCCAGAAGCCCGACCGCGATCAGCAGCGCCCCGACAAGGGCGGTGATGAAGTAGGCGGCGTAGATCGTGTCCTCGAACTGGCTCAGGCGGCGGGTGACGCCCATCAGGCCCAGCAGGTACAGCGGCATGAACGCCAGCCAGAAGCCGACGACCCAGCCCCAGAAGCTGACCTTGCCCCAGAACGGGTCCATGTGGAACCCAAACGCCTTGGGCCACCAGTAGGTGATGCCTGCGAAGATGCCGTACACCACGCCGCCGATGATGACGTTGTGGAAGTGGGCCACAAGGAACAGCGAGTTGTGCAGCACATAGTCCGCCGGCGGCACCGCCAGCAGCACGCCGGTCATCCCGCCGACCACGAAGGTCAGCATGAACGCCACCGTCCACATCATCGGCAGGTCGAACCGGATGCGGCCCTTGTACATGGTGAACAACCAGTTAAAGAGCTTCGCCCCCGTCGGGATCGAGATGATCATCGTCGTGATCCCGAAGAACGAGTTCACGTCCGCGCCCGCACCCATCGTGAAGAAGTGGTGCAGCCACACGATGTAGCTAAGCACCATGATCACGCAGGTCGCGTAGACCATCGAGGTATAGCCGAACAAACGCTTGCCGCTGAAGGTCGACACGATCTCGGAGAAGATGCCGAAGATCGGCAGGATCAGGATGTAAACCTCCGGGTGGCCCCAGATCCAGATGAGGTTCACGTACATCATTGGATTGCCGCCCATGTCGTTCGTGAAGAAATGGGTGCCGAGGTAACGGTCGGCGGTCAGCAGGGCGAGCGTTGCGGTCAGGACCGGGAAGCTGGCGACGATCAGCACGTTGGTACACAGGGTCGTCCAGCAGAAGATCGGCATCTTCATCCAGCTCATGCCCGGTGCGCGCATCTTCACCAGCGTGACGATCAGGTTGATCCCGGACAGGGTCGTCCCGATGCCCGCGATGTTCAGCGACCACAGGTAATAATCCATCCCGACGCCCGGGCTGAACGTCAGCCCCGACAAGGGCGGATAGGCCAGCCAGCCGGTGGCGGCGAACTCTCCGACGAACAGCGAGATCATGATCAGCACGGCGCCGGACACGGTCAGCCAGAAGCTGAAGTTGTTCAGGAACGGAAAGGCCACGTCCCGCGCGCCGATCTGCAGCGGCATCACATAGTTCATGAACCCGGTGACGAAGGGCATCGCCACGAAGAAGATCATGATCACGCCGTGGGCGGTGAACACCTGATCATAGTGATAGGCCGGCAAATAGCCGACGTACCCGGCCGAGGCCAACGCCTGATGACCCCGCATCAGCAGCGCGTCGGCAAAGCCTCGCACCAGCATGACGGTCGCCAGAACCATGTACATGATGCCGATCTTCTTGTGATCGACCGAGGTGAACCATTCCTTCCAAAGATACGGAAGTAGCCTGTAATACAGCAAAATCCCGACCACCGCGGCGCCCAGCAGGCAGGTGCCGATGAAGGTGCTGAAGATGATCGGGTCATAGAACGGAAAGATGTCCCAGTTCAGCTTGCCCCAGAACCAGTGGGTCTCGGACAGCGCGTGGGTGGTGTGAGCGGACGTTTCGACTTGGGTGGGCGTCGCCATGGCTTAGTCTACCTGTGTGGAGGAGGACGGCAGGACCGCGTGCGGGTCGCGTGCCATCGCCTGCAAGATTTCCAGTTCCTGAAGCTGCAGGTCCGGTCGCATGATCGCGAACAGGGCTTCGGGATTATCGGCCGAGCAGAGACCGCGATACAGTTCACGGTTCCACAGACCGTCGATGCCTCCTCCTCCGAGGGCATCGACCATCATCATGTCGTTGTTGCACAGGTCGGTCGGCCCGGTGCACATGTTCAGAATGCGGTCCCACAGCCCGTCCTCGACGGCGCCGAAGTAGGTCACCTCGTGGTCGATGCTGGGCTGGCTGAGATCCTCGAACGCAGCAGTATCGAGGATCGGGGTGTCGGTGCGGACCTCTTCGGCCCAAGCGTCGAATTGTTCCTCGGTCATCGCGTGCAGGTCGAACCGCATCTGCGAGAAGCCGTTGCCGCTGTAGTTCGACGAGAACCCTTCGAAGGTGCCGGGCGCATTCATCACCGCGTTCAGCTCGGTTTCCATCCCGGCCATCGCATAGATCATGCCCGCCATCTCGGGGACGTAGAAGGCGTTCATCACCGTGTCGGAAGTGATCAGCCACTCGATCGGCCGATCCACGACAACCGCAGCCTCGTTGACCAGCGCGATGTCCTGCTCGGGGTAGATGAACAGCCATTTCCAATCCAGCGCGACGACCTGCACCTGCAGCGGCGTCACGTTGGGATCGATCGCGGTTTCGGCAGACACACGGGGCAGGTCGTTGTAGGGTTCCAGCCGGTGGGTCGCGACCCACGTCAGGCCCGCAAGGCAGACGATGATCGCCATCGGCACCGACCAGACCACGATCTCAAGGCTGACCGAATGATCCCACTCGGGGTCGTAGGCCGCGTCCTTGTTGCCCTGCCGGTACTTGAAGGCGAAGAACACCGTCAGCGCCATGACCGGAAGGATGACGATCAGCATCAGCACGGTCGCATAGACGATCAGGTCACCCTGTTGTGATGCGACGTCCCCCGAGGGGTTGAGCAACACAAGATTGCATCCCGACAAGAGCATTGCGGAAGCGATAAGAAGTAAGAAACGGGCCATTGTGATGGGCTGCCTGACGTAACCTGTGTATGATGAGTGGTGGAGAGGAACGCCAAGGGGGGGACGGCGCGTCTCGCAGCTGCGGCATAACGCCGGTGGACAAAGTGGACAATGTGATCCACTGCGACATTTCCCCGCGCGAATGCACAGATCCCCTTAAAACGCGGGTGCAGTAACAAAGGATTGAGGTTTCGTATGACGAGCGCAACGGCACACGACACTGTCACGATCGAAGACGTCGTGATCACCGTCGTCATGGCACGGGTCACCGACTTCTTCGGTTTCTTCGTCTATGCCATCGCGTCGGCGTTGGTGTTCCCCACCATCTTCTTCCCGCACCTTGACCCGGTGACCGGGACACTTTGGTCCTTCGCCTTGTTCTCTCTGGCCTTCCTGGCCCGTCCCATCGCCAGCCTCGCGGGCCGCAGCCTGCAGCAAAAGATCGGCCGGACCGGCAAGGTCACGCTTGCGCTGATGCTGCTTGGAACGTCCACCGTCGCGATTGGCTTGATGCCCGGATACGACGAGATCGGCATCATGGCGCCGGTGCTCCTGGGTGTTTTCCGCATCATTCAGGGCCTTGGGCTGGGCGGCGCATGGGACGGCATCACGCTTCAGTTGAAGGCCGCCGCGCCCAAACATCGCGAAGGCATGTACGGCATGATCCCGCAGCTTGGCGGGCCCGTCGGTTTCTGCGTTGCAGCGGCGTTGTTCTTCGTGCTGACCGGCTTCCTGACCGAAGAGGAATTCTTCACCTACGGCTGGCGCTTTGCCTTCTTCGCGGTCATGGCCGTCAACGTGGTGTCGCTGTTCGCGCGCCTGCGGCTGCTTCAGACCACGCTGGGGGATGACGTCGACATCTCGTTCCGGTCCGCGCCCATCGCCGATCTGGTCCGGGCCGAATGGCGCACCATCCTGCTGTCGGCGCTGCTGCCTCTGGCTAGCTACGCGCTGTTCCACATGGTGACCGTGTTCCCGATCAGCTACGCGGTGCTGTTCACCGAACAGCCGGTGTCCCAGATCCTTGTGCTGCAGATGGTCGGCGGGACGCTGGCGATCTGCGCGGTGATCCTGTCGGGCGTACTTGCCGACCGCATGTCGAAACGGGCGGTTCTGCTGCTGAGCGCGCTGCTGATCGTTGTGGTCTGTTTCACCATCGTGACGCTGAACACCGCGCCGTCGGTCTACATCCTGCTGGGCTTCGTCGCGCTGGGCCTGTCCTACGGTCAGTCCAGTTCTATCGTGCCGAACCGGTTCCGCCCCGAGTTCCGCTATTCCGGCTCTGCGATGGCGACCAACCTGTCGTGGATCCTCGGCGCCGCCTTCGCGCCTTTGCTGGGCCTGCTGCTTGCATCGACCTTCGGCCTGTGGGCCGCAGCGCTGTACCTTCTGTCGGGCGTCGTGATGACGGTCCTTGCGCTAAGCCTTCTTCAGCGCGGCATGACCCGCAAAGGCTAGGCCAAGGCCTACTAGACGCGGCTGGCAAGCGTCACCCAATATCAAACCGCGCCGCCGCATCTCGCGCCGGCGCGGTTTTTCTTTGCGGCTTGGGCTGTCGATCTGCCCGCAGCGCTAGATGCGACAAGTCTGCCGATGCGCCAGCACCAAGCGACTGAGCCGCCCACACACTTAGCCTGATCCTGCCGGATCGGCTTTGAAAGACGGTTTCAAATCTAAGGGATAATGGAGGCGAGTACCGGAATCGAACCGGTGTACACGGATTTGCAATCCGCTGCGTCACCACTCCGCCAACTCGCC
>NZVC01000022.1 GCA_002701395.1 Maritimibacter sp. | reverse complement strand
CCGCGCTGGACGTTCTGGAACACGGTTCGCACAGTCGCCTGCGGCGTGGCGGCGGCGTTGCTACTGGTGGCGCTGACGTCGCTGTCACCGGCCCGGCCCGCCTAGCGGGAGGCGACGATAGCGAAGCGGGCGCCCGGTGATCCGGGCGCCCCGCGATGCCTGTAGGGGCGCAAAAATTTTTTCGTAAGGCATTCAATGAAATTAGATGGTTAGCCGCAGGAGCGCGACCACATTTTTTCGTCGTGTTCGCGCATATTTTTTCGCATCGCGGGAACCCGACCGCACATTGCTGTCGACCGATGTCGCGCATCGGCAAGCCCATTGCCTATCAGTGATCCTATGTACGAAGTCTGGGCGTATTTTGTTGAAAAACTCGTGCTTGATCGAAGGGCCCTCGGCTGATTCAATTCCTGCATAGGGTAGGAGAATTGGCGATGATGGGACCACGTCAGGAGGCGCAGCCATCGCTGTTTTACGAGTTCTCGCTCGAGGGTCATGTCCCGCAGAACCACCTGCTTCGCTCCATCGACCGGTACGTAGACCTCTCCGGCATCCGCGCCTACCTTGCCGATTTCTATAGCCACACGGGCCGCCCCTCCGTCGACCCGGAACTCCTCATCCGGATGCTGCTGGTCGGCTATTGCTTTGGCATCCGATCGGAGCGGCGGCTCTGCGAGGAGGTGCATCTGAACCTGGCGTATCGCTGGTTTTGCCGTCTGGACCTCAGCGATCGGGTTCCGGATCACTCGACCTTTTCCAAGAACCGGCATGGCCGCTTCCGCGACAGCGAACTGCTGCGCCACCTGTTCGAGACGACGGTGGCCCGCTGTATCGAAGAGGGCCTGGTAAGCGGGCAAAGGATGGCGATTGACGCCAGCCTGATCGAAGCCGATGCCAACAAGCAGAACTCGACGCCGAAGGAGGAATGGGACCCCGCACAGATCGATCCCGTTGACGCGCCCCGGGCCGTTCGCGAGTATCTGAACACCTTGGACGAGGCCGCGTTTGGTGCAGCCAGCGAGGTGCAGCCCAAGTTCACCTCCCATTCCGACCCGGCGAGCCAATGGACTGCTGCCCGTAAGGGACCGGCATTCTTCAGTTATTCCGACAATTATCTGATCGATACGGACCACGGCGTCATCGTGGACGTGGAGACCACCAGATCGATCCGGCAGGCGGAGGTGGGCTCGACGAAGACCATGCTCAAGCGCGTGAAGGCCAGGTTCGACCTCCATCCCGAGCGTCTGATTGCCGACACCGCCTATGGCACGGCCCCGATGCTGGGCTGGCTGGTCGATCAGAAGATCGCCCCGCATATTCCCGTATTCGACAAGTCCGGGCGCAGTGACGGGACCTGGACCCGCGCCGACTTTGAGTGGGACGCCGAGAACAACCAGTACATCTGCCCTGAGGGGCACGAGCTGAAGCAATTCCGTCGGAACTACTCCGATCCCAATCGCGGGCCGACCGGCAAGGGCGTCGCCAAATACCGGTGTCTGAAGCACACCTGTCAGGCCTGTCCCTCGAAGGCGCGCTGCTGCCCGAACATGGACTTCCGCTCTATCACCCGCGAGGAACATGAGGACGCCCGACAGGTCGCCCGCGATATCGCCAAAACCGAGCAATACGTCATCTCGATGAAGCTGCGGAAGAAGGTCGAGATGCTCTTTGCCCACCTCAAACGAATCCTTGGCCTGAACCGGCTACGATTACGGGGGCCATGTGGCGCAAATGACGAATTTCTCCTTGCCGCAACCGCCCAGAACCTCCGGAAACTGGCTAAGATCCTTCCCGCACCGCAGCAACCACGAAAAGCCTGACAAGAAAGGCGCTCGCGCCCCTTTCTGCCCGCGATATTCTGCGGCAGCGAATGGGTGTTTTTCCACGGAATCGGCGGGGAGCGGACCTTCGCTGCGCATTGGACAAGCGGCCGCTAAACGTAGGAAGTAAGCTTTGCATTGCGCGGCTTTCGCCACAGCGATTAGACCTGCAACCGCTGAGTGACGCATGAAAACCGGTCATTGCGAGGCTTGCAGGAATATTTTGGATTAAAATCAACCACGCAGATTTTTCAATCATTAGCGCGGATTAACTGCCAGCATAGTCTTGAAGCGCAGTTAGGATTATGTCGATTTCTCTAATTTCGAGTGTGTAAGATGAAGCAACATGCTTCTGGAGCCGTGTCAAGCAGTCATCACTTAGCCTGCCCGCTGGAATGGGCGTGATACCGCCAAGATCGTCCTTTGTGTAACGCAACAAGCTACTACAACTAATATAGCTTTCTTCCTTTGGCATTTCAGGCCAGTCGTTACGATCTATTTTCATAGCGCCTTCAAAGGGATTGGAGCTTATGAAAAGCATCGCGCCTTTGGAGAGCGCTATTGCGACATGATACTTATCACGTGTCTCGTGTCCAATAGCCTTCTTAGTCACGAATTTGAAAATGTCGCCAACTTTAGCTGGCATCACATTCCTTTGCACGTGAACGATAGGTCTGAAACACGGCTTTCTTTCGATGCATCTTCGGCTAAGAAATCCTCAAACCTCATTTCGTCGGCTTTTGTTTTCCTCGACTTCCAAGCCCGATCATATGCGAAGTGTTCATGTGTCAACTTATAAAGCTGATCAAACGACATATCCCCGTACTTCTCAGCGATTTGGTCAAGAACCATCAAATCACTCTTCGAAAACACTGACCTGTCTATGTCGCGCTTAGGGTGATCAACAATTACGATTTTATCGTGATTACGCATCTCGAACGGCAAAGTGGACGGATCTACTCCCAATGCCTTTCTGCCTTTCAGTAGATCAAATGCCGCAGACGCGACAGGGCCAAAAGGCATAGCGACATACTTATCAAAGGTGATGGGACGACCAAAGCGCCGAAGGTGTTCACGGTCAGCCAAATATAGAAGCTTGACCATCTTGTACTGGTCAAGTTCCATCTCCTTCAAAGACAGATAAAGCATTGTTTCTACAAGCTTATCTGGCTTGGGCTTGAATGTAATTTGTGCCGTCATCCGGGTTAGGTATAGCATGTTTCCTAAAAAAACAGCCCCCAGCATTCAAGTTTTCGCGAATGTTGGTTCCGAACATACAAACCTTCCGACTGGGCCAGTCCGCTCTGGGCTGTCACCGGTCATCCGCCGCTTGTGGCGCGAAAGTCTGCTGTGGGCCGAAATCACAACACGCTCCCACTAACACCCACAACCCCTCCCCACACCACATTTCGCCACCACCCGCCCACGCCTCACAACATCCGCCACCTCGCACCCCAACCCGCATCGTCACGTGACTGGTACAAAACCGTCACGTCGGTGAAGTCTTCCCCGTCTACCACCCCTGCCAACGAGAAAACGAATGGGCAGAGCGGTGACGGATCGTGCAATCTTCCTGTCGGATTTCCATCTGGGCACCCGGGGGTGCCGGGCTCGGCTTCTGGTTCAGTTCCTGAAGCGGCACGACGCCGAGACGATCTATCTGGTCGGCGACATCTTCGATGGCTGGCGGCTGCAGCGGGGCTGGCACTGGCCCGAAAGCCATAACGACGTGGTGCAGGCGCTGTTGCGAAAGGCGCAGCGGGGCACGCGGGTGGTGCTGATCCCCGGCAACCACGACGAGGTGATGCGCAACTATTACGGCATCCATTTCGGCGGGATCGAGGTCAAGGCGCACGACACCCATGTCACCGCCACCGGGAAACGCTATTTCGTCACCCACGGCGACCAGTTCGACGCGGTGGTGAAGAACGCCCGCTGGCTCGCCTATCTTGGGGACAGCGCCTATGCCACGCTGATCTGGCTGAACCCCAAGATCAACGCGATCCGGCGGCTGTGGTCGCCGCGCTATTGGTCGCTGTCGAAGTGGAGCAAGCAGCAGGTCAAGCAGGCGGTCAACTTCATCTCCAAGTTCGAAGAGGCGCTGGCCGAAGACGCGCGGCAGAAGGGCCATGACGGCGTGATCTGCGGCCACATCCACCACGCCTGCATCCGCGACATCGGCGACATCCACTATGTGAACACCGGCGACTGGGTCGAAAGCTGCACCGCCGTCATCGAAGGCGACGACGGCGCGTTGCGGCTGGTCGACTGGGAAGCCCGGATCAGCCGCGACCGGATGCTGGACCGCCGCGCCCGCAGACGCGCCCGCGCGGCGGCGATCCAATCCCCCGAGCAACAGGACGCATCATGAGCGACACCACAGGCAACATCATCGGCGAGGCCGTCTATCAGAACCGGTCGTGGTCGGTCGGGACCCTGTCGGAACGCGCCTTCGCGCGGCTGTTCCGCGGGCTGGTCTATCCGCAGATCTGGGAGGACCCGGTCTGCGACATGCAGGCGCTGGGGCTGACGGACACCGACCACGTGGTCTGCATCGCCTCGGGCGGGTGCAACGTGATGTCCTACCTGACGGCGTCCCCGGCAAGCATCACGGCGGTGGACCTATCGCCGTGGCATGTCGAGTTGCACCGGCTGAAGCTGCGCGCGGCGCAGGTGCTGCCGGACCACGCCGCGTTCTACAGCCTGTTCGGCCACGCCGACCGGCCCGGCAACGTGGATCTGCTGGACCGCTACGTGCTGCCGCGCATGGACGTCGAGGCGCGGGGGTTCTGGAACGAAAGCGTCCGCTTCCGGGCGCGCAAGTCGATGTTCGCGCGGGGGTTCTATCGTTTCGGCGTGCTGGGTGCCTTCCTTGGCGCAGTGCATGTCGTCGCCCGTCTTGGCGGTGTCCGGTTCGACCGGCTGCTGGCGGCCAAGACGCTGGGCGAACAGCGCGCCTTCTTCGACGCCGAGATCGCGCCGCTGTTCCGGTCGCGGCTGGTGCGCTTCGCCGCGCGCCGGCGTGCGTCGCTGTTCGGTCTGGGCATCCCGCCGGCGCAGTACGACAAGCTGGCCGCCGATGCCGGGGGCGACATCCTGCCAGTGCTGACCGAACGGGCGCGCAAGCTGTTCTGCGACTTCCCGATCTCAGAGAATTACTTTGCGTGGCAAGCCGCGACCCGTGCCTACCGTCCCGACGGCACCGGCCCGGTGCCGCCCTATCTTGAGCCGCGCCATTTCCACGCTGTGCGCGAGGGGGCGGGCCGGGTCACGGTGCTGAACCGCTCGGTCACCGATGTGCTGGCGGGCGCGCCCGCCGCGTCGAAGTCGGTCTATATCCTGCTCGACGCGCAGGACTGGATGACCGACGCGCAACTGACCGCCCTGTGGGACCAGATCACCCGGACCGCCATGCCCGGCGCGCGGGTGCTGTTCCGCACCGGCGGCACCGACGACATCCTACCGGGGCGGGTGCCGCCCGCGATCCTGAACCGCTGGCAGTACGATATCGCCGCGTCCTCCCGCGCCTTTGCCACCGACCGCTCGGCGATCTACGGCGGCGTTCACCTGTATCGCCTGCGGGGCTGACGTCATGACCGATGCTGCATCCCACGGCCAGCTGATGGACGATGTCTATCGCTATCAGCGGCTGTTCTACGACATCACCCGCAAGCATTACCTGCTGGGGCGCGACCACCTGATCGACGCGATGGACGTGCGTCCCGGCGACCGCGTGCTTGAGGTCGCGTGCGGCACCGGTCGGAACCTTGCGGCCATCGGGCGCCGCTATCCCGGCGCAGGTCTGTGCGGGTTCGACATCTCGGAGCAGATGCTGATCTCGGCCCGCCGCAAGCTGGAAGGGCGGGCGTGGCTGGCACAGGGCGACGCCTGCGCGTTCGATCCGTTCGAGATGTTCGGCACGCGCCGGTTCGACCACATCGTGTTCTCGTACAGCCTGTCGATGATCCCCGACTGGGAGGGCGCGCTGGCAGAGGCGCTGCGCCACCTTGCGCCCGGGGGCACGCTGCATGTCGTGGACTTCGGCGATCAGGCGGGGCTGCCGGCGTGGTTCAAGCGAATGCTGCGCGCCTGGTTGGCGCGGTTCCACGTCGCACCGCGCGACACGCTACCCGATGTGCTGACCAATCTGGCCGGTGACAGTCGCGTGGCGCGGGTGGAACACCTTCGGCGCGGCTATGCGACGTACGCCTGCGTGCAGCGGCGTGGCTGACGGCGCGTCGCCGGACATCATTGAATTTCAATCACCTGTCCGGCAGTTCGGCGATCGGAGCGGTACTCGCATTCCGGAAATTAGGTTGATTAATTATTGTGTTAATCTATCTGCGGTAGAGATTAGACACTTCGGCAGTCACCGCTTTTCGCCCTCAAGTGATTCCCTGTCTCCAACGTCATCCGCAATCACAGAAAGGTTAACGCAACCATAACGCGTGACCCCGTGGGGAGGATTGAAAGTTTCCTCGCGTAACTTGTTGATCTGAAATGTATTTGTGATTTCGTTGACAGGATTAACGATCGACGCGTAAAATTTAACTAAATTGCGATCAATTCAGTCGCTTTCTGATCCTTACGGCCTTCAGGTCATTGGTTCCAAATCGGAAACGGCGGCAGGTAAGTATTTTAATAACGTTAGCCGGCGTGGGGCCGTGCTTGCGATTTATCGAATGGCTCTTCTGGGGGGTAGAGGCATGAAAATCTCCGACATACCGGACGGCTGATCCGCGCACGACTTCGTGCCGCGATTTCGATCCTTGTTTTGACCTACCGCCGAAAGCTTTGACTTCGGCGAAGTATTTCGGCTGCTTGCCTGGAGTGTAAAATGGCTTTCAATAATCCTTCGATCACCTTCGGGCCGACCGGTCTTCAGGGAGAATCCTCGAACAATCCCACGGCGCTGGACACAAGCAAAACAGGCGCGCCGGTGCTGTATGTCACGCAGCAGGACGGCAGTATCTACCGCTACGAGATCGAGCGTTAGGACGACACGAACGGGGACGGAACCGACGAGTTCGTGGTCTCGGACACCACCCTGATCGACCTGATCCCCCAGACGGTTCAGAACTACAACGACGACGGCACCCTGAACACGACGCAGCAACGGCAGGTGACCGGCATCGTCGTGACCAAGGACGACGACGGCAACGACGTGCTGTACGTTTCGTCCTCGGACTGGCGCATCGCGGTCGGCAACGACTCGGGGCTCGATACGAACTCGGGGCAGGTCCACAAGATCGTGGTCGACCCGGACGGGAACGTGCTGTCCAGCGTCGCGATCCTGCGCGGGCTGCCGCGGTCGGAAGAAAACCACTCGACCAACGGCATGGACATCTCGATCGACCCGGTCACCGGGGACGAGATCCTTTGGATCGCGCAGGGCGGCAACACCAACAAGGGCGCGCCGGGCAACAACTTTGCCGGCACGGTGGATTACGCGCTGTCCGGCACGATCCTGAAGGTCAACCTGACCGAGATGGAAAGCTATGACATCCGCACCGACGCCAACGGCGATCTGTACGTGCTGGACCTTCCGACGCTGGACGACCCGACGCGGGACAACGTCGATCTGGTGAACGATCTCGGGCTCGATCCGTCCGAAATTCCCGAAAACTTCTCGATCGACGAAGGCCCCCTCGGGCAGGAGGGCAACCCCGATTTCGCGGGTGGTCACAACGGTCTGAACATGGCGAAGATCACCGAGCAGGTGCTGGTTAGCGTCGGCGGCGAACTGACCTTTGTCGACAACCCGCTGGCGGTGCATTCGCCCGGGTTCCGCAACCAATACGACGTGCTGGTGACCGAGGAGGACGAAGTCTTTACGTGGGACAACGGCCCCAACGGCGGCTGGGGCGGCCAGCCGCTGTCGCAGGAAGATGGCCAGATCGTCGACGACTGGACCAGCGAATTCGCGACCAACCAGTTCAACGAAGGCGGCTCTGACGGCTTCGGCGACCAGCTGCATTATTTGGGCGAAACGACCGACGCCTACGGGCCCTATGGCGGCGACGCGAACCCGATCCGCGCCGCGCACGAGGCGATTCAGGCGGCGTTCAACCCCGATGGCACCTACACCGGCGCCACCAGCAGCGATCCTGTTATCGCCAACGGCGTCGAGCTGTTCGCGAACGAGGCCGAGGCGCGCGGCTATCTTACCAGCCTGCTGATCATCTACGAAGAGCAGGGCGACGGGAACTGGGTCAACGTGACCTCGGACACCGGGCTGCCGGCCGATTTCTTCGATGTGGTCAACGGTTACCTGTGGGCGCACCCGGGCAGTTCCTTGTCCGACCCCACCGCGTATTTCGACGGCAGCAGCGTTATGGACGGCACGGCCTATTCGCCGGAAAGCCAACTGCTGAACCAGAACAACGACGGCTCGCTGAAGACGGTGAACGCGTCCACCAACGGTCTGGCCGAGTACACGGCGACCTTCTTCGGCGGCGCGCTGGACGGCGCGATCATCGCTGCGTCCTTTGACGGAAACCTGTATTTCGAAAAGCCGATCGACACCGACGGCGACGGCCGCACCGACGCGGTGGAAAGCCTTGGCACCATCGGCGGCTTCGGATCGCAGCCGCTGGGCGTCACCGCGCTTGGCGATGACGGCTTCTCGTCCGATGTGCTGATCGACGCCGACGGCGACGGGGTTGACGACTTTGCAGGGCTGATCTTTGCCGCGACCTATGGCGCGAACGACATCACCGTGTTCCAGCCCGGCGGCACGCCTGCCGATCCCAGCACCGACCTCGATCTTGACGGCGTCAACAACACGCTCGACAGCCACGTCGGCGACCCGGACAACGGGCTTGGCGTGCGCGTCGGCCCGGACGAGACCGCGCTGTGGCACTTCGAATTCAACGACCCCGAAACGACGCCGACCGGCGCAATCCCGGACGGCAACAGCATCGCGGGCGACATCGGCATCAACGCCGTCTGGCGCAATGGCGACGACGTGCAAGTCGCGCCTCCGGGAGAGTTCGCGCTGTACGACGCGGGCGTCTGGAACCTTGGCGGCGCCTCGACCGTGGTCAGCATCGACGCGGCCAATAGCGGCTCTGCCGAGGGTGCGGCCAACGATCAGGGCGACGTGCTGGGCATCGGCTTTGCGGTTCAGAACGACGTGGGCGCGATTTCGATCCTGTCGGAGGGCAAGAACATCTTCGGCTATTCGCTGAACGACGGAAAGACATGGGACGGCGGCGAGAAATACGGCCTTGTGGTCGGCCCCGGCAATCAATCGACCTTCGTGCAGGCCGCCGTGGTCGTGCGCGACGTCGACGGGACGCCGACCTTCGGGGTCGAGCTTCTGGTGGAAGAGAACGACACGAACTCCAGCGTGTTCGTGGAAATCCCGGGGATCGAGGCGCCGGTGTCGGGGCTGGGCGACCCGAACATGCAGATCGCCGTCGACCTTGACCTGACGCCGGGTTCGGCCACCGCGATTGCACGGGCCCGCTATGTCACCGACAGTGCCTATACCGAGTGGGTCGAGACCCCCGCCATCGCCATTCCGCAGGACGTGATCAGCGCGATCCGGGGCACCTATCAGAACGGCGCGCAAACCACTGGCGCCTTCGTCGGCCTGCTGGCCACCACGGAAGAGGGCGACGACAGCTTCGGCGCCGACTGGGATCTCGTCGAGATCACCGGCACGCCGCTGACCTATGCCGAGGGCGAGATCCTGTACCGCTGGAACGCGGGCGATACCGATGTCGGCGCGATCGACGATGGCCCGGATTGGGTCCAGTCCGGTGCGGTCATCACCGGCGCCTCGGCGCCCAGCACGCAGAACGGTTCGCAGAACGGGCTTGATCCGTCGGCGCCGTCGGACTCGACCCCGCTCGACCTTTACACCAACGAATATTACGGCACCGACCCAAGCGTGCCCTTCGGGCTGGAATTCGGCGATGGCGCGCTGCCGGACGGCTACTATGCAGTCCGCCTGTTCATGGCCAACGGCTTTGACGGCACCGGCGCAATCGGCCAGCGGGTGTTCGACGTGTCGGTCGAAGAGGCGCTGTTCCTCGATGACATCGATCTGGTGGCAGAGTTCGGCCACAAGGTCGGCGGGATGTTCGAGTGGATCGGCTATGTCAGCGATGGCACCATCGACATCGACTTCTCCCACGTGACCGAGAACCCGCTGATCAACGCGGTCGAGATCGTGGCGCTGGACACCACGCCCGGCGGCCCCGGCATCTCGGTCGTGCCCACGGCGGTGGCCGAGGGCGACAGCGGCACCACCGGCGTTTCGGTGACTGTGCAATCGTCCGAGGTCGTGCCGTCCGGCGAAACGGTGTTCTTCGACCTTGAGATCCGCGGCGCCACCAACGGCGCGACGCCCGAGGTGGACTTCACCGTGCCGGGTGCGGTGTTCAATGAATCGACCGGCACCTACAGCCTGTCGGGCGAGATCGCCGGCAACTCGGCTGATTTCACCTTTGCCATCGACATCATCGGCGACACCGACGCCGAGTTCAGCGAGACCATCGAAGTCGCGCTGGTTTCGGTCAGCGGGGCAGGGTCCTACATCGCCACGCCGGTGACGCCGGTCACCATCCTGAACGACGATGGCCCGGTCGACGGCGTCATCCTGTACCGCGTCAACGCGGGCGGCCCGACCGTGGCGGCCTCCGACGGCGGCCCGGACTGGACCGGCGACACGGATTCCGAGAACTCCAGCTTCCTGACCAATCCGGGCTCGAACAACGACTTCCCGGACACCGGCGTGCCGACCGGACCCATCGATCTGACGGATGTCGCAGGCTACGGCGCACCGGCCGAGGTCTACGGGATCGAGCGGTGGGATGCCGTGGACGATCCGTCGGGCGAGATGGCGTATTCCTTCGACGTGCCCGCGGGCACAGAGGTCGAGATCCGCCTGCTGCTGGCCGAGAACTACGACGGGCTTCTGGATCAGGACACCAGCGGCGACCCGACCGGCGACCGCGTGTTCAGCGTCAGCGTCGACGGCACCGTTCCGTCCGCCTTCCAGGACATCGACCAGTACGCGCTGGCCGGTGCGTTCAACAAGGCCGCCGTGGTGACCCATACCGTGGTCAGCGACGGCACCATCAACCTTGAATTCCTGCACGGGATCGAGAACCCGGCGATCAAGGGGATCGAGATCGTCGCCGTCGGCGGCTCGCCGGTCTCGTTTGTCAGCGTCGGCGTCCCGGTTTCGGCCACGGTCGAGGAAACCGGCGACACCGGCTTTACCACGCTGGTCTTCCCGGTGACCTTCGACACCCCGCCGTCGTCCTATGTCGAGGTCGCGTATTCGGTCGACATCAACGGCACGGTCACCTCCGGCCTGACCCAGTCGCTTGCTATCGGTGACGGCGAGATCACCGTGCAGGTGCCGAACGACGCGCTGGACAACGGCGACGACGCGGTCACCGTCACGCTGACCTCGGTGGTCAGCGGCCCGGCGGTCATCGACGGCACCACCGCGTCCGCCACCGTGACCGAGGACGATATCGCGCCCATCGTGGCGGCGGTGAACGTCGGTGGTCCGGCCCTGACGCAGGACGGCATCGACTTCGAGGCGGACAGCTATGCCGACAACGGCACCGTGTTCGAGGATGGTTTGGGCGGAACCCCGGACCAGCCGGTCTTCGACGGCACCGTGTACGAGACCGAACGCTTCGGCGGCGCGCCGGGGACAGAACCCTTGTCCTTCTCGATCCCGGTCGATCCCGGCAGCTACACCATCGAGTTGTATTTCGCCGAGATCTATCAGGACGGCACCGCCATCGGCGGCCGGGTGTTCGACGTCTACGTCGAGGGCCAACTGGTCGTCGCCAACCTCGACATCCTTGCCGAGACGGGGGGCGACATCAATCAGCCGGTGGTGATCCAGCTGCCGGACACGTTCTCGCCGGACCAGTTCGACGAACTGGACAAGCTGGACATCACGCTGGAGGCCAGCGCCGACAACGCCAAGCTGTCTGCCATCGTCGTCCGCGAGGCGCCGCAGCCCACCGGAGGTGCGGCGACGCTGGCCGTCACGGTGGACAGCAACGACGTCCAGATTTCGAACTTCGGCGGTGACTCGTTCGTGCTGACCAACACCGGCACCAAGAAGATCGTGCAGCTGGACATCGACGTGACCGATGCCCTGTATCCCGACAGCGTGTTCGACCCCTTCGGGCTGGCCGGCGACACCATCGCCAAGCAGCTTGAGATCAACAGCGACAGCGGCACGGGCGTCAATGCGCCGACCTCGGCGGCCTATATCGGCGCTGGCGGCATCGACGGCTTCGAGGGTTTGCGCCTGACCTTCGACACTGCCACCAATGGCGGGTTCGAACCGGGCGACACGGTCGGTTTTTCGGTCGATATGGACCCGAATTCGATTGCCGGGGCCGATAAGGGCACGCTCGACAGCGGCGCCGACCCCACCTGGGACATCGGCGGCATCTCGGGCGCCGAACTGATCGGATCGACCTTCACTATCACCTTCGAGGACGGCACCACCGCCACCGGTCAGCAGATGGGGGCGAACAATCAGGGCGGCAGCCTTGGCCTTGCCTCGCAGGACAGCCCGGACCTTGGCGTCACGCTGCATGTCAACGGCCTTGATGCGGGCGATGTCGGCACCTACGCCGACGGCGGTCCCACGGTCACCATTCAGGGCGAAGCGGGTCAGACCGCGCGGATCGTCCTGACCAAGGGCATCATCCAGCCGGTCGAGAACAACTTCACCGGCACCTACGGCGACCAGCTGGACGCCCAGCTTGCCGCGCTAGAGGCGTCGGACTTCCCGGCCAACAACGCAGCCGAGTTCCAGACCGTCGACATCCTGCTGGACGGCACGGTGCAGGACATCACGACGATGTTCGACTTCACGCAGGTGCCGGGCTACGACCTTCCGCTCAACGAAGCGCAGCTTCCGCTCGGCTTCGTCGCGGCGGTCATCGACCCGGCCAACGACGACCTGCCGCTGGGCCCGGTGTCCGCTCCGGTCTACCTGACCTACAGCGAGAACGCGGCCCCGGCCATCGACGCGATCCCCGCGATCGTGATCACCGAAGGCGAGGATGCGAGTTTCGCCATCGTCGCGACGGATGCCGAGGGCGATACGATCGCGCTGTCGGTCGACGTGACCGACGACTCCGACGGAACGCCCGTCGATCCGGCCAGCTACAGCTTCACCGACAACGGTGACGGCACCGGCAGCTTCGCGTGGACGACGGGAGAGCCGGATGACGGCACCTATTCGATCGAGGTGACCGCAAGCGACGGCACGTCCACGACCACGCAGGTTGTGCCGCTGACCGTTAACGAGGATGTCCCGCCGCAGCCGGGCGACGTGCTGTACCGCGTCAACGCCGGCGGCGTGAACCAGGTTGCGTCGGACGGCGGGCCGGACTGGACCGCGGACACCGACGCGCAGAACTCGCCGTATCTGGTGAACCAAGGCTCGAACAACATCTACACGACCGGCGCGTCCGTCGATATCTCGGGTCTCGCGGAGTACGGGATCACCGACGCTGTGATGGGGATCGAGCGGTACGACACCACCGGCGATCTGAATGGTGAAATGTCGTATTCCTTCGACGTTCCCGAAGGCACCGAGGTCGAGCTGCGCATTTACGTGGCCGAGCTTTACACCGGGCTTTTCGACGCAGACGGCAGCGGTGATCCGAGTGGCGACCGCGTGTTCGACGTCAGCGTCGATGGCTCGGTCCCGGCGGAACTGGCCAACATCGACCCCTATGGCCTTGGCGGCGGCTTCAACGTCGGCTCGGTCGTGACCTACACGCTCGTCAGCGATGGCACGGTCGACGTGTCCTTCCTGCACGACGTCGAGAACCCGGCGGTCAAGGCGATCGAGCTGGTCGTCGCGGGCGAGCCGGACACGGCCGCTCCGGTGGCTGAACTGGTCGCGCCGGACGTCACGACGCCGGAAAGCACCTATCAGTTCGAGGTCACCTTCGACGACGAAACCGGCATCGACGTGTCGACGCTGGACAGCCTCGACGTCACGGTGACGGGCGCCGGAGGCAGCTTTGTCGCCGCAGCCACGCTGGTCGGGGTGGACGTCAGCGCCGATGGCGCGCCGCGCACCGCGACCTACGAAATCACGCCGCCGGGCGGGTTCTGGGTGCCCGAGGACAATGGCACCTACACCATCACCCTGAACGACGGCGAGGTCGCGGACCTGCTGGGCAACGCGATGCCCGAACAACAGCTTGGCAGCTTCACGTGACCGTCGAGCCGCTGGATCAGGTCGAGGGCGGATCGCTTCTGGTCGAGATCACCCCGGGCAGCGGGCTGGACTCGTCGACCTTCGCGGGCAGCAGCTTCATCCTGACCAACGAAAGCGCGCCGGGCGTGCAGATCGCGTCGGTGACCTTCAACCTGCAGGGCGCGATCCTGCCCGAGATCGTGTTCGACCCGACCGGGTCGGGCGGCGACGCCATCGCGTCTCCGTTCACGCCGAACTCGGGGGCTGCGGTCACGGGGCTGGTGGTGCCGTCCGATCCGTCGGCCGATCCGTTCTCGGATCCGCGCAACGGCGGGTATGACACGCTGACCATCGACTTCACCGACTTCAACCCGGGCGAACAGTTCACCTTCACCACGGACATCGACCCGAACAACATCCAAGGCGTCGAGGGGGCCGGCAACGCGGGCTCGGTCTCGGGGTATGAACTGATCGGTTCGACCGTGACCGTCACCTTCACCGACGGGGTCAGCACCGAAGTGTCGCTGGCCAGCCTGTTCGACGAAAGCGTCGTGACCGGCGGACCCGGCTCGCTGGGCGGATCGGCGGCGCGGATCACCACGGACGACCCGGTTACGACGCCGACGCTGACCATCGTCGATGCGTCGGGCGACACCGTCCCGTCGCTGTACGGCGACCAGATCGAGCTGACCTCGTCCGACTTCACCGTTCTGGTGACGGGCGAGCCCAACGGCACGGTCGAACTGCTGCAAGCCGACACGCGGTTGTACATCGCCAGCGGCGACGCGCCGTTCGGTGTGACGCAGGCCGAACTGCCGTACCATTCCAACGAGGCGATGAGCGGCAAGGTCCTGACCACCGTTCAGCTTGACGCCTCGGGGCAGGCGCAGGTGCCGCTGTCGCTGCTGAAGACGCTCAGCGGCAACGGCACGCCGGACGGCGGGGTCAACTCGATCATCGCCGTGTCGGTCGATGGCGCGGGCAACATCAGCCTTGCCTCGCCGCCGCTGATGGTCCGTCTGGATACCGAACTGGTCTACGACGTTCCCGGCGTGACCGAGTTCAACGGCACCAATGGCGACGTGGAAGAGATCCCGCACAGCGATATCTACGAGATCCCGGCGGGCACCATCGCCTTCTCGTTCATCGCGGCGGACACCATCGGCCCGCAGGGCCTGTTCGTTAAGGACGCCGGCTACTTCGTGGGCGGCGGCAACCACTTTGCCCTGTACCTTGACGGCAACAAGCTGGTCGCGCGCTTCCAGGACGGGTCGACCTCGGCGATCATGGAGTTCCCGGGCATCGTCGCGGGGCAGGAATACGAAGTTGCGGCCACCTTCGGTCCCGATGGCGTGGAACTGTGGGTCGACGGCAACCTTGTGGGCGACAGCCCGCTGGTGATGGATTGGACGCAGAACGTCGAATACATCCAGTGGGGCGGCCGTGGCTGGGGCAGCCAAAGCGGACAGCCGGGCTTCGACGCGCCGTTCGAAGGCATCATCGCGGACAAGCAGATCTACGCCGGCGTTCTGGACGCGGCCAAGATCGCCTCGCTTGCCGGGTCGTCCTCGGCGTCGAACACCGATCCGGTGGCGAATGACGACGCCGTCGTCACCGACGAGGATACGCCGATCACCATCGACCTTGTCGCGAACGACACCGACGCCGACGGCGACACCCTGACGGTGTCGGGTATCCTTGGCCAGCCGAGCAACGGCAGCGCCGTGCTCGAAGCGGACGGGTCTGTCACCTACACGCCGGATCCCGACTTCTCGGGGACCGACAGCTTCACGGTGACGGTCACCGACGGTCTGGGTGGGACCGATACCTCGACGGTCAATGTCACGGTGAACCCGATCAACGACGGGCCGACCGCGACGGACGATACGACGAACGCGATCGTCGGTACGCCCGTCGAGATCGACGTCCTTGCCAACGATACCGATCCGGACGGCGACACGCTGACGCTGGTGTCGGCGACGGACGGCAGCAGCGGCACCACCGCGATCTTGGACGGCAAGGTGACCTACACCCCGAACGCGGGCTTCATCGGAACCGACAGCTTCAGCTACATCGTGCAGGATCCGTCCGGCGAAACCTCGGAAGCGACGGTCGAGGTCATCGTGACCGCCGAGCCGAATGCCGAGCCGGTGGCGGTGGATGACACCATCACCGTGGCTGAAGACGGCTTCATCGCGTTCCAGCCGGGCGACAACGACACCGACGCCAACGGAGATACGGTGATCGCGTCCAGCATCGCGTCGGGACCGTCGAACGGGATTGCGCGTGTCCTGGAAGACGGCCGCGTCACCTACACGCCCGATGCCGACTTCAACGGCACCGACAGCTTCGAGGTCACGGTGACGGACGGGCAGGGCGGCTTCGAGACCTCGACCGTCACGGTCGACGTGACGCCCGAGAACGATGCGCCGGTCGCCAACGACGACAGCGCCTCGACGATCACGGGGCAGCCGGTGGTCATCGACGTGTTCGGCAACGACACGGACGTCGATGGCGATCCGCTTAGCATCGCCAGCCTGACCGATCCGTCGCAAGGCACGGTGACCGTCAATGCCAACGGCACGCTGACCTATACGCCGGATGCCGGGGCCACCGGGCAGGACACGTTCGACTACACCATCACGGACGGAGAATTCACCAGCACCGCGACGGTTACGGTCAACATCCAGTCCTTCCCGGCGCCGATCTACGAAGAAACTGGCGACCAGTCCTTCAACGGTGCGAACAACGGCGTGATCCAGCTGCCCCACGACTCGATCTACGAGATCGAACAGGGCACCATCGCCTTCAGCTTCGAGGCGGCGGACACCAACGGGGCGCAGGGCCTGTTCGTGACGGACGCATCCGGCTATGTCGGCGGCGGCAACCACTTCGCGATGTTCCTGAACGGATCGAACCTTGTGGTTCGCTTCCAGGACGGGTCCAGCGAAAGCACCCTGACGATCCCCGGTATCGTCGCCGGACAGGAATACGACGTCGCGGTGACCTTCGGGCCGGACGGCGGCAGCGTGTTCCTTGACGGGGCCGAGGTCGCCTTCACACCGCTGGTGAAACGTCGAATACATCCAGTGGGGCGGACGCGGCTGGGGCAGCGCAAGCGGCCAGCCGGGCTTCGATGCTCCGTTCCAAGGCACCATCACGGATCGGCGCATCTTCGATGCCGAACTGACCGAGGACCAGATCGACCAGCTGTTCACGGACGGCCCGGTCAACGGCGATCCGCTCGCGGTGGATGACACGCTGACGGTGTCCGAGGACGGAACCGCCAGCCTGTTCCCGCTGAACAACGACATCGACCCCGAAGGCGATGCGATGTTCGTGGACTCGGTCGTCGGCGGCCCGTCCAACGGTACCGTGGTCATCGGCGCCGGGGGCGAGGTGTTCTATACGCCGGATGCGGACTTCTTCGGCTCCGACAGCTTCACGCTGCGGATCGAGGACAGCTTCGGCGGGTCCGACACCTCGGTCGTCAACGTGGACGTTACGCCGGTGGCGGACGATCCGGTCGCGGTGGACGACGATGCCGCGACGCTCACCGAGCAGGCGATCGTGGTCGACGTGCAGGGCAACGACTTCGACGTCGACGGCGACAGCCTGGACGTCACGTCGGTCGGGACCGCGTCGAACGGCACCGTGGTGCTGAACGCCGACAACACGGTGACCTACACGCCAGACGCCGGGTTCAACGGGGTGGACGAGTTCGTCTACACCGTGGCCGACGGCACCGGCGGAGAGGACACGGCCACGGTGTCGGTCAACGTGAGCGAAACGCCGGTGGTGCCGGACCCGATCTTTGCACAGCTCGGGACGGTCAACTATTCTGGCTCGTTCGGCGACGTCGACCAGTACGCGCACTCCACCGCGTTCTCGATCCCCGAAGGCACCATCGCCTTCTCGTTCGTGGCCGACAATCCAAGCGCCCGTGGCGGTCTGGTGGTCAAGGACGCCTCGGGCTACGCGGGCGGCGGCAATCACTTTGCCTCGTACCTCGAGAACGGCGACCTCAAGCTGCGGGTTCAGGATGGCTCCAGCGAGTACATCATGACCTTCGACGACATCGTCGCGGGGCAGGAGTACGAGGTGGCGGTGACCTTCGGACCGGAAGGCATCCTTGCCTACGTCGACGGAGCGTTGATCGGGGCGAACGCCAGCTTCGACATGGACTGGAACGCCAACCAGGAATACCTGCAGATCGGCGGTCTGGGCTGGGCCTCGGCCTCTGGTGCGCCGGGCTTCACCGATCCGTTCGACGGCCGCATCGCCGATGTCGAGATCTTCGACACGGCTTTGGACAGCGACCAGATCCAGATCCTGGCCGACACGTCGTCCTTCGACCTCGTCTGACGACGGCACATCGAAACAGGGGCAGCGGGCGGAAACGTCCGCTGCCTTTTCGTTTGGAAGGCGGGGCGGTGAACGACGGGTGCGCCGGACCTACAGCGCGGCCGCGCGAGATCTTAGGCCCGGTTCCGCCGCGACCAGTGCGACGACAGCCCGTGCCAGTTCGCTGCCATCGTCCGCGATGCGGATCGTGGTGCGGGGCAGCTTCGGCAGGCCAAGGCCGGTGGGCGCCGCGACCAGATCGCGATCCGCCAGCGACAGGGGCAGCGCTGCAACGGCAAGATCGGCCCGAACCGCCGCAACCTGACCCATCGACGTGTCGCTGGAATAGGCAACCCGGTGGGCGCGGTCCGCCGTCTGCAGGGCGGTCAGCGCCGCATCGCGCCACGCGCATCCGATCTCTGCCACCGCGATGGGAAGCGGCGTGCGCTCGGCCGCGCGTCCGCCGTCCAGAACCAGCCATTCCAGCGGCTCCGAGAACAGCGCGTGCGACGGGATGGCCGGTGGTCCGACATCGTTGAACAGGGCCAGATTGACGTCGCCATCGGTGATCCCCTTCAGCACGCTGTCGCTTGTCCCCAGCCGGACATCGACCTGAAGGTCCGGGTGCGCCTCTGCCAGACGGCGCAGCAGACCCGGCACAAGCGAGACGCCAAGGTCGTGCGGGGCGGACAGGGCAAGGCGGCCAGCCAGTGCCGAGGTCTGGAACAGCGCGAAGGTCTCGTCGTTCAGGCCCAGCAGGCGACGCGCCTGTCCCAGCAACGTCTCGCCTTGCGCCGTCAAAGCAAGATTGCGCGCATCCCGGTCCAGCAGCCGCGCGCCAAGAACCTCTTCCAGCTTGGCGATCTGAAGGCTTACGGCAGAGGGCGATTTGTGAACCCGCGCCGCCGCGCGCCGGAACGATCCGGTTTCACAGATCGCCACGAAGCTGCGCAGCCCGTCAAGGTTGAGGGTCCGGTTTGGCGTCTCTGGCCGGTCTGCGCTGTGGTGTGTTTCGATATTCTGCATCATTGGGTCAGATCATATCGTTTTTCTGCACGTGCTCCAGCCTTTATCTAGCGGTCGTATCGGATGGAAAGGGCATGTCGATGTCGGTGCGGAGAAGTCTGGCGGGTCTGGGATGGGCGATCACGGCGATCGCGATCTGGTCGGGGTCGCTGGTAATGCTGCGGCTTGGCGTGACGACCAGCCTGAACGCCTATGACCTGACGATGCTGCGGTTCGGGGTGGCGGCGCTGCTTTTGGCACCCGTCGCCCTGCGGCATGGGGCCGGAACCGACAAGTTGGGCATAGCCGGCGCTGGCGCAATGGTGGTCGCGTTCGGGGCGCCCTATGTGCTGCTGATCGCCCTAGCGATGAAGACCGCCCCCGCTGCCGTGGCGGGTGCGTTGAACCCGGGGGTTATGGCTATCGTCTCGGTCTTGCTGGGCCGGGCGGTGTTCGGCGACGCCGTCGGCGGCCCTCGAAGCGTCGGGCTTGTCGCGACGGCCTTGGGGATCGTCGTGTTCTCCCATGCCGGCGGCGCCGTGACGACGGGCCACCTGATCCTGATCGCGACCGGTATCCTTTGGGCTGGATATGCCCTGATCGTCCGCCGTGCGGCGGTCCCGGCTCTGAACGCCACAGCCATCGTCGCCGTGGGATCGGCGGTGGTCTATCTGCCCCTCTACGTCGTGGCGCTGCCCAAGCAGATTGGCGCGGCGCCGCTGACGGACATCCTTCTGCAAGCCGGGTTTCAGGGCGTTCTGGTCAGTGTCGTCGCGATCTACGCGTTCAACCGCTCTGCCGAAGTGCTGGGGCCGGTGGCAGGGGCCAGCCTGCCGGCGCTTATCCCGGTGGCGACACTGGGCCTTGGCGTCGTGGTACTAGGCGAACCAGCCGGACGCGGCACGGTGATTGCGGCGGTACTGCTTACAGCCGGGCTGGTGATGATCCTCGTCGGACGGCCCGGTCGGCGGGCCGGAACACCAATGACCCAACATTTCGGAGTAAAGTAAGATGCCTAACGCAAAGAGGTTTCACCATGACGGCGCACAGATCGGCTATCGCGACAGCGGAGAGGGCAGGCCGGTCGTCTTCGTGCATGGAACCGGCGGGGATGGAGAGGCGAATTTCGGCGGGATGGTGCCGCATCTGCCGGGCAGGCGCGTTCTGCGGCCGGACTATGCGGGGTCGGGGCTGACGCAGGATGCGACAGAGGCGCTGACGCTGGATCGGCTTGTCGCGCAGATCGTCGCCGCGGCGGACCACGCCGACGTCGACGCCTTCGATCTGGTTGGTTTCTCGCTGGGGTCGGCGGTGGCGACACGACTGGCCGCGCGTCATCCGGGCCGGGTCCGCAAGCTTGTCCTGATCGGCGGCTTTGTCACCGGGTCCGATCCTCGGTCGCGGCTGCAATTTCAGCATTGGGCGCATCTGGCCCGCGCCGATCCCGATGCGCTGGCCCGACTTATGATCCTGACCGGGTTCAGCCACGATTTCCTGTCCGGCTTGGGGGATCTCGACGCGATCGTCCGCGATATGGTCGACGGCAGCAATTGGGACGGGATCGCACGGCAGGCAGAATTGGATCTGCGCGTGGACATTTCCGAGGACCTTCGCTTGGTGAAGGCCCCAACGCTTGTTCTTGGCAACCGTTACGACCAGATGGTCGACCCGGCTGCGTCGGCAACCATCGCGGATGCCATCGAAGGCGCCGACCTGCGCTGGATCGAGGGGCCGCACCTCGCCTTGATGGAACAGCCTTCCGTTATTGGGGCGCTGATAAATGACTATCTGAACGCTTAGACCGCACGGTTAAAACTGCCGCTGGCTGGGTCCACAGCGGAACTGGCCCACTGGACCCGCCGTCGTTAACCCTCTGTCACGCCGAACTCGTCGATCCCGGCCAAGGCGCCGGACCCGCGAACGGCGTCAAGGAACGCGGTCTGCACCCGTTTCGCAGGCTCGTTGGCGCGGTACAGGGCGCAGACCGACACACGTTGCGCCGGGTACAGGGGGCGGTATTCCAGCTTATAGCGGTGCCCGGCGTGTGCGGTCAGGGAATCCACCAGCGTCGGGCCGATCCCGGCCTCGGCCAGCAGGCAAGCCAGCGAGGTATAGCGCACCTCGGCTATCGCGTTCTCGCGCAGCGTGGCGTTCAGAAAGCTGTCCTGCAGGATCAGGTTCAGCTTGGACGCGGGTTCGAACAGGACAAGCGGATATCTGGCAAGGTCGGCGGCGGTGACGGCCAGCTTCTCGGACAGGGGATGGCCGGGCGGGAAGGCGCAGACCATTTGCGCCAGCGCCAGTTCCTCGCGCACAAGGCCGGGGCGCTGGGGCGGGTTCAGGGCAAAGCCGATGTCGGCGCGTCGGGTTTCCAGCGACTCGAACAGCCCGTCTATCCGGCGCGAGTCGAGATTGATGCGGACCTCGGGGCGGGTGCCCACGAAATCGCGGATCACCGGCGGCATTAGCGCGTTGGCGACCGGCGGGGTGCAGACGATCCGCAGCGTCCCCATCGAGTTGGTCTTACGGCTGTCCAGCCGCTGCGCAAAGACGTTGTACAGCTCGAAAATCGCCTCGCTGTCGCGGAAGATCTCTTCGGCGTCGGGGGTCGGGACCAGCCGCTTGCCGACCCGGTCGAACAGCTCGAACCCGATCTGCGATTCCATCTGCCGGATCGCGTTGGACACGGCGGGCTGCGAGACGCGAAGTGCCTCTGCGGCGGCCTGCGTCGTCCGTGAGCGCATGACCTCACGGAAGGTTTCCAGCTGTCGAAATGTTAGCAATTCGTCCGAACCTCCTGCCGAATTCTGCGGCAATATAATGTGAAGTTATCAACGGCATTCAATTATTAATCAACGGTGATATTGCCGCGTGAAATCTGCCGTGCTGACCTGCGGCCACTGGTCCTCACTCGGCCGGTGCATCGCAGGTCACGCCGTTTCAAGATTTCCGATTGTCCGCTGATGCCCACGCCCGAGCGTAACGTCACAAGGAGCGATCCAATGAAAATTGCTACGAATTTCACGGCCCTTGCCGTGGCCGGTCTGATGGCGGGCACCGCCTCTGCCGAGGTCCTGCGCTGGTCCTCGCAGGGGGACATCGTCACCCTCGACCCCTATGCGCACACCGAAAGCTTCACCTCCAGCGTCCTGCACCACATCTACGAGCCGCTGGTGCGGCGGTCGAAGACGCTGGAAATCGAGCCCGCGCTGGCCACTGAATGGGAAATCATCGACCCGACCCGCTGGCGGTTCACCCTGCGCGAGGGCGTGACCTTCCACAACGGTAACGACTTCACCGCCGACGACGTGGTGGCCTCGGTCGAGCGGATGCTGCACCCGGATTCGCGGGCGCGCGGCAACCTGTCGGCGGTCACCGGCATCGAGAAGGTCGACGACTATACCGTCGATTTCCTGATGGCCGGCGCCTATCCGCTGCTGCTGAACGACCTGTCCGGCATCTTCATCATGGACAAGGAATGGATGGAGGAGCACGACGCGCTCGAGCCGGGCAACATCGCCACCGGTAAGACCTCTTACGCGTCGACCAACGCCAACGGCACCGGGCCGTTCTCGCTGGACAGCTACGCCCCGGACGTCGGCACCGTCATGTCGGTCTACGAGGGCTGGTGGGACGAGCCCGAGCATAACCTGACCGGCATCGAATTCCGTCCTATCACCTCGGACGCGACCCGCGTCGCTGCGCTGATGTCGGGCGAGCTGGACATGATCGCGCCGGTTCCGCTGCAGGACATCGACCGGCTCGAGGCCGCGCCGGGCTTTAGCGTGGAACAGGAACCCGCGCTGCGCCTGATCTTCCTTGGCCTGAACTACCGCGACGAACTGCTGGGCATGCCCGGCGAGCCGAACCCGCTGCTGGACGTGAATGTCCGCAAGGCGCTGTGGCACGCGATCAACCACGAAGGACTGCGCGAGCGGGTGATGCGGGGCAACTCGCGCACCGTCGGCAGCATGGTTGCGCCGCCGGTTCCCGGCTATGACGAGGCAAGCGACGTGCCGCTGGAGTTCGATCCCGAACTGGCCAAGTCGATGCTGGCCGACGCCGGTTACGAAGACGGCTTCAGCGTCAAGCTGGACTGCCCGAACGACCGCTACATCAACGACGAAGCGATCTGCGTCGCGGTCAAGGCGATGTGGGAACAGGTCGGCCTGACCGTGGACCTGAACACCGAAAGCCGCGCCACCTACTTCCCGAAAGCCACCAACGGCGAGACGGACGTCTACATGCTGGGCTGGGCCACGCTTCCCGCGATGGACACCTGGAGCGTGATCCGCGCGCTGCTGGCGACGCAGGACGACACGCTGGGCGGCAACAACTACAACGGTTTGTCCGACCCCCGGATCGACGAGATCGCCGCGCAGGTGGCTGTCGAGCTGGACGAGGAAACCCGTCTGTCGCTGATGGCCGAGGCGCTGCAGATCACGCATGACGAAGCCTATTACATCCCGCTGCACCAGCAGCCGGTTGCGATGGCCCTGCGGGACGGCGTGTCGGTTCCGCAGTTTGCGGACGAGTACATCCGTCTGTGGTTCTCGACGATCGAAGAGTAAGCCAAGATGGTCCGGATGCTTCTTTCCCGATTGGTGCAGGCGGTGCTTGTCATGCTCGCCGTCACCGCTCTGTCCTTCGCGATGTTCCGCTTTGTCGGGGATCCGGTGCAGATGATGTCGCGGGAGGAAGCATCCGTCGAAGAGCGCGAGGCGCTGCGAGAGCGGCTGGGGCTTAACGATGCGATCATCGTGCAATACGGCCGGTTTCTCGGCCGTGTTGCGACCGGCGACATGGGGGTCAGCTTCCGCAACCAGCGCGACGTGGGCGAACTGATCGCCGAACGCGCGCCGGCCACGCTGGAACTGGTCCTTGTCGCCACCATCCTTTCCCTGTTGGTCGGCATCCCGGCGGGCGTGCTGTGTGCATTGCGCCCGAACGGCATCCTGTCGCGGCTGGTGCAGTCCGGGTCGCTGATCGGGATCTCGGTGCCCACCTTTGTGACCGGGACGCTGCTGATCCTTGTGTTCTCGGTCACGTTGCGATGGCTGCCCTCTTTCGGACGCGGAGAGACCGTCGACCTTGGCTGGTGGACGACCGGGTTTCTGACCTCGTCCGGGCGCGCCGCGCTGGTGCTGCCCTCGGTCACGCTGGGGCTGTATTCCATGACCCTGATCATGCGGCTGATCCGGTCCGAGATGATCGACATCCTGTCGACCGACTATGTCCGCTTTGCCCGCGCGCGGGGGCTTCCCGCGCGGCACATTCACTTCCGGCTGGCGCTGAAGAACGCGCTGATGCCGGTGATCACCGTCACCGGCCTGCAGGTCGGCTCGCTGATCGCCTTCGCGATCGTGACCGAGACGATCTTTCAGTGGCCCGGTCTGGGGCTGCTGTTCATGCAGGCGGTGATCTTCGTCGATATCCCGGTGATGACCGCCTACCTGCTGCTGGTCGCCGCCGTGTTCGTCGTCATCAACACGCTGGTGGATCTGACCTATGCGGTCGTCGATCCCCGGCTTCGGACGCGGGGGGCCTAGTATGGCAAGCGCCGTGAAACGCCTGACCCGCGTGATGCCGCCCTATGTCATCGCGGCCGCGACGGTGGGCCTGCTGATCATCCTTGCCGCGGTCTTCGCGCCGTGGATCGCGCCGCAGGATCCGACTTCGACCATGAGCTTCAACCTGATGGACAGCGAACTGCCGCCCGTCTGGATCGACGGCGGCGACCCGCGCTATCTGCTGGGCACCGACAACCAAGGCCGCGACCTGCTGTCGGTGATCCTGTACGGGACCCGCATCTCGGTGATGATCGGGGCAGGGGCGGTGCTGCTGGCCGCGACCGTGGGCGTGTCGCTGGGCCTGATCGCCGGCTACTTCGGCGGCTGGATCGAAACCATCGTGATGCGCATCGCGGACGTCTTCCTGTCCCTGCCGACGATCCTTCTGGCGCTGCTGGTGGCGGGCATCGCGCGCGCGGTCATTCCCGACGCCGACAGCGTGTTCTGGGCGCCGATCATCCTGATCGTGGCCATCGGAATCAACGAGTGGGTCCAATACGCCCGCACCACCCGCGCCTCGACGATGGTCGAAGCATCGCGGGACTATGTCCGCGCGGTGCGCATCATGGGCCTGCCGAACCGCCGCATCCTGTTTCGCCACATCCTGCCCAATATCGTCGGGCCGGTGCTGGTGATCTCGACCATCAACCTTGCCGCCGCCGTGCTGACCGAGGCGACGCTGTCCTTCCTCGGCGTCGGAATGCCGCCGGATTATCCGTCGCTGGGCACCCTGATCCGCATCGGCAACGAGTTCGCCTTCTCGGGCATCTGGTGGATCACGCTGTTCCCGGCGATCACGCTGGTGGTGCTTGTGCTGGCGGTGAACATCACCGGCGACTGGCTGCGCGACCGCTTCAATCCCAAGCTCGAGGGCAAGTCATGACCGAGGCGCTGCAGATCGAAGGCCTGCGGGTCGAGTATCCCCGTGGCGATGACACGGTGATGGCGGCGGTCGATGGGCTGTCGCTGTCCATCGGCCCGGGCGAGATCCATGCGCTGGTCGGGGAATCCGGGGCGGGCAAGTCGACTGTCGGCAACTGCATCATGGGCCTTCTGGACCCGCCCGGGCGCATCGCCTCGGGGTCGATCCGGATCGCGGGGCGTGCGCTGAACACGGCGACGGGCCGCGTCGACGGGCTGCGGCCCGGTCGTGACATCGGCGCGATTTTCCAGGACCCGATGACCGCGCTGAACCCGTTGTTCACCATCGGCCAGCAACTGTCCGAAGGGATGCGCCACCACCTGAAGATCGGCAAGGCCGAGGCACGGGCGAAGGCGCTGGAGCTTTTACGCTCGGTCGAGATCCCCGAGCCCGAGAAACGGCTGGACCAGTATCCGCACCAGTTGTCCGGCGGGCAGCGTCAGCGCGTGGTGATCGCCTCGGCCCTGTCGTGCGACCCGGACCTGCTGGTCGCGGACGAACCGACCACCGCGCTGGACGTCAGCGTGCAGGCGACGATCCTAGACCTGCTGCGGGATCTGGCCAGCCGCCGAAAGCTGGGCGTGCTGCTGATCACGCACAACATGGGTGTCGTGGCGCAGATCGCGGATCACGTCACCATCATGCGCCACGGCCAGACCGTCGAAAGCGGCCCGTCCCGGCAGGTGCTGGGCAGCCCTTCGGCCGACTATGCCAAGGCGCTGATCGGGGCGGTGCCCCGGCTGGACCGCAAGCTGCACCGCTTCCCGGTGATCGAGGCGCAGCACGAGGGCGAAGCCGCCGCGCAGGAACAGATCGCGGCGCGCGTGAAGCGGACTGTGCCGGAAGGGACCGAACTGCTGTCGGTCGAGAACGTCGGCATCACCTATGGCGGCGGCTTTCTTGGCGGTCCGGGGTTCAAGGCGGTCGAAGGCGCAAGCTTTGCCGTCAAACGCGGCGAGATTTTCGGCATCGTCGGCGAATCCGGCAGCGGCAAGTCCACGCTGGCCACGGCCATCGCCGGGCTGTTGCCGGTGTCCGAGGGCCGGATGCGGTTCCGGGGCGAGCCCTTGCGCGTCCGCCGGCCGATCCCGGTGCGCCGCGCGATCCAAATGATCTTTCAGGACCCGTATTCCTCGCTGAACCCCCGGATGCGCACCGGCGCCGCGATCCACGAGCCGCTGGATTTCTACGATACCGGCGACGGCACCACGCCCGAAACGCTGGTCGAGGCCGTGGGCCTGCCGCGCGACGCTGCGGCGCGGTATCCGCACGCCTTTTCGGGCGGTCAGCGGCAGCGCATCTCGATTGCGCGGGCGCTGGCGGGGCAGCCGGACCTGCTGATCTGCGACGAGCCGACCAGCGCGCTGGACGTCAGCGTGCAGGCGCGGGTGCTGAACCTGCTGAAGGATCTGCGCGACCGCACCGGGCTGACCATGCTGTTCATCAGCCACGACCTCAGCGTCGTGCGCCAGATGTGCGACCGCATCGCCGTCATGAAATCGGGCCGCATCGTCGAGCTTGAAGACGCCGAAACCCTCTTCACCCGGCCGCGCGATCCCTACACGCGCGACCTGCTTTCTCTCATCCCGACGCTGGACGGCCTTGCCGCCGCGCCGCAACCCGCAGGAGCACCCCTTGGCTGACCTGATCATCACCAACACAATCGTCGTCACCGTCGATCCCGAGCGCCGCGTCCTGTTCGACGCCGCCATCGCGATCAAGGGCGACCGTATCGCCGACATCGGCCCCAGCGCCGAGATCGAGGCGAAATATGCCGGTGTGAAAACCATCGACGGCGCCGGAAAGATGGTGCTTCCCGGTCTGGTCGACGTTCACGCCCACGCGGGCCACGGTCTGATCAAGACGCTGGCCTCGGGCGACAGCGCCAAGTGGTTCGACGCCTGCAAGGTCGCCTATACCACCGCCTCGACGCCCGAGTTCTGGCACGCCGAGGCGCAGCTTGCCGCGCTGGAGCGGGTGCGCTTCGGCGTCACCACCGGCGTGTCGCTGCTGGGCGGCGGCGATTCCATCATGCGCACCGACGATCCGGATTATGGCGACGCCCATTGCGACGGCGTGGTCGAGGTCGGCACCCGGTCCATCGTGGCGGTGGGAACCACGCGCCCGCCGCACCCGCTGACCTATGCCCGCTGGGACGGCGACAGCAAGACCGAGTTCCCGGTCGATTTCGACCGTCAGCTTGCGACGTCGGAAGACCTCATCAAGCGCCGCCACGGCTCGGAAGGTCGCCGGATCAACTTTGCCCTGCTGACGCCGACGCTGCGCGCCGAACACGTCGACACGCTGGGCGAGGCCACGCTGGAAGAGGCCCGCAAGCAAGCGCAGATCGTGTCCGGCAAGGCGCGCGAGTACGGCATCGTCTTCACGCAGGACGGCCACCGCAACGGGTCGGTCGCCTATGCGCACGAGATGGGCATCCTTGGCCCCGAGGCGCTGTTGTCGCATTCCACCGATCTGACGGACGAGGAAATCACGATCTGTGCCGAAACCGACACCAAGATCGCGCACAACCCGTCGGCCATCGCGTCGGTCTTCGGGCGCTGCCCGGCGCCGGAACTGATGGCGGCGGGCGTGACCGTGGGGCTGGGTTCTGACGCCACCGCGCCGGACCGGTCGGGCGACATGTTCCGCCACATGCAACAGCTGATGCACTATCACCGCCGCCACTTCCGCGACCCGTCGTGGATCCCGCCCGGAAAGGCGCTGGAAATGTGCACCATCGACGGCGCCAAGGCGCTGGGGATGGAGGACGACATCGGCTCGCTCGAGGTGGGCAAGAAGGCCGACATGATCCTTCTCGACCTGCGCCGCCCGCATATCTACCCGGCCAACATGCACGTCAGCCACGTCATCAACTTCGCCAACGGCAACGACGTCGACACGGTGATCTGCGACGGCAAGGTGCTGATGGAAGGCCGCTCGGTGTCCTCGGTCGACGAGGACAGCGTGCTGGACGCCGCGCAGCGCGAGACGGACCTGATGCTGAAGCGCGGCGGGTTCGAGCACCTGACCGAGATCCCCGACAGCTTCTGGGGCAGCCTTCAGATGAACAGCAAGGCGTCCTGATGCCCGTACGCGGCCCCGGCGCTGGGGCCGCGATCCGACCCTGCCACGGACCAAGGAAACGTGATGCGAGAGATTGTCGTCGGGGCCGCCCAGATGGGTCCGAACCAGAAATCCGACACCCGCGAGGCTGTCGTGGCGCGGATGCTGTCCCTGCTGGATCAGGCGCGGGACAGGGGCTGTACGCTGCTGGTCTATCCCGAGCTTGCCCTGACCACCTTCTTTCCGCGCTGGTACATGGAAGACCAAGCCGAGGTCGATACGTGGTTCGAGTCCGAGATGCCCAATGCCGCCACCGCGCCGCTGTTTCAGCGCGCGCGCGACTATGGCATCGCGATCAGTTTCGGCTATGCCGAGAAGACCCCGGAAGGGCAGTACTTCAACACCCAGATCCTGACCGACCGCGAGGCGAACATCATCGGCAAGTACCGCAAGGTGCACCTGCCGGGCCATTCCGAATACGACACCGAACGCGCCTTCCAGCATCTTGAGAAACGCTATTTCGAGCCCGGTGACCTTGGGTTTCCGGTCTGGCGCACGCAGGACGCGCTGGTCGGCATGGCCGTCTGCAACGATCGCCGCTGGCCCGAGACGTATCGCGTCATGGGGCTTCAGGGGGTGGAACTGATCGTGCTGGGCTACAACACGCCGTCGGTGAACAGCCAGATGAGCAAGGAAGGGCTGGAGGAACGCCTGTACCATTCCGAGCTGTCGATGACCTCGGGCGCATACCAAAACGCGACATGGGTGGTCGGCGTCGCGAAGTGCGGCGACGAGGACGGGCACCCGCTGATGGCCGGGTCGATGATCGTCGATCCCAACGGCTTCGTTGTGGCGCGGGCCGAAACGGAAGGCGACGAACTGATCACCCACGCCTGCGACATGGACCTGTCGGTGTTCGGCAAGGAAACGATCTTCGACTTCGACCGGCACCGCCGGATCGAGCATTATGGCCTGATCACCTCGCAGACCGGGGTGGTGCGGCCCGAGTAGGCCCGTGCGCCGCCGCGCATGCGTGACTGAGGAGAACACGATGGCAGACCTGATCCACCGCGACACCAAGGGTGTCTTCGTGATCGCGGCAACCCCGTTCGCCGACGACGGGGCGCTTGACCTAAACAGCACCGACCGGCTGGTCGATTTCTACCTCGACAAGGGCGCAAGCGGCCTGACGATCCTTGGCATCATGGGCGAGGCGCCCAAGTTGTCGTCCGAGGAATCGCAAGCCTTCGTGCAGCGCGTCATGGCGCGGGTGGCAGGACGGGTGCCAGTGATCGTCGGGGTTTCGGCGGCGGGCTTGGACCCGATGCGCAGGCTGGCCCATACCTCGATGGAGGCGGGCGCGGCGGGCGTCATGGTCGCCCCGACGCAGGGGCTTGGCCCCGAGGATCGTCTGCGCGGCTACTTCGCGGCGGTCTGCGACGCGCTGGGGCCGGACATTCCGATCTGCCTGCAGGACTATCCGCAGACGTCGGGCGTGAAATTCTCGGTCGAGACCATCGTCGGGCTGACCCGCGATCACAGCCAGATCGTCATGCTGAAACACGAGGACTGGCCCGGCCTGACCAAGCTGTCGCGCGTCCGGGCCGAGACCGGCACCGGCGACGTGCAGCGCATGTCGATCCTGACGGGCAACAGCGCCCTGTTCCTGCCGCAAGAGATGCAGCGCGGCGCCGATGGCGCGATGACCGGCTTTGCGTACCCCGAAATGATGGTGCAGGTGGTGGACCTGTCGCTTGCGGGCGACAACGACCGGGCCGAGGATATCTTCGACGCCTACCTGCCGCTGGTGCGGTATGAACAGCAGCTTGGGCTTGGCCTTGCGATCCGCAAGGAAACCCTGCTGCGGCGCGGGGCCATCGCGTCGGCGAAGGTGCGGGCGCCGGGGCCGTCGATGTCCGCGACCGACAAGGAAGAACTCACCCGGCTGGTGACCCGGCTGGAGAAACGACTGAAGGAGCTTGGCTGATGGATCTTGGCCTGAAGGGAAAACGCGCGCTTGTGATGTCCTCGTCGCGGGGGCTGGGCCTTGGCATCGCCGAGGCGCTGGCCGCCGAGGGCGCGGATGTCCTGCTGACCGGGCGCAGCGCCGAGGCGCTGGCCGTCAATGTCGACACGATCAACGCGCGCGGGGCGGGCAGGGCGCATAGCTTCGCCGCCGACCTGTCCGACCCCGACAGCGCCAGCGCGCTGCTGTCCGCCGCGGCCGAGATGCTGGGCGGCGTCGATATCCTTGTCGCCAACACCGGCGGCCCGCCTCCGGGGCGGATGGCCGATGCCGACCTGTCGGTGATGGCGGCGCAGTTCGACACGATGGTGCTGCGCGTCATGCAGATCGCAGCCGGCGTAGTGCCGGGGATGCGTGAACGCGGCTGGGGCCGGATCGTCACCGTGGCGTCGTCGGGCGTGGTGCAGCCGATCCCGAATATCGGCCTGTCGAACGTCCTGCGCTCGGCGCTGGTGGGCTGGTCCAAGTCGATGTCGAACGACCTTGCCGCCGACGGCGTCACCGTCAACATGGTCCTTCCGGGCCGCATCCACACGTCCCGCGTCGACGAACTGGACGGCGCCGCCGCGAAGAAATCCGGCAAGACGGTCGAGGAAGTCGCCGAAGCCTCGCGCGCGACGATCCCCGCCGGGCGCTACGGCACGGTGCAGGAATTCGCCAACGTCGCCACGTTCCTTGCCAGCGACGCGGCCAGCTATGTCACGGGCGGCATGATCCGGGTCGACGGCGGTCTTGTGAAAGGAGTCTGAGCATGGATCTTGTGATTACCGGCGGCACCGTCGCCACCGCCTCGGACACCTTCCGCGCCGACGTGGGCATCAAGGACGGCAAGATCGCCGCGCTGGGGATGGGCCTGACCGGGGACCGCACCATCGACGCCACGGGGCGGCTGGTGCTGCCCGGCGGGATCGAGGCGCACTGCCACATCGCGCAGGAAAGCGCGACCGGGGGCATGACGGCGGACGATTACCGCACCGGATCCATCTCGGCGGCGTTCGGCGGCAACTCTAGCTTCGTGCCCTTCGCCGCCCAGCATCGCGGCATGGGCGTGACCGAGACGCTGGATCTGTACGACAGCCGCGCGCAGGGCGCGTCGGTGATCGACTATGGCTATCACCTGATCATCGCCGACCCGACCGAGAAGGCGCTGACCGAGGAACTGCCGCAGGCCTTCGCGCGCGGCGTGACCTCGTTCAAGGTCTTCATGACCTACGACCTGATGAAGATCGACGACTCGCAGTTCCTTGATATCCTGTCGGTCGCGCGCGAGCACGGTGCGCTGACGATGGTGCACGCAGAGAACTCTGGCATCATCAAATGGGTCAGCGACCGGCTGATGGCGGGCGGACACACGCAGCCGCGCTATCACGCGGTCAGCCACCCGGCGGTGGCCGAGGCCGAGGCGATCAACCGCGCGATCACCCTGGCGCGCTTCCTCGACGCGGCGTTGCTGATCGTGCACGTCTCGACCCCCGAGGGCGCCGAGATCGTCGCCAAGGCACGACTGGAAGGCGCGAAGATCTTCGGCGAGACCTGCCCGCAATACCTGTTCCTGACCCGCGACGACCTTGACCGTCCGGGCATGGAAGGCGCCAAGTTTATGTGCTCGCCCCCGGTGCGCGACGCGGCCACGCAGGATGCGCTGTGGCGGCACTTGCAAGCCGGCACGTTCAGCGTGTTCTCGTCCGACCACGCGCCGTATCGCTATGACGAGACGGGCAAGCTGGCGAACGGCCCCGACGCGCCGTTCAAGAAGATCGCCAACGGGATGCCCGGCATCGCCCTGCGCCTGCCGCTGCTGTTTTCCGAGGGCGTGAACAAGGGCCGCATCACGCTGAACCAGTTCGTGGCGCTTGGTGCGGCGAACGCCGCGAAGCTGTACGGCATGGCCGGCCGCAAGGGCACCATCGCGATTGGCGCCGACGCCGACATCGCGATCTGGGATCCAAAGGAAACCCGCGCGGTGCGGGTCGAGGACATGCACGACGCGATGGACTACAACCCGTTCGAGGGCACTAAGCTGACCGGCTGGCCGGTCACCGTTCTGTCGCGCGGCGATCTGGTCATCGACGAGGGCAAGCTTATCGCGGAACCGGGCCGGGGGCAGTTCATCAAGCGTGAAAAGCCCGACTTCACCGGCCATCCCGGCAGCGTCGCGCCGGAACTGGACCCCGCCCGCAACTTCGGCGCCGAGCTTTTGCCGTGACGGGCGCGGGGCCGGTTGTCGTCGTCAACCCGAACTCGAACACGCGGGTGACGGACCTGATCTCGGCGGAACTGGACGCGTTCCGCCACCCCGGCGGGCCAAAGGTCGAATGCCTGACGATGGCCGAAGGCCCCTTCGGGATCGAGAACCGCCTGCATGTCGAACAGGTCACGCTGCCGCTGGCGCGGTTGGTCGAAAGCCGCACGGATGCCTCGGCCTTCGTGATCGCCTGCTATTCGGACCCCGGGCTAGAGGTCTGCCGCACCATGACCGCCGCGCCGGTGTTCGGGATCCAAGAGGCGGGCATCCTGACCGCGCTGGCGCGCGCCGATATGTTCGGCGTGCTGGCGCTGTCCGAGGGGTCCGCCGGGCGGCAGCGGCCCAATCACCGGCGCATGGGCGTGGCGGCTCGCTGTGCCGGGATCGCGGGGCTGAACATCTCGGTCGAGCAAAGCGCGGAAGATCCCGCGACCTTCGGCAAGCTGGTCACCCACGGTACCGCGTTGAAAACGCAAGGCGCCGGGGCGCTGATCCTTGGCTGCGCGGGCATGGCGCGGCACCGCAAGGCGCTGGCCGCCGAGTTGGGGGTCGTGGTGATCGACCCGACGCAGGCCGCCGTTGCGATGGCGCTGGGGGCCGTGGCCAGCGACGATTCCTGACCCGTCAGGCGCCGGTGCCCATCCCGCGCTGATACCCAAGCCCCATCGCCGCGCGCCGCAGGATGTCCAGCACCCGGTTCCGGGTCGCCGGGTCGTCCATCGCGTTGACCGATGCGGTGGTTCCCAGCGCGGCGGGTACGCCGCCGATCTGTCCCACCGGCACCGCCAGCGCACTGGCGCCCATCTCGAACTCGTTCTCGACGTGGCAATGCCCGTTCGCCGCCGTCTCGCGGATGCGCGCGCGCAGCTCGGTGGGGTCGGTTTCGGTGCGGTCGGTGTACCGTTGCAGGTCGATCCCCGCCAGCCGCGCGTCCAGCGCATCGGGGGCCAGTTGAGCCAGCAGCATCCGGCCGATGGCCGTGGGCGCAAGGGGCAGGGTGCTTCCCGCCGAGAACCCGAAGGACACCCGCGCCGAAGAGGTGGCCGAGCGCGCCACGTACAACGCGCGCGGGCCGTCCAGCACCGCCAGCGCGATCTCTCCGTCCAGTTCCTCGGCGAAGCGGTCAAGGATCGGCTGCACCGCGCGGCCATAGTCGTGGCTGGTCAGATAGCCCGCGCCGATCGCCAGCGCCTTCGCCGTCAGTTCCAGCGCGCGCCCGTTCTGTACCAGATACCCGCAGTCGATCAGCGTCAGGCACAGCCGACGCGCGGTGGCCCGGTCGAAGTCGCACAGCCGCGCGACGTCGGCCATCGTCATGCCGCGCTGGCCGCTCTCGAAGCATTCGAGAACGCGAAGCCCCTTGGCGAAGGTCGAGGCGTTTTCACGGGTGCTCACGTTGACAACTCCGAAGCTGGGTTGGTATGTTTCATTAAACGACAATATGTTCGAATAACGCACGACCAACAGGAAATCAACCCGCATGACCGAGACCGCACAGCCCCTTGTGTCTGACTATGACGGCAACCCGGAGGCCTGGGTCGAGATTGCCAGCAGTGCCGATCTCGACATTCCGCGTCCGGTCATTCCGGTGACGATCAACGGCACGCGGCTGGTGCTGTTTCGCGACGACGAGGGTGAGCTGGGCCTGATCGGCCGCAACTGCCCGCATCGCGGGGCGGACCTGTGTTACGGGCGACTAGAAGACAACGGGCTGCGCTGCCCGTTCCATGGCTGGCACTTCGACCGAACCGGCCAATGCGTGGAGCAACCGGCCGAACCGGAAGGTTCGCAGATGTACAAGGCGATCAAGGTGCCTATGGTACCCGTGATCGAAACCGATGGCCGCATCCTTGCGCGCATCGGCACCGCCTGACCCAACGCCCAAGCAAAGGACCAGTCACATGATCAGCCAGCAACTGAACGACCAGATCACGCGCGTAGGCCCGGGCAGCGATGCGGGCGCCGTGTTGCGGCGGTATTGGCAGCCGGCGGCGCTGACCGACGAATTGCAGCGCGGCCTGCCGCTGGCGGTGAACCTGCTGGGCGAACGGCTTGCGCTGGTGAAGGGGGCCGACGGCGAGCTGGTGCTGGCCACCCGCGACGCCTCGGCAGACGAGGCGCCCAGCTTCAGCCCCGACGCCGACGACATCGTGCTGACCGAAGGCGGCGCATCCTATCCGGCGGTGGAACGCAATGGCGTCGTGTTCGCCTACATGGGCCCCGGCGCCGCGCCGGCCTTCCCGGACTTCGACTGCTTCCGCGCGCCCGACAGCCACGTCTTCGCTTTCAAGGGTCTGTGGGAATGCAACTGGCTTCAGGCGCTGGAGATCGGCATCGACCCCGCCCACGCCTCGTTCCTGCACCGCTTCCTTGAGGACGAAGATCCGGACGACAGCTATGGCAAGCAGTTCCGCGACCGCGCGGCGCAGACCAACATGCCGATGACGCAGGTCCTGCGGGAATACCCGCGCCCCGAGATCCGGGTCGAGGAAACCGATTACGGCCTGAAGATCATCGCCCTGCGCCACATGGAGAACGAACTGACCCATGTGCGCGTGACCAACCAGATCTTCCCCGAAGCGATCTGCATCCCGATGTCGCGCGAGATGACGATCACCCAGTGGCATGTCCCGATCGATGACGAGACCTGCTATTGGTACTCGATGTTCACCAGCTTCCAGAACCCGGTGAACAAGGACCTGATGCGCGAACAACGGCTGAAGGAACACCGTCTGCCGGACTACGCGCCGCTGAAGAACAAGTCGAACGACTACCACTACAACCCGGAAGAGCAGGCGAACCTGACCTATACGGGCATGG
This sequence comes from Maritimibacter sp., assembly GCA_002701395.1. GTDB lineage: Bacteria > Pseudomonadota > Alphaproteobacteria > Rhodobacterales > Rhodobacteraceae > Psychromarinibacter > Psychromarinibacter halotolerans. Next base: position 333,485 of record NZVC01000022.1, on the reverse strand, counting down.
GGCTGGACATCAACGTCCACGACCAGTGGGCGGTCGAGGGCATGGGCGCGATCCAAGACCGGACGCAGGAACACCTTGGCCGCAGCGATGTGGCGATCATCCGCTATCGCCGGATGCTGCGGAAGATGATCGCGGCGCTTGGCGAAGACGGCGGCGACGACGCGCTTCCGATGCGCGACGAGGCGGCGGCGACGATCAAGGGGCCGCTGTCGAACGACGCCATCGCGACCACCGACGAATGGGAAACCGCAAGCCACGCCGCCGACATGGAACGGCGCGCGGCCTGCCCGTGGGACGCGACGGTCTGATCCGCAGATGAGCGACACACCGCAAGACATCATCGGCCGGGGCAAGCTGGCCGCATCGGGGCTGCTGTCGGACGACGCCGTTGCCCGCGCCGCCGAACTGGTCACCCGTTGCGAGGCCGAGGGCATCGAGACGGTGCGCCTGATGTTTCCCGACCAGCACGGTATCCTGCGCGGCAAGACGGTCGCCGCCCGCACGCTGGCCTCGGCCTTCGCGTCGGGCATCGGCGTGCCGTCGACGCTGCTGCTGAAGGACACCTCGCACCGCACCGTGTTCGACGTATGGTCGGGCGCGGCAGAGGTCGACGGGCTGGGCTTTCAGGGCGCCAGCGATGTGCTTCTGGTGCCGGACCCGGACGCGTTCCACCTGCTCAGCTGGTCGCCGCACTCTGCCATCCTGCTGTGCGACGTGGTGCAGCGGTCCGGCGCGCCGGTTCATTTCGCCTCGCGCACCGTGTTGCGGACGGCGACCGAAAAGCTGGCCGAGGCGGGCTTTGCCGCGACGATGGGGCTCGAGGTGGAGTTTCAGGTCTATCAGCGCGTCGACGACGGGCTGGACCATGCGCAGGCCACCATGCCCGGCGCGCCGGTCACGACGCGCAACACCTCGCAGGGCTACCAGTACCTGACCGAGACCCGCTATGCCGAGGCAGAGGACCTGCTGGACGAGCTGCGCCGCGCCGCCGAGGTGATGGGGCTGGCCCCGCGCTCGATGGAAATCGAGATGGGGCCCAGCCAGTACGAGTTCACCTTCGACGCCTCGGACCCGATGGGTCAGGCCGACCGCATGGTTCTGTTCCGGACGCTGGTGAAAGAGGTTTGCCAGCGGCGCGGGCTGCACGGCAGCTTCATGGCCAAGCCCAAGCTGCCGAACGCCTCGGCGAACGGCTGGCACATTCACCAGTCGCTGCAAGCGCTTGATGGCACGAACGTTTTCGTCCCCAAGGCCGATGGCGTGCCGACGGTTGAGGCCAGCGCGTGGATCGCCGGGCTGCTGGACAATGCCGCCGCCGCCTGCCTGATGACGACGCCGACGGTGAACGGCTACAAGCGGTACGCGCCGTTCCAGCTTGCCCCGAACCGCATCCAATGGGGCACCGACAACCGGGGCGCGATGATCCGTGCGCTGCTGTTCGCGGGCGACCCCGCCAGCCGGATCGAGAACCGCGCGCCCGACACCACGGCGAACCCGTACTATGCGTTGGCCGCGCAGATCCTGTCGGGCCTTGACGGTCTGACGCGCGGGGCCAAGGCGCCGCCCGCGACCGACAAGCCGTATGAAGGCGCCGACAAGCTGCCGCCCAGCCTGATCGCCGCGATCGAGACCTTCGAGACCAGCACGTTGTTCCGGCAGACGCTTGGGGACGGGTTCGTGAGCTATCTGGCCCATCTCAAGCGGGCCGAGTGGGACCGCTATCTGATGACCGTTTCCGAGTGGGAACAGGCCGAATACTTCAATCTTTTCTGAGCAATGGAAGTCAAAGCTCAGAAATCGGTTCCGGTGTCCGGCGACCTGTTCGAGGACACGATGGACGGCTATTTCCCGTTCCGTGAAAGCGTGCGCCAGATGATGGCGCGCAATGGTTTCGCGGCGGCGTGGATCTCGCTTGCGCACGCCCCGATGATGGATCTGCCCGACGTTGCCGCCGACGCCCCGGTGCCGCTGCGGCTGCGGCCAGAGGCGGCGGGTACGATCCGCAGCATGGCGTTGATCGCGGTGGCGTCGGATGAGGGTCTGCGCCTGCGCGGTGCAGCGCGGTGGTCGTGGCTTGGGCCGCGACAGGGCGCGGACGAGACGTTCGATCCGGCGTGGCGTTTGGCCGAGCCGGTGTTCGTGCGCGGGATCGGGCTGTTGCCCCTGCGCGGTGACGATGAAGCCATCGAGACCGAAGGCTTCGGGCGGATCGCCAAGGCCGGTGCGGACAGTCCCGTTCGGCTGTGCCAAGGCGACCTGCCACAGACAGACGCCCGGCTTTGGGGTGTCGATGCTCAGGACGCGATTGTCCGCGAGGATGTGCTGCCGCGCCCCGGCCTGTACGGCGCCCGGCCCGGCGGCGATGGCGGCGCGCGCGAGGTCCTTGCCGTCAGCCTGACGGACCCGACCCGTGCCGCGCTGGCCGAGCGGATCGCGCAAGACCGGTGATCACGCGATGGTCTGCGCGCCTTCGGGCGGGTTGGCGATGGCGAAGTCCCGGAACGCCTGCGCCGCCGGTGACAGCGCGTGGTCCTTGCGCTGGTACAGCAGGAACCGGCGCGGGGCCGGGTAATCGGCCAGTTCCCGAAACGCCACGTTGAACAGCGGCGCAAAGGCGACGGCATAGGCCGGGGCGGCGGTGGCATAGTGGCCGTCCCGCAGGATCGACAGCGCGGTGATCAGGCTGCGGACGCGGATGTCGCGCCCGTGGTCGCGGTCCGGCGCCTGAAGGATGGTCCGCTGCATCAGCCCGCCGAATTCGTCCGAATAGTGAATCCACGTCATCCGCGCCACGTCGCGCGACCGAAAGTCCGCTGCGGTGGCAAGGTCGGACTCCGCCGGAAGGGCGATGTGGATCGGCACCTGCCAGATCGGGGTCGCCTGTATCTCGGGGCCGACGGTGCGTTCCGGGCCGATGCCGATCTCGGCGTCGTTCTGCGCGACCGACGGCGCGACGCGGTCGGTCACGGTGTCCGCGATCTCGACCCGAACGTCGGGATGCGCGCCGCGAAACCGCCGCAGCGCCTTCGGCAGCCAAGCGGCGGCAAGGATCTGGGGCAGGGCACAGCGCAGCTTGCCGCGCCGCAGGTCGTTCAGCCCGCGCGCCGCGTCCGCGACCTCGGCCAGTTCGGTCATCGCGCGGGTCAGGCCGGGCCGCGCCTCGGCCCCGAATTCGGTCAGCGCAACGCCGCGCCCGGTGCGCACGAACAGCGGCAGGCCCAGGGCATCCTCCATCTGCCGGATCAACATGCTGACGGCGGATTGGGTCAGGTTCAGCCGTTCGGCGGCTGTGGTGAAGCTTCCGCTTTCGGCGGCGGCTTGGAAGGCGCGGATTTGCTTGAGCGTGACGGACATAAGAGAACCTGATGGATCAAGAAAATCTATTCGTTTGTTTTGTGTCTGACCCTCCCCGATAGTCAAGCGAAAGACAAAGGGGCCCCATGCATATTGGAATAGTCGGAACCGGGATCGTGGGCGTCGCCACCGCTGGGTGGCTGCAACGGGACGGCCACACGGTGACGTTCTTCGATCCGGCCGAGGCGGGAACGCAAACCTCGTTCGGCAACGCGGGGTCGTTGTCGCCCAGTGCGGTGCTGCCCGTGGGAATGCCCGGCATGTGGAAGCGCGTGTCGAAATGGCTGCTGGACCCCGACGGGCCGCTGGTGATCCGAACCCAGTACCTGCCCACGGTGCTTCCGTGGCTGATGCGGTTTCTGGGCCATATGTCCGAGGCCGAAGTCACCCGGATCGCCACCGCGATGCGGGGCCTGCTGAACCCGGTGTTCGACTGCTACATGCCGCTGTTGCAGCGCGCGGGCGCCTCGTCGCTGGTGCGGCGCAACGGGTGCCTGTACGTCTATTCCTCGCGCGAGTCCGCCAAGCGGTGGACCTTCGGCACGCAGCTGCGCCGCGATCTGGGGGTCGAGATGCAGCCGGTCGAAGGCGAGGCCCTGTTCGAGCTTGAACCGGACCTGCGCGGCAGCTTCGAATTCGGCCAGTTCGCACCGGAAAACGGGTCCACCCCCGATCCCGAGGCGCTGGTGAAGGCGATCTACGGTCAGGCAATCACCGACGGCGCGGCCCACCTGCGCAACCGCGTCACCGGGTTCCGCGCGGCGGATGGGGTGATCGACGGCGTGACGCTGGACAACGGCGAGACCGTCGGCGTCGACGGCGTGGTGGTGGCGGCGGGCGCATGGTCCGGGACGCTGGCCAAGGAACTGGGCGCCAAGGTGCCGCTGGAAAGCCAGCGCGGCTATCACGTCACCATCGCGGACCCGGGGATCTCGTTGAACCGCAACGTGATGGCGGTGGAACAGAACATCATGGTCAACCCCATGTCGATGGGGCTGCGGCTGGCCGGCACGGTCGAGTTCGCGGGGCTGAAGGCCGCGCCGAACTATGCCCGCGCCGAGGCGCTGCTGGGCGTGGGCCGCAAGGTGTTCCCGAAGCTGCGCGCGGACACCTACACGCCGTGGATGGGGCATCGCCCCTGTATGCCGGATTCGATGCCGGTGATCGATCGCGCCCCGAAGTACGAGAACGCGTGGCTGGGCTTCGGCCACGGCCATGTCGGCATGTGCGGCGGGGCCACGACCGGGCGCGAGATCGCCCACCTTGTTGCAGGGCGGCCGCCCGAGGTCGACCTGCACCCGTTCCGCGCCACCCGCTTCGGGCGCGCGGCCTGAAGACAATAAAGACATAAACAGAACCAACAGGAGAAACGATACCATGAAGACGCTCATCAAAGGTTTCGCCCTTGCGGCAATGACGCTGACCGCGCCGATGGCGCTGGCACAGGGCTTCCCCGAAAAGCCGATCACCATCGTGGTTCCCTTCCCGCCAGGCGGGTCGACCGACCTTCTGGCCCGCCAGATCGGCGAACAGATCTCCGAGACGCTGGGACAGCCCGTGGTGGTCGAGAACCGCGGCGGCGCCGGCGGCACCGTGGGCGCGCATTACGTCGCGCAGGCCGAGGCAGACGGCTACACCCTGCTGATGGGCGTCACCGGCTCGAACGCGATCAGCGCCGTGCTGCGCGACGATCTTCCCTATAGCCCGACCGAGGATTTCGACCCGGTCAGCATCGTCATCTCTTCGCCGCTGGTTCTGGTCGTCCAGTCAGACAGCGACTTCGAAAGCGTTCAGGACGTGATCGATTTCGCATCGGAGAACCCCGAGACCTTCACTCACGGAACCCCCGGCGTGGGCACTTCGATGCACATGGCCGCGGAGCTTTTCGGTCTCGAATCCGGCACGACGCTTCTGCACGTCCCGTACTCGGGCAGTGCCGACGCGTTGAAGGATCTACTGGGCGGCCAGATTGACTCGATGTTCGGCGACATCCTCGTGACTTCGGAACACGTCAAGGCGGGCACGCTGCGTCCGTTGGCGGTGACCGGCACGCAGGAACACTTCCTGCTGGAAGGCATCCCGACGATGGCCGAGGCGGGGCTGGAAGATTACTCTGCCTTCTCGTGGCAGGGTCTGTTCGCGCCCGCAGGCACCCCGACCGAGGTGCTGGATACCCTCTACGGTGCCGTCAGCGACGCGATCGCGACCGACGAGCTTCAGGCGATCTTCACCGAACGCGGGTTCCTTGTCGAAGGCATGACGCCCGCGGACTCGAAGGCGTTCATCGCGGGCGAGGTCGAGAAGTGGGGCCGCGTCGTCGACGCCGCCGGACTGAAGCAGTAACGGGCGGAGACCGCCAATGGCGCGCGAAACAGGCACCTTGCTTCGCAGCCTGATGGCTGGTGCGGTGGTGGCGGCGTTCGGGGCGTTCGTCGCCGCCATCGCACTGACCTATCCGCTGGGGTCCGCCTTTCGGCCGGGCCCCGGCTTCGTTCCGCTGGGGATCGGCGTGCTGCTGATCGTGCTAGGCGCCATCGTCGCGGTCGAGGACGCGCGCGCAGGCGGTGCCCCCTCTGACGAGACCCCGTCTGAACAGGCCGTCCCGGTCTGGCGCCCGATGGTCGCCACGGTGGCGGGGGTGCTTGTGTTCGCGCTGCTTTTGGATCGCGTGGGCTATGTTCCGGCGTCGATCCTGCTGGTGCTGATCGTGGCGCGGGGCGAACGTGGCCGGAACTGGCTGATCGACATCGCCATCGCGGCTTTCATGGCGGTGTTTGGAACCATCGTGTTCATCTGGGGCCTCGGGCTGCCGATCGATCCAATCGTGGGACTGTGATGGAAATTCTTCAGGGGCTTGGCCTTGGCCTGCAGACGGCATTGGGACCGTCGGCACTGCTGTTCTGTTTCATCGGCGTCACGGTGGGCACCATCGTGGGCGTGCTGCCGGGGGTGGGGGCGCTGGCCGCGATCTCGCTGGCGCTGCCGCTGACCTATTACATCGACCCGACCGAGGCGCTGATCATGCTGGCGGGGATCTTCTACGGGGCGCAGTACGGCGGCTCGACCGCGTCGATCCTGCTGAACCTGCCGGGCACCGCGACGGCGGCGATCACCTGTCTGGACGGGCATCCGCTGGCCAAGCAGGGCAAGGCGCCGCTGGCGTTGTTCGTGACCGCGATCAACAGCTTCATCGGGTCGTCCTTTGCCATCGTCATGCTGATGTTCTTCGCGCCGCTAGTGGCGCGGGTCGCGCTGAACTTCGGGTCCGCCGAGTATTTCGCGGTGATGCTGCTGGGGCTGATCGCCGCCTCGACCCTGACCGTGGGATCGCCGTTCAAGGCGCTGGCGATGGTCGCCTTCGGCATCGCGCTGGGGCTGGTCGGCACCGACGTGAACACCGGGCAGTTCCGCTACAACTTCGGCCTGCTGCCGCTGGCCGACGGGTTCAGCCTTGTCGCGCTGGCGATGGGGCTGTTCGGCGTGGCCGAGATCATCGCCAACATCGGCCAGCCGCCGGGCACCCTGCACAAGCTGGGGCGGGTGCGGTTCAAGGACATGCTGCCAGACCGCAAGCAATGGCGCGAGATCTGGCCGCCGACGCTGCGCGGGTCGGTCGTTGGGTCTTTCGTCGGCGCGCTGCCGGGGACGGGGCCGGGGATTGCCTCGCTGATGTCCTATGCCGCCGAGAAACGCATCTCGCGCACCCCCGAGAAATTCGGCAACGGCGCGCTGGAGGGCCTGTCGGCGCCAGAGGCCGCCAACAATGCCAGCGTGCAGGCCGCCTTCATCCCGACGCTCAGCCTTGGCATTCCGGGCGATGCGGTGGTCGCGGTGCTGATGGGCGCGATGATGCTGCACGGGATCACGCCGGGGCCGAACCTGATCAACGACCAGCCGACGATGTTCTGGGGCCTGATCATGAGCTTCTGGGTCGGAAACATCATCCTGCTGGTGCTGAACATCCCGCTGATCGGGCTGTGGGTGAAGCTTCTGAGCATTCCCTACCACATCCTGTACCCCTGCATCTTCGTGTTCATCTGCCTTGGCGTTTATTCCTCCGACAACTCGACCTTTGACATCTTCGTGGTGCTGGCGTTCGGGGTGATCGGCTATGGAATGCGGCGGTACGGCTTCCCGGCCACGCCGGTGCTGCTGGGCTTTATCCTTGGCCCATTGTTAGAGGAACATTTCCGCCGGGCGATGCTGCTGGCGCGGGGCGACCCGATGGTGTTCCTCGAACGTCCGATCAGCGCGGTGTTCCTGTGCGCCTCGGCGCTTCTGCTGGCCTCGGCCTTCTGGCCGCGCGGGCGAAAAAGCAAGGCTCGGGCGGCGGCGGACAGCGGCGTCGACCCCTGATCCATAGTCTTAGCCTTTGGCTGCAAGCTGTTGAAATCAGACGCCGGCGCCGCCCAGCAGGGCGGTGTTGCGCATCAGGCACGCAACGGTCACCGGGCCGACCCCGTCCGGGACGTGGGTCAGCCAGGCGGCGTGTCCTTCGACCTTGCCTGCGTCGATGTCCCCGACAAGCCGGTCGCCTTGACGGGTGATGCCGATGTCGATGCCGACGGCGCCCTGGCGCAGGTGGTCGCGTCCCAGCAGTCCGGGATGGCCCACGGCAGAGAACACGATCTCGGCGTCGCGGGTTTCGGCGGCGAGATCCCGGGTGGTGGCCTGCGCCACGCGCACGGTCGCCCCGGCAGCGATCAGCAACAGCGCCAGCGGGCGGCCCACCACGGGCGAGGCGCCGACCACGGTCGCGGTCTTGCCCGACAGCGGACCCACGATCGCCTTGGCCACGCGGAACGCGGCGTCGGCGGTGGGCGGCACGATCCCGGGGCGTCCCAGCGCCAGCGCCCCGGCATGCAGCGGGTGCAGTCCTTCGGGGTCGCGGTCGGGGCCGACAAGGGCCGTCAGCGTGGCCGCGTCGATCCAGTCCGGCAGCGGGTGGATCGGCAGGACCGCACCCTGCGTCGCCTCCAGAAGGGTCCGAAGTTCGGTCAGGGTGGCGGGATAGTCCCGGACGGTGACGGGAAACCCGGCGCGGGGGGCAAAGCTTTCGATCCGTGCGGCATAGGCGGCGGCGGGCGGCGCCGAGGCATCGCGCAACACCAGCAGGCTGGCCCGCGCACAGGCCGGGTCGGCACGCACGGCGCCTAGGATATCCTCGGCAAGGGCGTCGCCCCGGAAGATCCGCGTCACAGGCTGGTGCCGATGTCTACCGCGCACTGGCGCAGTTCCGCGATCAGGGGCGCGGGCATCGCGGCGGGGTCGAAGCGGTCGGTGGGGAACAGGATCGACACCGCGCCCTCGATCAGGCCGTTGGCGCGGAGCACCGGGAAGGCGACCGAACTGACGCCGTCGATCAGCCCGTCCGCAAGGTAGGCAAAGCCGCGCCGGTGCACCTGTTGGATGGTCTCGTCCAACGCAGGGGTGCGGTCCACGCCGTCTGGCCAGTCGTCCGGGTCGACATGGGCAAGGATCGCGTGCCCGGCGGCGGTGCTGGCCAGCGGGACATGGGTGCCGATCGCCACGCGGTTCAGGGTGAACGATCCCTTCACCTGCGCATGCGCGACATATGTCGCATCGACGCCATCGCGCAGCGCGAAGGACACGTTTTCGGAAATCGATTCCGACGTGCGGCGCAGGATCGGCTGGATGATCTGCGCAATCCGGTGCCCGTCGGTGAACCCGCGCGCCAGCCGCAACACGCCGACCGTCATCTCGAACCGCTGGCCGGTTTCGCGCAGAATGCCCGTGTGCAGCAGCGTGCGCACCAGCCGCCGGGCGACCGACCGGTTCAGCCCGGTTTTGCGCGCGATCTCGGCAAGGGTCAGTTGGCGGTCGTCGCCGTCGAAGGCCATCATGACCTGCAGACCCTTCCGGAAGGTCAGCGAGATTTCCGTCTCGGCCGTGCTGCCGGACTCGTCGCTTCCGGGTCCCGGTGTCGTTTCGAAACTGCTCAACAATACGCCATCCCAGCAAAAGTTCGGGCAGCTGCGCACCGGGGCGCCTGCCGCATTGGGCTGGAACAAAGGCATCCCGCGCGGGAAGTTGTCAAGCGCCCCGGGCAGGTCTTGACAGTCGGCGGCTGTCCCGCAGAATGATCAATAACGAACGCATGTTCCATTATCGAACGAACTGAGCCAGCCAGGATGCGGACCAGCACACAGGATGACAGCACGCGGAGCGCCGCGGCAAAGGCGCTGGCCGGGGGCGATCCCGTCGTGCTGTCCGGTGCCGTGTCGCCCAAGGCGCTGTTGTCGGGCTTCGAAGGCCGCGCCGCATCGGGACGGGCGGCGGGGGGCATGTGCCAGGTCGATGTCGGTATCGCCGGTGGCCGCTTTCGCCGGGCCGCCGATCTGCCGGGGGCCCGGCGCATCGCCGTGTCGGGCTGGTCGCTGCTGCCGGGGCTGACGGACGCGCATGTGCATCTCGACAAGACCTACACGGTGGCCGAGACCGGGCTGGCCGACGGCACGCTGATGGGCGCGATCCGGCTTCATGCCGAGGCGTCCGTGCGCTGGACGGCGGACGACCACGCCGCCCGGATGCGCCGCGCGGTGGCCGAGGCCGCCGCCGCTGGCACACGGACGCTGCGCACCCATATCGACTGCCCGAGCCTGCCGGACGAGATGCCGGGCTGGCAGGCCGCCGGGGCGGTCGCCGCCGAAGGCACGGTGACGCTGCAACGGTCCGCGCTGGGGGCGCTGAGCCGGGCGCAGGGGGCCGATTTCGCGGACCGCTGCCGCCAAGTCGCGCGGGCTGGCGGTGTTCTGGGCGCCTTCGTCGCACCGGGACTGGCCGACCGCGTACTGTTCGAGGCGTTCCTGACCGGCGCCGAGGCGCATGGGCTGGACGTCGATTTCCATATAGACGAGGGGCTCCACCCCGGACCCGCCTCGCTGCCGGTGCTGGCCGAGGCGGTGCTGAAGACCGGGTTTTCGGGGCGTGTGCTTGCGGGCCACGGCTGCGCGCTGTCGCTTCAGCCCGAGGCCGAGCGTGACCGCGCGCTGGACCTGATCGCCACGGCGGGGATCGCCGTCGCGGCGTTGCCCCGCACGAACCTTTATCTGCAGGACCGGGCGATGGGTGCGACCCCGCTGCGGCGCGGGATCACGCTGGTCCACGAAATGCGTGCGCGCGGCATCCCGGTGCTGTTCGGCGCGGACAACGTGGCCGACGCTTACTATCCTTTCGGCAACTACGACCCGCTGCACCTGTTCGCCGAGGCGACAACCGCCGCCCATCTGGATCAGGACCTTGGGGTCTGGATCGACGCCATCGCCGGGGTTCCCGCCCGCGCGATGGGGCTGGACGGTGGCCGGATCGCCCCCGGCGCGCCCGCGGACGGCGTGCTGGTGCCCGCGGCTGACTGGCCCGGTTTGCTTACCGCGCCCGTGGAGGGCCGGCTGGTGCTGCGGGATGGCGTGCCGCTGGGACGTGGGCTGGACCCTGTGGCCGTGACGCAAGGAGACATGGCATGACCGTTTCGGAAACCGATATCGAAGCCTGCAAGGCGGCGCTGCGGGCGGCGGACGTCCCGCTAGAGGACGCGCCCGGCCCGGTGCAGCGCAAAAGCCGCGATTTCTACTGGTACAGTCCGATCCTCAAGCGGCAGCTGGAAGAGGTGAAGGGCGACTTCATCGTCTCGCCCCGCACCGAGGCCGAGGTGCGCACGGTGCTGGCGACCTGCCACGCGCATGGCGTCCCCGTGACCGTGCGGGGCGGCGGCACCGGCAACTATGGCCAGTCGATGCCCCTGCGCGGCGGCTGCGTGCTGTCGACGGCGGATCTGAACGCGTTCGAGATCCATGAAAGTCGGCTGGTGGCCGAGCCCGGCGCGATCCTGGCCGAGTTGGAAACCGCCTGCCGCGCCGAGGGGCAAGAGCTGCGGCTGTTCCCCTCGACCACCGCGACCGCCACCATCGGCGGCTTTATCGCGGGCGGTTCCAGCGGCGTCGGCGCGATCCGCTGGGGCGGGCTGCGCAACCCGGCCAACATCCTGAAACTCCGCCTTCTGACGATGGAGGCCGAGCCGCGCGTGATCGAACTGGAAGGCGCCGAGGTCCACAAGGCGGCACATGCCTACGGTGTGAATGGCGTCATCACCCGTCTGGAGGTGCCGATCGACCCGGCGTCGGACTGGATCGGGGTGCTGGTCGGTCTGCCGGACCTGTCCGAGGCGCTGCGCTTTGCGCTGGCGGCAGGCGGTCAGGGCGACATCCTGTGCCGCATGATCTCGGTCTTCGAGCCGGGCATTGCGGAACGCTATTTCCTGCGCCACCGCGCCTTCCTGACGGCGGGCGAGGGGCTGGTGGGTCTGTACGTCTCGCAACAGACGCTGCCCGAGCTGGAGGCCTTCGTCGCCGCCGAAGGGGGCGCGATCCGGTATCGGGACGGTCAAAGCGAACAGCGCGTGCCGCCGCTGTACGAACTTGGCTGGAACCACACCACGCTGCGGGCGATGAAGGTCGATCCCGACACGACCTATCTGCAGATGATGTTCGGCGACGATCCGGTGGCTGAAACGCAGCGGCTGAAGGCCCGGTTCGGTGATGAACTGCGGCTGCATTTCGAACTGACGCGCATCATGGGGAAGGTGCGCGCCGTCGCGATGCCGCTGGTGAAATACACCGACGAAGCCCGGCTGGAAGAGCTTGTCTCGCTTCTGGAAGCCGAAGGTTTCACCGTCTTCAACCCGCACCGCGTCACGCTGGAAGAGGGCGGCATGAAAGCCCCCGATCTCGACCAGTTGGCGTTCAAGCGGGAAACGGACCCCCGGGGGCTGTTGAACCCCGGCAAGATGATCGCGTGGGAGGACCCGGACTGGAAGCCGGTGGCAGGGCGCACGTACCTGTTCGGAGAAACCGCCAAAGAGGGCGCGGAATGAAAGTACACGTAGTCTATGCCCACCCGCTGAAGACCAGCCTTGCGGCGCGTCTGCACGAAACGGTGGTGACCAACCTGACGGCGGCGGGGCACGAGGTGGACGACCTTGACCTGTATGCCGACGGCTTTAACCCGGTGCTGTCGCCCGAGGGACGCAGCGACTACCACGAGGTTCCGAAGAACCGCGAACTGGTGGACGACTATGTCACGCGGCTGCAGGCCTGCGAGGCGCTGGTGCTGTGCCACCCGGTGTGGAACTTCGGCTGGCCCGCGATCCTGAAAGGGTATTTCGACCGGGTGTTCCTGCCCGAGGTGTCGTTCGTGTTCCAGAAGAACCGGCTTGGCCCGGGGCTGACCAACATCCGCCGGTTGACCAGCGTGACGACTTATGGCTCCAAGCGGTGGCGGGCGATGGTTCTGGGCGATGCGCCGCGCAAGAACGGAACACGCTTCCTGCGCGCCGTGTGCCATCCAAGGGTGCGGGTGGACTACCACGCGCTTTACAATATCGACCGCGTCGGTCAGGCCGAGATCGACGGCTTCATCGACCGTGTCGGCCGCAAGATGCGGGAATACTAAGACGTGGAGGGCGCGATGACCCAATCCGTAACGGCCGAGACGCCCGCAGCGACCGGGCACCGGGGCGTCTATCGCCTGTCGCCGGACCGTGCGCCGGACCCGCGCCCCGTGGCGCTGCGGTTCGAGGACCTGTCGATGACCTATCCCGACGGGACCGAGGCGCTGACCGGCATCGACCTGTCCATCGCGGCGGGCGAGTTCGTGTCGATCATCGGCCCATCTGGCTGCGGCAAGTCCACTTTGGCGCGCATCGCCTCGGGCCTGCTGCCGCAGACCGGCGGGCTGGTGCGGATCGACCGCGATCACCTTGCCTTCACCTTCCAAGAGGCGACGCTGCTGCCGTGGCGGCGGGTGCTGGGCAATGTCGAACTGATGATGGAACTGCGCGGCGTCCCGGCGGCGGAACGCAAGCGCAAGGCGCTGGAACAGCTGGACCTCGTCGGCCTGACCGGGTTCGAGGACCGCTTCCCCCGCGCGCTGTCGGGCGGCATGAAGATGCGGGCCTCGCTGGCGCGCTCCTTTGCCTTGGACCCGACGGTCTTCCTGTTCGACGAACCGTTCGGCGCGCTGGACGAGATCAACCGCGAACGCCTGATCGAGGAACTGTCGGCGCTGCACCGCGCCAAGGGCTTCACCGGCTTCTTCATCACCCACTCGATCCCCGAGGCGGTTTATCTGTCCTCGCGCGTGGTGGTGATGGGCGCGCGGCCCGGGCGGATCGCGGCGGAATACGCCATCGACCTGCCGCAGCCCCGAAACGCCGACCTGCGCTTTGACCCCGCCTTCACCGAGGGCTGCGCCGAGATCTCGCATTGCCTGCGCGGGCTGATGCAGCCCGACGAGAGGACAAGCCAATGACCGACACCGCTTTGCCCCCGGCGCACAAACCGCGCCCCAACCCCAAGCCGCCGACCCCGGCGGCCAGCATCGTCATCGCGGTCCTGCCGCCGGTGATCCTTGGGCTTGCTTTGCTGGGCCTGTACGCATGGACCCGCGCCGGTTTGCCGGACCACCGCCGCTTCCTGATGCCCAGCGGCACGGGCCTGTGGGAGATGGCGTTCTCGAAACCCGAAATCTGGGCCGAACTTGGCCACCGCGCGCTGGTGACGTTGTCGATCGCCGCCGCCGGCATGGCGTGTTCGATCCCGATCGGCATCCTGCTGGGCGTGTTCATGTTCCGGATGCGCCTGCTGGAACGGGCGATCTTCCCGTACCTTGTGGCGCTGCAGTCGATCCCGATCCTGGCCATCATCCCGCTGATCCAAAGCGCGCTTGGCTTCGGCTTCCTGCCGAAGATGCTGATCGTCGCGATGTTCACGTTCTTCTCGATCCCCACGACGCTGCTGCTGGGGCTGAAAAGCCTTGATCGCGGGGTGATCGACCTGTTCCGCCTGTCGAACGCCAGCTGGTGGGTCACGTTGTGGAAGGCGGGCTTCCCCTCGGCGGCGCCCGCGCTGTTCGCGGGGCTTCGGATCTCGGCCGGGCTTGCCATCATCGGCGCCATCGTGTCCGAACTGTTCTTCCTCGCCGGTCCCGGCGGGCTGGGGCAGATGCTTATCAACTCCAAGATCGACTTCAAGTACGAGGAAATGTACGCGGCGCTGATCGTGTCGTCGCTGCTGTCGATCTCGGTTTACCTGTTCTTCCAGTTCCTCGGAAACCGCCTGTTCGCCGACTGGCACGGGCGGGTCTGAGCCACCTTCGACACCTACAACAAACGCACACAACAGAGAGGACCAGCCAGATGAAGACCAGCATGACGCTTGCCCTTGCCGCGGGCCTTGCCGCCGGGGCCGCCCACGCGGGAGAATTCGCCGAAACGAACTATACCACGCCGCTTGCCGATGTCTGCCCGAACCCGCTGATCCTTCAAAAGGACTGGCTGATGCAGGCCGAGCATGGCCCGATCATGCAGATGATCGGCGCGGGCGGCACGATGGAATCCGGCGTTTACAAGGGCCCGCTGGGGTCCACCGGCATCGAGCTTCAGATCCTCGAAGGCGGCGGCGGCATCGGCATGGGCGATGGCGAGACGGCCTATTCCTCGTTGTTCATGGGCAACTCGAAAGCCGGCGTGCTGCCGCACCTCGGCTATCAGGAACTGGACAACGCCTTCATCTTCTCGGAACGGTTCCCGGTGGTCGGCGTCTTCGCACCGCTCGACGTGGCGCCCGCCGCGCTGATGTGGGACGAGGGGACCTATCCCGACGGCTTCAGCAGCATCGAGGATCTGCAAGCCTTCGCCGAAAGCGGCGAGGGAAAGATCTACATCTCCACGATCCAGCGGACCTACGGCAAGTTCCTTGTAGACTCCGGTGTGCCGGCGGACGTGTTCGTCGAAGGCTATCGGGGCGATCTTGAGAACTTCGTGGTCAACAACGGCACATGGCTGAACGCGGGCTTCATCACCAGCGAGGCCTACAAGCTGGCGAACGGGTCGAACTGGGGCAAGCCGATCGGCGGCACCACGCTGAACGATTTCGGCTATCCCAACTACACCGGCATGGTGTCCGTCGCGCAGTCGCGGATGGACGAACTGGCGCCCTGCCTTGAGCAACTGGTGCCGATCATGCAGCAGGCCGCCGTCGATTATGCCACCGACCCGACCGAGGTGAACGAGGTCATCGTCGCGTTCAACGAGGGCGGCTTCGCCACGACATGGTGGACCACCGCGCCGGACCTGATGGACTATGCCGCGACCACGATGGTCGAGGACGGCGTTATCGGTAACGGGTCGAACGACACCATCGGCGACTTCGACATGGAACGCGTGTCGACCATCCTCGAGATCGTCAAGCCGGGTCTGGACGAACGCGCCAATCCCGACGTGACCGCCGAGGACGTGGTGACCAACCGCTTCATCGACCCGTCCATCGGTCTCGAGTGATCGCGTGACCGCGATCCTTCTGGACGGAGACGTTCTTGCCCGCCGCCGGTTCGATGAACTGGCGGCGCGTGTCGTTTCGCTAGCAAAGCGCGGCGTCGTCCCTCGGCTGGCGACGGTGCTGGTCGGCGACAACCCGGCCAGCCAGTCCTACATCGGGCGCAAGCACGAGAACTGCGCTGAACTTGGCATGGCGTCGGACGATATCCGGCTGCCGGGCGACATTCCGGAAGACGCCTTGATCGCGCGGGTCGAGGCATTGAACGCCGATCCGCTGATCCACGGCGTGCTGGTACAGCTGCCGCTGCCCGCGCATCTGGACGAGGGCCGGGTGGGCGAGGCGGTGTCGCCCGCCAAGGACGTGGACGGGCTGCATCCGATGAACCTTGGCCGCCTGCTGGCCGGAACGCCGGGTCTGCTGCCCTGTACCCCCGCCGGGATCGAGGATCTGCTGCGCGCCCACGACGTGCCGCTGGCCGGGCGCCGGGTGGCGATCATCGGGCGCGGGATGCTGGTGGGGCGTCCGCTGGCGATGCTGCTGTCATTGCCCGGAACGGATGCCGAGGTGACGCTGCTGCACCGGCGCTCGTCGGATCTGGCAGAGGTCACGCGACAGGCTGACGTGGTCGTGTCCGCAGCCGGGCAGCCCGACCTTGTGACCGCCGACATGATCCGCCCCGGTGCGGCGGTGGTGGGCGTCGGGATCACCTATGTCGATGGTGGGATGGTGTCGGACATTGCCGACGACGTCGCGCAGATCGCGGGCCACGTCACGCCGCGCCACGGCTCGGTCGGCGCGATGACCCGCGCGCATCTGCTGTCGAACCTTGTGCGGATCGCCGAGGCAGGCTGACCGCGCTGCTTCGTGTCAGCCGCTCGCTGGCGCATATGGTCTTGAGAGAGGGCAGCGCCGTCCCGCGGGGTGGCGCAATAGCGCCGCCCCAGGGGGGCGGGTCGGCGCTGCCCGGCGGTGCCGCCGGGCGGGGTTTGGCCGATGGTCCGCATGCGGATCGCTTATTCAACATAACGCCGTAGGTTGTGCATCTCCGGGCCCGATCAGGGCCCGAAGATGCGCGACGAAGCGGCCGTTACTCGGTCGGCGGGCAGGTGTTCACCGGCGCGGCCTTGGCGATGGGGAAGCATTCCGCCCATTCCTCGGTGCGCGGCGGCCACGGCGTCAGGAACGCGGGGCTTTCTTCCAGCTGAAGCACACCCAGCGCCTGAAGGTCTTTCACGCGACCGTCGAGGTATTCCTTGATGATCGTGATCTTGCCGTCTTCGACGGTGGCGACCCACACGTCGTTCACAACCTGCTTCGCGCCACGCTGGAACGCGCGGAACTGAAGCTCGACCGCGACGCGGCCTTCTTCAAGGTCGATGTAGAACGCGTCTTCCGGCATGTAGATCGACACGTCGGTGGCCATGCCGCAGAAGGTGTTCAGGTCTTCCAGCATCGTCGGCAGACCTTCGTAGGCCGTCGTCGGGTACGAGAACTTGACGTTCTCCGCGACCGCACCGGACATCGCGTCCGAGTTGCAGTCGGCCCAAGCCGTGGCCAGTTCGAAGATCAGCGTCTGCATCTCGCCGCGCGGCGAGTCCGCGGGCTCGACCTCGCCGGCGAAGAAAACGCCGGGGCGGACTTCTTCCTGTGCAAGCGCCGTGCCAGCGGCGAAGGTGGTGGACAGGGCGACGAGCGCGGCAGTGGTGGTGGCCTTGAACGTCATCGGTCTCAACTCCCATTTTGTTCGATTATCGAATGTTCGTGCGATAATTTGACATCCGCAGGGCCGTTTCTGTCAACGCGAAACGCCCGAAGGCCCGGTTGCGCCCCCACGGGTGCCTTTACAATACGCAGTTCCTGTCGCGACGGTAAGTTTGACGGCAATCGCGGGAAACGCGGCCTAGTCCGCCGCGCCGTAGCCCGCGCCGCCCGCACTTTCGACCTCTAGCCGGTCGCCGGTGTTCAGCACCACGGCGGACCGCGCCGGAAGCTCTTCGACGCTGCCGTTGGCGCGCACCACGCGGGCCGCTGCGGGCCTTGGAGCGCCGCCGCCAAAGGCCCCGTCGGGCACGCGGGCAAAGCGTTCGCCCCGGATCGAAACAGAGATACCGTCGGCCAGCGCCTGATAGTCGCGCAGGATGCCGTCGCCGCCGGGATAATTGCCCGCGCCGCCAGAGCCGCGCCGCCGCTCGGCCCGCACAAGGCGCACCGGCAGCACCGCTTCCAGCGCCTCGGCAGGGGTGTTGCGGGCGTTGCCCACGTCGGTCGAGATACCGGGCGCGCCGGGCCGGTCGGGCCCGCCACCGGCGCCGCCAGCGACGATCTCGGTCGCAAGGAACGGCGCGCCGTCCGGGTGTCGCCCGGAAAAGGCGATGACATAGGCCATGCCGCAGTTCGCCGCCGGAAGCCCGTCAGGGGCCAGTTGCCCCAGCGCCTGCAGCACCGCCGAGGTGATCGAACGCACCATGTTGGTCCGCGCGTTCACCGCCGCCGGAAGCGCCGCGTTCACCACGCTGGCGTGCGGCAAGGTCAGGTCCAGACGCCGCAGGATGCCGCCGTTGCGGGGCGCGTCGGGGCCCAGCAGGGTCAGCAGGGCGTAGAACACCGCCGACAGCGGGCCGGAGGCGACGCAGTTGATCGGGGCCTTCACCTGCGGGGATGATCCAGTGAAATCGGCGTGCAGCCGTCCCTTGACCACGGTCAGGGACAGGTGGACCTCGGCCGGTCCGTGCCCGGGGTTCGGGTCCAGCCCGTCCGCGCCGGTGGCGTGGGTGACGGGCAGGGCGGCCAGCCGGGTGACGACCGCCGCTTCGCCCGCGTCCAGCAGTCCGGCTGCGGCGTCTAGAAACCCGTCGGTGCCCATCTCTGCCGCGATCCGCTGCAACCCGCGCGCCGCCTGCCGTCCGGCTGCGGCCTGCGCGTCGAGGTCGCCCAGCACCACGTCCGGCACCCGTGACGCCGCGCGGATCAGCGCGGTGGTTGCCGCCGTCAGGCGGCCGCCGGTGCCGGCGTGGATCGGCGGAAGGCGCAGGCCCTCTTGGTAGATCTCGGTCGCGTCGGGCGGCACCGACCCGGCGCGCATGCCGCCGATGTCCTGATGGTGCAGCAGGCTGGTGGCCAGCGCGATCACCCGGTCGCCGTCGAACACCGGCATCAGCAGCGCGATGTCGGGCAGGTGGGTGCCGCCGCCGAACGGGTCGTTGGTCAGGAACAGGTCGCCCTTGGCCATCGTGTCGACCGGAAAGGCCGCCGTCACCGCCGTGACGATCCCGGGCAGCGCGCCCAGCAGCAGCGGGATCGCGTTCGACATCGCCAGCAACTCGCCGTCGCGGGTGAACAGGGCCGAGGCGCAGTCGGCCCCCTCGCGCACCACCGGCGAGACCGAGGTCCGCATCAGGGTTTCCTGCATGGTCTGCGCCAGACCGTCGAGCCGAAGCTGAAGGTTTCGCTGTTGCGGTGTCATGCGCGGTTCTCCAGCAAATAGCCGGCCGCGGTCGGGCTAAGGCGCCAGCCCTGCGGCACCCAGATGCCGCCCGCGTCTGTCGCGACCAGTGCGGGGCCCTCGGTGGCGGCGGCGTCTTCGGTGGCGGCGCTTGCCGTGTCGGGCAGCCGGTCGCGGATCGCGGCGACGCGGCCAAGGTGGCCGGGGCCGGGGGGCTCGATCTCGTACCGGGCGGCGTAGGCGTCGCGCCATGCCTGCAGGATTTCATCCGCGTCCGCTGGGGCGCGCGGCAGGTCCAGCGTCATCGGGTGCATCTCGGGGCGCGGCGCGATCGACAGGCGGTACAGGTCGGGCGTGTCGCCGAGCATGTCCGCAAGTCCGGCAAACACCCCGGCGATGTCGGTTTCGGCAAGCAGGCGGTTCACGGCGGCAGAGGACTCTAGCCGCTCTGGCGCGTCGGCAAGGCCGGTGGCGCCTGCGGCAGCGGGATGGCGCGGCAGGCGGACGCGGTCCAGACCCATCGCGCGGGCGATGTCGGCGGCCAGCAGCCCGCCGGTGCCGCCACAAACGACAAGGCCGGTTTGCACTGGGTCGACGTTGCGGCGGGTCGCGAAGCGGATCGCCTCTTCCGCCAGCCGCGCGGCGACGGCGTCCAGCACCTTGCGGTCGGCAGGGGCCGAGGTGTCGCCCGGCAGGCGTCCGTCGGCGATCAGCAGCGCGTCCAGTGGCGGCGCGTCGTCCGCGTCAAGCCTCAGGCGCCCCGCCTCCAGCGCGACCGGAGAGGTGCCACCAAGCGCAAGACTTGCCATGTCCACAAGGTCGCGCCGCAGCGGGATGCCCGCGATCTGGCCCGGATCGGCCATCACCGGCGCGCCGTTCTGCACCAGCATCAGGTCGGCGCTGCGGGAACCGACGTCCAGCACAACCGCATCGCCGCCTGACGCGGTCAACGCGCCACGGGCGGCGGCGGCGGGGCCGCTGGCAAGCACGGACACAAGGTCGGCCAGCCCCTCGATGCCCGCGCGGACCACGCCGCGCCCGTCACCGAAGCTTAGCGCACCGGCAAAGCCCGCGTCGCGCAGGGCGGTTTCCATCGCCGCCAGCTCGGGGCGCGCGGTACAGCGCAGCCACGCGTCCATCACGGTGCCGACGGTGCGTTCGTATTCACGCGGGGCCGGGTCGATGGCGTGCGACAGGCTAAGCGACACGTCGGGCAGCGCGTCGGACAGGGCACGGGCCAGCGCCTGTTCATGGGCCGGGTTGGCGTGGGCGAACAGCAGGCAGACGGCGACGGCCCGCACACCCGCGTCGCGCAGGGCGGGCACGATGCGGTCCAGCGCGGACAGGTCCAGAGGCGCGGTTTCGGTCCCGTCGGGCCCGATGCGGCCGGGGATCTCGTGGATCGCGCCGCGCGGGGCAAGGAACAGCGGCGCGGCAGAGCGGGCGACGGGGGCGTAAAGATCCACGCGGTCCTGCCGGGCCAGTTCCAGCACGTCGCCGAAGCCCTGCGTGCAGATCAGCGCGACGGGTCCGGGCGTTTGCGCCAGCATCATGTTCAGCGGGCGGGTTGATGCGATGCGCACGTCGTCCAGCGCAGCGGGCGTCACGTCCAACGCGGCCAGCCCCGCCATCAGCGCCGCCACGGGATCGTCGCCCACGGGCTGTTTCGCAAGGCGGCGGCCTTCGGGGCCGGTCAGGCACAGGTCGGCAAAGCGCGCGCCGAAGTCGACCGCCAGCCGGGTCATGCGGCGGGCCAGTCGATCGAGACCGGCGCGGGCAGGTCGGCGAACACGGTGTCGGTCGGCCCGCCGGTGCGCCACATCCACGAGATGAACTGCGCCGGACGATCCAGCGCGACGATGCCGTGGTGCCAGATGCCGGGGTGGTACAGGATCGCCTGATCCGGCTGTGCGACGAAGGCGGCGGGGGTCGATTCCAACCCCCCGGGCCAGACCACCACCAGCCAGCGCGCAGATTGCATCGGCGCGAACAGCTGCATGGAATGCGGGTGATGTTCCACCTTCGTGGCGACCAGCGGGGCGTCGGTGGCGGCGCATTCGTAGAACTCGACCGCGGCGGTTTCGGCGGCTGCCTCGTGGCGAAGCGCGGCCTCGGGTCGGCTTAGACGGACCGTGCCGTCCCGGATCGTCTTTACCGCGCCAAGGCCGGGTTGGACGACCTCGCCGAATGGCTTGAAAGTCTCGGGATCAAGAGGTTGGGCTTCGATCTTCATGTCAGGCCTCAAGTGGCGGGCGGAAAGCCGGGCTGGTGCGCCGCGATCTCGTCCAGCATCTCGGCAAAGGCCGTCGCGCAGGTTTCGACGATCACCTTGCCCGCCTCGGGCGTGGCGGCGGCGGCGTTGCCGGATGCGCCGTCGGGGGTCAGGTCGCGGGCGGTCCAGCCGGTGGTGATCGGGCCGATCAGCCGCAGATGCGTGTTCGCCTCGGCCACCGCGCGTGCGGCGGGGACGAAATCGGCGGCGGCGGACATGTCGACAAGGTCGGGCCGGACATGCAGCATTGCCGCGGTCTCCATGAAGCCGGCGTGCACGTCGTCGGGGTACTTCAGCTCTGCCGGGACGCGGGGCATTCCGGGGGTCATCCACCCGGCGGCGACGGCGAACAGACCATGCTCGATCCGCAGGCGGCGGCACGCGATCTGCAACGCGGGGATGTTTCCGCCGTGGCCGTTGATGAACACGATCCGCCGCATCCCGGCCTGCGTCACCGCGCGGCCGATGGCCATCAGTTGAATGACCAGTTCCTCGGGTTCGATCCAGACCGACCCGGCATAGTCGTGATGCTCGCGCGAGGCGGTCAGGTCGAGGGTCGGAAACTGCACCACCGTCGCGGTCTTCACCTGCGCCACGGCCTTGGTCGCCACCGCCTCGGACAGGAAGGTGTCGGTGCCCAGCGGCAGGTGCGGCCCGTGCTGTTCCGTGGCGCCGCAGGGCACCAGCGCCACCGCGTCGGCCAGTGCGCCGTTTGCGAAATCCCGGTGTTTGAGGTCCTGCCAGAGCATGAGAAAAGTTCCATATGCGAACAATTGTGCGCCTATTGGTTCGCAGCCCCGCCGCCCCGAGTCAATACATGCCCGTGCAGCCCGCTTGTGGGCGGCCCGCGCCTGGGCATAGTCTGCGGGGCATCGTCCGGGCAGGAGCCGCACCGCATGTCCTTCACGCTCAAGCAGTTGCGCTATTTCGTAGCGGTCGCCAATGCCGGGTCCGTCATCGGCGCGGCGCAGTCGCTGTCGATCTCGCAGTCGGCGGTGACCGAGGCGCTGAAGAACCTTGAAGCCGACCTTGGCGTGACCCTGTTCGACCGGCACGCGCGCGGGCTGACGATCACCCATAGCGGCCACCAGTTCCTGCGCCACGCGACGAAGATCCTGTCCGACGTGTCGGGCGCGCGGCGGGCGTTCAAGCGACCGCCGGGCACGACCTCGGGGCGGCTGAACATCGGGGTGACCTCGCTGATGGCGGGCTACGTGATGTCGGACCTGTTGGCGCGGTATCGGCGGATGAACCCCTCGGTCGCCGTCTCGGCACTGGAGGACAGCGGCGAATACCTTGAACACCTGCTGGTCGGCGGTGAACTGGACGTGGCGGTCATGGTGATTTCGAACCTGCGCGACCGGATGGCGCTGCAATCCGAGATTCTCGACGTGTCGGCCTTCCGCCTGTGGCTGCCGCTGGAACACAAGCTGGCGGGGCGCGAAAGCATCGGGCTGGACGACGTGGCGCGCGAACCGCTGATCATGCTGAACGTCGACGAGATGGAGGAGGAAGCGGTCAAGCTGCTGTCCGCCTTCGGTCAGCGCCCGCAAATCGCGTTTCGGACCCGCAGCGTCGAGGCGGTGCGCAGTCTGGTCGCCACCGGCGCCGGCGTGGCGCTGTTGCCGGATCTTGTCTATCGCCCGTGGTCGCTGGACGGCGACCGGATCGAAAGCCGAGACGTATCGGGGGCGCTGCCCATCGTGCAGGTCGGCGTGGTGTGGCGGCGGGGCCTGCCGCTGTCGGCGGCGGTGCGCGATTTCATCTCGCTTGCGCGGATGGGGCAAACGGGCAAGCACCTGCGGCTTTGACAGGCCCGAGCTATCGGAATTTCCGAACGCATCTTTCTGAATATTGAATTTGCGAACGCAGAATGCCGCCCGCATAGTTTTCCTGTGACGGATGAAGCGCGCCCGGCAGGGTGGAAAAACCAACGCTTCCGGATCACGCCCCGGCGTCCGCCGCCGAGGATCACACCAATTGTACTGGGCTGCCGAAGACACCCGGCCGCGCTTTGTTGCGCGGGCGCCGGGCCGTCGCGGCCACCCGCAGGGAGATCGCAATGAAGACGAATTTCATAACCGCCGTCGTGACCTCGATCGCCGCCGGTTCCGTCGCCACGGCGTCGCTGGCGCAGATGACCGAGATCGGCGAAGGCGAGGGCGCGCTGTCGATCGTCGCATGGGCCGGCTATGTCGAACGGGGCGAGACCGACCCGAACTTCGACTGGGTCACCGGGTTCGAGGAAGCGACAGGCTGCATGGTCTCGGTCAAGACGGCGAACACCTCGGACGAGATGGTCGCGCTGATGAACGAAGGCGGGTTCGACCTTGTCACCGCGTCGGGCGACGCGTCGCTACGGATGATCGCGGGGAACCGGGTTCAGCCGATCAACGTCGATCTCGTGCCGTCGTGGAGCACGGTGGACGACCGGCTGAAGGATGCGCCGTGGCACACGGTGGACGGCACCCACTATGGCGTGCCGTATATGTGGGGTCCGAACGTGTTGATGTACAACACCGAGGACTTCGCCGAGGCGCCGACGTCGTGGAACGTGGTATTCGAGGAAACGACACTGGGCGACGGGGAAAGCAACGCGGGGCGGGTGCAGGCCTATGACGGCCCGATCCACATCGCAGACGCCGCGATGTACCTGATGTACCACCAGCCGGATCTGGGCATCACCGATCCGTATGAACTGACGCAGGACCAGTACAACGCGGCGCTTGACCTGCTGCGCGTCCAGCGCGGGCTGGTCAGCCGTTACTGGCATGATGCTTTCATCCAGATCGACGACTTCAAGAACGAAGGCATGGCCGCCTCGGGGTCTTGGCCGTTCCAGGTCAACCTGCTGCAGGCGGATGGCGTGCCGGTGGCGTCCGTCATCCCGCAAGAGGGCGCGACGGGCTGGGCCGACACCACCATGCTGCACGCGGATTCAGAGCATCCGAACTGCGCCTACATGTGGTTCGAGCACCAGTTGGCATCCAACCTGCAATCGGACCTGTCGGTCTGGTTCGGCGCGGTGCCGTCGGTGCCTGCCGCCTGTTCCGACGGGCGCGGGATGCAGACGCAGGAAGGCTGCGACGCCAACGGTCTGGACCAGTTCGACAAGATCCGGTTCTGGAAGACCCCCGTCGCCAACTGCGAAAGCCAGGACGAATGCGTGCCCTATTACCGCTGGGTGTCCGACTATATCGGCGTGATCGGCGGCCGCTGATCGCCTGACCTCTCTCTCGTGTCGCCCCGCTTGCGTGGGGCGGCACGGGCAAGGACCGGAATACGTTCATGTCAGCCGTGAATTTCGACCACGTCTCGCGCCACTTCGGCGAGGTGAAGGCGGTGGATGGCGTCAGCCTTGATATCCCCGAGGGCGAGTTCTTCGCCATGCTGGGGCCGTCGGGGTCGGGCAAGACCACCTGCCTGCGCCTGATCGCCGGGTTCGAGCGCCCGACCTCGGGCAAGATCGCCATCTTCGGCGAACAGGTGGCCGACCTGCCGCCATACAAGCGGCACGTCAACACGGTGTTTCAGGACTATGCGCTGTTCCCGCACCTGAACGTCATCGACAACGTGGCTTATGGTCTGATGATCGCCGGGCAGGGGCGCAAGGCGCGTCATCGGGCCGCGGAGCAGGCTTTGGAGATGGTGCGGCTTTCAGGCTATGGCACCCGCCGACCGTCCGAGCTGTCCGGCGGCCAGCGGCAGCGCGTGGCGCTGGCGCGGGCGCTGGTGAACAAGCCGCGCGTGCTGCTGCTGGACGAACCGCTGGGCGCGCTGGACCTGAAACTGCGCGAACAGATGCAAGAGGAGCTAAAGGGCCTGCAGCGCCAACTGGGCATCACCTTCGTCTTCGTCACCCACGATCAGGGCGAGGCGCTGTCGATGGCCGACCGCGTCGCCGTCTTCAACGAGGGCCGGATCATTCAGGTCGGTGCGCCCGAAGACATCTATTTCCGCCCCGAGGTGCCCTTCGTGGCCGATTTCGTGGGCTCCTCCAACGTGCTGCCCCCGGAAACGGTGGCGCGGCTGACCGGCCACGAGGTGACGGCGGCGATCCGGCCCGAGCGGGTGCGGCTGGCGGAGACCGGGCCGCTGACGGCGACCGTCACCGGGCTTAGTTTTCTTGGTCTCAGCACGCGCGTCTCGCTATTGGCGGACGGCACGCGGATGACGGCGCTGCTGCCGCAGGACGCGCCGCGCCCGGCGGTGGGCGATACCGTCGCGCTGACATGGGCCGAGGGCGACCTGCACCTGATGCGGGGCAAGGCATGAGCGTCGCGTCCACCACCGATCTGCCGCGCCGTGACGGGGTCGCGATGCGGCTGTCGGACACGCTGTGGCGGCGTCCGACGCTGCTGTTGGTGCTGCTGTTGCTGCCGCCGGTGCTGTGGCTGGGGATTATCTATCTTGGGTCGCTGTTCGCGCTGCTGCTGCAAAGCTTCTTCTCGATCGATCACTTCAGCGGGCTGATCAACTACGAGTTCACGCTGCGGACCTATGCCGAGCTGTTCACGCCCGCCAACTTCGACATCATCGTCCGGACCGTCACGATGGCGGCCTGTACCACGCTGGCTTCGGCGGTGATCGCGTTCCCCATCGCCTATTACGCCGCGCGCTATGCGAAGGGCCGGTGGCGGGCGGTGTTCTACCTTGGGATCATGATGCCGCTGTGGTCGAGCTATCTGGTAAAGATCTACGCGTGGAAGCTGATCCTTGCGAAGGAAGGCATCCTGACATGGGCGCTGGAGGGCCTGCACCTAAGCTGGCTGCTGGACGCCTACTTGTCGCTGCCGGTGGTCGGCGGCAATTCCCTGTCGGTCAGCACGACGGGCACCTTCGTCGTCTTCGTTTACGTCTGGATGCCGTTCATGATCCTGCCGACGCAGGCCGCGCTGGAACGGGTTCCGGCCTCGATGCTGGAAGCGTCGGGCGACCTTGGCGCGCGGCCCGGGCAGACCTTCCGGCACGTCCTGTTTCCCTTGGCCCTGCCGGGGATCGTGGCGGGGTCGATCTTTACCTTCTCGCTGACCTTGGGCGATTATATCATCCCGCAGATCATCGGCACCTCAAGGCTGTTCATCGGGCAGGCGGTGTACCAGCATCAGGGCATCGCGGGGAACATCCCGCTGGCCGCCGCCTTCGCGGTGGTGCCCATCGTGATCATGGGGCTGTACCTGTACATCGCCCGGCGGATGGGGGCGTTCGATGCACTCTGACCGCGCGCCCCTTGGCCTGAAGATCGCCGCCGCCGCGGGGCTTTTGTTCCTGCACCTGCCGATCCTACTGATCTTCGCCTATGCCTTCACGACCGAAGAAAAATCCTTTCAGTGGCCGCCGCCCGGCCTGACGCTGAAGTGGTTCGCGGTGACGTGGAACCGCCCCGACGTGTGGGAGGCGCTGGCGCTGTCGGTGAAGGTCGCCTCGATCTCGACGGTGATCGCGCTGATCCTCGGGTCGCTGTGCGCCGCCGCCGTCAGCCGCACGCGGTTCTTCGGGCGCGAGACGATCTCGCTTCTTGTGATCCTTCCCTTCGCGCTGCCCGGCGTCGTGACCGGCATCGCGCTGCGTTCGGCGTTCTCGATCGCGGACATTCCGTTCAGCACATGGACCATCGTGCTGGGCCACGCGACCTTCTGCGTCGTCATCGTCTACAACAACGCCGTCGCCCGGTTCCGCCGCACCAGCGGCAGCCTTGTCGAGGCGTCGATGGATCTTGGCGCCAACCTGTTCCAGACGTTGCGCCACGTGATCCTGCCCAACATCGCCACGGCGCTGGTGGTCGGCGGGATGCTGGCCTTCGCGCTGAGTTTCGACGAGGTGATCGTGACCACCTTCACCGCCGGCCAGCAGCAGACCCTGCCGATCTGGATGCTTGAAGAACTGGTGCGCCCGCGCGAACGCCCGGTGACCAACGTGGTCGCGATGGTCGTCGTCCTTGTCACCATGCTGCCCATTCTGGGCGCCTATTATCTGACCCGCGGGACGGACACCGTCGCCGGACAGGGCAAGTAACGGAGGAAACCCATGCAGACCAAGATGCTGATCGGAGGCGCCCAAGAAGCGGGCACCGAGACCGAGGAACAGGTCCTGAACCCGCGCACCGGCGAGGTCATCGTGAAGATGCCCGAGGCCGATCTGGATCAGGTGAACCGCGCCGTCGCCGCCGCCCGCGCGGCCTTTGTGGGCTGGGCGCGCACCACGCCCGGTCACCGGTCGGGCCTGCTGCTGGCGCTGGCCGACGCCATCGAAGCCCGCAGCGAAGAGTTCGCCAAGCTCGAGGCGCTGAACTGCGGCAAGCCGATCAACGAGGTCCGCAACGAAGAGGTGCCCGCCGTCGCCGACTGCTTTCGCTTCTTCGCAGGCGCGGTGCGCAACATGCACGGGCCCATCGCGGGCGAATACATGGAGGGGCACACCTCGATGATCCGGCGCGACCCCATTGGCGTCGTCGCGTCCATCGCGCCGTGGAACTATCCGATGATGATGATGGCGTGGAAGCTGGCCCCGGCACTGGCGGGGGGCAACACGGTGGTGATGAAGCCGTCCGAACAGACGCCGCTGACCGCGCCGCTGATGGCCGAGATCATCGCGGGCATCTTCCCCGAAGGCGTGGTGAACGTGATTGTGGGGCAGGGCGCCAGCGTCGGCAACACGCTGATCAACCACCCAGAGGTCGACATGGTGTCGATCACGGGCGACGTGGCCACCGGCAAGAAGGTGCTGCAGGCGGCGTCGAAGTCGGTGAAGCGGACGCATCTGGAACTGGGCGGCAAGGCCCCGGTGATCGTGATGGACGACGCCGATCTGGGCCGCGTGGTCGAGGGGCTGCGCGCTTTCGGGTATTACAACGCCGGGCAGGACTGTACCGCCGCCTGCCGGATCTATGCCGGGCCGAAGATCTACGACAACCTCGTCGCGGACCTGACCGGCGCGGTGACGTCCATCGTCTACGACAACGCCGACGATACCCTGAACGAGATCCCGCCGCTGATCTCGCAGCGGCAGCGTGACCGCGTCGCCAGCTTCGTGCAGCGCGCGTCCGAGCTGAAGCACATCGAGATCACGACGGGGGGCGACCTGCACGCGGGCAACGGGTTCTACTATCGCCCGACTGTCGTCGCGGGCGCCCTGCAACAGGACGAGATCGTCCAGCGCGAGGTGTTCGGCCCCGTGGTGTCGGTCACCCGGTTCGATGACGCCGACACCGCCGTCCAGTGGGCGAACGATAGCCAGTACGGCCTTGCCTCGTCGGTCTGGACCGGCGACATCGGCCGCGCTTTGGATATCTCGGCGCGGCTGCAATACGGCTGCACATGGGTGAACACGCATTTCATGCTGGTGAACGAGATGCCCCACGGCGGGCTGAAGCAGTCGGGCTATGGCAAGGACATGTCGATGTACGCGCTGGAAGATTACACCGTCGCCCGTCATGTGATGATCGCGCACTGACGTCGGTTCCGCCCTTGCGGTCGGCGGGCTGACGCGACAGTCTGCCGCCGGACGGAACGCGGGCCGGAACGGCCGCAGGGAACAGGACGGACGATATGGATCTGACGGGCAAGACGGCGCTGATCACCGGGGGCACGCACGGGCTGGGTGGCGCGATCGCGTCGGGGCTGCACGAAGCCGGGGCGAAGGTGCTGATCACCGGCATCGAGGACGAGATGGGCGCGTCGCTGGCCGCAGAACTGGGCGAGGGCGCGGCGTATCAGCGGATGGACCTTGCCGAGGATGGCCAGATCGACACCGCGCTAAAGGTCTGCAAGGACCGCTTCGGCGGGCTGGACATCGTGGTCCACAACGCCTGTTCCTACCTCGACAACGGCATGGACACGGCGCGCGAGGACTGGCTGACCTCGTTGAATATCAACGTCGTGGGCGCGGCGATGCTGATGCAGAAGGCGCGGCCCTATCTGACGGCGCCGGGCGGCGTGATCGTGTTCATGGGCAGCGTCTCGGCCAAGTCGGGTAACCACACGCGGGGCCCGTACTCTGTCAGCAAGGCGGCATTGATGCAGCTGACCAAGCTTGGCGCGGTCCAGCTTGGCACCAAGGGCATCCGCGTTCTCAGCGTTTCGCCGGGCTGGACATGGACCCCGCCGATGGAAGACATGACCGACGGCGACCGCGACATTGCCGACAAGGCGGGCGCGCAGGTCAAGCTGCTGGGCCGGGTGGGCCGGATGACCGAGGTGTCGGACGCCGTGGTCTTCGCCTGCTCGGACGCCGCGTCGTGGATCACCGGCTGTGACATCCCGGTCGATGGCGGGTTCACCGCGCTGGGGCCGGATCGGGGCCTTGGCCCGCGCCACTGGTGCGCAGAGATCGGCAAGGCCGACTAGCAGGCCCTTGCCTCTGGCCCGGTTCGGCGCATCTGATGCAGGCATGAGGCGAAGAACGGTGATCTCTGGCTTGGCGGCACTGGCAGTGGCACGACCGGCGCTGGCGCAGGCGGATGCGTGGGCCGCGTGGCGCGACCGCTTCGTCGCGTCCGATGGCCGCGTGATCGACGACGTCAACGACGGCATCAGCCATTCCGAGGGGCAGGCCTATGGCCTGATCCTTGCCGAGGCGTTCGGCGACCGCGAGACCTTCGACCGCATCGAAGGCTGGACCCGCGAACACATAGCCAACCGGCAAGACGCGCTGATGTCGTGGAAGTGGGATCCGTCGCGCGCCGACAGCATCCCCGACTGGCACAATGCCACCGACGGCGATCTGCTGCGCGCTTGGGCCCTGCTTCGGGCGGCAAGCAACCGGGGCTGGCCGGTCGACAGCGCGGTTCCGGCGGCGATCATCCGCGATATCGTGGCGCTGTGCCTTGCGCCCGACCCGCGCCGCGCCGACGCACCGTTGCTGATGCCCGGCGCCGAGGCGGTTCGCCAAGCCGATAGGGTTCTGGTGAACCCGTCCTACTATCACCCCCGCGCGATGCGCGAGTTGGCTGCCGCCTTCGACGCCCCACAGCTTGCCCGCGCCGCCGATCATGGCGAGGCCCTGTTGGCGGAACTGGCCGCGACCGGGTTTCTGCCCGACTGGGTGGCCGTCACGCCAAATGGCTTCGAGGCGCCGCGCGATCACGACTATCGCTCGTCCTACGATGCGGTGCGGATACCGATCTATCTGGTGTGGTCCGGGCTGGCGGCGCACCCGGCGGTTGCCGGGATGGCAACGATGATGGCGCGCTCGGACCAGCCGGATCACGTTGCCGTCCGGGTCGAGGCCGACGGGGCCGTGACAGCGATCAGCAACGCGCCGGGCTATCGTGTTATCGCAAACCTCGCCAAGGACAGGTTTGTGCCGCTTTCTGCGGGCGATCTGGCATCACAGTCGTATTTTCCCGCGACTCTTCAGATGCTTGCGCATGTTGCACATGCAGAAAGCCACGGCTGACCGCCCAAACCCTGCCACATTAAACCGTTAATGATTAACCACGATTCGGAAACGCCGAAGCAGAAGCTTGGTGCGGATCGCAGTGTCGTACCAAGTTCAGGGAAAAAAACCCATGAAATACGCTCGCCCCCTTATCGGACTTGTCGTCGTTCTTGTGGCCGTTTGGGTCATCGTGGGCGAACAGATGTCCGGCGCCAGTGCCGACGCCGTCGTCAACGCCCCGGTCGTGACCGTGCGGGCGGACGTGGCGGGGACGCTGGAACTGCCCGATCGCGCCTATGGGTCGCGCGTCACCTCGGGAGAGGTGGTGGCGAACATCACCGATCAGCTGGTCGACACCGTCAGGTTGAACGATCTGGTGCTTGAATCGAAGCTTGCCGCCGCAGAGACGATCCGCCTGAACGCGGATCTCAAGGCGGCGCGGGACCTGCAGGCCGAATTGCTTCAGCGGGGCCGTGTCTTCAGGGGCGAGAGGCTGGCCGAGCTCCGCTCGCGGCTGACCCACGCCCGGTTCCGACTGGCGTATCTTGAAACCGGCGAGATGCCGGACGACACCGAATTGCGGATCATCGACCTGATCGACGGCGCGCAGGACAGGCAGCCGGGCGAGCCGGTGGACAGCCCGCTTGTGCTGGACCAAGCCCGCGAACAGGTCGAGATTCTTGAGATCGCGTTGCGCGCCGCCGAACGGGGTGTGTTCCTTGGCGATGGCTACAACGACAGCCCGAACTCTGTTCAGCGCGCGACCGAACTGGAATCCGTGATCTCTGAACTGGAAAGCGCGCTGCAAGCGGCCGAGGCACGCGAAAAGGCGATCAACGAACGGGTTGGCCGCGAGCGGGTTCGCGTCAACGCGCTGACCGGGGGCGAGATCACCGCCCCGATGAACGGGCTGTTCTGGGACGTCCTTCAGGCTGACGGCGTGACGGTGCAGCGGGGCGATCCGATCCTGCGGCTGATCGATTGCGACGCGACGATCGTGACCCTGTCGGTGACCGAGCGTATCTACAATACCCTGCGCGTGGGCCAGTCCGCGACGTTCCGGCTGTCGGGGTCGTCCGACCCGATGGATGGCACGATTGCGCGGCTTGCCGGGTCTGGCGCCGCCACGGTGTACGAGAACCTTGCGATTGCGCCCAGCCCGCGGCATCTCGAACGCTATGACGTGGCCCTGCTGGTGCCCGCGCTGGCCGCCAACCCCGAGACCCGCTGCATGATCGGCCAGACCGGACGGGCGTTCTTCGACCGTCGTCCGCTGGACTGGTTCCGCGGCTGAACCGATGCAGTTCTTTCCGCATCTGGGCGAACTTGGGTCCAGCGCCGTTCACCTTGCGCTGATCGCCGGGATCACGGCGATCCTGCCGTCCTTCGTCGACCGCAACAACAACACCCACCGCGCCATCCTGTATTCGATCGCCGGTCTGCTGGCGCTGCGATACATCTGGTGGCGTGCCACCGATACGCTTGCACCTCCGGGGCTGACGCTGGATTTCGTGGCCAGTACGCTGCTGTTCACGCTGGAGCTTCTGGCGTTGGTCGGGTCGATCAGCGCCTTCGTCATCATGTCCCGCATCCGGCACCGAAGCGACGAGGTGGACGAGAACATACATTGGTGGTGGAAGCAGGGAGAGCCGCGCGTCGCCATCCTGATCGCCACCTACAACGAGGAACTCGACGTTCTCGAACGCACCATCGTCGGGGCCAAGTCCCTGCGGCACTTTAATAAAGAGGTGATCGTGCTGGACGACAGCCGCCGCGACTGGCTGCGCGATTACTGCGCCGAGCAGGGCGTGCGTTACATGCGGCGGCCCGACAACAAGGGCGCCAAGGCCGGGAACATCAACCACGCGCTGGATCGGCTGGCCGAGGATTCGGTGCAGCCGGATTTCGTCGCGGTTCTGGATGCCGACTTCGTGCCGCATCGCGGGTTCCTGTCACGCACGCTGGCCCTGTTCCACGATCCGAAAGTCGGGCTGGTCCAGACGCCGCAACACTTCTTCAACTCAGACCCGATCCAGCACAACCTTGGCCTTGTGCGGTCCTACCCGGACGAACAGCGGTTCTTCTTCGACTACCTTCAGCCGTCGCGCGACGCGTGGGGCATTGCGATCTGCTGCGGCACCTCTTCGATCTGCCGCTGGAGCGCCCTGCGCGAGATCGGCGGGTTCAGCACCGAAAGCGTGACAGAGGATTTCATGCTGTCGATGGTTCTGGAGAACCACGGCTACGAAACGGTGTATCTGGGCGAGGCGCTGACCGAAGGGCTCGCGGCCGAGGGGCTGAAGGAATACATCACCCAGCGCGCGCGCTGGTGCCTTGGGCTGATGCAGATCGTGCGGTCGTCGCTGGGGCCGTTCCGCCGCAACAAGCTGAGCTGGCGCCATCGCTGGAGCACGATCGATTCCTTCCTGTACTGGAGCACGTCGTTCCTGTTCCGCATCTCGGCCATCGTGTTTCCGTTGATGTACTGGTTCTTCAACACCATTGTAGTCGATGCCCAGTTGACGGACGTGATCACCTACTTCGGCTGCTACTGGCTGTGGGTCGTGTTTACGATGAACTTCCTCAGCGGCGGCATCCTGCTTCCGGTGCTGCACGACGTCAGCCAGTTGATCGGGTCGATCCACATCTCGCGGGCCGCGATGGCGGGGATCTTCAAGCCGAAGGGGCACAAGTTCTCGGTCACGGCCAAGGGCGGCGACCGGTCTCGTATCGTCGTCCAGTGGGAGCTGATGGCGCCGTTCCTTGTCGCCTTCGTGCTGACCCTTCTGGGCCTGACGCTTGGGATCTTCTCGGACAGCTTCGCCTATAACGACGCGGGCGACGGCAAATGGGTCATCGTGTTCTGGAGCATCTACAACCTGATCGTCCTTGGCGTGACCTGCCTTGCCTGTATCGAGTTGCCGCGCGTCGAGGTGCATGTCGCCGACAAGCCCGAGCGCGTGACCTTCCGCACAGAGGGGGCGGAGTGGTCGCTGTGGATCACCTCGCTGACGATGGACACCGTGCGCCTGCGGGGCGCCGTGGTGCCCGAAGGCGCGCGCGGCACGCTTGAGATCGAAGGCGTCCCCGGCGAGGTGTCCGCCTATGTCATCGACCCAACCGGCGACGGGGCGCGGGTGCAACTGTTGCCGGACGAGGCCCAGCGCGAGGCGTTCTTCCTGCGGTTCTACACCGAAGGGAATGCGCCGGGCGTGGGCAATGTGCGGGGCGCGGCCCTTCTGGGCGACCTGATCGAACGGTTCGCGATCACGTCCCGCTAGAGCCAGAGCGGCGGGCCTGAAGGCGTGACAGCGCCACGGACAGGGTCGCCGCCTCGCGGGTGGCGCCGGTTTCGGGCGGGTACACATCTTCGCCATCGGCCATGCGGCGGGCGGCGTCCGACAGGGCCGAGAACGGGCGCACGAAGATCCGCACGAACAGCACCGACAAAAGCGCCAGCGCAACCAGCGCCACGGCCAGCGCGACACCCGCAGAGCCCACCAGCGTGTTCAAGCCGGGCCGGAACGTGGTCGCGTCGATCCGCCCGGCAAGCCGCCAGCCAAAGCTGGGCAGGTCGCCATAGGAAACGGTGGGGACCAGCGTCGAGAAATATTCCCGCCCGTCGGGCCAAGTCTCGCGGCCGCTGGACGCGGTGCCCGCGCGCGCGGCTGTCAGCAGGTCAAGCTCTCCGGCTGCGGGTGCGGTGTCCCCGGATGTCATCACCACGTCACCGGCAGCGTTGATCAGGTACAGGTCGATGCCCAGCATCCGGCCCGTCTCGGCCAGGGTCTGTTCCGCCCACGACGCGTCGATATGCATACCGACGACGCCCTGAACCTCGTTCTCGGCGTTGCGCACGGGCAGGGCGAGGTCGATGAACCGCAGTGGATCGCCCCCCTCGGGGCGGAGCATCCGCGCCAGCAGCGCCGCGTCGTGCACGTCACCGGCAAAACCCGACCGCAGGCCGTTGCGGAACCACGGGCGTTCGCTGACATCCGCGCCAACCAGCAGGTCGTCGGACGCTTCCAGCACCACGCCATCCACGTCCGCGTAACCGACCCAAGACATGCGCGAGCCGTCGCCGCGCACGCCTTCCAGCAGGTTGCCGATGTCCTCGCCTTCCAGCCCACCGGCGGCACGGGCGAGGAACCCGAGATCCACCCAATCCTCGTGCAGAAGCCGGGCAAAGCTTTCACCGGCCGCCTCGGTGCGCAGCCGGACGGCAAGGTCCAGCGCCTCGTCGATCACGGTCTCGGACCGGGACCAGAACACCGCCGACGCGGCCAGACCCAAGACCAGAACCGATGCACCGACAAATCCATATGTGGCGGTTGCGAAGGACATGCGTCCGTCTCGCTTAACGTCGGACATGACGTGATCCTTCAGAAGGTGTTAAGCGCGAAGCCGATGAAGGCTTCCTGCGCCACGAACTTGAAGCCGCCGCGCAAATAGACCGGGCCGTCGCCGATCCGCTTGCTGACGGCCAGCGTCGTGGCGTCGTATTTCTCGCTGCCGCCCACGCTGAACTCAGCCGCGAACCCCGAGGTGCCAAAGCCGGTCTGCACCAGCCCGAAGTAGTTGTTGTCGATGGTGCTGTATTCGGCCAGCACGAACAGCGATCCGAAGCTGGTCGGCATCCACCGCTCGAAAACAACCCGCGCGCCCAACTCGCTAGAGGTGCCGTCGTCGTCGTCGACGCTGCGCGACACGCTGGGACCGATGCGGAAGGTGCCGATGCCGTCGACGGGGAAGGCATAGGACACGCTGAAGGTCGTCGCGCTGCCGCTTTCGTATTCCGAGTAGTTGCCGTTGAAGCTGAACCGGTCGCGGGACACGGCGAACACGGCGTCGGATGCGGTTTCCGACAGGTCGAACTGGAAGAACTCGCCATCGGCCCGCGCCGCGTCGGGCACGGACAGGACAAGTCCTGCGGCCAGCGCGAAGCCGGACAGGGCGCGCCGGAAGGGGGGGACGAAAGCACTCATGACTCACCTCGGGGGGCCGCGTGTCGCGGCTTTGCAATCGCGGCAATTGTTAACGGCAGGCGCAGTTTTTTCAAGAAAGCGGTCAACCTTACGTGGCGATTGGCGGATGGTTGCAGCTTTCCGGCGACCCAGCTTCGACCGGACCGTTCCGATAGGGGCAATCGCGGATCGACAGGCCAACGCCGTTTGAAATTCCGACGCGACAGGGCCGGGGACGCGAGTATTCCGTCGCGACAGCTTGTGCCCCGCGATGCGGATGTCCGCTGACTGTTACAAATCCGAAGCGAAGCTGTCACATCGCGTCGCTAGCCGTGCCGCCACGCTATAACTCTTTGCGAGGCACACATGTACAAATTCGCGACGGCGTCGGCGATGATCGCCCTGACCGCCACCTCCGCTCTGGCTCAGTCCGCCACCGAAATCTCTTGGTGGCACGGCATGGGCGGCCGCAACGGCGAGGTCATCAACGAGATCTCGCAGATGTTCAATGACCAGTCCGAGACCTGCAACCTGACGCCGGTTTCGCGCGGCACCTACGAAGAGGCGCTGTCGTCGGCCATCGCCGCCTTCCGGTCGGGCGAGCATCCGAACATCCTTCAGGTCTTCGACGCGGGCGCCGCGACCATCATCGCCGCCGAAGGTGCGACGATCCCGGCCGAGGAACTGATCCTTGCCGCCGGTGAAGAGTTCGACCGCGAAGCCTTCATTCCCGGCGTGCGCGGCTTCTACGCCGACAGCGACGGCAAGTTCATCGGCATGCCGTTCAACTCGTCGGCGCCGATCATGTACTACAACACCGAGGCTTTCGAAGCCGCCGGTGTCGAGCCGCCGAAGACCTGGGAAGAGTTCGAACAGATCGCGCCCGCGATCGTCGAAGCCGGTTACCTGCCGCTGACCGCGTCGCAGCTGACGTGGATGATGGTCGAGAACTTCAAGTCGCGGAACAACCAGGAATTCGCGACCAACAACAACGGCTATGACGGCGTCGACGGCACCGAGATCATCGTCAACGACGAAAACACCGTCATGATGTTCGAGAAGCTGAAAGAGTGGGCCGACGATGGCTACTTTGGCTTCTACGGCGCTGGCTGGGCCGACAACCTGAAGCCCTTCGAAGAAGGCGAATCCGCCATGTGGATCGGCTCGTCGGGTTCGTTCGGTGGCCTGCAGCAGTCCGCGTCCGCGCCGTTCTCGGCTGACTTCATGCCCTACTGGGATGCGATCGAAGGGGCTGGCACCCAGTCCTTCATTGGTGGCGCCGCGCTGTTCGCGATGGCTGGCAAATCGCCGGAAGAGAACGAATGCTCGGCCCAGTTCTTCACCTTCCTGACCTCGCCCGAGGTGCAGGTCTACTGGCACAAGAACACCGGCTACGTTCCGATCACCGAAGCCGCCTATGAGATGGCCAGGTCGGAAGGCTACTACGAAGAGCAGCCCGTTGCCGAAGTCGGCATCAAGCAGCTGCAACTGCCGTCGGGTGAGTGGACTGCCGGGTACCGCTTGGGCTTCTACCCGCAGATCCGCACCGTGATGGAACGCGAGTTCAACCGCATCTTCTCGGACGAGGTCGGCGTGCAGGACGCGTTCGACATCATCCAGGACGAGGCGAACGGCCTGCTCCAGCGGTTCGCCCGCACCAACGGCTGACGCCGGCATCACACGACACAGGCAAGCCCGGATCGCGGTCCGGGCTTGCCGCTTCCCACCTGACCCGCTGGACCCATCGTGACCGACACCCCGATTGCCGACATGCCCGCCGCCCCCCGCCGCAGCCTTAGGGCGCGGCTGGCCGACTGGTACTTCGCCGAGACGCCGAACCCCGCCAAGCGGGTGCAGTTCTCGCGCCCGCTGACGCCTTGGCTGTTCCTTCTGCCGCAGCTCGCCATCGTGGCGATCTTCTTTTACTGGCCGTCGGTGCAAGCGGTGACGTCGTCGTTCTACATCGAAGATCCGTTCGGCTTCGGGTCCACATTCGTGGGGTTCGAGAACTACACCGACGCCGTGTCGAACAGCCAGTATGCCAGCACCGCTTGGTTCACGGCGCTGTTCTGCGTCGTGGTGACCGCGCTGTCGCTTGGGCTGGGGCTTTTGCTGGCGGTGAAGGCGGACAAGGTGATCCGGGGCGCCGAAAGCTACAAGACGCTGCTGATCTCGGTCTACGCCATCGCGCCACCGGTCGCGGGGCTGATCGGCATGATGTTCTTCGACATGCACATGGGGCCGTTCACCAAGCTTTTCGCCGCCTTCGGCCACGATCTGAGGGTCGGCATCGACTATTGGGATACCGCTTTCGCGCTGACAATCATCGCCGTTTGGAAGCAGATCCCGTACAACTTCATCTTCTTCCTGTCCGGGCTGCAGTCCGTCCCGGTTTCCGTCCGCGAGGCGGCGCTGATCGACGCGCGCTCTGGCTGGCGCCGGTTCCGCGACATCATCCTGCCGCTGCTGGCGCCGACCGCGTTCTTTCTGCTGGTGATCAACATCACCTACACGATGTTCGATACCTTCTCGATCATCGACGTGATCGTGAAGGACAAGCCTGCGAACAACCCGATGACGCTGGTCTACAAGGTCTATCTGGACGGCTTCAAAGGCAACGACATCGGCGGGTCTTCCGCCCAGTCGGTGATCCTGATGATCGTGGTGGCCGCGCTGACCGTCGTGCAGTTCCGCTTTCTCGAACGCCGCGTGCACTACGGGTGATCCGATGCAGAAAATCAAACCCTTCGACCACCTGATCCTGATCCTCGGCACGCTGTTCCTGTGTCTGCCGGTGTTCATGGCGCTGATGTCCTCGTCCCATACGGCGATCGACATTCATTCCAATGGGCTGTTCCTGACCCCCGGCAGCAACGCTGGCCCGACCTACACCAAGGTGCTGACCGCGCGAGGCGGTTTCACCGGAGACGTGACCGGCCTGCGGATGCTGATGAACTCGATGATCATGGGCATCGGTTTTGCGGTGGGCAAGATCGTGCTGTCGATGATGGCGGCCTATGCGCTGGTGTACTTCCGCTTCCGCTTTGCCACCGCGATCTTCTGGGCGATCTTCACTACGCTGCTGCTGCCGCTGGAAGTGCGGATCATGCCGTCCTATCAGGTCATGTCGACGCTGGGCCTGCTGAACAGTTACACCGGCCTGATCGTGCCGCTGCTGGCCTCGGCCACCGGGACGTTCTTCTTCCGCCAGTTCTTCAAGTCGGTGCCGGACGAGCTGCTGGAAGCGGCGCGGATCGACGGCGCGGGCCCGGTGAAGTTCTTCATCGACATCCTTGTGCCGCTGTCGCGCACGATGATGGCGGCGATCTTCATCATCATGTTCATCTACGGCTGGAACCAGTACCTGTGGCCGCTGCTGATGACCACGGACGAGACGTTCTACACGCTCATGCGTGGCATCAAGTCGATCCTGCAGGTCTGGGTCGGCAGCCAGATCCCCGATTACAACGAAGCCTTCGCCCTTGCGGTGCTGGCGATGATTCCGCCGGTGGCGGTGGTGGTCATCTTCCAGCGCATGTTCATCAAGGGCCTGACGGAAAGCGACAAGTGATGGCACATCTTTCTCTCACCAACGTGGGCAAGACCTATGCCGGCGGCGTCGACGCGGTGCGCGACGTGAATATCGAGATCGCGGATGGCGAGTTCATCGTGCTGGTCGGTCCCTCGGGCTGCGGCAAGTCCACGCTGCTGCGTATGGTGGCCGGTCTGGAAAGCGTGACGCATGGCGACGTGCGGATCGGTGAGCGCGTCGTCAACCGGCTGGACCCGGCCGACCGCGACATCGCGATGGTGTTCCAGAACTACGCCCTGTACCCGCACATGACGGTGCGGGACAACATGGCCTACGGGCTGAAGAACCGGGGAGAGTCCAAGGCCGCGATCGCCGAGCGTGTGGCCGAGGCGTCGCGGATGCTTGAACTGGACCCGTACCTTGACCGCAAGCCGCGTGCCTTGTCGGGCGGTCAGCGCCAGCGGGTCGCGATGGGCCGGGCAATCGTGCGCCAGCCCGCCGCGTTCCTGTTCGACGAACCGCTGTCGAACCTAGACGCCAAGCTGCGCGTGTCGATGCGGGGCGAGATCCGGCGGCTGCAGCGGCGGCTGGGCACGACATCCTTGTACGTGACGCACGATCAGCTGGAAGCGATGACGCTGGCCGACCGGCTGGTGGTGCTGAACGGTGGCCGCGTGGAACAGATCGGCGCCCCGCTCGAGGTGTATCACTCCCCCGCGTCGGTTTTCGTGGCGTCCTTCATCGGCTCTCCGGCGATGAACCTGCTGGACGCGGTGGCAGACGTTGGCCGCGTGCTGGTCGACGGCCACGACATCGGTGCCGCCGCGACAGCCGCCGGTCCGATCACGCTGGGCCTGCGGCCCGAGGACCTGACGCTGTCCGCGACGGGTCTGCCGGTGGTGGTCGAGCATGTCGAGGAACTGGGCGCGCAGCGGATCATCCACGGCGCGGTCGCGGGGCAGTCCGTTGCCATCGCCGACAGCAGCACCGCCGAACTGGGCGAGACGGTGCATGTCGCCGTGGCGCCGGGCAAACTGCACCTGTTTTCCAAGGACACCGGTCGGCGCATCGACATGGCCCCGGTGCAGCACCAGAAGCTGGCCCAAGCGGTCTGAAACGGGGCGCGGATGCGCCGCGCCCGCCGACCCGTCAGGCGTCGGCCAGAACGGCGGGGCGGCTGATCCGGGTAAAGCTGTCGCCACGGCTGTTGAACAGGTGCAGCGACGGCCCGTCGAACGCGATGCGATAAAGGTCGCCCGCGCGCCAGAAGCGGTTCGCGCTGGCCTGTGCCATCATCACCAGCCCTTCGCTGGTGTTCAGCCGTAGCATCGCGTGGTCGCCGATGTTCTCGGCCACCTCGACGGTGCAGGGGATGCCGGGCCCGCTTGTGTCCGCGTCATCCGCGCGCAGCACATGCTCGGGCCGCACGCCGAAGGTGACGGCGTCGCCGATGGCGCTGTCCGCGTCCGGGCGCACCGGCACGTCCACGGTGCCCAGTCCCGCGACGTCGACCGTGATCGCGGCATCCGACAGCGCGGTGATCCGGCCCTCCAGCAGGTTCATCTTCGGCGACCCGATGAACCCCGCGACGAAGACGTTCTGCGGCGTGTGGTACAGTTCCAGCGGGGTGCCGATCTGGCGGGCGACGCCAGAGTCCAGCACGACGATCCGGTCCGCAAGCGTCATCGCCTCGATCTGGTCGTGGGTGACATAGGCCATGGTGGTGCCAAGGTCG
Source organism: Maritimibacter sp. (assembly GCA_002701395.1). GTDB lineage: Bacteria > Pseudomonadota > Alphaproteobacteria > Rhodobacterales > Rhodobacteraceae > Psychromarinibacter > Psychromarinibacter halotolerans. The sequence continues at coordinate 292,455 of NZVC01000022.1, read as the reverse complement.
GCGTGCAGCTTGGCCAGTTCCATCCGCATGTGGACCCGAAGAGCCGCGTCGAGGTTGGACAGCGGTTCGTCGAACAGGAACACCTCGGGATCGCGCACGATGGCGCGGCCGATGGCGACGCGCTGGCGCTGGCCGCCCGACAGCTGCGCGGGGCGGCGGTCCAGCAGGTGCTCGATGTGCAGGATGCCTGCGGCGTCCTCGACCTTGGCGGCGATCTCGGCCTTGGGACGGCGCGCGATCTTCAGACCGAAGCTCATGTTCTCGCGCACCGTCTTGTGCGGGTACAGCGCGTAGGACTGGAACACCATCGCGATGCCACGCGCCTTGGCGGGGATGTCGTTGCACAGCCGGTCGCCGATCAGAAGCTCGCCGCCCGAGATTTCTTCCAGCCCGGCGATCATGCGCAGCAGGGTGGACTTGCCGCAGCCAGAGGGGCCGACGAACACGATGAACTCTCCGTCACGGACGTCTAGGTCGATGCCCTTGATCACCTCGACCGCGCCGTAGTTCTTGCGCACGTCCTTCAGCGTCAGCCCCGCCATGTGTCTTTCTCCTTCTGCGTCCGGGGCGGCCTAGGGCCGCGCGTCGAACACCCTGCCGTCTCCGGTCAGGTACTGATTTGAATAGGGATAGAAGTGTTTCTCGTGCGGCATCCGGGGCGTCGCGTCATAGCGTGCGCGGAAGCTCTCCGGTTGCCAGAAGTCCCGCACGGTCTGCCGCAGCTCGTCGCGCAGCGCCGCCGTCGCCGGGGCGCCGGCCAGGTCGGTCCATTCGTCCGGGTCGGCCGACAGGTCGTACAGCTCTTCGCTGCCGTCGAGGTACAACGCGTATTTCCAGCGGTCGCGGCGCATCATGCAGCCCGCGTAATCGGGCTGTTTCAGAACGACGCTTTCGCAGAACAGATCGCGCTTTGGCAGGTCCTGTCGCGACAGCGCGGGCGCCAGGTCGATGCCTTCGATGTCGTCGGGCGGCGTGACACCTGCGGCGGCGCACAGCGTCGGGAACAGGTCGATCAACCCGGCGGGCTGGTCAGACCGCACGCCGGCCTGCGCCTGTCCGGGCCAACGGATGATCAGCGGCACGCGCGCGCTGTCCTCATAAAATAGCGTCTTTTGCCAAAGCCCGCGCTGCGCGGCCATCTCGCCGTGGTCCGAGCAGTAGACAACCAGCGTGTCGCGCGACAGGTCGAGGTAGTCCAGCACCTGCAGCAGCCGCCCCACGGCGTCGTCGATCCATTCGACACAGCCGTAATAGGCCGCCAGCGCCCGCAGGTTCACCTCGGCGTCGCCCCGGTGACGGGCGGTGCCGCTGGCGTTCGCGGCGGTCTGCACGAACGAAGGCGCGCGGTCCAGCCAGCCGGGATCGTGGTTGGGCAGGGCGATCTGCCCCGCGAAGCGGTCGTACAGCGCGGGGGGCGGGTTGATGGGGAAGTGCGGCTTGTCGAAATGCACCGCAAGGAAAAACGGCGCGTCGGGGCGGGCGACGTAGCCTTGCAGCCACTTGGTCGCCTCGGCCACGCAGATCTCGGTCTGGGTCATCGGCAGCGGGATGCCCGAGGGCCCCGCGTCCGCAAGGATGTCGCCCAGCCCGCTTTCGTTGGCGTGCCGCCGTGGATCGGGCTGGTGCGCCTGACCGTAGAGGTCGCCATAGGGGCGCTGTTGAAAGCCCTGAAACTGCTCGCCGTTGAAGTGCGACTTGCCGATCAGGGCGGTGCGATAGCCGCCGTCCGACAGGCTGCGCGCAAGGGTCGGGCCGTTGGCGGGCAGGATGTGCTGGTTGTCGTAGATGCCCGTGGTCCGTCCGTACTTGCCCGTGTGCAGGCTGGACCGGCTGGGGACACACAGCGGGTTCTGGCAATAGGCCGCGTCGAACCGCACGCCTTCGGCCGCCAACTGCATCAGGTTCGGCGTCTCGACCGGGGTGTCGGGGTGATCGCCCATGGACCGCACCGAATGCTGGTCGGTCATCAGGAACAGGATGTTGGGACGTGTGCTCATCGCGGACCTCAAGCCTTGACCGCGCCGCCAAGGCGCAGGCCGCCCCGTTGCAGCGGTTTCTGGACAAGGAAGTACACCAGCAGCGACGGCGCGGTGTAGATCAGCGCGAAGGCCGCAAGCTGGCCATAGACCGCTTCGCCGTACTCGCCGAAGAAGCTGAACAGCGATACCGCCATCGGGTAATTGTCCCGCGATTGCAGCAGGATGAACGGCACGAAAAAGTTGCCCCAGTTCTCGATGAAGCTGAGGATGAAGATCGTTGCCAGCCCGGGCGCCAGAAGCGGCAGCATGATCGCCGTCACCCCGCGCAGGCGCGACGCGCCCTCGACCCAGGCGGCCTCTTCCAGATCCGTCGGGATCGCGTCCATGAAGCCCTTCATCAGCCAGATGGCGAAGGGCAATTCCGACGCGGCGCGGAACACGATCACACCCCACAGCGTGTCGACCATGCCGATGTGCACGAACATAACGTAGATCGGCACCATGATCGCGGTGACGGGCAGGGCGCTCGCGAAGACGATGACATAGATATACTGCGTGCCGTACCGCAGCTTGTAACGCGACAGCGGGTAGCCCGCGAACAGCGCCAGCACGACCACCACCGCCGACGTCCCGGCCGAGATGATCAGGCTGTTGATGAACGGCCGGATCGTCGTGTTCTCGGTCATGATCGAGCCGAAGTTTCCAAGGCTCCACTGCGCCGGCATCTTGATGGACAGCGAGGCGACAGGGTCGAAGGCGGCCAGCACGACCCAGACCATCGGGGCCAGAAAGGCAAGCGCCACGAAGCTGAGCGACACGTTGGCGGCGGCGCGGCTGCGCCCCTTGGCGGTGGACAGGTCAATCATGGCGGGCGTTCCCCACGCGGAAGAGGTAGACGTAGAACAGCGAGGCGACGACACCGAAGGCCAGCAGCAGCACCGCGATGGCAGAGCCATAGCCGATCAGACCGAAGTCATAGGCTTGGTTGTACATCAAGAGCGGCAGTGTCTCGGACGAGGTGCCGGGACCGCCGGCGGTGGTGATCCAGATCAGCCCGAACACGCCCAGCGTGCCCAGCGTGGTCAGCACCACGTTGATCGCGATGACGGGTCTGATGATCGGAAGGATCACGCCGAAAATCTTGTGGAACCGTCCCGCGCCGTCGATTTCGGCGGCTTCCAGAACCTCGTTCGGGACGTCCTGCAGGGCGGCGTTGTAGACCAGCATCGAGAACGCACAGCCGCGCCAGATGTTGATCACGATGACGGCGGCCATCGGGCTGGTCAGCAGCCATGCCTGACTGCCCAGCCCCAAAAGGCCAAGGATCTGGTTCATCCCCGCGTCGTCGCCGCGCAGGAAGGTGTACCACAGGAACCCCGCGACCACCTCGGGCACGACCCAAGCCGTGATTACGATGGTGGACACGACGTTCTGCACCAGCGTGGACGCCGCCTGACGGCCATAGGCGATCAGGAAGCCTACGACGTTCTGGCCGAACACCGACATGGCGACGAACACCGCCGTGCGGCCCAGCGCCTCCCATGTGCGGGTGTCGGTGAACAGGTAGTAATAGTTCTCAAGCCCGATGAACTGCGGGTTGCGGGCGTTGGCGCCCGACAGCCCTTGGTTCGTAAGCGAGGCATAGACGGCCCACAGGATCGGGACGAGGAAGAACCCGAGGATCATCAGCGTGGCCGGAACCATCGGCAGGACACGGATCAACATGTTCAGAACAGGCGATCGGCGCCTTGCAGTAACGGTTCCGGCCATCTTGGTTTACTCGGCAGCCTTGACGTTGGACCGGCCCGCAAGGCGGGTCAGCTGGCTGTCGTACCGCTCCATCGCGTCCTCGACGCTGGCACCGCCGACGGTGACCGCTTCCATCGTTTCCTGGATCAGCGACGACACCTGCGGGTAGATTTCCAGCGCCGGGCGGAAGTTGGTGACTTCGACCAGCGACGAGAAGAAGCCCGCCGTCGGGTTCGCATCAAGGAACTCGGGGTCGGTGTTCACGTCTTCCCGCACGCCGACCGCGCCCGAAAGGACGGAATACTGAAGGCTGCGGGTGTGGTCCGCCACGGTGGTCAGGAAGTCGAACGCGGCGTCCTTGTCATCGGCGTAGGTGGTCATCGCGATGGTCCAGCCGCCCGACATCGAGGTGAAGCCGTTGCCGCCGCCATCCTGCGTCGGGATCTTCGCCATGCCGATCACGTCGGTCCAGTCTTCCCACGGGGCAGAGCCCGTCTCGGCCCAGCGTGACCAGATCCAGCTGCCGTCGATGAACATGCCGACCTCGTCGGACGGGGCGCGCTGTTCGACCAGGACGTGCTGGAAATTGCCGTCCTGCAGTTCGTTGTCAGAGGCAAGGTAGCCCGCTTCGTAGACGGTCTTCAGGAACGACAGCGTGTCGGCCATGCCCTTGGAGCCGGTGACCCACTTGCCGTCGGCGGGATCGTACAGGGTGGCGGGCAGGGCGCCCGGCGTTCCCGACAGCAGGTTCATCAGACCGCGCATAGTCGACGCCTCGCCACCGGCCTTGGTGACGTACAGGTTCAGCGGGATGGCGTCGGGGACGTTCTCTTTAATCTGTGCGGCGGCGTCGAGAACGTCCTGCCACGATTCCGGTTGCCAGTCGGCGGGAAGCCCGGCCTCGGTCAGCACGTTCTTGTTGTACCAGATCGCCTGCGTGTCAGTGCCCAGCGGGATTGCGTACAGCTTGCCGTCGACGAAGGACGTGCCGTTCTGCTTGGCGATGTCGACGAACTTAGCCCAGTCGTCCCATTCCGCCAGCCGGTCGTCCAGCGGTTCCAGATAGCCCGCCGCGGCGTCCGCCGTGACGTAGAAGCCGTCTTCGTAGATCACGTCCGGCGCGGTCGAGTCCGACTGATTCATCAGCGAGACCTTGGTGTAGTAGTCGCGGGACGACGCGCTGATGGATTCGAGCACGACGTCGATGCCGGGGTGCGCGCTTTCGAACGCTTCCTCCGCCGATTCCATGACGGCGGTGACGAAGGACGAATCCCTGTAGACGACCCGCAATTCTCCGTCGGCGGCGTGCGCGACGCTGCCCAGTCCTGTGGCCAGCGCAAGTATGGCCGTGCCCGTGGTAAAGCCGATTTTCATTGCATCCTCCCTTGATGTACCTGCAATCGTTACCACAAGAAAGCGACCTGTCAATACTCCGCTGTCCGGCGTTATATCATTCTGCATCTGCACAATAAACAGGATCATTAGGCTGATTGTGCATTTACCTTGACCAGATATGGGGCGCGTGTAACAACAAATGTGGAAACGTTGTCACAAGGTGGTCACCCCGTGAGAGATGATCTGATGGATGCTCCAGCCGCGCTTGCGGTCGACATTGGCGCGACGAAGCTTGCGGTCGGGCTTGTCGGTTCGGATGGGCGCGTTCAGCACCAGGAACGGGCGGCCTCGCCGCGGCGTGTGTCCGAAAGCCTTGCGCTGCTGGACACGCTGGCCAAGCGCGCGCTGGACGTGGCCGAGGCACAGGGGCGCCCGGTGTCGGGGGTCGGAATTGCCTGTGGCGGGCCGCTTGATCTGGCGCGGGGGCTGGTTCTTGCGCCGCCGAACCTGCCGGACTGGACCTGCGTGCCGATCCGCGACCGCTTGGCCGACCTGTCGGGGGCTCCGGCTTACCTTCAGAACGACGCGGGTGCGGGCGCGATCGCCAGCTACCTTTGGGACAATCCCGACCACGCCGCGGACGTCACCTATGTCACGGTCTCGTCCGGCGTCGGGTGCGGTGTCATCCTCGACCGGGCGCTGATGACCGGCCATTCCGGCAACGGAAGCGAGCTGGGGCACATCCCGCTGATCTATGGCGGACGCCCCTGCAAATGCGGGCAGGCGGGCTGTGTCGAGGCCTATGTCTCGGGCACCTCTATCGGCGAACGGTACGCCGAGGCGCATGGCGGCCCGGCGGTTACGGCCCGCGATATCGCCGAGCGCGCGGCGCAGGGCGACAACAGCGCCCGCGCGCACTGGATCGAGGCGATGCAGATGCTCAACCGGGTGATCCGCGCGGCAGTCGACCTGTTCGATCCGGCGCTGGTCTGCCTTGGCGGCGGGGTCACGGATGCGGATGCCGCCCTGCTTGCCCCGGCGCTGGATTTCGGCGGAACCGGCGGCATGTCCGACGCCGTTGGGCGCGGCCTGTCGGTCCGGCGCACCGGGTTCGGCAGGGATTCGGGCGTCGTCTCGGCCGCTGCGGTGGCGTGGAACGAGATCGGCGCGGCGGACGGTCGGCGCGTCGCGCTGCGGCAGGAGGTCTGAACGATGGGCGATACCCTGATGCGGGACGAGATCGAGGCGCATTTCCACATGGCCGACGCCATGCGCGCCGAGGTGGCGGGGATAGAAAAGATCGCCGCCGCGATCTGGGACAGCCTGTCGGGCGACGGGCGGCTATACGCATTCGGCAACGGCGGCAGCGCGTCCGAAGCGTTGCATTTCACCGGCGAACTCGTGGGCCGCTACAAGGCGGAACGCGCGCCGCTGGCGGCGCTGGCGCTGCCGGCGGACGTCGCGGCGCTGACCTGCATCGGCAACGACTATGCCTTCGACGAGGTGTTCGCCCGGCAGCTTCGGGCCCACGCGCGCCCCGGTGACATCGCGGTGGGCTTCACCACCAGCGGCCGCTCGGCCAACGTGGTCAAAGGGCTCGACGCCGCGCGCGCCGCGGGGGCGGCCACCGTACTGTTCACCGGCGAAGCCGGGCGCGACGCCGCGCGGGACGCGGACCACGCCTTCATCTCGCCCAGCACCACCACCGCGCGGATTCAAGAGATGCACCAGCTTGCGATGCATCTGATCTGCGCGCGCATCGACCAATTCGCCACACAACTCTCTACGGAGGCCTGACGACATGTCCGCTGACGATCCCCGATTCGACCGTATCTACATGGTCGGTCACGCGCACCTTGACCCCGTCTGGCTGTGGCGCTGGACCGAAGGGTATCAGGAAGCCCGCGCAACCCTGCACGCGGCGGTCAATCTGCTGGCCGAGAACCCGGACTATGTCTTCACCTTCGAACAGATGGCCGTGGTGGACTGGATCCGCGAATCCGACCCCGCGCTGTTCGCGCAGCTTCAGGATCTGGTCGCCGCCGGTCGCATCGCGATGGTGGGCGGCTGGTGGGTCGAGCCCGACTGCAACCTGCCGTCGCTAGAGGCATTCGTGCGGCACGGTCTGCTGGGGCAGCGATACCTGCTGGAGCATTTCGGCGGCATCGCGGGCGTCGGGCTGAACGCTGACCCGTTCGGCCATTCCGTGGTGCTGCCGCAGATCCTTCAGGGGCACCGCATCGACGGCTACTGCTTCCTGCGGCCTGGACTGGAAGAGACCGAGATGCCGCACACGGTGTTCGAGTGGGAAGGCTTCGGTGGCGCGCGCGTGCTGGCCTACCGCATCCCGCACCAGTATTGCTCGACCGCCGAGGCGGTGGACGAACACCTGAATGCGGCGGTGGACGGCATCGCGCCCAGCGTGACGGGCGAGGCGATGGTGTTCTACGGCGTGGGCAACCACGGCGGCGGCCCGACCCGGCGCAATCTTGAAAGCATCGCGCGGATCGACGCCTCGGGCGCGCAGGGGCAACTGACCATGTCCGGCCCCGACCGCTATCTCAAATCGGTGCGCGATGGCGGCGTCGACGTGCCCGGCTGGACCGGCGAACTGCAACGCCACGCCGCCGGGTGCTACGCCGCGCATTCCGGGATCAAGGCGATGAACGTCCGCGCCGAAGCCGCGCTGGTCGAGGCGGAACGCTACGCCACGCTGGCTGCTCGGCGCGGGGCGATGACCTATCCGGCGACGGCGCTGACCGACGCTTGGAAAACGCTGCTGTTCAACCAGTTCCACGACATCCTTCCGGGAAGCTCGCTGCGCGTTTGCTACGAAGACGCCGCACATCAGATCGGCGGCGCGATGGACGTGGCCGACCGGGTCGTGAACCTTGCGATGCAGACCACGGCCCGCGACATCTCGATCCCCGAGGACGAGACGACGCAGCCCGTTCTGGTGTTCAACCCGCATCCGCACCCGGTCGAGGTGACGGCAGAGGTCGAAGTATCCTTCCTTCCCGGCGATTGGGCCCTGACGGATGAAGACGGCAACCCCGTCGAATGGCAGCGCATCCGCGCCGATGCCACGCTGCGCGAGGCGGACATTTTCCGTGATCGCCTGCGCGGCCGCATCGCCTTCCGCGCCGCTCTGCCGGCGCTGGGGCACAAGCTGTACCGGCTACGGCAGGTTCCGGCGCGTCCCGAGGTGGCGCCCGACGCCGTGCGGGCAGAGGGGCTGACGCTTGTGAACGCGCACCTGCGGGTGACGATCGACCCGGACACCGGCTGGTTGTCGGAACTGGTGACGCTGGCCGACGGTCAGAACTTTCCCCCGCCCGCCGGTGCGCGGCACACAGTGGTGTCAGAGGACACGTCCGACACTTGGGGCCACAGGGTCGAAACCTATGTCGGCCCGGGCCAATCGTTCGAGGTCGAAGAGGTGGTGCTGGTCGACAAGGGCCCGGTGCGCGCCACGGTCAAGGTCATCTCGCGCCTTGGCGCGTCGACGCTGACCGAGTTCTTCGTGCTGGACGCAGGGGCGACGTCGCTGGAAATCCGCTGCGAGCTTGACTGGCACGAGAAGATGTCGGTGCTGAAGCTGCGCTATCCGTCTGCCATCCAATCGGAGTCTGCGCTGTACCAGATGCAGCACGGCGCGCTGGAACGGCCCGCTGATGCCAAAGAGTATCCGGGTCAGCGGTGGGTCAGCGTCGCGGACGGCGACCGCCGCCTGACGGTGCTGAACGATGCGAAATACGCCTATGACTGCGACGGCGGCGATATCGGCATCACCGCCGCGCGCAGCCCGGTTTACGCATGGCACGACCCGCGCGAACTGAGCGAGGGAGAGCATTACCACTATCAGGATCAGGGCCGTCAGCATTTCACCGTGCGGCTTTTGCCGCAGTCGGGGGGCGACATGGCCGGGGCGCACCGGCTGGCCGACCTGATGACCGCGCCACCCCGGGTAATGATGGAAAGCTTCCACGATGGACCCTTGGCGGCGGAAGGCAGCGGGATCTCTGGCCTTGATGACGCGCCCGCGATCCGGCTGACGGCGATCAAGGCGTGGGAAGACGATACCGACGCTACAGTTCTGCGCTTTGCCAACGACACGGACGCGCCGACCTCGGCGGATCTGACCCTGCATTTCCTTGGCGGGCAGACGCTGGCCGTCGCGCTGAACCCGCTGGAGATCGGAACGTGGGTGGTGCCGGCCTCTGGCGCGCCGTTCCGGGTGGATCTGCTGGAATTCCCGCCCGATCACCCGCTGCCGCGCCTGTCGGACGGGGTGTGACCATGACCCGTACCCCCGAAATCTGGCCGCCGCTTGTGACGCCGTTCGATGCGCGCGGACAGGTCGATCACGACGCGCTTGCCGATCTTGTCGCCTTCAACATCCGCGCCGGTGTCACGGGCCTTTTGGTCACCGGCTTGTCGGCGGAACCCTTTGTCCTGTCCGAAGCCGAGAGGCTGGCCATCCTGCGCACCTGCGTCACGGCGGCTGCGGGACAGATCCGGCTGGCGGCGGCGGTCTATCCCGAAGGCCCCGACGACTGGGCGCGGGTGATCGACATCGCGCATGGGGCAGGGGCGGACACCGCCGTTCTGCTGACCGCGCATCTTGCGCCGCAAGACGCGGATGATGCCGCCGTGTGTGCCGCGCTGGACCGGATCGTTGCCGACACCACCGGCGATCTCGGCCTGTACGAAGCGCCGCGCCCGTTCAAGCGCCTGCTTTCGGACGACGTCTTCGCCCATGCCGCGCAGTCCGGCCGGTTCGTGTTCTATAAAGACACCTGCCTTGACCTCGACCGGATCGGGCGCCGCGTCGCGCTGGCTGCCGGAACCCCGCTGACGCTGCTAAACGCCGAAATGGCGTCGTTCCGGGCATCCTTTGCGCTGGGGGCAGGCGGGTTCTGCGGGCTGATGGCCAACATTCACCCCCGTGCGCTGCCTTTGGCCGCGTCCGAGGCGGACGACACCCTGTCGTTGCTGCTGGCCGCGACCGACGCGGCGCTGGAAAAGAACTATCCCGCGTCCGCCAAGCTGCTGCTGGCCAAGCGCGAGGGGCTGGGGCTGAACAGCCACGCCCGCAAGCTGGAACGCGGCACGACTCCGGGCGATTGCACCAGCCTGTTTGCCGCAGACACGTTGATCCGGCGGCATCTGGCCGCTATCGAGGCCGGAACAACGCGGAGTACGGGTCAGCTTGTCGGATAAACGGGTACGGATCGGGGATATCTCGAAGGAGCTTGGGCTATCGAGTTCCACCGTCTCTCGCGCCCTGTCGGGCAAGGGATACGTCGCGGCAGAGGTGAAGGCGCGGGTCGTCGAGGCTGCGCGCCGCATGGGATACGTCCCCGACCTGACCGCACGCAACCTGCGCCGCCGGTCCAGCACGCAGGTGGGGCTGGTCGTGTCCAGCCTGCTTGACCCGTTCTATGCCCAGCTTGCCACCGGCTTCCAAAGCGTCGCCCGCCGTCGCGGCTATGAGGTCGTGCTGATCATCGACGGTGCCGATCCGGGCGAGGAGAAAGCCGCCGTCGAGTCGCTTCTGGCGATGGGCGTTGGCGGGATCGCGATGACGCCCGTGTCGGACGAGGCGCTGGCGCGGGTCGAGGACTATGGGATCTGCACCCTGCAACTCGACCGTTCGGTCAGCAGCCGCTACTCGCTGATCGGCGGCGACAACCGGGCGGGCGGCGTGATCGCGACAGAGCACCTGCTGTCCAGCGGCCACCGCGACATCGCGGTGTTGGTCGACCACGACCGCTGGACCACCGGCTTCGAGCGGATCGCGGGCTGGCGCGACGCCTTCACTCGCGCGGGGCTGACCCCGCCCGAGGACCTGTGTGTCAAGCTTGGCGACACCCGCGAGGATATCGAGACCGCGCTGCGGACCGTGGTGCCCCGGCTCGTCCAGCAGGGGGTCACCGCCATCTTCGCCGCCAACAGCCAAGTCGCGCAGCTTTTGTACACCGCGCTTCAGGATCAGGGGCTGTCGGTGCCCGACGACATCTCGCTCGTCGCCTATGACGACGCGAACTGGACAGAGATGGTGCGCCCCGCGATCTCGGTCATCACGCAGCATGTCGACATGCTGGGCCAGACAGCGGCGGATCAGCTGATCGGCATGATCGAGGCGCCGAAGGCAGATGCCCCGTCCGTGGGCGCGCCGGTGTCGCGCTTTCTGGTGCAGCCGACCCTGGTCGAACGCGACAGCGTCCGAGCGATAACTCCCGACGGGTCCGCCTGACCCCGGATCGCGGGCGTCTTTACCCTTTGCCCCGGGCTGGGTATGGGCTGTATCCGATACATGATAACCGAACCGGCGAACCGAAAGGGTGATCCCCGCATGATGCGCGGCCCGAAGCTCGACAGTTACGATTTCGCGATCCTTCGCGCGCTTCAGGTCAATGGCCGGATGCCCAAGACCGCGTTGGCCGAGGCGGTGAACCTGTCGCCGACGCCCTGCTGGGAACGCCTGAAGAAGCTGGAACAGGCCGGGTTCATCACCGGCTACCGGGCGATGGTCGACATTCGCAAGATCGCCCCGGTGACCGAGGTCATGGTCGAGATCACGCTGGCGAACCACAAGGCCGACGCGTTCCGCCGGTTCGAGGACGCGATCCGCGACCGCGACGAGGTTCGCGGCTGCTGGGCGCTGGGGGGCGGGGTCGACTATATGCTGCATCTCGTGGTCGGGGACATCGACGGGTACCAGCGCCTGATGGATGAACTGTTGGACGGCGCGATCGGGATCGACCGCTATTTCGGGTATGTCGTGACCAAGCAGGTCAAGGACGTGCCGAACCCCATTCCAGGCCTCTGACCGAGGATTCCTCGGGTTGGCCCGGATAGACAGAGAGATCCTCTGCCGGACCGGTGCATAACAGAGCCACTTTCTGCCAAGGCGCAGGTAATCTTGCGGCATCTGCAATGCCCCTAGGAAGGCCGCACGCCATGAGACAGGACCGCATCGTGACCGGTGTCACGCTCGACGACCCCAAGCTCTTTCGCAGCTTTTCGTATATCGACGGCCGCTGGACCGGCGCCTCTGACGCCGAGACGCTGCCGGTGAAGAACCCCGCCGACGGAACCGTGGTCGGCGAGATCGCCAGCCTGTCCGCGGACGAGGGCCGTGTCGCGGTGGATGCCGCGCAAAAGGCGTTCGCCGCGTGGTCGCTGATGCTGCCGCAGGACCGCTCGGCCATCCTGCGCCGCTGGTTCGACCTGATGCTGGCGCACAAGGAAGACCTTGCCCGCATCATGGTCGCCGAACAGGGCAAACCGATTTCCGAAGCGCGGGGCGAGATCGACTATGCCGCCAGCTTCGTCGAATATTACGCCGAAGAGGCCAAGCGCCCGGACGTCGAAAGCGTCACCAGCCACCTGCCGGATGCCGAGGTCGAGCTGTGGCTGGAGCCCGTGGGCGTCGTCGCGCTGATCACGCCGTGGAACTTCCCCAGTGCCATGCTGACCCGTAAGGCCGCCGCCGCGCTTGCGGCGGGCTGCACCGTGGTCGCGCACCCTTCGGCCGAGACGCCGTATTCCGCGACCGCGCTGATGGAACTGGCCGAGCGGGCAGGGGTGCCTGCCGGGGTGTTCAACCTTGTCACCGGCGACGCGCCCACCATCGTGCCGGCATGGACCTCGGACACCCGTGTCCGGGCGCTGTCCTTCACCGGCTCGACCGAGGTCGGGCGCCTGCTGTACCGCGACAGCGCGGCGACGGTGAAGAAACTGGTCATGGAGCTGGGCGGCCACGCGCCGGTCATCGTCTTCGCGGATTCCGATCTGGACGCCGCCGTGACCGAGACGATGAAGGCCAAGTGGGCGACCTCGGGGCAGGACTGCCTTGGCGCGAACCGGATCTACGTGGAACGGTCCGTCTATGACGGCTTCTGCGCCAAGTTCACCGAGGCCAGCGTCGCTCTGACCGTCGGGCGCGGCATGGACGACCCGGATATCGGCCCGCTGATGAACGAGAACGCCGTCGCCAAGCAAGAGGCCCACGTAGCCGACGCGCTGAAGCGCGGCGCAAAGCTGGCCTGTGGTGGCAAGCGGCACGCGCTGGGGCCGCTGTTCTTTGAGCCGACCGTGCTGACCGACGTGCCGGAAGACGCCCTGATCCTGCGCGAGGAAACCTTCGGCCCGGTGGCCGCCCTTGTGCCCTTCGACACCGAGGAAGAGGTGGTGACCCGCGCCAACGACACCGAGTACGGACTGGTGGCCTATGTCCACAGCCTGAACCCGCGCCGCATCTACCGGCTTAGCCGCGCGCTGCAATTCGGTATGGTCGCGGTCAACCGCACCAAGGTCACCGGCGCGCCGATCCCGTTCGGCGGCGCCAAGCAGTCCGGGCTGGGGCGCGAAGGCGCGCGGCTGGGGATGCAGGAATTCATGGAACTGAAATACGTCTGCCGCGACTGGAGCTGACGACAAGATGAAGGACGACACCATGCTGAAGAACGACCAGCTTGAAAGCTGGGACCGCGAGAACTTCTTCCACCCCTCGACCCACCTGGCCGAGTTCGCGCGGGGCAACGTGCCGCAGCGCGTCGTGACGGGCGGCAAGGGCTGCCACATCGAGGATCGCGACGGCAACCGCCTGCTGGACGCGTTCGCGGGGCTTTACTGCGTCAACGTCGGCTATGGCCGCCCCGAGATCGCCGAGGCCATCGCCGAGCAGGCGAAAGAGATCGCCTATTACCACGCCTATGTCGGCCACGGCACCGAGGCGTCGATCACGCTGGCCAAGATGGTTCTGGACCGCGCGCCGTCGAACATGTCGAAGGTCTACTTCGGCCTGTCCGGGTCGGATGCGAACGAGACCAACATCAAGCTGGTCTGGTACTACAACAACATCCTCGACCGGCCCGAGAAGAAGAAGATCATCTCGCGCTGGCGCGGCTATCACGGCTCGGGCCTGATGACCGGCTCGCTGACCGGGCTGGCGGCGTTCCAGCAGAAGTTCGACCTGCCGCTGGACCGCGTGATCCACACCGAGGCGCCGTACTACTTCCGCCGCGACGACCTGTCGATGTCCGAGGCCGAGTTCGTGGCCCACTGCGCATCCGAGCTTGAGGCGCTGATCGAGCGCGAGGGCGCCGACACCATCGCCGCGATGATCGGGGAACCCGCGCTGGGGACCGGGGGTCTTGTGCCGCCGCCCGCCGGGTACTGGCAGGCGATCCAGGAGGTGCTGGACAAGCACGACATCCTGCTGATCGCGGACGAGGTCGTCACCGGCTTCGGGCGTCTGGGCACCATGTTCGGGTCCGAACACTACGGCATCCGGCCCGACGTCATCACCATCGCCAAGGGCCTGACCTCGGCCTATGCGCCGTTGTCCGGCTCGATCCTGTCCGACAAGGTCTGGAAGGTGCTGGAAGAGGGCACCGACAAGTTCGGCCCCATCGGCCACGGCTGGACCTATTCGGCGCACCCCATCGGCGCGGCGGCCGGCGTGGCGAACCTGCGGCTGCTGGACGAGCTGAACCTTGTGTCGAACGCCGGATCGGTGGGCGCGCATTTCAAGGCGGCGCTGACCGACGCGCTTGGCGATCACCCGAACGTCGGCGACATCCGGGGCGAGGGCCTGCTGTGCGCGGTCGAGTTCGTCGAGAACCGCGATGGCCGCGTCTTCTTCGACCCGGCCCGGACCATGGGCGCCAAGGTGAACGCGGCGCTGCTGGCGCGTGGCGTGATCTCGCGCGCGATGCCGCAGGGCGACATCCTTGGCTTCGCGCCGCCGTTCTGCCTGACCGAGTCCGAAGCGGAAGAGATCGCGTCGAAACTGAAGGACGCGGTGGCCGAGGTTCTCGGCTGACGCACCTTGCGATCACGAACATGACGGAACGGCCGGGGACCCGATCCCCGGCCGTTTCGCGTTCCGGCCCGCTTTACTTCCGCGCGCCGCTTCGACAGTGTCCCCGGCAAATCAGGACACACCAATGACACGCAAGATCATCATCGACACCGACCCCGGCCAAGACGACGCCGTGGCCATCCTGCTGGCGCTGGCCAGCCCCGAGGACATCGAGGTTCTGGGCATCACCGCCGTCGCGGGCAACGTGCCGCTGGCGCTGACCTCGAAGAACGCCCGCATCGTCTGCGAAGTCGCGGGCAAGCCCGACACCCGCGTCTACGAAGGATGCGACCGCCCGATGGCGCGCGAGCTTGTGACGGCGGAATACGTCCACGGCAAGACCGGCCTTGACGGAATTCAGCTGCCGGACCCGACCATGCCGGTGCAGGACACCCACGCCGTCGATTACATCATCGAGACGCTGCGCGCAGAGCCCGCCGGAACGGTGACGCTGTGCCCGCTGGGGCCGCTGACCAACATCGGCACCGCGTTCCAGAAGGCGCCCGACATCAAGGAAAAGGTGCAAGAGATCGTCCTGATGGGCGGCGCCTATTTCGAGGTGGGCAACGTCACGCCCGCCGCCGAGTTCAACATCTACGTCGACCCGGAAGCGGCGGATATCGTTCTGAAATCGGGCGTTCCGATCACGATCATGCCGCTGGACGTGTCGCACAAGGCCCTGACCACGCGCCCCCGGATCGAAGCGTTCCGCGCCATCGGCCGCGTGGGCGAGATCGTGGCAAGCTGGACCGATTTTTTCGAACGCTTCGACATGGAGAAATACGGCTCGCAAGGCGGTCCGCTGCACGACCCGACCGTGATCGCCTATCTGCTGAAGCCCGAGTTGTTCAGCGGGCGTCACATCAACGTCGAGATCGAACTGCAGTCCGACCTGACGCGCGGCATGACCGTCGCTGACTGGTGGCGCGTCACCGACCGGGCGCCCAACGCGACCTTCATGGGCGACATCGACGCTGACGGCTTCTTTGCGCTGCTGACCGAACGTCTGGCCCGGTTGTGAGCGCCAAGCTTCATCTTGCCGCCGAGGATGACCTCGACCGCCTGCTGCCGTTGGTTGCGGCCTACCATGCGTTCGAGGGCATCACGGGGGATGACGACACCCGCCGCGCCGCGCTGACGCCGCTGCTGGCCGGATCGCCGCTGGGCGCGGTCTGGCTGATCGGGCTGCGGCGGGCGCCGGTGGGCTACATCGCGCTTAGCTTCGGCTGGTCCATCGAGTTCGGCGGAATGGACGGGATCATCGACGAGTTCTTCATCCGCGAGAACGTGCGCGGTCGCGGCATGGGGACAGAGGTTCTGATGGCGCTGATGCCGCAGCTTGCGCAGGCCGGGCTGAAAGCTCTGCACCTAGAGGCGGACCCGGCAAACGAGCCCGCCCTCAGGCTGTACCAGCGGCGCGGCTTCAAGGTGCGGGATGGCTATCACTTCCTGACCTGGCGGCCCTGACCCCTTCCCACGCCGCGCTTCGCACCCTAGATCTGGCGCATGACCCTGCACGTTCCCTTCGACAACAGCTATGGCCGGTTGCCTGACCGGTTCTATTCCCGCCTTGCGCCGACCCCGGTCTCGGAACCCGGCCTGATCCAGGTGAACGACGCGCTGGCGGTTGAGCTTGGGCTGGACTCGCAGGCCTTGCGGTCCCCCGAGGGCGTGGCCGCGCTGGCGGGCAACGCCGTCCCCGACGGCGCCGATCCGTTGGCGCAGGTCTACGCCGGGCACCAGTTCGGCGGCTGGAACCCGCAACTGGGCGACGGACGCGCGATCCTTTTGGGGGAAGTCATAGATACCAACGGGGTACGGCGCGACCTTCAGCTAAAGGGTGCAGGTCCGACGCCGTATTCCCGGATGGGCGATGGCCGTGCGTGGCTGGGTCCGGTCCTGCGCGAATACATCGTGTCCGAGGCGATGCACGCCCTCGGCATCCCGACCACGCGGGCTCTGGCGGCCGTCACCACCGGCGATCCGGTGATCCGCAACGGCGCGCTTCCCGGCGCGGTGCTGACCCGCGTCGCCAGCAGCCACGTGCGCGTCGGCACCTTCCAGTATTTCGCCGCGCGCGGCGATCTCGAGGCGTTGCAAGCACTCACCAACTACGTGATCGAGCGCCACTATCTCGAGGCGGGCGATGCGCTGGGGCTGCTGAACGCCGTCACCGCGCGGCAGGCGCGGCTGGTGGCGCAGTGGCTGGGCGTCGGCTTCATCCACGGGGTGATGAACACCGACAATTCCAGCGTCGCGGGCGAAACCATCGACTATGGCCCCTGCGCCTTCATGGATGCGTACCATCCCGGCAAGGTGTTCAGCTCGATTGATCAATACGGCCGCTATGCCTATGCGAAGCAACCGGAAATCGCGGTTTGGAACATGGCGCAACTGGCCACAGCGATCCTGCCGCTGATCGACCCGGACCAGAACACCGCCATCGAAAAGGCGACCGAGGCGGTGAACCGGTTCCCCGACATCTATCAGGACGCGTGGATCGCGACCTTCGGCGCCAAACTGGGGCTGGCGGACGCAACGGCAGAGGATGTGCCGCTGATCGAGGCGCTGCTGACGGTGATGACGGAACAGGGCGCCGATTTCACGCGCACCTTCCGGGGCCTGTCGGAAGACAACGCCCGGGCCGAGTTCTCTGATCCTTCGGGGTTCGACGACTGGGCCACCCGGTGGGCAGCCCGGCGTCCGTCCGACTGGCAGGACCGCGCCCGCGCCGCGAACCCGGCGGTGATCGCGCGGAACCACCGCGTCGAACAGGCGATTTCCGCCGCCGTTGCAGGCGACTACGCGCCGTTCCTGACCTTGAACAAGGCGCTTGCGACCCCGTTCCAGCTGTCAGCCGATCACGCACATCTCGCCGAAGCGCCGGGTCCCGAGGAAGAAGTCCGCCAGACCTTCTGCGGCACCTGACCGGGCGCCGCACCTTTTGCAATGCGGCGTCGGTGTGCCTAGATGATAACGTGATACCGAACCGCAAGGAGCCGTCCGACGTGCGGATTGCCAGCTATAACATTCGGAAATGTCTTGGTCTCGACCGCCGCCGCGACCCCGGCCGCACCTTGTCGGTGATCAACGGGCTGGATGCCGATATCGTCGTGTTGCAAGAGGACGACAAACGGCTGGGCGCGCGTCCGGCGGCGCTTCCGCATGATATGCTTGAACACGAGACGGACTTCGTTCCCGTCCATTTTGCCCGCAACGATGTGTCGCTGGGCTGGCACGGCAACGCGATCTTGCTGCGGCGCGGGCTGGTGCCGACGGCGATCGACCATCTCGACCTGCCGGGGACCGAACCGCGTGGCGCGGTGGCGGTCGAGATCGGCGACGTCCGCATCGTGGGGGTTCACCTTGGCTTGTTGCGCAGCGACCGGCGGCGGCAACTGGCGCGCATCGCGGACAAGTTCCACGACGACCGGCCCACGGTGATCCTTGGCGACTTCAACGAATGGCGCGCCCGCACCGGGCTAGAGGCGCTGGACGGCCGCTTTCACGTTCACACCCCGGGCCGCAGTTTCCATGCCGCGCGTCCTGTCGCGGCATTGGACCGGATCGCGCTGAGCGATGGGCTGGAGCTTCGCGATGCGGGGGTCGAACAGGCGCGTCCGGCCCGCAGCGCGTCGGATCACTTGCCGGTTTGGGCCGACATCGATGTGGTCCGGGGCGGGCGGTTGACCAGCACCAGCCCCGCCGCCACCAGCGCCAGCGCGACCCACAGGGCATAGCCCACCGTTTCGCCCAGCAGCAACCAGCCGAAGAACACCCCGACCACGGGCGACAGGAAGCTGAACGAGGTGACGCCTGACGCCGGGTAGATCTTCATCAGCCACATCCACAGCAGGAACCCCGCCGACACCAGCAGGATCTGGAATCCAAGCGCGGCGGCGGTGATGCCGTCGAAGTCGCGGATCGCCGGGCCGAAGAAGGCGGCGAAGGCGAACAGTACCGGGACAGAGACCGCGATCTGCCACGTCAGCTGCTGCGCCGGAGGCACGCGCGAGAAGGGCGAGACCTTGGTCAGCAGCGCGATCAGCGCCCACAAAAGCGACGCGGCCAGCGCCAGCAGGTCGCCCGCCAGCCCCACCTCGCCACCGCTGCCGCGCGACAGGATCGCGACGGCGACCCCCGCCATCGCCAAGGCCAGCCCCGCGGCCTTGCGCGGCGACAGGCGGTCGCCGGGGACAAGGATATGCGCGAGCAACGCCAGCCAGACCGGCATCCCGTAGAAAATGACCGAGGTGCGGGCGACCGAGGTCAGGTCCAGCGCAAGGAACAGGCAGACGAATTCAACCGCGAAGACGACGCCCATCAGCGCGCACCACGGGCGCGCGGCGGGCTCGACGTACAGCGACTGGCCGCGCAGGCGAATCCAGGCCAGCAGGATCGGCAGCGCCAGAAGCGACCGCAGCGCGGCGGCGAAGACCGGCTGCAGGCCATCGTTGGCGACCTTGACCACGACCTGATTGAAGCCAAGCGCGACGGCGAAGCAGATCAATGTCACCGCCCCGAAGGCGTCGATATGGTCTTTGCGCTGCATTGTATCCTCCTCGGTGCCGCCGCGCCGGGTCGGCAGGGCGGACAGCGGCGCCAAGGGATCGTAAATCGGCGGCGGGGGCAAGCCTGCCGCGGCACGATCCCGTTGCCGGCATCCGGCGGGTCGCGAATTTTCGCGGAAAATTCTGTGCGCTCGGATGGCGCCCGCGCCGCACTTCGCCTAAGACGAGCCGGCACGAGGAGCATGACGTGACCGACACCATCCTGCAACGCTGCGAGGCCAAGGGCCTGCGCATGACCGGCCAGCGCCGGGTGATCGCGCAGGTGCTTCAGGATTCCGACGACCACCCCGACGTCGAGGCGCTGTACACCCGCGCCAGCGCGGCGGACCCGCGAATCTCGCTGGCCACCGTGTACCGCACGGTGAAGCTGTTCGAAGAGGCGGGCATCGTCGAGAAGCTGGAGTTCGGCGACGGGCGCGCCCGCTATGAAGACGCGGACCGCGATCACCACGATCACCTGATCGACATCCATTCCGGCGAAGTGATCGAGTTCTGCGATCCCGAGATCGAGGCGCTGCAGGCGAAGATCGCCGAGAAGCTGGGCTTCGAGCTGCGCGGTCACCGGCTGGAACTGTACGGCGTTCCGAAGAAGCCCCGTCAATGAGCATACAATCCCGCCCGGATGCCCCGGGCTTTGAAACGTCCGGATCGACACGCGGCATTGGCCTTATGGTGCTTGCGATGGCGCTGCTGGCCGTGTCGGACATGTTCATCAAGCTTGCCGGGGGCAGCCAGCCGCCGGGGCAGGTGATGTTTCTGCTGTCGCTGGGCGGCACCGCGTTCTTCCTGCTGATGGCGCGGATGCAGCGCGCGCGGGTCTGGGACCGGCGGTTCTGGCACCCCACGGTAATGCGCCGCAACGTGTTCGAGATCGTGGCCGCCTTCGGGCTGGTGATCGGCCTGACCTATGCGCCGCTGTCGCTGGTGGCGGCGCTGCTGCAAACTACGCCGCTGATCGTGACCGTTGGCGCCGCGCTGATCCTGAAGGAACCCGTCGGCCCGCGCCGCTGGGCCGCGGTGCTGGTCGGGCTTGGCGGGATGCTGTTGGTGGTGCGGCCGTGGTCGGCATCCTTTGCGCCCTCGGTGATCTTCGTGCTGATCGCGGTGGTCGCGCTGGCGTTCCGCGACCTTTACACCCGGCTGTGCCCGCCCGAGGTGCCGTCGATCACACTATCGACATGGGGCTTCGCCGCGACCATTCCGTTCGGCATCCTGACGATGGTCCTGATGGGGGAAACGCCGGTCGTCAGCGGCATCGGTCTTGTGCATGTCGCGGGGGCGGTCGTGGTGACGACCACGGGCTATTACGCGCTGACCTCGGCGATGCGCGCGGCGCCGGTCGCGGTGGTCGCGCCGTTCCGATATGCCCGGCTGGTCTTTACCACCGGTTTGGGTATCCTTGTTTTCGCGGAACAGCCAGACACGCTGACTTATGTCGGATCGGCGATCATCCTTGCGGCGGGGCTGTACACCTTCCTGCGCGAACGCAAGCTGGCGCAGCGGCGCTAGCGGACCGGCAGGGCGTCAGCCCTTTTCCTCGGCCTTCGCGGCGTCCCACAGGGCGTCCATTTCTTCCAGCGTCGACTCCTCGGGGCGCTTGCCCTGTTCGGCCAGCCGCGCCTCGATCCGGGCGAAGCGTCGGGTGAACTTGGCGTTGGCGGCCCGCAGCGCCGCCTCGGGGTCGACGTCGAGATGCCGGGCAAGGTTGGCGGCGACGAACAGAAAGTCGCCCATCTCTTCCTCGACCTCGGCCTGCGTCAGCGTCTCGCGCGCCTCGGCCAGTTCGTGGGCCTCTTCGGTCAGCTTGTCGAGCACCTGACCGATGTCCGGCCAGTCGAAGCCCACCCGCGCGGCGCGCTTTTGCAGCTTCAGCGCCCGCAGCAGAGCCGGCAGGCCGATGGCCACGTCGTCCAGCACGCCCTTGGCGCCCTTCGCGGCGCGCTCGGCGGCCTTCACGGCTTCCCAGTTCTCGGTCTGCGCCTCGGGGCTGTCGATGCCGGTCTGGCTGCCGAACACGTGCGGATGGCGGGCGATCATCTTGTCGGACATGGTGTCCGCGACCTCGTGGAAGTCGAACAGCCCGCGTTCGGAAGCCATCTGCGCGTGAAACACCGACTGGAATAGCAGGTCGCCCAGTTCGCCTTTCAGCTCGCCCCACGCCTCGCGCTCGATCGCGTCCGCGACCTCGTAGGCTTCCTCGATGGTGTAGGGGGCGATGGTGGCGAAGTCCTGTTCGATGTCCCACGGGCATCCCGTTTCGGGATCGCGCAGGCGGCGCATGATCTCAAGCAGGCGGGGCAGGCCGCCGTTCGGATCGTGCACCAGCGTGTCGCTGTCTTTCGCCATTGTCGCCCCCGCGTATTTCTGGAATCGTCGCCGCCGTTATCCGACAGCCGAGACGGGAGAGTCCACATGGCCATCGTCAATCGCATTGGCGACTTCGCCGAAGAAATGAAAGAGTGGCGCCGCTGGCTGCACCGTCATCCCGAGCTAGAGTTCGCCTGCCACGGCACCGCGGCCTTCGTCGTCGAGAAACTGAAAGCCTTCGGCGTCGACGAGATCCACGAAGGCATCGCGACCAGCGGCGTCGTCGCGATCATCAAGGGGCAGGGGAACACCGGTGACGGTGGGCCCGTCATCGGCCTGCGCGCCGACATGGACGCGCTGCCGATGTCCGAGGAAACCGGGCTGGACTATGCGTCCGAAGTGCCCGGCGCGATGCACGCTTGCGGCCACGACGGCCACACCACGATGCTGCTGGGTGCCGCCAAGTACCTTGCCGAGACGCGGAATTTCCGGGGCCGCGTGGCGCTGATCTTTCAGCCGGCCGAGGAACAGGGCGGCGGCGGCGGCGCGATGGTGGACGAGGGCGTGATGGACCGGTTCGGCATCGGGCAGGTCTTTGCCCTGCACTGCGCGCCGCATTACCCGCTGAACACCTTCCACACCACGCCGGGGCCGCTGATGGCGGCGGTGGACGATTTCGTCGTGACGGTCACGGGCCGGGGCGGCCATGCGGCGATGCCGCAGGAAGCGGTCGATCCGATCCCGGCGGTGGCCGCGATGGTGCAGGCGGCCCAGACGATCGTCACCCGCAACACCGACCCGATGAAAAGCCTCGTCATCTCGATCACGCAGATCCACGCGGGCAGCGCCCATAACGTGATCCCCGAGGTGGCAACCTTCGCGGGCACCATCCGCAGCTTCGACCCCGGGGTCCGGCAGGGCACGGTGGCGCGGTTCCGGGACCAACTGGCCGGGATCGCGGCGGGCTATGGCGTGACCGCCGACCTGAAGCTGATCGAAGGCTATCCGCCGACGATCAACACCGCCGACGAGACCGCCTTTGCCGCCGGTGTTGCCGCCGAGGTCGTCGGCGAGGCGGCGGTGGACACGGACGCCGCGGCCGAGATGGGGGCCGAGGATTTCTCGTTCATGCTGGAAGCACGGCCGGGGTCGTACCTGTTCCTTGGGCAGGGGGACGGACCGCTGGTGCATCACCCGAAATTCGATTTCAACGACGAGATCGCGCCAGTCGGCGCCTCGTTCTTCGCGCGGCTTGTCGAGCGCGCGCAACCGGTGGAGTGACCGATGGGACTTGAAGACGCAAAGACGCACGCCGACCGCGCGGTGACCGCTGAAGGATTCCGGGGGCATTCGTTCGAGAACACCTTTTCCGGTGCGCCATCCTTCCTGCGGCGCAAGTATTCCAAGGACCTGACCGGGGTCGATGTCGCCGTGACGGGGATTCCCTTCGATCAGGCGGTGACCAACCGGCCCGGCACGCGGCTTGGCCCGCGCGCGATCCGCGAGGCGAGCGCCCTGCAATCGCCCGATGCGCCCTATGGCTGGGGCTTCGACATCATGGAAGAGTTCGCCATCGCGGACTATGGCGACATGCCCTTCGACTATGCCGCCCCGGCCACCATCCCGCAGGTGATCGAGGCGCACGCTGAGACGGTCCTGTCGCAGGGGGCTGCGATGGTGACGCTGGGCGGCGACCACTCGATCTCGCTGCCGATCCTGCGCGCCCATGTGAAACGTCACGGGCCGCTGGCGCTGGTGCAGTTCGACGCCCACACCGACACGTGGACGGACGACGAACCGGCGCGGTTCGATCACGGCACCGGGTTCTACAAGGCGGTGAAGGAAGGGTTGATCGACGTGGACCGCTCGGTTCAGATCGGCATCCGCACCGACAACCCCGATACCTTGGGCATCACCGTGATCGACGCGCCAGAGGTGCACCGCGCAGGCCCGGCGGCGGTGGCCGCACAGGTGCTGGACGTGGTGGGCGACGCGAAGGCGTATCTGTCCTTCGACATCGACTGTCTTGACCCGGCTTTCGCGCCGGGCACCGGCACGCCGGTCTGGGGCGGGCTGTCCAGCGCGCAGGCGGCGGCGATCCTGCGGGGCATCGCGGGGGTGAACCTTGTCGGCGGCGACGTGGTCGAGGTTTCGCCCCCCTTCGATCCGGCAGGCATCACGGCGGTGGCCGGGGCGCATGTCGCGACCGAGATCCTGTGCCTGTGGGGCTGGACGCGCCGGGGCTGACGTCAACGGCGCGTGGCGCTTGCCTCTACGGGGCGGAAAGCTACCCTGATCCCCATGAAAGCGATCCTTGCCCTTATCGTCCTGCTGCTGGCCGCCGCCATGGCCTTTGTCCGGCTTGCGCCCAGCGACCCTGATGTCTGGCACGTCGACCCGCTGAAGGCGCCGGACCCCGGCGACGGCGGCGTGCGGCTGTTGCCGGACGCCAGCAAGCTGTACCCGTTGCCGCCGGCCTCGCTTCTGGCCGCGTTCGACCGGGTCGCCCGCGAGGAACCGCGCACCGACCGGCTGGCTGGCAGTGTCGAGGATGGGCAGATCACCTATGTCGCGCGGTCGCTGGTCTGGGGGTTCCCGGATTACATCACCGTCACCGCCGTACCCGAGGGCGAAGGCGCCCGGCTGGCCGTGTATTCCCGCCTGCGCTTCGGGCGGGGCGACATGGGCGTGAACCGCAAGCGGCTAGACCGGTGGCTGCATCGTCTTGATGCGATCATAGAGTGACACGCCGGGGCAGCCGTCCTGTATGCGCCGCCATGTCGGGTTGTTCAGCGACATGTCGCACCGCGCCATCCACGTATCGCAGCCTGCGGTGATGCAGATGACATCGCCCAGCTCCTTCCGCGCGCCGTGGTCGTCGGTGCAATAATATTCTACCCCCGGCAGCGGCTCGTAACCGCGGAAGGCGTCCTGCGCCGTGGCCAGACCCGGCGCCAGAAGTAGCAGGGCAAGTGCGCGATACATGACCCTACGGTAACCCATCGCGTGCCATCTGGCGAGATGCGGCGTATCTTGACGCGCACGCGGCTTTCGGCGACATGCCTGACATGGTTCCTATGGAAAAACTGGCCCAGATCCGGGAGCGTTTCGAGTATGTCGAGGCGCGCATGTCCGCGGGGTCGGGCGACATCGCCGCGCTTGGGCGCGAATATGCCGATTTGAAGCCGGTGGTCGAGCAGATCGCCGACTATCGCCAGCTTTTGGATGACATCTCCGAAGCCGAAGAGATGCTGGCCGATCCCGAGATGAAGGCTCTGGCCGAGGACGAGCTTCCCGAGCTTCGCGCACGGCTGCCCGAGGTCGAGCAGGCGCTGCGCGTTGCACTGCTGCCGAAGGACAGCGCTGACGAACGGCCCGCCATCCTTGAAATCCGTCCCGGCACCGGCGGCGAGGAAGCCGCGCTGTTCGCGGGCGACTTGCTGCGGATGTACCAGCGGTACGCCGAGGACAAGGGCTGGCGGTTCGAGATCATCGAACTGCAGGAAACCGAGCTGGGCGGCATCAAGGAACTGGTGGCCAACATTCAGGGGCAGGGCGTCTTCGCCCGGCTGAAATACGAAAGCGGCGTGCACCGGGTCCAGCGGGTTCCGGCCACGGAATCGGGCGGGCGTATCCATACCTCGGCCGCCACGGTGGCGGTGTTGCCCGAGGCGCAGGACGTCGATATCCGGATCGACCCCGGCGACATCCGCATCGACACGATGCGCGCATCGGGCGCAGGCGGGCAGCACGTGAACACCACCGATTCCGCTGTGCGGATCACCCACATTCCCACCGGGATCGTCGTCACCAGTTCCGAGAAGTCCCAGCACCGCAACCGCGAGATCGCGATGAACGTGCTGCGTGCCCGGCTGTTCGACGCCGAACGCCAGCGGATCGACAGCGAACGCGCCAGCGACCGCAAAAGCCAGGTGGGGTCGGGCGACCGTTCGGAACGCATCCGCACCTATAACTTCCCGCAGGGCCGGATGACCGACCACCGGATCGGCCTGACGTTGTACAAGCTGGATCTGGTGATGCAGGGCGATCTGGACGAAACGGTCGATGCCCTGATCGCCGACGATCAGGCCGCGAAGCTGGCCGAGATGGAGGCGTGAGCCCCACGGCACGCGACCTACTGGCCGACGGCATCGCACGGCTGCGCGACGCGAGTATCGACACGCCCGAACGCGACGTGCGGGCCCTGCTGGCCGGGGCGATGGGCATTCCGCGCGACCGGCTGTCGCTAGAGCTTTCGTCGACTGTGCCCGAGGCGCAGGAAAAGACCTTTCGCCAGATGCTTGCGCAGCGATCTTCACGCAAACCCGTTGCGAAGATACTGGGCCGGCGGTTGTTCTGGGATCGGTGGTTCGAGGTCACCGCCGACACGCTGGACCCGCGCCCCGAGACCGAGACGCTGATCGCGCTTGCGCTAGAGCGCCCGTTCACGAACCTGCTGGACCTTGGCACTGGCACCGGATGTATCGCGGTCACGCTGCTGGCCGAACGGCCCGGGGCGCAGGGCGTGGCCACCGACGTCTCAACGTCCGCGCTGGCGGTGGCGGCGCGCAACGCCGCCGCCCACGGTGTGGCGGATCGGCTGGATCTGCGCGCCAGCGACTGGTTTGCGGATGTCGACGGCACCTTCGACCTGATCGTGTCCAACCCGCCCTATATCGCCTTGGACGAAATGCCGAATCTGGCCCAGGAGGTCCGCGACCACGACCCGGAGGGCGCGTTGACGGACCACGGCGACGGGCTGTCGGCCTATCGCACCATTGCGGCCTCTGCGCCCTTGTTTCTAACGCCCGGCGGGCGGCTTCTGGTCGAGATCGGGGCATCCCAGGGACCCTCGGTCGTCGAAATATTCGAGGCCGCGGGCCTTGACGGAGTGTCGATCGGGACCGATCTTGATGGCAGGCACCGTGTCGTATCGGCCCACAGCAAGGGTCAGGACGCCACATAGGTGCGGAATCCGGCCGACATTTACCGGATCTTGCGACTTTTGGCTTGTCATACGCGGAATCCCGTGCTTACTCGGGAACCAAGCGGGCGGTGGGACGCCATTAAGGCTCCCCCTCGCCGACAAGCCTAAAAAATCGTCAGGCCCTTGGGAAAGACCCACCGCGAAAGGCGCGGCGCGGCCAGGCAGAGCCAGAACAATCAGGCTGGAAATAGAGACAGTATGAGATCGTCCAAGTCACGCTCGCGCAACAAGCAGCGCAACAGGTCCGTTGGCAACATCGTCAACCGGGTGTTCGACAGCTCGGGCCCCGAAGGCAAGGTGCGCGGCACGCCGCAGCAGATCATCGACAAGTACAACCAACTCGCCCGCGATGCGCAGCTTTCTGGTGACCGTGTGGCCACCGAGAACTTTCAGCAGCATGCCGAGCACTACACCCGGATGCTGGCAGAGGCGCAGCGCGAGCAGGACCAGAAGCGCGAGCAGCAGGACCAGCAGCAGCGCGACCGGCAGCAAAACAACAATAATAACAACGGCAATAACAATAATAATAACAACAACCGCAACGATCAGCAGCCGCAGGGCGACGACAACGGTCAGTCCGCTTCGGGCCGCGACCAGCAGCAGCCGCAGGCGGAACAGCCGCAGCCGCAGCAGAAACCGTCGCGTAGCCGTTCGCGTTCGAAACCGGCGCCCGAGGCCGAGGCTGCGAAGCCGTCGGATGCGGACAATGGCGACGTGATCGACTTCGGCAACGACGGCGACAGCGGTCTTGTCGAGACGCCGGAAAGCAAGCCCGAGCCGAAGCCCGCCCGCAAGCCTCGTGCCCGCAAGCCGAAGGCAAGCGAAGCGACCGAGGACGGCAGTGGAGAGACGTCTTCCGACGCGACGGCGGCCGAGTAAGGCCGCCCGTCAGGCTCTCAGTCGGTATCTCAGTCGGGCGCGATGTCGCGCCACCCGTGCAACAGGCGCTTTTCAGGTAAGGTGAAGCGAAAGGCGTTGCCGCCTGCGCCTCCGGGCTAGTCCCGGACGCGGTCGATGGCTTCGCCCAGCACATGACACAGCAGCAGCGCGCCGACGCCGCCATGCGCGACGATCAGCGGGCATTTGGCGCCCGTGGCGCTGACCCGCTTAACAGCCCCCACGATGCGTGCCTGCGCCGCCCGAGCGGTTTCCCAGCCCCGAAAGCTTTCGTCCGGTCGCGCGAAGAAGGCGTCAGCCGCGGCCTCGAACTGGTCTTTCGGCATGAAGCCGGTGGCGGATCGGTCGTTTTCCCCCAGCGCCGCGTTCTGTTGGATGGGTAACCCCAGAGCATCGGCGTAGATCTCGGCGGCGTCGATGGCTTTGCGCTCGGAACTGCACCAGATCGCGTCATGCCCCGTATCCAACGCCCGCGCATGGCGGGCGTGCCGGTCCGCGCCGCGTTCGGTCAGGCGACATTCGGTGACTTCCACGGCCGGATCGATGCGCACATCGGCGTGGGTGACGAAAAGGATCTCTGTCATCGGGCAGCTACGGCGCGGGCCAGTGCGCAGAAACGGTCGAGCCCGACCTGTTCGGCGCGCTCGGTGGGTTCGATCCCGGCGGCAAGCAGGCGGTCTTCGATGTCCGGTGCCAGACCTTTCAGGCTGGCGCGCAGCATCTTGCGCCGCTGGTTGAACGCGGCGGCGGTGACCCGTTGCAGCACGTCGGCGTCCGCAGGGAAGCGGGGCTCGGGCAGGGCGCTCAAGTGAACCACCGCCGACCGGATCTTTGGCGGCGGGGTGAACGCCTCGGGCGGCAGTTCCATCGCGATCCGCGCATCACAGCGCCACTGGGACAGCACGGCGAGCCGCCCATAGGCTTTGGACCCGGGCTGCGCCACGATCCGCTGCGCGACTTCTTTCTGGAACATCAGCGTCAAGCTTTGCCAATAGGGCGGCCACTCTGGCGGGGTCAGCCAGCGGACCAGAAGTTCCGTGCCCACGTTATAGGGCAGGTTGGCCGCAACGCGGATCGGTGGAGTCAGATGGTCCAGCGGGTCGACCTTCAGCGCGTCGCCCTCGATCACCTGAAGCCGGCCCGGATAGGCCTCGGCGATCTCGGCCAGCGCGGGCAGGCAGCGGGCGTCCTTTTCCACCGCCAGAACGCGGCGCGCGCCCGAGGCCAGAAGGCCACGGGTCAAGCCGCCGGGTCCGGGGCCGATTTCCAGCACGTCGCAATCCGACAGGTCGCCCGCCGTGCGGGCGATCTTGGCCGTAAGGTTCAGGTCCAGCAGAAAGTTCTGGCCCAGCGACTTCTTGGCGCGCAGGTCATGCGTGTTGATGACCTCGCGCAGGGGCGGCAGGCTGTCGATGGCGCTCATGTCGTGGCCGCCCGTGCCGCCGACATGCGGTGCGCCATGCGCAGCGCCTCGATCAGGCTGGTGGGGGTGGCGATGCCCTGACCGGCGATGTCGAAGGCGGTGCCGTGATCGGGCGAGGTGCGGATGAACGGCAGGCCCAGCGTGACGTTCACGCCCCGGTCGAAGTCCAGCGTCTTGATCGGGATCAGCGCCTGATCGTGGTACATCGCCACGCAGGTGTCATAGCGGGCGCGGGCGGCGGCGTGGAACAGCGTGTCGGCGGGATGCGGGCCGGTCAGGGTCAGCCCCTCGGCCTTCAGCCTCTCCAGCACCGGGGCGATCAGGGTGGCGTCCTCGAACCCCATCGCGCCGCCTTCACCCGCGTGGGGGTTCAGCCCGGCCACCGCGATGCGCGGCGCGTCCAGACCGAAATCCCGCCGCAAGCCGGCGTGGGTGATCCGCAAGGTGTCTTCCAGCAACTCGGCGGTCAGCGCCTTGGGCACGTCCGCGATGGCGATGTGGATCGTCGTGGGCACGACCCGCAGCTGGTCCGAGGCGAGCATCATGACCACACGCTTCACCCCGGCCAGCGCGGCAAGGTATTCCGTGTGGCCGGGATAAGCGAAGCCCGCCCCGTCGATCAGCGCCTTTTTGTGGATCGGGCTGGTGCAGACCGCCGCCGCCGCGCCGGACCGGGCCAGTTCCACCGCGCGTGCGATCACGTCGATGACGCCCTGCGCGTGGCCCGGGTTCGGGGTGCCGGGGGTCACGGGGCCATCGAACGGGTGCGGCAGCACCGGCATCGCGGTGGCGAAAACGCTTGCGGCATCGGACGGGTCGGCGATCACGGCCACCGGCGCGCCCTGCGGCAGGTGCGCCGGGTCGCCGATCCAGAAGAACGATTCATTGCCGGTCCGCAGCGCCTGCCATGCGGCGACAGCGATCTCGGGTCCGATCCCGGCCGGTTCGCCCACCGTCAGGGCGACGGGAGCGGTCATTGTTCGACGATATAGGCGTCGGCGCGCAGTTGGGACATGTACCCGTCGGCGTAGGACGCAAGACGCTGGTTGATCAGCTGCTCGCGGATCTGGTCGCGGTCGATTTCTTCCACCGCCGACGACGTGCGGCTGCACAGCATCAGGAACACCAGCGCCTGACCGTCCGCCGTGGTCAGCGCGGTCGAGACTTCGCCACGGTCCAGCTTGGCCAGTTCGATGGCGACGTCACCGGCGATCTGTTCGACCGGCAGGGTGTCGCGCAGCAGGCGCTCGGGCGGCTGGCCCTTGGCGATGCCATACAGGTCGTCACAGGTGTCCACCTCGTTTTCGATCCGGCGGGCTTCGGCCAGCGTCGACTCGGTCCGGCCGCCGGGGATGAAGTAGCGCGCGAACTCGATCGCGGCGGGCGCTTCGGTCGGCGCGCCGGTTTCCTCGATCGCACGCAGCTGGAACAGGGCGATGGCGTTGGGGACCGGGATCGGCGCGGTCACCTGCCCGGGCGCCAGCCCAAGGATCTGCGACCGCAGCGGGGCGGGAAGCTGCGACAGCGGCATCCAGTCCTGCCGACCGCCGACGTCACGCGACGGCGCAGCCGAATACTGGCGTGCAGCCGCGGCAAAGCCGCCGACCGTGGTGATCCGCGAAATTTCAGAGGCGCGGCGCATCGCGGCGGCCTCGGCCTCGGGGGTGTTGGCGGGCAGGAAGATCTCTGACAGCAGGACGCGCACGCCAGAGGTGCCGCCCGTGCCCGCCGTCGCGACGGCGCGGTCGATCTCGGCCTCTGTGACCTGCGCCTGCGGGCCGAACTGCGCCCGCACCACGCCGCGCCAAAGCACACCGGCGCGGACAAAGTCGTAAACGGTCTCGCTGTCGACACCGGCCTGCGCCATCGCGTTCAGGAACTCTTCCGCCGACAGGTTCGCCCGGGCGGCGAACTCGCTGACCCCGGCCTCAAGCTGTTCCTGGCTGGCGGTGACACCAAGGCGTTCGGCGGCGTCCAGTTGCAGGCGTTCGTTGATCAGCGTCTCATACGCCTGTTCCGCCGGATCGCCGGGGGCGCGCAGGATCTCGTAGAACCGGGTGCGCTGGTTCAGCTCGTACACGGTGACGACGCGGTCGTTCACCTTCACGATCGGCGCGAAGGGGTTCTGCGCTTGCGCGGCGGGCGCACCCAGCAGGCTCAGCAGGCATGTGACCGCGATCAGCGTCACGGTCAGGAGGCGGGGCATCGGCATGGTCGGTCTTCCGTCTGCTCTGTCTTTCGGGGGGCCTTCCGCGCGGCGGGACAGGCCGCGTCAGCCCTTCACTTCGGTACAGGTGCGGGCGTAGGGGCGCCCGTCCTGGCCGAAGCCGGCAAGCGCCACGGTCAGCCCCACATCCGTTGCGGGCTCTACATTAGTCGAGGACGTGAACTTACGCGAGAGGGAAAGCGCCACCGAAACGCACTCGTTCCGATAGGCCAGCCCGACGTTCGCCTCGGCGGGGCTGTTGGATACGAAATCATAGCTGTAGCCCAGATTCCCGGTCCAGTGGCGGTCGAATTCATAGCCAAGCGCCATCGTCCATTCGGACACGTCGTCGGTCCGGCCCTCGGACGCGGCGGCCTCGACCCAGATGTACGAGGTCGTGGCCGTCACCTTGCGCCCGAACCAGACCAGCCGCGATTCCGACTTGGTGAAGTCCAGCGTGTCGTCGAACAGCGACCTGTTGGTGAGGCTCAGCCGGTCCGAAATTTCGACCCGCGAGGCGACCAGCCAGTCCGAGGTGGCGCCTTCCAGCCCCGAGGCGCCGCCGAAGACGCCGGGATCCTCGGTGCGGAACACACGGCCCATCGACAGGGCGTATTCGCGGCCCGTCGGGGTGAAATGGGTCCACGCGAAGCCCACCGTGGCGCGCAGCCCGGTCTCGCGGGCGTCGTGGCCGGGAAATCGGCTAAGCGCCAGCAGGTTGCCCTCGTCGAATTCCACAAGCGAGCTGTCCTCGACCGGGACCGCGTCGCCGTAGCTTTCCGACCACGCCAGCTGCACGACCGGCTGCACGATGTCACGACCGCCATTGGCGGCGGTGCGGCCCATCGGCCAGCGCAGTTCGGCGGCGGCGGCGGGGGTCAGGCGGTACAGGCGGTTGTCGTACCCGTCGTCCTGCCCGACGATGTAGAAGTCGCTTGCCACACCAAGATCGGCGCGGGCGATCATCCCGTTGGGCAGCAGCCAGTCGCGGAACCAGCCCAACTGGACCGTGCTGCGTAGCACGTCGCGCGACAGGCATTCCGCGTCCGTCAGCCCGGCATCGGTACAGGCCGCTTCCAGATCGGCGGACACGCTTTCGGCCTCGCGTTCGTAGCCCTGCACGTCGAAGGCCAGCGTCGCCTGTCCGCCCAGCACGCGCGGCAGGCGGCGGATATAGGTGCCGCGGATCAGGTTGGTGGCCAGCGTTTCCTCGATCGGGACCTCGCTGTCGCGCAGGGTGCGCAGCGTCTCGATCCCGGCCGAGATGTATTCGTTGCGGCGGGTTCGGGTGATCTCGACCCCGTTCGACAGGCGGTCCGCGTCGGAATAGTCGTAGGTTTCCAGATAGGCATTGTCTGACACCAGCTCGATATCGAAGCGCAGCGTGAAGTCGCCCGGCAGGTTGGCGCGTCCGCGACCGAACAGGTAGGCGCGCGTTTCGTCCTGCAGGATGTCGTCGCGCGACACCGCGCCGTTCAGGACGATGTCGCCCCAGCGGAAGGCCCGGCGGAACCGCGCTTCGACGGTTTTCGTCGCCTCGGACACGAAGGGTGCGAAGGTCAGGTCGGCGTGATCGCCCAGCGTCACGAAATACGGCACGCGCACCCCGAACCCAAGCTGCGAGTTCTGTCGCAGCGTGGGGATCAGGAAGCCGGTGGCGCGGCGCAGCGTCGGGTCGGGCAGGCGCATCCGGGGCAGCCACAGAACGGGGATGCCCGCGACCTCGAAGGTGGCGTTGTCGAAGTACAGCTGGCGTTCTTCCTGGTCATGGACCACACGCTCGGCGCGGATCTGCCACAGCGGGACGGGGTTCGACGCGCAGACCTGACAGGACGAGGCGACAGCCTTGTACAGCTGGGTATAGCGTCCCTCGACCCGTTCCAGCTCGGCTGCGGCGACCTGCATCTGCTCTTCCAGCACCACGCGCGCGCCGCGCATGATGCCGTCCTTCAGGTCGCCCGACAGTTCCGCGAAAGTGGCGGTCACCACCTGTCCGCTGGATTCGATCAGGGTGATCGGGCCGAAGATCTGCAACTCGTCGGCGGGTTCATCGTAGACCAGCCGCTCGGCCAGCAGGCGCTGACCCTCGAAGAAGATCTCGACATTGCCCGACGCCTGCACGGTGTCCGCCCCGTTGAACGAGACGTTGTCCGCGATCAGCGTCGCCATTTGCGCCTGAGCGGTCTGCAACGGCTGGACCATGAACCATCCGGCCAGCAGAAGGCCGGCAATCGGGCGTCCGAGGCGGCGGAAGTTGCGGCGCATCATCCGTCCTCCAGGTTCAGCAGGATGCCCATCGACAGGATCACCGCGGCCACCGGAACCGTCCAGGCCGCAAGACCGACGGGCAGCTGACCGCTGTTCCCGAGGATTTGCGCGAAATTCCGCAGGAAGTAAATCGCGAAGCCCAGCCCGATCGACAGCAGCACCATCAGCCCGGTGCGCCCGAACCGCGTGTGCCGCATGGTGAACCCGGCGGCCACCAGCACCATCGCCGCCAGCATGACCGGCAGCGCCAGTTCCATCTGAAGCCAGACCCGATGGCTGCGGGCCGAGAACCCGGCACGCTCAAGCTGGCTGATATAGCCCGGCAATTCCCAGATCGGCACGCTGGCCGGGGTGCCGAAGCTGTCCTGTATCTGCTCTGACGTCAGGTCCGACCGGATCGTCATGGTCTCGTGCGTTTCGGCATCGCGTTCCGGGTTATCGCTGTCGACAAGGTCCCAGACCTTCGCCTCGGTGACGTTCCACGATCCGGGCGTCAGCGCGGCGCTGGCGGCTTCGATCCGCTGCCGGGGCAGGCCGTCCCGGTCGAAGCCAAGGAACGTCACGCCGAACAGGACCGTGCCTTCAAGGTTGGCGCGGTCGGCGTGGATCACGGTCTGGCCCTCGGGGCCGCCCTGACGCAGCCACAGCCCTTCTTGGCTGACCGACAGCACCGAGGCATCGTCGCCCGATAGCCGACCGGCGAGGATTTCGTACTGTTTCTGGGTCGAGGCGACGATCGGGTTGAACACGGCGACCGCGACGGCGCCGATCAGCAGGGCGACCGTGACAGGCGCCAGCAGGCTGCGGATCGCCGACCGGCCCGAGGCGCGGGTGATGACCATCTCGGAACTGCGGGCCAGCGACAGGAACAGGGTCAGCGTCGCGAGGATCACGATCAGCGGCAGGATGGTGTAAAGGCCCGCAGGCATGTTCAGCAGGGTCAGCTGGACGATCTGAACGAAGCCGACCGAGCCTGCCTCGAACTGGCGCACCTGTTCGACCATGTCGATCAGGAAATACAGCCCGATGAACACGCCGAGCACCAGCATGAACGACGTCAGGAAGCGGCGCGCGATGTAGAAATGCAGGATCATGCCGCCACCCCGCTCGTTTCCGCCGCCCGGTCGCGGCGGATGAACAGGCCGGGCCGGGCGCTGATCCACAACAGTGCAAAGGTCAGGGCAAAGCCGATCAGCGCCGCGCCATAGGTCAGCGGCCACAGCGACGGGTCGCCGCGCGCCATGTCCGCGAAGGTATTGTCGATGATCTTGACCACCACGATCGCGATTACCGCGCCAAGGATCTGCCGCCAGCGCCCGAAACGCGAGAAGTTGCCGACCAGCATCGCCGCGAAACCGACCAGCGCGGCAGCGACGGCCAGCAGCGCCTGCGAAATCCGGCCATGCCCCTCATAGATCATCTGACCCGCCGAGCGCCGGGTCTCGGCCTCCAGCGCGGGGGTCGGGTTCAGCAGTTCCAGCGTGCTCAGTTCCTTGATGCCGCGCTCGCCCGGGGTCAGCGCCCCGATGAAACTGCCGATGTCGTAGGACAGGTCCGTAAAGCTGGTGGTCGCCAGCCGCCCGCTTTCCACGTTCAGCGCCTGCGCCATGCCGTCGAACATCACCAGCTTGGGGCCGGTGTCGGACCGCAGCAGCAGCGCCCGGCTGGCGGTGTAGGTCACGTGCTCGCGCCCGCCGCTGCGGTCAGACAGGAAGACGTCGCGCAATTCCCCGTCGACTGTGATCTCGCGGATGTAGAAAGTGATCCCGTCGGTGGGATGCAAGAACTGCCCCTCGCTGAGGAGACGCGCGGTGATATTCTCGGAAATCTCGGCCTGCCGCTGTTCCAGCCGCGTGATCGACAGCGGCACCAGCAGGTGCGTCAGCACCGACAGCAGCACGCCGACGATCAGCCCATAGGCAAGAACCGGCCGCATCATGCGATAGGGCGAAAACCCGGTGGCCTGAACCACGACAAGTTCGCTTTCCGACGACAGCCGGTTCGCCACATAGACCGAGGCCGCGAAGACCGCGATCGGCAGGACGATGCGGATCACGTTCGGCAGCGACAGGGCGGTGAACTCGAAAAAAACGCTGGCGGACTGGCCGTTGGCGATCAGCTGGTCGAACAGCACAACCGCGCGGTTCACCCAGTACACAAGCACCAGAACCAGCGCGAAGAAGCCAAACAGCATCAAAAGCTGCGACAGGATATATCTGTCAAATCGTTCCAACCGTTCCGACCGCCGTACTGCCCTGTTTGGGTTTTTCCGGGCATCTTAATGCAGTTGCGGGGGCGGGAAAACTGATAACTGGTCAATGTTGGGTGCGGGGGATAGGTAAGGGGGACCCCTACTAGGAGACCCAAGAATGACTGCCCCGATTTCCCTTGAAGTCACCGCCCTCGATCTTGACGCGCTTGCCGGTTTCGAAGGCCGCGTCGTGCTGTTTTGCGAGCCCGACGGCAAGCTGTCGCAGATCGCGCGCCGGGTGAACCGCCTGACCAAGGGCGCGCTGGAGCGGTTCCTGGGATCGAAGGCGTTCGAGACGCTGAAAGAGGGCGACGCCGCCGATCTTGCGTTCCCCGTCGGCATGGCCGCCGACGCCGTTCAGGTGGTGAAGCTGTCGCGCCGGGCCGACGCATCGGTCGCGCGCAAAGCCGGGGCCGCGATCGGCAAGGCAAAGGGCCACAAGGCGCTGCTGCTGGCCGCGGGCAACCTCAAGCCGGTTGAAGACGTGATGCTGGGGGTGGCGCTGCGCGTCTACGACTTCACCGACCACACGACGAAGGACGCAGAGACCGAAGGCGCCGTGACCGTGATGGCATCGAAGCCCGAGGACGTCTCGGCCGAGACGGTGTCCGCGCTGGCCGAAGGCGTGTTCTTCACCCGCGATCTGGTGAACGAGCCGTCGAACATCCTGACCACGACCGAATTCGCCAGCCGCCTGGAGGGGCTGAAGGACCTTGGCGTCGAGGTCGAGGTGCTGGAAGAGGACGAGCTGGAAAAGCTTGGCATGCGCACGCTGCTGGCCGTGGGGCAGGGCAGCGAAAGCCCGTCCAAGGTCGTCGTCATGCAATGGAAGGGCGGCGCGGATGAAGCGCCCTTCGCGCTGGTCGGCAAGGGCGTCGTGTTCGACACCGGCGGCATCAGCCTGAAGCCCGCCGGCGGCATGGAAGACATGACGATGGACATGGGAGGCGCGGGCGTCGTGTCGGGCGTGATGAAGACGCTGGCGCTGCGCAAGGCGAAGGCCAACGTCGTGGGTCTTGTCGGGCTGGTCGAGAACATGCCCGACGGTCGCGCCCAGCGTCCCGGCGACGTGGTGAAGTCCATGAAGGGCGACACCGTCGAAGTAATCAACACCGACGCCGAGGGCCGGCTCGTGCTGTGCGACGTCATGTGGTACGCGCAGGACCGGTTCAAGCCGACCGGTATGATCGACCTTGCGACGCTGACCGGCGCGATCATCATCGGTCTCGGCCACGAGATGGCGGGCGTCTTCTCGAACGAGGACGGGATCGCCGACGCCTTCCTGAAGGCCGCGAAGGCCGAGGGCGAAGGCGCATGGCGGATGCCGCTGGCCCCGGCCTATGACAGGCAGCTGAAGTCGCGCGTCGCGGACATGAAGAACGTCGGCGGACGGCCAGCCGGGTCTATCACCGCGGCCCAGTTCCTGCAGCGGTTCGTCAAGGACGAAACCCCTTGGATTCACCTCGACATTGCGGGTGTGGCCAGCGTCGCGGCGGGGACCGAGTTCTCGCCCAAGGGCGCGACGGGCTGGGGCGTTCTGGCGCTGAACCGGCTGATCGCCGACGGCTACGAGAAATGAGCCGCGCGCTGTAACGCACTGACAGGACAGCCGGATGGGCGCCGCCTATTTCTACCACCTGACCCGCGCCCCGCTAGAGGCGACGCTGCCCACG
Organism: Maritimibacter sp.; assembly: GCA_002701395.1. GTDB lineage: Bacteria > Pseudomonadota > Alphaproteobacteria > Rhodobacterales > Rhodobacteraceae > Psychromarinibacter > Psychromarinibacter halotolerans. The sequence continues at coordinate 254,935 of NZVC01000022.1, read as the reverse complement.
CTCTTGGACCGCGCGCGCCAGCAGGGCTGGCGTGTGGCGGTGCGGGGCCGGTCGAAGGACCGGATGGTCTGGCTGGACGACAAGCTGTGGCTGGGGGCCGAAGAGGGCTTCCTGCCACATGGGCTTGCCGGCGGGCCGTTCGACAAGGACCAGCCGATCTTGTTGACGACGGGCGCCGACACACCCAACGGCGCCGCCTGCCTGATGGCGGTGGACGGCGCCGACGTGACGCCGGACGAGGTCAAGGCGCTGGAACGCGTGTGTATCCTGTTCGACGGGAACGACGACATGGCGGTGCAGACGGCGCGCGACCAGTGGCGGGCTTTGACCGGCGCTGGCTGCGCCGCGCAGTACTGGAGTCAGGAGGACGGGCCGTGGTCAAAGAAGGCGGAAAGCGGCGCAAGTTGACAGGGTCTTCTGGAAGACCCTGAGCCACAGAAATTTCTAGATATTTCTGCCGAGAACGATCTTCTAGAAGATCGTTGTTCCCAGGACTTAGCAGATGATCTTCACCGGTTTCGGGCAGCAGGCGATCACCAACTGGTCGCTGCATTCGATCATGTGGAAGCCGCGGCGCCGAACCTCAAGCTCCAGCGTTGCCACTCCGATTTCGCGTTCCACGTCGGCCAGACGTCTTCGCACCACGCCGCCGCTTTGGGCGGCGCGGCTGCGAAAGATCTGGTCCAGCCAGTCCTGTCCGATGGGGTTTTCGACGACCCGGTCCCGCATGACCGCATCGTCGCATGGTTTTGGTTAAGCGATGCTTAACCGCTGTTTAACCAGCCCGGCGCCGCCCGCCACGGCGACCGCCCCGGCCACCACCCGCGGATTGGGCCGCTTTCGACGCCTCGACGAAGCTTTCGCCGCCGTCGACCGCGTCCAGCACGCGGCTGAACCGGATCCATTCGCCGCCGTTCGGGTCGTTGTTCATCAGGAAGTTCGCGGCGCGGATCGCTTCCATCTCGACCGAGCGGACAGGGTTCATGATCGCAGAGGTCATGCCAGCGCAGATCGCCATCGGCAGGAACGCCGCGTTGATCCCGTGCCGGTGCGGCAGCCCGAACGAGATGTTGGACGCGCCGCAGGTGGTGTTCACGCCCAGTTCGTCGCGCAAGCGGCGGACAAGGGTAAACACCTGCTGCCCCGCCGACCCCATCGCGCCCACCGGCATCACCAGTGGGTCGACCACGATGTCATGCGCTGGAATGCCGTAATCGGCGGCGCGTTCGACGATCTTCTTCGCCACCGCGAAGCGCACGTCGGGATCTTCCGAAATGCCGGTGTCGTCGTTCGAGATCGCCACCACCGGCACGTTGTATTTCTTGACCAGCGGCAGGACGAGCTCCATCCGCTCTTCCTCGCCGGTGACCGAGTTCAACAGCGGACGCCCTTCCGCCGTTTCCAGCCCGTTCTCCAGCGCGCCGGGGACCGAGCTGTCGATGCACAGCGGCACGTCAACCAGCGCCTGCACCTTCTCGACCAGCTGCTTCATCAGCATCGGCTCGACGAAGTTGTTGTCGGCATAGCGCGGATCTTCGGCCATCTTGTTGGTGAAGACCGCACCCGAGTTCACGTCCAGCACCATCGCCCCGCAGGCGACCTGTTCCAGCGCGTCCTTCTCGACGGTCGAAAAATCGCCCGCTTCAAGTTCCGCTGCCAGCTTCTTGCGGCCGGTGGGGTTGATGCGTTCCCCGATCACGCAGAACGGCTCGTCAAAGCCGATGGTGACGGTCTTGGTCTTCGACTCGATGACGGTACGGGTCATGACAGTGCTCCGGTTTCAAGGCCCAGCAGGGGAAACAGCCCGGGATCCTCGTAATCGCGGATCGCGTGGCGGGCCCCGGCGGCGCGCAGCGCATCCGGGGAAAGCGAGGTGGTCAGGCCGATGACGGTGCACCCGGCCGCGGCGGCGGCGGTGACACCCGCGCCGCTGTCTTCGAACGCGATGGCCCGCGCCGGATCGGCACCGGCCTTGGCGGCAGCATCAAGGTAAACGTCGGGGTAGGGCTTGCCGCGCGCGACTTCCTCGGCCGCGACAACGACAGGGAACCGGTCACGCAGGCCAATCGCGCGCAGCATCGCTTCGGCGTTCTGGCGCGGGGCGTTGGTGGCCACGGCCACCGGAAGGCCCGCGGCGGCGATCCGGTCCAACAGGCGTTCCGTCCCCGGCGTGGGCGCGATGGTGGTGCGGTCCAGAACATCGCGGAACCGGGCCTCTTTCTCGTCGTCCATCGCGACGGCGTCGCAGCCGGGCAGCAGTTCGGCGAAGATCTCGGCGCTGTTCCGGCCCAGTATCCGGGACGTGTAGAAGGCGTGGTCGACCTCGACCCCGGCGGGACGCAGCATGTCGGCGAAGATCGCCAGATGCAGCGGATCGCTGTTCAGCAGCGTGCCGTCCAGGTCGAACAGAAATCCTGATGGCATCAGTGCGCCGCCGTCGCGGCGCGATTGGTGCCGGCCCTGTTGTTGGCGTACTCGGCGCAGGTCTTGATGCCGCCCAGCGGGAAGAAATGCACCTGTTCAATGCCAAAGCCGGGGTTCGCCGCCTTGTGGGCCGCCAGACCGGCCAGCACGTCGTCGGGTTCGTAGGGAAGGACCAGCTTGGTCACGTCCATCGCGCGCTTTTGCAGCACCTTCAGCGAGGGGCCGACACCGCAGGCGATGGCGAACTTGATCAGCGTCTGCAGCTTCGCGGGACCGGCGATGCCGATGTGGACGGGCAGGGCGATGCCTTCCGCTTGAAGCCGTTCGACCCACGCGATGATCGGGTCAGCTTCGAACGCGAACTGTGTGGCGATGGCCATCTGCGCGTCGGTGCGTTCGGAAAACGCCTGTTTCCAGCGCAGCGCCTCTGACACGTTGGCGTCGGATCCGTCCGGGTCGATGTCCTTGTTGCCCTCGGGGTGACCGGCGACATGCAGCCGCTTGAAGCCCGCCTTGTCGAACAGCCCGGTTTCCAGAAGCTGCATCGACGAATGGAATGCGCCGTGCGGCTCTGTCACGCCGCCGGCCAGCATCAGCGCCTGATCGACACCGGCCTCGCCCTGATAGCGCGCGATCCAGTCGGCCAGCGTCGCCTTGTCCTTGATGATCCGCGCCGGGAAGTGCGGCATCACCGGGAACCCGTCCGCGGCCAGCCGTTTTGCGGTGGCGACCATATCCTCGATCGGGGTGCCTTCGATATGGGCGATGTAGACGCGGGTGCCTTGGGGAAGCAGCGCCTTGAAATCCTCGACCTTCTCGGCGGTGCGGGGCATGACCTCGATGGAATAGCCCTGCAGGAAATCACGAACCTCGGGGCCCGCGGTGCGCGGCTCGGAGTCCTTCCTGCGGAATTTCAGCAATGCCATCACGGCCCTCCCTAGCGATTTCGGGCTCATGCCCATCCGTCATTCTCGATCAGGCCCCTCAACCGGCCATCATCGTATTCGGCGTCCAGCCGCGCGGCTTCGTCGCGGGCGGCCTCGTCGTCGGGCGCGTCGATCTCGTACGGATCGCCCTTGCGCCACTCTGCAAGATAGGCGTCCGAGTCCCGAGCGCCAACCTTCATCGCCGCCCGGTCGATCGCCTGCTCGAAGCGTTCGGGCAAAGCGGCCTTCGCGCCGCGCCGGCCCTTGCCGGCGATCACCTGCGCGGGGATGTCCCGCCAGTAGACGATGGTGACACGGGCCATGCTCGATTCCCCCGGCTTGGATTCGCTTCTACGCGTCAGCCTGACCCGAACGACGACGGATTTCGACATTCGATGCGCGCGATGCGACGAATGTCTGAATAGCTATCCCATTGGTGGACGTCGGGAAAGCACGGGGCCGTTAAAATGTCCTCACGACAAACGTGAACACAAGGGGCCGCTTTTCCTTGCTACTCGCGGGGTTGCCTCCTACTCTTGAAGCCAACCAGAGTTGGAGGGCGGTAAGATGGCGCCCAAGCGTCCTGCCGGTGGTGGGGGCGCGCTCCCGGGGCCCGTCCCGGTCGAGCCACCTGCACCGGCGCGCCCGGATCCGGCGGAGCTGTACGCCGCGCTGGATCTCGGGACGAACAGTTGCAGAATGCTGATTGCCCAGCCAAAGGGCAGCCAGTTTCACGTTGTAGACAGCTTTTCCAAGTCCGTGCAGCTTGGGGCCGGGCTGGAACGGTCGGGCCGGTTGTCGCGCGCCTCGATGGCGCGGACGGTGCAGGCTTTGAAAATCTGCAAGCGAAAGCTGGTCAAGCATGACGTCCGCCGGATGCGGCTGGTCGCGACAGAGGCGTGCCGCCGCGCGACCAACGCGGCCGAGTTCATGTCCTACATCCGCAACGAAGCGGGGCTGGCGCTAGAGATCATCGAACCCGAGGAAGAAGCCCGGCTTGCCGTGGTCAGCTGCGCGCCGCTGGTGTCCACCAAGACCGAGCAACTGCTGGTGGTCGATATCGGTGGCGGGTCGACCGAACTTGTCTGGATCGACCTGACGCAGGTACCGCGCCACGACCGTCCGCGCGCGATCATGCGTCTGCACAGCGGGTTCAAACCGACGGAAAGCCCGTTCGCCCACGCAAAGGTGGTCGACTGGATCTCGGTGCCGCTGGGCGTCGCGACGCTGCGGGACCAGTTCCACGACGTCGACGACGACGCGGCGCGATACGCACTGATGAGCTGGTTCTTCGAGGAAAAGCTGATCGATTTCTCGCCTTACGAGCAGATCCAGCAGAAGGAAGGGTTCCAGATCATCGGAACCTCGGGCACCGTGACCACCGTCGCGGCCAGCCACCTTGGGCTGAAGCGGTATGACCGCAACAAGGTCGACGGGCTTCGGATGACATCGGACCAGATCGAGAAGGTGATCCGCGACTACCTGTCGCTTGGCCCGGCCGGGCGCCGCGCCGATCCCCGGATCGGCCGTGACCGGCACGCGCTGATCATGTCGGGCGCCGCGATCCTGCAGGCTTTGCTGCGGGTCTGGCCCACCGATCGGCTGTCGGTCGCGGACCGGGGCCTGCGCGAGGGTCTGCTGTACGCGCAGATGTCCCGCGACGGCGTGCTGGAGGACGGCGCGTACTAGGCGCGCCGCCCCCCGGGTGTTTTGCCTTAGAAAATCAGGTCGCCTTCGGCCGTGTCCAGCACCACGAACAGCAGCTCACCATCGTGGTAGATCTCGGCATCGGCACCGTTCTGGGCGGTCGTCACCGATCCGGTCACGTTGAGCAGGGCGATCACATCGCCCTCGGCGGCATCGTAGTCAGTGATCGTGTCGACCCCGGTGCCCGCATGAGCGACGTTGAACTGGAAGGTGTCGGCATTGGCGCCGCCGGTCAGTTCGTCACTGCCGCGTCCGCCATCCAGCGTATCGTTGCCCTTGTCGCCGAACAGGTCGTCGCCGCCGTTGCCGCCAGACAGTTCGTCGGCACCGCCGCCGCCCTTCAGCGTGTCACTGCCGGAAGAGCCGTTCAGCGTGTCCTGGCCTTGGTTCCCAAGCAGTTCGTCGCCTTTGCCGCGGCCGTTCAGGATATCGTCGCCGGATTGTCCGACGATCAGGTTCGAGATGCCGGGCACGCCGGACAGCGCGTCATCCTCGGGCGTGCCGACGATCTTGTGCTGAATTTCGGCACCGAATTCGTCCAGCAAAGTCACGGACGCCGGCGATCCGCCGACGAAGTCGGTCGCGTTCAGCAGGTCGGACGCCGATAGGCCGCCACAGACCGAACCTTGGATCGTCGCCATCAGCACGCCGTCGACGTACAGTTCCACGTCTCCGTCGCTGGTTTCCTGCAAAACGAACTGTTGCCCGCCGACGTTTTTGATCTGCAGGGCATCATCGAAGGTCATGCGGCGCAGTTGGCGTTCGATGTCGAAATCTTCGATGAGCGAGAAGCTTTGGCCGACCAGCGCCGCGTTGATGACGAAGGTATCATCCCCGTTGCCGCCGTTCAGCGTGTTGTCGCCCTTGTCGCCGCTTAGCGAGTCGCGTCCGTTGCCGCCCTTGAGATAATCGTTGCCGGCGCCGCCGTACATTTCGTCGTGCCCATTGGCACCGAACACCGTGTCGTCGCCCTTGCCGCCAAGCAGAAGGTCGCTTTTGCCCCGGCCGATAATCTTGTCGTTACCGTCGTTACCGGCGATGGAATTTTCTTCGCCCGCGACGCCGCGCAGCACCTCGTCGGTGCCGTCTCCGCTAATATTGGCCGTGTGTACCCCCTAGAATCCTTGTCACTTATCAATCGAGTTTGAACTTGGACTGTTACAGAGCCATGTTTTGTACTGATTTTCGACAAAAAAATGCTTTATTCAAGTAAAGGCGATTAAGTTCACTGGTGTCGGTCTTCTACTATAGAGAGAGCCCGCGCCGGACAGAGAGAAACTCTTGTTTTATCGGGCTATTCTTCGCAACCTCAGATTGAAGAATGAGATTAAAATAAATGTTAATCGGAGCATGGGCCGACCGGTTCACGATCCAGCACTCTCTGCGCGGGAATGGCGTGCGGCGGGTGGACGACACGGCGCAGGTTGGCGCATTGTCTTATTTTTCCGAATCGGTCCGGCTTGTGCGGGGCCAAATGCAGGGGACACGGCGTGGCAGGCAAGAACACATCGGGCCGCGGGCAGCGGGACCTTCGGGTCAAGGTGAAGACGGCGCGTGGGCGCAAGCTGTCCTCGACCCGTTGGCTGGAACGCCAGTTGAACGATCCTTACGTGAAACGCGCGCAGGCCGAGGGCTATCGCGGGCGCGCGGCGTTCAAGATCCTCGAGCTTGACGAAAAATACCGCTTTCTGGTGCCCGGCGCGCGCGTCGTCGACCTTGGCTGTGCCCCCGGCGGCTGGTGTCAGGTCGCGGTAAAGCGGGTGAACGCGCTTGGCGAGAAATCCGGCAAGGCGGTGGGCAGCGTTCTGGGCATCGACCTGCAAGAGGTCGAACCCGTTCCCGGCGCCGAGATCCACGTTCTGGATTTCATGGAAGACGACGCCGACCAGAAGGTGAAGGACTGGCTGGGCGGCCCGGCGGACGTGGTGATGTCGGACATGGCGGCCTCTGCCTCGGGGCACAAGCAGACCGACCACCTGCGCATCGTCGCCCTGTGCGAGGCGGCGGCGGAACTGGCCTTCGACGTGCTGGAACCGGGCGGCACCTTCGTCGCGAAGGTGCTGGCGGGCGGGGCCGAGGGCAGCCTGCAGACGCTTTTGAAGCAGCGGTTCGACAAGGTCGCGAACGTGAAACCGCCTGCAAGCCGGTCGGATTCGTCCGAGAAATTCGTGGTCGCCACCGGCTTTCGAGGCTGAAACAATCGAAGATTAAGCCCTTACGGTGCCGGAATATTGTTTCGGTGCGGGCATCAGTGCGGTCCAATTCCGGCGGTCGCGTGGCATGCTCGATCTTGGATCCGGGTCATCTGTGGCCCGGTTGCCGCGATGAGACGCAGAATCCCCGGTTCTGACGCTGAAACGCGGTCGTTATCGAATTAATTGAAGGGCTTGCCGCAGTCCAGAGTTGACCAGAATCGCCGGTCTGGGGATGTTCATGGCGGGCGTGCGTTTCCCCCACCAAGGATTTGCGGTTGCCCGAAAGTCCGGATCGTCCTCGGTCGAGGCCGGTCGATTTGTTACCGCCCGAAAGGCAGTGCAGGGGCTAGAGTGGGTAAAGGAGTTGAGAATGAACTATATCAAAATCATGCTGGCGGGTCTGCTTTTCGCGACCATTATGCCGTCGCTCGCGTCGGCCGAGACGCTGTTCTGGACGATCGACAACGACTTTAGCCGTACAGTGAGTGTCGAGTTCTACAGCCAGGACCGCAACCACGTTTGGCCGGGCAACGGTCAGGTCTACGTGATCGACCCGAACGAGGGCGATGCGACCTTCAACCTGTCGTGTAACTACAACGAACTGATCTGCTACGGCGCGTGGGTGCGCGGCTCGTCGCAGACCTATTGGGGCGTCGGCGCGAACGACAGCTACAATTGCTCGAACTGTTGCGCCCGCTGCGGGTTGGGCAACGTAGAGCCGATACAACTATTGCCATGACCGCGTAACGCGTCGCGCAAGGTGTTGTGAGACACGCCGCCCGGTCCGAACAGGCCGGGCGGTTTCCGTTTGGACGCGTGCTTGAACGGCATCAGAGCGTCTAGCGTTCCAGAACCAGCATGTTGTCCGCGATTTCGATCCGTTCGAACCGCCGCAGGTAGGCCATGCCCAAAAGCGAGGTGTTCATCTCGCCCTCGTTCACCCAGACGGTGATGTTGCGGTCGGTGATGCCGCCGACGGACAGTTCGCCGACGGTGGTCTGCGCAGTGCCGACGATGCCGTTGGCGGTTCCCGCGCGCCCGGAATAGACAAGACCGTCGGGGTCGATGCCGACGCGTTCGGCATCCTGCCGCGACATCACGATGTCGGTGGCGCCGGTATCGACCACGAACAGCACCTGTTGCCCGTTCACCCGCGCGGTCAGGTAGTAATGACCATCGCGCGCCTGCGGCACCTCGATCCGCCCGGCTTCGGCAAAGACGGACTGCTGCGGAAGGATGTCGCCGCGGATGTCCTGCCACAGCCCGACGGCGGCGATCACGCCGACGAAGATCAGCGCCCACTGGATCATGTTGCGCAGCATCTGCCCCATGTTCTGGCGGTTGTGGAAGACGTAGGATGCAATCAGCGCGCCGCCCAGCAGGACGAGGTAGGTCAGACTGCCGAAGCTGTTGGGGTCCATGCGGGTTCCTTTCCCGTCAGAAGATAGGCACCCGCGACGCCCGTGTCAGCCTGTGGGGTTGCGCGGATCACGCGACTGTCAGCGCGGGCGGGGATGGCTCGGCTTAGGGGCCGTAGCCCGCGCCCCGGATGCCGTCGAGCACGAACTGCACCGACAGCGCCGCCAGCAGCATCCCCAGCAGCCGGGTGACCACGTTGATCCCCGTGGGACCCAGCGCGCGTTCCATCAGCCCGGCGGCCAGCCACAACAGCAGGCAGATCGCGACGACCGCGATCATCACAAGATGTACGGCGACGACCCAGCTCCACGAGGCGCCGGTCTGGCCCGCCAGCAGGATCATCGTCGCCATCGCCCCGGGCCCCGCCGTCAGCGGCACCGCAAGCGGAAAGATCGACGGGTCGTCGCCGGGATCGTCGTCTTCGTGGGTCTTGTCCTGCCGCCGCTTGGTGCGGCGTTCGAACAGCATGTCGAGCGCGGTCAGGAACAGCAGCACGCCGCCCGCGATGCGGAAGGCGGGCATCGAGATCCCGATGAACGACAGGATCTTTTCCCCGAACAGGCCGAACACCGTCAGCAGCGCGATGGCGGTCACTGCGGCGCGCAGCGCGATGGTCCGCCGTTTGCGGGCCGACATGCCTTGGGTCAGCGCCACGAACAGCGGCGCCATGCCGATCGGGTCGATCACCACGAACAGGGTGACGAAGGCGGTGATAAGAAGGGCCGGGTCCATATGTCCGTGTTTAGACGATGCGGCGGGTAAATCCAGCCTTCGCGCACGGTCGGTTCAGACCGGCGCCGGGCAGGGGGCTCTGCCCCCCGCGCCTGCGGCGCGTCCCCCGAGGTATTTCAAAAGAGAAGAAGCGGCTGTCAGACGCGGGTTTCGGCGGCTTCGAGGCTTTCCTGAGCGGACAGCCAAAGACCTTCGGCGCGGCTGAGGCCGTCCATGACCTCGGCGTATTTCTTTTGCCAGACTTCCATTTCGCCGACCTTCTCGGGCTCGTACAGGGCGGGGTCGGCCAGCTTGGTCGCCAACTTGTCGCGCATGTCGTTGAGCTTTTCGAGCCGCGCCTCGCATTTGCGGACCTCGGAGCGCAGTTCGAGGATCTTCTCGCGCGAGGCGGGTTTGGGCTTGGCGGGCTTTGCCTTCGACGAGGCGGGCTTGTCCGACGACAGCAACATCGCGCGGTAGGCTTCGAGATCCTGTTCGAAGGGCGCGACCGCGCCGTCCTTCACCAGCCACAGGCGGTCCGCCACAAGGCTGAGAAGGTGCATGTCGTGGCTGACGAGGATTACCGCGCCGGTGTAGGCGGTCAGCGCCTCGACCAGCGCCTCGCGGCTTTCGATGTCGAGGTGGTTGGTCGGTTCGTCGAGGATCAGCAGGTGCGGCGCATCCAGCGTGGCCAGCATCAGCGACAGGCGCGCCTTCTGGCCGCCCGACAGGCGGCCGACCTCGGTCTCGGCCTGCGGGGCAAGGCCGAAGCCGCCGAGGCGGGCGCGGTGCTTGGTGGGAAGCTCGTCCGGCAGCATCCGGCGCAGGTGGTCGAGCGGCGTTTCCTCGACCCGCAGTTCGTCGACCTGATGCTGGGCGAAGAAGCCGATGCGCAGTTTGCGCGCCTTGGTGATGCGGCCCGCCTGCGGTTCCAGCCGGTCGGACAGCAGCTTGGCCAGCGTCGACTTGCCCTGACCGTTGCGGCCCAGAAGCGCGATGCGGTCGTCCTGGTCGATGCGCAGGGTCATCCGCGACAGCACCGTGCGGTCGCCGTAGCCCACCGCTACGCCTTCCAGGTTGATGATCGGCGGCGACAGTTCCTCGGGCTCGGGGAAGGTGAACTTGCGCAGCGCCGCTTCCTGCGGCGTCGAGATCAGCTGGATCTTGTCGATCATCTTCAGCCGGCTTTGCGCCTGTACGGCCTTCGACGCCTTGGCGCGGAAGCGGTCCACGAAGCTTTGCAGGTGGGCGATCCGGGCCTTGGCCTTGGCGTTCTCGGCCTCGGCCTGCGCGATCCGGGCGGCGCGCTGTTCGGCGAAGTCGTCGTAGGCGACGGTGTAATACGTCAGCTTGCGGTCTTCGAGATGCAGGATGTTGTCCACCGCGCGGTTCAGAAGACCGCGGTCGTGGCTGATCACCAGCACCGTGTGGGGGTAGCGCGCAAGGTAGCTTTCCAGCCACAGCGCGCCTTCGAGGTCGAGGTAGTTGGTCGGTTCGTCCAGCAGCAGCAGGTCGGGGGCCGAGAACAGCACCGCCGCCAGCGCCACGCGCATCCGCCACCCGCCCGAGAAGGCAGAGCAGGGCATCTGCTGTTCGGCATCCGAGAAGCCAAGCCCCTTGAGGATCGAGGCGGCGCGCGCTTCGGCCGACCATGCGTCGATGTCGGCGAGCCGGGTCTGCACCTCGGCGATGCGGTTCGGGTCGGTGGCGGTTTCCGCCTCGGCCATCAGGGCGGTGCGTTCGACGTCCGCCTCTAGCACGGTGTCGATCAGCGACACCTCGGACCCCGGCACCTCTTGCGCGACGCCGCCGATGCGGGCGCGCGACGGCAGCGAGATGTCGCCGCCTTCCAGCGCCAGCTCGCCCCGGATGATGCGGAACAGCGTGGACTTGCCCGCGCCGTTGCGCCCCACAAGCCCGACCTTGTGGCCGGTGGGGATGGTGGCGGAGGCGCCTTCGAACAGCGGCTTGCCTTCGATGGCGTAAGAGATGTCGTTGATCCGTAGCATGGGGCGGGGGATGCGGCGCGGCGCGGCGCTTGTCAATGGCGCGCGGCGCGCCTTAGGGTTCGGGCAAGCCCGGAGGTCCCCCATGCGCCTGTTTTCCGCCGTTCTGCTTGTTGCAGCGACACCGCTTGCCGCGCAGGAGGCTCCGTTGCCGGACCTGCCGTTCCAGTCCGGCGAGGGCGAGGTGTTCTGTGTCATCGTCACGGGCGAGCGCAACCACGTCCGGTGTGACCTGTACGGCGGCACGCTGACCTTCGCGGACCCGCCCGAGGATTGCGACGACGGCTGGGGCTATGCGTTCGAGGTGGGGATCACCGGCAGCGGCAAGGTGCTGTGCACTGACGACAGCGTCATCGACGAGACGATCCAGGTGATGGAGCCGGGCTATAGCCATTCGCGGGGCGGGGTGGCCTGTTTCTCGGAAGAGGGCGGCATGACCTGCCTGAACGCCGAGAACCTCGGCTTCACCCTGCGGCAGGACGAACAGGTGCTGTACTGACGGGCGCCGCGCGTCCGGACCCTGCCGTTCAGTCATGAAACTGCCACGCGGACATGCAATGGACGCCGCATCCAGAACGGGCGGCGGGGCTTTGCAAAGACGAATCTCCGTGCTAACCGGCCCGCAATGAAGTTTTCAGGGCCGGGCAGCCGTTGTCCGGTTCTTTAGCAAGGAGACACCAAATGGCCATCGAGCGTACGCTGTCGATCATCAAGCCCGACGCCACCAACCGCAACCTGACCGGCAAGATCAATGCCAAGTTCGAGGAAGCGGGCCTGCGCATCGTCGCGCAGAAGCGGATGCACCTGACGAAAGAGCAGGCCGGCAAGTTCTATGCCGTCCACGCCGAGCGTCCGTTCTACGACGAACTGTGCGAGTTCATGGCGTCCGCTCCGGTCGTCGTGCAGGTTCTGGAAGGCGAAGGCGCCATCGCGAAGAACCGTGAAGTCATGGGTGCGACCAACCCAGCCGACGCCGAGGCTGGCACCATTCGCGCCGAGTTCGCCGAGTCGGTTGGCGAAAACTCGGTCCACGGTTCGGACGCTCCCGAAACCGCTGCGGAAGAGATTGCATTCTTCTTCGCCGGTCTCGAAATCGTCGGGTAAGACTTTTCCGCATCACGCGGATCGAAGGGCCGTCCCGATGGGGCGGCCCTTTTGCGTGCAGGGCAGCGGGTGCGGGACCGGCTAGTTGCGCGTCTTCGCGTAGTCTTCGATCAGCCCCGGGATGTCGTCGCCGGTCGGGAAATCGTCAAACCCGTGCGGGGCGCCAAGCCGGGCGAACGGCATCGCGTCGGACAGCTTCGTTTCCATGAACGGAACCTCGGTGGGCGGGGTGTCCAGCATCGGGGTGCGTATGTTCACAAGGAAATCGACGCCCTGCGCTTGGGTATAGACCCATGACAGACACTTTGCACAATGCATGTGTTGATGGCCGGTGCCAAGCCCGCCACGCACCGCCTCGCCGCCGGTCACGCGAAACCCCTCGGCCGGGGTCATGACGGTAAGCGAGAATGCGCTTCCGGTCATGCGCTGGCAATCGCGGCAATGGCAGGCGGACGTGGCGAAGGGCGGCGCGGTGATTTCGAAGGTCAGCGCGCCGCATTGGCAGCGACCGGTGGCGGGCAGGGTGATCTCTGGCATGGTGGGCCTCCTTGTCAGGCGCACCATCGCAGGATGCCCCGCCGGATCAAGTCACGCGTTCAAGTGACGCCGTAGCAGCGCGACGTTCTTGCGGTTCGCCTTGAAGGCAACGTCGAACAGGTCGCCCACAAGCGGGACCAGACCGACCAGCCAGTCGACGCCGATGTTCACACCCATCCGGGCCAGCACATGGTTCGGGACACCCATCTGCTGGGCGCGGTACACGATGTAGCCTGCCGGGGCCAAGGCGACGGTATCGCCGATGCCGGGGATCAGGCCGAGGATCGAATCCAGACCGACACGGACGCCGACGATCGGAAGCCGAAACATCGTGTCCATCCGGTTGGCGATGGCTTCAAGCTGGTCCAGTTCGCGGGTCAGGTCGCGCCCGGTTGTGTCGGGCGTTACGGGAGGGGGCATATTCGTGGTTTGCGTGCTCATGACCCTGTAACGCGGCGGAAGCCGCATCGGTTCCGGTCAGATGCGCACGCCGACCTCGTCCAGGGCAGCGGCAAGCGCCGCGCTGTGGTCAGTGGCGACGTTGGCCTTCAGGGCATCGAAGCGGACACGCAGGGCGTCTTTCTCTGCGCCGGTGCAGTCGTTCCAAGGCCGCCCTTGCAGGCCCATCACCAGCGCGTAGTAGCCGATGAAATGCGGTTTCGTGCCGTTGGCGAGAAGCCGACGATAGGCTTCGTCGGGCCCTAGGGCGCGCACATCCTCGGCGGTCGCCATTCCGGCGCGCGCGAAGGCGCGGTCAGAGGCGGGGCCAAGGTTGCGGATGCTTGAGACGGGGTCGGACATGGTCCCAGTCTAAAGCGGACCGCCGGTTTCGCCCAGCGGTGTTCGCGGATGCCTTGGCGCGATTGACCGGTGTTTCAGCTTAGATGCTGGCCCAGTCGTTGTAACGCACGGTGTCTTCCGCGTTTTCGACCGGGCGGAACAGGCGCTTGTCCGGGTTCGGCTGCGGCTGTGTATGCGGGGTCTGTTCGCTACGGGTCTCCGGACCTTGATCCGGCGCAGGGCTTTGCTTGGTGGACATGGTTCGCTCTCCTCACTCCGCGGCGGTGGATCCGACCGCGTTGCTCCCTGCGGAAAAGCTTAGGCCCACAGGGGGCTTTTTTCCCAATGCAGCACCGGTATTGGGCGGCGCGGGGGCGGAAATGGGGCGAGACTATGGCGATTGTGTCCGCAGACGTTTCAATTCGAGTCGAATCCCGCAGTTTGCCGGGCAGGGAGCGTCGGCGGTCGAGGCGGGGAAAGTGGCAGCCAAGTATGGTGGAATTGCCGTTCGGGACGGTTAATACCCCGGGGTTAAAGGGCATTCGCATGCGGTTTCGACGCGATCGTATCGGTTCTGCGCTGGAAACGATTCGCTTCGGGGTCGGCGAATTGCTCGCAAAGGTTGCAAATTAACCTTTTTGCGCAATCCTGTGGATAGGTTCGAATTTGTTTACCCGGCGTGGCCAATCCATATGGCTCTTTCCGTAGCGTTTCAGCGGGCTACAACTCAAAATGGCTTGACCTCAAAACGATTTCAGTCTGGTATGGCAATTAGGACACTCCCGGGACACTCATGCCTCTAACATTCGCTATATGCTTGTTTTTCGTCGCAGGGCTGGGCGAAGTGCTCCGCCGCGGCGACTTCGGCATGAGCCCCCTTGCGTCGGTCGCGGTGCTGGCGGCAGCGATGTGTCTTTTCGCGCTGGCCATTCTGCGACGCGATGCGATCCACCTGATTCGTACTCCGGGACGTGCGCTTTACACTGAGGATAACCTTGGCTGGTCGTGGCAACGGACGATCGCCTTGGCGTTCTTCGTGCCGTTCCTGTGGGGGATTTCAGCGGCTTGCGCGTCGATCTTCACGTCTTACGTGGTGGTCGTGCCCGCCATGCCCAAGCTGGCGTCGGCGCTTGCCATTCAGGTGCTGATCTTCGCCTTGCCGCAGGATCTGTTCTTCCGCGAAGCCGTGCTGAAGGTGTTCCACCACAACCTGACGCTGGCCTTCGCCGCTTCGGCCATCGCCGTGACTTTGTTCAATCTTCCGCATGGGATGCCTACCGCGGTCATCGCGGCGGGCACCGCGACGGCGTTCATGGCGCTGCGGGTGGCCGGGATGAACATCTTCGTCGTGGCGCTGGCGCATGGGGCGACCAACGTGCTGTTCGGCCGCGTCCTGCTGGCCGAGATCAGCGCTGACGCGCTTTGGCTTTATGCAATTGTCTTCGCCGGGGCGCACCTGCTGTTCGCGGCGCTGCTCATGCTGATCAGACAACCTGTACGGTCGCTGATGACCCAGCGCGCGAGCTGACGGCAGACCGCAAAACCACCGCAAAATTTTTTCTTTGAGCCCCGCGCCGCCGGGGTCATACTCTGTCGCAAGCCAGGTCGCGCCATCGACCGTGGCGCGGCGCGCAGAACGGCGGAGGCGGACAGGGCTTGCAGATCAGGTTGTTGGGAGACGTGCGCCTGACCGCGCCCGACGGGTCCGAGGTCCGGATTCCGTCCCGCCGCAGCCAAGCCCTGCTGGCCTTCCTTGTTTTGTCCTCTGGCCGGTCGCTGCTGCGGACCGTCGTGGCCGAGGTTCTGTGGCCCGACAGCGCCGCCGAACAGGCCCGCGCCAGCTTGCGGCAGGAACTGGCCGTCTTGCGCAAGGCATTGCGGCTTGCCGGGCTGGACCCGATCGAGGCCGGGAAGGACCGCATCCGCTGGACCGGCGCCGCGCCGCTGGCGGACGTGACCGAACTGGAACGGCGCAGCGCGGCGGGCAGTCTGGGCGATCTGCGGCAGGCGGCGGCGATCTGCGGCGGGCTGTTCATGCAGGGGTTCTCGCTGCGGTCCGAGGCATTCATGGACTGGCTGGAAGCGGAACGCACCCGCCTGCGGACGCTGGCCCTGACCGCGCTGCAGGAACAGCTGCGCGCCAGCGAGGAAGCGGGCGACGCGGGGCGGATCGCGCTGGCGGCCGAACAGTTGCTGATTATCGACCCGGTGCGCGAGGCGGCGCACCGCAGCCTGATCCGCGCCTACGCCGCCCTCGGGCGCCGTTCGGACGCGCTGCGCCAGTTCGAAACCTGCCGCGCGGTCCTGAACCGCGAAACCGGCGCCGTACCCGCCGCCGAGACAGAGGCGCTGGCCGCCCGCATCCGCGCGTCCGACCCCTTGCCAGAGCCGGTGCGCACGCCCTCGGCCCGCGACGGCGCGGCGGTGCTGGTGGTGCATCTGCCAGAGATCGCCGGGCTGGACGCCACGACCGACCCCGAGATGCTGGCCGGTGTGCAGGCGCAGTTCGCAGCGTTGGCGCAGCGGACCGTGACCGGGCTGGAAGGCCGCCTGATGCCGGGCGTCGGCGACCGGATCGTGGCGCTGTTCACCGGCGGCCCCGAGGCCGAGATCCGCGCCGCGCTTGCGGGGCTGATGTTGACCGACGAACCCTTGCCGATCGAGGGCGGGATGCTGCACCCGGCGGGCGGGCTGGCGTCCGGGCTGGTGGCGCTGGACGCCGGGTCGGGCCGGGTGGCCGGGCGATCGCTGCAGGCGGCGGTACAGGTGGCGCACCGCGCCGCACCGGGCGAATTGCGCGCCGACCTTGCCATGCGCGAGGTGCTGGCCGAGGACTACAGCCTGACCGAAGTCGCGGGCACGTTGCGGGTGGTCCCGCCCGACGTTCCGGCGGCGCGCCCGGAACCGGCGGCAGCACCCACGCGCCGCGAAGAGCCGCAAGGTCCAGCGGCAGAGGCGCAGTGGCAGGACTGGCGCGCCGCGATGCGCCGTGGCGATCTGCGCACCGCCGCTTCCATCGCGGACCGCACCGCCGCGCTGCGGGCAGAGGCGGGCGAGGTCGGGCAGGTGATGACCGGCGTCACCCGGCTGTTCCGGGGACGCGTCGGCGCGGCCGAGGCGGTCTTGACCCACACCGAGGCGCTGTACACCCTGCCGGACCTGTTCGGGATCGATCCGGGTCTGTTCGGGCGCTGCCTGCACGCGTGGCTGCTGTGCCTGCGCGGTGCGCCGGGCCGTGCGGGCGAGGCGTTGCGACGCGCGGTGTCCGAGGCCCGTGGCGCCGGGCACCCGGAAACGCTGATGGCCTGTCTGACGGTCGCGGCGCTGATGCAGGACACGCTGGCCGAAACCGCCGCCGCCGAAAGTGCGGCGCGCGCGGCCCATGACGCGGCGGCGGACTGGCCCGACTGGCAGGCCTTTGCGCTTGGTCTTCTCGGGCGGGCGCGCGACCGGCTGGGAGACGCCGCTGGCGCGGTGCAGGTGTCAGAGGCGCTCGCCGTCTATCGGTCCAGCGGCGCGGCGCTGGGGGTGCCGTTCTTCCACGTCTGGCTGGCCGAGGCGCATCTAGAGGTCGGCGATGCGTCCGAGGCGCTGCTACAGGCGGACGAGGGGCTGTCGCACGGCGCGTCCACCGGCGTGCTGGTGGTGGAACCGGAACTGCTGCGGCTGCAGGCGCTGGCGCTGGTGCGTCAGGGGCGCGGCGGCGAGGGGCAGGCCGAGGCCGGGTTCGTCGCGGCGATGGAATCCGCGCGCCGTGCGGGCAGCGGCCTGTTCCGCCTGCGCACTGCCGTCAGCTATGCCGGGCACCTGCGCCGCGAAGGCCGGGTCCGGGATGCGATCCGGCGGCTGGAAGAGGGCCTTGCCGCCATCGAGCCGGGCGGTCCGCCGACCGCCGACCTGAAGGCCGCGCAGGTCCTGCGTCAGCGGCTGGCGATGGATTGAACCGGGGTCAGGCGGGCGCCGCGGGCGCGTTCAGCTTGTCGAGGACGATGTTGCCGTCCTCCATCCGGATCAGGCGGTCGCATTTGTCGAAGCAGTGCTCGTCATGGGTCACCGCGATCACAAGGTGGCCCTTTTGGGCCAGCCGGGGCACCAGCACGTCATAGAAGAACGCCCGCCGCACCGGGTCCTGATCGGCGGCGAACTCGTCCAGCACGATGATCGGGCGTTCCTCTGCCAGCGCGATGGACAACGCGAGCCGCCGCATCTGGCCGGTGGACAGCGACAGGGACGAGAATGCGTCGCCCTCGATCGAGACGCCTTGCGACAGGCCCAACTCGTCGATGTGCTGTTGCAGGCGGGTGCGTTCGTCGGCGGTCAGGCCGTACAACTGGCGGAACAGGTAGAACTCCGAGAAGACAGCGGTGAACAGGCCGCGATAATCGCCGACGGTGTCGCGGGTCACGGGCTTGCCGTCCAGCAGGATCTGGCCGCCGTCGGGATGGCGCAGGCCGGTCAGGATCTGCATGAACGTCGATTTGCCCATGCCGTTGCCGCCGGTGATGAACACCGACTGGCCGGGTTCCAGCACAAGGTCGATGGGCCCCAGCGTGAAGCTGTCCTCGGCCTTGGTGCCGTGCGCCTTCGACGGGCGCCGCAGGGTGGCGGTGATGCCCTTCAGTTCCAGCTTGTCGAAGGTCGGGCGGCTGTCCTGCGCGGCGCGGACGGCCTCGGTCTCGGGGTTGGCGTCCAGTTCGGCCAGAACCTCGTTCATCTGCTCGTAGGCGACCGAGGCGCGGGCAAAGCCGGGCAGGCCGGACACGACGGCCTCGATGGGGCCGAAGGTGAAGAGCACCACGGTCAGCACTTGCAGCGTCACGACGCTGTCGGCATCGGTGACCAGCGGCAGCAGCGTCACGATCGACACAAGCAGCACCGCCAGCGAGGCCGAGGCCGCGATGCCCGAATAGCTGAAGATCCGCTCTGCCGCGATGGTGCGGTCGCGGGTCTCGTCGACCACGTGATCGACGCGGGTCGCCAAGTCGATGCGCCGCGCCTGCCGCAGGCGCAGTTCCTTGTAGCCGCGCAGCAGGTCGTTCATCGCGTCGTAGAATTCCGCCCGCGAGGTGTTGGCGCGTTTCAGCAGAGACCGCGCCGGGCGCTCGGCCAGCAGGAAGGCGAGTACACCCAGCGACAGCGACACGATGCTGGCGACGACAGCAGGCCAGCTTTCCAGAGCCATGTAGCCGAAGCAGAAGATCAGCAGCAGCACCGCCTGCAGCATGTCGGCCAGCCGCGTCATGGTGTTCGACACCATCAGCGTGTGGCCGGTCAGGGCGTTGTAGACATGACCGGGTTCGCGGGACTGGAAAAAGCTGACGTCCGCATTCAGCACCGCGTCCGATACCCGATGCCGCAGCAGGTGGTTCACGTTCTCGACCAGCCGGATGCCCGTGACCCGCGCCCAGTGCGCCGTCACCAGCGATGTGACCACCGCGATTAGCAGCAAAACCAGCATCGGAAAATCAGGGCCACCCTGCGCCGCCGCCTGATTGACGGCATAGATCATCAGCGTCCGGCTCGCCGAGGCAAGGAACGCGTACAGCACGATGGGGCTTTTCAGGAACCGGCCCTCGCGGAACAGGAAGCCGATCAGGTCGCTGAGCTTGCCGAAGGCGGATTGGGACATCGGGGCTTTCGTATGGGCGGTTCGTCAGGCAGTGCGGTCAGGAACCATATCGCGCGGACGGGGTCAACGCGCGGTCGCCGTGTCGTCTGCGGGGGCCAGCGTCAGGGTCCGCCCGCCAAGATCGCGGAACGCACGCTGGCGGCAGGTCAGCACAAGGATCTGAAGGTCTCCGGCCTGCCGGTGCAGCGCGTCGAACATCCGCTCGATCCGGTCGTCGTCGGTGAAGACCAGCGCGTCGTCCAGGATCACCGGCGCGTGGCGTCCGTCGCGGGCCAGCATCCGCGCGAAGGCCAGCCGCACCAGCAGGGCGATCTGTTCCTGCGTGCCGCCGGACAGCACCGTCAGTTTCTCTTCCTGCCCGTCGCGGGTCAGCGTTTCGGGCAGCAGGGTCTCGTGACCCCATTGCAGTTCGGCATCCGGCCACAGGATGTGAAGAAGCGGCTGCAACTCTTTGGCAATGGGCGCGAAATACCGTTCGCGCGCCTCTGTGCGGGTGGTCTCCAGCACCTGCTTCAGAAGGGTCAGAACCGCCACCTCGCGGTCAATGCGGCCAAGATGCGTGCGGGCGGCTTCCAGCTGTTCGGTGGTCTCGGCCAGCCGTTCCTCGACCGCGTGGCCCGACCCGGCGGCGATCCGTTCGTCGAAGGTCGCGATCTCGGGCTTCAGGCGGGCAATGTCGGCGCGGGCCTGCGTGTCCACCGCCTGCGCGCGGGCAAGGCTGGCGGCGGCGGCGTCAAGGTCGGGGGCGGTGCGGCGCTGTTCGGCCAGCGTCGCGTCTGCCTGTTCCAGCGCGTCGGCGGCGGTGGCGCGGGCGGCGGTGAGGGCCTCGTCGCTGGCGTCGCCCAGCTTTGCCAGCGACTCTTTCGCACGGCGCAATCGGTCGGCGGCGGCGGTGCGTGCGGTATCGCTGCGGGTCGCTTCGGCGCGGGCGTCCGACAACGCCTCGGCGGCGGCGTCGCGGGCGGACTGGGCCGCGATGCGGGCGTCGGCAGCCTGCGACAGCGCGGCGTCGGCGTCCGCCGGATCGGGCGCGTCGTCCTGCGCGTCGGCCTCGGGGATCGCGGCCAGCGCGGCCTGCAGCGCGTCCAGCCCGTCCGGCGCCAGCGACGCATAGACCGCGCGGGCCTCGCCATGCTGGCGGGTGGCCTCGGCGCGTGCTTCGGCGGCGGCGCGGGCGGCGTCGAGATCGGGCAGGGCGCGGGCGTCCAGCGCTTGCCGCAAGGCCCGCTGCGCCGTCTCGACCGAGGCATCGTCGCCGGACCCGGCACCGGGCTGGATGTCGAGCCGCCCGATGCCGTCGAGCGTCAGAACCGTCGCGCCGACGACCGCAAGCGGGGTGGCGTCGTTTAGCGGCTGGCCCGCGCGGTGGACCCGGCCTTCGGCGCCGGGATCGTAGCTGACGGTGACCTGCGGGGCCTGGGCGGCGCGGGCGGCTTCGGCCAAGGCGACGGCGCGCGCCTTGTCTTCTAGCGCGCGCAGGGCGGCGGCGTCGGGCCCGGTCTTGGCGGCGGCGCTTGCGGTTTCCATCCGGGCGCGGGCCTCTTGCGCCTGAGCGATCCGCGCGGCCAGCTCGGCCCGCCGAGCCGCGCCGTCACGGGCGGCCTGCTGCTGCCGCGCGCGGCGGGCGGTGGCGTCGGCCTGTGCCTCGGCGGCTTGTGCGGCCTCTAGTGCACGGGCGGCCTCTGCTGCGCGGGTGCGGGCCGTTTCGTGCGCGGCCTTGGCCTGCGTCGCGGTCGCCTCGGCGGCGTCGAATTGTGTCTGCGCCTCTGTCCGGTCGGCATGGATGGCGCGGAACCGGTCCAGCGCGTCCTGCGCCGCGGTCAGTGCCAGCCGCGCGGCGTCGCGGGCGCGGGTGGCCTCGTCGACCTGCTGGCCATGCCGTTCCGCCGCGCGATGGGCCGCAATTGCGGCATCCAGCCGGGCGGCGCGGGCGGCCACCGCCTCGGGGTCTTCAAGGTCCTGCAATGCGCGCCGGGCGCGGCGCCTGCGGTCCAGCGCATCGTGCAGCGCCTCTGCGGTCTCGGTCAGGCGGGCAAGCTCGCCTTCCAGCCGCGCGACCTCGTCCTGCGCCTCTTTCCACGGGCCGTTCGCCTTGGGGCGGCCGGTGTTGGTGGCGTACAGGTCCAGTTCGGCGTCGCACCGCTTCAGCGCGGTGTCCATCCGCTGCCCGCCGGTCATCGCCTCGACCTCGCCAGTCACCGAAGACAGCAGGTCGCGCCGGGCTTCCAGCGCGGTTTCTTCCTCTTTCCGGCTGGGCGCGGTCAGGCCGGTCGCACCCTGTCGCACCCAGACCAGACCGGACGGATCGCCCGCGCCGCCGCCCAGAAGCTTGGCGATCCACGTCTCGGCCTGATCGGCCTGCGCCACCAGCGTGCCGTTGCGGGTGACGGTGGCGATGGGCTTGGACAGCCACTGCTTGGTGATGGCAAGAACGCCTTCGTCGGTCTCGACCTCGACCGTGACGCGGGGCGCGCCACCGGCGTGCGGACGCAGCGCGGTGACGTCCCGGTCGCGCGAGCGGTGGGGCTTGAAGAACAGCGCCTGTATCGCGTCGAACAAGGTGGATTTGCCGTGCTCGTTCGGCTCGCACAGCACGTTCAACCCGTCGCCGATCCCGTCCACGCGGACCGGGTCGGTGAAACGGCGGACGTTTTCCAGCGTGATGGCGCGCAGCTTCATGCGGTGTCCTTCACGTAGGCATACAGCCGCGACAGGGCGGCGGCGGCGATGTCGCGGTCGTCTTGCGACAGCGTGTCGGATTCCGCATCGGCGCGCAGCCGGTCGGCGGCCAGCCGCAGGGCGCCGCCACGGTCGATCTCGTCCAGATCGGCGGTCTCGTAGGTGGTGCCAAGCGCGGTCGTCACCAGCTCGAACACCGCAAAGTCGGGCGCGGCGTCGGCGGCGGCAGACTTGAGCGCCGCCTGTTCCGGCAAACCGGCCCAACCGCTTGCCCGAACCCGAAGCAGCATGTCGCTGCGTCCGCTATCCGGCAGCAGGTCTGCCAGCGCGGCGGCGGCGTCCTGCCCGGAGTGCAGCGGCAATTCGGCTTCGGACCACAGAAAGGCGCCAGTCTCGACCTCGGCAATCTCGGCCTCGGCAAGCTCGGGCGTGCCGGATTGCGAAACAGGCAAGGAAACGGACAGGCAGACCCCGCGCCTGCCATGCTTGAACCGGTCCTGTTCCGGCGTGCCGGAATAGTGCGTGCGGTCCCCGACGGCCATCCGCCCGTGCCAGTCGCCAAGCGCGAGATAGCCAAGCCCGGCCGAACGGTCGCGGTCTGGCGGGATATGCGCGCCGCTGTCGGTGAAGTCGGTGACGCCGCCGTGCGCCAGACCCAGCCGCACCGAGCCTTCGGGCGAGGGCATGTCGACCAGCGCGGCAGACAGATCGGTGCCGGGATTGCGGAAGGTCACCGGCGCGGGCAGCAGAGTGACGTCCGGCGCCAACTGGACCGGCGCGGCCTGCGTCAGGGCATGGACATTGGCGGGGGCGGCGCGCGCGATCTCTTGCCACAGGGGTTCGGCGTCGCGCAGGTTGTCGTGGTTGCCGGGCAGCAGCCACCACTGCAGGTCAGGGTCGTCGCCCATCGCAGCCAGCGCCCGCCGGATCACCTGCGTCGAGGGCGTCGCGGTGTCGAAGGTATCTCCGGCCAGCAGAATATGGCTTGCTCCGCTGTCGCGCGCGGCGGCGGCCAGCCGACCGATCGCACCGTGCCGCGCCTCCATCAGGCGGCCGCGCGTGTTGGTGTCGGGCAGTTCGGGGATGTTTGCGAACCGCCGACCAAGGTGCAGGTCGGAGCTATGGATGAAGCGCATAAGGCAGGACAGTGGATTGCGTGGGCTTGGACGTGGCGCACAGCGTCGCGGGATCGGGGCGCGAAGTCAAACGCTTCCCGGCGGCAGCCGATGTGTCACAGGAAGGGCAGCAACCAGTCCGCGAAGAACACCAGCAGGGCCGTTATCGAGGCGACGCGGATGAACCGATACGCCCGGTCGGCCCGCAGCTTTTCCGCCGGGCTGGCGAAATGCGGGATCGACACCACCGGGCGCAGGCCAAGCTCTCGGTCCATCTGCTCGGCGGTGTGGATCGTTGGCCGGTTGCGGTCGACCAGAAGCAGGGCGCAGGCCGCGAAGATCACGGCAAGCTTGGGTCCGTGAAGCAGGTAGGCGGTCACGATCAACGCCACTGCCGCCAGCGCGAAGCGGCGGCGGCGAAGCATGAGCAGAAGTTGGCGAACAGAGTGGAGGGGGGGCATGGTGTGGGGTGTCGGTCCTATGGCCCTTCGGCCGCGCGGTTCAGGACGACCCCCAACAACGGGGCGCGGTCGGACAGCCTTCGCTCGCACTCGGCGATCTGGCGGCTGGTGGTGTGCGCGCCGTCCGCGACCAGCAGGACGCCGTCCACCATCGGCAGGACAAGCCGTGTGGTGTCGTCGCGCAGCAGCGGGGGCAGGTCGATCAGGGTGATGTCGGGGGACAGCGTGTTCTGGATGCCGTCCAGCACGTCCCACATCGCGTCGCCCTGCATCAGCGCCGAGGCGTTGGCGACCGGGCGGTCGTTCAGCCCCAGCGCCAGCGTTTCGCCGATGCGGAACAGGTGTTTCTCGGGCGCCTGCGCGCCGGTCAGCATGTCTTCCAAGGCACCGGCGCCGCGAATGTCGAACGCCTTGGCCAGCCCCGGCCGCGGCAGGTTGAGGTCAAGGGCAAGGGTGCGGAAGGCGCTGATCCGCGACAGGCTAAGCGCAAGATTGGCGGTCGCGAAGGTGCTGCCGCAGTCGGGCGTCGGCGCGATCACCGCGATGCGGGCCATCCGGTTGCCGGGCAACGACCGCAGCAGATGGCCGCGCAGATGCTCGAACGCAAGGGCGGCGGGATCGGACGGGCGGCAGCTGATCAGCCGGACGCGGGCCTTGTGGCCATAGCTGGGGCTGCGGGCCAGCCGCCGCAGGCGCGACCACGCGGGTGGCGGCGACGGATCGGTGAGCGCGGGAAAAGACCCCGGCAGCGCGGGATCGGTCCGTGGCACGCCTCCGGGCGGGCGGGCGACGTCGCCGGCAGTGCCGGTCCGGTCGCCGCGAGGATCGAGACGGGAAACGAGTGTCCGTATCATGGCGTCCTCAGGCCCCGGGCGCGGCCTGTCTGGCGGCGGACGCACGGGCCGCCGGTTCGGGCCGCCGCACGGGCGCGGATGCCGGGAGGGCGATCAATAGCCCGTGCCTTTCAAGACGACACCGACGGTCTTGAAGATCAGACCCATGTCGACGCGGGCCGAGCATGTCCGGTCGTATTCGATGTCGGCGCGGGACCGGCTGTCGAAGTCGCTTTCGTTGCGCTCCATCACCTGCCACACGCCGGTCAGGCCCGGGCGGTGCGCCATGTAGGGTGCGGTGTCGCCGTATTTCTCGACCTGATCCGGCATCATCGGACGCGGGCCGACGATGCTCATATCGCCGCGCAGCACGTTCAGGATCTGCGGCAGTTCGTCCAGCGAACTGCGGCGCAAGAACATGCCGGCGCGGGTGATGCGCGGGTCGTTTTTCAGCTTCTGGCAGCGGTCCCATTCGGCCCGCATCGCCGGGTCGGCTGCAAGGCAGGCTTCCAGCTTTTCCTCGGCGTTGGCGACCATCGTGCGGAATTTCAGCATCTTGAAGGTCCGGCCGTGCTGACCGACGCGCTCTTGCACATAGATGATCCGGCCGCCGCCCCGGGCGACCATGATCGCGCCCAACAACAGCAGGGGCACGGTGAAGGGCAGCGTCAGCATCACGAAGGCCAGATCCAGCAGCCGCTTGCCACGGGCGCGGTAGAACGACGTCGGGCGCGGTGCGTTGGCGGGTGCTTTCGGCGTGTTGGCAGAGGCCGCAGGTGCGGTGCCCGCCGTCGTTGCGGGGCGCGCCCCGTGATCCTCGCGCGACCGGACGACGGCGCCAGCGATCGTGTCCGGACGAAGGCGCGGCTGCCCCATCCGGGGCTCGCCAATGCTCATGACAGCAGAAAAATCAGCAGCGTCGGCTTCGACCTCGGTCAAATCCCTCATAGCCGTCCCCCAAGAACCCCGTTTACCCCAATCCAGCGAAAGACAATCGACGCGGTGGCGCAGTACCCCCCAGCAAGCTGCAGCACGCCGTGAAAATGCCTTGATGTTGCCAATATTAGGGCGAGACCGTGGCGGCGTTAATCGCGCAGACGAGAATTGATCGTGTTTCATGCCAAGTTCCTGAAAATAGAACCTATTCGGATTGTCCGCTGTCTGGGGCCTGTTGCAGCGGGTGAAACAGAGCGCGGCAGACGTGAGGATTGGTGCCGAAAGGGAACCTGAGGGCCTATTCGAGCCATGATTCGTGCGGCGGAATCTCGCCACAAATCGCTGATCGAGCCGAAAGGTCTTGGACGGGCCCGCCACCGGCGCTGTCGGTCGCAGCCGCGACGCCAAACGTGCCGTAGCCCAAAGCGATGCGCTGGCGCGAGGAGGCTTGGCGTGTTCTAGCACCGTTGGGCTGTGGGCTGGAATTGCTGCGGCGTGAAGACGGCCACCTGCGTTGGTCGCCGCCGTGTGGCTGGACCTTTATCGACATCCGTCGATCCCCCATCATCTAATAAAGTCCAAGCCTTACCGTCCCCGGCTAAACCGTCGGGGCCAAGCGGCTGGTGAAATCAATGTGGGCAGACCTTCGCAGTCGCGGCACCGCTGGTGCAAGGTGAAATCGAAGGGTGGTAATGTATTCCTGACCGCCCGGTCAACGACCCGCGGCGGCGTCCAGATCACGGTCCGGATCGACGGAAACCTGAATTTCAAGCCATTTGACAAGGACTTGCAGGGCGGGGCGCGGGGTGCCCTGCGGCCAGACAAGGTAATAGCGCCCGGCCGCCTCGGTGTCGGCTTCGGCGGCGCGCACCAGCCGGTTCCGCGCGATCTCGGCCCGGGCCATGTAGTCGGGCAGCAGCGCCACGCCGAATCCCAGCGCCGCCGCTTCGGCCATGGTGGCGAACTGGTCGAACAGCATCCCGCGCAGTCCGTCCGCGCGTGTGTCCTGCGCGGCGAACCATTCCTCCCAACCCGAGGGGCGGCTTTCGAGGTGTAGCAGGGGCAGGTCCAGCAGCGCCTCGGGCGTCGCCGGACCGGGAAGAAGGCCCGGGGCGCAGACCGGGACGACACGTTCGCGCGACAGTTCCAGGTAATTGACGCCGTGCCAGTCGCGCTGCCCGAAGTGGATCGCGGCGTCGAACGGTTCGCGGTCGAACTCGAAAGGGGCAAGCCGGGTCGACAGGTTCACCGTGATCTCGGGATGGTCCCCAGCGAACGCGCGCAGGCGCGGCGCCAGCCAGTGCATCCCGAAGGCGGGCAGGATCGCAAGGTTCAGGCTGCCGCCCGACGGGTTCGCGCGCAGTTTCAACGACGCGCGGGACAGGCCCCGCAGGCTGTCGCGCACGGCCTGCGCATAGTCCTGTCCGGCCGGGGTCACCGCCATGCCGTGCCGTTCGCGCCGGAACAGCGGTACGCCAAGCTGGCCTTCCAGCACCTTGAGCTGGCGGCTGACGGCGGAATGGGTCAGCGACAGTTCCTCGGCGGCGGCGGTGGCGCTGCCCAGCCGCTCGACGGCCTCGAACGCCAGCAGCGAACTCATGGAGGGCAGGAAACGGCGCGGCGCGATCATGTGAGTTTTTGTCCAGTCCGGTCGAGTTATTGTCGTTATGCACCCGCCGGGCGAAGCGTTAAAGAGAGCATGACACGCGACCACCCCGCGCGCGTCGTCGCACGGGGGAGAAGACTGGAGAGATACGACATGCACAGCTTCGAAGACCTGAAGAAGGCCGGCCTGCGCGATGACGAGTTGACGGGCGGCACGCTGACCGTGAAAAGCCCGATCGACGGCGCCGAAATCGCCAAGGTGCACCAGACGCCCGCCTCGGACATGCCTGCGGTGATCGACCGCGCGCAGGACGCCTTCGCCGTCTGGCGCAAGGTGCCCGCGCCCGAACGGGGCGAACTGGTGCGTCTGTTCGGCGAAGAGCTGCGCAAGGCGAAGGACGAACTGGGCGCCATCGTGACGCTGGAGGCGGGCAAGATCGTGTCCGAGGGGCTGGGCGAGGTGCAGGAGATGATCGACATCTGCGACTTCGCCGTCGGCCTGTCGCGGCAGCTGTACGGTCTGACCATCGCGTCCGAACGGCCCGGACACCGCATGTCCGAGACGTGGCATCCGATGGGGCCGGTCGGCGTGATCACCGCGTTCAACTTCCCCGTCGCGCCCTGGGCGTGGAACGCGGCGCTGGCGCTGGTCTGCGGCGATCCGGTGATCTGGAAGCCGTCCGAGAAAACGCCCCTGACCGCGATGGCCTGCCTGAAGATCTTCGCCCGCGCCGCCGACCGGTTCGGCAAGGCGCCCGAGGGGCTGGTACAACTGGCCATCGGCGGCCCCGAGATCGGCGAGGCGCTGGTGAACGCGCGCGAGGTTCCGGTAATCTCTGCCACCGGCTCGACCCGGATGGGAGAGATCGTGGGACCGAAAGTGGCGGCGCGGTTCGGGCGCTGTATCCTGGAACTTGGTGGCAACAACGCGATGATCGTGGCGCCGTCGGCGGATCTGGACATGGCGATCCGCGCCATCGTGTTCTCGGCTGTCGGGACCGCCGGACAGCGCTGCACCTCGCTGCGGCGGCTGATCGTGCATGAAAGCATCCGGGCCGAGTTGGTGGAGAAGCTCGCGAAGGCCTATGCCTCGCTGCCCATCGGCGACCCGCGCGACAGCGCGACGCTGGTCGGGCCGCTGATCGACGAAGGCGCGCAGGCGGCGATGATGACGGCGCTGGAGGCCGCGAAGGCCGAGGGCGGCACCGTCCACGGCGGCGCGGTGGCCGAGGGTGTCGCGGGCGGGGCCTATGTCACCCCGGCCATCGTCGACATGCCGACGCAGACCGACACCGTGCGGGCCGAGACCTTTGCGCCGATCCTTTATGTGCTGGGCTACTCCGAACTGGACGAGGCCATCGCGATCCAGAACGACGTGCCGCAGGGGCTGTCGTCGTGCATCTTCACCCTGAACGTGCGCGAGGCGGAAACCTTCCTATCGGCCGTGGGGTCGGACTGCGGCATCGCCAACGTCAACATCGGCCCCTCGGGCGCCGAGATCGGCGGGGCCTTCGGTGGAGAGAAAGCCACCGGCGGCGGGCGTGAAAGCGGGTCGGATGCGTGGAAGGGCTATATGCGGCGCCAGACCAGCACCGTGAACTACTCGGCCGAGTTGCCGCTGGCGCAGGGCGTCAAGTTTGACATCTAAGCCCGGCAACCTGTGGGACGCGACCTGCGCCGAAACGGTGCAGGCGGCGCCGCTGTCACAGGATGCGACGGTCGACCTTGCGGTGATCGGCGGCGGGTTCACCGGTTGCAGCGCCGCGCTGGAAGCGGCTGCCTCGGGCGCCTCGGTCTGCCTGCTGGAAGCCGAGCGGATCGGCCACGGCGGGTCCGGGCGCAACGTGGGGCTGGTGAACGCCGGGTTATGGCTGCCACCGGACGAGATCGTCGCCCTGATGGGAGACGCGCCCGCAACCCGGCTGATGGACGCGTTGGGCGCGGGACCGGCCACGGTGTTCGAGAAGGTGCGCGCGCATGGCATCGCGTGCGAGGCGGTGCAGAATGGCACGCTGCATTGCGCGCATTCGGGCAAGGGGCTGGATGACCTGCGCAACCGCGTGCGGCAGGGCAACCGCATCGGCGCGCCGGTGCGGCTGTTGGACGCCGCCGAGGCGCGGGCCCGCGTCGGCACCGACACCATTCTCTGCGCGTTGCTGGATCCCCGCGCGGGCACGGTACAGCCGCTGGCGTATTGCCGGGGGCTGGCGCGGGCGGCGGCAGAGGCGGGCGCACGGCTTCACGCGCAAAGCCCGGTGACGGCCCTGCGGCGCGAGGGCGGGACATGGGTGCTGACGGCGAACGGCCACAGCGTACGGGCGGCGAAGCTGCTGCTGGCGACCAACGCCTATCACCTTGGGATCGACGATCCCTTCCGCCCGCAGGTCGCGATTGTCGGTTTCTCGCAATACGCCACCGCACCACTGGATGCGGACCTGCGGGCGCAGATCCTTCCCGGCGGGGAAGGCTGCTGGGACACGACGCTGGTGATGAACTCGTTCCGGGTCGACGCCGCCGGGCGGCTGATCGTCGGGGCGATGGGCAATCGGGGGGCGCCGTCGGGGCCGATCCATGATGCCTTTGCCCGCAAGCTGCTGGCGCGGTTGTTCCCGCAGACCAAGGGTCGCGACGTGCGGTTCGAGCATGCGTGGCACGGGCGGATCGGCATGACGTCGGACCATATCCCGAAGGTGTTGGCCTTCGGGCCGGATGCCTACGCGGTCTTCGGCTACTCGGGGCGCGGCATCGCGCCGGGCACGGTGTTCGGCACCGCCGCCGCGCGGGCCTTGCTGGACGGCACCCCCGAGGCGCTTCCGCTAGCGCCGGTGGAACGGTACGCCGAACGGTTTACGCGCGTGCGGTCGGTCTATTACGAGGCGGGCGCCGCGCTGGACCACGCGCGGCGTTTGGTCTGAGCGGTCAGTCCTTCGGCCCGCCCACCGTCCAGCGATCCGCGAAATGCTTCAGCGCGATGGTGTTGTTGCGGTTGTGGCCTTCGCCCGGCACCCGGTTCACCAGCCCCAGCCGCGTGCTTTGCAGCAGCTTGGCCTGCGCTTTCGGCACGAAGCTTAGTGACGGTGCAGGCAGAACCCGGATCGGCACGTTGCACAGGGCCGAGGATCGCACGTCGTCCACGTATCGCGTTTCCGCCGGGTCCTGTGAGAAATCCGCCAGCCGCGCGGCGTCGAAGAACCGGGGCCGGACGAGATAGCTCATCACGCCCTGAAAGATGTCTACCGGGCGAGGCTTGCGCAGTCGGCTGGCGCGGATCGGGGCAGGCGGCTGCATGAACAGGTTCGACCGGATCGTCGTCATCCGGTCGGTCAGGTCTGCGGGCGCGATCCAGCCGGACATGGTGTGCACGACGTCGGGGTCGCGGGCGACTGCCCTTTCATAGCGGGCGATCAGCCAGCGGGGATAGATGCGGTCGTCGTCCACCACCAAAAGCAGCGTGTCCGGCGCTTCGGCCTGCACCGACGGGATCAGCTTGGTGCCGGGGCCAAGGTCGGCGCAGCGGCGGATTTCCAGCGATCTGAGCGACGCGAGGCTTTCGGGGATGGTATAGGCGACCTGCTCGCGCGTGCTGAACTCTGGCACGTTCAGCACGATCCGGGCGGGCGGTCGCGACTGGTCCAGAAGGCTTTTCAGCGTGGGCTCCAGCAGCCCGATACGGCTGGGCGTTGTCGTCAGCGTGGCCACGATGTCCGACCGGTCGGCGGCGTCTGCCCAGCAGGCATCCAGCCGGTCCAGCGGCGTGCGGCCCAGCTTCCATTCGCGATACAGATCGGCGGGCAGCCACTCGCCCTCGAACAGGTGGTGGATCCAGATGCCGGCGGCGGCCATCAGGACAAGGGCAAGGGGCAGGGCGATCCACAGGCTCATGCTGCCCTATTGCGACGGCTGGCCCAGCCGCGCAAGACGGTCCTGAAGTTCCCTGTGAAGCGTTGCCCGTTCGTCCGGGCTTAGGAAGGCGCCCAGTTCCACCGTGCGGCCCGCGCCGGTCAGGGTCAGGTAGTTTTCGACCGGGCCATTGTCCTCGTGGATCTCGACGCGGATCCAGTATGGGTTCGCCTCCCACGTGCGGTCCGGTTTGCCGATGTCGCGCCGGATCAGCGTGATCCGCTCGGGCCACAGCGCCAGCGTCTCGGTCCGCTCCACCGCGTTGCGGGAATTGCGTCGGATCAGCGTCCACGTCAGGGCCAGCGCCCCCATGACGAAAGGCAACAGCCCCCACAGAACCGGCGAGCCGATGACCGCGAACAGCGGCACCAGCACCATCAGGAAAGTGATGCCGAAGAAGGTAACAAACCCCTCGGGCGACAGCGAGCGATGCGGCCAAAGGTCCAGCGTGCACACCGGGGCGGGGTCCGGCGACATAGCGGTGTCTGGGCCGGTGGGCGCATGTGTCCAGCGGTAGGGCATGGGATCGTGTCTAAGCGGTTCCGTTGCGTCGGGCCAGTGGTCAAGATGGCGCTGGCTTACGCCTGTGGGTCTGGCGGGTCCTGCGGGTCGTCGACGCGCAGGCGTTGGATGATGCCGAAGACCCCCAGCGCAACAAAGCCGCCCGCCGCGATCAGGGCGAACATAAGCGCCGTGACCGCCAATTCGTTCGCGCGGTCGGACAGGGCGTTATAGTCGGCGTATTGGCGCGGAAACGTCATGCCGGTCATTTTCGCGCTGATGTACAGCGGCACCAGCACGAAAACATGCGCCGCATAGACGCACAGGGCCGACAGCCCCGGCCGGACCAACGCCCGCAGGCGTGATAGCCCCAGATAGATCGCGCCCGCCGCAAGAAAAATCAGCGCTAGGCTGATCACGTATCGGCCGTATAGGGCAGACTGATAGTCGCGGGGCGCCATCCCGATGGCCCCATTCTGGACGGGCGGCAACATCAGGTAGGTGGCAATCGCCGTCCCCAGCCACGCCACCGCTACGGCGGCCACAAGCCAGCCAGCCCACCGGCCCCGAGGCGCAAAAAGCGCGGGCAGCGGAAGCAACCCAAGAGCGATGGCGAGGACGGCGGTCATAGGACGCGGTTGATAGAACTTAGCTTGGGAACAAGGGCACTGGCGAGCGGTCGGTATACCAGGATGCCGAGGTAGCGCAGGCGTCGGTTCGATCCAGTCACAATCTCCGTGAGCGTCGGTTGATGAGCGAACGGCCGCCAAACCCCGCGCGTCTCGTGTCCGCGATGTGGTTCACCCTGTTCGGAACGGCTCGCATGATCCAAAGGCGTCTCTTTCTGTGCGCGCGGCACCGATCGGGCGGGTTTGGGGCGGTTGGAAGTCCGCCTTGGATTAGGCGAGCGGTTCCTTCGGCTGCTCGCGGATGGCCGCAAATGCGCTGCGGGCCGGGAGGCTAGAAACTGACAAGCCCCGTCCACGGGGGGCGGGGCTTGCCGAAGTGTTATGTCGAGGCGTGCCTCAGTGGGCGTGGCCCTTGTCCCATTCGGACTGCTTGGGCAGAGTCTCGAACGTGTGCTCGGGCGGCGGGCTGGGCAGGGTCCATTCCAGCGTATCCGCGTACTCGTTCCAGTAGTTCGCTTCCGAGACGCGCTTGCCGCGGGTCAGGGTGTAGAACACGATCCCGATGAAGAACACGAACGAGGCGAAGGACAGGAAGGCGCCCAGCGACGAGATCTTATTCCAGTAGGCGAAGGCCTCGGGATAGTCGATGTAGCGGCGCGGCATGCCCTGACGGCCAAGGAAGTGCTGCGGGAAGAACGTCACGTTCGCACCGATGAACATCGCCCAGAAGTGCAGCTTGCCCGCCCATTCCGGGTACTGACGGCCCGACATCTTGCCGATGTAGTAGTACACGCCGGCGAAGATCCCGAACACGGCACCGATCGACATCACGTAGTGGAAGTGCGCAGCCACGTAGTAGGTGTCGTGGTAGGCGCGGTCGACCGGAGCCTGCGACAGGACGATGCCCGTGACGCCGCCCAGGGTGAACAGGAAGATGAAGCCGAAGGCGAACAGCATCGGCGTCTTGAACTCGATCGAGCCGCCCCACATCGTCGCGATCCACGAGAAGATCTTGATGCCGGTCGGCACCGCGATGACCATCGTGGCCAGCATGAAATAGGACTGCTGCGTCAGCGACATGCCCACGGTGTACATGTGGTGCGCCCAGACGACGAAGCCCAGCGCGCCGATCGCGATCATCGCCCAGACCATCGGCAGATAGCCGAAGACGGGCTTGCGCGAGAAGGTGGCGACGACGTGGCTGATGATGCCGAAGGCGGGCACGATCACGATGTACACTTCCGGGTGGCCGAAGAACCACAGGATGTGCTGGTACAGAACCGGGTCACCGCCGCCAGAGGCCGCGAAGAACGTGGTTCCGAAGTTCCGGTCGGTCAGCAGCATGGTGATGGCGCCAGCCAGAACGGGCAGGGCCAGCAGGATAAGCCACGCGGTGACGAAGATCGACCATGCGAACAGCGGCACCTTGAACAGGGTCATGCCCGGGGCACGCATGTTCAGGAAGGTGGTGATCATGTTGATCGCGCCAAGGATCGACGAGGCGCCCGACAGGTGCACCGCGAAGATCGCGAGGTCGGTGGAATAGCCACCCTCGGTTGTCGACAGGGGCGGGTACAGCACCCAGCCAATGCCCGACCCCATCTGGTCGTTGCCGCCCGGCGACCACACCGACAGCACGGCCAGCGCCGCACCGGCCGTGAACAGCCAGTAGCTCAGGTTGTTCATCCGCGGGAACGCCATGTCCGGCGCGCCGATCTGCAGCGGCATGAAATAGTTGCCGAAGCCGCCGAACAGGGCGGGAATGACCACGAAGAACATCATCAGGATGCCGTGGCCCGTGATCATCACGTTCCACAGGTGGCCGTTCGGCGTACAGGTCTCGGACGCGTTCGCGAAGATCCGCGCGCCTTCCATGCACATGTGCTGCACACCGGGGTTCATGAGCTCGATCCGCATGAACACGGTGAAAAGGACCGAGACAAAGCCAAGGGCTGCCGCGGTGAAAAGGTAGAGGATGCCGATGTCCTTGTGGTTCGTCGACATGAACCAGCGGACGAAGAAGGACCGGTTGTCCTCGTGTCCGTGGCCTTGGATGGCGGCGTCGGCCATGCGTGCCTCCTGGGTTCCCGATTGGTTGTTCTTGTCAATACGACCCGAGTCACCCCGGGATCGCGTCGATTGAATGTGTTTCTAGTCGGCGCGCCCCCGCTCGGCAACGCCCGAAATTTGATCTGTGTCAATGTGACCGGGCCTGAATGTCGCATGCGGGTCGTTAAGCGGCGCCGTTTTGACGATGCCGATAGGGGAAGCGGGCCGCACAAGGCCCATGTGTACCTATGCTTTTGGCGATCGAGGGAACCACCGTGCGCCCGCTCTGGCGTCAGGAAACGGGGCATCCCCCGCGAAACGCCGGATATTTCGCAAGAGGTACAGGGGTCTTCGCCGGGCAAGCGGGGGAGCGGGGCATTCAAATGGGGAGGGAATTCCTGATGAGATGTTTTGTGCAATCTGCTGCAATCCTTGCGGTCGGTGCGGCGGCGCTGATGGCCGGTCCGCGCGACGCAGGCGCGACCACCGTGACGTGGTCGGGCAACAACCACCGCTACGATATCATCGAGGTGACGGGGATCACCTGGCATGACGCTTATCTTGCGGCCAAGACATTCTCGGCGAAATCGGCGCTCGTCAGCATAACCTCTGCCGCCGAGAATGCCTTTGTCATGGGGCTGCTGCTTTCGACCTCGGCGGATGCGACATGGCTTGGCGGCGTCCAGCACCCGCTTGCGCCCGCGCCGGATGCAGGTTGGTTCTGGGCCGATGGCGAGACATGGGACTACACGAATTGGGCGCTTGGCGAGCCGAACGACATCGTCCCCGGCGGCGAGTTCTTTCTTGAAATGAACGGGGCGGGCGAATGGAACGACATTGGCCCGAGCTATGCCGAGAAACGCGCCTATGTGGTCGAGACTGTGCCGCTTCCCGCAGGTATGGGCCTGTTGCTGTCGGCACTAGGTCTATCGGCCTTCTGCGCCGGGCCGGCACACGGCGGGCCTGAAATCGGCTAGGCCTCGACCAGCTCGTAGTGCCGGATTGTCCGCTCCTCGACCAGTTCGGCCTCTGCCGGGTCGATGTGCGGGCTGGCATAATCCTCACCCACGAAGGCCCTAAGGGCGTCGAGGTCGCGCCAGACCATCACAAAGCTGAACTCCCTCGGGGTGTCGGGATGCGGTGCGCCGGGCAGTACCTCGACGATGCCGTCGGTACCCTTCATCAGTGGGATCGCGGTTTCGTGGAAGAATGTGGCGAACTCTGCCTCTTTGCCGGGGCGGGTTCGGACCTGAAAGATGCGCATGATCACTGGACCGTCCTTTCGGATAAGCGGTCCTTGCCTGCGTCTCTGCCTTCACACGTACATGATACCACAAATTCGGACTGAAAGGCGGTGTGCTGTACAAAGACGAGCCGGACAATGACCTTCGGCACGCGAGCGCGGAAATGGGTCCTCGCAGGGGTCGCACGATGATCGAGACCGGACTGGCTTTTGGCCTGCTGGTTGCGCTGCATGGGGTGAAACCGAAGGCCCAACGGCTTGGCAGAGCCAAAAAAAGACGCCCGCGGCCAAAGGCCGGGGCGCCAGTCAAGGGACAGGGACAAGGGGCTAGGGCAGCCCCGTGCTGGCATGAATGGCTTTAACCGGCCACCGCGGCGAGAGGGACGATGAGAGCCATGCCGAACCCGACCATCGTCAAAAAGAGCATTTGAGCGTTCATTGGAAATCTCTCCTGCCTGTTCAATCTTACAACGTTATAAACTGCCGAAAGGTTTCATTAAAATTAATGGATTCCATACGGTCCGGAATTCCGGACCTGACAGGCTAAGTCATGACGTAGGGGAAGTTATTCCCAGAACACGTCCTTGAACGTCGTCTTCAGCGCGACGTCGAGGTCATCCATGGTGACAGGCAGGCCAAGGTCGACAAGGCTGGTGACGCCGTGGCCTGTGATGCCGCAGGGGACGATGCCGTCGAAGTGGGACAACTCGGGCTCGACGTTGATGGATATGCCGTGGAAGCTGACCCATTTGCGCAGCCGGATGCCGATGGCGGCGATCTTGTCCTCGCGCGGTGAACCGTCGGGCAGGGGCGGCTTTTCGGGGCGTGTGACCCAGACGCCGACGCGGCCCTCGCGGATCTCGCCCTTCACGTTGAACCGGTCGAGGGTGGCGATCACCCATTCTTCCAGCTGCTGCACGAAACGGCGCACGTCGTGGCCCCGGCGTCCAACGTCCAGCATGACGTAGACGACGCGTTGGCCCGGCCCGTGATAGGTGTATTGCCCGCCGCGCCGGGTCTCGAACACGGGGAAGCGGTCGGGGTCGGTCAGGTCGGTGGGTTTGGCCGAGGTTCCGGCGGTGTACAGCGGCGGATGCTCGACCAGCCAGATCAGTTCCTCGGCGGTGCCTGCGGCAATTGCGGCAGCCCGCGTTTCCATTTTGGAAACAGCGTCTTCGTACCCTACGGGACCGTCAGAGGTGATCCATTCTACCATGAGGCGCATTCACCCGAAAAAAAGGCCAAAGTCCATAGGTCAGGTAATCAGGTATTGCACTGTAATGGCTGATCCGGCCAAAGATTTATGGTACACGAAAGCTATCCGAGTTGATTTCATTCCCAGGAGGGGTCCGAATGTTGATAAAGAAACTGATTGCCGTTGCTGCCATCGCGGCGACATTGGCCAGCCCGGCGCAACGCGCGGCGGCCGATGCGGGGGATGCGATCCTTGGCGCCATCGTCGGCGGGATCGTCACCGGCGTCGTCGTGAACGAAGCCAACAAGAACAAACCGCGCGGCGGCGGCACCGTCTATGTCGCGCGCCCTGACAGCCCGCAGCGTGCGGCGAACCGGGTGACGCAAAGCGCCTTGAACTATTTTTCGTTCAACGCG
This sequence comes from Maritimibacter sp., assembly GCA_002701395.1. GTDB lineage: Bacteria > Pseudomonadota > Alphaproteobacteria > Rhodobacterales > Rhodobacteraceae > Psychromarinibacter > Psychromarinibacter halotolerans. The sequence goes on along the minus strand of NZVC01000022.1, from coordinate 217,935 downwards.
GGTGTGGTCGACGGCAGCTTCGGGCCGCAGACGGCCTCGGCCGTGCGCGCCTATCAAGGGTTCCTTGGCTTTCCGCAGACTGGCAAGCTGACCGGCACGGAGCACGACATCCTGGTCACCGCCTACAACCGCGGTCAGGCCGGCGGCTATGACGTGACGCAGATGATCAGCACCGACCCGATGGGCACTCGCGCCCTGCTGGTGTCGCAGCGCAACCTCGTGCTGGGCCCGCCGCCGGGCTCGGGTTCGCTGGCCAGCACGCCGACCGTCGCGACGATGGACACCGACCTTGGCACCGTGACCGTGCCGGAAACCACGACGCCCGAAGTGGCCAGCAACGACACGCCGATGGGCCTGCCGCTGATTCCGGTTCCGACGGGCAAGGGCAACCTGGCCGAGTTCTGCTCGGGCTCTGACGTCACCGGCCCGCGCATCACGCTGGCGGCGATGACCGATCCGGTTCCCGCCCTGAACCAAGCGTTCTGCGGCGCCCGCGCCGAGGCGATCGAAGCCTCTGCCGCTCTGGCAAGCGGTGTGCAGGGTGTCAGCATGGCCGACATCGAAGCACAGTGCGACGCGCTGGGTCCGGTCGTCCAAAGCTACGTGTCGATGCTGAACGGCACCGACCGCGCTCAGGTCATCTCGGCCGTCGACACCTTCATCAACGACAGTGGCACGGATCGGGGTCAGCTGGCCTCGACCGCTCAGATCTGCCTTGGCGTCGGCTACAAGAAGGATGAGCTGAACGTCGCGCTTGGCTCGGCCCTGCTTCTGGTCGCGCTGGACGAGGCCGCCTATGGCGAACTGATGGGTCACCACCTGTACCACGGCTTCGGCGTGTCCGAGAATCAGAACCGTGGCGTCGACTGGCTGGTCTGGACCACGGACGAGCTGGAAGCGGGCGCGACCCCGGTGTTCGGCACCGTGGACGGCGTGCGCGGCGCGCTGGTGGATGAGGCTGTGTACCGCCTGAACGGCGGCGCCCCCAGCTCGGCGGCGAAGAACACCTCGTCGAAGGGCAAGCTGCCGGTGATCAACACCAACAACTGATCTTCTGATCGGTGAAACAACGGCCCGGACCGCCCCGCGCGGCCCGGGCTTTTTCATGCCTTTACGGCACGCTGCGCTTTTTGTTGTGCGGGGGCAAAATCGCTCTTCACATCGCCCGAAGCGTCGGTTAAACCCCCGCCACCAATTCAGAGTGCGGTCGTGGCGGAATTGGTAGACGCGCAGCGTTGAGGTCGCTGTGGGGTAACACCCGTGGAAGTTCGAGTCTTCTCGACCGCACCAAATTTTCCGGACAGGTAAATGGAATACCGCCCTTCGGGGCCGCGTTTCGGCGTGTTCGCAGGGCCCCGCGCGTGGTGATCGTGGTCGTCCGGGAAGCCTTGCCGCCGCGTGCCCAAGCTTCGATAGTCGGGATTGGGCGGACGAGGGGGCAGAGCCATGAAAATCATGTGTCTGAACAGCTGGGGCGGTAAGCTGCACGAGGCTTTGTTGCCCTATCTTGTCGAGACCGCGCCCGATATCCTTTGCCTGCAAGAAGTCACGCACAGTCCCGCCTCGGACAAGGATTGGCTGACCTACCGCGATGGCGATCATGTCCTGCCGCAGCGGGCCAACCTGTTTCGCGATGTATCCGGGGCGCTGCCGGATCATGTGGCGGTGTTTTGCCCGGCCGCGCAGGGCAGGCTTTGGGATGGGGACCGGGCGATCCCGTCGCAATGGGGGCTGGCGAGTTTCGTGCATCGCTCGTTGCCCATCATCGGGCAGGTGCAGGGCTTCGTTCACAAGGATTACGAACCCGACGGCTTTGGCGAGCACCCACGGTCCCGCAGCGCCCACGGGGTGCGCTTGTTCGACCACGGCGCGGGCCGGGCCGTCAGCGTGATGCAGATGCATGGGCTGCGGGATCTGCGGGGCAAGATGGACACCCCCGACAGGGCCGTGCAGGCGCGCCGGTTCCTCGATCTGTCACGGCAGGTGTCCGGGCCGAACGATACGGTCGTGGCCTGCGGCGATTTCAACGTCGGGCCGGGAAGCGAGACGCTGGCAATCCTTGCCGATGCCGGCCTGACCGAACTGGTGACCGCGCGCGGGTTCGAGACGACCCGCACGTCGCATTACACAAAGCCGGGCCGGTTCGCCGACTACATGCTGGTCAACCGTGAACACGACGTTCGCGGCTTCGACGTGATCCGAGATCCCGAGGTCTCGGATCACTGTCCGCTGGTGCTGACGCTGTAGGCGTGTCGCGGCCTTAGACCTCGACCTCGACCTTCCCGATGGGGTGCGAACAGCAGGCAAGGATGTAGCCGTCGGCGATGTCGTCGTCCGAGATGCCGCCGTTGTGGACCATGTGCACTTCGCCCGAGATTTTGCGGGTCTTGCAGGTGCCGCAGATCCCGAAGGTACAGCCCGAAGGGATGTTCAGGCCGCTGGCCCGCGCCGCGCCAAGGATGGTCTCGGTCTGCGGAACCTGCGCCGACACGCCGGAGGACGCGAAGATGATCTCGGCCAGTTCGTCCTCTTCCGGGACCACGTCGTCGAACGGGGCTTCCTGATCCGCGGTCTCGACCGGGGCCTGGAAGCTTTCCTGATGATAGCGGTCCATGTCATAGCCAAGACCCGCCAGCGCATCGCGGACCGCCTGCATGAACGGCTCGGGGCCGCAGCAGAACACTTCGCGCTCAAGATAGTCGGGTGCCATCAGGCCCAGCATCAGCTGGTTGAACATGCCCTGATAGCCGGTCCACGGGCGATAGCGGTCGGGCTCCTCGACCACCCAGCGCAGGTCGATGCCGGGCAGGCGGGACGCCATGTGTTCCAGCCGCTCGCGGAAGATGATCTCGGACGGGCGTTTGGCGCAGTTGATGAAGACGATGTCCGGCTCGGCGCCGGCGTCGTACATGTAGGTGGTCATCGACATCAGCGGCGTGATGCCGGACCCGGCCGAGATGAACAGGTACTTCGGCGCCTCGTGGTTCATATAGCTGAACAGGCCCGCCGGACCCATTGCCTTGATCCGCATTCCGGGTTCGAGGTGGTCGATCATCCAGCGCGCGCCGATGCTGCCGGGCTGCGCCTTGACCGTCACTGTCAGCGACATCGGCCGCGAGGGCGAGGACGAGATCGTGAAGGTCCGCCAGACCGGGCCACCGGGCACCGGCAGTTCCAGCGTCAGGAACTGGCCCGGCTGGAAGTCGAACAGCGCGCCCGTGGGCGACTGGAACGTGAAGGTGCGGGTGTTGGGCACCTCGGGCAGGACCGAGGTGCATTCCAGCATCTCGCCATCTTTCCAGATCGCGGCGGCGGATACGCGGGCAAGCTGGTTCATCAGATCACTCCGCGGCCAGCGCGACGGGGTCCAGCCGCGACGCCATCGTGGTGCGATACCAGTCGACGAACTGGATCACGCCGGATTCCTGACGTTCGGAATAGGGACCGGGCTGATAGGCGGGCGAGTTGATGCCCTGCTGGTTGTCCTCGACGACCTGCCGGTCCTCGTCGTTGGTGGCGATCCAGACCTCGGTCAGGCGCTTGAGGTCATAGTCACGGCCTTCGACCGCGTCCTTGTGCACCAGCCACGTCGTCCGCACCTCGGTCTCGGTGGGCGACACCGGTGTCACGCGGAAGGTGATCGAGTGGTCGGGCAGGAAATGGTTCCACGTCGTCGGATAGTGGAACTTCAGCAGGGTGCCCGCATCGTCGAACGGCACGCGGCCCAGCTTCTTCGTCACCGCGGCGCCGCCGTCCATCGTGTAGCTTTTCACGCCGGGTTTCAGCGGCATCCGCGCGACGCGGTACTGCCCGCTGTCGGCCAGGTGGAAGGTGGACGGAATGCCCGCATCTTCCAGCTTCTTGAAGTGCGCGGCGATATGCGCGGGCGGCGGGCCGTCACCGACGCCGGACACATCCGGGTCGTCGGGATAGGTGCGGCACAGGGCAGGGTGGTTGCCGCCGCAGTGATAGCACTCGCGGTTGTTTTCCCACACCAGCTTCCAGTTGCCGTTCTCGATGATGGACGAGCTGTAGGCGACCTTCGCGTCCGTCAGGTCGTGCGGCGCAAGGTAGGGGCCGGCCAGCGCGGCGAAGGTGTCGAAGTCGGGCGGGTTGTCGGACAGGCAGATATAGACCAGCCCGGCCAGCACGCGGCAGGCCACCGGCTTCAGCCCGTGCGACGAGGCGTCGAAGTCGTCGCCCATGTCGCGGGCCCACAGCAGGCGGCCGTCCAGTTCGTACGTCCACTGGTGATAGGGGCAGACCAGCTTGGGCGAGTTGCCCTTGGCCGACTTGCACAGGACCGAGCCACGGTGGCGGCAGGTGTTGTGGAACGCCCGGATCTCGCCATCCGCGCCGCGGACAAGGATCACGCCGTAGGCGCCGACGCGGTGGGTGACATAGCTGCCCGACTTCTCAAGCTCGCAAGCCGGAATCGCGTACAGCCAGTCGCGGTAGAAGATCGTTTCCATGTCGGCGCGGAACAGGTCCGGGTCGGTGTAGAAGGGCTGTTCCAGCGCGTGACCGGGCGTGTGCCGGGCCAGCAGGTCGCGAAGCGTGTCCTGCATATGCCAATCTCCGCGGCCGCATGTCCCTGCGGCCCTTTGGTTCGTCGGGCGGACGGGGCGCTGGGACTGCGCTCCGGGCCGCGCCCGTGGTTGTGACTCCGGCAGGGCTGGGGGCCCTGACTCCCCTCGTCCTATCAGCGCCGCGCCGCGGCGTTTGGCTTGAAAACGACAGAACCGGATACGGAACGGACATGCGCCGGAACCGCCGTGGCGGCAGCCGGTGCGCGATGGGATCAGGCGGTCTGAAACGGCGCGGAAACGGGCGTTTCGCGGACGGAGTCGCCGGTTCGCACCGAAGGACCGGCGCCGCCCGCAGGCCCCGCGCGGTGATCGTCGAGAATCATTTGCGACGCCTTTTCCCCCACCATGATCGCCGGGGCGTTGGTGTTTCCCGATGTAACCGTCGGAAAAATAGAGGCATCCGCGACCCGCAGGCCGTCGATGCCATGCACCCGCAGCCGGGCGTCCACCACGTCGCGCACCGGGTCGGGGCCCATCCGGCAGGTGCTGACCGGGTGGAACACCGTGCCCGCGCGGGCACGGATGTCGGCGATCATCTCGGCGTCGCTTTGGACCTGCGGACCGGGCAGGATCTCGGACTCGATCACCCGTTGCAGCGCGGGCGCGGCGGCGATGCGGCGCATGATCTGCGACGCCTCCAGCATTTCCTGCACGTCGATGTCGGTGCCAAGATAGTTCGGATGGATCGCGGGCGGCGCCATCGGATCGGGTGACCGGATTTCAAGGTGGCCCCGGCTGGTGGGCCGGGTGGGCTGCGCGCCCATCAGGAAGCCGGGGAAGGGGTCGGGGCTCATCAACGCGCGTTTGCCGGGGACCGCCTTGGTGTAGCTGACGGGCGAGAAGAACAGCTGCATGTTCGGTCGTGTCAGACCGGGCCGGCTGCGCACGAAGCCACCCGCCTGATTGACGCCCAGCGACAGGATGCCCTTGCGGGTCAGCACATAGTGCAGCCCGTGCCACAGCTTGCCATACCACGGGCCAAGCTGCTGGTTCAGCGTCGGCACCTTCGAGCGGTACAGAAAGTCGATGGCCAGATGGTCCTGAAGGTTGCGGCCGACCCCTTCGGCGGCGCGGACGACGTCGATCTCGTGGGATTGTAGCAGGGCGCCGGGGCCGATGCCGGACAGTTGCAGAAGCTGAGGCGAGTTGATCGCACCGGCGGACAGGATGACTTCGCGCCGGGTGCGGACCTCGTGCGTCGTGCCGCGCCGTATGTACCGGACGCCGGTGGCCCGCTTGCCGTCGAACAGGATGCGGGTGGTCATCGCCCGCGTCACCACCTTCAGGTTCGGACGCTTGCGGGCCGGGCGGACATAGGCCCGCGCCGCCGACATGCGCATCCCGCCTTTCGCGGTGTTCTGGTAGGTTCCGACACCTTCCTGCGACGGACCGTTGAAGTCGGGGTTCCGGGGGAACTGGACCTCTTCGCCCGCGCGCAGGAAATCCTCGCACATCGGGTGCAGGTAGCGGTCCATCGTCGCGACATGGACCGGCCCATCGCCGCCCCGGATGTCGCTGCCACCGCGGTCGTTGGTTTCGGACCGGCGGAAGAAGGGCAGCAAGTCGTCCCAGCCCCAGCCGGGATTGCCCATCGCCTTCCAATCCTCGAAATCGCCAGCCTGCCCGCGAATGTATACCATCGCGTTGATCGAGCTGGACCCGCCCATGACCTTGCCGCGCGGCCAATAGCTGATGCGTCCGTCAAGGTTCGGTTCGGGCTCGGTATGGTACATCCAGTTCACCGACCGGCGATAGAAGGTCTTGCCATAGCCGATCGGCATCCAGATCCAGAAGTTCAGGTCGCTGCCGCCCGCTTCCAGCAACAGCACGGAATAGCGGCCGTCTTCGGACAGCCGGTTCGCAAGGACGCATCCGGCGGAACCGGCGCCCACGATGATGAAGTCGTATTCGGACATCTGCCCTGCCTGCCACGCCTTTGGGCCCGCCGAAGGGCGGGTTCGGCTGTCGACGCTAGCCGCACATTGGTCTGGTTGCGAGTGCCATTACGGAAATCGTGCAGGTCCATTCGCAACCGCTCGTGCTGTCGAACGGAAACCGGCGGGTCAATCTTGGTCCCGCCGCCCGCCGAACAGCTGTGCCAGAACCATCATCCCCGTGGTGACAAGGATCATGATGGTCGAAATCGCCGCGATGGTCGGGTCGATCTGGTCTCGCAGCGCGTTGAACATGTTCCGCGTCAGCGTCGGGTTGTCGCCGCCCGAGATGAACATCGCCACGACGACCTCGTCGAACGAGGTCAGGAACGACAGCAGCGCCGCCGTGACCACCGCAAAGCGGATCTGTGGCAGCGTGACGGTCAGGAACGCCTTCCAGCGCGGCGCGCCAAGGCTGCGCGCGGCGTCCTCCTGCGCCATGTCATAGCTTTTCAGCGCCGCGCCGGTGACGATCACCACCAGCGGCAGCGCCAGCACCGTATGGGCCATGACCAGCCCGGTCAGCGAATACAGCAGGTTCAGCTTGGCATAGGCATAGAACGCCCCGATCGCGACCAGCACCAGCGGCACCATCATCGGCGTCAGCATCAGCACGAACGCCGCGCGAACGAAGGCGATGCTGGAACAGTGCAGCCCGTAGGCCGCCAGCACGCCCACCGGCGTGGCCACCAGCATCGTCAGCACCGCCGTCTTCAAAGAGGTCACAGTGGCACGCATCCACTCGTCGGAACTGAAATAGGTGTCGTACCAGCGGGTCGACCAGACCTCGGGCGGGAATTCCAGATACTGGCTGTCCGAGAAGGACATCGGGATCACGATCAGCGTCGGCGCCACCAGCAGCGCCATCACGATCACGGCGAAGATATACAGCCACAGCCGCTGGCCGTGGGTGACCTGCGTCTCGGTTGCGGGAGACTTCAGCCAGCGCATCAGTGTCCTCCTCCGGCGATCTTTTCCAGCCGCAAGAAGCGCGAGGCGACCCACAGGATCGCCACCGTCAGCACCAACAGCACGACCCCCATCGCGCTGGCCGCGCCCCAGTTCACGAACATCTCGATGTTGGACACGATCTTCATCGACACCATGATGACCTTGCCGCCGCCCAGCACCGCCGGGGTCACGAAGAAGCCAAGGCACAGGATGAAGACCATCAGCGACCCGGCGAACAGACCCGGCGCGGTCAGCGGGAAGAAGACGGTCCAGAACGCCCGGCGCGGGGTCGCGCCAAGGTTGGCGGCGGCCTTCATGAAATCCCGGTCCACCGCGCGCATGGCGCCGTACACCGGCAGGATCAGGAAAGGCAGCATGATATGCACCATCCCGATCAGGGTGCCGGTCATGTTGTGGACCATCTTCACCGGCTCGTCCCACAGCCCCAGCGAGATCGCCCAGCTGTTGATCAGCCCCTGCTTTTGCAGTAGCACCAGCCACGCGTAGGTCCGCACCAGAAGCGAGGTCCAGAATGGCAGCAGCACGGTGATCAGGCACAGGTTCGCGGCGCGGCCCGGCAGGCCGGCGATGAAATAAGCCAGCGGATAGCCGATCAGAATGCACAGGCCCGTGGTCAGGAAACTGACCTGAAAGGTGGTGATGAAGATCCGGACGTAGGATTTGCGGTTCACCATCCGTTCGTAGTTCTCCAGTGAAAACGTGCCGTCCGCGCCGATGAACGACACGTAGAACAGCCAGCCCACCGGGATCACGAGGATCACAAGGATCAGCAGGATCGCAGGGGAGGCCAGTCCGAACAGCCGCAGCCGTTCCAGCCGCGCGTCCCGGCGCAGCCCGGCCGCGTTGGCGCCGCCGGTGGACGGGGCGGGGTGGGACAGGGCGGCGTCGGCGGTGGCGACCATGCTCAGGCCTCCCGTCCGTCGATCAGCACGGTGTCTTCGGGCGCTACGCTAAGCGTCACGGTATCCCCGACCGAGGGCATCGCCGACAGCTCGCCGCCGCGCGTCGCGCCGCGCAGGGCGATGCGGTGGCCGCCCGCCAGTTCGGCGTGCAGCAGAAAGGTGTCGCCCTGATAGACCACGTCGGTCGCCGTGGCGGGGAAGGTGTTGGCGCCGTCGCGGGCGCCGTCGGGTGACAGCACGATCCGTTCGGGCCGCACCATCAGCAGCAGTTCTCGTGCATCTGGAACCGCCATGTCGTGGCGCAGGGCGGTGTCTCCGAAATAGACCCGGTCGCCTTTGCGCTGCACCGGCAGAAAGGTGGATTCGCCAATGAAGTCCGCGACAAAGCGGTTCGCGGGACGTTCGTACAGGTCGCGGGGCGTGGCCAGTTGCATGATCCGCCCGTGGTTCACCACCGCGATGCGGTCCGACATGGTCAGCGCCTCGCGCTGGTCATGGGTGACGTAGACCGTGGTCATGCCAAGTTGTTCGTGCAGGTGGCGCAATTCGATCTGCATCTGGTCGCGCAGCTTCTTGTCCAGCGCCGACAGGGGTTCGTCCATCAGCAGGATCTGCGGCTCGAACACGATGGCGCGGGCCACCGCGACGCGCTGGCGCTGCCCGCCTGACAGCTGGTCGATCCGCCGGTTGCCGTAGCCGCCAAGCTGCACCGTTTCCAGCGCCCGTTCGACCCGTTCGGCGATCTCGGCCTTCGGGCGTTTGCGCAGCCGCAGCGGATAGCCGACGTTCCCGGCCACCGTCATATGCGGGAACAGCGCGTAGCTTTGGAACGTCATGCCGACATCGCGCAGATGCGGCGGGGTGCGGATCACCTCGCGGTCGCCGAAGCGCAGGCTGCCACAGTCGGGGCGGGGGAACCCGGCCAACACCATCAACAGCGTCGTCTTGCCCGACCCCGAAGGCCCCAGAAGCGTCAGGAACTCGCCGCTGCGCACCTCAAGCGAGACGTCGTCCAGCGCGTGGACGGGCCCGTAGGTCTTGGTGATGTTCCGCACCGAGATCGGCAGCGCGTCGGTCGTGGCGGCAGGGCGGTCGGCAGTCAGTGCGGCGGTCAAATCGGTCCCCTCGGGCTGCGGTGGGGCGGAACGGGCGCCAAAGCGCCCGCCCGCAGGGTATCAGAACCGGCGTTCCGGATCACTCGGTCAGCATTTCCGCGTACATCTCGGCGGCGATGGTTTCCCATTCGGCGTACCATTCCAGCGAGATCGGCAGCTGCATCGCGGCGTTCTCGGGGGACGACGGCAGCCCTGCGGCGACCTCGTCGGTGATCTCGCCGGTGTCGTAGGCCAGCTTGTTGGTCGGCCCGTAGGTGATGTATTTCGGCAGATCGTCCTGATACTCGGGCTTCGAGATTTCCGCGAGGAACTCCATCGCGACGTCGAGGTTCGGCGCCCCTTTCGGGATCGCGAAACAGTCGTAGTCCAGCAGTGCCTCGTTGAACGAATACATCACCGCGCCGCCGTCCTTGGCGGCGTTGTCGAAGCGGCCGTTCCAGCCGGTGGTCATGTCGACCTCGCCATCCTTCATCAGCTGCGCGTGCTGGGCGCCCGAGGACCAGAACACCTCGATATGCGGCTTCAATTCGCGGATCTTGTCCAGCGCGCGTTCGATGCCTTCTTCCGACGACAGGACCTCGTAGACCTCTTCGGGCGGAACCCCGTCGGCCAGCAGGGCCGGTTCCAGCGCGCCCGCGACCGATCCGCGATAGGCGCGGGTGCCGGGGAATTTCTCTACGTCCCAGAAATCGGCCCAGCTTTGCGGTCCGTCCTCGCCGTAGGTGTCGGTATTCCAGGCATAAACGGTCGAGAACACGTCGCCGCCGACGCAGTAGGGGCTGTAAAGCGTGGGATAGAAGTTCGACACGTCGATCACGTCATAGTCGAGCTCTTCCAGCAGCCCCTCGGCCCCCGCGCGCGCGGCAGAGCCCGAGCCAGAGGCGACGATGTCCAGCGTCACCGCGCCGGTCGACACCTGAAGCCGCACGTCGGCCATGCCGCCATAGGTTTCCTGACTAACGTCGATCCCGGTTGCCTCGGCGGCGGGCTCGAACAGGGCCATGCTTTGCGCATCCTGATACGAGCCGCCCCACGATGCGATCGTCAGGGACTTGTCCTGCGCCGCGGCCGCGGTCGCCAGCAGCGAGACGGTCGCGATAAGTGTCGCCTTGGTCTTCATGGTCGGTACCTCCTTGTTGGTCGTGGCCGCATCGGGCGCGGCGTCTTGCCGGTTGTGCTTCGCCCCCTCGACCCGGCAGTCGCCGAAGGGGCTGTCGTTCAGGCGGACGCGGCGGCGCGTCGGCATTCGCGGGTGTCGCGCCAGCGGTACCAAGCCACCGCCGAGGGCAAGAACCACGGCGTGCCCGAGTACAACGGGCGCGTGGGGTGTGGCAGATCATCGAAGGCGGTGCGGCCCTCGGGGCGACCCAGCACCTTCTGCCCCGTGCGCATTCCAAGATAGCTGGCCATCGACACGCCGGACCCGCAGTAGCCAAGGGCATAGTGGACCCCGTCGTGCACGCCGGTGTGCGCCATCTCGTCGAAGCTGTAGGCGACCGTGCCGCTCCATGAATGGGACAGGCCGCGGCCCTTCAGTTGCGGAAAGATCCGGCACATGGCGTCGGTCAGGCGGACAGCGCTTTGTGCGGTGTCCGTCTCGCGGGCCGACACGCGGCCGCCGAACAGGATGCGCGTGCGGTCTGGCGTGGCGCGGTAGTAATAGACGACCTTGCAGGTGTCGGACGCGATGCGGTCTGTCGGGAACAGTTCGTCCACCAGCGATGGCGGCAAGGGGTCGGTCGTGACGATGTAGCTGCCGATCGGAATGACCCTGCGGCGCAGCCACGGGGTCAGCGGGCCGGTATAGCCGTTGGTGGCCACGATCACGTCGCGCGCCTCGATCGGCCCGTGCGGGGTCACGACGCTGTGGCCATTGGCGGTGCGTTCGATCGCAAGGGCAGGGCAGTCGCCCACCACCGACGCCCCGGCGTCCAGCGCCAGATCCAGCAGGCCGCGATGGTATTTCGCCGGGTGGATCGAGCAATGTTTGGGAAACACCACGCCGCCGTGATACACGTCCGACCCCATTTCGCGCCGCTGCTCGGCGCGGGGCACGGCGAAGCACTCGGCGTCCTCTTCGGTGCGCAGGGTCTCTGCCTCGCGCACCAGCGCCTCGTAATGCTGCGGCGTGTGCGCGGCGTGATAGCGGCCGCATCGGCGAAAATCGCAGTCCAGCCCCTCGTCGGCGACCATCGTGCCGATCCAGTCCAGCGCGGCGCGGCCTTCGTCCCGGATCGCGCGGGCGCGGGCATCCCCGAACTTGGCGGCAAGCTTCGCGCGCGAGGGTTTGACGCTGGTGCTGATCTGGCCGCCGTTGCGGGTGGAGCACCCATAACCGGGCGCGTGCGCGTCGATGACCAGCGTGGACCGTCCGCCGCGTGCGGTCTGGATCGCCGCGTTCAGCCCGGTGTATCCGGCGCCGATCACCAGCACGTCCACCCGCGCGGGCGGCACCTGCGGCAGGGCCGGCATCGGGTCGATCTGGTCGAGCCAATAGGACTGTTGGCGAGGGCCCAATGCCACGTCGCGCGCCATCTTGCATCTCCGGTTCGGCCGCGACAGGCGGCGGCCCGCGCGGTGGTCTGCGGAAAAGCTAAGATAGCATTGGCCTGCGCATCATATCCATTTTGGCAATCGGTCCAGACCAATTTGGCACGCCAATGGACCCGGCGGCCTAGCGCAGGGACGGCAGGTCGCGGATCGTCTCGATCCCGCGCGCGATGTCTTCAGGCGTCGCGCTGCCGAAGCCGAACACCAGCCCCGCGCGGGGGATCGGGCGCATGCAGTAGCGCGACAGCGGGGCAAGGATGACACCCTTGGCGCCGGCCTCGTCCACCACCGCCTGTTCATCGCGCCCGTCCGCCAGATCGCCAAGGGTGTGAAAACCGCTGCTGGTTTCCTGCAGGCGCAGACTGTCCGGCAGCGACCGCCCGGCGTCCATCAGCGCGTCATGGCGGGCCTTGTACAGCCTGCGCATCAGCCGGATGTGCGTGGCGAAATGCCCTTCGTCCATGAAGTCCGCGACGATGGCCTGTGTCGCGGTCGACGGCCCGCTGGCCCACGACTGGAACACCCGGTCGAACACGTCGACCATCCGCTCGGGCACCACGACGTAGCCCAGCCGAAGCGACGGGAACAACGTCTTGGAAAACGTCCCCACATACAGCACCCGACCCCCGGTATCGGTGCTGCACAGCGCAGGCTGCGGAGTGCCATCGTGGTGGAACTCTCCGTCGTAGTCGTCTTCGATCACCAGCGCGCGGGCGTCGGCGGCGGCCTGCAACAGCTCGAACCGCCGGTGCAGCGACATAACATGGCCCAACGGCTGCTGGTGGGACGGGGTGACAAAGGCCAGCCGGAACGACGGCGCCTTGGCCAGCCCGTCGGCCACCACCAGCCCGTCGCTGTCGACATCGACCGGCACAAGATCGGCGCCTTCGGACAGCAGCGCGTTCCGCGCACCCGAGGCGCCGGGGTTCTCCATCCACACCCGGTCGCCGGGGGTCAGGAACAGCTTGCCGATGATGGAAAACGCCTGCTGCGCGCCGCTGGTCACGAAGACCTGCTCGGGGCTGCACCGGATGCCTTTCAGCGCGCCAAGGTGGGTGGCGATGGCCTGCCGCAGCGGGGCGAAGCCCTTGGGCTGGCCATAGCCCATCACCATGCCGCGCCCGCCCCGCAGGTGCCGCGCCGACAGGCGGGCCCAGTGCGCCATCGGAAAGGCGTCCAGCGCGGGCAGGGCGGTGATGAAGGCACGCGCCTCGTGCGGCAGCCACGTCCGCCGGGCATAGTCGGGCGCGTCCAGCGACAGGGCGTCGGACAGGCGCGGTTGCGGCTCGGCCGGCTGGCCGGACGGCGCGTCCCCCGCAGCGACCCGTGCTTCCAGCGTGTCTGTGATGTAGGTTCCGGCGCCGACGCGCGATTCCGCCATACCTTCCGCCACCAGCCGGTCGACGGCGTCGATGGCGGTGGTGCGCGACACCCCGGCTTCGCGGGCGAGGATGCGGGTGGCGGGCAGTTTCTCGCCGGGGCGCAGGCCGCCCGACAGGATGATGTCGCGCAGCGCCATGTATAACTGCACGCTCAGGCTGCGCCGCGACGTCCGGTCCAGCCGGATCGCGCTCAGCAAGGCGCCCGATGCCTGCTTCATCCCGCTTCCTCCCCGGATTGGCCTGATCAAGATCAGGAAATGGATATACTCACCGGGCCAATTAATCTACAGCCTCGGCACGGCAGGAAGAAGCGGACGCCCGACGATGAAACTGACACGGCTTGAAACCTTCACCGACGAATTCGTCTGTTTCGTCCGGGCCACGGCAGAGGACGGGGCGCAGGGCTGGGGGCAGGTCGCGCCCTACAACGCCGACATCACCGCGCAGGTCCTGCACCGGCAGGTCGCGCCCTTTGCGCTGGGGATGGACACGACCGACATCGACGAGATGCTGGATACCGTCCGCGACCGCGAGCACAAGTTTCCCGGCGCCTACCTGCGGCGGGCGATGGGCGGTGTCGATACCGCGATCTGGGACATGCGCGGCAAACGCGAAGGCAAGCCGGTCTGCGCGCTGATCGGCGGAACGCCGGGCCGGGTCCGGGCCTATGCGTCGTCGATGAAGCGCGACATCACCCCGGCGGACGAGGCCGACCGCTTCGCCCGTTTGCAGGACGCGCACGGCTTCGATGCCTTCAAGTTCCGCGTCGGCATGGAGGTCGGCCGCAACCGCGACGAATGGCCGGGCCGCACCGAAGAGATCGTGCCGCTGATCCGCAAGCGGCTGGGCGATAGTCCTGCGCTGCTGGTGGATGGCAATTCGTGCTATTCGCCCGACCGGGCCATCGAGGTCGGCAAGCTATTGGCCGACAACGGTATTTCCCATTTCGAGGAACCGTGCCGCTATTGGGAGTTCGACCAGACCAAGCAGGTCACCGACGCGCTGGACATCGACGTCGCCGGGGGCGAACAGGACTGCATGATGGCGAACTGGCGCCTGATGATCCGCGACCGCGTCGTCGACATCCTGCAACCCGACATCTGCTATATCGGCGGCATATCCCGCACACTGCGCGTGGCGCGCATGGCGGCAGAGGCCGGTCTTCCCGTCACGCCCCATGCCGCGAACCTGTCCCTGGTGACGATGTTCACCATGCACCTGCTGCGGGCGATCCCGAACGCGGGCAAGTATCTGGAATTCTCGATCGAAGGCCCGGACTATTACCCGTGGCAAGAGGGGCTTTTCACCTCGAACCCCTATCCGATCGAGGATGGGTTCGCGACGGTGACCGACGCCCCGGGTTGGGGCGTCGAGGTGTCGCCGGACTGGCTGGCCCGGTCGCGTTATGCGGTCAGCGAGGTCTGAGCGAAGCGCCGCAGTTCAGGCCGCCTTGCGCAACTCTGGCACCAGCGCCAGCCCCGTGCGTTCCGACATCCGGGTAGTATAGGCCGCGACCGGCTCGGGCATCGTCAGCCCCGGCACGATGGTCAGCCCGCGCAGGATCGGGAACAGGTAGATGTCGTTGATCGACGGCGCTTCGGGGTCCGGCAAAAGCGGGACCAGCCGGTCCAGCGCCGCCTCGACCTCGCGGATCTTCTCGTCTGTCTTGGCCAGAAGCCCGTCGAAATCCCCGAAGTTCGCCTCTTTCTTATCGGTGAAATAGGCCACGGCGTCGGGGTCGCGAAACTCGGGATAGACGGGGTCGGGCGCACGCGGAATGACCAGCGTGTTGATCGCCGGTCCAGCCTCGCGCAGCCAGTCGGTCAGGTCTTTTTTCGGCTCGCCGTCGAACAGGCGGGGCTCGGACAGACCATCCAGTTTGTGCACGATATCAAGGCTTTCGCCAAGGTGGCCGTCGCCGTCTTCAAGGATCGGCAGCATCTTCGCCCCGATCATCGAAATCGGCGTCGTCTCGTCGTGGTTGTCAAGAAAGACGGTCTCTGCCTCGATCCCCTTCAGCCCCAGTGGCATCCGTGCACGGACGCAGAAAGGGCAGTGGTCATAGACGTAAAGCTTCATGTCGGTCTCCGGTCGGTTCGGAACCTCGGCTATCGCAACGGGCCGGTGGTTGAAAGGCTGACGGCGGGAAGACCGGCGCCCGAGGCGGGGCGCGCGGGGGCAAGCGCCGCTTTTGCAGGCAGGGTGGCGCTGCGGGCGGCGGGCCATCCGGCAGACCCGCCGATGCGGCCGCACCGCGCCGATCCGTTGGGTTCGTCGGGCGCGGTTCTGTCCGTCCGGGCGACGCGGGCTTCTTGTGTTTTCCGTTCGGGGCCTTAGCCTGCCCAAGGCAGGAGGCCAGAATGACGCCAAGCACCGTCGATGATCCACTCAAAAACCTTAGCGAAGACGCCTGGAAAGACGTCATCGACGCGATGGACCGTACCTATTCCGAGTTGGTCGATTATCAGGAACGGCTGGAAAAGCAGAACCGGGAACTGGACGACATGCGCCAGTTCATGTTTTCCGTTCTGTCTTCGGTGTCGGACCTTCTGCTTGTCGTCGACAAGACCGGAACCATCGAACGCACCGGGGGCGCCATCACCAAGATCCTTGGCGCCGACACGCGGGCCGAGGCGGGCGTGCCGCTTGTGACGCTGTTGGAAAAGCCGGAAGAGAACGCGCTTCCCGTGGCCATCGAAACGGTTATGCGCACCCGCGAGCCGACCATGGTCGAGGCGGAATTTGCCACGTCAGAGGGGCCGACGCCGCTTGAGATAAGCGTCAGTCCGCGGCTGGATCAACGTGGCCGCAGCCAAAGCGTGGTGCTGCTTGGGCGTCCGCTGGGCGAGCTGCGAAGCGCCTATTCCGAACTGGAAGCCAGCCACGTCGCCCTGCAGCAGGCGCAGACGCAGTTGGTCAGGACCGAAAAGCTGGCCTCGCTTGGCCGATTGGTCGCAGGTGTCGCGCACGAGCTGAACAACCCGATCAGCTTTGTCTACGCCAACACGCATGCCCTTCAGAAATACACCGAACGGTTCGAGACCTATTTCGACGCGGTCCAATCGGGCGCAAGCCGACCCGAACTGGCGGCGATGCGCGATGAATTGCGGCTGGACAAGACGGTTCGCAACCTGCGCACCGCCATCGAGGGGGCCAAGGACGGGGCCGAGCGGGTCCGGGACATCGTCGAGGATCTGCGGCGTCTCAGTTCCGAAGGGGCCGGGAAGCTGGTCAGCTTCGACCTGATGGAGACAACGCGCACGGCGGCTGACTGGGTGGTGCGCACCAGCCCGCAGCCGCTGGACATCGCGTTCGAGGATGCGTCGAACCGGCAGGCGCGCGGCAACCCGGGCCATGTGCAGCAGATCGTCATGAACCTCGTGCAGAACGCGATCGACGCTTTGGCCGACACGCCCTCGCCGTCGCTTACGCTGCGTGTGAAGGACCGGGACGATCATGTCGTGCTGCAGGTGGTCGACAACGGGCCGGGCATCGCCGACAAAGACGTCGCGGCGATCTTCGACCCGTTCTTCACGACCAAGCCCGTCGGCAAGGGCACCGGTCTGGGACTGTCGATTTCCCACAAGATCGCCGAAGAGCATGACGGCGCGCTGACGCTGGCATGGACGGGGCCGGATGGCACCTGTTTCGAGTTGAGCCTGCCGGTCGAGGAGGGGGCATGAACATACTCTGGCTGCAATCGGCGGGCTGCGGGGGCTGCACGATGTCCCTGCTGTGCGCCGAAGGCCCCGGCGTCTTCGATCTGCTGGGCGATGCCGGTCTGAATTTCCTTTGGCATCCCTCGCTGTCGGAACAGACGGGCGGCGAGGTGCGCCGCCTTCTTGCGGCGATCGAGGACGGCTCGCAGCCGCTGGACATTCTGTGCATCGAAGGCTCGATCCTGACCGGACCGAAGGGGACAGGGAAATTCCAGATGCTGGCGGGCACCGGGCGGTCCATGCTGGACTGGGTCCGGTCCTTGGCGCCGCTGGCCGGTCATGTGGTGGCGGTGGGCACCTGTGCGACCTATGGCGGCATGACATCCGCAGGCGGCAATCCGTCGGGCGCCATCGGGGTGCAGTACGACGGCAGCTATCCCGGCGGTGCCCTTCCGGCCGAGTTTCGCGGACGGGCGGGATTGCCCGTCATCAACGTGGCTGGCTGCCCGACGCATCCCGACTGGGTGACGGAAACGCTTTTGCTGATCGCCGCCGACAGCTTGGGACCGGCCGATCTGGACGGGCTGAACAGGCCGCTGTTCTACGCCGAGAACCTTGTGCACCATGCCTGTTCGAGAAACGAGTTCTATGAATACAAGGCCAGCGCCGAAAAGCCCGGCCAACTGGGCTGTATGATGGAGCATCTGGGCTGCGTCGGCACGCAAGCGGTGGGGGATTGCAACATCCGCGGCTGGAACGGCGGAAGCTCGTGCACGAAGGCGGGGTATGCCTGCATCGACTGCACCGCCCCCGAGTTCGAAGAGCCGCATCATCCGTTTTCGCAGACGCCCAAGTTCGCGGGCATCCCCGTCGGGCTTCCGTCGGACATGCCCAAGGCGTGGTTCATGGCGCTGGCGTCGCTGTCCAAGGCCGCGACGCCCAAGCGGCTGGCCGAGAACGCGGTGGCGGATCGCGTGCAGGTCACGCCCACGTTGCGGCGGGACAAGAAATGACCGAACGCAGCCTGCTGGTCGGGCCGTTCAATCGGGTCGAGGGCGACCTCGAGATCCGGCTTGCGATCGAGGATGGCCGGGTGGCGCAGGCCTATGCCAACTCGCCGATGTTTCGCGGGTTCGAAATGATGATGGTCGGCAAGTCCCCGATGGATGCGCTGACCGTCACGCCGCGGATCTGCGGCATCTGTTCGATCAGCCAGTCGGCGGCGGCCTCTGCCGCGCTTGGGGCGCTGGCCGGGCGCACCCCCGCGCCGCAGGGCGCACTTGCCGCCGCGATCCTGCACGGGGTCGAGAACCTTTGCGATCACCTGACCCATTTCAACCTGTTCTTCTGTGCCGATTTCGCGCGGGCGGCCTACAAGGGGCGCGATTGGCACGACCGTGCCGTCGCGCGGTTCACCGCGATGGAGGGGTCCGCCGTGCGTGCGGCGGTCGAGGCGCGGGCGCAGATCCTGCACATCGTCGGCCTGCTTGGCGGCAAGTGGCCGCATACGCTGGCGATCCAGCCGGGCGGCGTGACCCACGCGCCCTCGGCGCGCGACCGCATCCGCATGCAAAGCACCTTGGCGGCGTTCCGCAGGTATCTGGAAGGCACGCTGTTCGGCGCCCCGATCGAGGCATTCGCAGAGCTTACCACGGCCAGCGCGCTGACCGGATGGGATCGTGGCGACGCGGGACTGTTCATGGAGATCGCGGCGGATCTGGACCTTGCCGCGCTTGGCGCGGGGCCGGGGCGCTATCTGTCCTTCGGGGCCTATCCGCTGGCCGAGGGGCGCGCCTTGGCATCGGGCGTTTGGGAAAACGGGGCCTGCCATCCGGTGAAGACCGACGCCATCCGCGAGGACATCAGCCACAGCTGGATGCTGGGCGAAGCCGCGCACCCGTCGCGGGGCCGCACCGACCCCGACGAGGATATGACGGACCCGGCCTATAGCTGGTGCAAAGCGCCGCGTCTGGACGGGCGCACCGTCGAAACCGGCGCATTCGCGCGGCAGGTGGTCGATGGCCATCCCGCCGCGCTTGACCTTGTTGCGGGCGGGTCCAACGTGCGGGCGCGGGTGGCCGGGCGCCTGCTAGAGATCGCCCGCACGCAGTTGTTGCTAGAGCAGTGGGTGGCGGCGCTTCGACCGCAACAGCGGTTCATGGACGACGTCACCCTGCCGTCCGAAGGCACGGGCGAGGGGCTGGTCGAGGCGGCGCGCGGTGCGCTTGGCCACTGGATCAGCGTTCGCAACGGCCAGATCGAGAACTACCAGATCGTCGCGCCGACCACCTGGAATTTCAGCCCGCGCGATGCGAACGGCACACCGGGCCCCGTCGAAGCCGCGCTGGAAGGCGCGCCGGTGGGCGAGGACGAGGACACGCCGCTGTCCGTCCAGCATATCGTGCGCAGCTTCGACCCCTGCATGGTCTGCACGGTGCATTGATGCGCGGCCAACGTGTCCGGGTGCGGGGGCAGGTGCAGGGCGTCGGGTTCCGTCCCTTCGTGTGGCAACTGGCGCGGCGGTTCGACATTCGCGGCACGGTCTTGAATGACCCCGAGGGCGTGCTGATCCACGCCGTCGGCGCGCAGCTTGACGCGTTCGTGGCCGCCTTGTCGGCAGAGGCGCCGCCACTGGCGCGGATCGACGCCGTCGAAAGCGCCGAGCACGCGTTTGCAGAAATCCCGGATGGCTTCGAGATCGCGGCCAGCGAAGGCTCTGGCGCTGAAACACGCGTGACGCCGGATGCCGCGACCTGCCCGGATTGCCTTGCCGAAATCCGGGGCGAGGACCCCCGGCGGCGCGGCTATGCCTTTACCAACTGCACCCATTGCGGGCCGCGCTATACCATTCTGCGCGGGCTGCCCTATGACCGCGCGCGCACGACGATGGCGGCGTTTAAGATGTGCGCCGATTGCGCCCGCGAATATGCCGACCCGGCGGACCGGCGGTTCCATGCCCAGCCGGTCGCCTGCGCGGTCTGCGGGCCGTGTGTCTGGATCGAGCCCGAGGCGACGGGAGATCCGATTGCCGTGGCCGCCGATTTTCTGCGCGCAGGCAAGATCGTGGCAATCAAGGCGCTTGGCGGTTTGCATCTGGCCTGCGACGCCAACGACGCGGCGGCGGTCGAGACGCTGCGGCAGCGCAAGAACCGCCCGGCCAAGCCCTTCGCGCTGATGGGCACGCTGGGGATGATCCGCCGATATAGCCGCGTGTCCGACGCCGAACAGACGCTGTTGGAAGATCCCGCCGCGCCCATCGTCCTTCTTGGCAAAGCCGGGGCCATCTTGCCCGAGGGGCTGGCCCCGGGGCAGGGGACGCTTGGCTGGATGCTGCCCTCGACACCGCTGCATCACCTGCTGATGGACGCGGTGGATCGTCCGCTGGTGATGACGTCGGGCAACCTGTCGGGAGAGCCGCAGGTGATCGGCAACGACGAGGCGCGCGAGAAGCTGGAGGCCTTTGCCGATGCGTTTCTGATGCACGACCGGGACATCGCGCGCAGGCTGGACGACAGCGTCGAGCGGGCCGATCCGCCGATGGTGCTGCGTCGCGCGCGCGGGCGCGTTCCGGGGACGTTGCCGCTGCCCGAGGGGTTCGGCGACACGGCGCAGGTCGTGGCCTATGGCGGGCAGATGAAATCGGCGATCTGTCTGGTGAAGAACGGTCAGGCGCTGCTGGGGCATCACTTGGGCGAGCTGGACGAGGCTTTGACCTACGACGCCTTCCTGCAGGCCGACGCCGATTACGCCGCGCTGTTCGATCACGCGCCAAGGATCGTGGCGGTCGATGCCCACCCGGATTTCCGCGCGACGCGTCACGGCACCGACCGCGCCATGGCCGAGGGGCTAGCACTGGTCGAAGTTCAGCATCACCACGCACATCTGGCGGCCTGCCTTGCCGAAAACGGCTGGCCGCTGGAAGGCGGCAAGGTGGCAGGGATCATTCTGGACGGGCTGGGCCTTGGGGCCGACGGCACGATCTGGGGCGGCGAGGTGCTGTTGGGCGACTACCGGGGCTTTTCGCGCGAAGGCTGGCTGCGGCCCGCGCCCCTGATCGGCGGCGACCGGGCATCGGGGCAGCCGTGGCGCAACACGGTCGCGCGGCTGGATCAGGCGGGCCGTGGGCAATGGGCAGAGGCGAGGATGGGCGCTTTCGGTCCGGTAGAGCAGCTGCGTCAGGCTGCCGCGAGCGGGATCAACGCGCCGCTTTCGTCCAGCGCCGGACGGCTGTTCGACGCGGTGGCGGGATGGCTGGGCCTTTGCCCGGACCGGCAAAGCTATGAAGGTGAGGCCGCGATGCGGCTAGAGGCGCTTGCCCTGACCGCCGATGGCGAGCGGGCGGCGCGCTTGGGCCGGGGGTGGGTGGCCGCGACGGACGCGGACGGGCCGGATATCCCGACCGACGCCCTGTTCCAGAACCTTGTCGAGGCCGGGTCACGGGGCCTGCCCCCGGCAGAGTGCGCCTATGCCTTTCATGTCTGGCTGGCGGCCGTCTTCGCGCACAAGGCGCGGGCTTTGGTCGAAGCGGGGGCGGCGAGGGCGGTCGTGCTGTCGGGCGGGTGTTTCCAGAATGCGTTGCTGTTGGATCTGACCTTCCGCGCGCTGGACGGGGTGCCTGTCCTGACCCACTGCAAGACGCCCGCCAACGATGGCGGGCTGGCGCTTGGGCAGGCGGCGGTGGCTGCGGCGCAGAGTTTGTCCCAGCGGTAAGACACCGACCACCGGCGCAACAAAGCGGTAAGCAGGCAACCGTCCGGTATGCCAATGTATGCGCCGAAACGCGCGCTAACATCCTGTTATAAATCTGGAAATCGTTTCGCGGCCTCGCGGTCGGAATCTTGCACCCTTTCCTCGGCAACCGGGCCATCAAAAGGATGGAGACATCCGGTGTGCGACTACGGTCGCCCGGCGCAAAGGCGGAGGAGACAGATTTGGCCGATATCGAAACCTTCTATGACGTGATGCGAAGTCAGGGGATCACCCGGCGCAGCTTCATGAAATACTGCGCGCTGACCGCCAGTGCCCTTGGCCTTGGTCCGGCCTTCGTGCCCAAGATCGCGCACGCGATGGAAACCAAACCGCGCACGCCGGTGATCTGGGTGCACGGGCTGGAATGCACCTGCTGTTCGGAAAGCTTCATCCGCTCGGCGCATCCGCTGGCCAAGGACGTGGTGCTGTCGATGATCTCGCTTGATTACGACGACACGCTGATGGCCGCCGCCGGGCATGCTGCCGAAGCGGCGTTTGAAGAAACCATCGAACGATACCGCGGCCAATACATCCTTGCGGTCGAGGGCAACCCGCCGCTGAACGAAGACGGCATGTTCTGCATCTCGGGCGGGAAGCCGTTCGTCGAAAAGCTGAAATACGCCGCCAAGGATGCCAAGGCGATCATCAGCTGGGGCGCATGCGCGTCCTATGGCTGCGTTCAGGCGGCCAAGCCGAACCCGACGCAGGCCACGCCGGTGCACAAGGTCATCACCGACAAGCCGATCATCAAGGTGCCGGGCTGCCCGCCCATCGCCGAGGTCATGACCGGCGTCATCACCTACATGCTGACCTTCGACCGCCTTCCCGAGCTTGACCGTCAGGGCCGCCCGGCGATGTTCTACGGCCAGCGCATTCACGACAAATGCTACCGCCGCCCGCATTTCGACGCCGGTCAGTTCGTCGAAGCGTGGGACGATGAGAACGCGCGCAAGGGCTATTGCCTGTACAAGATGGGCTGCAAGGGCCCGACAACCTACAACGCCTGTTCCACCGTGCGCTGGAACGAGGGCGTGTCGTTCCCCATCCAGTCCGGCCACGGCTGTATCGGCTGTTCCGAGGATGGTTTCTGGGATCAGGGCACCTTCTACGATCGCGTGACCGACCTGACCCAGTTCGGGGTCGAGGCGAACGCCGACAAGGTCGGCATCGCGGCAGCCGGGGTCGTCGGTGGCGGGGTCGCCATCCACGCCGCGATCACCGCCCTGAAGGCGGCTCAGAACAAGGCGCAGAAAAAGCCCACCCACACCAACGAGGAGGCCTGACGCATGGTCATCCAGACACCCAACGGCTTCAACCTCGACAACAGCGGCCAGCGCATCGTCGTGGACCCGGTCACCCGCATCGAAGGGCACATGCGCTGCGAGGTGAACGTCGACGAGGACGGGTACATCCGCAACGCGGTCTCGACCGGGACCATGTGGCGCGGCCTTGAAGTCATCCTGAAGGGGCGCGATCCGCGCGACGCTTGGGCCTTCACCGAGCGGATCTGCGGCGTGTGCACCGGCACCCACGCGCTGACCTCTGTCCGCGCGGTCGAGGACGCCCTTGGGATCACCATTCCCGACAACGCGAACTCGATCCGCAACATCATGCAGCTGAACCTGGAGATCCACGACCACGTCGTGCATTTCTACCACCTGCATGCGCTGGACTGGGTCAACCCGGTGAACGCGCTGCGCGCCGATCCCAAGGCCACGTCCGAGTTGCAGCAGTCGGTGTCGCCGTCGCACCCGCTGTCCTCGCCGGGCTATTTCCGCGATGTGCAGAACCGCCTGAAGCAGTTCGTCGAAAGCGGCCAACTGGGGCTGTTCAAGAACGGCTACTGGGACAACCCGGCCTATTTGCTGCCGCCCGAAGCCGACCTGATGGCGACGACGCATTACCTTGAGGCGCTCGACCTTCAGAAAGAGATCGTCAAGGTTCACACGATCTTCGGCGGCAAGAACCCGCACCCCAACTGGCTGGTCGGCGGGGTGCCGTGCCCGATCAACGTGCACTCGACCGGGGCGGTCGGCGCGATCAACATGGAACGCCTGAACCTTGTGTCCTCGATCATCGAGAAGTGCATCGAGTTCAACAAGAACGTCTACCTGCCGGACGTCGTGGCCATCGGCGGGTTCTACAAGAACTGGCTGTACGGCGGCGGTCTGAGCTCTCAGGCGTGTCTTGCCTACGGCGACATCCCCGAGAACCCGAACGACTTCTCGCCCGAGCAGTTGCATTTGCCGCGGGGCGCGATCATCGGCGGCGACATGTCCACCGTGCACGACGTCGACACCCGCGATCCCGAGCAGGTTCAGGAGTTCGTCGATCACTCGTGGTACGACTACGGCGAACCGGGCAAGGGTCTGCATCCGTGGGACGGCATGACCGAGGCCAAGTTCGAGCTGGGTCCGAACCTCAAGGGCACCCGCACCAACATCCAAGAGATCGACGAGGGTGCTAAATACTCGTGGATCAAGGCGCCGCGCTGGCGCGGCAACGCGATGGAGGTGGGACCGCTGGCCCGCTACATCGTCGGCTATGCCAAGGGCCACGAAGAGATCACCGATCAGGTCGACCGCTTCCTGCGCACGATGGATCTGCCTACCGAGGCGCTGTTCTCGACCCTTGGCCGCACCGCCGCGCGGGCGCTGGAAAGCGAGTACTGCGGGCGGCTGCAAAAGTACTTCTTCGACAAGCTGGTCACCAACATCAAGAACGGCGACGAAAGCACGGCCAACGTGGCGAAGTGGGATCCAAGCACATGGCCGAAAGAGGCCAAGGGCGTCGGCATGACCGAAGCGCCGCGTGGGGCGCTGGGGCACTGGGTCCGCATCAAGGATGGCCGGATCGAGAACTATCAGTGCGTCGTGCCGACCACTTGGAACGGCTCGCCGCGTGACAGTCAGGGCAACATCGGGGCCTTCGAGGCCAGCCTGATGAACACCAAGATGGAGCGCCCGGAAGAGCCGGTCGAAATCCTGCGCACGCTGCACAGCTTCGACCCGTGTCTGGCCTGTTCGACCCATGTGATGTCGCCGGACGGCGAGGAGCTGACAACCGTCAAGGTACGCTGAGGGAGGAAGAACCATGAAGAAGATTGCGATTTCAGTCGCCGCGTTGCTCGTCGCCGGTCCAGCCTTCGCGCATACCGGGGCCAGCGGCACAAGCGGTCTGGTGCACGGTCTGGCGCACCCGGTCTTGGGCCCGGACCACCTGTTGGCGATGCTGGCGGTGGGTCTTTGGTCGGGTTTCGTCCTGACCCGACGCGTCTGGGCCGGGGCGCTGACGTTCATGGCCGCCATGACGGCCGGTGCCGGGCTGGCTTGGGCCGGCGTGGGTTTCGCGTTGGCGGAACCGGCCATCGTCGCCTCGGTCGTCGTTTTCGGTCTGCTGACGCTTCTGTCGCACCGGGGGCAGCCCCGCGTGTTGACGGCGGCCACGCTGGGCGGCATCGCGGTCTTCGCGCTGGCGCACGGCCATGCCCACGCGACCGAGGCGGCGGGGAACACGGTCGCCTATCTTGGCGGGTTCCTCGTCTCGACCGCGCTGCTGCACGGTCTGGGCATCGTCTTGGCGCGCGGCATCGCCTCGCGCCCCGTGGTCCAGCGGTCGCTTGGGGCAGGGATCGCGGCCTCTGGCCTTTTGCTGATGGTCGGATGAGGGCGGTGTCATGAACGAGCCCAACATCCATAGGCCAAATCCGTCCGTCGAACCGCTGCCGACCTCTCGTCTTGCGGGTGATGCGACGTCGGCGGACATCGACAGCATCCGCAGGCGGACGTCCGTCTATGTCTACGAGGCGCCGGTGCGCCTGTGGCACTGGATCAACGCGGCGGCGATCTTCGTGCTGGTGATCACCGGCTTCTTCATCGGCTCGCCGCCGCCGTCGATGCAGATCGGCGAGGCGACGCACCAATTCGTCTTCGGTTACATCCGCTTCGCCCATTTCGCAGCGGGCTGGATCATGACCGTGGGCTTTGCCGCACGCATCTACTGGGCCTGCGTCGGGAACCACCATTCGAGACAGCTGTTCTATCTGCCGCTTCTGAACCGCCACTGGTGGTCAGAGCTGTTCTTCGAGGTGCGCTGGTATCTGTTTCTGGAACGCGAGCCGAAGAAATACGTCGGCCACAACCCGTTGGCGCAACTGGCCATGTTCATGTTCATGACCCTTGGCATGAGCTTCATGATCGTGACCGGGCTGGCCCTGTATTCCGAAGGGCTGGGGCACGACAGCACGCTATACAAGCTGTTCGGCTGGGTGTTCACCGTTGCCGGGAACAACTCGCACTATGTGCACACGTACCATCACCTTGGCATGTGGTTCATCGTGATCTTCATGATCATCCATATCTACGTGGCGGTCCGCGAAGACATCATGAGCCGCCAGTCGATCGTGTCGACGATGATCTCGGGACATCGCACGTTCAAGGACGACCGGCCCGATTAACCGGCGCGACCGGCCAACCGATCCACCGGAATCACGAAGCGGGCGCCTTGGGGCGCCCGTTGTCGTTATGGAAAGGCAGTGACCTATAATCCACGAACTTGGCAGGTGCCTTTGCATGATAACCTGTTTGCGCAATCGGCATGCGCTGGTATTCCGCCTAATTACATGGACTTAAGGAAATCTTTGCAAACTGCACATTTCTTCACCCTCTCCCTTGGATGGCAAGGTAACCTGCCAGAAACGCGAAACTGGACAGACGCTTTCCGGTGCGGGTTTGGGGGAGGAGCATATGTCGGCAAACCTGCTGATCATGGGAATTGGCAACGTCCTGTGGGCGGACGAGGGCTTTGGCGTGCGCTGCGTCGAGCACATCGCGCGCCACTGGTCGCTGCCGGACGGGGTGACGCTTTTGGATGGGGGGACGCAGGGGCTGTACCTGCTGCCGTTCCTCGAAGCAGCCGACACGCTGATCGTCTTCGATGCCGTGGACTACGGGCTTGAACCCGGGACCCTCAAGATCGTCGAAGGAGACGAGGTTCCGCGCTTCATGGGCGCCAAGAAGATGTCGCTGCACCAGACCGGCTTTCAGGACGTGATCGCCACGGCGCAGTTGATGGGGTACTGCCCCGAGACCCTGCTGCTGATCGGCTGTCAGCCGGAAGAACTGGAAGACTACGGCGGCGGGTTGCGCGACGTGGTTGCGGCCCAGATCGAGCCGGCCGTTCATGTCGCCCTGACGCGGCTTGCGCAGATGGGGTACGTGGCCCGGCCCGGACGCACGCAAAGCGATCTGCTGGCCGATCCGTCGATCATGCAGGACGCCTATGAGGCCGGGCGCCCGGCAGAAGACGAGGCGTGCCGCATCGGGGACGACCGTTTCTTCCCGCGCGAGGCTTAGGCCGATGTGCGTCGGAATCCCCATGCAAATCATCGCGATCGAAGGGATCGCCGCCACGGTCGGCGAGGGGGCCGAGCGCCAGCTTGTCGATCTTTCGCTGACCCCCGAGGCGCGGGTGGGCGACTGGATCCTGACGTTTCTCGGGTCTGCGCGCGACGTGATTTCCGCCGACGAAGCGGCAAAGATCTCTGCCGCGCTCGACGGGTTGCGTGCGGTCATGCAGGGCGGCGACGCAGGCGCGGCCTTTGCCGACATCGAACAACGCGGGCCGCAGCTGCCCCCGCATCTTCAGGCCGCGCTGGACGCGGGCCAGACCACCGGTTGAAGAGGAGCAAACGATGGACCACCCCCTGATCACAAGGCTGATCACAGAGTTCGGCTATCCGAACCTTGTCACGCCGGAAGACGTCGCCGCCTTCACCGGCGCGCCGGGCGATCATGTCGTCTTCGTGCCCGGCGACGTGCGCCGGAACCTTGAAACGCCGGATGTCGCGGTGATCCTGCCGGAACTGCGCCAGGCGTTTCAGGGTCGGTTCGACTGTGCTGTCGCGGGCGACGCGGTCGAGGAAGCGGTGCGCGAGGCCGCGAAGGTGTTCAAGACGCCCAGCCTGATCTTCTACCGCGAAGGTCAGGTCATCGGCGGCATCCCGAAGGTGCGGGACTGGACCGAGTACGTCGAGCGGATCGGCCAGATCCTCGCGCTTCCCGTCGCCGCCGAATAGGGACAGGCCTTGTCCTGTTCCTCCGCATAGTTTCTCAAGGACATGTCGATGACCAACCCTTTCATGATGCCGCCGACCGGGTTCGGCCCGGGCTCGCAACCGCTGGACCAGCAGGACGAGGCGCTGGAATACATGCCCATGCCGCAGGACATGCGCACCTATGCCCCCCGCATCCCCGATATCGAGGAACGCGGCGAGGATAACCTGTCGCCGGCTCTCGACCTGCTGCGCGAGGTTGCCGAGGCAGCCGCGCGGATCGCGAAGGAGGGCGGGTCGGCGCTGTTCGATCTTGGGCCGCTGGACGCGCCCAACCGCGCCCTGATCGCCGAGACGCTGGGCAGCGGTGAAGTCGCCGCCAAGGTGCGCGGCATTCCTGCGATTGCGGTGCAGGAAAGCGTCTTCGCCGGGATCTGGACGCTGAAAAGAGCCGGGGCCGAGCAGATCGAGGTGGCCGGAAGCCCCGTCTGCCTGTCGTCGGACCCGTTCCACGCGCATCGCGCCGCCGGGGGGCAATCCACCCCGCTGGCCGCCGGTGTGGTCAACGCGCCGCCGCTTCTGGTGGAGCTGACCGACAAATCCGCAGGCTTCGACGCGAAGGCGCCGCTGCATGTCATCAACCTGTCGCTGCTGCCCCACACCGAGGAAGACCTTGTCTGGCTGGACGCGGCGGTGGGCGAAGGCGCGGTGACGATCCTGTCGCGCGGCTATGGCAATTGCCGCATCACCGCGACCGCGCTGCCGCATGTCTGGCGGGTGCAGTTCTTCAATTCGCAGGACACGCTGATCCTTGATACGTTCGAGGTCACGACCGTGCCCGAGGTGGCCTGTGCCGCCCCCGAGGACTTGGCCGACAGCGGTAAGCGGCTTGTGCAGGTGCTGGAGGCGATCCGATGAACGGCGGTTTCGAGGGCAGCTTTCTGGGCGCTTCCGACAAGATAAGCCCGCAGGCGATCATGGAGTGCAAGATCTGCTGGACCCCCTACGATCCCGCCGAGGGCGACGATTACCGGCAGGTCGATCCCGGCACGGCCTTTGTCGATCTTCCGCACGACTGGTCCTGCCCCAATTGCAGCGCGCCCAAGGAGCAGTTCATGGTGCTGGAAGACCCCGGCGCGCATGAAGTGGCCGAGGCGGCACGACTAGACAGTCTGACCGGCCCGCTGGTGGCCGAGTTCCGCGAAATCTGGCACGCCAAGATGCGCGATGTGCCGATGGTGAACAAGCTTCTGACCGTCGAGGCGGTGGGCTTTCGCATGGTCGACGGACGCCCGTTGGGCGTGCTGATCTCGCCGTGGTTCATGAACCTGATCCAGCTTCCGGGCGAGGGCGAAGACTGGTCCGATCTTGTTGCGGGCGACAAGGAACTGATCGCGTTTCCCTCGGGCGAGTACGAATTCATTCACAACACCCGTGACATGATCGGCGGGTACAAGGCCTGCTCGCTGTTCTCTCCCATGGGGGATTTCCGCACCCAGATGCAGGCGCAGGACGTCGCGCGCGCGGTCATGGTGGCGCTGTTCGACGAGCAGAACCGCGCAGACAGCGACCGTGCCGCCGACATCCGCGCGCAGCGCGAGGCCGAGCTGGCCGAGGCAGAGGCAGAGGATGCGGTTCCGGTCCTGTCCGATGCGCCCACGCGCCGCAGCGTGATCACCGGCGGCATGGCGGCCCCGGACTAAGCGATGCAGGGGGTGGCCGCATATCCCGCCCTGCGCGTCCGGTCGGCGCCGCCGCTGCCGGTTGCGCAGTTGATCCTTGGCAAGCCGGTGGCAGAAGCCGCAGACCTTCTGCCGCGCCTGTTCAACCTGTGCCGCGAGGCGCAGGGAACGGCGGCCCGAGCGGCCTTTGGCCTGCCGCCAAGCCCCGACTGGGCCGAGGCCTTGCGGCGCGAGATCATCCGCGAACACGTCGTGAAACTTTGCCTCAAGTGGCCCGGTCTGCTGTCGATGCCGTCGCTTGCCTTGCCGCGTGACTGGCAGGCGGGCGGCCCCGACCTGCGCACGGCGCTTTTCGGGGTGGCGGGTCGGATGCCCCGGACGCCGTCAGAGTTCCGCACCTTCCTTGCGGTGCCGCACGGCGTGGCGCCGGTGCTGTCGGCGATCGCGCAGCTATTCGCCCCGGCGGAAGCCTGCCGCCCGGTTCTGGACCACGCCACGACCGACAGCGTCTTTCACCCCGGCGCGCAAGAGAACTCTGTCGCCGCGCGGCAGGCGGGTCATCCGGTTCTGCGCGGGATCGAAACCGATCTGGGCCGGGGGCCGCTTTGGTCGGCCGTCGCGGTGGCCTATGACCTAGAGGCGTGCCTGAACGGCGATCTGGCGCCGGCATACCTTGGCGCGGGCCGGGCCGTCGTGCCCGCGGCGCGCGGGTATTACGGCGTGTCCGCACGGGTCGAAGCGGGGCGGGTTGCCGGTTTCGAGCGGATCACGCCAACCGATCACCTGCTGGCCGAGGGCGGCGCGTTGCAACACGCGCTTGCGACATTGCCAACGCAGCGGGCGGCGGCGCTTGGCCCGCTGCTGCTGGCGATCCTTGATCCTTGCATTCCGGTCTCGCTTGAGCCCGCGCAGCCAAGGGAGCCGGCCCATGCATGAGATGTCGCTATGCGAAGGGATGCGCCGGGTGATCGAGGATCAGGCCCGCATCCACAACGTCGCCAGCATCAAGCGCGTGCGTGTCGAGATCGGCCGTTTCGCCGGGGTCGAACCCAAGGCGCTGCACTTTGCCTTTGACGTGGTGATGCGCGGGTCGGTCGCCGAGGAGGCAGAGCTTGTCACGCTCGACCTGCCGGGGCGGGCGATCTGCTATGACTGTATGAAAGAGGTGGAGATCGAAGACCGCCTCGACCCGTGCCCTGAGTGCGGTGGCGGAAAGCTGATGCCGCAGGGCGGAGATGAAATGAGAATCAAGGATCTGGAGGTCGCCTGACATGTGTACAGTTTGCGGATGCGGGGACGGTGAGACGAAGGTGCACGGCCATGCGCACGAGCATCAGCACCGGCATGAGCATGGGCATGGGCATAGCCACGACAATGCCCACGGCCACGACCACCATCATCACCACCATCATTACGGTCAGGGCCCGGCAGGGACCGAGGTGCCCGGCATGTCGCAAGAGCGGCTGATCGAGATCGAGACAGGCATTCTTGCCAAGAACGACCGCTACGCCGCCGACAACCGCGCGGTCCTTGCCGCGCGTGGCATTCTGGCCGTCAACCTCGTCTCTTCGCCGGGGTCGGGCAAGACAACGCTGTTGTGCAAGACGATCGAGGCGTTGGGCGACATGCCGCTTGGCGTGATCGAAGGCGACCAGCAGACCCAGAACGATGCCGACCGCATCCGCGCCACCGGTGTGCAGGCGGTGCAGGTCAACACCGGCAAGGGCTGTCATCTGGACGGGCACATGGTCGGCCACGCGATGGAACATCTGGACCTTGCCCAAGGCAGCATCCTGTTCATCGAGAATGTCGGCAATCTGGTGTGCCCGGCGGCCTTCGATCTGGGCGAAGACGGCAAGGTCGCGATCCTGTCGGTCACCGAAGGCGAGGACAAGCCGCTGAAATACCCCGATATGTTCACCGCGGCCCGTCTTGCCATCCTGAACAAGATCGACCTTGCGCCGCATTGCGACGTCGACCTCGATCTGTACGAGACGAACCTGCGGCGGGTGAACCCGGGGATCGAGATCCTGCGCGTCTCGGCCCGGACGGGGCAGGGGATGGACGGCTGGGTCGACTGGCTGCGCCGGCATCTTTCCGACAAATCCAGCCCTAGGGCGGCGGGATGACGATCCTTCCGACCCTCTTGCTCGTCGACGACGAAGAGCATTCGCTGGCCGCCATGCGCATGGCGCTGGAAGATGACTTCGAATGCCTGACCGCGTCCAGCGCGGACGAGGCGATGCGGCTGATGGAAGAGAATTTCGTTCAGGCGATCTTTTGCGACCATCGAATGCCGGGCAAGACCGGGGTCGAGTTCCTGGGCGAGGTCCGGGAAAGATGGCCCGAGACCGTCCGCATCATCATCACCGGGTACACCGAAACCAACGACATGATCGCCGCGATCAACGACGCGGGGATCTACCAGTTCGTGACGAAGCCGTGGCATCCCGATCAGCTGATCATGGCGGCCAAGAACGCGGCCCAACTGTTCCAGCTGAGCCGCGATCACGACCGGCTGTCGCTGGAAATGCGGTTCATGGGCAAGTCGGTCGAGAACAAGGTCGAGTCGCGCCGCCGGACCTTGCGCGAAGGGTTCGGCTTCGAGCGGATTCTGCGGTCGGCCAACTCGCCGATGAACGCCACGGTCGAACTGGCCCGTCAGGTGGCAAGCTTCGACGTGCCGGTCCTTTTGACCGGCGAGGCGGGCACCGGCAAGGACGTGATGGCGCGCGCGATGCACTATGCCTCGCTGCGGTCGGACCATTCGTTCTACGAGATCAACTGCGCCGGACTGCCCGACGACGTTCTGATGGTCGAGTTGCTTGGGGCCA
This sequence comes from Maritimibacter sp., assembly GCA_002701395.1. GTDB lineage: Bacteria > Pseudomonadota > Alphaproteobacteria > Rhodobacterales > Rhodobacteraceae > Psychromarinibacter > Psychromarinibacter halotolerans. Next base: position 185,515 of record NZVC01000022.1, on the reverse strand, counting down.
AGAAGGGCGCCGTCACCAACGCGCCCAGCAACCGCATCGGTCTTCTGCAAAAGGCTTCGCGCGGGACGCTGTTTCTGAACGGGGTCGATACGCTTAGCCCGCAGATGCAGTTGATCCTGCTGCGCGTGGCGACCGAAGGCAGCTTCGAACCCGTCGGCGGGACCGAGACGCTGACCACCGACACGCGCCTTATGGCGGGCAGCCACAGCGACCTGTCCGCGGAAATCGCCGAAGGTCGGTTCCGCAAGGATCTGTTCTATGCGCTGGCGGTGACCGAGCTGTCCTTGCCGCCGCTGCGCGGGCGCATGGCGGACCTTGAGGTGCTGACCCGGCACATGCTGGACGATCTGGCCGCCGAACACAGCAAGCCGGTCAGGGGGCTGTCCAATCTCGCGCTGGAATTTCTGGGCAACTACGAATGGCCCGGCAACCTGCCGGAACTGGGCAACGAACTGACCCGCATGCTGATCCTTGCGCAAGAACCGGAACTGGGGCCAGAGCTGATCTCGCGTCACATCCTGCAGGCCGACCCCTCGGTGACGGCGCGGCCCGATGCGCGCGAGACCGATGTGCTGGCGTCCGAAGGCACGCTGAAGGACCGGGTCGAGGCGATCGAGGCGCGTATCCTGCGCGAAACGCTCACCCGCCTGAAATGGAACAAAAGCCGCGCCGCCGAAGAACTGGGGCTAAGCCGGGTCGGGTTGCGCTCGAAGCTTGACCGCTATGGCGTCAAGCAGCCGGGCAAGACCAGCCGTGTCGAAGAGGAGGAGTAAGCCATGTGTCTGGGTATACCAGGACAAATCGTCGAGATCACCGATCCCGACCGGCTGATGGCGATGGCCGATATTTCGGGCGTCAGACGGGAAGTCTCGGTCGCCTGCGTGGCGCCGGCCGATCTGGCCGATCTGGTGGGGGAATGGGCGCTGATCCACGTGGGCTTTGCCATGAGCGTGATCGACGCCGAAGAGGCCGCGAAGACCCTTGAGGCGCTGCGCGGGCTGGGCGAGGCGCAGGAAACGCTGGACGCGATGGCCGAGGGCACCGCGTCGCTTCAGATGACGGGCCCCGGCCCGAAGGAGGGCGCGCTATGAGGTACGTCGAGGAATTCCGCGATCCGGTGGCGGCCAAGGGTGTGCTGCGGGCCATTGCCGACGTGGTGGACCAGATCGGGGCAACCCGGGACAACCCGGTGCACATCATGGAAATCTGCGGCGGGCACACCCACGCGATCTTCCGCTACGGGCTTGACCGGCTGACACCGCCGGGCATCGAGTTCATCCACGGGCCGGGCTGTCCGGTTTGCGTGCTTCCCATGAGCCGGATCGACGAATGCGTCGACATCGCCCAGCGTCCCGAGGTGATCTTTACCACCTTCGGCGATGCGATGCGGGTGCCGGGAACCCGGAAGTCGCTGCTTCAGGCAAAGGCCGACGGCGCGGATATCCGCATGGTCTATTCCCCGCTGGACGCGCTGGAGATCGCCCGCCGCAACCCGGACCGTCAGGTCGTGTTCTTCGGGCTGGGGTTCGAGACGACGACCCCCTCGACCGCGCTCAGCATCCAGCAGGCGGCGCGGGACGGGCTTTCTAACTTCAGCGTCTTCTGCAACCACATCACCGTGCCACCGCCGATCAAGGCATTGCTGGACGACCGCCACATGATCCTCGACGGCTTTGTCGGGCCGGGGCATGTGTCGATGGTCATCGGCACGCATCCCTATGATTTCATCGCGCAGGACTATGGCAAGCCGATCGTCGTGGCCGGGTTCGAGCCGCTGGACCTGTTGCAATCGGTGCTGATGGTGCTGCACCAGATCCGCGATGGCCGGGCCGAGGTCGAGAACCAGTACGCCCGCGTCGTGCCGGAACACGGCAACCCGGTCTCGCTTGCGGCGATCGCCGATGTCTACGAACCGCGCCCGTCCTTCGAATGGCGCGGGCTGGGCGAGATCGACGCCAGCGGCCTGCGGATCCGCGATGCCTATAAGGCGTTCGACGCGGAAGAGAAATTCGGCGTCGGCTACGGCGCCGGGCCGCGCAGCGTGTCAGAGCCCGAAGGCTGTGCCTGCGGGCAGGTCATGACCGGCCGGATCAAACCGACGCAATGTCCGCAATACGGAACCGGATGCACCCCCGAGATGCCGCTTGGGGCGCTTATGGTCAGTTCCGAGGGCGCCTGCGCGGCCTATTACCAATACGGCGCCACGGACGGGCTGGAGGCTGCGGAATGACAATGGAACGCCCCATCAAGCCCGCGCGCCTGCGCGGCGACCGCGTGACGATGGCGCACGGCGGCGGCGGCAAGGCGATGCGCGACCTGATCGAAGAGATCTTTACCGACGTCTTCGCGCCCCCCGGAACCGAGGATCAGGCGCGTCTGACGGCGCAGGCCCTGACCGAACCCGGCGCGCAGCTGGCCTTCACCACCGACAGTTTCGTCGTTTCTCCGCCCGAGTTCCCGGGCGGCGATATCGGCAAGATCGCGGTTTGTGGCACGGTCAACGATCTGGCGGTCGGCGGGGCAAGGCCGCTTTGGCTGTCGGCGGCGTTCATCATCGAGGAAGGCTGCGAATTCGACCTGCTGCGCCGCATCGTCGCCTCGATGCAGGCAGAGGCGGACAAGGCCGGGGTGCGCATCGTGACCGGGGACACCAAGGTGGTCGAGCGCGGGTCGGCGGACAAGGTGTTCGTCACCACCTCGGGCGTGGGCGTGATCCCGCCCGGGCGCGATCTTCAGGCCGCCAACATCCGGCCCGGTGACATCGCGCTGGTCAACGGCGTTTTGGGCGATCACGGCGCCACCATTTTGGCGGCGCGGGGCGACATGGCGCTGACCACCGATATCCGCTCGGACTGCCAAAGCCTGAACGCGCTGATCGAGGCCGTGGTGGCCGCCGCTCCGGGCACCCGCGCCGCACGCGACGCCACCCGCGGGGGGCTGGCCTCGGCGCTGAACGAAATGGCGGAAGCTGCCGGCGTCGGCATCGAAGTCGCCGAAAGCGATCTGCCGCTGCGCGCCGAGGTGAAGGGCGTGTGCGAGGTGCTCGGGCTGGACCCGCTCTACCTTGCGAACGAAGGCACGCTGGTGCTGTTCGTTCCCGAAGCCGAAGCGCAGGCCGCTCTGGACGCCATGCGCGCCACCGAAGCCGGACGGGATGCCGCCATCATCGGCAAAGCCACCGCCGGCCCCTCTGGCCGCGTCACGATGCGAACCCTGTTCGGAGGCCAGCGCCTTGTGGACACACTGGTCGGAGAGCAACTTCCACGGATCTGTTGATCGCGGGGGGTTTGGGACAGGGCGGGCCGCCATCGGGGAAGTCGCAGAGGCGGCGTTGCTCGGAAGACGACATCCTTGGCAAAGGCGCCTAATCAGTCGGTGCACGTGGCCGTAATTTGGACGCCGAAGCGATGCGCCGACCTGAGGTCGGTGAGCAGCGAGTTACGTCACTAAGGGGATTTGTTGGCTCCGGCGGTAGGGATCGAACCTACGACCAATTGATTAACAGTCAACTGCTCTACCGCTGAGCTACGCCGGAACAACGCGGCTCCTATAACAAGGGGGATTCCGGGCGTCCAGAGGGATTTTCGTGGAATCGTCATTTACCTGTGGGCAGCGCGAACCGCGCGTCCGGGGCGAGGGCCGGATCTGCCGTGGCAAGGTTTCTGGTCGCCAGATCAACAAGATGCGCGAACACGTTTCGCTGTGCCATCGGAAGCAGGGCGGGCGGGGTGTCGGTGTAGATCGCGGCCGTCAGCATGGCGGGCGTCGCGGGGCCTTTGGAAAGCTGTTCTAGGATCGCCGCCTCGCGCGTCAGGCGGTGGTCGATCAGGGCGCGGCAGCGGGCGGCGGGGGCCGGGATCGGGGCGCCGTGGGCCGGGTGGAAGACGGTGAAGGGCAGGGCGGCCAGCCGCGCGGCGGTCGCCATGAACGCGGTCAGGTCGCCATCCGGGGGTGAGACCATCGTGCTAGCCCAGCCCATCACCACGTCGCCCGAGAACAAGACGTCGTCCCAGCCGAAGCACAGGTGGTTCGCCGCGTGGCCCGGTGTGTGCAGCGCGGTCAGCGTCCAGTCGCCGTCCGATACCGTGTCGCCGTCCGCCAGCGTCGCGTCGGGGCGGAACGCCAGATCCAGCCCCTCGCCGCCGCCGGCGCCCTGTGACGCCAGCGCCTGCATCACCGGGCTGCGGCCCGCCAGCGCGTCGCCGAAGGCCAGAACCGGGGCGCCGGTAGCGGCGCGCATCGCGGGGACCAGCCCGGAATGGTCGCGGTGGGCGTGGGTCAGCAGGATGTGCGTGATCCGCTCGCCCGGGGCCAGTGCGGCAAGGATCGCGTCGCGGTGCGCGGGCAGGTCCGGGCCGGGGTCGATCAGCGCGACCCGGCCTTCGCCGACCAGAAAGCTGTTGGTGCCCCGGAACGTCATCGGCGACGGGTTGGGCGCCAGCACGCGGCGAAGGCCGGGGGCCAGCACCTCGGGCACGCCGGGCTTAGGATCGAAATCCATCTCGGTCACGGAAAGTCGCTTTCTCCTGAGGGGGCTGCGGGGCTATTGCTAACGCATGAGCTTGTTCCGGGGCAAATCCTACATGCCGCGTTCGCTGTACGGGCGGGCGGCGCTGATCCTTCTGGTGCCGATCATCACGCTGCAGCTGGTGGTCTCGGTCGTCTTCATCCAACGCCATTTCGAGGGCGTGACCGAACAGATGACCCGCAACGTGGCGCTGGACCTGCGGCTGGTGCGCGACGTCATCGACGACGCGCCGGATCTTGCGGCGGCACAGGCGCAGGGCACCGCATTGGGCGCGCCCTTGGCGCTGGAGATCACGCTTCCGGCCACCGCGCCCGAGGGCGACGCACGGCGGTTCTATGACTTTTCCGGGCTGGCGATGATCCGCACCCTGCGGGCAGAGATGGACGGCGTTGCGGCGGTGGATATGCAAAGCTCCAGCCGTCGGGCGGTGGCGTGGCTGGACACGGTTCACGGTACCATGCGGGCCGAGTTCGACCGGCGCCGCGTGTCGGCGTCGAACCCGCACCAGTTGCTGGTGCTGATGCTGGTGACCGGCGCGCTGATGTCGGTGATCGCCTATGTCTTCCTGCGCAACCAGCTGCGGCCCATCGCCCGGCTGGCCGCCGCCGCAGCCGAGTTCGGGCGGGGACGGATGGTGCCCTATCGTCCCTCGGGCGCGAACGAGGTGCGGGCGGCGGGAAGCGCGTTTATCGACATGCGGTCCCGGATCGAACGCCAGATCGAGCAGCGCACGATGATGCTGTCCGGCGTCAGCCACGACATGCGCACGCCTTTGACGCGGCTGAAGCTGGGTCTGACGATGCTGGATGACGAAGCCGAGGCCGCGGCGATGCTACGCGACGTGGACGATATGGAACGGCTGCTCGACGAGTTCCTTGCCTTCGCGCGCGAGGAATCGCTGGGCGAGCCGCTGGACAGCGATCCCGTGGCGCTGGTGCGCGACGTGGCCGACCGGGCGGGCGAGAAGGTCACGCTGACCGAGGTGACGATCAGCGACGCGGTGGACGACGTCACCACCAAGCTGCGGCCGCACGCCATCGTTCGGGCGCTAGAGAACCTTGTGGGCAATGCCTTGCGATACGGCCATTCCTGCGAAATGCGCATATCGGTGACCGAGCGGGCGATCCGGATCTCGGTCGAGGATGACGGACCGGGCATCCCCGAGGATCTGCGGGAAGAGGCGCTGAAGCCGTTCTCGCGCCTCGACAAGTCGCGCAATCAGGACCGGGGTACCGGCGTCGGGCTTGGGCTGGCCATCGCGCAGGACATCGCGCGGCGCCACGGCGGGTCGCTGTTCATGGGCGAAAGCGAGCGTCTGGGCGGCCTGAAGATCGACCTTGTGATGGCGCGCTAGGCGGTCTCTTCCGGGTTGTAGATCCGCACCGGGCGGCGGTCGTCCGGGTCCAGCGACGGGATCGCGGACAGAAGGCACCGGGTGTATTCGTGCTTTGGATTCGCGAACAGCTCTCGGGTCGGCGCCTGTTCCATCATCTTGCCGTGGTACATGACAGCGACGAAATCGCAGACATGGGCGACCACGCTCAGGTCGTGGCTGATGAACAGGAACGTCAGATCAAGATCGCGCTGCAACGATTTGAGAAGGTTCAGGATGTCAGCCTGAATGGACACGTCCAGCGCCGCCACAGCCTCGTCCGCGACGACGAACTTCGGCCCCGTCACCAGCGCCCGCGCGATCGAGATACGCTGACGCTGTCCGCCTGAGAAGGCGTGCGGATAGCGGCGCAGGTGTTCGAGGTTCAGGCGGCACTTGGCGGCGATCTCGCGGACGCGCTCGTCGGTTTCGGCGCGGCTTTTGGTCAGGCCCATGACTTCCAGCGGTTCCGCGATGATGTCGCGTACGGTCATCCGGGGCGACAGCGCGGCATAGGGGTCCTGAAAGATCAGCTGCGCGCGGCGGCGGTATTCCTTCAGATCGCGCGGCTTGATGTCCTTGACGTCAAAGGTACGCTCGCCGTCGTCATAGACGATCGACCCTTCGGTGATCGGGGCGGCTCGCAGGATGGCGCGGCCCAGCGTCGTCTTGCCCGATCCGCTTTCGCCGACCAGCCCGACGAAGCTGCCCTTGGGAATGTTGAGGCTAACGCCGTCCACCGCCTTCAGCACGGGCGGTTCGCCGAACATGCGACGGCCCAAAGGGAAGTGGATCGACAGGTCCTTGATCTTGATCAGGGGGCGGCTGCTCATGATGTGGCCTCCTTCAGGGCCGGCACGTCCTCGGGGAACAGCGCGGCAAAGTGGCCGGGGGCGACCTCGGTCATCGGGGGGACCTCGCGCTCATAGCGCGAGCCGGGAACGTGGTTCGGGTTGCGGGTGTGGAACACGCATCCCGTGGGCCGTTCCAGCGGGCTGGGAATGTCGCCGGGGATCGGCGTCAGCGGCGCGTCGAGGTCGTCGAGCTTGGGCAGGGCGTTGATCAGGCCTTGCGTATAGGGATGCGCGGGGCGGCGGATCACGTCACGGACGGCGCCGGTTTCCATGATCCGGCCAAGGTACATCACCGCCACCCGGTCCGCCGTCTGGGCGATCACCCCAAGGTCGTGCGTGATGAACAGGATGCCCATGCCAAATTCGGCCACAAGGTCCTTCATCAGTTCGATGATCTGGGCCTGGATCGTCACGTCCAGCGCCGTGGTCGGTTCGTCCGCGATCAGCAGCTTCGGCTTGGTCGACAGCGCCATCGCGATCATCGCGCGCTGCCGCATCCCGCCCGAGAACTCGAACGCGTACTGGTCGAAGCGTTTCGCCGGTTCCTTGATGCCGACGCGGTCCAGCATCTCGATCGAGACCTGCTTGGCGCGCTTCTTGTTCATGTCGGTGTGCAGCAACAGCTGTTCCACCATCTGGTCGCCGATGGTGATCGCCGGGGCGAAACTGGCCATCGGTTCCTGGAAGATCATGGAAATCGCGCCGCCGCGCACCGGCTTCATGTCGCGTTCGCGTTTCAGCGACAGGACATCCAGCGGGTCCGCGCCGGGCACGTTCAGGGTGATCCGGCTGGCAGGGTCATAACGCGTGTTGCCGGCGTTCAGCAGCATCAGCGACTTGGCGGTCACGGACTTGCCGGACCCGCTTTCGCCCACCAGCCCCAGCACCTCGCCGGGGGCGATCTGGAACGACACGTTCTCGACCGCCGTGATCAGGCCTTCGTCGGTGTTGAAGCGGATCGTCAGGTTGTCGACGTCGATCAGGGGGGTGCTCATTTCTTCTGCCCCCCGTAGGGATCCGCCGCGTCGCGCAGGCCGTCTCCGACGAAGACGAAGGCCAGCACCAGCGCGATGAAGAAGAACACCGGGATGAAGTACCATTGGTAGTTCAGCAGAACATCCGCCGAGGTGGTGTTCTGCAGCATGACGCCCAGCGAGTTGACGGGGTCCTTCAGGCCAAGGCCGATGAAGGACAGGGCGGTTTCGGACAGCACGATGTAGGGAAAGGAAATCACGAGGTCGACGATGATGTAAGAGGTGAAGGACGGCAGCAGATGCCGCCGAATGATATGCCCGGCGGGCGCGCCGCACAGCTGCGAGGCCAGCACGTATTCCTGGTTTCGTTCCACCAGCAGGTGGGTGCGGACCCGGCGGGCGAGGGTGGGCCAGTTGATGAACCCGATGATGATCGAGATGAAGAAGAACCGCATCTCGGACGACCAAGTATCGGGGATGAAGGCGGCGATGGCCATGAACAGCGGGATGATCGGAATCGTTCGGATCGCGTCGGTCACCATCTGGATGATGCCGTCCGTCACGCCGCCGAAATACCCGGCCACGCCGCCGATGATCAGCGCCAGCACGAACGAGATCAGCACACCCAGTGTTCCCACCGCCAGCGACGTGTAGATCGCGTGCAATGTGCGGCTGAAGATGTCCTTGCCGGTATCGTCGGTGCCGAACAGGTGGACAAAGCCTTCATCGACGCCGAACAGGTGCAGGTTGCCCGGGATGAAGCCGAACAGCTTGTAGTCGTCGCCGGTCACGAAGAACTGCACATAGCGGCGGTCTTCGGTATCGACCGTGGTCACCAGCCGCAGGTTTAAGGGCGAGCGTTCGGTCTTGAATCCATAGACGAAGGGCCGCGCCGAGCATCCGTTGTGGTCGCAGAACTGCGGCACTTGCGGCGCGCCGTTCAGATAGTCCCGGTCCCGCCCGGCGATCGACGGATCGTAGGGCGACAGGAAGGGGGCAAACAGACCCATCAGGATCAGCAGCACAAGGATGGTCGCCGCGATCATCGCGGTGCGGTTCTTCTTGAACCGGGCCCAGATCAGCTGGCGCTGGGTGGCGGTGAAATAGGCCTCGCGGGCGCGGCGGGCGACGGCGTCCTCGGTTTCGACCACGCTGACGGCGGGGCCGGTGGTTTCGGCAAGGTTCGGCTGTGTCGGATCGGTCTGGCTCATGCCGCGCCTCCCATCACCGATTTGCGGATACGCGGGTCGATCAGCGCCAGCGCGATGTCGGTGATGAAGTTCACCGCGACGATGCTGGCGGTCAGCAGGAAGATGATCGCGCCCGCAAGCTGCTGGTCGTTGGACCGCGCAAGGGCCTCCAGAAGCAGCGCGCCCGCCTCGGTCAGGGTCAGGATCAGCGCGACGATGGGAAGCTCGTTGAAGATGCGGTTCAGGTCGAAGCCCAGCGAGTTCACGATCGGCCCCAGCGCGTGCCGGGCGGGATAGCGCCACAGCAGGCGGCGGCCGAATAGGCCACGGGCGCGTGCGGCGGTGACGTAGAGCTTGGCCTGCTCGTCCAGCATCAGCGCCCGCACGGTCTGAAGCGCGAAGGCGGTGGCCGACCAGCCAAGGATGAACACCGGCAGCCACGCGCGGGACAGGAAGTCGCCGATCCGCGCCCATGACCAGTCGGCGTTGCGATATTCGTTCGAGAACAAGCCGGTCATCGAGTCGCCGAAGACGACGGTCGACACCAGCATGATGATCAGCGCCAGAAGGAAGTTTGGCATGGCAAGGCCAAGGTAGGACACGAACCGCAGCGAGCCGTTCAGCATCGCGCTGTTGGACGACGCCGATATGATGCCGACGGGTATCGCTATGAGATAGGCCAGGAACAGGGCCGTCAGGCAGATCCCAAGCGAGATCAGGAACTTGTCGCCCAGAAGGTCATTGATGTTCAGGCGCAGAATACAGCTGTCGCCGAATTCCCCCTTGAGGAACACGTTGCCGACCCACGAACCCCAGCGCACAAGGAATGGCCGGTCCAGACCAAGGCGGCGTTCTTCCGCCTCGATATCGGCGACCGAGATGCCGGAGCCTTGGGTGTTCTTGAAGGCAAGATAGCGCTCGGCGCAGTTGCCCGGCACCAGCTCCATCAGCGTGAAGACGATCAGCGACACCATCAGCAGGGTGAACAGCGCCATCGCCGCGCGCACAGTCGCGAATTGCAGGAATTGTAACATCCGTCCCCGTCGTGTTTTCCGACGATCCAACCCGGGAATCGTTCGGCCGGTCAAGAAGACGCCGGACAACTCTCGCTGCCCGGCGCCCCTTTTTCACTCAGGTGATGCGGATTGCATCACACCCGATCACTCGTCCAGCCACCACTGGGCGGGCAGGTACGGGAAGGTCCGGTAGTATTCGTAGGACTGGGTCTTGAACTCGGTGACGTTTTTCAGCGCGTTGCGGTGATAGATCACGTTCGGCGCCTGCACCGTGCCGATGAACAGCAGGTTCTTGGTCATCGTGTCCGCCATGCGGGCCCCGATCTCGGCCTGTTCGTCCGATCCCGGTTCGGCGCCTTGGAAGGCGGCGATGTCGGCCATCAGCGACTTCACGTACTCCGGCGGTTCAACGCCCGAGGCGCCGTCGGTGTCGACCCACTCGGCCCACAGCATACCGACGCGGTGACCGAAGTAGTTCTCGAACGGCGGCACCCACAGTTCGTTGTTGCCCAGCACGATGGCGACCGGCTGGCCTTTTTCCCACATACCGACGTCCAGCGCGTTGGACGACTGGGCGGACCGGTATTCGTCCGGGGTGACTTCCTTGACGGTCGTCTGCACGCCGACATCGGCCCAGTTCTGGGCGACCAGTTCGACGACTTCGCCGCCGATGCCCTGCGTGGCGAACTGCATGTTCAGCACGAAGGCAGACCCATCGGGCAGCTCGCGGACACCGTCACCGTCGGTGTCGACCATGCCGATCTCGTCCAGCAGCGACATCGCCATCTCGGGATCGTACTGCGCCATGTAGGACGTCAGTTCCGGATCGACCCATTCGGGGGTCGGCGAGAAACCGATGTACTGCTTCGCTTCGCCCTGTCCGAAGAACGCGACCTCATTCAGTTCGTCGCGGTTGATGGCGACGGACATCGCCTCGCGGAACTTGAGGTTGCCGAACAGGTCGCGCTTGGCCTCGTCGTCGCTGGTGACGTTGAACGAGAAGGCGGGCATCGCGATGGTCGGTTTCAGCTGGATCGTGTAGTCGCCGGCTTCGGCGCTATCCAGCAGCAGCGGGGCAGAGCCCAGCGTCAGCGACTGCGACTTGTAGTCGGCTTCGCCGTTGACCAGCTTCAGGATCCGCACCTCGTTGTCGTTCGCGTACAGCTCGTCCTGACGGCTGATGTACGGAAGCTGCTGGCCGGTGGTGTCGACCATGAAGAAGTACGGGTTGGCGACCAGCGTCCGGCCCTCGGTGGTGTCGCTGGTGTAGATGTGGCTTTCCAGCGTGGGGTAGGTCGCCTTGTCGAGGCAGGTCAGCTTGTCGGGGTTGTTCAGCATCGGCGTGGGCGTGTCCGTCCAGTCCGAGTTGCCGAAGTAGGCGGTGATCACTTCCAGCCCGGTCTCGAACCCGCATTCCTGCGCCAGCGTGTCGGCGTCCGGGTTGATGTCGGGGTGGTACTGACCAAGGAAGTGCATCGGCAGGAAGCCCTGCGCGAAGCTGGTGGCGAAGTGCGCCAGCAGGCCCGGCTTGGGTGAGGGCAGCTTGAACACGACGGTGACATCGTCCGGCGTCTCGACCGTCATCGGCTCGCCCGCGACAAGGACATAGTCCTTGGGCTGCTCGATCACCTTCGAATCCAGCGAGATGTTGTCGTACCAGAACTTCACGTCCGCCGAGGTGAAGGGCGCGCCGTCGGACCACTTGTGGCCTTCGCGCAGGGTGAATGTCAGCTCGGTGAAGTCATCGTTCCACGACCACGACTTGGCGACGTTGGGGACGATGGTGTTCAGGTCGTCGGAATACCGCACCAGGTTGACGTGGCGCGTCGACAGAAAGTCCGACGTGCCGGCCTCGGTCGCGTTGGACAGGGCATGCAGCGTGCCGCCGTAGCTGCCGACGGCGTCATAGGGCACCAAGACCAGCGGCTCGGCCGGCAGGCGTTCGGCCAGCGGCGGCAGCTCGGGGTTGCCCTGGATCTCGCCGTTCAGCGTCTCCATGTCCGGGTTTGCGGAAAATTCCATCTCGCATCCGGCGGCTTCCTCGAACTCGGCCAGATCGTATTGCTGCGGAAATGCACCCGCGGCCACGCCCATCATGTCGGCTTGCGTCACCGCCGGGCAGGACGCCCATGCCGACGTCGTCAGCAGCAGCAATGCGCCCGCGCTTAAAAGTCCCTGTTTCATTGTATTCCCCGTTGATCGTTTTTTGGTATGCGAATGAAGACTAGGCTTTGTTTCCCGCGTGTGACAACTGACAACTTATCCACAGAGACTTCTGATAATGTTCGGAAAACCGGATCGTCCGAATGAATACGCTTTGACGGCGCGGGCCTGCCTGAAAACTGTGCGCCCTGCGGAAAGCCGCGTTGGACACTGCGGCATCGGGTCCCGCCGGGCCATCCGTTTCCACGACATCGTGCCGGGGGCGCGGGCGGAATGCTGATCCACGTCGGAAAGAATCGCAACGTGGCCATCGACCTGCGGCTGGCCGTCTGGCTGTCTTTGGTGGCCGGTGCGGTGAACGCGGCGGGCTTCCGGGCGCTTGGCTATTTCTCGGCCAACATGACGGGCAACGTGTCCACCGCGTCCGACATGCTGGCGCTGGGGCGCTGGCTGTCGACCTTGTGGTTCCTGTCGCTGCTGGCCGCGTTCGTCGCGGGCGCGGCGGTGTCGGCGCTGTTGATCGACGCGGGCCGGGCGCGGCGCATCCACGGGGTCTATGCCCTGAGCATCGTGGCAGAGGCGGTGCTGCTGCTGATCCTTGCCGCGCTGGACCTTGCGTTCCCGATCGCGGTCGGGGGCCGGGTGATGATGGTGGGTCTAAGCTTTCTGATGGGATTGCAGAACGCCGCGACGACCCGAATCTCGGACGGGCGGGTGCGCACCAGCCATGTTTCGGGCATCGCCACGGATCTGGGGATCGAACTGGCCGCCGTGCTGAGACGCGGCAACGCGCAGGGCGCGCGGGCCACGGCGATGCGGGCCCGGCTGAAGCTGCACGCCGCCACCTTGGCCGCGTTCTTCGGTGGCGGCGTGGCCGGGGTGCTGGGCTATGAACGGATCGGACCGTGGGTGTTCGTGCTGGTCGCGGGGGTGCTTCTGGCGCTGGCCCTGCCGGAACTGCGCCGCGTGCACGGGGCAGGCGCGCGCTGATCCCCCTTTCACCGGCGCGGCGTTTGCGGGATACCGAGGCGCACATGGCGCCGAGTCGCGCCGTATTGGGATGTATCCTGGACGTCTGACCGGATGGGTTTCGTCGTTTTCGTCAACGGGCTGGTGCTGTTGTTCTTCGCCGCCCTCATGCTGGTGGACGGGGTGCTGTTCAACGCCACCGGGCCCGTCTTCGTCGAAGGCGCCACGCTGGCGGGGTTCGTCGGCGCGGGGCTGTGTCTTGCGGCGTGGAACCGGATCTCTGGCCTGCGCCGGGTCCATGCCTTCGTCGTCACCTCGACCGTCTGGATCACGGCAGCCGTGGCCGGGGCGCTGCCGCTGTACTTCTGGCAGATGACCGGCGTCGACGCGTTCTTCGAGTCGATGTCCGGCATCACCACCACCGGATCGACCGTCATGTCCGGTCTCGACACCACCCCGCGCGGCATCATCCTGTGGCGCGCGATGCTGCAAGCGGTGGGCGGCATCGGCTTCATCGTCACGGCCATCGCGATCCTGCCAATCCTGCGGGTCGGCGGGATGGAACTGTTCCGCACCGAAAGCTCGGAAAAGGGTGACCGCGAACTGCGCAACGCGACCCTGTTCGCGACGGCGACGCTGACGACCTATCTGGTGCTGATGGCGGTCTGCGCCGGGGCCTACCTGCTGGGCGGGATGGGCGTGTTCGACGCGGTCACGCATGCGATGACCACGCTGTCGACCGGGGGGTATTCCGGCTATGACGCGTCGTTCGGCCATTTCGACAGCGGGTTCCTGCAATGGTCGGCGACGCTGTTCATGCTGATGGGGGCGCTGCCCTTCGCGTGGTACATCCGGCTGGTCCATCGCGGCACGATNCGAAGCGAACAGGTGCGGCTGATGATCGTCAGCCTGACGGTGGTGATCCTGCCGCTGGCGCTGTGGGTGTCGACCGCCGATCACATCCCGCCGTGGGTGGCGCTGCGGCTGGTGGCGTTCAACGTGGTGTCGGTGGTCACCACCACCGGCTTCGCCACCACCGACTATACCGCGTGGGGCCCGGTGGCGGTGGTCGCGTTCTTCCTGCTGACGGCGGTGGGCGGCTGCACCGGCTCGACCGCGGGCGGCGCGAAGGCGATGCGCTGGATTCTTGTCGGCCGGTCGGTGCTGGTCCTGATCCGCCGCATCCACTTTCCCCACACGGTCGCCTTCGTCCGGTACGAAGGGCGGCGCGTGGACGAGCGTGTGATCGGCTCGGTCGTGGCCTTTTTCATGTTCTACGCGGTCACCTTCGGCGCGCTGTCGCTGGTGCTTGCGTATCTNGGTCTGGACCTTGCCACCGCCACCAGCGGCGCCCTGACGGCCCTTGCCAACGTCGGCCCCGGCGTCGGCCCGCTGATCGGCCCCGCAGGCAATTTCGCCAGCCTCAGCGACCCGGTGAAAGCGGTGCTGTCGGTGGGCATGTTCTTGGGGCGGCTGGAAATGATCACCGTCTTCGTGCTTCTCACGCCGCTGTTCTGGCGCGAGGCCGTCTGAACGGGCGTGCATGACGGTGGTTTGGTAGGCCCGGAGGGACTTGAACCCCCAACCAAAGCGTTATGAGCGCTCTGCTCTAACCAATTGAGCTACAGGCCCGACCTGCAACGGTGATTACCAGAGATCGGGCGGTGGTCAAGCTGGGGCGGGTCACGGTCTTGGGGGGTGCGGCCTTCGCGCCATGCGCCACATCCGGCCGTCGAGGATGGCCAGTCCAAGGGCGAGGATCGCGAAGCCTGCAAGGGCGCGCGGCGGCAGGGTTTCGTCCAGCACCCACGCGCCCAGAAGGATCGCGACGGGCGGGATCAGCAACGTCGCCAGCAGCAGGTTGCCGCTGCCCGCCATCTTCAAAACGCGGAAGTACAGAAGGTAGGCGACCGCCGTGCCGATCACCGCCGCATAGGCCAGCGCGGCCAGCGTGGCCGGGGCAGCAAGGCCGGTTGGCAGCCCGTCCAGCCACAGGGCGGCGGGCAGGGCAAGGACGGCGGCCCCGGTCAGCATCCCGGCGGCGGCGGTCAGGGGTGGCAGGTGCGACAGCATCCGTCGTCCCCACGCCCCCGCCAGCGCATAGGAAAACGCGCCGCCCAGCACCGCGACCTGTCCCAGCGAACGCAGGTCGAACCGAAGCAGCGCATCGGGGCCGATGGCCAGCACCACACCGGCGAACCCCAAAGTGACGCCGGTCAGCCGCCGGGCGGTCAGGCGCTCGTCCCGGAAGGCTGTGGCGGCGACGGCCACGCCGAACAGCGCCGTCGCGGCGTTCAGGATAGAGGTCAGCCCGCTTTCGATATGCAGTTGCCCCCACGCCATCAGCGCATAGGGCAGCGCGTTGTTCAAAAGGCCCATGACAAGGAAGGCGCCCCAAGTCCGGGCGTCCGTCGGCACCGGAAGCCCGCGCAGCAGCACGATCCCCCACAGGATCAGCGCGGCCCAGACCACGCGATGCGCCACCACGGTGGCGACCCCAAGCTCGTCCAGCGCGATGCGCACCGACAGGAAGATCCCGCCCCAGATCAGGGCAAGGCAGGCAAGTTCGGCCCACGCTCGGGGCGATAGGGATTTCTGTGTCATGGCATCCGTCTAGCGAAGCGACGGACGCTGTCGCGACCCGGATCGTGCGGATTGATCGGGCCCGTGGTTTAGCGAGGTCTAACCGGCAACGCGGCGTGCCTCTTCCGCCGGGCCTTTGGCGATCTCGGCAAAACTGCTTCGCATCAGCCACTTGGTCAGAGTCCGTTCCATAAGGTCGTGACCCGTCAGAGAGATGCGCCCGCTGTCGATTTCCGTTTCGAAGCTTGTATGCCCCATCCATGCGGACGTCAGCGCGCGAAGCTCGCAGACCACGAACAGATCGACGTCGAACTTCGGATCGGTGTAGCACAGGTCCGTTTCTTCGCCGGGCTTGGACACAAGCCAATAGTTCGCCGTTTCGTTCGGCGCGTCGTTCAGGATGAACTGGATCACGCATTTCGGCTTCGGCAGATGCAGCCGGTCGATCTTTCGGCGGATGTTCCACATCAGCACGCGGGCGTCCAAGGCCTGCAGCGACACCTCGCAGTCGATGTTGCGATGCGCCCATTCCCCAAGACCCCGGATCAGCGGCTCTAGCTCGTCCGCAAGCGGGGTCGTCAGGTACTCGGCGTGGCCGCCGCCATCCCGCCGCCGCATGACAAGGCCGGTCGCCTCCATTTCCTTAAGGCGTTTCGACAGCAGTCCGGGCGACATTCCGGGCACGCCGCGCTGGATTTCATTGAAGCGGGTCGAGCCGGACCAAAGCTCGCACAGCAGCAGCATGGTCCAGCGTGGCTCTAGCAGGCTGGCCGCCATCGCGACGGGGCAGAACTTGGGGTAGTGGGAGTTGGACATAACGGCACCTCCGCCCGCAGCAAAGCATCCCGGACCCGCATGCGTCTACTTCAGAAAGTGTAGCGGGTTTGCTTCATTTGCAGAACTGGCCCGGGATGCGCCGATGGTGCGAGCCTTGTCGGACCAGACACAGCACGCAACGGAGGTGCGACATGCCATTGGTGGATATCGAAGTGATCGAAGGCGTTTTCGACGAGGATCAGAAGGCGCAGATGATCGAGAAAGTGACCAACGCGATGGTCGAGGTCGAAGGNGAGGCCATGCGCGGCGTGACATGGGTGCGGGTCAAGGAAGTGCGCAGCGGTCAGTGGGGCATCGGGGGCAACACGCCCAGTGCCGCTGACATCAAGGCGATGGCCGCAGGGTGATATAGGGCCGGTCGGTGCGCCGATCCGGTGGGCCGGCCGATGCCTGTAGGAGAACATTCTCAAGGAGACGACGCTATGGATCGCAACACCCATGCCCGCGACGCACAACTGCGCGCGATTTCGGTCTTCGCGCGGTGCCCGGACCGGGCGCGGGTGGTCAATCGCGGGGCCGCCTTGGTCGAGGACGGCCTGAGTTGCGCGTTCGAGCAGGACGGGCACCGCATCAAGATCGATATGCCAACTGCGATCGGCGGAAGCGACGAAGGCCCCGCGCCGGGTTATTTCGCCCGCGCCGCAATCTGTAGCTGCATAGCGATCGGGATCAAGATGACGGCGGCGCGAGAGGGGCTGCGGCTTGACGCGGTGCGCGTCGTCATCGAACAGGACTGGGACAATCGCGGGGTGCTGGCGATGGCCGGGGCAAGCCCAGTGCCTGCCGACACCCGCATCGCGGTCGAAATCACAAGCACGGAGCCTGCGGATACGATTTCCGAAATGGTCGACCGGGCGCTTGCCAACGATCCGTGGTTTCTTGCGTTTCGGGATGCGCAGCCGGTCAGCACGGCGGTTTCGATCAATGCGGTCCAGACGTGATGGATGCGCGGCTTCAATCACGGGTCCAGCGCTATGGGTGGGATGCCGCGTCCGGCTACTATCACGACGCGTGGTCGGCCCAGCTTCGCCCCGTCCACGACAGCCTTCTGCGGATGGCCGGGATCGCATCCGGCCAACGTATCGTCGAAACGGCCTGCGGAAGCGGGCTTTTGACCGTCCGTCTCGCCAAGCAAGTCGGGCGGTCGGGGCGTGTTCTGGCCACCGACATTTCGCAAGGGATGCTGGACGATCTGGGCGTCCGGCTGGCCGACGATGCGATCGACACGGTTCAGGCAGCGCGGATGGCGGCGGACCGGCTGGCCGTGCCGGACGAAAGCTTCGACGCGGCGGTGTGCGCGTTGGGGCTGATGTACACGCCCGACCCCGCTGCTGCCCTGTCGGAAATGGTAAGGGTCACCGCGCCCGGTGGCGTCGTCGCGGCAAGCGTCTGGGGCGAACGGCGAAACTGTGGATGGGCCGACGTCTTTCCGATTGTAGACGCCCGTGTCGCGTCCGAAGTTTGCCCCATGTTTTTCGGCACCGGCGCGCCGGATGCGTTGACGCGTCTTTGCAAGACAGCGGGTCTGACCGACGTGGCCGAGCACCGCCAGTCCGAGACGTTGCTGTTCTCATCCGATGAAGACCTGCTGCAAGCCGTCCTGTTGGGCGGACCGGTTGCGCTTGCCGTGAAACGGTTCAGCCGGGACGCGTGGGAAGAGGTCTGTCACGACTTCCTGCAATCGGTCGCCGACCAAAAACGCCCTAATGGCAGCTATGGCATTCCGGCAGAGTTCGTCACCGTTACCGGTCGTCGGCCCCGGCGTTGATCGTCCGGCGGCGTCACGACGCGCCCAACGAAAAAGGCCCCGCCTTTCGGCAGGGCCCGTTGTCCGATCCTGGAGAGATCAGAAGGTAAAGCCGGCTTTCATGCCGAAGGCCACGGCGGTGTTGTCGGTGAACTCGCCCGCCGGGGCGCCGCCAAGCTGGGTGGTGCCATCGCCGAACCAGACGTGCTGCAGGCCAGCCTGAAGCTTGAAGTTGTCCTGCGTATAGGTCACCCCCATGCCGACAGCGGTGCGGCCGTCGGGCGGGAACAGGTTCGACTTGAAGCCGCCGGTGCCGGGCTCGTAGACGGCAAAGCCGGACAGGGCCCAGTTCTCGGTCAGCTGACGGCCCACACCCAGCGTGTAGGTGATCGTGTCGTCCTCGTAGGCCACCAGCGGCTGACCGCCGGTCAGCGTGCCGTAGTCGGCGGGAGAGATGTCGAACTCGGACCAGTCGACCCAGCGCACCTGACCGAACACCAGCGTGCCGGGGGCGACGCCGCTCTGGAAGTCGAGGTTGATCGCCTGCGGGGTGTTCACCTCCATGATGGATGTGTTGCCCACGCCCAGCGGCGAGGTCTCGGTGGTTTCGAGGTCGTGCGAGATGCTGGAGTAGTAGGTCAGCGCAACGCGCATCGCGAGTTCGGGGCGTTCGTAGGCGGCACCGACGAGATAGCCGAAGCTTTGGTCGGTATTGGTCGAGCCGGTCCAGCCCGCGACGAAGGGGATGAACGCCTCTGCATCAAGGCTTTGCTGGCGGATACCGGCATAGGCGCTGAGGTTGTCGGTGAACTTGTACCGACCGATGGCCGAGATCGCCGTCGACCGCAGGGTCGCCGTCGAGCCGCCGGCGAAATAGCCAGTGCCCATCGGATATACGATTTCCGCCCCGAAGGGCTTGTCGACGATGATGGCCGCGTCGATGTCGTCGGTCAGCGCGAACTTCAGTGCCGCGCCGACGTATTCCAGACCTTCCGCAAGATCGCCCGACGCACTGCCGGTGATTGCGGGCGGAATCGTACCGACCTGCGTGCCGCTTACAGAAGGGTTCACCGAGCCAAAGCTGAACTCGATGTAGTTGCCCTGTTCGAACAGCACGGCAATTGACTGGTTCGTCAATTCAGTGCCGCCCGCGTTCGCGACTGTACCGGCGGTCGCCAGAGTGATGGCGGTACAAGTTAACTTGTTCATTATCCTCGTCCCTCGAGTTTTTCCGCTCGTCTAGTGAGTGAGGCTAGACGCGCCTTTTTAGCGCGGTCAAATTTTAACGCCACGTCATAGTGGTAGGCCGAGTATTCTACTCGCCCAGCGTCACCGAAAGGCCTCACCCATTGATGGGATCAGCGCCGGCGGGCGGTTTCACTGCGAATATTCAGCCAATTCGCCGCAAGGATCAGAATACCGCCCGCGATGACTCCCCAGCTTAGGGGTTCGAGGTAGAAGATCATGCCGACCAGACCGATGATCGGCAGCCGCGCGAAGTCCATCGGCATCACGACTCCGGCCGGGGCGACGGACAATGCTTTGGTTAGGCAAAAGTGCGCCGTCAGCCCCGCAAGTCCGACCAGCGCGAGCCACGGCAACGATTGCGCCGTCGGCAGCGCCATGTCGCCGTCGATCCCGGCACAGACCAGACCAAAGACGGATTGCATGACGGTCAGGTAGAACAGGATGCAGGTGATCGTTTCGGTTCGGGTCAACAGGCGGGTGAACAGCGCCGATCCCGCGAACCCGATCGCCGCCGCCGCCGCCATCGCCTGACCCGCGCCCAGTGGCGCACCGCCGAAGGGCTGCGTCACGATCAGCACGCCGATGAACCCAAGACCCGCCGCCAACACCCGCACGCGGGTCAGCATCTCTTGCAGCACCAGCGGCGCCAGCAGCGTGACCCACAGCGGAGAGGTGAATTCCAACGCGATAACCTGCGCCAGTGGGGCCACGGTGATCGCGTAGAACCACAGGTTCTGCGCCGTGAAATGGCTGATGTTCCGCGCTGCGTGGACATGCAGGCTGCGGCGCGTGATCTGCCCCAGCGTGCCCGCCAGTCCGCCGATGGCAAGGACGATGCACAGGCCGAAGACCGACCTGTAGGCCATGATCTCGAACGTATCGTGCTGCCCGGCAAGTTCGCGCCCGGCGACCGCCATCGAGGTGAAGGCAACAACCGCGCCGGTCATCCATGCGGCGGCACGCAGCGGGTTGCTGTCGGGCACCGGCCGCGCGGGCGCAACGGGGCCTGCCGCGGTGGCGGCAATCGTGGTCTTTCTGGGCACGGACGTCCTCCCTCGCGCCGGGTGCCGCTCAGGCGTAGGGCATCGCGCGGGGAAGGGGAAGACCTGTCAGTTCTCAAGCACGTCCAGCGGCAACCAGCAGCAGCCGGACAGGAACCGCTGGGCACCTCCGGTGTGCAGCACAAGGGCGACGGTATAGGGATAATCGCGGTCGCTCATCCCGTCGCTGCACATCGCGGTAGAGACCACGCTGAGCGCGCCGGTGCCCTTGGCGCCGTGGCTCAGCGCGACGGGAAACGACGCGAACCCTTCTGCCACCGCAGCACCGCCGAACCCTAGGCTAAGCGAGGTGCCGGCGACGTCGGAATACACCGCGCCCGTGTCCGAAAAGCGCATCGACCAGAACGGTTCCGTGCCGCTGCATTGCAAGGCGGCGGGCAGGGCCGTTCCGGGCAGGGTGGGCGGGGACGCCGCGGCAAGGAAACGGGTGGCGATCCATCCGTTGCCTTCCTGCCAGACGATGCGGCCCCAGTCGCCGGTGGGATCGGTCGCGATAACCTCGATCCCCGTCGCGTCGTGGGGCAGGTCGCCAATGTCGGCAGAACTGGCGGATGGCTCGGCCCGGACGTTCAGCGTGTCGTCGGCGGCGACGCCGGTGACGTCGTAATACGCCGGGTCGGCAAGGGCGGGCGCGGCGGCGAAAAGGGCAAGGGCGGCAAGGACGGGCTTCATGACAGGCTCCCTACGGCTGACAATATGGCACCGAGTGTAGCCGGGTCGTCGGCTGCTGTCTTGCGCCCTGAGCGGGTCAGCCGACGGGCACCGGCCGGCCGTCGTCACCGATCTCGATCAGCGGCAGGTCTTGGATCGCGTGGAACTGCGCCGCCGCATCGTTGCCGAACCGGGCGTTGCGGGACTGCTGCTCTGCATAGGCGTCGTCCGGCGAAAGGTCGGGAAATCCATCGGACAGGTCGCGGCGCAGAAATATCAGATTCAGGCCGCGCACGTTCCGGACAAGGGCATATTCCTTGTGCAGCAGCCGATGAAAGGCGGTGATCGAAACGCCGTGATACCAGCCGGTCGCCGAATACCTGTGCCTGTCGAACTGCGGATCATAGGGCACCGTCACGGGCCGAAGGCCGAAGCTGGCGTTGTATTCGAGGATCAGCATGTCCGGCTGACCGTGGCGCAGCAGTTCGGACAGGATCCAGAAGTCATTGCCGTCGATGTCGACGCTGAGAACGCCAAGCTGCCCTACGGTGCGGGTGAATTCCAGCACCGGATCGACGTTGTCTACGGTGAACCAGTGCTGGCAGACCTGCACATCGCGGCGGTGACGCCGCATGATCCGGTCCATGCTGCGGCAGGTGTCGCCATCGCCGTCCAGCAGTTGGCCGGTCCACCCCTCGCGGATCAGCCCGGCAGCGTTCAGTTCGTACACGCCAAAGCCGAACTCGACGAAGGTCGGCGTGACGCCCGCCGACCGGGCGATGTCGCACAACGCCCGGCTTTCCTCGTCATCGGATTGCGAGGCCGCCACCCGGTTCCAAGCCAAAGGGCGCAGGACCGCAGGAAGGTGGCGCAAAAGCGTCACGTCAGACCCTCATTCCCACTCGATGGTTCCCGGAGGCTTCGATGTGATGTCGTAGGTCACCCGGTTGATCCCGTTCACCTCGTTGATGATCCGGCTGGCGGTTTCGCCAAGGAACTCGTGGGTGAAGGGATAGTAATCGGCGGTCATCCCGTCGACGGATGTGACGGCCCGCAGCGCGCAGGCATAGTCATAGGTGCGCCCGTCACCCATCACGCCGACAGTGCGAACCGGCAGCAGCGCAACGAAGGCCTGCCAGATCTCGTCGTACAGGCCGTGCTTGCGGATCTGGTCGATGTAGACCGCGTCGGCCTTGCGCAGGATCTCCAGCTTGTCGCGGGTGATTTCGCCGGGGCAGCGGATCGCAAGGCCGGGTCCGGGGAACGGGTGGCGTCCGATGAAGCTTTCGGGCAGGCCCAGTTCGTGACCCAGCGCGCGGACCTCGTCTTTGAACAGCTCGCGCAGGGGTTCGACCAGCTTCAGGCCCATCTTTTCCGGCAGGCCGCCCACGTTGTGGTGCGACTTGATGGTGACCGACGGCCCGCCCGAGAAGGACACGCTTTCGATCACGTCCGGGTACAGGGTGCCCTGTGCAAGGAACTCGGCGCCGCCGATGTCGCCGGCGTGTTTCTGGAACACGTCGATGAACAGGCGGCCGATGGTTTTTCGTTTTATTTCCGGGTCGCTTACGCCCTCAAGCTCACCCAGGAACAGGTCGGCCTCGTCGGCGTGGATCAACGGGATGTTATAGTTGTCGCGGAACATGCTGACGACTTCGTCGGCTTCGTTCTGACGCATCAGGCCGTGGTCGACGAACACGCAGGTCAGCTGGTCGCCGATCGCCTCGTGGATCAGCACCGCCGCGACCGAACTGTCGACGCCGCCGGACAGGCCGCAGATGACCTTGCTGTCACCGACCTGCTTGCGGATCTTGGCGATCGCCTCGGCCTTGTAGGCGCCCATCGTCCAGTCGCCCGAGAAACCCGCAAGCCGGGTGAAGTTCTGCAGGATCAGCCGCCCGTTCGGGGTGTGGTGCACCTCGGGATGGAACTGCGTCGCAAAGAAGCGGCGGTCCTCGTCACAGACGATGGCGTAGGGCGCGTTGGGAGAGGTGCCGATGACCTCGAAGCCGGGGGCCAGCGCCGTGACGCGGTCGCCGTGGCTCATCCAGACCTCTTCCTTGCCGTGGCTGAACAGCCCGCGGAAGATCCGGTCCGACGTATGGGCGCCGGTGGGTTCGACGAAGGCGCGCCCGAACTCGCGGTGGTGGCCCGATTCCACCTTGCCGCCCAGCTGCTGCATCATGGCCTGCTGGCCATAGCAGATGCCCAGCACGGGCACGTCCATCTCGTAGACCTTCATCGGCGGCATCGGCGCTTCGTCGTCAAGGACGCTGCGCGGGCCGCCCGAAAGGATGATGGCACGCGGGTTGAACTCTTCCAGGAAGGCAGAGTCGACGGCCTGGAAGGGGTGGATCTCGCAATAGACATTCGCCTCGCGCAGGCGGCGCGCAATCAGCTGCGTCACCTGGCTGCCGAAGTCGATGATCAGAAGGCGTTCGTGGGAAGCTGTCATGGCTTGCCAATAGGCATTGCCGCGCGCGGGCGCAAGAGTGTCCGATAGGCCGTTTCACGACCCCGCATGTCGCTTTCACGACTATTCCGACGCAAACCGGCATCGCTATTGCGATGGGGGACGGTATCACCGGGACAATTCGGTAAAGGAGGACGACGATGACAGAGGCAGGCACACGTCGCCGGGGACGCGGAGGCGGCGGCGCGGCGCGTCGGGCGGAACGCACCAGCGTGCGCATCGAGGCAGCCCGGTTCATCGAGCGCAACATCCCCAACTTCGAGATCCTCAACGAAGAGGCGCTGCAGATCATCGAGACCAACGCCGAGACGGTGCTGGAAGAGATCGGCGTGAACTTCGTGGAGAATCCCGAAGCCCTTGAACGCTGGCGCGCCGCCGGGGCGGACGTGCAGGGAGAGCGGGTGCATATCCCGCGTGGGCTGGCGCGCGAACTGTGTTCGACCGCGCCCGGACGGTTCACGCAGCACGCCCGCAACCCCGAACGCAATGTCGAGATCGGCGGCAACAGCCTTGTGCTGGCCCCGGTCTATGGCCCGCCCTTCGTGCGCGACCTCGACGGCAACCGCCGCTATGCCACGCTGTCGGATTTCCATGACCTTGTGAAGCTGGGCTATATGTCCAAGTGGCTGCACCATTCCGGCGGCACGGTGTGCGAGCCCACCGACGTCGCCGTGAACAAGCGCCACCTCGACATGATTCTGGCGCACATGACGCTGTCGGACAAACCGTTCATGGGCTCGGTCACCGAACCCAGCCGGGCACAGGATTCCGTCAATATGTGCGAGATCCTGTTCGGCAAGGACTTCGTCCAGCAGAACACGGTGATGACCTCGCTGATCAACATTAACTCGCCTCTGACCTTCGACGCGACGATGATGGGTGCGCTGGAAGTGTACGCCGCCAACAATCAGGCCTGCATCGTGTCGCCGTTCATCGTCGGCGGTGCGATGGCGCCGGTGTCGGTGGCGGGCACGCTGACGCAGGTGCTGGCCGAGGGGCTGGCGGGCATCGCCTATTCCCAGCTGGTGCGGAAGGGCGCGCCGGTGATCATGGGGGCGTTCGTCACCTCGATCGACATGAACTCGGGCGCACCGACCTTCGGCACCCCCGAGGCGTCGCAGATCACCTATGGGATGGGCCAACTGGCCCGGCGGCTTGGGCTCCCGTACCGCTCGGCCGGGTCGTTCTGCGGGTCCAAGCTGCCGGACGCGCAGGCGGCCTATGAAACGGCGAACTCGCTGAACGTCGGGCTAATGTCGGGCGTGAATTTCATGCTGCACGCCTGTGGCTGGCTGGAAGGCGGGCTGGTGTCCGACATCCGCAAGTTCGTGATGGACGCCGACCAGCTTGGCGTCCTGCACGGGCTGGCCAAGGGCGTGGCCGTCGACGAGGACGCGCAGGCGATGGATGCGATCCGCGAGGTGGGGCCGGGCGGCCACTATCTTGGCTGCGCGCACACGCAGGCGAACTTCAAGAGCGCCTTCTGGCGCAGTCAGCTGCTGGACTACAAGCCGTTCGAGACATGGGCCGAAGAAGGCGCGCGCGACACGCTGACCCTCGCCACCGAGCGGGCGCGCAAGCTGCTGAACGACTACCAGCAGCCCGCGATGGACCCCGCAGTGTCCGAGGCGCTGGACGCCTTCGTGGCCGAGCGCAAGGCGTCGATGCCCGACAGCTTTAGCTGATCTCCCAAAGCCTTCCCGTCAGGGGGGGGCGTCCTATCCCAGACCCGCCGCGCGGCTTGCCCGCGCGGGCGGGCAGTCTCGTGCGTCGGCCGCCTCGCGCGCGGCTTCGGCCGTCAGCAGGCGGGTTTCGCCGATCAGGGCGGTCAGCGCCTCGATGTGGCGGGCCGGCGAATAGGATGCGTCGTTGCTGCGCCGGGCATCGTCCATCATCTCTTCCACCGCAAGAAGCGCGGGAACCGTTCGCTGCGGACGTGGCGCCGCGATGGTCCCAAGAAACCGGCGCAGCACCCGCTCACGGTTGTATTCCCCCAAGGCGTGCCGAACTGCTTCCAGTAGAAGCCGGGGCCTGCTTAGCCCGTTCACCGTGTCCTGATACTGCGTCATGGCAAGACCTCGCTGTTCCAATCGTGACAGCGACCAACATGACCGCACAGCGCAGGGCGTTGCGCAACAAGGCTTCACGGGCTCGGCGTTAGGACAATATTTAGAATATTGGGGACAGTCTTACCGGTCTGTGGATAAAATTAACCAATTGGAAACTAATTCCACCCCAAGTTGTCATTGCTTTTGCGCTTGAGGGGTGCGCGGGGGACGCGCTTTCTTCATTCGCGGAACGTCTGGAAACCACCGTCAGGGGCATCGAACACGATGACGGGATACAGAGGAACCGGATCCGGGAACCCATTCCCGGACTGGCTGCCGGTCCATGTGCGCCACTATCTGGTCCACACGGAATGCGGACAGTCGATCAGGGCGCTGGCGCGGCTTGCGGGCTGTCATGCGTCCACCGTGATGCGCCACGTCAGGCGCAACGAGGGTCGGCGGGACGACCCTGTCGTTGACAGGGCATTCAACAGGCTGGCGGCCGACGCCCGCAGCCAGCCGAACTTTTCAAGCAAGGATACCCGGAACATGAAAATGGACAGCCGCATCAGCAAGGAGACGTGGCCCGACGTCGAGAAGGTGAATACCGAAGCAAGGCGCATCCTGCGGCGCCTGTCCGAGCCAGATGCGGTGCTGGCGCTGGCGCCGGGGATGGAAAAGGCGGTGGTCGTCCGCGAAACCTCGGACGGGCGCAGCGTGCGCACCGCCGTGCTGGACACCGACATCGCCGAGGCCTTCGTCGTGAAGGACTGGATCGAGGGCAAGGCCAAGGGCCGCGTCGCCCGCTACCGGATCACCGCGGCAGGCCGCGCGGCGCTGAAGCGGCTTCTGGCCGAGCATGACGCCGAGCCCGGGCTAGCCGAGGCACCGTCGGTCTTCGGCGAACAGCACCGCGAGTACGCGCAGGCCGACCCCGAGCAGGGCAAGCGGCCCGGTCGACGCGCCCGCTATAACGCGAACGAAAGCCCGCTGGTGGCGCTGGCGCGGCGGCGCGACAAGGACGGCAACCCGTTTCTGGACGCCGACCTTGTGACCGCGGGCGAGCGCCTGCGCGAGGATTTCGAACTGGCGCAATTGGGACCGCGCGTGGCGCAAAACTGGGACCGGTTCCTGACCGGCGCGGATCGCGGCGGGTTCGGCGGGTCGTCGGACGGGCAGGGGTCGGAACGCGCCCGCGCCCGCGTCGCGGCGGCGCTGAAGGACCTAGGCCCGGGGCTGGGCGACGTGGTGCTGCGGTGCTGCTGTTTCCTGGAAGGCATGGAGCAGGCCGAGAAACGCATGGGCTGGTCGGCGCGCTCTGGCAAGATCGTCCTGAAGATCGCGCTGCAACGGTTGAAACGGCACTATGCGACGCTGGGGGCCGAGGCGCAGATGATCGGCTGACGGAGACGTCTGAACAGCAGAAAGGGCGCCTGTGGGGACGGGCGCCCTTTGCTTTTGCGGGGTGGGCCCTCGGATCGCCCGTAGGCCCGTATGATGCAGGTCAATGTCGCGCACGCCGTCCGGTGTCATCCTGCCGCGTATCCAGGAAGCCAAGGGAGGACGCGATGAGCTTTCGCAACAAACGCCGGGCGCTTCAGGGGGTCGTGGGCGGCGCCGGTGTCGTCGCGGCCCTCGGCGGTGTGCTGGGGATTTATTCCCTGACGGTCGGCATCTTCGCCGCCTTCGCCATCTGGATCATCGGCGCCACGCTGGTGATCGCGTTTACCGACAGCTGAGACGGCACAAGGGCGCACGGCAAATTACCGCACGCCCCTGTCGGTTTCGTCGGCCTTATTCGGCAGCCTGCTGCGGCGTCTTCTCGGTCACCGGCACGGCGTTGGGGTCGTACTTGTCCGGGTCAGCCGCCCGCACCGCATCGCGCACACCCTTGCCGTAGTCCGGGTGGACCTGATCGAACAGCTTGCATTGACGCTCGATGATCTCGGCCGGGACACCGCCCATCGCGGCGGCGACGTTGGAATACAGCCGCTCTTTTTCGCCATC
This sequence comes from Maritimibacter sp., assembly GCA_002701395.1. GTDB lineage: Bacteria > Pseudomonadota > Alphaproteobacteria > Rhodobacterales > Rhodobacteraceae > Psychromarinibacter > Psychromarinibacter halotolerans. The sequence continues at coordinate 157,794 of NZVC01000022.1, read as the reverse complement.
GTCGAAAATGTTGAACAGCGCCGTCACCTGCGTGAAGTCGTCATGCCCCTTGCGGTGATCGTACCGGTCGGCATCGCCCGACACCTTCAGCGGCGGTTCCTGCGCCTCGGGCACCTCGACGGGCGCGCCATCGACCGAGTTCGGCTCGTAATAGGCGTCGGGTGTACCGGTCTGAAGCCCGGCGTAATTCATCGCGCCGTCCTTGTGATAGTGATGCACCGGGCAACGCGGCTGGTTCACCGGCATCTGCTCGTAATGCGTGCCCAGCCGGTAACGGTGCGCATCGGCGTAGGAGAAGATCCGCGCCTGCAGCATCTTGTCCGGCGAGAACGAGATGCCGGGCACGATGTTCGACGGGCTGAAGGCGGCGTACTCGATTTCCTGGAAATAGTTCTCGGGGTTCCGGTTAAGTTCCAGCACACCGATGTCGATGGGCGGATAGTCCGCGTGCGGCCAGACCTTGGTCAGGTCGAACGGGTTATAGTCCGTCTTCTCTGCGTCGGTCTCGGGCATGATCTGGACCTGCACCTTCCAGCGCGGGAAATCGCCCTCGTCGATCGCGGTGTACAGCCGTTCCTGATAGCCCTCGCGGGTCTTGCCCACGACCTTCTCGGCATCCGCGTTGGTGTAATGGTCGTGGCCCTGCTCGGTCTTGAAGTGGAACTTGACCCAGAAGCGTTCGCCCTCGGCGTTCCAGAACGAGAAGGTGTGCGACCCGTAGCCGTTCATGTGCATCGGCGACTGCGGCAGTCCGCGGTCGGACATCAGGATGGTGACCTGGTGCAGCGATTCCGGCGACAGCGACCAGAAATCCCACATCGCGGTGGGCGAGCGCAGGTTGGTCTTGGGGTGCCGTTTCTGCGTGTGGATGAAGTCGGGGAACTTGTAGGGGTCGCGGACGAAGAACACGGGCGTGTTGTTGCCCACGAGGTCCCAGTTGCCGTCCTCGGTATAAAACTTCAGCGAGAAGCCCCGCACGTCGCGTTCATGGTCGGCGGCGCCGGATTCGCCTGCCACGGTCGAGAACCGGGCAAGCATCGGCGTCTCGGCGCCCGGCTGCAGCGCCTTGGCGATGGTGTATTTCGAAATGTCGCCGGTGATCTTCAGAACCCCATGCGCGCCCCAGCCCTTGGCATGGACAGTGCGCTCGGGGATGCGTTCGCGGTTCTGGTGGGCGAGTTTCTCGAGCAGTTGGTAGTCCTGCATCAGGACCGGGCCACGCGGCCCCGCGGTCAGGCTGTCCTGGTTGCTGGGAACCGGAGCACCTGCGGTGGTGGTGAGTTTCCTGGACATATTCGTCCTCCGAAGCTGGAAATGTCTGGTTGCCGGAGGAGGTAGAACGGCGCGGCGCGGCGTCGATGGGGTCGTGCGGACGGCGGACGGTGGCGGCGGGGTGTCGGTGGTTGATGGTGGGTCAGATGGGGTGGAACCCCATCCTACATTCAAATCGGCCCCTTGGGGTAAACGACGGCGGCCCCGCAGGATGGGGTTTCACCCCATCACACCGCCCCTAAAACAAGAAAAACCCGGCAATCCGAAGGGACTGCCGGGCTAAATTCATTCAGGTACCGCGCGAAACCCGCGCCGCGATCAGGCGGCGGCGGTCGCTTTGGCTTCCTTGAGGTACTTCAGCAGGTTCTCGGGGCTGGACTCGCCATAGGGGTCTTCGCCGTGGTTGTCGCACAGGCCCGGCTCTTCGAACCAAGCTTCGATCACGCCATCGTTGACGATGGCCGCATAGCGCCACGAGCGCATGCCGAAGCCAAGGTTGTCCTTCGCGACCAGCATGCCCATGCGGCGGGTAAACTCGCCCGAGCCGTCGGGGATGACCTTCACGTTCTGGATGCCCTGGGCCTTCGCCCACTGGTTCATCACGAAGCTGTCGTTGACCGACATGCAGTAGATCTCGTCGATGCCCAGTTCCTGGAAGGTGGCGAAATTCTCTTCGAAGCCCGGCAGCTGGTAGGTCGAGCAGGTCGGCGTGAAGGCGCCCGGCAGCGAGAACAGGACGACGCGCTTGCCTTTGAAGTAGTCGTCGGTGGTCATGTCCTGCCAGCGGAACGGGTTCGGGCCGCCGACGGCCTCGTCGCGAACGCGGGTGCGGAAGGTGATGTTGGGAAGGGTCTGACCGGCTTTCATGCGCACGTTCCTCGTCTTGCTGAAATGCTGCGTTTGCGAAGGGTCTTAGCTGGCCGGGACAACGAGCCGCAACACGCCACGGCACGATTTGGCACGGTTCGACGCGCATAGCCGCCATGCGGTTATTCGAAAGCGTCGCTTTGCCTGTTGGGGTTTCCGTTGGAAATGCATTACATAGCAGGCAAGCGAGGAGGTCCCATGCGTGATCTGAAGATTCCCGATCAGCGCCACCCGGAAAAGGCGCACCGCCCGGATAACGCCCAGCCGAAGAAACCCGACTGGATCCGCGTCAAGGCGCCCGTCAGCGCCGGCTACAAGGAAACGCGCGACATCATGCGCGAGCACAAGCTGACCACGGTCTGCGAAGAAGCCGGCTGTCCCAACGTCGGCGAGTGCTGGAGCCAGGGCCACGCCACCATGATGATCATGGGCGAGGTCTGCACCCGCGCCTGTTCGTTCTGCAACATCGCCACCGGCAAACCGCCCGAGGCGCTGGACGTGTTCGAACCGGGCCGCGTCGCCGACGCCGTGGCAAAGCTGGGCCTGAACCATGTCGTGATCACCTCGGTCGACCGCGACGATGTCGAGGATGGCGGGGCAGAGCATTTCGCGATGACCATCCGCGCGATCCGCAAGCGCGCGCCGGACACCACCATCGAGATCCTGACGCCCGATTTCCTGAAGTCGAAGCCCGGATCGCTGGAAGTGGTGGTCGATGCGCGGCCGGACGTGTTCAACCACAACCTTGAAACGGTTCCCGGCCTGTACCCCGAGGTGCGCCCCGGCGCCCGCTACTTCCATTCTCTGCGCCTGTTGCAGCGGGTAAAGGAAATGGACCCGTCGATGTTCACCAAGTCGGGCATCATGGTGGGTCTGGGCGAGGATCGGCAAGCCGTGCTGCAGGTCATGGACGACATGCGCGCCGCCGACATCGATTTCCTGACCATCGGTCAGTACCTTCAGCCGACGCCGAAGCACCACCGCGTCGACCGGTTTGTCACCCCCGAGGAATTCGCGGGCTACGAAAAGGCCGCGTTCGGTAAGGGCTTCCTGATGGTATCGGCCACGCCATTGACGCGATCCAGCTATCACGCCGGTGACGATTTCGCCCGCCTGCGCGACGCGCGGCAGCGCAAGCTCGGGCTGGCCTGAAGTGTGGTTGGTGGGATGGGGTGAAACCCCATCCTACGTCCGATCGGTCGCATGACGTGAGTGGCTCGGGGGATGGGGTGAAACCCCATCCTACGCCGAGACGGGCACGTGAAGTGAAGGATGGTCACAAGGCCCGTAGGATGGGGTTTCACCCCATCTGGCCCAACGCCCGAAAACCCGCTCAGACCCCCATCCGACGCCCGAACGGGCACGCGAAGTCGAGGATGGCCATAAGGCCCATAGGATGGGGTTTCACCCCATCTAGGCCAACGCCCAAAAACCCGCTCAGAACCGCCAATCGAGGTAGGTGCTGACCACCGCGTCGTGGCCGTCTTCGACCCCGGCGCCGATGTTCACGCCGATGCCGCTGTTCATCTGGTATCGCCCGGACGCCGCTACGGTGGTCGCTGCGCCGTCCAACGGGATCTGCACCGCGCCCGAAAGCTCGATCCGCGGCGCCGCCGCGTAGGTGCCGGACAGTTCCAGCAGGTCGGGCAGGGTGGTGGAATCCGGGACGAACACCGCCGCCCCCGCACTCAGGCGGTCACCGTGCCACTGGGCGGCCAGTTTCGCGTGGGTGCCAGTGTCGTCGTCCACGTCGCCCTCGACCGCGCCGGATACCGTCCACGCGCCCCGCGTCCACGCGGCCCCCACGGCGACCAGCGTGGCCTTGCGGCTTTTGTCGCGATGCGCCGACACCGCCAGATCCACCGAACCGATCCGCGACTCGACCCGCGCGCCCAGCGGCAGGTAGCCGTCGAACATCGCGCCCCATGTCGCCTCGGACCGGGTCTGTCGCGCGCGCTCGGCGCCCAGTGTCGGCAGAATCCGGTCCAAAGCGGATAGCGCAAAGCTGTCATAGGCGGGCTTCACCACGCCCGCCGAAACCTTGGCCACGGGGAAGGTCCACGCCAGCGCGCCATAGGTCTCGTGCGGGGTGTCGGTCCGGTTCAGGTAGCCATAGGCGCCCAGTTCGAAGGATAAAGGCGTGCCGCTGACGCCCAGCGAAAACAGCACGTCGCCCGCAAGGAAGGGGGCGGCGCCCGGAATGCGGTTCGTCAGGCCGATGGTGGCGCGCCCCTCGGCGGTGAAGGGCCATGGATCGGCGCAGGCCGCGTGGCCCGCGATTGCCACGGCACATGCAAGGCACCACGTCCGCATCATCGGTCTCCTTCATCCGGGGGACACCGATGATAGCGCAACCGCCGAAAAGGGAAAGATCGCAGCCTTGCGTTCCCGGCAAGGGTGACAGTCGCACCGGCAAAGGGATTTGGGCCTTTCCATTCTCCGACTTGCGTGAAATAGCAAACTGCCAAAACGAAAACTCCAAAGGAGACCCTCATGGAGATTCGCGAGGCCCTTACTTTCGACGACGTTCTACTGGTCCCGGCGGCCTCGAGCGTACTGCCGTCCACGGCGGATACGCGGACGCATGTGACCCGTCAGATCGCGCTGAACATCCCGCTTCTCAGTTCCGCGATGGACACCGTGACCGAGTCGCGGATGGCCATCACGATGGCGCAGGCCGGCGGGATCGGCGTGATCCACAAGAACCTGGACGTCGAGACGCAGGCCCGCGAAGTCAGCCGGGTCAAACGGTTCGAAAGCGGCATCGTGTACAATCCCGTGACGCTTCGGTCGGACCAGACGCTGGCCGACGCCAAGGCGTTGATCGACCGCTACAACTTCACCGGCTTCCCGGTGGTGGACGAGAAGGGCCGCGTGGTCGGCATCGTCACCAACCGCGACATGCGCTTCGCCACTTCGGACGACACACCGGTGCGGGTGATGATGACCTCGAAGGATCTTGCGATCCTGCAGGAACCGGCGGACCGCGACGAGGCGATCAGCCTGATGAAGGCGCGCCGGATCGAAAAGCTGCTGGTCACCGACGAAAGCGGCAAGCTGACCGGCCTGCTGACCCTGAAGGACACCGAGATGTCGGTGCTGAACCCGACCGCCTGCAAGGACCGGCTGGGCCGGCTGCGCGTCGCGGCGGCGACCTCGGTGGGCGACTCGGGCTTCGAGCGGACCGAGGCGTTGGTCGATGCGGGCGTCGACATCGTGGTCATCGACACCGCGCACGGTCACTCCAAGGGCGTGCTCGAGGCGGTGACCCGCGCCAAGCTGCTGTCGAACGAAGTTCAGGTGATCGCGGGCAACGTCGCCACCGGTGAGGCCGTGCGCGCACTGATCGACGCGGGCGCTGACGCGGTGAAGGTGGGGATCGGGCCGGGCTCGATCTGCACGACGCGGATGGTCGCCGGCGTGGGCGTGCCCCAGCTGACCGCCGTCATGGACTGCGCGGCGGCGGCGGGCGACGTGCCGGTCATCGCGGATGGCGGCATCAAGTTCTCGGGCGATTTCGCCAAGGCGATCGCGGCGGGCGCGTCCTGCGCGATGGTCGGCTCGATGATCGCCGGGACCGACGAAAGCCCGGGCGAGGTGATCCTGTACCAGGGCCGGTCGTTCAAGTCCTATCGCGGCATGGGCAGCATGGGTGCGATGGCGCGCGGCTCGGCCGACCGCTATTTCCAGAAGGACGCCGCCAGCGACAAGCTGGTGCCGGAAGGCATCGAGGGGCAGGTGCCCTACAAAGGCTCTGCCGGTGCGGTGATCCACCAGCTGGTCGGCGGTCTGCGGGCCGCGATGGGCTATACCGGCTGCGCCACCGTGCCCGAGATGCGCAAGAACTGTCAGTTCGTGAAGATCACCGGCGCGGGGCTGAAGGAAAGCCACGTCCACGACGTGCAGATCACGCGCGAGTCGCCGAACTACCGGCTGATGTGACGGACCACCCGTGACCCCCGGAGCACGCATCGCGGCGGCCATCGCCGTGCTGGACGAGGTTCTGTCCGGCGCCCCCGCCGAAAAGGTCCTGACGACCTGGGCGCGCCGGAACCGCTATGCCGGTTCCGGTGACCGCGCCGCCATCCGCGACCACGTCTATGACGCGTTGCGTTGCCGCCGGTCCTTCGCGTGGCTGGGCGGGGCGGATACCGGGCGCGGCCTGATGCTGGGCGCGCAAAGGGCTGCGGGCACCGATCCTTCGACGCTGTTCACCGGCGAAGGATACGCCCCCGCGCCCGTGGGCACCGAGGAAACGGGGCAGGACCTGTCCGATGCGCCCGACGCGGTGCGGCTGGACATGCCCAATTGGCTGATGGGGCCGCTGTCCGACAGCCTTGGCGAGCGGACCGAGCCCGCGCTGGCCGTGCTTCGGACCCGCGCGCCGGTGTTCCTGCGGGCGAATATCGCACGGACCGACCGCGAGGACGTGCGCGCCATGCTGGCCGCCGACGGGATCGAGACCGTGCCGCATCCGCTGGCCGACACCGCGCTTGAAGTGACATCCAACCCCCGCCGCGTGGCGCAGTCGCGCGCCTATCTCGATGGCTTGGTCGAGCTTCAGGACGCCTCCAGTCAGGCGGCCTGTGCGGCGGTGCCGCTGGAACCCGGAGCCCGCGTGCTGGACTATTGCGCCGGGGGCGGGGGCAAGGCGCTGGCGCTGGCGGCTCGGGGCGCGCGCGTGACGGCGCATGATTCCGATCCGCGCCGGATGCGCGACCTGCCGGTGCGGGCCGAGCGGGCGGGCGCGCCGATTGTCACCGAAGCGACGATCGCCGACGCGGATCGCTTCGACGTGGTGCTGTGCGACGTGCCCTGCACAGGCTCGGGCACATGGCGCCGCACGCCCGAAGCGAAATGGCTGTTGACGCCCGAGCGTCTGGACGATCTGTGCCGCACGCAGGCCGAGATCCTTGCCACTGCGGCGCGGCATGTGAAGCCGGGCGGGACGCTGGTTTACATGACCTGTTCGCTGCTGACCGCCGAGAATTCCGCCCGGATCGAGGAATTCCTTGCCGCATCAAAGGGCTGGACCCTGACGCTGTCCCGGCGCTTTAGCCCCGAGGACGGGGGCGACGGGTTCTTCGTCGCCGTGATGGACGCGCCGTCCACCTGATCGCAAGCTGATCCCAGGCTGAGCCCAGTCTGAGCCCAGTCTGAGACCCGCCGCCCGCCGACCCTCCGGATCTTAACACCCTGTTAACCATTTCGCGCCAAGCTTCCGCGCGAAACGCAGGGGGAAGTGTAGTGTCCGACGTCGCAAGGCCTCCTGGCGCGTTGACGCGCATGGCGCTGACGGTGGCGCCGCATTGGCGCCGCGTGCTTGCGCCCGCCGCGGGCTGTCTGGGCCTCGCACTTTTGTTCTCTGGCGGGTTTACCGGTTTGGCCTTTCTGGTCGTCGGGTCCACGCTGGGGATGCTTGGCGTCCTGATCGGGGTGCTGGTCCTGCATTACCGCGTGCGGCAGGGGCATGTGACAGCCGCCATCGCGACGCTCGTCGGACGCGACACGGTGCCCAGCTTTCTGACGGATGAAATCGGCCGCATCACCTATCGCAACGCCGCTGCCGCCAGCCGGTATCATGACGGCGACGACAACACGCTGGCCGGCGCCATCGGCGACCACTTCGCCGCGCCCGGTCAGGTGATCGCGCGGCTTCGCCACCGCGCCGACGCACAGGGCAGCGCCGCCGAGGACGTGGCGACCGCCTACGGCGTGCTGCGGCTTTCAGTCACCCGCGCCGATCCCGGCGGGCACATCTGGCGGCTGGACGAACACGCCAGCGCCTCGGCCGAGGATATCGAGATGCCGATGATGCGCCTGTCGCGCACCGACAGCATCGTCGCGATGAACCTTGCGATGGAACGGCTGATCGGCGGCCGGGTGAAGACGCTGGACCGGGTGGTGACGGACCTGCCGCTGCGCAAGGGACAGATGCACACGCTGGATACGGCGAAGGGGCAGGTGTCCGCCCATATCGTCACGATGGTGGAACCGGGCGGCCTGCGGCAGGCCTATGTCTGGCCCGGCGAATCCCCGGATACGGCGATGACCCACGCCGATGCACTTCCCGTCCCGGTGCTGAAGCTGTCGGCCAACGGGCGGATCGTGATGGCCAACCGCCGCGCCCGCGCGCTTCTGGCGCTGCCGGAAGAGGAAGAGATCGACTTTGCCGCCACGGTCGAGGGGCTGGGCCGCCCGGTGGAGGAATGGCTGCGCGACGTGTCCGAGGGGCGCGGCGGCAATCAGGCCGAGGTGGTCCGCGCGACCCGTCCGCAAAAGGACGTGTACCTTCAGGTGGCGCTTGGCCGGATGGTTGACGGCGGCACGGCCTCGTTGCTGGCGGTGCTGATCGACGCGACGGAGCTGAAGACGCTGGAAGCACAGTTCGTGCAAAGCCAGAAAATGCAGGCTGTGGGCCAACTTGCGGGCGGTGTCGCACATGACTTCAACAACCTGCTGACCGCGATCTCCGGCCATTGCGATCTGCTTTTGCTGCGCCACGAACCGGACGATCCCGAGTATGGCGACCTTGTGCAGATCAACCAGAACGCCAACCGCGCGGCGGCGCTGGTCGGGCAGCTTCTGGCGTTTTCGCGCAAGCAGAACATGCAGCCCGAACTGCTGGACCTGCGCGACACGCTGGGCGACCTGACCCATCTTCTGAACCGGCTGGTGGGCGAGAAGATTCAGCTGGACTGGACCAACGACCCCGACCTGCCGCAGATCCGGGCCGACAAGCGGCAGCTAGAACAGGTGCTGATGAACCTTGTCGTGAACGCCCGCGACGCGATGCAGGACGGCGGCCGCGTCCGCATCGCCACCCGCGCGGTGCGCCTGTCCGATGTGCTGGCCCGCGACCGGGCAAAGGTGCCGCCGGGCGATTACGTGGTGGTCACGGTCGAGGACGAAGGCTGCGGCATCCCCGCCGACCGGATCGCCAAGATCTTCGAGCCGTTCTATTCCACCAAGCGCACGGGCGAGGGGACCGGGCTGGGCCTGTCGATGGCGTATGGCATCGTCAAGCAGTCCGGCGGCTTCATCTTCGCCGACAGCGTTCTGGGGCAGGGCACGGTTTTCACGATGTATTTCCCCGCCCATCGCGGCATCGGCCCCACCACGTCGGACCAGCGCGCCGCGCCCGCGCGACCGGCGGCGCGGCCCAACGGGGGTGTCGTTCTGCTGGTAGAGGACGAAGCCCCGGTGCGCGCCTTTGCAAGCCGCGCGCTACGCCTGCGCGGCCATACCGTGCTGGAAGCGGACAGCGCCGAAGAGGCGTTGAAAAAGCTCGAAGACCGCGAGTTGCAGGTGGATGTCTTCGTGACCGACGTCATCATGCCCGGCATGGACGGCCCGACATGGGTCCAGCAGGCGTTGCAGGTCCGCCCGGACACCCGCGTGGTGTTCGTATCGGGCTATTCCGAGGACAGCATCTCTCATAACAGGGCGAAGATTCCCAACTCCGTGTTCCTGCCCAAGCCGTTCTCGTTGGCGCAGCTGACGGAAACCGTGCAGGAACAGATCGGCTGACGAGATAATAAGCCAAGCGTTTCCCGTTGGTTACAAGATATTCCCGAACCATCGCGGCCCGTAAACCAAACGTTCACCTCTATGGGTGCATCCTTCATTCCATAAGATTTTGCTTGAAATGTGCTCTTTTTGTTCCCATACCATTGTGGGAACAAGAGGCGAACATCGGCAGTCATTGCCGCAGGGCAGGCGCTGTGAAATAAGGGTGCGAACGATCATGGCTACGGCAGAACTTCTGAAGATGATGGACAAGAGCGACAGCGATAAAAAGAAGGCGCTCGACTCGGCGCTGGCACAGATCGAACGGCAGTTCGGCAAGGGCTCGATCATGAAGCTCGGGGCCGACAACCCGCTGGGCGATATCGAGGCGACATCGACCGGGTCGCTTGGCCTGGACATCGCGCTGGGAATCGGCGGCATTCCGAAAGGCCGGATCGTCGAGATCTATGGCCCGGAAAGCTCGGGCAAGACGACCCTGACCCTGCACTGCATCGCGGAAGAGCAGAAAAAGGGTGGCGTTTGCGCCTTCGTCGACGCGGAGCACGCGCTGGACCCGCAATACGCCAAGAAGCTTGGCGTGAACCTGGACGAGCTGCTGATCTCGCAGCCCGACACCGGCGAACAGGCCCTGGAGATCACCGACACGCTGGTGCGGTCGGGCGCGGTGAGCATGGTGGTGGTCGACTCGGTCGCCGCGCTGACGCCGAAGTCCGAACTTGAAGGCGACATGGGCGACTCGTCCGTGGGTGTGCACGCCCGCCTGATGAGCCAGGCGATGCGCAAGCTGACCGGCTCGATCAGCCGGTCCAAGTGCACCGTGATCTTCATCAACCAGATCCGGATGAAGATCGGCGTCATGTTCGGCTCGCCCGAAACCACGACGGGCGGTAATGCGCTGAAATTCTACAGCTCTGTCCGTCTCGACATTCGCCGCATCGGCGCGATCAAGGACCGCGACGAGGTTGTCGGCAACCAGACCCGCGTGAAGATCGTGAAGAACAAGGTGGCCCCGCCGTTCAAGCAGGTCGAATTCGACATCATGTATGGCGAAGGCATCTCGAAAACCGGCGAGCTTCTGGACCTTGGCGTCAAGGCCGGCGTGGTCGAGAAGTCGGGCGCTTGGTTCTCTTACGGGGATGAACGCATCGGGCAGGGGCGTGAGAACGCGAAGACCTTCCTGCGCGAGAACAAGGACATGGCCTACGAGATCGAGGACAAAATCCGCGCCGCGCACGGCCTGGATTTCGATATGGCCCCCGGCGAGAAAGACGACGACGACGCGCTGATGGAAGACTGACCGCAGCGCATCGCGGAAATATCGGTGAATTCAGGGGGCCGCGCTTGCGGCCCTTTGTATTTGTATATACATACGATATCCTGAACCTATACACCACGGAGGGATGGCGCATGTACGCACTACTGGCCCGAACCCGCGATGCGCTCGAGAAACGCCGGGCGGTTCGCGAACTGCAACGGATGCCCAAGGAAGGGCTGTTCGACCTTGGCATACGCCGCGACCAGATCCGCGACTATGTCCACGGGCGCGGCGCCTTCGCGGCCCGGCCCGCCGCCCGCACGGCCGAGATCATCCCGTTCCCGGCCGGCCGCATGGTGCGCCGCGCCGCCTGAGGGCGTTTCGACAGGCGCTAAGGCCATTGGCCAGTGGACAGTTTCCGGGTGCAAGGCTAAACGGGGCAGACCGTTGCCACACACCCGGACCGTACCCAAGACATGGCCAGCCTGAACGACATCCGCTCGACCTTCCTCGACTATTTCCGCCGTCAGGGGCACGAGGTCGTTCCGTCCTCTCCCCTCGTTCCGCGCAACGACCCGACGCTGATGTTCGTGAACTCGGGCATGGTCCAGTTCAAGAACCTGTTCACCGGGGTCGAGAAGCGGGACTATAACCGGGCGACCACGGCGCAGAAATGCGTGCGGGCCGGGGGCAAGCACAACGACCTCGACAACGTCGGTTACACCGCGCGGCACCATACGTTCTTCGAAATGCTGGGGAACTTCAGCTTCGGCGATTACTTCAAGACCGAGGCCATTCCCTTTGCGTGGGAACTGCTGACCAAGGACTTCGGCATTGACAAGTCGCGTCTGCTGACCACGGTCTACCACACCGACGACGAGGCGTTCGAGATCTGGAAGAAGGTTGGCGTGCCGGAAGACCGGATCATCCGGATCGATACCGCTGACAACTTCTGGCAGATGGGCCCGACCGGCCCCTGCGGCCCCTGCACCGAGATCTTCTATGATCACGGCGATCACATCTGGGGCGGGCCTCCGGGCTCTGCCGACGAGGATGGCGACCGCTTTATCGAGATCTGGAACGTCGTGTTCATGCAGAACGAGCAGTTCGAGGACGGCTCGATGCGCGCGCTGGACATGCAGTCGATCGACACCGGCATGGGGCTGGAACGGATCGGCGCGCTGCTGCAGGGCAAGCACGACAACTACGACACCGACACCATGCGCGCCCTGATCGTGGCATCGGCCCACGCGTCCAGCACCGACCCCGATGGTGACGGCAACGTCCACCACCGGGTGATCGCGGACCACCTGCGGTCGACCTCGTTCCTGATCGCGGACGGCGTCATGCCCTCGAACGAGGGGCGCGGCTATGTCCTGCGGCGGATCATGCGCCGCGCGATGCGCCACGCCCACCTGCTGGGCACGCAGGACCCGGTGATGCACAAGCTGGTTCCCGCGCTGGTGCAGCAGATGGGTCAGGCCTACAGCGAACTCGGACGCGCGCAGGCGCTGATCGAAGAAACGCTGTTGTTGGAGGAAACGCGCTTCAAGACCACGCTGGACCGCGGCCTGAAACTGCTGGACGACGAGCTTGACCAGATCGCCGAGGGTGCCGAGCTTCCGGGCGAGGCTGCGTTCCGCCTGTACGACACCTATGGCTTCCCGCTGGACCTGACGCAGGACGCCCTGCGCGAAAAGGGCCGCACCGTGGACACCGCCGGGTTCGACGCCGCGATGGCCGAACAGAAGGCCAAGGCGCGCGCCGCGTGGTCCGGGTCGGGCGAATCCAAGGATCTTGCCCTGTGGTACGAGATTGCCGACGAGCAGGGCGGCACCGAATTCCTGGGCTATGACACCGAGACCGCCGAAGGGCAGGTCACCGCGATCATCAACGACGGCAAGCTGACCGACAGCCTGCCCGAGGGTGAAAGCGGCTGGGTGATCGTGAACCAGACGCCGTTCTATGGCGAGTCCGGCGGTCAGGTTGGTGACACGGGCGTGATCCGCTCGCTGACCGACGGGTCGGTCGAGGCCGAGGTGACCGACACCCAACGCTTTGGCGGCGGCCGCATCTTTGGCCACTTCGTCACCGCCAAGAAGGGCGCGTTGAAGACGGGCGAGCCGGTGGCGCTGAAGGTCGACCATTCCCGGCGCAGCATGATCCGGGCCAACCACTCGGCCACGCACCTGCTGCACGAATCCCTGCGCGAAGTGCTGGGCGATCACGTCGCGCAGCGCGGGTCGCTGAATGCGCCGGACCGGCTGCGGTTCGACTTCAGCCATTCGAAGGCGCTGAGCGCCGACGAGGTGGCGCAGGTCGAGCGCGACGTGAACGCCTATATCCGGCAGAACACCCCGGTCGAGACGCGTATCATGACCCCCGACGACGCCCGCGCCATCGGCGCGCAGGCGCTGTTCGGCGAGAAGTACGGCGACGAGGTGCGGGTCGTGTCGATGGGCCGCGCGCCGACCGGCAAGGGCATGGACAAGGAAACCTACTCGATCGAGCTTTGTGGCGGCACCCATGTGGTCCGCACCGGCGACATCGGGGCCTTCGTTCTGACCGCCGAGTCCGCGTCGGCCTCGGGCGTGCGTCGCATCGAGGCGCTGACCGGGCAGGCCGCGATGGTCGAACTGCGGGGCCGCGACAAGCGGTTGTCCGAGATCGAGGATCTGGTGAAGACCTCGGGCGAGGATGCCGTCAGCCGGGTCAAGGCGCTGCTGGACGAGCGCAAGTCGCTGACCAACGAGCTGGCGCAGATGCGCCGCGAGCTGGCGATGTCCGGCGGGGCCGGGCAGGGCGCGGGCGCCGAAGCCCAAGAGATCAACGGCCGCAAGTTCCTTGCACAAGTGCTTCAGGGCGTCAGCGGCAAGGATCTTCCGGCCCTGATCGACGAGCATAAACAACGGCTTGGCTCGGGTGCGATCCTGTTGATCGCCGACGCGGGCGGCAAGGCCGCCGTCGCCGCTGGCGTGACCGAGGACCTTGTGTCCGACGTCAGCGCCGTTGACCTTGTGAAGGCTGCGGTGGCGCAGCTTGGCGGCAAGGGGGGCGGTGGCCGCCCCGACATGGCCCAAGGCGGCGGCAAGGATGTAACGAACGCGGACGCGGCCATCGCCGCCGCCGCCGAAGTGATGGGAGCCTGACAATGGGTGCACTCTGGATCGCGCATGTAACCGTCTCTGACGAAGAGGCCTATGGAAAGTACGCCGCCATCGCCACAGAGGCGATCGCGGCCCACGGCGGCGTCTTCCTTGCCCGTGGCGGGCGCTATCACGTGTTGGAAGGCCGGGACCGCCCCCGCAACGTGGTGGCGCGCTTTCCCAGCCTCGAGGCGGCGGTGGAATGCTACAACTCGCCCCGCTACCAAGAGGCGCTGAGCTTTGCCAAAGGCGCAAGCGAGCGCGACCTCGTCGTTGTCGAGGAAGTGTAGTCTTAGCGCATTCAACCTGCGGCCGATTGACTTTTGCGTTGGCTCGCCGCCCGAATCGTTAGGTTTCTGCCAGCCCACGGAAATCGCTGAATTTTCAGCCCCGGTCCCCGTCAAGCATCGGGGGCCGGGGCTTTTTACGTCGCGGTATGCTGAATTCTGTCAGAACGGCCACTTTTCGGCCGAGGATTCGCAAGTTATCCCCACGGATGAAGCGATTGATTTTTGGTCATCAGGTCAATTCGTCCACAGGACAACTACTTTGCTGTTTGCATAAATCGAACAACATCAGCCGGTTCCGAGCTTTGTTTCAGGTGCCGTGCCAATTGCAAAAAATGACCTAACGGCAGATGCTGAGCGAGTGGTGCGGTCGCGCCACATAACTGCCCCAAATGGTAGAATATGTGCAATTTTCGCTTTCAATTGTCTTTCCTGCATCGGCTGCCCCTAGGTTAGTCAAATTCACGCGTGGTAAATTTTCCTTACTTTTTTGGGTAATGGAGGTTTGCAAAATGAAATCGATCCTGACCGCCGCGGTTGCCGCTGTTGTCATCTCTTCCGGGTCCGCGATGGCTTGGGAAGGCAAGACCGTCGGCTGCTTCGACAAGGTCTGGGTGTCCGCCACCTACACCACGAAGAAAGAGCTGGTGAAGCCTGCCAAGGAGCAGTTCGAGCACAAGAACGGCCGCATCGAACTGGTTCACTACGCACCTGTCTATCGTGAGATCAAGATGCTTGCGTCGCCGGGCTACTGGGTGATGCGCGAAGTCAGCTGCGGCTGCCCGGTCTGCGACTGATCTGTCCGGAACGCTGGCGTCATCCGCGCCGGTAACCTTATTTGAAAAGCAAATGCGCGGGCCGGTCAGGCCCGCGCATATTTCGTTCTGAAGCCGTGGCGACGGGGCGGTCAGCGCCCCGCACGGCCGTCCGTTCAGGCGCGCGACTGGCGCTTGCGCTCGTGCGGGTCGAGATACCGCTTGCGCAGACGGATCGCGTTCGGCGTCACCTCGACCAGTTCGTCGTCGTTGATATAGGCGATGGCCTCTTCCAGCGACAGCGTGACCGGCGTGGTCAGGCGCACGGCCTCGTCGGTGCCCGAGGCGCGGACGTTGGTCAGCTTCTTGCCCTTCAGCGGGTTCACCTCGAGATCGTTCTCGCGCGAGTGCTCGCCGATGATCATGCCGGTGTAGACTGGAGCCTGCGCGCCAAGGAACATCTTGCCGCGATCCTCAAGGTTCCACAGGGCGTAAGCGACGGTTTCGCCGTTCTCCATCGAGATCAGCACACCGGCACGGCGGCCCGGGATCGGACCCTTGTGCGGCGCCCAGCCGTGGAACACGCGGTTCAGCACGCCCGTGCCACGGGTGTCGGTCAGGAACTCGCCGTGATAGCCGATCAGGCCGCGCGACGGGACATGCGCGATGATGCGGGTCTTGCCGGCACCGGCAGGCCGCATCTCGACCAGATCGCCCTTGCGCGTGCCGGTCAACTTTTCGATCACGGCGCCCGAGTACTCGTCATCGACGTCGATCGTGGCTTCCTCGATCGGTTCCTCGGTTCCGTTCTCGCCTTCGCGCATGATCACCTGCGGGCGCGAGATCGACAGTTCGAACCCTTCGCGGCGCATGTTCTCGATCAGGACGCCCATCTGAAGTTCGCCACGGCCCGACACCTCGAAGGCCTCGCCGCCGGGGGTGTCCTTGATCTTGATGGCGACGTTGCCCTCGGCCTCTTTCATCAGGCGTTCGCGGATGACGCGGGACTGCACCTTCTTGCCGTCCCGACCGGCCAGCGGGCTGTCGTTGATGCCGAAGGTCACGGTGATGGTCGGCGGGTCGATCGGCTGGGCGTCCAGCGGCTCGTCCACGGCCAGCGCACAGATGGTGTCGGCCACGGTGGCCTTGGTCATGCCCGCAAGGGACACGATGTCGCCGGCAAGGCCTTCTTCGATGTCCGACTGGGCAAGACCGCGGAAGGCCTGCACGCGCGTGACGCGGAACTGTTCGATCTTCTGGCCGATGCGGGACAGCGCCTGCACTGTCTGGCCGACCTTGACCTTGCCGGATTCGATCCGGCCGGTCAGCAGGCGGCCGACGAAGGGGTCAGAGCCCAGCGTGGTGGCCAGCATCCGGAAATCATCGTCCTGGTGCTTGATCTGCTTCGGCGCCGGGACGTGGTTGACGATCAGGTTGAACAGCGCCGACAGGTCCTTGCGCGGGCCGTCAAGCTCGGCATCCGCCCAGCCGTTGCGGCCCGAGGCGTACATGTGCGGGAAGTCCAACTGGTCCTCGTTCGCGTCGAGGCTGGCGAACAGGTCAAAGCATTCGTCCAGTGCGCGGTCGGGTTCCGCGTCGGGTTTGTCGACCTTGTTCAGCACCACGATCGGGCGCAGGCCCAGCGCAAGCGCCTTCGAGGTCACGAATTTCGTCTGCGGCATCGGGCCTTCAGCCGCGTCCACCAGCAGCACCACGCCGTCGACCATCGACAGGATCCGCTCGACCTCGCCGCCGAAGTCGGCGTGGCCGGGGGTGTCGACGATGTTGATGCGGGTGTTCTTCCATTCCACCGAGGTCGGCTTGGCGAAGATGGTGATCCCACGCTCGCGTTCCAGATCGTTGGAATCCATCGCCCGTTCGGCGACCGCCTGGTTCTCGCGGAAGGCGCCGGATTGTTTCAGAAGTTCGTCCACAAGCGTTGTCTTGCCGTGGTCGACGTGAGCGATGATCGCGATATTGCGCAGGTCCATTGGTCGTATCCGTAAGGGGAGTTGGCGCGCGGATACCTTGGGACGACCGGAAAGGCCAGCCCTTGCGGCATGTCAGGCGCGCAAAGCTGCCTGTTGCCTAGTGCGGCGCCGTTTTCGAGAACAGGTGTATGACAAGAATGCCGGTCAGGATCAACGCGATGCCAAGGACCGCGGGCAGGTCCAGCCGTTGCTGGAACACCAGAAGACCGATCACCGCGATGAACACGATGCCAAGCCCGGACCACAGCGCATAGGCCACGCCGACGGGCACCGTCTTTAGCACCATCGCCAAAAGGTAGAAGCTGACGCCGTAGGCGACGAAGACCACCACCGTCGGCAACGGGCGGGTGAACTGCTGGCTGGCTTGCAGCGCGGTCGTCCCGATCGTCTCGCACAGGATGGCAAGCACGAGATAGGCATAGGTCATCATGGCGGCTCCTTCCGTTGACCCCTAGCGCGGGTCCGGCGCGGGGGGAAGCGCGTTTGTCACAGCCTCGATTCCGTGTAGGCTTGACCCAAGGACAGGGAGTACAGTCCAATGACGGTTGCCGACGACGTCGCCGCGCTTTTGGCGCGGCTGGAAAGCGGCCGCGATCTGGTGATCGACGGGGACGTCCACATCACCGATCCGGATCGGCTGCCGGATTGGCAGCGCAAGCGGCGCGCGGCCAGCCCCGACTATTACCACGGGCGCACGATCTCGGCCGAGGATGCGGTGGCCGAGATGGACGCCGCCGGGGTCGACATGGCGCTGGTCTGGCAGAACCCGGCGGCGACCGAGTACGGCGACGATCCGGCGGCGAACTATCAGGCGCTGCTAGAGGCCAACCGCTACATCGCCGATGCCGCGCGGCGGCTTCCCGGGCGGTTCATCCCGGCGGGCTGGACCGACCCCAAGGCGCTGGGGCTGGACGGGGCCTTGCGGCTGGTGGACGAGTTGACCGGCGCGCTTGGCATGGCGATCGTGAAGATGAACCCGGCGCAGAACGCCTATCGCATGGCGTCCGAGCCCGTGATGGCCACCGTCGCGCGCATCGTCGAGCGGGGGGCGGTGCCAGCGTTCCACTTCGGGTCCGACACGCCGTATACACCGGCAGAAGACCTGCGCGCCTTGGCCGGGGCCTTTCCGCAGGTGCCGGTGATCGGTGTTCACATGGGCGGCGGCGGCGCCGCCTATCCGGACTCGGACGAGACCTATGCCAAGGCGCGGGCGCACGGGCTGGAGGTGCCGAACATCTTCTACGTGCTGTCCGCCAAGCGCGACACGCATATTGAAAGCGACCTGATCGCCTATACCGCCGCAGGACCCGAAGCCGCGGCGCGGATCGCCTGCGCGTCGGACGCGCCGTATGGGCGGATGACGTGGAATTTCGGCGGATACCGGGCGATGTTCGGCGCGCTGGCACAGGGGCAGGGCAATCCCGACCCGCGTCTGGCGCCGGGGATGTTCACCGATACCGTCGTGGCGGGTTACATGGGCAACAACCTTGCGCGGCTGGCGGCGTCGGCCGTCCGGCGCTGGCAGGCCGTGCACGCGGATCAGGTTGCGATGTAGCGGTCGCGGCGGTGGTTGAAGGCGATGGTAAGGTTCAGCACCACCGCGCCCAGCAGCGACCACAGGATCACCTGCGGCGGAAACAGCAGGAACCCGATGGCGAAGATCACCGCGTCGACCAGAAGCTGGACGTAACCGGCCTTGAACCCGGTGCTGTCCTGCACGATCAGCGCCACGACGCCCAGCCCGCCCAGCGACCCGTTGTGCCGGAACATCGCCAACAGGCCGATACCCGTGGTGGTGCCGAACACGACGGCCGCGACGCCGGGCGCCATTTCGCCCACGGTCCATCCCATCGGCAAAAGCGAGGTAATCCCCGACAGCAGCGTGACCGACAGCAGCGATTTGAAGGTGAACTCGGCCCCAAGACGGCGATAGGCAAGGACGTAGAAGGGCAGGTTGACGATGAAGAACACGGCGCCGAACGGCCATCCCGACAGGTACGAGATGATCACGGCAACGCCTGCGGTCTGACCGGTGATCAGCCCCGCGCTGGTCAGGACGTGGACCCCGATCCCGCACAGGAAGATGCCGATGCCAAGGCCCTGGACGTCGTCCAGCGGCGTGTGTTCGACAGTATTCGGCAGGTCTTTTCGCATATGCGGCAATTAGGACAGAATACCTGACCCGTCAATGATCTTCAGCGATCTCCGCCGCGTGCCTGCGGGTTCTGGCCCACTCTGCCGCCTCGCGCCGGGTCAGGGTGGGGCGGGCCTTGTCGCCATAGGTTTCGGGGGTCTGGCCGTATTGCTGTAGGGCCAAGCGCAAAGAGCTTCGCGCCGGCGGGGAAAGCGCGGCCAGCGCCATCTGACCCGGGAACAGGCTTTCCACCGGCATCGCGTTGCTGGTCAGGATCTCGTGCCGCGGCATCAGGACGTGAACGTAGACCATCGCCGGACAGCCGTGCCGGACCCGGACGCCGCGCAGGGGCAGCAGGCCACAGGCCGGCGCAAGCATCTGGCGCCCCCCGTCTTCGGTCAGCAGAACCCGATGCTGCGGCGACAGGTCGACCGCCTCCGATGGGGAGCCCGGGCCCAGCGCGCCCGGCTCGAACCGGATCGGGCGGCGGCCGTCCTCGCGCCCGCGAAAATCGGCGCGGCTTCGGCCGGTCCACAGAACCGGCTGCGGGCCGTGGTCCAGCGTCATGACCCTGTCGCCCGCCCGCAACCGCCCTGCCTGAACGGCGCCCGATGGCGTGTCGACGGGCGTCGCGGAGGTGAAGCAGGCGACGTTCGAATACAGTTCCGAGCTAGAGGTGTTGTCGCTGCTGCCCGCCGGATCGCCATCGCGCGACTCGACCGGATAAAAGCTGGAACCGGCCGGGAAATCGGTCACCCATGCCGGAACCGAGAACCCCACGTTCTCACCGCCGATGCGGATGACCCAGACCTCGACCCCGCTTGCATCCACAAGCGAGAATTCCGCCTGAACCACATCGCCCGCGCTGTACGTCCTGCCGTTCAGCGAAATGTCCTGGTTCAGGACCTGCGGCGCGCTGGTTTCGGTATAGCCGTCTTCGAAAAACGGGTCATCATCGGTGATGTGAAGCTGGGCCGGCGCACCGCCTTGATAGGTGTAGGTATGTCCCGTCCACGTCGGCTGTGCCGGGTCGTAATACTGCGCATTTGGGTGGTTGGCATCCATGTCGTACAGGATGTTCGACTGTGTCAGGTGCCCCGGCAGGTTGACCCGGTCCCATTCGTATATTGCGACAATCGGCATCGAAACCACGCAGCTTTTGCGTGGACATTGCACGAGTTCGGTTAAGGAACCGTGTTCGGCCCCTCGGCCCCTGGGCACCACAGCCTTGGGTCGCGTCGCCCGCGCGGACAGCCGCGCGGGCAGGGCGTAGCCTAGCCGACCAGCGCCTTGTTCAGGTTCTCGTCGATCTTCTCAAGGAAGCCCATCGTGGTCAGCCAGCCCTGATCCGGGCCCACCAGCAGTGCAAGATCCTTGGTCATGAACCCGTCCTCGACCGTCTGCACCACCACCTTTTCAAGCGTCGTGGCGAAGGACATCAGGGCGATGTTCTCGTCCAGCTTGGCGCGGTGCTTCAGACCGCCGGTCCAGGCGTAGATCGACGCGATCGAGTTGGTCGAGGTCTGCTTGCCTTCCTGGTGCTGGCGATAGTGGCGCGTGACGGTGCCATGCGCGGCCTCTGCCTCGACGATCTTTCCATCGGGCGTCATCAGCTGCGACGTCATCAGCCCCAATGAGCCATAGCCCTGCGCCACGGTGTCGGACTGTACGTCGCCGTCGTAGTTCTTGCAGGCCCAGACATAGCCGCCCGACCATTTCAGCGCGCTGGCGACCATGTCGTCGATCAGCCGGTGCTCGTACCAGATGCCCTTTTCCTTGAACTGGTCCTCGAACTCTTCCTCGAACACCTGCTGGAACAGATCCTTGAAGCGGCCGTCATAGGCCTTGATGATCGTGTTCTTGGTCGACAGGTACACCGGCCAGCCAAGGCTGAGGCCGTAGTTGAACGACGCGCGGGCGAAATCGATGATCGACTGGTCAAGGTTGTACATCGCCATCGTCACGCCGGACGACGGGGCATCGTATACCTCTTTCTCGATCACGGTGCCGTCTTCGCCCTCGAACTTCAGGGTGATCTTGCCCTTGCCGGGGAAGCGGAAGTCGGTGGCCTTGTACTGGTCGCCGAACGCGTGGCGGCCGACGACGACGGGCTTGGTCCAGCCCGGCACAAGGCGCGGCACGTTGCGGCAGATGATCGGCTGGCGGAACACCACGCCGCCCAGAATGTTGCGGATGGTGCCGTTCGGGCTGCGCCACATCTTCTTGAGACCGAATTCCTCGACCCGCGCCTCGTCAGGGGTGATCGTGGCGCATTTCACGCCCACGCCGACCTCTTTGATCTTCTCGGCGGCGTCGATGGTGATCTGGTCGTCGGTCTCGTCCCGGACCTCGATCGACAGGTCATAGTACAGCAGGTCGATGTCCAGATAGGGCAGGATCAGCTTTTGCTTGATGAAGTCCCAAATGATGCGGGTCATCTCGTCGCCGTCGATGTCGACGACGGGGTTGTCCACCTTGATCTTGGTCATGGGGTCTCCGATGGCTGGAATCGCTGGATGCTTGCCTCTTACAGGAAAGGAGGCCCCGCAGGAAGATCGTATGCGATAGTATACATAACCGGTCCCACGGCTTTGGCGGCACGGCGGCGGATGTGGTATCCTGTACGCATTGAACAAAGACCCATTTGACGAAACCCATTGGAGAGACCGATGCCAAAGCGGATCGCGATTTTCTGCGACGGGACGTGGAACCGCCCCGACGCTCCCGAAACGACCAATGTCTACAAGCTGCACAAGGCCGCGCTGCAAACCGCGCCGGACGGGATCACGCAGATCCTGAAATACATCCCCGGCGTCGGCACCGGCTTTGGCATGACGGGCGCGCGAAAGTACTGGGACATCGCCGTGGGCGGCGCATTCGGGACCGGGGTGACGCGCAACATCCTGACCGCGTACCGCTTTCTGATCGAACACTACGAGCCCGGCGACCATATCTTCATCTTCGGGTTCTCGCGCGGGGCCTTCACGGCGCGGTCGCTGGCCGGGCTGATCCGCGCCTCTGGGCTGCCGCCGCACGCGATGGCGCACCGGGCCGCCGAGGGGCTGAAACGGTATCGCGACAGCAGCGACACGACAAAGCCGGGCACCCCCGAAAGCCACGCATTCCGGTTGGAGTATTCACCCGGCGTGGCCACCAGCGCGGCAGAGCAGGCGTGGCGGCGGGACAACAACGCGCCCGAGGGGCATTTGCTGACGATCACCTATCTTGGCGTCTGGGACACGGTGGGCGCGATGGGCATTCCCGGCCACTACAAGCTGCTTGCCCAGATCTTCAACCGCAGTCACGGGTTCCACGACACCCAATTGTCCAGCAGCGTCACCGCCGCGCGCCACGCCGTGTCGATCGACGAACGGCGGCGGACCTTCCCGCCGACGCTTTGGGGCAACCTCGACACGCTGTCCCGGATCGAGCCGGGCAAGGGGCCGACGCATCGGCAGGAATGGTTTTCGGGCGACCACGGCTCGGTCGGCGGCGGGGGCGAGATCGTGGGGCTGTCGAACATCGCGATGCGCTGGGTCGCCGCGGGCGCCACCGATCAAGGGCTGGTCTTCGAACCGGGCCAGATGACGGGATTTCGCGGGGCCGAAAACCACCTGGACGCACTGCACAACACCGCGGCGCGGGCAGGGGTCCTGAAACGCCTGCTGCGCCGGAACGCCAAGGATCGTGTCGGAGAGCATGGCCCCCAAACGCTGGCGGATCTGTCCCGTCCGGCCCAGTGCCGATGGCGGAACGGACCCGAGTATCGTCCCGTCTCATTGGCGCCATTCGCAGCGGATTTGAACCCGATGCTGCGCTGCACCGAACAGGAGCTTTCGGAATAATCGGAACCTCGGGCGGCCTGTCGCGTTGATTGCACAACACATGCGATCTGCGTGAAAGGAGACTGAACCAATGGACCTTATTCGCATCATCTTCGCGATCATTCTGCCGCCGCTGGGTGTTTTCCTGCAGGTTGGCCTTGGCAAGCATTTCTGGCTGAACATCCTGCTGACGCTTCTGGGCTATATTCCGGGCATCGTGCACGCTGTGTGGATCATCGCGCGCACCCCGGAACACCAACCGGCGTAAGACAGACAAAGATCAACGTCTGAACTGGATCGGACCCGCACGGCACACCCGCCGCGCGGGTCTTTTCCTGTGTGTGCGGTGTTCGCTTGCTCTCAGGCGGACGCGGCCCAGGCCGCGATGGCGGGTTGCAGGTCGCCATAGCCGGTGAACCGCCGCTCGTATCGCAAGCCAAGACGCGCGGCGCAGTCCTGTGCACGGGCGTCCAGCGCCGGATCGTCGGTCTGCGCCTGATACACCAGTGTTTCGTAATGCCCGAAATAGGTCGGCAGAAGCTCGGGGTGGCGGTCAAGGCCAAGCGGCTTCCAGACGAACGCATCGAACTGGCGGACCAGAAAATCGGTCAGGTAGAACGCGGTGAACTCGTCTCCGGCGCGGGCAAGGAAGGTCTCATTGCCCTCGAAAAAGGAATAGCAGTGCGGCCCCTCCAGCATGGACACACCCAGTTCGGCGCAGCGCCGCGCGAGCAGCCCACCGGTGCCGCAATCAGCATAGACGACGTGGATGGCGTCATAGTTCGGGCGATTCCGTGCGACGGCCTCGGCCACCGCGTCGGGGATACGGTCGGGGCGGTTGTGCAGGATGGCAGGCAGGCACATCAGGTCCAGATGCGTCCAGCCGTTGGCCCGGATCAGCGCAAGGATCTCGCGGGCCAGCGCACCGCAGGCGATCAACAGCGTGGAGGCCCGTCCATCCGCCGCCATCCCGGACACGGTCAGCGTCGCGTCGTCGGGCGGCGCGGGGGTGTCGGTCATCGCTTCAGGCGGACCGCCGTGCCATAGGCCAGCACCTCGGACGCGCCTTGCTGGATCATCGAGGTCTGCACCCGGGCCGCCACGATGGCGTCGGCGCCAAGCTGATATGCCTCGTCGATCATGCGGTCGATGGCCTGCTCGCGCGAGCCTGCCAGAAGCGACGCGTACTCTCGCACCTCGCCGCCCACGAGGTTGCGCAGCCCCGCGACGATATCGGTGCCAAGGTGTTTGGCCCGCACGGTCGAGCCGCGCACAAGGCCAAGCACCTCGGCGATCTCTTGTCCGGCGACCGCGTCGGTGGTCACGATCAGCATGTCATTTTTCGATGTGGTCATAGTGATCGTCCTCGGCGTTTCCGATCCGGTCGGCGATCACGCGCCAGACCACGTACCCCACCAGCGCGGCGGGAATGAAAGCCAGCCACGCTCCCGGCACGGCAAGGGCCGTCAGCGCAAGGCTGGCGACCCAAACAGTGATCCCCGCCGCGACGACGACGATCACCAGCAGTAGAACGAACTTGTCCAGCGGCATCCCGGCACCTCCTGTCATGGAATGTGGGGCCACGGCGGACGCGGCGCAAGCTTTTCAGCGCGCGCCGGTCTGTTCCGTCAGCCGGTGGCCAGCTGGTTGTGCTTGCGCGCCATCATCGCCTTCGCGGTTTCGACCGCGACCGCAGCGTCGCGGCAATAGGCGTCCGCGCCGATGGCCTTGCCGAATTCCTCGTTCAGGGGGGCGCCGCCCACCAGCACGATGTAGTCGTCGCGCAGGTCCTGTTCGACCATCGCGTCGATCACGACCTTCATGTAAGGCATCGTCGTCGTCAAAAGCGCCGACATTCCAAGGATATCGGCGTCGAACTCCTTGATCGCGTCGATGTAATTCTCGACCGGGTTGTTGATCCCGATGTTCATCACCTCGAACCCGGCGCCTTCCATCATCATCGTCACAAGGTTCTGGCCGATGTCGTGGATGTCGCCCTTGACCGTGCCGATCACCATGCGGCCGATGGTCGGCGCGCCGGTTTCTGCCAGCAGGGGTTTCAGGATCGCCATGCCGCCCTTCATCGCGTTTGCGGCCAGCAGCACTTCGGGGACGAACAGGATGCCATCGCGGAAATCGACGCCGACGATGGTCATGCCGCCAACCAGCGCCTCGGTCAGGACCTTGTAGGGGGTCCAGCCGCGTTCCAGAAGGATGTTCACGCCTTCTTCGATCTCGTCCCGCAGCCCGTCGTACAGGTCGTCGTGCATCTGCTGCACAAGTTCCTCGTCGTCGAGGTCCGACAGGATCAGGTCGTCTTCGTCGTCAGCCATGCAAAGTCTCCCGCACGGATGGATTACGCTGGGTCTTCTTCATTACTGGGCGAATGCGCCGATGTTGGGGCGGCCGATTGCGACATCGGGCGGTCCGTGACCGACGCCTCGCGGAATCGGTACTAGCAGATGTTCCCTTTACGTTCTATTTTCGGCGCATGGACTCGCACATAACCTCAGATAGCACTGTCGCGCCCGACCGGCGCAAGGGGCGCGCGGCGCTTGGAAATCCCGCCAACCGCTTCGAACGGCTGGCATCTTCGGCCGTCGACGACGGTTGGGACCGGGACGAGGATCTGCCGCCCCTGCGCACCGAGGTGTCCGAGGAACGCCCGCGCACGGTGATCACGCGGAACACGTCGCCCGACGTGCCGTTCGACCGCTCGATCAACCCGTACCGGGGGTGTGAACACGGCTGCATCTATTGCTTCGCGCGGCCAACGCACGCCTATCTTGGCCTGTCGCCGGGGCTGGATTTCGAGACCAAGCTGATCGCGCGCCCCGACGCGCCAGAGGTGCTGGCCAAGGAACTCGCGGCGAAACGCTATCGCCCGCGTACACTGGCCATCGGGACCAATACCGACCCCTATCAGCCGATCGAAAAGGACTATGGCCTGATGCGCCGGACGCTGGAGGTGCTTCGCGACTTCCGGCACCCTGTGGGGATCGTGACGAAAGGCACGCTGATCGAGCGGGACATCGACATCCTGTCCGAAATGGCCGCCGACAACCTTGTCCGCGTCGGGATCTCGGTCACCACGATGGACCGCGAGTTGTCGCGCCGGATGGAACCGCGCGTGCCGTCGCCCGAACGCCGCCTGCGCGCGATCGAGCGGCTGGCGAAGGCGGGGGTGCAGGTGCGGGTCATGGCGTCCCCGATGATCCCGGGCCTGACCGATCCCGACCTTGAACGCATCCTTGCGGCCGGGCGCGATGCGGGCGCAATCGGGGCCAGCTGGATCATGCTGCGCCTCCCGCACGAGGTCAGCCCGATGTTCCGCGACTGGCTGGCCGAGCATTACCCCGACCGGATGACCCGCGTGATGGACAAGGTGCGCGAGGCGCATGGCGGCAAGGACTATGACGCCGAGTGGGGGCGCCGGATGCGGGGGCAGGGTGGCTATGCCGAGCTGATCGACCAGCGGTTCCGGCTGGCGGTGCGCCGGCTGGGCCTGTCGACCGACCTGCCGCCGCTGGACTGTTCGCTGTTTCGGATCCCCCCGCGAAAGGGGGACCAGCTAGAGCTGTTCTGACCGTCGTTCCTGTGTCAGCCGCGGCGACGACGGCGGCGGCTGCGGTCAGGGGCAGGGGCGTCGGCCTCGGTCCCGTCGCTGGGCGACGAGAAGCCGCCAAGCGTCTCCGCGATGGCTTCCAGCGACGGACGCTCGCCTTTCGGGCGGGTTTCCAGCGCCTCGCGCATCTTTTCAAGGTGCTCGGGCATGGTGCCGCAGCAGCCGCCGATGATCGTCGCGCCGGAATCCCGCGCCATGACCGCGTAATCCGCCATCAGCTCGGGCGTGCCGTCATAGTGGATATGCCCCTCGACGTATTTCGGAATGCCCGCGTTGCCTTTCGCCACGATGGGAAGCGAACTGCCCTGGCTCGACAGGCCCAGCACGGTGCGCAGCAGGTCGGACGCGCCCACGCCGCAGTTCGCGCCGAAGGCCAGCGGCACCTGCGGCAGCTTCTCGGCCAGCGTGGCCCAACCTTGCGAGGTCAGGCCCATCATCGTGCGCCCAGCGGTGTCGAAGCTCATGGTGCCGACGAAGGGCATCCCGGCCAGCTTCGCGGCCTCGGCGGCGGCTTTCATCTCTTCCGGGGCGCTGATCGTCTCGACCCACAGGACATCGGCGCCGCCTTCTTTCAGACCCTCGGCCTGTTCGTGGAACATTTCGACCGCGATGGCGTGGGTGAGGGTGCCCATCGGGGCCATGATCTCTCCGGTCGGGCCGACCGAGCCCGCGACGACCACCGTGCGGCCAGAGGCATCCGCGATCTCGCGGCCCAGTTCGGCGGCGACGCGCGACAGTTCGCGGGCGCGGTCCGCCGCGTCGTGCAGTTTCAGCCGCGAGGCGTTGGAGCCGAACGAGTTGGTCAGGAACAGGTCGCTGCCCGCGTCGACGGCGCCCTTGTACAGCGCGCGGATCTTGTCGGGCTCGTCCACGTTCCAGAACTCGGGCGCGTCGCCGGACGACAGGCCCATGTTGAACAGGTTCGTGCCGGTGGCACCGTCCGCAAGAAGCCAGTCGCGGTCGGCAAGCAGTCGGGACAGGGCGTCGCTCATGTGAAAGGTCCAATAGATTTGAGGCAGGGATGCACAAGGCATATCCCCGAAGGTTACGCAAGGCCACGGGCGCCATTATGGCGTAAACTGGCAATGATCATAACCCGGGCGCGACCGAAACCCGGAATCCGTCAGGACCGAGGCGTTCGCGCCTCACGCGGGCGGGTGATGCGGTCGGCAAGGTCCACGGCGGCAAGGCCAAGGTTGGCCGGGGTCGGTGCGGCAACGTACAGTGTTTCCCATGACGGGGCGAAGCTGGCCTTGAACCGGCGCAGCCCGTCGGACCCGGACAGGCTGCGGAACCGCTGCGCCAGCGGCTTGGGCAGCGGCCAGTCGCGCGGGACGGCGGCCAGCGACAGGCGGGTGCAGTCCTCGTCGGCGGCGGCTTCGATCGCGTGGGTGACCAGCAGGTGCATGGTGCCCTGCGGCGCGTCGGCGCCATGCACGACAAGGTCCAGCGTCTGTTCGTCGTGGCTTTCGTGAAAGGTCAGGAACGCCACCAGCCGGTCGCCATGATAGGCAAGGTGGCACCGCTGCCCGGCGACGTAGAACGCCGAAAACACCCCCATCGAAAAGCCGCGCGCCTTTTCACGGGTGTCCGCCAGGGCGCGCATCTCGGCCAACGGCAGCGCGGCGCCCCAGTCCGACACCAGCGCCAGGTCCGATTTCTCGGCCTTGCGGACCTGTCGGCGCAATTGCCGCCGCGACGGGCTGCCAAGGTCGAACCGGCGCGGATCAAGCCACGCCTCGTGCGAGACGGGCATCACCGACCAGCCAAGCCGCCGCGCGGCGGCGGCGGTGCGCCCGCCACATTTGTAGACGCACGGCACCCGCAGCCGATCCTCGGCCGCGCGGTCCAGCGCATGCAGCGCGATGGCCGGGTCCTGCCCACGGCGCAGCGGGTCGGACAGCATGATCAGGCTTTGCCCGGTCAGGGCCACCATCGACAGCGGCAGGTGGTGCGCGTTGCACAGCAGGTCGAACGCGCCCTGCCGCATCAGCCCCGCCTCGGCCCGGCGGGCGGTATAGGCCAGCGCCTGCGCCTTCACCGGCGGCACATGCGCCGCGATCACCGGGTCCAGCACCGGGCGGTCGGCATCCTCGTGCCGCCGCAGCGCCGGACCGGCCAGCAGGATCAGCAGCGCGACCGAGGCGGGCAGGGCGAAATACACCAGCCGGAACCCCATGATCGCCGCCAGCAGTTCGGGTTCCGGCAGGTGGGGCAGGAAGGTCAGCGTCACATACTCGAACGGTCCCACGCCCCCCGGCGTGGTGCCGAACAGGCCCGCGAACAGCGCCAGCAGGAAGACGGCATAGAACAGGTCCGGCGCGGGCAGGGCGTCCTTTGGCAGCAGGACGTACAGCGCCAGCGCGGCGAACCCGGTGTCGGCGGCGGTGTAAATCATCAGCCGCACCTGCGCCCGGATCGGCGGCAAGGCGCGGCGCATGTGCAGCAAGCGCCGGGGGCGCCACAGCGACATCGCGAACAGCGCCATCGCCGCGATCACCGCGACACCGGCAAGCAGGCGCCAGCCGCCGGACAGCACCGGCGTCACCGCCAGCGTCGCCGCCGCCAGAACGGCAAGGCACAGCATGAACGCGACAGAGACACCCACGGTCAGCCGCGTCGCCTGCCACACCGACATTTCGGGGAACATGCGCCAGCGCGCCAGCGTGCCCGTCAGCAGGCCGAAGCCGGTCAGCTGCGACGCGCCGACCGCGCCGATCCCGGCGATCTGCGCATAGCGTTCCGGCGCGCCGGTGGCGCCCAGCCGGTGCATCACCCACTCGAACCGTCCGAACGCCCAGAAGCTGCCCGCCGTGGCCAGCACCGCCAGCAGCCATTGGCCCACGCCGATGTCACCTGCCGCGGCGATGGCGGCCCGCAGGTCCATCGCCGCAAGCTGCCGGATCAGCAGGTAGCCCACGATCACCAGCAGGCCCAGCGGCAGCACCTGCCGGGTCAGCAGGGCCCGCAGGCCGTCCTCGTTTTCCGTATTGTCCGTGTCCGCCGTCGCGCGGTGCACCATCCGACCCTCCGGCCAAGCCCGCGACGGGCATACGCCACAAGCCCTTCGCAAAGGCTTAAGACCCGCGTGGCGCGGGAAGGGTGGTTAACGATGGGGTGGGGAAGGCATGGCCGCACAGGGCCGGAAACGCGCCGCCGGACAGGACCGCCGGCGCAGAAAGCTTAGAACAGGCTGCGGATCACTCCGGCAGTTCTTCCATCAGCTGCGCCTTGGCGACGGTCATCAGCTCGGACATCTTCGCGCGGATCGTCTTTTCGTCGGCCTTGCCTTCGAGATCGCCGGACACCTTGCGATAGACATCCTCGTCACCGGCTTCCTCGAAATCGGCGCGGATGACTTCCTTTGCGTAGTCCTCGGCGTCCGAGCCGCTTTTGCCCATAAGCTCGGCGGCCCACAGGCCCAGAAGCTTGTTGCGACGCGCCTCGGCCTTGAACTGCATCTCGGCATCGTGGGCGAACTTGTTCTCGAAGGCGTTCTCGCGATCGTCAAAGGTGCTCATAGGGTCCTCTCGGGCTCTCGTTCCGGTCGTTCCCCATATGCCCGCGGCACCTGCGTTAGGCAAGGCCCGCCTTGTCTTGCGATGTGCGGTCAACTGGCCTATAGGGGCCGCTCAGGGACGGGATACGTACCCCATCCGATCGGAGATTTCATGGCAAGGCGCAAGAAGCTTTACGAGGGCAAGGCGAAGATCCTGTACGAGGGCCCCGAGCCCGGCACGCTGGTGCAGTACTTCAAGGACGACGCCACCGCCTTCAACGCCGAGAAGAAAGACGTCATCGACGGCAAGGGGGTTCTGAACAACCGCCTGTCCGAGTATTTCATGACGGGCCTC
The DNA here is from genome assembly GCA_002701395.1 of Maritimibacter sp. Lineage (GTDB taxonomy): Bacteria > Pseudomonadota > Alphaproteobacteria > Rhodobacterales > Rhodobacteraceae > Psychromarinibacter > Psychromarinibacter halotolerans. The sequence continues at coordinate 127,254 of NZVC01000022.1, read as the reverse complement.
AACAACATCGGCGTGCCAACGCACTTCATCAAGCGCATCAACATGCGCGAGCAGCTGATCCGCCAGGTCGAGATCATCCCGCTGGAAGTCGTCGTGCGGAACGTGGCCGCCGGTTCGCTGTCGAAGCGGCTTGGCATTGCAGAGGGCACCGCGCTGCCCCGGCCGATCATCGAGTTCTACTACAAGGACGACGCGCTGGGTGACCCGCTGGTCACGGAAGAGCACGTCATCGCCTTCGGCTGGGCCGCGCAGCAGGACCTTGACGACATGGTCGCGCTGTCGCTGCGGGTCAACGACTTCATGTCTGGCATCATGCTGGCGGTCGGCATCCGTCTGGTGGACTTCAAGATCGAGATCGGCCGCGTCTGGGACAACGACTTCCAGCGCCTGATCGTGGCGGACGAGATCAGCCCCGACTCGTGCCGGCTGTGGGACATCGAAACCGGCCAGAAGCTGGACAAGGACGTGTTCCGCCGTGATCTTGGCAACCTTGCGGACGCCTACACGGAAGTCGCGCGGCGCCTTGGCGTGCTGCCGTCGAACGTGACCCACGCGACGAAGCCGCACCTGATCAATTGAAAGCGACACCGCCTTGGTGTGGTTCGCTGACTTCGAGACCTTGACGACAAAGACAACGGGCCGGGCCCCGGGGGTATGCACATGAAAGCGCGTGTTCAGGTGATGCTGAAGAACGGGGTCCTTGACCCGCAGGGCGAGGCCGTGCGCCACGCTCTGGGATCGCTGGGCTTCGACGGGGTCGAAGGTGTCCGGCAGGGCAAGGTGATCGAGATCGATCTGGCCGAGACCGATGCCGACGCCGCCCGCACCAGCGTCACCGCGATGTGCGAGAAGCTTCTCGCCAACACGGTGATCGAAAGCTACGAGATCGAGATCGACTGACATGCGGCGGGTACGGACGATGCCCACGCGCCGTTCGCCCGCCGGGGTGGCGGCATGAAGGCGGCCGTCCTGACGGAATACCGCGCGCCGCTGTCGGTGCAGGACCTTCCCGACCCGGTCTGTCCCGAAGACGGCGTGGTGCTGGAGGTTCTGGCCTGCGGCGTCTGCCGCTCTGACTGGCACGCGTGGACCGGCACCGATCCCGACATCGTGCTGCCCCACGTTCCGGGGCACGAATACTGCGGCATCGTGGTCGAGACGGGCGCGCGCGTCACGCGCTGGTCGCCCGGTGATCGGGTGATCGCGCCCTTCATCCTTGCCTGCGGCCAATGCCCCGCCTGCCAGTCCGGCAACCAGACGACATGCCCCACGCAGGTCGTGCCCGGCTTCACCGTGGCCGGGGCCTTTGCCGAACGCATCGCCGTGGCCCATGCCGACGTCAACCTGACCCGTTTGCCCGCGTCGATGGACCCGGCGCTTGCCGCGGCGCTTGGCTGTCGGGTGACGACCGCGTGGCATGCGCTGACCGGCCGCGCCGCGCTGAAACCGGGCGAGTGGCTGGCCGTCTGGGGCACCGGCGGCGTCGGGCTGTCCGCGATGCTGCTGGGCCGTGCGCTTGGCGCTCGCGTCGCTGTGGTCGACGTGGTGGGCGAAAAGCTGGACCACGCGCAGGACCTTGGTGCCGACGCGGCCATCGACGCGTCCAGGGGCGACCCGGTCGCGCACCTGCGCGAGATCACCGGCGGCGGCGCCCATGTCGCCGTCGAGGCGCTGGGGATTGCGGAAACCACCCGCAACGCGTTGCTATCGCTTCGGAAACTCGGACGCATGGTGCAGGTCGGAATGCCCGCCGGCAGCCACGTCACGATGCCGTTGCCGATGGATGCCGTCTATTCCGGTCAACTGGCGATCTATGGTACACGCGGCATGCCGGCCCACCGCTATCCCAGCCTTCTGTCGCTGATCGAAGGCGGGCAGGTGGACCTGAACCCTTTGATCGCCCGCCGCATCGGCCTGTCGCAGGCCAGCACCGAACTTGCCGCCTTCGACGCACCCGCCCCGCCGGGCGTCGCCGTCATCACCGATTTCTCGTCCTGAGGAGACCGAACATGAAAGCCGCCGTCATCGTCTATCCCGGCTCCAACTGCGACCGCGACCTTGCAGTGGCCTTCGAGCGCGCGGGCGCCGAGGTCACGATGGTCTGGCACAAGGACACCGCGCTGCCGGCAGGCCTGGACATCGTCGGGGTGCCGGGCGGGTTCTCTTACGGCGACTACCTGCGCTGCGGCGCGATCGCGGCACAGTCGCCTATCACCCGCGCGCTGGCCGACTTCGTGCACGCCGGTGGCCATGCCATCGGCATCTGCAACGGCTTTCAGGTGCTGACCGAGACCGGCCTGCTGCCCGGTGCGCTGATGCGGAACTCGGGGCTGAAGTTCATCTGCCGCAGCGTGGGCCTGCGCGTCGCGACGACCGACAGCGTTTTCACCCGCGATTATTCCGACGGGCAGGTGATCCACCTGCCGGTTGCGCACCACGACGGCAACTATGTCTGCGATCCCGACACGCTGAAGCAGCTTCAGGACGAGGACCGCATCGCCTTCACCTATACCGACAACCCGAACGGTTCCGTGGCCGATATCGCGGGCGTTCTGTCGGGCAATCGCCGGGTGCTGGGCCTGATGCCGCACCCCGAGCGCGCGGTGGACGACGCGCATGGCGGCACCGACGGGGCGGCGGTGTTCCGCGCAGTGGCCGGGTTGGTGGAAGCCGCCTGATCGCGCCGCGCTTGAGCACGGTGCGCCGCCGCTCTAGATTGACGCAATGACCGAAACCAAGGACACGCGCACCGAATCCGTGCGCACCGCGCTGTCATGGCGGGTGCGGGCGTTCCTTGTCGTGTTCATCTGCGCCGCCGTCGCGGTGGTCTGGATCACCAACCAGTTCCTGACCGAACGCTACACGGTCGCGACGAAGAACCGGGCCGAGGTGCGGCAGACGCTGTACGCGGGCAACCTGCAAAGCGAGTTGCAGCGGAACTCGATCGTGCCGCTTCTGCTGTCGCGCGACCCGGTGCTGATCGGGGCACTGAACTCGGCCGACTTCAGCCAGACCTCGTTGCGGCTGATCTCGGTGATGGACGAAATCGGTGCCGCGTCGATCATGATGCTGGACGCCAGCGGGCGGACCGTCGCCGCCACCGACCGGGGCCGGATCGGGTCGGCACACCGTCAGTCCCCCTATTTCATCGAGGCGCTGCGGTCCAACGACACGGTGTTCAACGCGGTCCAGAACGACAACGGCGCGATCCAGTTCTCGTATTCGCGGCGGATCGAAGCCGGGGGCGAGTTGATCGGCGTGATCGTGGTCGAGGTCGACCTGCGAAAGTACGAACAAAGCTGGTCCACGATTTCCGACGCGGTGATCGTCACCGACAGCGAAGGCCGCATCATCCTGTCGACAGAGCCCCGCTGGCGCGGCCTGACCGAGGAAGAGGCGTTGAAACTGCGGTCTGCGCCGTCGGCCATCGAACGGGCGATCCGCGCCACCGCCGACTGGGCGGCCCTTCCGACCGAAGCGTTTTATCGCGGCAGTGCGCTGATGCGGCTGGAAAACCGGATTCCGTTCCGGGGCTGGCGCATGGTGACATTCACCACCTACGGCAGCGTGCGCGAACGGGTGAACGGCGTTCTGGCGCTTGAAATCATGTTCTTTGCCATCCTGCTGGCGGGCGCGTTCTACCTGTCCAGCCGCCGCGCGCTGGCGCGATCGATCTTTTTTCAGAAGGAAACAGCGGAACTTCGCCAGCTGAACGAGGCGCTGCAGCGGGAAATCGCCGAACGCGAACGGGTGGAAAAGAACCTTGAAGTGGCCGAGCAGACGCTGGCCCAAAGTTCGAAACTCGCGGCGCTTGGCGAGATGTCGGCCAGCGTCAGCCACGAGCTGAACCAGCCGCTGGCGGCGATGAAAACCTATCTTGCCGGGGCCAAGCTTTTGCTGCAACGCAGACGCCCCGAAGAGGCCCTGACAAGCTTCCAGCGCGTGGACGATTTGCTGGAACGGATGGGCGCCATCACCCGGCAGCTTAAAAGCTTCGCGCGCAAGGGCGGCACCGCGGTCGAACCGTTGGACGCAAGGGCTTGTATTTCCTCGGCTTTGTCGATGATGGAGCCGCAATTGAAGGACCGGAAAGTCCGCATCACGCGGTCGCTTCCGGACCAGCAGGTGATGATCCTTGCCGACCGGCTGCGGCTGGAGCAGGTGCTGATCAATCTGCTGCGCAACGCGCTGGACGCCACCAAAGAGACGGCAGAGCCCTCGATCGACATCCTGCTGACGGTGGGCCAGATCGCCACCATCACCGTCCGCGACAACGGTCCGGGGATCGAGGATCTCGAGTCCCTGTTCGAGCCCTTCTACACGACGAAAGCCCCCGGCGACGGCGTCGGCCTTGGCCTTGCGATTTCGTCGGGCATCGTGAAGGAGCTCGGCGGAAGACTATATGCAAGGAACGGCCGGGTGGGCGGCGCCGTTTTCGAAGTACGACTTCCGCTCATCGATGCGGACGTTAAGGCTGCCGAATGAGGTACTAAAAAATATGACGCAGGCTATGAAAATTGCCATCATCGACGACGAACAGGATATGCGTCAGTCGATCAGTCAGTGGCTGGCTCTGTCCGGCTTCGACACCGAGACCTTTGCCAGCGCAGAGGACGCGCTGAAGTCGCTCGGGCCGGACTATCCCGGCGCGGTGGTCAGCGACATCAAGATGCCCGGCATGGACGGGATGCAGTTTCTCAAGAAGCTGATGAGCGTGGACAGCGCGCTTCCCGTCATCATGATCACCGGCCACGGTGACGTGCCGATGGCGGTCGAGGCGATGCGCGTGGGCGCGTTCGACTTTCTGGAAAAGCCGTTTAACCCCGACAAGATGACCGATCTGGCCAAGAAGGCCACGCAACGCCGCCGCCTGATCCTGGACAGCCGCGCGCTGCGCAAGGAGCTGTCGGACGGCTCGACGCTGATGAAGAAGCTGATCGGTGCGTCGCCGGTGATGGAGCGGCTGCGCGAAGACATTCTGGACCTCGGGCAGGCGGACGGACACGTCCTGATCGACGGCGAGACCGGCACCGGCAAGACGCTTGTGGCGCACGCGCTGCACGCAGTGGGCGCCAAGGCGGGCAAGAAGTTCGTCCTGCTGTCCTGCGCCGCGCATGACAAGGACTCGCTGGCCGGCAAGCTGTTCGGCCCGGTCGAGGACGGCAGCGGCCTTCCGGCACTGGAAGAAGCGCGTGGCGGTACGCTGGTGCTGGAGGATGTCGAGGCGCTGCCGCAAGAGCTGCAGGCACGGCTGCTGTCGTGGATGAACGATCAGGGCACCCCGGCCGAGACCCGCATCGTCGCGATCTCGAACCTGCAAGAGCAGGGCAAGACCTGCGAAGACGTGCTGCGGCCCGACCTGTATTTCCGCCTTGCCGCGATGAAGATCACCCTGCCGCCGCTGCGCCAGCGGGGCGAGGACATCCTGATGCTGTTCACCCACTTCTCGGAACAGTTCGCCGACGAATACGGCTGCGACGCGCCGCAGGTTTCGGCACAGGAAGCCGCGCAGCTTCTGCAAGCGCCGTGGCCCGGCAACATCCGCCAGCTGATCAACGTCGCTGAACGCGCCGTGCTGCAGAACCGTCGCGGCACCGGCACCATCGCATCGCTGCTGATGGCCGAAAGCGACGAACAGCAGCCGGTTATGACGACCGAAGGCAAGCCGCTGAAAGAATATGTCGAGGCGTTCGAACGGATGCTGATCGACAACACCATGCGGCGTCACAAGGGGTCCATCGTCGCTGTGATGGACGAGTTGTGCCTTCCGCGCCGGACGCTGAACGAGAAGATGGCGAAGTACAATCTTCAGCGCTCCGACTACCTGTAAACAGACGGTCGCGGACCTGTAGGCCGGATAGCCTGAGGGTCCGCGTCCGACGCGCAGGCCGCGCCGTGGCATCGCGGGACGTGCGAATGAAACGCGGCGTTGCGGCCCAAGACGCGTTGCGCGCGTCAGTTGTGCAAGGTGAACGCCATTCGACCTAACCAATGTTTCCAAACACTGTACGGTCGGATCACATTCATCATTGTATTGGGGATACATTCGCCCTTATGTTACATCTTAGCGCGGGACGAACGATAACTTCGCGACCGCCTACCGAATTGAATTTTCATGTTTTTCCAACCATCGGCCCCCCGCCGGGAAACTCATGAGATCAAAACCAGGCCCGCAGGGGCCGGGGAATCGCCCGTAAAGCCGTCACCGGCCGGGCCTAGTTGGCGTCCGTAACACCGGATGCCGGAGAAGAACCGCGATGAGGCGCGCAGGACGATACATGACAGGTGAACTGGCCAGCGGGCCGGTCATCGAGTCGCGTCGCGCGCCAGCATTCGCCCAGAAAACACCGATCCACAAACTAGCCGCGCCTCCGGGCGACGGCTTCGACGTGCGGTGCTCAAGGACTACATGGCAAAGAAGATGCTTATCGATGCCACCCACGCGGAAGAGACCCGCGTTGTGGTGGTCGACGGAAACAAGGTCGAGGAATTCGACTTTGAAACGGAAAACAAGCGCCAGCTAGCAGGCAATATTTACCTGGCAAAGGTCAGCAGGGTCGAACCCTCGCTGCAGGCGGCGTTCATTGAATACGGCGGCAACCGGCACGGTTTCCTCGCATTCTCCGAAATCCACCCCGATTACTACCAGATCCCCGTCGCCGACCGCGAAGCCCTGCTTGCGGAGGAACGCGCGTACGCGGCGCAAGAGGACGAGGACGAAGACGAGGCGCCCAAGAAGCGCCGGTCGCGGTCTCGCCGTAAGCCGAGGGCCGAGAAGGCGGAAACCGTCAAGTCGGATGACGCCGTCGCAACCGGCGAAGTGTCCAGCGACGACATCCCCGGCATGGGCGTTGTCGACCTTGGCGAAGAGAGCGATAGCGACGAAACATTCGACAGCTCGGATGCCGGACAGGTGGACGCTGCCGAAGACGCGACCCAGTCTGACGCGTCCGATGCCACCGCCGCGGACGACGTGTCCGACGACGATGATCACGACGACGACGACGATCACAGCCACGACGACGACCAGCCCTATGCGGCGGTCGATCACGCGACCGAACTGGATTCCGAGATCGAATCCGTCGCGGAAGAGGACGTCGCCGAGGAAATCCGCCGCCCGCGCAAGCCGCGTGCCCGGAAGTACAAGATCCAGGAAGTCATCAAGGTCCGACAGATCCTGCTGGTGCAGGTCGTCAAGGAAGAACGCGGCAACAAGGGCGCTGCGCTGACCACCTACCTGTCGCTGGCCGGCCGGTACTGCGTCCTGATGCCCAACACCGCCCGTGGCGGTGGCATCAGCCGCAAGATCACCAACGCCGCCGACCGCAAGAAGCTGAAGCAGATCGCGACCGAGATCGACGTGCCCGATGGCGCGGGCCTGATCGTTCGGACCGCCGGTGCCAAGCGCACCAAGTCCGAGATCAAGCGCGACTACGAATACCTTCAGCGGATGTGGGAACAGATCCGCGAACTGACGCTGAAGTCCATCGCGCCCGCCAAGATCTATGAGGAAGGCAACCTCATCAAGCGGTCGATCCGCGACCTGTACAACCGTGACATCGACGAGGTTCTCGTCGAGGGCGAGGCCGGCTATCGCGTGGCCAAGGACTTCATGAAAATGATCATGCCGTCCCACGCGAAGAACGTGAAGAACTACTCTGAACCGATGCCGCTGTTCGCGCGCTATCAGGTGGAATCGTACCTGTCGTCGATGTTCAACCCGGTCGTGCAGCTTCGGTCCGGTGGCTACATCGTCATCGGCGTGACCGAGGCGCTGGTCGCCATCGACGTGAACTCGGGCCGCGCCACCAAGAAGGGCTCGATCGAGGAAACCGCGCTTGAGACCAACATGGAAGCGGCCGAGGAAATCGCCCGCCAACTGCGTTTGCGAGACCTTGCCGGCCTGATCGTCATCGACTTCATCGACATGGAAGAGCGTAAGAACAACGCCTCGGTCGAAAAGAAGTTCAAGGACAAGCTCAAAACCGACCGCGCCCGCATTCAGGTGGGCCGGATCTCGGGCTTCGGCCTGCTGGAAATGTCGCGTCAGCGTCTGCGTCCCGGCATGCTTGAAGCGACCACGCAGCCTTGCCCGTCCTGCCATGGCACCGGTCTGATCCGGTCGGACGACAACCTTGCGCTGTCGATCCTGCGCCAGCTGGAAGAGGAAGGCACCCGCCGCAAAACGCGCGAAGTGCTGCTGAAGGCGCCCATCGGGATCGTCAACTTCCTGATGAACCAGAAGCGCGAGCATGTCGCCGGGATCGAGGCACGCTATGGCATGTCGGTCCGGATCGAGGCCGACCCGCACCTGATCTCGCCCGACTTCTCGATCGAGAAGTTCAAGACGGCGACCCGTCCGGTGGCCGAGGCCGCGCCGGTGGTTTCCGTGACCGCCGAACTGATGGCCGATCTCGACGAGGTCGAGGAAGAGGACACCACCGAGGATCAGGTCGACACGACCTCTGAGGATTCGGGCGACGACGACAACGGCGACGACAAGCCGAAGAAGCGCCGTCGCCGGCGTCGCCGCCGTCGTGGCAGCGGCAACGGCGAAAACGGGTCCAACGGCGAGAACGGCAACGGTCAGGACACGCAGGACTCGGACGGGTCCGAAGAGTCCGACGAGGCCAAGCCGAAGCCCGCCAAGGAAGAGGCCGCCAAGGACGATGCGTCCGAAGCGACCGAAGCCAAGCCCGAAGGGGACGAGGCCGAAGTCGCCGAAGAGAAGCCGAAGCGCCGCCGCCGGTCGCGCTCGCGTTCCCGCAAGTCGTCGGATACGTCCGAAACCAGCACGGAACAGGCCGCGACCGAAACGCCGGAGGCCGCAGAGCCTGTCGCGCAGGACGCCGTCCCCGAGGCTGCGGAGGTCGTGACCGAGGCGCCTGCTGCTGAAGCTCCGGCCGCGGAAGAGTTGGCAGAGACCCCGTCAGAGCCGGTCGCAGAAGAAGCTGCGCCCGAACCCGAGCCCGCTGCGGAACCCGAGACGGCTGAACAGCCGGAACCGGCGCCGGTGGCAGAGCCCGAGCCCGAGCCCGAAACGGTCGCCGAGGACACCACCGAAGAGACCGGCACGGAAGAGGCCCCGGCCGCCGCGCAGGACGAAACGCCCGAACCCGCGATGGCCGAGGACTCCGCCGACGCGGACGCCCCCGCCAAGCCCAAGCGGCGCGGTTGGTGGTCGATGGGCCGCTAAGGTCTGCACCACGGCACAGAACAGGGGCGGCCCACGGGCCGCCCTTTTTCGTTTCCGGCCCCGAATACATTCCCTTTGGTGGCATTCGTAATTTCCTAATCGCCTTAAAAGAGAAACACACCGGCGACTTCGCGCGCTACATGCGCCGCGGGCGAGATGTGGTTGATAATCTGTTCGAAATCCCGCAATCATCCAGCACGGGTGAGGGGTTATTCGATGTCTGATTTCAGAAAGCTTAGTACGACTCTTTCTTATGCGCGGCTTGGGCTGGTCTCGCTGACTGCCGCGATCGCTCCGATCACCGGCGCGGCGCAGGAACTTTGCGGTGCCGACCTGTTCGAAGGCGAGCCGGATGCCGACAGCCTGATGGCCAAGACGCTGGAATTCCTCGACCTGCTGGAAGCCAGCGGCGTCGTCGCCTTCACGGGTGTCGAAGGAAAGATGTCGGTCACCGCCGCGCGCGAGGCGCTGCTGGACGGGGTCGCCAGTGCGACCCTACTGACCTGCGTGGTCAACGCCGACAGCATCGAATTCAACGACGGCTCCGAGAACCTTGTGATTGCCTGCGGCGGGCTGGGAACGCCGACCGTGATCGCGGCACCGGCACCTGCGGCGGATGACGTGGCCGAGGACGCGCCCGCCGAAGAGGAAACGCTGGTCGATCTGGTGGACGAGACTGCCGACGAACAGGTCGACCAAGCCGATGACGAACTCGCCGCCGACACTGGCGACGCGGGGGGCGAGGACACCGAGGCCGAGCCCGTCACCGAAGTGACCGCCGCCACCGAGGCTGGCCTGCCCACCGGACAGCTGTTCTGCACCACCGAGATCGCGACCATCGAACAATACCTGAGTTCCGAGGCCTAGGCCCGGGCCGTCGTCCCGCGAGACGCCCATGATTTCAGCATTCATTCCATTTCGCGATTGGTCGATTGAACGGCTTGGTGCCTGCCTTGACCGGCTTCGGGACCTGCCCAGCATCACCGAGATCATCCTTGTCGACTTCGGGTCTGCCGAACCGCTGGGGCAGGTCGAGGGCTGCCGCGTCGTGCGCGTCGAAGCCGGGCGCTGGTGCCTGTCCGAGGCCAACAACATCGGCATCGCCGAAGCCAGCAACGACGTCGTCCTGAAGATCGACGCCGACGTGCAACTGCTGCTGCCCGACGACACGCTGGCCGGGCTGGCCCGGTCGGTCGCGGACGGGCAGGCGGATTTCGTCAACCTGCAAGCAACCGACTTCGACTATATCGACGGGCGCGTGTCCCGGAAACGGCTTCGCCCAAGCTGGGGAGAGGGCTGCTGCAACCTGTTCAGCCGCGCGGCGGTGACCGAGATCGGCGGCTTCGACACCCGGTATTTCGACTACGGGGGCGAGGACAACGACCTGTGCCAGCGGCTGCGGCGGTATGGCCGGCGGGTGGATGTCTTTCGGTCGGACATGGTGCTGCATGAACGCCATCCCTATTCGGATGCCCGCGCGCAGGGTCAGTTTACCGAGGATCACAAGAAGACGCTGCTCGCCGACGCCTCGATCTTCCGGTCGCGGCCGTTTCGCTATTCGGATTATCGCAACCCCGACGCCTTCGGACCGGCCATCACCGTGGCGATCGCCACCATTGACCGCACCAACCGTGCCGATCACCTTGCCTATTGCCTGAACGGGCTGGCGGGGCAGACGGTGCAGGATTTCGAGGTGGTGATCTGCGAGAACGGCACGCCCGAGGGCGCGCGGCTGGACCTGCCGGCGTTGCAGGCGGCCTTTCCGATGCTGGACATCCGGCTGCTGACGCTGGACGCCCCCTCGATCCCGACCGCCCGCAACCGGATCACCGATGCGGCGCGCGGGTTCTATATCGCGGTGCATGACGACGACGACTTTTCGTTTCCCTCCCGGTTCGAGGATCAACTGGACTGCTTTACCAGCCACGAGGGCGCGCACGGGTGTCATTCCAGCTGGATCGAGTTCGACGAATCCACCGGCGGACTGAAATCCTTTATCGGCCAGTCGCGTGACATCAACGACCTGCTGCGCCGGCAGGGGAAGGTGTCGCTGCACGGGACCGGGTTCTACCGGCGGGACGCGATGCAGCGGATCCGCTACGACGAAAGCCTTGTGCTGAGCTCGGACCACCATCTGCACACGCGGATGGCACTGGCCGGGCTGAACATCCCGCACACCCGTCAGTTTCACGTCCTGCGCCGCCTGCACGGCGCCAGCGTGTCGGCCACGGGCCCCGAAATCCAGCGCGACGTCTCGGGCCGGACGAACGCGGCCTACAAGTATTTCATGGGCGGGTCGTTCCTTGCGGCGGTGCGCGCCCGCAAAGAGAAAAAGCTGTGGTCCGCTGGGTTTCCCACCATGCGCGAGATGCTGTCGTATCTGCCCGACGACTTCGGCGCGTTCCGCATCGACCTTGATGTCGAGACGGCGCTGGCGCTGGGGCTGGACCCGATCTTCGGCGCCGGAGGCGGCGCGACCGAACAAGAGGCGGGCGGGCTTGCCTTCGTGCCCGCATATCGGGGCTATGGCTATGACACCCGGCTTGTCTTGCGTTCGGCAAAGGCGCTGACCGCGGGCGAGGTGATGCAGCGGCTGCCGGAATACCGTGACCTGCGCGGCGTCGACGTGGTGTCGGATGCCGAACTGTCCAGCGACCCGGCGCTGCGCGATCTTGGCGCGCTGGTGGTGGCGCAGGGGCATCGCCGCGTGATCTCGCGCCCGTACCCGGACATGACCTCTGCGCTGGCCGCGCTGCCCCGGTCGGTGCTGGGCTTCGGGCTGGGGCGGATCAACTTCTTCGCGGTGAACCACCCCGAGGAAGGTGTGCACGTCATGCTGGGAACCTACAAATCCGTCACCGATCTGGAACATGCGCTGAGCATGGCGAATGCCGGAACCACCGGCGATTTCATCGCCGTGTCCAACGGCGGCAAGCGCGGGAGTTTCAATGGAAATTAGCTTCCACTATTCGCGCGACCGCCAATACTACGCGATCCGGTTCGGTGCGGGCCCGTTCGAGACGGTGCCCTTCCTGTCCGAGCTGCGGTTCTGGGGCGTCGACCGCTTTCCCTGTCCACGGCTCAGCACGGTGGCGGCGCTGATCGCGCTGGGGGAACACCCGATGACCTCGGCCACGTTGCCAAACGCCGAGTTGAACGCGCCGCTGTGCGCCGCGATCTCGGAGCATTTCGGGATCGAGCTTCACCCGTCCAAGTACAACGCCGAACGCCGCGACCTTGCGGGCGGCGATCTTGTCGTGGCGCCGACGCGGTTCACGGCGCCGCGCGATCCGCGCACCTTCGTCGACGGTGGCGAGGTTCTGACGTGGATCAGCCTTGATGACATCGGCGGTCCGCTTGGGGGGCTGGTCCGCACCAACCTCGATGCGTTCCAGCTGGACGAGATGACCAAGAACCTTGTCGTCGCGCTGTGCTGTGCCGGCAAGGAGGTCGGGCATATCGTGCTGGACGGCGCCCCGCCGGAACTGGCGCAGCTGATGCACTGGCTGGGTCTGGAACTGGTCACCCCGTCCGAGGTCTAGGCCAGCCGCCGGTGATCGTTTAGCCGTCGCGCAGTTTCGACAGCAGGCTGTCGCGCAACTTCTCTTCGACGGTTTCCGGCTGTACGACTGTCGCCCCGGTGGCGCCGTCCCGGCGGAACGGGGGATACACCGAGTCCTCGTTGGCGAGGTAGATCTCCAGCACGCCGCCGTCCGGGTTGTAGCCAGAGCTGACAAAATCCCGCGCCGCCGCGTGCAGCCCGTCGGCCAGCAAACCGGCGCCTTCGGCGGCCCATGTGTCATAGAACCGGACCTGATTTTCCGAAATCTGGTAATTGACCCGCATCACGCGCCGTACCGGCAGGCCCAGTTCCTCGACGATCCGGGTCGTGGTCTGGACCATCTGGGCGTCGACGCTGGGTTCCGCGAAAATCCAGACGGCAAGGTTGCCAAGACCCGGGACCATCGGTGTCGGCGGAACCGGGTCCGTGGCGGGCGCCATGCCGCTGGTTCCGGTCGCGCCCAGCAGCACCAGCGCGCTGCGGAACGGCGGATCGGCGGGGGCAGAGGCCAGCATCGGCGCGGGTCGCGGACCCGGAGCGTCCAGCGATGGCGGCGATGCCCAAGCGAAGACCTCGGGCGGGGGCGCCGGGGCGTCCAGTCCGGGCAGCGCACCCGGGGTTGCGGCGGCGGCAAGGTCGTCAGGCCGGCCCAGCGCGCGCAGGTTCTCTTCAGGCGCGGCATCATCGGTGAACGGGGCCGGACGGTCCGACGGCGAGGGCGCGCCCTCGGGCGGCCGTACCGCAGGGGGTTCCGCCATCGCGAAGGTTTCGGGCCGCAGGGGGGCCGGGCCGACCTCGGGCCGCTGGGCGGGGGCGGGCACCGTAAGATCGCCGGGCCGCGCCGGGGGCGGGACCGAGGCCGATGTCGGGGCAGGCGGAGCGGGCTGGACGTCGGGCTCTGGCGTCAGCGGGCCGCCGTCGAGCACGGCGAGCGCGTCCGGGCCTTCCGTCGGCGTGTCCGTGGGCGCGGGGGCCTCTGCGGCGGCCAGATCGGTCGCGGACGGCTGCTCTGGGATCTCAGGGGCCGGGTCGGCCGTCGGCAGATCCGGTGAGACCATATCAAGAGGCTGCACCGGAGAGCCGGGCAGATTTCTGCCGGGCAGGTCTGCCGCGGTTTCGGGACCGGCCTCGGATGGCGACACAAACGTAGAGGTCGGCTGGATGTTGGTCAGCACGGTGTCGGGCGTCGCTTCGGGTGTGTCCTCGGGCACGCTGTCGGGCGCGTCAGCCACGACGGTATCCGTGGTCGCAGGCGTGTCAGTCGGCACGGTTTGCGCGCTGTCGGGCGCGGCGGTGACGTCCGTTTCGGGCGTTACAGCCGGTGCGTTGTCAGGCGCGGCGGGAGGCTCGGCCACTATGGCGTCGGGCTGATCCATCGCCAGCACCTCGTCCCCGGGGCCGGTCGTGCGCAGCATGACCGTCAGCGCGCCGACGCCCACACCAACACCGACCCCCGCGCAGAAGCCCAGCGCGACGGTCACGGCCCGCCTGCGGCGCGAGCGCGGACGGCGCTCTGGCGCAAGGATCGCCGGCGGCAGCTTCTGGATGCGGCTCTCGGATTTCTTGCGATCCGGCGACAGCGCGCCCGAGGCCAGCATGGCGCCCAGCGGTGCCTCCGAGTTCGACGTCGGATCCGGGGACGCGGCACGCGGCGCGGGCGATGGCTTTTTCAGGACCGACGCGGCGCGCGGACCAGCCGGTCGACTAGGCGGTGCCGGGCGCGGTTTGGCCGAGGGGGACGCGGACGCGGTTTTTGCACCGGGGCGCGGTGTCTTGGCCGGGCCGGGCTTGGCGTCTGCCTCTGGTGCCTCTGGTGTCTCTGGTTTCTGGGGCGGCCCGGCCGTTCCAGCGGCTTTCGAGGCCGGCTCGGGTTTCGCGGCAGGGTCGGCTTTCGGGGCATTGGGATTTTCCGGCGCGGGTCCGAAAACGAACATGTCCGCCGGCGTCGTGGGCGGGACGTTGCCTTCGGCCGGTTCGGAGGGGTCCGGGGGCCGCAGCGCGGACTTGTCCACAAGCGGTTTCGGCTCGTTGCCCTCGGCAGCCTTGGCCCGCAGCACCGATTCCCGCTGGGCGCGCGCGCGCTCCAGACGGGCCTCCCAGCTCATCTCCTGCAGGACCTTCTGGTTTTCCGAAGGAATTCCACTCACTTGCCGCGATCCCCCTAAGATCGAAGCCGGATTTCGCACTGACCCCCATGCGCCGGCTTGAACGACATAATGCCCTTGCCAGCGCGAAGACGCAAATCGTCGGATCGGCGTAAATCAGCCGGTTTTCCTAATGAAATAAACCTGTTCGACATCGGACACCGTGCTGTCGATCAGCACATGGCCCGCCTCGGTGCAAAAGTGCGGAATGTCGATCACCGCCACCGGATCGTCGGCCATCACACGCATGACCTGCCCGGGCGCGATGGCCTGCAGGCGCTTGCGCAATTTCAGCACCGGCAGGGGGCAAATCAGCCCCCGCGCGTCAAGTTCGGCATCAAACGGGATCGTGGTGTCCATGCGCCGCGTGATAGGCAAAGGCGGTCCGGCAGGCAACAGTCCACGGGGATGTGACCTTTGGGGCAGGTGACGCGGCGCGAGGCGCGGGCTATGCAGGCCGGACACCCGCCCGGCAAAGTCACAGGGACACCCATGTTCGGCATTGATATCTTCGACGCCAGCCTTCTCCCCGCGATGATCGTCGCGCTGTCGGCGGGCTTCATCTCGTTCCTGTCGCCGTGCGTCCTGCCCATCGTGCCGCCGTATCTGGCGTATATGGGCGGCATCAGCATGGGCGAGATGCAGGGCAGCATCGGCGACCGCCGCCGCGTGCTGCTGGCGGCGTTGTTCTTCGTTCTGGGTCTGTCGACCGTCTTCCTGTTCCTTGGCTTCACCGCGTCGGCCTTCGGGTCGTTTTTCCTGCAGAACCAGGAATGGTTCGTGGTCGGGGCAGGGGCCGTCGTCATGGTGTTCGGCGCGCATTTCATCGGCGTCTACCGCATCGGCTTTATGGACCGCGAGTTGCGGGTCGAAGCCGGCGACAAGGGCGGCAGCGCCTTCGGGGCCTATGTGCTGGGCCTTGCCTTCGCCTTCGGCTGGACGCCCTGCATCGGCCCCCAGTTGGGCGCGATCCTGTCGCTGGCCGCGTCCGAGGCCAGCCTGACCCGCGGCACCACGCTTCTGGGCATCTACGCGCTGGGGCTGGGCATCCCGTTCCTGCTGGTGGCGCTGTTCTTCCCGCGCCTGCAAGGGGTGATGGGCTGGATGAAACGTCACATGGACCGGATCGAGAAGATCATGGGCCTGCTGCTGTGGACGGTGGGGCTGATGATGCTGACCGGACAGTTCACCGCGTTCTCGTTCTGGCTGCTCGAGAAGTTCCCGGCACTGGCCACCATCGGCTGAACAGTCGCGTCGGGCGCGAACAATCCGACGCATATTCATCACTTTGTCGCCCGTTCATCGCGGGTAAACTTTCGTCGGCTTATGTTCAGGGGACCTCTGCGCTAATCTCGCCCGGAACCTGAAAGTCCGTCCAATGGCTCCTGATCCGAGTGGCCCACAGCCTGTTCCCGTCTCGCGCCGCCGGGTGTTCTACATCCCCGGCTACGACCCGATTCACCCCCGCCGCTACCGCGAACTGTACCGCGCCGAATCCGCCGAACAGGCCGGGATCAGCGGGTACGAGATCGGGATCACCCCGCGCAGCGGCGACCGCTATGGATGGGATGTGGCCGCGACGATGGACGGCCACCGCGTTCAGGCGCAGGTCGAGGTTCTGGTGTGGTCCGACCTTGTGCGGGCCTCGATGTCGAACGGGATCGGCGCCACCTACCTGCAGCTTGTCCGTACCGCGTGGACCTATATCCGCAGCGGCACGCTTCGGCGGCTGATGTGGATGCGCAAGGGCCCGGTGATCGCGGCGCTATACCCGGTGGCGATGCTGCTGGCGCAGGCGCTGGTGGCCCTGGTGTTCGGCGCGCTGGCCGGAACGGTCGTGACACGCGGGCTGGATTGGCTTGCGGATTTCGCGCTTGGCCTGTTCGGCGCGACGGCGGACGGCGCGATCTGGTCGGGCGCGCTGACGGTGCTGTGGTGGGCCTGCCTGCTGGCGGCGGGGTATGGCGTGCTGCGCTGGTTCAAGGCGCGCGACGGCAAGCTGTTCGCCTATTACCTGATGCACGACTATGCCCACAGCTGTCAGCTGGACGGCGCCTATCCCGACGATCTTGAGGCGCGGTTGAAGGACTTCACCGACGTGATCGCCCGCGCGCTGAACGACGACGTGGACGAGGTTCTGGTCGTCGGCCACAGCTCGGGCGCGCATCTTGGGGTTTCGATCCTTGCCGACCTGATCCGCCAGAAACGCGTGCCCGCCAACGGGCCGGCGCTGTCCTTCCTGTCGCTGGGGCAGGTGGTGCCGATGGTGTCCTTCCTGCCAAAGGCCGACCGCCTGCGCGCCGACCTGCATTACCTGTCGCAGCGCGAGGAACTGACTTGGATCGACGTGACAGCGCCCGGAGACGGCTGCGCCTTCGCGCTGTGTGACCCGGTGGCGGTGTCGGGCGTGGCCCCGGCACGCGGCAAGCGATGGCCGCTGGTGTTCTCGGCCGCCTTCACGATGGCGCTGTCGGAAGAGAAATGGAAGGCGCTGCGCTGGCGCTTCTTCCGGCTGCATTTCCAGTACCTGTGCGCGTTCGACCGCCCGCGCGATTACGACTATTTCCGCATCACCGCCGGGCCCCTGACGCTGGGCGCGCGATATGCCGGTCGCGAACCCTCGCGCTCGCGCATCGACGTGGCGGTCTCGGCGCACACCAGCATGGCCGCATGATCCCGCCCAAGCCGCCGTCACGGCCCGGGCGCGTGTCGCTCTGGCGCTATCTCCGGCTGTTCCGGCAAGACATCCTGTCGGCCCAACCGGCGCGCCTGTACCGCGCGTGGATGGCCGAGTTCCGGACGCCGTTCTTCCGCTCGTATCTGGTGAACCAGCCCGGCCTTGTGCGCGAAGTGCTGAACGCCCGCCCGATGGACTTCCCGAAATCCGACCGGGTGGGCGAGGGTCTGCGCCCGCTGCTGGGAGACTCGGTGTTCCTGACCAACGGCGAAACCTGGCTGCGGCAGCGCCGCATCATCGACCCCGCGTTCGAGGGCGGGCGCCTGCGCGACACCTTTCCGGCGATGCTGGCGGCGGGGCAATCCTGCGTCGCGCGGCTGGCGGGGCGCACGGGACAGACCGTCGAAATCGAAGAGGAACTCAGCCACGCCGCCGCCGACGTGATCTTCCGCACCCTGTTCTCGATCCCGATCGAACACGCGCTCGCGTCCGAGGTCTTCGCCCGCTTCCGCGACTACCAACGGACCCAGCCGATCCTGAACCTTGCGGCCTTCGTGCCGCTGCCGTCGTGGATGCCACGCCTTCACCGCCGCCGCACCCGCGCCGCCGCCGCGCGGATCCGCCGCCTGATCACCCAACTGACCGAGGCTCGGATGGCCGAGATAAAGGCCGGCACCGCCCCGGACGATCTGGCCACCAAGATCATGACCACCCCCGACCCGCAGACCGGCGATCGCTTCGACACCGCCGAGATGGTCGATCAGGTGGCGATCTTCTTCCTTGCGGGCCACGAAACCAGCGCCTCGGCGCTTGGATGGGCGCTGTACCTGCTGGCGCTGCACCCCGAGGTGCAGGACCGCGTCGCCGCAGAGGTCGCGACGCTGCCCGTCCAGCCGACCTTCGCCGACCTGTCGACCCTGCGCCTGACCCGCGACGTGTTCCGCGAAACGCTGCGACTGTACCCGCCGGTGCCGATGATGGTGCGCGAGACGACGCGCCCGGAACAGTTCCGCGACCGCGACATCCCCGCCGGATCGCAGATCGTCCTCAGCCCGTGGCACCAGCAGCGCCACGAACGGCTGTGGGACGACCCCGACAGCTTCGATCCCGACCGGTTCATCACCGAGAACGGCCGCCAATGCCTGCGCGAGGCCTACATGCCCTTTTCATCCGGCGCGCGGGTCTGCACCGGCGCGGGCTTCGCGATGGTCGAGGGTCCGTTGCTGCTGGCGCTTCTGGTCCGGGCGTTCCGCTTTCAAAGGATCGCGGGCGACGACCCGACACCTGTCGCATTTCTCACGGTGCGTTCGAAAAACGGGATTCGTCTGGACGTCCGTCCCCGCTAGATGGGGCGCTGCCCCCGCCGCACCTGCGGTGCGTCTCCCCCGAGGTATTTTTCAAGAGAAGAAGATGCGCGCGGACGGGCCTTCTTCTCTTTTAATATACCTCGGGGAGCGCGAGGGGCGGGCCCCTCGCTTCTTCGGGGTCAGGGCATGAGCCGCGAGATGTAGGGCGGCAGCGCGAAGGCGGCCTTGTGGACCTCGGGCGTGTAGTAATCGGTCTCGATCGCCGCGGCGTCGAAGCGGGCCTTCAGGGTGTCGAGGTCGGTATGGCGCGCTTTGCCGTCGGTGCCCCAGCCGAAGGCCATCGGGCCGCCGGCGTAGGTGGGGACCGTCGCGGTGTAGCACGTCCAGTCGCGGAACAGCTCTTTGAAGGCGCGCATAGTGTGCGTCAGTTCATCGCCCTGCAGGAACGGCACGCCGTTCTGGGTGACAAGAATGCCCTCGGGGCTGAGCGCGCGGTGGGCGTGGCCGTAGAAATGATCCGTGAACAGCACCTCGCCGGGGCCGACCGGGTCGGTGGAGTCGATGATGATGACGTCGTAGCCTCCCTCGGTCTCGCGCATGAAATCGGCACCATCGGTGATGACGAGTTCCAGCCGCGGATCGTCGAAGGCGCCGTCCGACAGGGTGGGCAGGTATTCCTTCGAAAAGTCCACCACGCCCGCGTCGATCTCGACCATCGTCAGATGCTGCACCGTCTGGTGTTTCAGCACCGTCTTGGCCATGCCCCCGTCGCCGCCGCCGATGATCAGCACCCGGCGGGCGTCGCCGTGGGCAAGGATCGGGACGTGGGACATCATCTCGTGGTAGATGAAGTTGTCGCCCTCGGTGGTCTGCACCACCCCGTCCAACGTCAGGACGCGGCCGAAGGTCGGGTTCTCGAACACCCGCAGGCGCTGGTGGTCGGTTTTGCTGTCGTAGTGGACCTGTTCTTCGCGCAGGGCCTGGGCGTGATCATCGTGCAGGCGCTCTACGCTCCATCCGGTCATGTCGGTCATCGGGACATCCTCCGTTTTGGCCTGTTTGCCGTGGCGGGCCGCGATGTCAACCTGTCGCGTCGCGCCGAGAGGAGTCACGCCGGGTTCGTATCGGTTCGACGACCGTCACTGCGCCGTGCACCTTCTGCAATGGCTCGTCGCCAAAGAAGGCATTCGCGGTCACCGTCCAGCGGTGATGTAGGCTGCCCGTTGGCAAAGAATATGGTCGCCTTCCGCAAAAATGGAACAAGCGTAGGGTGTGCCCCGCAACGGGGCGCACCGAGGGACGCCGCGAGACGCTTTGGCGTTTCGGGCCCTGCGCGGACCGGCTATGCCGTTGGGATGGAGAACCGACCGAAACTCGCCGCGCTGGCGGTCGTGGTGCGCGATGCGCACGTGCTGCTGGTGCGGCGGCGCAATCCGCCCGATGTGGGGCTTTGGGGCTATCCCGGCGGCCATGTCGAATGGGGCGAGACCGTCGCCGACGCGGCGATGCGTGAGTTGCACGAGGAAACCGGCGTGGTGGCCGAGGCCGTCGGCTGGCTGGACAACCTCGACACGATCGTGCGCGACGGGGAAGGTGTGGTGCGGCACCACTATCTGCTGGTCGCCATCCTCTGCCGCTGGCGCGACGGCCAGCCCGAGCCACGGGACGACGTAAGCGAGGCCGCGTGGCTGCCGGTGGCGGACGTGCTGGCCGGGCGATACGAGGCGTCCGCGCAGGTCGACGAGGTGCTGTCGCGTGCCTTGACGACGGCGGGCAACACTGGGCCCCGATAGAGGTAAGGGCCGCCCGACCGACCGGAGAACACCGGTGGCCAGGCGACCCTGTGCCTGTCCCTTGCGCGGGTTATCCCGTCTTTCAAGGTTGCTGCGGGCGCGTCATCCCACGCGCCCTGTTCGTCGCCTTTGCTGGCGCTCTGGTCATTGCGGCGCGATGGCAAGCAGCGCTCATCCCGCCCTTCACGGCCCTCGGGCCGTGGCGGCCACGCGCCTGATCAAGACGCGTGGCCTAATCGGGGTAACCCCTGATACCCCTTGCTCCGTCCCGTGAGTGCGACAGGAGCGTCTCTGGATCGTATTGCGTCGAACCCTTGCGGCTTAGGCGGGGTCTTCGACCAGCCCGTCGCCGCGCAGCAGTTCCTTCACCCGCACGTCGGGTGTGTTGAACGCCTTGCTCAGCACGTCGACCGCCAGCCAGGGCTGCGCATCGCCGCACATGAAGACATCGAACGCGCCATAGCCGATTTCCGGCCACGTATGGACCGAGATGTGGCTTTCGGCCAGCACGGCCACGCCGCTCACGCCCTGCGGCGAGAACTTGTGCGTGTGGATGTGCAGCAGCGTTGCGCCGCATTCGTCCACGCAGTCGCGGAAGGCCTGCTGGATCCGGGCCTCGTCGTCCAGGCCCGTGCCGTCGACCACCTCGATGATAAGGTGAGTCCCGGCGAACACCCGGCCGTCACGGCGGATGAAGTGATCTTCGCGGTCTTCGTCGAACACGTCGCGTTCAATGGTCGTTTCGGTGGTGGCCGCAATGCGGACACACGAATCTTCCTCATGGGCGCCTGTCTCCAGACCGATCCCCAGTTGGAAGAGGTTGGTGCCGTCCATGACACGTCCCCTTCTAGCCAGTAGATTGAATCCAGAGGTTCCTTAGCGCCCCCCCGTGGCAGCCTTGGCTGCCCGTAAGTTGGGATCGGTCCCTCGCTCGTGGCGGCGATCTAAGGGCAGGGACCGAGTCGTTCAAGCGTTTTTTTCGGGCTTTTCGATGCTGTGGTAAATGACGCTGCGTCATCGATGTTGGCGCTAACGAAGACGGCCCTTCCTGACCACGGAAAGCGGGTCCTTGGGGCCGGGATTTGGCCAAGCAAAAAAGGGGCGGGACGGGACCCGCCCCCAGGATGGGGCCACCAGACAGGGGAGTAGAAAGCCGGCGGCCGCCGTAACTTTGGCGCCATCGCGCCAGCCGCGTCAGTCTTTCCAGAAGGGGCGCTCGGCCTCGAGCCGCGCCTCGCCCTTGGTCAGGCCGATGTCCTGCAGCAGGTGCGGGTCCAATGTGCCAAGCGAACGTCGGGTGCGGCGACGCTCATCCCATTTGGTCAGCACCACCACGAAGCGCAGCGCAACCGCGGAAATCGGCGGCAGGGGACGGCGGGAGAGATAGCCGAGGGCGTCGTTCGGGTGTGCTTGTGTCACGGGATGTCCTTTCGAATTGTATTGACACAATGAGGCGATGTTGCCACGTATGTAGCAGTACAATCGCGCATGTACCAAGTCGAGGGAAAGATTGTAATGAATACAATTTGGCAGCCGAGCCTGGATGGGCGGTCCGGCCCGAAATACGCCGCAGTCGCCGAGGCGATCCGGGACGGGGTGCGCAGCGGTGCCTTGACCACGGGGGAAAAGCTGCCTCCGGTGCGCGAACTGGCGTGGACGTTGGGGATCACCCCCGGCACCGTGGCCCGCGCCTATACCGAACTGACGGACGAGGGGCTGCTGCAAGCTGCCGTGGGGCGCGGCACCTTCGTGGCCGAACAGCGCGCGCAGGCGGCCGAGACGATACCGGACGGGCCGATGCGCCTGTACGGCCCCAGCCTTCCCGACGTGGGGCAGGTGGCGCTGATCCGGGAACTGATGGTCAAGGTCGGGCAGCAGGGCGGCGTGTCGGACATGCTGGACTATCCCAGCCGTGTCGCCACGCCGCTGCGCGATGCGGCGATCCGGTGGCTGGCCTCGGCCCATCTTGGACCGCTGGACGCGGCGGACGTGGTTCCGGCGCACGGCGGGCAGCACGCGATCCTGCTGACCATGCAGGCGATCCTGCGCGGGTCCGATCCCGTGATCCTTGTGGAAGAGATGCTGTATCCGGGGTTCCGCCGGGCCGCCGACCTGCTGCGCGCGCGCCCCGTGGCGGTGCCGATGGACGAACATGGCCTTATCCCCGGCGCGCTGGAAGAGGCGGTGCGCCGGCATGGGGCGCAATTGCTGTGCACCTCGCCCGAAGTGCACAACCCCACGACCCTGTGCACGCCGGAATGGCGCCGGATGGAGATCATCGACGTGGCGCGCCGCACCGGGCTGCAACTGGTCGAGGACGATTGCTATCGTCTGGGCACACCGGTCGGGCGGCCCTATCGCGCGCTGCTGCCCGAACAGGGCTGGTATGTCAGTTCCATGTCGAAACACCTGACCCCGGCGCTGCGCATCGGCTTTGCCGTGGCCCCGGCGGGGCGGGGCGCCGGTCTGCGGCGCGCGGCCGAGCATGGGTTCTTCGGCATATCCGCGCCGCTGGCCGATCTGACAGTGGAACTGCTGCGCGCGCCGAAGCTGGCCCGGCTGATGGACGACGCACGGCGCACGATGAACGATTATGTCCGCGCCGCCGTGAACGTGCTGGGCGGCCACGACCTGACATGGCGCGAGGACGTGCCGTTCCTGTACCTTGGCCTGCCGTCCGGCTGGCGCGCCGGCGCTTTCTGCCAGCGGGCCGAAGCCGCGGGCGTTCAGGTCCGCGCGGCGGACGAGTTCGTCCTGCGTGACGGGCGGGCGCCCCATGCGGTGCGGATCTCGATCAACGCGCGCCACGGGCTGGCCCGGTTCGAAGCGGCGATGCAGAAACTGCGCGAGCTTCTGGACAATCCGCCCGAGCAGATCAGCGTCTGAGGTGGGGTATAATAATACCGTAATTGCAAGTCATTGTTTTTGCGTGTTTTTATCGGACGAACTGCCGTTGACTGGGATTTCGGTGCGTGTATAACCGCGCAATCCGAATTCCCGGGGCGGGTCCAGACCCGTTCCACATCCGAAACCGAGGTTCCGATATGAAGACCTATACCGCGACGCCTGCGGATATCGACAAGAAATGGATCCTGATCGACGCCGAAGGCATCGTTCTGGGCCGTCTTGCGTCGATCGTGGCGATGCGCCTGCGTGGCAAGCACAAGGCGACTTTCACCCCGTCCATGGACATGGGCGACAACGTGATCATCATCAACGCCGACAAGGTGCAGATGACCGGGAAGAAGCGCGCCGAGAAGACGTACTACCGTCACACCGGCCACCCGGGCGGCATCAAGTCCCGCACCGCCGAGGAAATCCTTGAAGGTGCGCACCCCGAGCGTGTCGTGACCGCAGCGGTCAAGCGCATGCTGCCGGGCAACCGCCTGTCGCGCCAGCAGATGACCAACCTGCGTGTCTACGCCGGTGCCGAGCATCCGCACGAGGCACAGAACCCCGAGGTTCTGGACGTCAAGTCGATGAACAAGAAGAACACGAGGACTGCGTAATGGCCGAGCAAGTCAACTCGCTGGAAGAGCTGGGCCAGGTTGCCGAAGGCACCGCGCCCGCCGTCGAGACCGAAGAGCTGATCAACCGCGACCCCGTCCGTGACGAACTGGGCCGCTCTTATGCCACCGGCAAGCGGAAGGACGCGGTTGCCCGTGTCTGGATCAAGCCGGGCTCCGGCAAGGTCACCGTCAACGGCAAAGAGATCAACGTCTACTTCGCGCGTCCGGTGCTTCAGATGATCCTGAAGCAGCCGTTCACCGTTGCGGGCGTCGAAGGCCAGTTCGACGTGCAGGCGACCGTCAAGGGCGGTGGTCTTTCGGGTCAGGCCGGTGCGGTCAAGCACGGCATCTCGAAGGCGCTGCAGCTGTACGATCCCACCCTGCGCCCGGCGCTGAAAGCCGCGGGCTTCCTGACCCGCGACAGCCGCGTCGTGGAACGGAAGAAATACGGCCGCGCGAAAGCCCGCCGCAGCTTCCAGTTCTCGAAGCGTTAATCGTTTCGCCAGACTTTCGCGAAGGGCCGTCCGGTTGGGCGGCCCTTTTGCTTTGCGCGGTACCCGAAGGCGCGGCGAAGCGGGGGCTTTGCCCCCCGCGCCTGCGGCGCTCCCCCCAGGATATTTTCAGACAGAAGAAGGGCAGGGC
The DNA here is from genome assembly GCA_002701395.1 of Maritimibacter sp. Lineage (GTDB taxonomy): Bacteria > Pseudomonadota > Alphaproteobacteria > Rhodobacterales > Rhodobacteraceae > Psychromarinibacter > Psychromarinibacter halotolerans. The sequence continues at coordinate 102,424 of NZVC01000022.1, read as the reverse complement.
GCCGTGCGTCAGGCGACGGCGAACAGGTCCACGCGCACCGCGTCGGGCAAGCGGCTGCCGGTGCCCACGAACAGCGTGTTGTTGACCCAGGCATAGCGCGGGTCGCCGGTTTCCAACCGGGCGACCGTGCGCATGTAGTAACGGGCGGGATCGACGTCTTCGCCGCGGCCGAGTTTCGCGATCACGTCGGGGGGCCCGTGGCGGGTGCCAGTGTTGATGATCTCGATCAGCGCGCCGTCGTCGGTTTCGAACGCGTAGCGGGTGTCGAGATGGGCGGCGCCGTCGGCTTGGATGGTCTGCCAATCGGCGCCGAGGTTGAGGATGGTGCCGTTCAAGCGCGGTCCGGTCACGGTGCCGCCGGTGATCGGAATGATGCGGCGCTGCCCGAAGCGCCCCGACCCCATTTCGCGGATCGGTGCGAGTTTGACCTGCAAGGTGCAGGCGAACTCAAGCACAGGCGCCTCGGGCATTGCCTCCGTCCTCCTCCAACGGATCACAAGAGGGTGACGTCCGCGTCAGGGAAGGTCAATGGCCGAAATGCACACAAGTTCAATACATCGCTCAAGACCTCACACGGGCGCGCCGCGGACCCCGGATTCGGGGGTCTAGGAGCGTCCGTCAGCCGTCTGGCGGGACCAGTCCGAGGCCGCGCAGATAAATGCCGATTCCGGCCTCGAGCAGTTCCTCGGGCGGGAAGGGGGACCGGCGCCCGGCGGCGCCACGGGCGTAAAGCTCCACCACGCCGTGGCTCATCGCCCAGATGTGGGCCGAGAACATCGCCGCCGGGGGCCGACGGTCCGGGGGGATGTGTTCGGACAGCACCGCCGCCGCCCGTTCCAGCACCGTGTTCGCGCGGCTGGCGGCGTGGGCCAGTTCCGGGCTGCGGTTGATCGAGATGCCGCTTTCGAACATCGCGATGTAGTGGCCCGGGTATTTCTTTGCAAAGGCGAGATAGGCGCGGCCCGTCGCCTCGAACGAGGCCAGCGCCGAGGGCTGACCGGATTCGAACGCATAGTCCATCAGGTCCGAGAAGATCTCGAACCCCTGCAGCGCGGCCTCGGCGATCAGGTCCTCGCGCCCCTCGAAATGTCGGTAAACGGCAGCCGGGGTCACGCCGGCCTGCTTCGCGGCCTCGGACAGGGTGAACCCGCTGGGACCCTTTTCCTCGATCAGCTTCAGCGCCGCGTCCAGCAAGGCGCGCCGCAGATCGCCGTGGTGATAGCCGCGCTTAGCCATTCCAGAGTTCGGGACCCCCGCAGATCATCGGGTCGGGGTCGCAGGCGACCTTGTCGGTCTTGCCCTCGTACATCATCTGCGACAGCACGGCGCGGATCGCGGCGATGCGGGCGCGGCGCTTGTCGTCGGCGCGGATCACGGTCCACGGGCCCTGAATGGTGTGGCTGCGCTTCAGCGTCTCGCCGATGGCGGCGGTGTAGTCGTCCCACAGCGCCAGACCCTCGACGTCGATGGTCGACAGCTTCCACTGTTTCAGCGGGTCTTTTTCCCGGTCGAGGAAGCGGCGCAGCTGTTCCGCACGGCCGACGTTCAGCCACAGCTTGACGAGATGGATGCCTTCCTGTTGCAGCATCGCCTCGAAGGCGGGCAGTTGCTGGAAGAAGCGTTCGCGCTCGGGGTCGGTGCAGAAGCCGAAGACCTTCTCGACCACGCCCCGGTTGTACCACGACCGGTCGAACAGAACGATCTCGCCATCGGTGGGAAGCTGTTCGACATAACGCTGGAAATACCATTGGCCGCGCTCGCGGTCGGTCGGTTTCGGCAAGGCCACCACCCGCGCCACGCGGGGGTTCAGGTTTTCCCGGAACCGCTTGATCGCACCGCCCTTGCCGGCGGCGTCGCGGCCTTCGAACACCACGACGACGCGCTTGCCGGTCGCTTTCACGTCCGCTTGAAACCGGGCGAGTTCCAGTTGCAGGGCGTCCAGCGTGTCCTCGTAGTCCTTCTTGTCCATCCGGTCAGCGTAGGGATAGTCGTCGTCCAGCACGATCTTCCCCTCGTGCGACAGGATCGCGTCGCGGACGGGCTTGGGTGCCTCTTTCTCGAAGTAGCGGCTGATAGCGCCATCGTAGGGAAGGGACATGTTGACCTCTTTCACATCTGCGACCGCTGTATCGCGATTAGTGGCGTCAACGCAATCCGGCGCGCCGGGTCAGACGGTCGAGCACCGCGACCACCGCGTCCTGCGCGACGTGGTGCGGCATGTGGCCGATGCCGGGCAGGCGGGTCAGGCGCGCGTCGGCCAGCTGGTCGACCAGCACGTCAGAGTGGACGTCGATCGGAACGATGCTGTCGGCGGTGCCGTGGATGATCTCGACCGGAAGCTCGATGCTGTCGTAACGTTCGGACATTGCATCAAGATGCGGCTTCAAGCTGTTGATCTGGCGGACATTCGCGCGCAGTGTCTCTCGCCGCAGGGCAAGTCCGATGCCGATGTGGTCGGAATAGCCGTCCGGCGGCGACTGCGGCGCAAAGATCGCGCCAAGGGTCAGGCTTGCGCGGTCGCCGGGCAGGAAGGCGGCCAGCAGCGGCGGGATCGAGGTGCCGCCGACCGACGAGGCAACGATCGGATACTGCGGCGCCAGCTGGCCGGGCCACGGCTGCGAGGCGCCGGACACGATCACCAGACCGGCAACGTTGTCGGGCCGTTCCAACGCCCACGCCAGCGCGACAGCGCCGCCGTAGGACTGGCCCAGCACGATCGGCCGCTCGGCCCCCAGTTGCTGTGCCGCCGCCTGCAGAAGGCGCGCCTGTTCCGCCGGGCTTTCCGAGCGGGTGTTGGCCGGACCGCCATAACGGTCGGACACGCGGTCGGTGTAGCCCAGTCCGGGGCGGTCGAAGACCAGCACGCGGTAGCGGTCCTTGACGGCGTCCACGAAGCGGAAGGTGAAATCGCGCGTGTTGCCGCTGGCGCCGTGGATCAGCACCAGATCCGGCCCGGCGCCCTTGGGCAGACCGTCGACCACGACATGCACGCGGCGGCCCGCGACCTCGACGAACTGGCCTTCCGGCGGATAGGTGCGTTCGGCCTGCGCCTCGTTCCGGACCGCACGCCGGTCGATCCCGGCGCAGGCGGCCAGACCCAGCGCCGCGATCAGCGCAAGACTAGCGGCTGCCAATCTGCGCACTGTCGAACGGCGTGGTCTGGTAGATTTCGTTGATCCAGTTGCCGTACAGAAGGTGGGCGTGGCTGCGCCAGCGGTTCGTCGGCTTCTGGCTGGGATCGTTGTCCGGGAAGTAGTTCTCGGGCATCAGGATCTCGCCGCCCGAGGCGACGTCGCGGTCGTATTCTTCCTTCAGGGTTCCACTGTCGTATTCGAGGTGGTTGAAGATATAGAGCCCGCGATGCTTCTGGTCCTGGATCAGGCAGGGCCCGGTCTGGTCTGACCCCAGCAGGGTGACAAGGTCGGGATGCGCGTCGATCTCGTCCTGACGGATCTCGGTCCAGCGGCTGACCGGCACAAGGAACGCGTCGGAGAAGCCGCGCAGATAGGGCGAGGCGGGCGTGATGTTGCGGTGCAGGAAGCAGCCGAACGCCTTCTGGTCCAGCATGTACTTGCGGACCTGCCAGAAGTGCCACAGCAGCGCCATGCCGCCCCAGCAGACGCCGAAGGTGGAATGCACGTTGGTCTGGGTCCAGTCCATCACCTCGGTCAGTTCGTCCCAATAGGTGACTTCCTGGAACGGCAAGTGCTCGATCGGGGCGCCGGTGATGATCAGGCCGTCGAACTTTTCCTCCTTCACCTCTTGGAAGGGGCGATAGAAGGTTTCCATGTGCTCGGCGGCGGTGGTGCGCGTCTGGTGCTCGGTCATGCGGATCAGCTGCAGGTCGATCTGCAACGGGGTAGATCCGATCAGGCGCGAGAACTGGATCTCGGTCTGGATCTTCTTGGGCATCAGGTTCAGCAGACCGATGCGCAGCGGGCGGATGTCCTGCTTGGCGGCCGCGATGTCCGACATGACCATGACGCCCTCGCGGTTCAGAACCTCGTAGGCGGGCAGGTCTGACGGCAGGGTGATGGGCATTTAGGCTACCTGGTTTTGCTTGTGAAAGAAGCGTGTGCGAAAGACCGCACAGATATATGCATCGTCATCGGGTCTCAAGGGCACGGCCGATAAGCGCGACAAACCCGTCGGCATCGCGCACATTGGCCACGTCCTCGGCGGTGACGGTCACGCCCCAGTTCTGGGCCATCGCCTCGTAGCGGGGCTGGCGGTGCGCCAGCGCGCGGGCATAGGTCCAGCGCACGAAGGCGTCCGGGTCGACCGCGTCTTCGGGCAGGCCGGTTTCGCGACCGTATTCTTCCCACGCGTCGTGCAGGAATTCGGCCTGATAATACATCGGCTTGGGCGCACGGTCGAAGCGGCGCACCAGTTCGGCGGTGTGCGCCTCGGTGCCCTTGATCCAGACCATCAGCGTTTCCGACGCCAGCGTGTTCATGATCTCGTCATCCGGGTCCCACGGGTCGACCACCTCGCAGATCGAGCCGCCGCTGTCGCAGACGAAATGCGGATACCCGTAGATGTCGATCGACCGGTCGATGAACCGCGGGGTGTCCAGCAGGGCGCCGATCTCGGCCACGCGGTGCTGTTCCTGCCGGATCATGTACTCGTCGAAGGGCAGGCCGCCCTTGGCAGGGTCGCCGGGCTTGCCAAGATAGGCGGACAGGGGCGCGAGATTGTTGAAGGTGATGTTGGACCCGATGTAGATCGAGTCGGTCATCAGCAGGTCGCGCAGGAACGGAACCTGCATCGCGTGCCGCTTGGCGTTGTCCGCGATGTGTTCGCCCATGTAACGGGTGCCGATGCGGTAATCGATCGAATAGTGGAACCACCCGCCGGCATCGCGAAGGAAGTTCGAGACATGGGTCTTGCCAAGGCCCGACATCCCGAACAGCAACACCCGCCGGTGGTCGGCTGTCTGCCACTGCTGCGCGTTCTCGTAGATCATCGTCGCCCTTTCCGGTCCCTGCAGCCCCTCGAATGCCGTGCGAGACCGGGGAACGCAAGCGCCGGGATGGACTTGCCCCTGCGGCTGGTCTATCGCGTGCGCCAACCAAGGACGGGCAAAAACGGGGCCGAGACATGACGAAGAACGGGATCACCTATAGCCAAGCCGGCGTGGACATCGACGCGGGCAATGCGCTGGTCGACCGCATCAAGCCGGCCGCCAAGTCCACCGACCGTCCCGGCGTGATGGCCGGGCTGGGCGGGTTCGGCGGGCTGTTCGACCTGAAGGGCGCGGGCTTTGCCGATCCGGTGCTGGTTGCGGCCACCGACGGCGTCGGCACCAAGCTGCGGATCGCCATCGACACCGGCAACGTCGACACCATCGGCGTCGACCTTGTCGCCATGTGCGTGAACGACCTTGTCTGCCAAGGCGCGGAACCCCTGTTCTTTCTTGACTACTTCGCCACCGGCAAGCTGGACGTCGACAGCGCCGCGCGCATCGTCGAGGGCATTGCCGCAGGCTGCCGCGCCTCGGGCTGCGCGCTGATCGGCGGCGAGACCGCCGAGATGCCGGGCATGTACGCCAAGGACGATTTCGACCTTGCCGGGTTCTCGGTGGGCGCGATGGAGCGTGGCACCGAACTGCCCGCCGGTGTGGGCGAGGGCGACGTGCTGCTGGGCCTCGGCTCGGACGGGGTGCATTCCAACGGCTATTCGCTGGTGCGCAAGATCGTCGAACTGACCGGCCTTGGCTGGGACGACGACTGTTCCTTCGCCGAGGGCACGCTGGGCGCGGCGCTGCTGGCGCCGACGCGGTTGTACGTGAAGTCGGCGCTGGCCGCGATCCGCGCGGGCGGCGTACACGGCCTTGCCCATATCACCGGCGGCGGCCTGACCGAGAACCTGCCGCGCGTCCTGCCCGAAGGCATGGGCGCGACAATCGACCTGTCGTCGTGGCAGCTTCCGCCGGTGTTCCGCTGGCTGGCCGAGAAGGGCGGGCTGGAGCAGGCCGAACTGCTGAAGACCTTCAACGCCGGGATCGGCATGGTCGTCGTCGTCGCCGCCGACCGCGTCGAGCCGCTGACCGCGCTGCTGGCCGAAGCGGGCGAGACCGTCAGCGTGCTGGGCTCGGTCGAGCCGGGCGAGGGGGTTCGCTACTCTGGCGCGCTTCTGTGAAACGCGTCGCCATCCTAGTGTCAGGCGGGGGGTCCAACATGGTCCGCCTTGTCGAAAGCATGACCGGCGACCACCCGGCGCGCGCCGTGCTGGTCGGGTCGAACGATCCGCAGGCGGGCGGGCTGGCCAAAGCCGCCGACATGGGGATCGAGACCTTCGCCGTCGATCACCGTCCCTTCAAGGGCGACCGCCCCGCGTTCGAGGCGGCGCTGCGCGAGCGCATTGATGCGGCGCGGCCCGACATCCTGTGCCTTGCCGGGTTCATGCGCATCCTGACGGCCGGGTTTATTCAGGCCTACGAGGGCCGGATGCTGAACATCCACCCGTCGCTGCTGCCGAAGTACAAGGGCCTGCACACCCACGAACGCGCGCTTGAGGCGGGCGACGCGTGGCACGGCTGCACCGTGCACGAGGTAACGGCGGAACTGGACGATGGCCCGATCCTTGGGCAGGCGCGGGTTCCCGTCGAACCCGGCGACACGCCGGACACGCTGGCCGCGCGGGTGCTGACGATGGAACACCGGCTGTACCCGGCGGTGCTGCGCCGCTTTGCGGACGGCGACCGCAGCCGTCTGGATCTTTGAATCGTTTCCTTTTCCCGCCGTGGACGGGCGTGCTGCCCTTTGTTGTCGCGTCTCTCCGCGCGAAACGGTCCAAGTTTTCGCTAAGGCTTTTCATTGCCGCGCGACCGGCGTATCAGGCGAGGGGTTGGGCGGAACAGACGGCAAGACAACAGGGAAATCAGCCTCCGAGCATGAAAACACTCACCACGACCGAGGCGCTTCAGGAATTCTGCGACCGCGCGGCGAAAGCGCCCTATGTGACCGTAGACACCGAGTTCCTGCGCGAGCGCACCTATTATTCGAAACTCTGCCTTGTCCAGCTGGCCATTCCCGGCGACACCGAGGACGACGCCGTCCTTGTCGATCCGCTGGTCGAGGGCCTTTCGTTGGCACCGCTTTACGAGCTGATGAAGGACGCGGGCGTGGTCAAGGTGTTCCACGCCGCCCGGCAGGATCTTGAGATCTTCTACATCGACGGCGGGGTGATCCCCGAGCCTCTGTTCGACACGCAGGTCGCCGCGATGGTCTGTGGCTTCGGCGAACAGGTCGGCTATGAGACGCTGGTGCGCAAGATCGCCAAGCAGTCGCTGGACAAGACCTCGCGCTTTACCGACTGGTCGCGCCGACCGCTGACCGACGCCCAGATGAAATACGCTCTGGCCGACGTGACGCATCTTCGGGTGATCTACGAATACCTGAACGCCCAGCTTCAGAAGTCCGGCCGCAAGGAATGGGTCGAGGAAGAGCTTCAGGTGCTGACCGATCCCGCGACCTACGTGGTCCACCCCGAGGACGCGTGGAAGCGGATCAAGACTCGCACCCAGTCCGGCAAGTTTCTGGCCGTCGTGCGCGAACTGGCCCGGTTCCGCGAGGAATACGCCCAGTCGCGCAACGTGCCGCGCAACCGCGTCTACAAGGACGATGCGCTGCTGGAACTCGCCTCGACCAAGCCGCAGTCGGCGCAGGACCTCAGCCGGTCGCGTCTGCTGCTGCGCGAGGCCCGCAAGGGCGACATCGCGGACGGCATCATCGCGGCCGTGAAGGCTGGCATCGAAGCGCCCCGCGACGATCACCCCGAACCGGACACCCGCCGCGACTCGTTGCAGGTGAACCCGGCGCTGGCGGACATGCTGCGCGTGCTGCTGAAGGCCAAGGCCGATGATGCGGGCGTGGCGCAAAAGCTGATCGCCACCGCCTCGGATCTGGACGCACTGGCCGCCGGTCAGCGCGACGGGCTGTGCCTGAAGGGCTGGCGCCGCAAGGTGTTCGGGGAAGACGCGCTGCGCCTGTGCGACGGCAAGATCGGTCTTGCGGTCAAAGGCGAAAAAGTCGGCGTCATCGAGCTTTAGGAAAACGACAGTGCGCGCCGCCGGGACGGGCGGCGCGTGGCTTTATCGGATCAGCGGCGGACGACCAGCGCGTTGTTGGCGCCGTTGACCTGGATCGCGCGGACCTGCGCCAGCGTCTGGTCGGACAGGAACTGCCCCACGATGATCTCGCGCGACCGGACGGTCGATACCCGTGTCGCCGTCAGCGGCGGGCTGACGCGGAAGTGGAAGGCCAGAACGCCGTCGACCACCATGCCGTTGTTCGCCGGCACCAGCTCGCCATCGTAGTAGCCCTGCCGCGTCGCGACACCCGTGGCGCGCACGATGGCGCCGCCGGGGATTTTTTCAAGCCGCAGTTCGGTCACGTCGCCGATCAGCGCGCGCGGGTCCTGGTAGGGGTTGCTGGTGTCGCTGACCGTCGTTTCCGAACGGCCGAACCAGTTCGCGGGGTTCAGCCGCGATTCCGACATCGCGCCGCACCCGGCGACCGAAAGTCCGAGGATCATGAGAATGACCAGTCTCACCGGCATGTGTACCCCTGCTGTCTGCCCCAATTCCCGGTTATCCCAATCAGGGCGCGTTGAAAAGCCTGCAGAACCTTTACCTTTAGACGTCGTGCCCTTACCTCGACGCTGACGCTGCAAAGGACGACATCAATGGCCACGCCGGAATTCGAGGACATCGCCGACACCTTCGACTTTCTCGACGACTGGGAGGATCGCTATCGCCATGTCATCGACATGGGCAAAGCGATGGACCCGCTGGAAGACGCCTTCCGGGTGCCTGCCACCAAGGTCGAGGGCTGCGCCAGTCAGGTCTGGATCGTCCCCGAGGTCGAGGGCGAGGGGCCGGACGCGGTGTTCCGGTTCCGGGGCGACAGCGACGCGATGATCGTGCGCGGGCTGATCGCGATCCTGAAGGCGATGTACACGGGACTGACCCTGCGCGAGGTGATGCAGGTCGACGCGCCCGCCGAGCTGGGCCGTCTGGGGCTGAACGACCACCTGTCGGCGCAACGGTCGAACGGCCTGCGCGCGATGGTGGAACGCATCCGGCTGATCGCGGCGCAGCAGGGCGCGTAAGCGGAAGAGGTCAGGACGGGGCCTAGTAGCCCCGCCAGATCCAGCCGCCGCCGAACACCCGGCTGCCTTCGTTGGCGTAGAACACGCAGGCCTGTCCGGGCGACACGCCTTCTTCCGGCGCAACGAGTTCCACCTCGGCGGTGGTGTCCGACAGCGGACGGATCACCGCTTCGCGCGGGGGGCGGGTGGACCGCAGTTTCACGGACAGCCGCCACTCCGGGCGGCTGGTGAAGGGTTCGTCGCCCAGCCAGTTGATCTCGCGCACCGGCACGGTGCGGGTGGCCAGCATCTCTTTCGGGCCGACAACGACCTTGTGCGCGTCGACGTCCAGCTTCACCACGTACAGCGGTTCGTCCAGCCCGCCGATGCCAAGGCCCCGGCGCTGGCCGATGGTGTAGTGGATCACGCCGCGATGCTCGCCCAGCACGCGGCCGTCGGCATGGACGATCTGCCCCGGCTCGGCGGCGCCCGGGCGCAGTTTCTCGATCACCGAGGCATAGTTGCCGTCCGGCACGAAGCAGATGTCCTGGCTGTCGGGCTTGTCCGCCACCGCCAGCCCGTGCTTGTTCGCCAGCGCCCGGGTTTCCGCCTTGGACACAAGGTGCCCCAGCGGGAAGCGCAGGAACGACAGCTGTTCCGGTGTGGTCGAGAACAGGAAATAGCTTTGGTCGCGGTTCGGGTCGGCCGCCATGTGCAGTTCCGGCACGCCGGTATCGCCCAGCTTGCGCTGGATGTAGTGGCCCGTCGCCATACAGTCGGCCTCAAGATCCTTCGCGGTCTGCAGCAGGTCCTTGAACTTCACCCGCTCGTTGCAGCGGATGCAGGGCACCGGCGTCGCACCGGCAAGATAGCTGTCCGCAAATTCGTCGATCACCGCATCCTTGAAGATGTTCTCGTAGTCGAGAACGTAATGCGGAAAGCCCATTTCCTCGGCCACGCGGCGCGCGTCGTGGATGTCGATCCCCGCACAGCAGGCGCCCTTCTTGGCCAGCGCCGCGCCGTGGTCGTACAGCTGCAGCGTCACGCCGACGACGTCATAGCCCTCGCGTGCGAGTTCGGCGGCGACGACGGACGAATCCACGCCGCCCGACATCGCCACGACGACGCGGGTGTCTTCCGGTGCCTTTGCAAGGCCCAGCGAGTTCAGGTTGCCATCCAGTGCCATAGGGAAGTCCTTTCGGTCCGCCAGAATATAGGAAAATGCGAGCAACTAACAAGACCCCGCTTCATCGGGCATTAAGCGGGGTGGTCCAACGTCGGTTCGTCAAATCTGAGGGGAACTGACATGTATCTGCGCAAAGTCGACGGACCTCGAACCGTCACCTTGCCCGACGGCACCCGAATGAGCCGCGCGGACCTGCCCGACGCGGACACAAGGCGGTGGGTCGCCAGCCGAAAGGCGGCGGTCGTGCGTGGGGTTTCGTCCGGCCTGATCTCACGCGAGGAGGCGCTTAAGACCTATGGGCTTAGCGATGACGAGTTCGAATCCTGGGTCGCGATGGTAGATAAGCACGGCGAGGCCGCGCTGAAAGCCACCGCGCTGCAACGATATCGTTAGGCCGGAAGGGGTCGCGCGAAATTCTGAAATGTGCGCACGCTCGCGTTGAAAGCGCTTTAGAAGTCTGAATATATAAGATTAATAGCTTAAGCAAATGACGTTCAATTGCACCGGAGTTAACCTTCAAGTCTAATAAAATTTGCGAAAACAACCCGCGCGGTGGCACTATTAACTACCTGAGGTAACCTGTGGTTAACCTTTCTCGACCTAAGACTTAGTCAATGCAACTGGCTGAGAGTGGAGTGCCGAACATGCGTGTCCTTCTTGTCGAAGACGACCCCGCCACCTCGCGTAGCATCGAACTGATGTTGTCCCACGCCAACCTGAACGTCTATGCGACGGACCTTGGCGAGGAAGGGATCGATCTTGCGAAGCTTTACGATTACGACCTGATCCTGCTTGATCTGAACCTGCCCGACATGAACGGGCACGACGTTCTGCGGCAGTTGCGGATCGCACGGGTCGATACGCCGATCCTGATCCTGACCGGCGCGGACGATACGGAAAACAAGCTTAAAGGCTTCGGCTTCGGCGCCGACGACTATCTGACCAAACCGTTTCACCGCGAAGAACTCGTGGCCCGCATTCACGCGATCATCCGCCGCTCGAAAGGGCATTCGCAGTCGGTGATCCGCACCGGGTCGATCGAGGTGAACCTTGACGCCAAGACGGTAGAGGTCGGCGGCAAGCCGGTTCACCTGACAGGCAAGGAATATCAGATGCTGGAACTGCTGTCGTTGCGGAAGGGCACGACGCTGACCAAGGAAATGTTCCTGAACCACCTGTACGGCGGCATGGATGAACCGGAACTTAAGATTATCGACGTATTCATCTGCAAGCTGCGCAAGAAACTGTCGCAAGCCACCGGTGGCGACAACTTCATCGAAACGGTCTGGGGCCGGGGCTATGTGCTGCGCGACCCGGAACCGGGGGAAATGAACGACCAGATCGCCATCGGCGCATGACGCCGGGCCCGAACAGGCCGACGACCCCACTCACGGATACTAGCGACTAGACCTCTCCCGGGTGCGCTCCTATCAAGTCGGAAAGCACTCGGGAGGGCCCAATCGGTGGCGACTGAAAAAGCGGTAGCAGAGCTAAGCGAAACGGAAGCCGCGCAAGAGCTTGCGATGCTGGCCGACAAGCTGGCCCGGGCGAACGCGGCCTACCACACCGAAGACGCGCCCGAGATATCGGACGCGGATTACGATTCGCTCAAACGCCGCAATGCCGAGATCGAAGACCGGTTCCCCGACCTGAAACGCGAGGACAGCCCGTCCGAACAGGTCGGTGCGCCGGTCAGCGAAAGCTTCGCCAAGGTCGAACACTCGGTGCGGATGATGTCGCTGGCCAACGCCTTCGCCGACGAGGACGTGCGCGACTTCAACGACACCGTCCGCCGCTATCTTGGATTGCGCGACAGCGATGGCGGGCTGGCCTATACCGCCGAGCCGAAGATCGACGGGCTTTCGTTAAGCATCCGGTACGAGAACGGCAAAATGGTCAGCGCCGCGACCCGTGGCGACGGCGCGGTGGGCGAGAACGTCACCGCGAACGCCCGCACCATCGACGACATTCCCGAAACGATCGAGGGTGCGCCAGAGGTGCTGGAGGTGCGCGGCGAGGTCTACATGAGCCACGCCGATTTCGAGGCGCTGAACGCCCGCCACGCGGAAACCGGCGGCAAGACCTTCGCCAACCCGCGCAACGCCGCCGCTGGCAGCCTGCGCCAGATCGACCCGAAGATCACGGCCGCGCGCCCGCTGAAATTCTTCGCCTACGCCTGGGGCGAGTTGAGCGAACCGCTGGCGGACACCCAGATGGGCGCCATCGAACGGTTCGCGAAGCTTGGCTTCCAGACCAACCCGCTGACCCGCGTCTGTGACGGCATCGACGAAATGCTGGCCCATTACCGCGATATCGAGGAACAGCGCGCGACGCTGGGCTATGACATCGACGGCGTGGTCTACAAGGTCGACGACCTCGACCTGCAGCGGCGGCTTGGCTTCCGCTCGACCACGCCCCGCTGGGCCATCGCGCATAAATTCCCCGCCGAACTCGCATGGACCCGGTTGGAAAAGATCGAGATTCAGGTCGGCCGCACCGGCGCTTTGTCGCCCGTCGCGCGCCTGACCCCGGTCACCGTCGGCGGCGTGGTGGTGTCGAACGCGACCCTGCACAACGAGGATTACATCGCCGGCCGCGACGCCAAGGGCGAGCCGATCCGCGACGGCAAGGACATCCGCGAAGGCGACTGGGTGCAGGTCTATCGTGCGGGTGACGTGATCCCCAAGGTGGCGGACGTCGACCTGTCGAAGCGACCCGAGGATGCGACGCGCTACGCGTTTCCGCACGTCTGCCCCGAGTGTGGATCGGAAGCGGTGCGCGAAGAAGGCGACGCGGTGCGCCGCTGCACCGGTGGCCTGATCTGCCCGGCGCAGGCGGTCGAGAAGCTGAAGCATTTCGTCAGCCGCGCCGCCTTCGACATCGACGGTCTGGGCGCCAAACAGATCGAGATGTTCTATGCGGACGAGACGCTGCCGATCCGCGAGCCTGCCGATATTTTCACGCTGGAGAAACGCGACGCGCAGAACCTTGCCCGGTTGAAGAACCGCGACGGCTATGGCGAAACCAGTGCGAAGAAACTGTTCAAAGCGATTGACGAGAAACGGAAAACACCGCTGAACCGGGTGATCTTCGCGCTTGGCATCCGCCACGTCGGCGAAGTCGCCGCCGCCGATCTGGCCCGGCATTTCAACAGCTGGGACGCCTTTACCAAGGCCGTCGACACCGCCGGTCCCGCCGCGAAACTGTATATCGCGGCCGAAGAAAAAGTTCAGCAAGAAAGACAAGCTGCCGCTAGCGAAGGCCGAAGAGCCCAAGTTGCTCAGATCCGCTTTGCATACTGGGAAGCTAGACTCGCTGAGGAAGCCAAAGCCGCGTGGGACGATATCGTCGGCATCGACGGAATCGGCGCGACGGTGGCGGTGTCGTTGGTGACGACGTTCCAGCAAGAGGCCGAGCGCGCCTCGATCGACCGGCTGGCGGCGGAACTGGACGTGCAAGACGTGGCGGCGCCCGCGACGTCGGACAGTCCGGTGGCGGGAAAGACGGTGGTGTTCACCGGCACGTTGGAAAAGATGACCCGGGCCGAAGCCAAGGCGCGGGCCGAGGCGCTTGGCGCGAAGGTGTCGGGCAGCGTCTCGGCGAAGACCGACCTGCTGGTGGCGGGGCCGGGCGCCGGGTCGAAGGCAACGAAGGCAGCGGACCTTGGCGTCGAGACCATCGACGAGGACGGCTGGCTGGCCCTGATCGGCGACGCATGAGCACCCGGCCCGAACGCCTGTTCCCGCTGTTCGCGGAGATCGAGACGCTGGAAGGCGTCGGGCCGAAGATCGCCAAGGCGTTGGAAAAGATCGGCATTACCCGGCCGCGCGACGTGGTGTTCACGCTGCCATATTCCGGCATCGACCGACAGCGCCGCGCGACGGTGCAAGGGCTGGACCTGCCTGCCACCGTGACCGTCGAGGTCGAGGTCGGGCGCCACATGCCCGGCCGCAGCCGGTCGGCGCCGACGCGGGTCGAGGTCACCGATGCCCAGACGACGTTTCAACTGGTGTTCTTCCACGCGCGCGGCGACTGGCTAATGAAGCAACTGCCGCCCGGCGAACGGCGGCTGGTGTCGGGCAAGGTCGAGATGTTCGATGGCATGTCCCAGATGGTTCACCCCGACCACGTTCTGCCGCCGGACGAGGCCGACGAGATCCCTCCGTTCGAGCCGGTGTACCCGCTGACCTCGGGCGTCACCCAGCGAACCATGATGAAGGCCGCCCAAAGCGTGCTGACCCGGGTGCCGGAGCTGGACGAGTGGATCGACCCCGGCCTGCGCGCGCAGGAAGGCTGGCCGGCGTGGCATACGGCTGTCGACACCGCGCACAACCCGCTGGGGCTGGCCGAGATCGCCGCGACATCCCCCGCGCGGCAGCGGCTCGCCTATGACGAGTTGCTGGCGCATCAACTGACGCTGGCGCTGGCGCGGTCGGCGCTGAAAAAGGGCAAGGGCATTCCAACGGTCGGCGACGGGCGGTTGCGGCGCAAGGTGCTGGAGTCATTGCCTTATACGCCCACCGGCGCCCAGACCCGCGCGGTGGCCGAGATCGCCGAAGACATGGGGCGTCCGCTGCGAATGAACCGGCTGCTGCAGGGCGACGTCGGCGCGGGCAAGACGCTGGTCGCGCTGCAGGCGCTGCTGGTCGCGGTCGAGGCGGGCGGGCAGGGCGTCATGATGGCCCCGACCGAGATCCTTGCGCGGCAGCACCTAGAGGGGCTGAAGCCGCTGGCCGAAGCGGCGGGCGTCGTGCTGGAGATCCTGACCGGCCGCGACAAAGGGTCCGAGCGAAAGGCGAAGCTGGCGGCGCTGGAACGCGGCGACATCCAGATCCTTGTCGGCACCCACGCCGTATTCCAGCGTGATGTCGTGTTTCAGGATCTGCGGCTGGCCGTGGTCGACGAACAGCACCGGTTCGGCGTTGCGCAGCGGATGGAACTGGGCGCCAAGGGCCGCGCGGTGGACGTGCTGGTCATGACCGCCACGCCGATCCCGCGCTCGCTCAGCCTTGCGCAATACGGCGACATGGACGTGTCGGTGCTGGACGAAAAGCCGCCGGGGCGAAAGCCGATCGCGACGGTTCTGGTCTCGACCGGGCGGATGGACGAGGTCGTCGGCCGCCTGCGCCACGCGATGGACGAGGGGCGGCAGGCCTATTGGGTCTGCCCGCTGGTCGAGGAAAGCGAAAGCGTCGACATGACCGCCGCCGAAGAGCGGTTCAAACACCTGCGTGCCGCACTGGGAGAGGGCAACGTCGGGCTGGTCCACGGCCAGATGCCGCCCCGCGACAAGGACGCCGCGATGGCGCGCTTCGTGTCCGGCGAAACCAAGGTGCTGGTGTCCACCACCGTGATCGAGGTGGGCGTGAACGTGCCCAACGCGTCGATCATGGTGATCGAGCGGGCCGAAAGTTTCGGGCTGGCTCAGTTGCACCAGCTGCGGGGCCGGGTCGGGCGGGGCGAGGCGGCCTCGACCTGTCTGCTGATGTACCAATCGCCCCTGACCGAAACCGGGCGGCGGCGCTTGGAAACGCTGCGCGAGACAGAGGACGGCTTCCGCATCGCCGAGGAGGATCTGGCGATGCGCGGCGCGGGCGATCTGATCGGCACCGCACAGTCCGGCCTGCCAAGGTTCCGCATCGCCGATCTGGAACGTCAGTCGGCCCTGATGGCGCTGGCCCAGTCGGACGCGCGCAAGCTGCTGCACGACGACCCCACGCTGGAAACCCCGCGCGGGCAGGCGGCGCGTGTTCTGCTGTGGCTGATGGAACAGGAAAAAGCGATCCGTTTGATTTCAGTCGGTTAGCCACCCGCTGCCCGTTTGTTCGCGAATGTTCTCATAAAGTTCTTTACAAATGGAACACGACATGAGAACAAAGGAGCAACAACAGGGAACATCGACATGCTGACTGAAATGAAAAACGTAGTGACCCGTTCTTCCTCGACGCTGCTTCAGGACGCTGCCGGCGCCGCCGCATTGGTCCTGATGCTGGTGATCGGCCTTAACCTTCCCGGTCTTCTCTAGTCCTCTTTACCAAGGTCTTTCGTTAGGTTCTTTTCACGAGTTCTGCCTGCGTTCTGTCATCCCGCCGGTCATCGCGCACTGTCCCAATCCCACGCGCGCTGGCCAGTTCGCCTGATCCTGGCCTTTCCCGGGGCAAGCCTCACGCCCCGCGACCGGCGCCCGATCGAACAGACGCTTTTTGCCGCCGCACTCCTCGTCCCGGAGTGCGGCGGTTTTTTTATGTGCCGCGCTGGGGGATCGGGTCGGGCGTCTATCTGTGGGCACCTGTGCAGCGTGACCGTCGCACCGAAAAAGGCGCTGTGCCTTGACCGGCGCCGCGCCTTTTGGCGGGTCGCTGCCGTGCCTCGCGTCAAATGCGGCGTCCGCCTTAGTCCCTGTCGGTGTCCGGTTGCACCAGCCGCAAGCTGGGCCGCTGGGCGCGGCTGCGGAACTGCATCGCCGGTTCGGCGAAGCCGGTCGGCGCGGGGGCCTGCGTTAGGGCCGGAGCGTCGTCCGTTTCCGGCGCGGACGGTTCGGCGGTGGCCACGATGCGGCGCATCTGGACCTGATCGACGGTGAACCGGCGCGGCGCGCGGCCGATTTCGCCATGGCTTTCCAGACAGGCCAGAATACGCGGGTTGCCCCGGCCTTCGGTGTTGGTCAGCGGCGCGAGGAACAGGCGCGCGGGCAGGGCAGGGCGACCGATGCCGCGCTGACCCGACAGCGAGATATCCGCGACCTGCGGCGTCGTGACAACCGCTTCCACTGCCTTCTGGATGCGCTCGCGCGCTTCGGGCAGGAAGAACGCGGTCAGCGGCATGCCCCGGACCTCCATCCCCAAAAGGTCGCGCAGATGCATCCCCGAGATCCGGACGCGGGCGATGCCCGGCGCGACGTGTTCCATCAGGAACGCGTATTCCAAAGCGGTGTCCATCCCGCGCGGATCGACCTCGGCCCGGTCGGGCATCAGCCGTCCCTGCCGCAGCCCTTCCCAATAGGCGTCGACCTGTGCGATGGCCGGATACTTCAACGGTACAGCCTTTCCGAACAGCGATACGACATTATCGAACCCCCGGTGCCGAAGCTCCATGACATTACCCCCACAGGGCACGCGTGCATTGTGGCACGCGGACCCTTTTGTTAACTGCTATTTCAGATTCCTTACTCTTTCCTTAATCTCTCACAGATTGAGGCGAAATGGAGGCAAATACTTCCCAAATGGTTAACGTCCATGACTAAATCGATGACCGGTTTCGCCGCCGCCAAGGGCGCGGGCGAGGGCTATACCTGGGCCTGGGATATCCGTTCGGTGAACGCCCGCGGGCTGGACGTGCGGATGCGCCTTCCCGACTGGATCGAGGGGCTTGAGACGCCGGTGAAGACCGCCGTGGCCGGGGTCGCGGCGCGCGGCAACGTGACGGTCAATCTCAAGCTGTCGCGGGAAGAGGGCGCCTCTGACGAACGTATCGACCGCGCCACGCTGGACCGGGTGCTGGCCCAGTTGGCCGAGGTCGGCGCCACCGCCGCCGTGGCCGGGGTGCACCTTGGAAAACCCACCACGGCAGAGGTGCTGGCGATGCGCGGCGTGCTGGTCAGTGGCGGGTCGGACACCGAGATCGGCGCGTTGTCGAAAGCCATCGCAGCCGACCTTCCGGCGCTGGTGCAGGCCTTCGACGACATGCGGCAGGCCGAGGGCAGCGCGCTGAGCCGGGTGATCGAAGGGCAGCTGGACCTGATCGAAAAGCTGACGGCAGAGGCGGCCGCGCTGGCAGAGGCGCGCAAGGACCAGATGGCCGACAAGCTGCGCGAGAACCTTGCGCGGGTGATGGACAACGTCGATGGCGCCGACCCGGCGCGCGTGGCGCAGGAACTGGCCGTGATCGCAGTGAAAACCGATGTCACCGAAGAGATCGACCGCCTGACCGCCCATGTCGCGGCGGCCCGCGATCTTCTGGCCACCGACGGCCCGGTGGGGCGCAAGCTGGACTTCCTCAGCCAAGAGTTCAACCGCGAGGCCAACACCCTGTGTTCCAAGTCGCAGTCGACCGAGCTGACCCGCGTCGGCCTTGACCTCAAGGCCACCATAGATCAGATGCGCGAGCAGGTTCAGAACGTGGAGTAGGCCATGACCGCGCGGCGCGGGCTTCTCATCATCCTGTCCTCGCCCTCGGGCGCGGGCAAATCGACCTTGGCCGCACGGCTGCGGGACTGGGATCCGACGATCCGCTTTTCGGTGTCCGCCACCACGCGCGCGCCGCGACCCGGCGAGATGGACGGGCGCGAATACCATTTCATCGACGAGCCGCGCTTCAAGCGCATGGTGTCGGACGGCGACATGCTGGAACACGCCCATGTCTTCGGCAACTTCTACGGCTCTCCGAAGGGTCCGGTGGAACAGGCGATCACCGAAGGTTGCGACGTGCTGTTCGACATCGACTGGCAGGGCGCGCAGCAGATCCGAAATTCGTCGTTGCAGGACAGCGTGCTGTCGATCTTCCTGCTGCCGCCGTCGATTGGCGAGTTGCACCGCCGTCTGATCAGCCGCGCGCAGGACGACATGGCGACGGTCGAGCGCCGGATGAAGCGCAGCTGGGACGAGATCAGCCACTGGGACAGCTACGACTACGTGCTGGTCAACGACGACCTCGACGCCACCGAACGCCAGTTGCAGACCATCATCGACGCGGAACGCATGCGGCGGCCACGCCAGCCCGGCCTGACCGACGTTGTGCGCCGTCTGCAGATGGAGTTCGAGGATACCGCGCTATGACGCTGTACGCGCTGGGAGATTTCCTGCCCGAACTGCCCGAGGACGGCGATTGCTGGGTCGCGCCCGATGCGAACGTGATCGGGCAGGTCGTGCTGCACACCGGCGCCTCGGTCTGGTTCGGCGCGACGCTGCGCGGCGACAACGAACCGATCGTGATCGGCGCGGGGTCGAACGTGCAGGAAAACACCGTGATGCACACCGACCCCGGCTGTCCGCTGACCGTCGGCGCGAACTGCACCGTCGGCCACAAGGCGATGCTGCACGGCTGCACCATCGGGGACGGCACGCTGATCGGCATGGGCGCCACGGTCCTGAACCGCGCGGTGATCGGCGAAGGCTGCCTGATCGGGGCCGGTGCCCTGATCACCGAAGGCAAAGAGATCCCGCCGGGCTCGCTGGTGATGGGCGCGCCGGGCAAGGTCGTGCGCACGCTGGACGATGCCGCGCGGCAGGACCTGCTGGCGTCCGCCGAACGCTATCGCGCGAACATGCGCAGGTTCCGCAGCGACCTTCGCGCGCTGTAACATAAGTTTCGCACACCCCTGTCAGAAGGACGCCGATGACCGACTCTTCCAAATCCATCGTGCGCCGCACGCCCTGGCCCGAAAGCTCCAGCCGCGCGGTCGTGACGCCGCTGCAACCCTCTGTCGTCTATGCCTCGCCCAGCCCCTCGGCGCTGGATGATCAGTACGAGGGCCGCGCGAAGGGCTTCACCTATGCCCGCGAAGGCCACCCCAACGCCGAGGTTCTGGCCACCAAGATCGACGCGCTGGAAGGCGCCGAGGGCGGGCTGATCCTTGGGTCGGGCATGGCGGCGGTGACCGCGATGTTCTTCGGTCTGCTGAAACACGGGGATCACGTCGTCGGAGGCAACCAGCTGTATGGCCGGTCGATGCGGATGATGCGCGAGGAACTGCCGCGCATGGGCATCACCACCACGCTGGCCGATCCGACCGACGCGGCGGCGATCGAAGCCGCGCTGACGCCGGACACCAAGCTGATCCTGCTAGAGGTCGTGTCGAACCCGACGCTGCGGGTCTCGGACGTGGACGGCATCGCGAAACTGGCCAAGGAACGCGGTATCCTGCTGGCCATCGACAACACCTTCACCACGCCGCGCGGGCTGGTGGCCTATGACCACGGCGCCGACATCGTGCTGCATTCGGTGACCAAGCTTCTGGCCGGTCATTCCGACGCCACGCTGGGCTATATCGCCCTGCGCGATCCGGTGCTGCGCAAGCGGGTCTACGACACCGCCGTCACGCTGGGCCTGACGCCAAGCCCGTTCGATTGCTGGCTGGCCGAACGCGGGCTGTACAGCTTCGAGCTGCGTTATGACCGCGCCGAGGAAAACGCCCGCAAGCTGGCCGACGCGCTGGCCGAAACGCCGGGGGTCCGGCGCGTGCTGTACCCGACGCGTCCCGATCATCCCGACCACAACCGCACCGTCGCGCTGTTGGGCGACCGGGGCGGCAACATGGTCAGCTTCGAGATCGAGGGCGGCCGCGACGCCACCGACGCGATGGTGCAGGCGGCGCCGAACATCGCCTTCGCCCCGACGCTGGGCGACATCGGCACGACGCTGAGCCATCCGGCCAGTTCGTCCCACCGCGCGCTCAGCGCCGAGGAACGGGCGTCGCTGGGGATGTCCGAAGGGTTCTTCCGGGTGTCCGTCGGGGTCGAGGATGTCGACATGCTGATCGCCGAGTTCCGCACCGCCATCGCCGCCGCGATGGACGCCGCCGGAAAATGACCGAGCTGCCGGTCGCCCCAATCCTCGCCGCCGTTCCGATGCCGCTTGTGCTGATCGGGCGGGACGAGCGGGTGATCGCGGCGAACCCGGCCGCGGCGCAGTTGTTCGGCACCGCGGCCGAGGGGTGGCATTACATCACCATCCTGCGCCAGCCGGTGCTGCTGGACTGCGTGGAAGCGGCGCTGAAGACCGGCGAGCGGCGCGAGGCGCGCTATCTGACCCGCGACGGCGAACGCGACGTGACCTTCAACGTGATCGCCGCACCGGCGGGCGAAGGGGTGATGCTGTCGCTGGAAGACATCAGCCATGTTCAGGCGGCGGGCGAGATGCGCCGCGATTTCGTCGCCAACGTCAGCCACGAACTGCGCACGCCTCTGACCGCGCTGATCGGCTTCATCGAGACGCTGCAGGGTCCGGCCCGCAAGGATCTTGAGGCGCAGGCCCGGTTCCTTGGCATCATGGAACGCGAGGCAGGCCGGATGAGCCGCCTGATCGAGGACCTGCTGTCGCTGTCGCGTGTCGAAAGTCAGGAACGCGTGCGTCCGACCCAGAAAGTCGACATCGCCGGACTGGTCACGTCGGCGTCGATGACGCTTGGCCCGCAGGCCGGGGATGCGGATGTGACGCTGAAGGTGATCGGCGCCGAAGAGCCGGTCGAGGTGCTGGGCGACGGCGACCAGCTTTTGCAGGTGTTCACCAACCTGATGGAGAACGGCATCAAATACGGTGGCGGCCTTGTCACCGTCGAGATCGCGCAGCAGGACCGCGACCCGATGCTGCGCGGCCCCGCTGTCCGGATCGAGGTCAGCGACAACGGCGAGGGGATCGACTCTTTGCACATCCCCCGGCTGACGGAACGGTTCTACCGGATCGACAGCCACCGCTCGCGCGAGATGGGCGGGACGGGTCTGGGCCTCGCCATCGTCAAACACATCGTGAATCGCCACCGTGGCCGTTTCCGAATCGACAGCCAAAAAGGGCAGGGCAGCCGCTTTACCGTGGTCCTGCCGGTCTGAACCGGCGCACCGCTCGCCCATAACACGACTCGTTCGGACGAGTCGGCCCGCATCAAGCGATCCGCTTCCGAAACAACCCAGTCCTTCCGTTAAGGAAGGCAGATGGGCGAATTTTATTGGCGGCCACGCGGAATCCCATGAAAACAAGGGCGTGGGGCAGGGCGCGGCTGCGTGACGTGGCGTCTCTTTCGGCGAACTTCCGGTCTGTCATAAAAACGTTACGCAGGTGTCACAAAAGCTTCGGGCCACAGTTGGTAGGGACCGCCCACGAAGGGGAAACAGTCACCGGAAGGGACCCCCCGAGAAACCCAATCAGGAGCTTTACATGTCCTTTGCGAAACTGACCGCCTCCACCCTGGCGATCGCTGCCGTTTCCGCGACCGCTGCTGCCGCGCGCGACAACGTCCAGGTTGCCGGTTCGTCGACCGTTCTGCCCTACGCCTCGATCGTTGCCGAAGCGTTTGGCGAGAACTTCGACTTCCCGACGCCGGTCGTGGAATCGGGCGGCTCGTCGGCCGGCCTGAAGCGGTTCTGTGAAGGCGTTGGCGAAAACACCATCGACATCGCGAACGCTTCGCGCGCCATCCGCGACAGCGAAATCGAAGCCTGTGCCGCCAACGGCGTGACCGACATCATCGAAGTCCGCATCGGCTATGACGGCATCGTCTTCGCCAGCCAGATCGACGGCCCCGAGTTCACCGCTTTCGAACCGTCCGACTGGTTCAACGCGCTGGCCGCCGAACTGCCGGTCGACGGCGAGATCGTCGCCAACCCGAACATGACCTGGGCCGACGCGAACGCCGATCTGCCGGCCGTTGAAATCGCCGCCTTCATCCCGGGCACCAAGCACGGCACCCGTGAAGTCTTCGAAGAGAAGGTCCTGCTGCAGGGCTGTGAAGACACCGGCGCCATGGAAGCCTTCATCGCCTCCGGCATGTCCGAAGACGACGCCGAAGGCGCCTGCATGGCGGTCCGCACCGACGGCAAGTCGGTCGATATCGACGGCGACTACACCGAGACGCTGGCCCGTATCGACACCAACCCGAACGGCCTTGGCGTGTTCGGTCTGGCCTTCTACGAAAACAACACCGACAAGCTGAAGGTTGCCACGATGGGCGGCGTCGAGCCGACCACCGAGACCATCGCCTCGGGTGACTACCCGGTGTCGCGTCCGCTGTTCTTCTACATCAAGAAGGCCCACATCGGCGTGATCCCCGGCCTGAAAGAGTTCGCCGAGTTCTTCGTGGCGAACGAAATCGCCGGCCCGTCGGGCCCGCTGGCCAACTACGGCCTGGTGTCCGACCCCGAGCTGGCCGACACCCAAGCGAAAATCGCGAACGAAGAGACCATGTCCGGCGCGATGTAATCCGGCCTTGGCCTGATCAGGAGGCGGTCTTCATGGCCGCCTCCGCTTCGTCTCTTTAATTCTTCGACGGAAAGCCTTGGGGGTTGCGTTAATGCCCGTCCTTTGGATCATCTTGATCATCCTGGCCCTTGCTACGGTCGGTTACGTCATGGGCCGACAGCGCGCGCTGGCCAGCGCGGGCGGCGACAGCCGCATACTTCACTCGCTTCCCAGCTATTACGGGTCCAGCGTCGCCATCTTCACGCTGGTGTTTTCGCTTCTGGTGCTGGTGGGCTGGCTGACCATTCAGCCGATCATCGTCGACAACTCGGTCGCCGCGACGATCCCCGACACCGCCATCCCAGAAGCCAGTTCCCGCAGCCTTGTGATGTCCGACGTCCGCCGCGTGGCGGACGGGCTTGATCTTGCCGTGGCCGGTGGCGCCATCAGCGCCGACGAGGCCCGCGCGATCACGACGGACGACACCGACATTCGCGCACTTCTGGCGCAGGTGGGCGTCGCGCTTGGGTCCGAGGTCAGCGCCCCGGTGCTGGAGGCGGCGCAAAGCTATCGCCAGACCAGCGCCACGGGGCAGACGATGATGACCGTCGCCGTGCTGGCCGTCGCCATCGCTGGCTTCGCCTTCGCCTTCCTGCGGACCCACAAGGATTTCCGCGCCCGCAACGTGGTCGAAACCACCGTCCGCTACCTGCTGATCGTGGCAGCGTCGATCGCGATCCTGACGACGATCGGCATCGTCCTGTCGCTGATCTTCAACACCATCGAGTTCTTCCAGCGGTATCCGGCAGACGATTTCTTCTTCGGGCTGATCTGGTCGCCCAGCTTCGGCGGCGGGTCGCAGCTTGGGATCATCCCGCTGCTGTGGGGCACGCTGTACATCTCGTTCATCGCGCTGGTCGTGGCCGTGCCGATCGGCATCTTCGCGGCGGTCTACCTGTCGGAATACGCCACGCCGCGGGTCCGGTCATTTGCGAAGCCGCTGATCGAGGTGCTGGCCGGCATCCCGACCATCGTCTACGGCCTGTTCGCCCTGCTGACCGTTGGTCCGTTGCTGCTGTCGGTCTTCGGCCCGAACGGCACCGGCTGGATGGGCGCCGCGTCGTCGGTGATGACCGCGGGGCTGGTGATGGGCATCATGCTGATCCCCTTCGTATCCTCGCTTTCGGACGACATCATCAACGCAGTGCCGCAATCGCTGCGCGACGGGGCGCTTGGCCTTGGCGCGACGAAATCGGAAACCGTCAAGCAGGTGGTGCTGCCCGCCGCGCTGCCCGGCATCGTCGGCGCCATCCTGTTGGCGGCGTCGCGTGCCATCGGTGAAACCATGATCGTCGTGCTTGGGGCAGGGGCCGCGGCCCGCCTGTCGCTGAACCCGTTCGAGGCGATGACCACCGTCACCGCCAAGATCGTGTCGCAGCTGACCGGCGACGCCGACTTCTCTTCTCCCGAGGCGCTTGTCGCCTTCTCGTTGGGGATGACGCTGTTCGTCATCACCCTCGCTCTGAACGTTCTCGCCCTCTACATCGTGCGCAAATACCGGGAGCAGTACGAATGACCGACGCGACCACGCAAACCGCCGAAAGCGGGCATCGCACCAGTTCCCTGTACACGCTGGACGCCCGCACCCGCCGCCGCAACGCCGCCGAGACCCGGTTCAAGTACTACGGCATGGCCGCCGTCGGCGTCGGGCTGGTGTTCCTTGTGATCCTGCTGGTGACCATCATCCGCAGCGGCATCCCGGCCTTCACGCAAACGTCGTTCGACCTGCCGGTCGTGCTGGAAGCCGAGGCGCTGGACCCGAACGGCAACCGCGATCCGGCGGATGTCTCGAGGGTCTCGACCTTCGGGTACAACCCGTTGATCGACCAAGCACTGGAACGTCTGGTCGCCGAGCACGGGATCGAAACCGAGATGACGGGCGCCGACCTGCGCAGGATGGTGTCCTCGGGCGCCGCCGCCCAGATCCGCGACACGGTCATCGCCGACCCCGACTTGATCGGCGAAACGGTGACCTTCCGGGTTCTCGCTTCCAGCCGCGTGGATGGCTACATGAAGGGCCGTGTCACCCGCGAGGATCTGGCCCGCGACAGAAACCTTGATGCCGCGCACCTTGATATCGTCGATGTGCTGTTCGAAGAGGGCGGCCTTGCCCGCGCGTTCAACTGGGCGTTCATCACCGGCTCTGACGCATCGGAAAGCCGCCCCGAACAGGCCGGTATCGGCGTGTCGATGCTGGGTTCGCTGTTCATGATGCTGGTGGTCCTGCTGCTGGCGCTGCCGATCGGCGTCGCGGCCTCGATCTACCTTGAGGAATTCGCGCCCAAGAACCGCTGGACCGACCTGATCGAGGTGAACATCTCGAACCTCGCCGCCGTGCCGTCCATCGTGTTCGGTATCCTTGGCCTTGCGGTGTTCATCCAGCTTGTCGGCCTGCCGCAATCGGCGCCGCTGGTGGGTGGCCTTGTGCTGACGCTGATGACGCTGCCGACCATCATCATCTCGACCCGCGCGTCGCTGAAGGCGGTGCCGCCCTCGATCCGTGACGCCGCGCTGGGGGTAGGGGCCTCGAAGACGCAGGCCGTCTTCCACCACGTCCTGCCGCTGGCGATGCCGGGCATCCTGACCGGCACCATCATCGGGCTGGCGCAGGCGCTTGGCGAAACCGCGCCGCTGCTGCTGATCGGCATGGTGGGCTTCGTCGCCTCGAACTACCCCGAGGGGATCGCCGAAGGCTTCCTGTCGCCGAACTCGGCAATGCCGGCCCAGATCTACGAATGGGCCAAGCGGGCCGACCCGGCCTATTATGAACGCGCCTGGGGTGGCATCATCGTGCTGCTGCTCTTTCTCATGACGATGAACATCATCGCCATCATTCTGCGCCGCCGCTTCGAACGTCGGTGGTAAGGAGTAGTGAAATGAACATGACCGAAATGCCCACGACGGCCCAGAACGTGAAAAACATGCCCCAGAATTCTAAAATCTCCGCCCGCGACGTTCAGGTCTATTACGGCGAGAACCACGCCATCAAGGACGTGAACGTCGAGATCGAGGACCGCACCGTGACCGCCTTCATCGGTCCGTCGGGCTGTGGCAAGTCGACATTCCTGCGCTGTCTGAACCGGATGAACGACACCATCGACGTGTGCCGCGTCGAAGGCGCGATCGAACTGGACGGCGAGGACATCTACAACAAGAAGGTCGACCCGGTGCAGCTGCGCGCCAAGGTCGGCATGGTGTTCCAGAAGCCGAACCCGTTCCCCAAGTCGATCTACGACAACGTCGCCTACGGCCCCAAGATCCACGGGCTGGCCAAGAACAAGGCCGACCTTGACGAGATCGTCGAAAAGGCCCTGCGCCGCGGCGCCATCTGGGACGAGGTGAAGGACCGCCTGCAGGCACCGGGCACCGGCCTGTCGGGTGGTCAGCAACAGCGTCTGTGCATTGCCCGCGCCGTTGCGACCGAACCGGAAGTCCTGCTGATGGATGAACCTTGCTCGGCGCTGGACCCCATCGCGACCGATCAGGTCGAGGACCTGATCGACGAACTGCGCAGCCAATACTCGGTGGTCATCGTGACCCACTCGATGCAACAGGCCGCGCGGGTCAGCCAGAAGACGGCATTCTTCCACCTCGGCAACCTTGTCGAGTACGGCGAGACCAACCAGATCTTCACCAACCCCAAAGACCCGCGGACCGAAAGCTATATCTCGGGACGGATTGGATAAGAGAATGCAGGACAAACACATCTCCACCGCCTTCGACCGCGACCTTGAAGGCCTTCAGGCGCTGATCATGAAAATGGGCGGGCTGGTCGAAGCCTCTATCCTTGAGGGCGTGCGCGCATTTCTTGATCGCGACCAGGAAGTTGCCGGACAAGTCCTTAAAAACGATAAGAAAATCGACGCGCTCGAAGAGGAAGTGAACGAGGAATCGGCCCGCATCATCGCGATCCGGAACCCGATGGCGACCGACCTTCGCACCATCCTGTCGGTGATGAAGATCAGCGGCAACCTTGAACGGGTAGGGGACTATACCAAGAACCTTGCCAAGCGGACCACCGTGCTGGCCACGCTTGCCCCGGTCGACGAAGCCGTGCCCGCGATCCGCCGGATGGCCCGCGACGTGCAGGCTATGCTGAAGGACTCGCTGGATGCCTTCGCACAGCGCGACGCCGAACTGGCGCAGCAGGTCATCGAGCGCGACGAGGAAGTCGACCAGCTGTACAACGCGGTGTTCCGCGAGTTGCTGACGCACATGATGGAAGACCCGCGCAACATCACTGCCTGTATGCACCTGCATTTCATCGCCAAGAACATGGAGCGCATGGGTGACCACGTCACCTCGGTGTCCGAACAGGTCGTGTACCTTGTCACTGGCGAGATGCCCGAAGAACGGCGCACCAAAAGCGATGACACGCCGTTCATGTCCACGGACGGGGTCGTTTGATGGCTGCGGCGCAACCGAAGGTTCTGGTTGTCGAGGACGAACCCTCGCAACGTGAAGTTCTTGCCTACAACCTTGAGGCCGAAGGCTTCTCGGTCGCGCGCGCCGGAACCGGCGACGACGCGTTGATGCTTGTCGAAGAAGAAGTGCCGGATCTCATCCTGCTGGACTGGATGCTGCCCGGCGTCTCCGGCATCGAGATCTGCCGACGCCTGAAGACCCGGCCGCAGACGCGGACCGTTCCGGTGATCATGCTGTCGGCGCGCTCGGAAGAAGTCGACCGCGTGCGCGGGCTAGAGACCGGCGCGGACGATTACGTGGTGAAACCGTTCTCTGTCGTCGAGCTGATGGCGCGCGTGCGGGCACAGCTACGGCGAACGCGGCCTGCGGCCGTGGGGCAGCAGCTGGAGTTCTCTGACATCCTGCTGGACGCAGAGACGCACAAGGTGTCCCGCGACGGCAAAGAGCTGAAGCTTGGGCCGACGGAATTCCGTCTGCTGACGACCTTCATGGAAAAGCCGGGCCGCGTCTGGAGCCGCGAGCAGCTTCTGGACCGGGTGTGGGGCCGCGACATCTACGTCGATACCCGCACGGTCGACGTGCATATCGGACGGCTGCGCAAGGCGCTTGCCATTCACGGGGGGGACGACCTGATCCGGACCGTTCGTGGTGCCGGATACGCCCTAGGCTAAGTCCGATAATCGGTATTATGTAAATATAGGATGTACCGGGCCAGCTACGGCCCGGTGCCTTTTTCCACGTGCTTTAACGTGGAAAACCTGCGTTTTCCGGTGCCCGCGCGGCTTTGCGCGCCTCTTTGCCGAGACCGCAGATTTGCCGCACCCAATCCGCTTGAACACCTGATTTCCTAAACGTAATGGAACGTGTGAAGTAAATTCCGCCCCGCGCTCGACACTCCGGCGCGGCGGCATGTACGAGGCGACCGGCGGACTGTCGCAGTTCACCGGAGCGTGCAGGAAAGCGGTTGACCGGATGGCGAAAGTCATAATGATACAGAGCCGGATGAGGACCCCGCTGAAAGTCGGGATGACGATGCTGGATTATGTTGAACGAGTGATCTCGTCCACGACGATGGACGAGCTTTGGCAGATGCATTGCGACGCGATGGCATCCTACGGTTTCACGCGCCTGATCTATGGCATGGCGTCTTCGCGCGTGCGCAGTTCCCTAGGCGCCCGCGACGATTTCCTGATCCTCACGAACATCGGCGCCGGCTATATGGACACCTTCATCAACGAAGGCCTGTACCAGCACGCGCCGATGGTCCGCTGGGCCACCGAGAACAGTGGCGCCTGTTCCTGGGGCTGGATCGCGGAACACGCCGAGGCGCTGACGTCCAAGGAACAGGAAGTGGTCGCGTTCAATGTAAAGCACGGCCTAACTGCTGGATATTCCATCAGTTTCGCCGAAGTCGGCGCGCGCAACATCGCAGCTGTCGGCCTGATCCCGGCGCCCGGCGTCGGTCAGGACGAGACGGATGCGATCTGGGAAAAGCATGGCCGCGAGCTGATCGCGATGAACAAGGTGCTGCACCTGAAGATCCTCAACCTGCCCTTCCCGCTGAGCCGCAAGGCGCTGACCAAGCGCCAGCGCGAGGCGCTGGAATGGGTCGGCGAAGGCAAGACGACGCAGGACATCGGCGTGATCATGGGGCTGACCGCCGCCACCGTCGAGAAGCACCTGCGCCTTGCGCGCGAGGCGCTGGACGTCGAAACCACCGCGCAGGCCGTCGTGAAGGCCAGTATGCAGAACCAGATCTTCCGCATCGAAGCCTGACTCGCGGCGCACGACGCTGCGCGCGGTTCACCCGAGTCCCGATCCCTAAGATTTCACACTTCGTGACGCTACGTTACGAAGCGATGAATGATTATCTCTGAACCGCGAACGGACTAAACCCCCGGCTGTTTTTCCACAGAGCACGCTCATCCGAAGCGTGCCGAAAACCATTGGAATCACTCGCAAAACAAGGGTCGGACAGGATCATACCGAAAAGGTAGGGAATCCCTTACTTTCGTTAAGTCTCGCGAAAGGACAAAACAATATCAGTTCCGTGAGTGGTGGCATTAGCCAGGGAACAGCTGGTGGGGAAAGCCTTGGTATTTCAAGGACTACCGATCGGCACCGGGAGACCGGATCGCCAACCTGAACGCTTATAGTCAGCGGGCAGGTTGGCACACTGATAAAGGCGTCTTGTCCTCATCCCCAATTGTCGGGGCGCCTTACGAAAAAGACGATGCAGTCCTCGCCCTGATTGCATCGTTTTTTTCAATTTCAGGGTGCCGACCCACCAGCCCCGCACAGCCACCTGCCCTGTCATGCCAGACCGATCACGCATGCGTATTCAGGCGTCCGGGCAAAGAAAAACGCCCCCCGGATTTCTCCGAGGGGCGCTTTGAAAGATTTGCGTCCGGGGCTTAGCCCTGAGCGGCCTTGGCGACTTCGGCGGCGAAGTCTTCTTCGACCTTCTCGATGCCTTCGCCGACTTCAAGGCGAATGAAGCCCGTGATTTCGACGCCGGCGTCTTCGGCGGCCTTGGCCACGGTCAGATCCGGGTTCACCACGAACTGCTGGCCCAGCAGCGTGACCTCGGCCATGAATTTCTTCATGCGGCCTTCGATCATCTTCTCGATCACGGCCTCGGGCTTGCCCGATTCACGCGCGATGTCGATCTGAACCTGCTTTTCCTTCTCGACCACGGCCGGGTCGAGATCGGCTTCGGACAGCGAGGCCGGGTTCGCGGCGGCGATGTGCATCGCAACCTGCTTGCCGAACGCCTCGTCGGTGCCTTTCAGCGCAACAACGACGCCGATCTTGCCCATGTCGGTGCCGGCAGCGTTGTGGATGTAGGTCGCGATGGTGTCACCCTGAACCTTCGCCATGCGGCGCAGGGTCATGTTCTCGCCGATGGTGGCGATCTTGTCGGTCAGCGTGTCGGCGACCGATTTGCCGCCAAGGTCGGCCGCGGCCAGCGCGTCGACGTCGTCCACCTTCAGCGCGGCTTCGGCGATGCCCTTGACCATCGTCTGGAATTCGCCGTTCTTCGCAACGAAGTCGGTTTCCGAGTTCACTTCCACGGCGACGCCGGTGCCACCGTCAACGGCGACGGCCACAAGGCCCTCGGCGGCGGTGCGCCCGGATTTCTTGGCAGCTTTCGCCAGACCTTTGGTGCGCAGCCAGTCGATGGCGGCTTCCATGTCGCCGTCATTCTCGACCAGTGCCTTCTTGGCGTCCATCATGCCTGCGCCGGACAGTTCGCGCAGTTCTTTCACCTGTGCAGCGGTGATAGCCATATCGGCTCTCCTCAAATCGAACGGATCAAGTCCCGAGGGCGGCCATAGCCGCCCGCGGTGACGTTTCGGTGACGGTCCGAAGACCGGAAGATCAGGCTTCGGCCTGCTCTTCCGTAGCGGCCGGCGCTTCGGCGGCGGTCTCTTCGTCCAGCATCTCGTCCGGCGTCTCTTCCAGAGCGCCAACGTCGACACCGGCGGCGTCGAGCTGGGCGGACATGCCGTCCAGAGCCGCGCGCGAGGCCAGGTCGCAGTACAGGGCGATGGCGCGGGCCGCGTCGTCGTTACCGGGGATGATGTAATCCACACCCTCGGGCGAGCAGTTGGTGTCAACGACCGCGACGACCGGGATGCCAAGCTTCTTGGCTTCGGCGATGGCCAGGTCTTCTTTGTTGACGTCGATCACGAACAGCAGGTCCGGAACGCCGCCCATCTCGCGGATACCGCCCAGCGAGGCTTCCAGCTTCTCGCGGTCACGCTCGATCGACAGACGCTCACGCTTGGTCAGGCCTTCGGCGCCCTGCGCCATGCGCTCGTCGATGTCTTTCAGGCGAGCGATCGACTGCGACACGGTTTTCCAGTTGGTGAGCGTGCCGCCCAGCCAACGGTGGTTCATGTAGTACTGCGCGCAACGCTCGGCGGCGTCGGCGATCGGCTTCGCAGCCTGACGCTTGGTGCCCACGAACAGGATGCGGCCGTTCTTCGCCACGGTTTCGCGGATGACGTTCAGGGCCGCGTCCAGCATCGGAACGGTCTGCGTCAGGTCCATGATGTGGATACCGTTGCGTTCGCCGTAGATGAACTCGCCCATACGGGGGTTCCAGCGTTGGGTCTGGTGACCAAAGTGAACGCCAGCTTCCAGAAGCTGACGCATAGAAAATTCAGGCAGCGCCATGTCCATTTTCCTTTCCGGTTTACGCCTCGGCGGGACTGTTTGAAGCAAATGCTCAACCGGCGGACCATGCGGGATTTCTCCCCGCAGGGCCCAAGCCCCGCCTGTGAAGTGCGCGTCCCTTAAGCGATAGCCGGACAATGCGCAACCCCCGACACGCCGATCCGGGCCGGATGGCGATGGAAACGGGCTTGCCCCCTGCCCCGCAGGTTGCCACAAGCCGCATATGAACGACACCATCCTTTGCATCGGCGCCGTCCTGTGGGACGTGATCGGCCGCAGCCCGCGCCACATGCGTCTGGGCAACGACGTGCCCGGGCGCATCACCCGAATTCCCGGCGGCGTCGCCATGAACATCGCGATGACCCTGCGCCGGTTCGGGCTTCAGGCAGAGCTTCTGACCGCCATCGGCCGCGATGCCGAGGGCGACGAACTGGTCGCCGCCTGCACCCGGATGGGCATGGGCACCGGCCACGTCTACCGGTCCGAGGATCTTCCGACCGACGTCTACATGGCGGTCGAGGGCGCGAACGGGCTGATCGCCGCCATCGCCGACGCGCATTCGCTGGAAGAGGCGGGCGACAAGATCCTGCGCCCGCTGACCGACGGATCGCTGGGCAGCGCCGATGCCCCCTACCCCGGCCTGATCGCGCTGGACGGCAATCTGACCGAAGAACTGCTGGGCCAGATCGCGCAAAGCCCCGCCTTCGCGGCTGCCGACCTGCGCATCGCGCCCGCCAGCCCCGGCAAGGCGGAACGCCTGTTGCCGCTGCTGCGCGCGCCGCGCGCCACGCTTTACGTGAACCTCGAAGAAGCCGGCCTGATCTGCGCCGAGACGTTCGAGGATAGCGCCGCTGCCGCCCGGGCCATGCAGAAACGCGGCGCCGCCCGCGTGCTGGTCACCGACGGCAGCCGCCCCGCCACCGCCGCCGGACCTGACGGTCTGGTGACAGCCACCCCGCCCGAAGTCCTGGTGACCCGTGTCACCGGCGCGGGCGATACCTTCATGGCGGCCCACATCGCGGCCGAACTGGGCGGGGCCACCGGCGCCGCCGCGCTTGACCGCGCCCTGCAGGCCGCCGCCGCTCATATCTCAGGAGGCGCCGCCGGATGACCGAGCTGCACTTTTCCCCCGAAGTCGCCCAAGCCAAGGCCGAAGGCAAACCGCTGGTCGCGCTGGAAAGCACGATCATCACCCACGGGATGCCCTACCCCCAGAACGTGGAGACCGCCCGGCAGGTCGAGGATGACATCCGCGCCGCCGGCGCCGTGCCCGCGACCATCGCGGTGATCGAAGGACGCCTGCACATCGGGCTGACCGGCGACGAGCTGGACGCGCTGGCGCAGGCCAAGGACGTGCTGAAGCTGTCGCGCGCCGATTTCGCCGTGGCGCTGGCCACAGGCCAGACCGGCGCCACCACGGTGGCCGCGACGATGATCGCGGCGCACGCGGCGGGCATCCATGTCTTCGCGACGGGCGGCATCGGTGGGGTGCACAAGGGGGCCGAGCTGTCCTTCGATATCTCCGCCGACCTGCAGGAACTGGCGCTGACCCCCGTGACCGTCGTCGCGGCCGGTCCGAAGGCGATCCTCGACATTCCGAAGACGCTGGAAGTTCTTGAAACCAATGGCGTTCCCGTGATCGCCTATGGTCAGGACGAGATCCCGGCCTTCTGGTCGCGCGGCTCGGGCCTGACGGCTCCGCTGCGGCTGGACAGCGCCGCCGCGATTGCCGCCGCGCAACTGGCGCGCACCGAACTGGGGCTGACCGGCGGCCAGCTGATCGCGAACCCGATCCCCGTCGCCGACGAGATCCCCGCCGCCGAAATGGCGAAGGCCATCGAACAGGCCACCGCCGAGGCCGATGCGCAGGGCGTGTCCGGCAAAGCCGTCACGCCGTTCCTGCTGGACCGGATCTTCCACATCACCGAGGGCCGCTCGCTGGTCGCGAACATCGCTCTGGTGCGCAACAATGCGCGACTGGCCGCAGAAATTGCCAAAGAAATCACCGCGTCGTAACGGTCGCCTGTATATATTCGCACGCGACGTCGGGGCTGCCGTTGTGCGGCACCCTCGGCGACCTTACATTCGCAGTGTAACTTGGGGCTTGGCTACCACATCATGACGAAACCGCCCATCGCCCCTCAGGGGGAAACGCCGGTCCAACGGCAGAGAAGCACGATGTTCGGGCGGCTTAGGACGTCTTTCCTGACGGGACTGGTCGTCATCGCGCCCATCGGCCTGACGCTTTGGCTGCTTTGGTCGGTGATCGGCTGGATCGACGGCTTTGTGCTGCCCTTCGTCCCGAACGCGTACCAGCCTGAAAACATTATCGAAACCTTCTTCGGGGTCGAGGCGCCGGTAAACGTGCGCGGCCTTGGCGTCGTGCTGTTCCTGATCTTCACCATCCTCGTCGGCTGGTTGGCCAAGGGCATCATCGGGCGGTCGATGATCAACTACGCCGAAAGCCTGGTGGACCGGATGCCCGTGGTCAGGTCGATCTATAACGGTCTGAAACAGATCGCGGAAACCGTGTTCAGCCAAGCCGAGTCGTCGTTCGACACCGCCTGCCTTGTCGAATACCCGCGCCGGGGCATCTGGGCGATCGCATTCATTTCCACCAGCGCCAAGGGCGAGGTGAAGGCCCGCATCCCATCCGACGACGACCTGATGTCGGTCTTCCTGCCGACGACGCCGAACCCGACCTCGGGCTTTCTGCTGTTCGTCCCCCGCAGCGAGGTGATCGAACTGGACATGACTGTCGAGGATGCGGCCAAGCTGGTGATCTCGGCGGGGCTGGTCTATCCGAACGGCAAGGTGCCAGAGATCGAGCCAGCCCAAGTCAAACCGCGCGACCCCGAGAAGCTGTCGGCCTAACCGAACATTTCTTCAAGGTTCACGCTGGCTTCGATGCCGATCTTGTCCTTGTGGTCCTCTAGGAAGGCCCCCGCCCGTCGGCGCCCCGAGTCCCGCAGATCCGACAGGACGCTGGGCGTCGGCACGATCTTCGTCGCCTCGGACAGCATGTTCATCAGTTCGTCGTCGGCGATCATATGCACCAGCACGCGCTTCATCGTGCCTTCGGGCACCCGGCCCGCCGCGATGAGATCGCGCACGAAGCTGATCGCGCGCAGTTCGCGCAGCAGCGAAGAGTTGAAGCTTATCTCGTTGATCCGGTTCTGAATTTCCTGCGCGGTGCGCGGGACTTCCTCGCGGTACAGCGGGTTGATGTTCACGATGACGATGTCATCCGGCAGGTCCGGTTCATACATCGGGAACAGCGCCGGATTGCCGGTATAGCCACCGTCCCAATATGCCTCGACCGTGCCAGTGACCGGGTCCTCGATCTCGACCGCCTGGAAGATGTTCGGCAGACAGGCCGAGGCAAGGATGACATCGGCGTGGATCGTGTCGCCAGAAAACACGCGGATCTTGCCGTTGCGCACGTTGGTGGCGCTGACGAACAGGCGGGGGCCGGCGTCGGAACAGACATCCTCGAACCGGAAATACTCGACCACACGCTTCAGCGGGTTCTCGTACAGTGGCCCCAGCGCATAGGGGCTCAGGACACGGCTGGCCATGTCCGTCCACAGATAGGCGGGGCTTAGCGCCACCAAGCGCGACATGGTCGCCGGGGCGGGCCAGAAGGCGCGCGCCCAGTCCGGGAACAGCGTCGTGTCCAGCGCGCCCATCTGTTCCCACAGCCATGCAAGGTTGTCGCGCGCGGCCTGCGCCCCGCCACGGGCCATCCCGGCCTTCAGCGCCGCCGCGTTCAACGCCCCGGCAGAGGTGCCCGAGACCGCGGCGATCTCGATATCGGGCTCCTCTAGAAGCCGGTCCAGCACACCCCAGGTGAAGGCGCCGTGGGCGCCGCCACCTTGCAGGGCAAGATTGATCCGTTTCTTCAATGCCTTGCCTCCGTTAGCGGATGTTCCGCCTGAACCCGGGCGCGCTCGGAAGATCCCTTATTGCGCGGTCCAGCCGCCGTCCGCCGACAGGGTTGTCGCGGTGATCTGGTCGGCGGCGTCCGAGCACAGGAACGTGGCCAGCCCGCCCAGCTGTTCGACCGTCACGAAATCCTTCGACGGCTGCTTGGCAAGGATGACCTTCTCGATCGCCTCGTCTTCCGAGATATTGTATTCCTTCGCGGTGTCGGGGATCTGGGATTCCACCAGCGGGGTCAGGACGTATCCGGGACAGATCGCGTTGACTGTGATCGGGTCCTTCGCCGTCTCCAGCCCGGCCACCTTGGTCATGCCCACAACGCCGTGCTTCGCCGCGACATAGGCCACCTTGTAGGGGCTGGCGCGCAGACCGTGGGCCGAAGCGATGTTGATCACCCTGCCCCAGCCCGCCTTGCGCATCATCGGGATCGCGGCGGCGGTGGTATGAAACACAGAGCTGAGGTTGATCGCGATGATGGCGTCCCACTTCTCGGGCGGGAAGTCCTCGATGTTGGCGACGTGCTGGATGCCCGCGTTGTTCACAAGGATATCGCAGGCGCCCGCCTGTTCAATCAGCGCGCGGCACTCGTCGCCCTTCGACATGTCGGCCTTGATATAGCGGGCGGTGACACCGAATTCGCGGCCCACGTCGGCGGCCAGCTGGTGATCCTCGTCACGGTCGGTGAAAGAGTTCAGAACGACGTCCGCGCCCGCCTTTGCCAGCGCCTTCGCGACGCCAAGGCCGATGCCCGAATTCGAGCCGGTGACGACCGCCGTTTTCCCCTTGAGTGACATGTTCAATCCTCCTGTGCAGATCCTTGCCCGGACCCTGCCATGCTGCATCTGCGAAGATAAGAGCCAATCGCCGCGCCGTGTTCCGGGAAATCCTATCACGAAGACCGGCGGTGACGCTGGGGCACATATCGACCGTGCGATCCTTCCTGATAGCAGGAGCCGTCAAGCGTGCCGTCCCAAAGGGAAAATCCCGAATCGAACCGACGGGAGATTCGCGCCGACACCCGATTTTCGGCGGCGCTGGCACGGGGCCTTTCTAACAAGGGCAAAAGCTGCGCGAGGGCGAAAAAAAACGCCCGCACAAGGCGGGCGTTAAGTTATTGAGGCAGGTTTCATACAGGCAAGAAACCTATCGAGCAGTGCCCCCTTTATAGCCGCTTAATGTGCGTGGTCAAAGGTAAAAGTTTGAAATGAGCCGGTTACGTCGATAGATTTGCTCAAAAATTCCCGAGCGAGCAGAAGGAACCCCGAGCACATGATCCGCATCCGCCCCCTCAGCCGCGCTGCAGCATTCGCGACCGCGGTCTTCTGCCTTTCCGCCGGACTGGCGGCGGCCGAGCCGAAGCATGGCATAGCTATGTACGGCGAACCCGCCCTGCCACCGGATTTTGTGGCCTTCCCCTATGCCAATCCCGACGCCCCCACCGGCGGCCGGATCGTCACCGGAGAGGTCGGCAGCTTCGACAGCCTGAACCCGTACATCCGGAAAGGCTCGGTCCCGTGGCAGCTGCGCTTTCTGACCTCGGAAAGCCTGATGGCGCGAAACTGGGACGAACCCTTCACGCTGTACGGCCTTCTGGCCGAATCGGTCGAGACGGATCCCGACCGCACATGGGTCGAATTCACCCTGCGCCCCGAAGCCGCCTTCTCGGACGGCAGCCCCGTCACCGTAGAGGACGTGATCTGGTCCTACGAGACCTTGGGCACAGAGGGGCACCCCCGTTATCTGGGCGCGTGGGAGAAGGTCGAAAGCATCGAGGCCGTTGGCGAACGCACCGTGCGGATCACCTTCAACACCGCCGACCGCGAACTGGCGCTGATCATGGGCCTGCGCCCGATCCTGAAGAAAGCGCAGTGGGAAGACACGGATTTCACCGACTCGGGGCTGGATGAGCTTCCGATCCTGACCGGCCCCTACGTGATCGACCGGTTCGAGGCTGGGCGCTATGTCTCGCTCAAGCGGAACCCGGATTACTGGGGCAAGGACCTTCCCGTGACCGCCGGTCATGCCAATCTCGACGAGATCCGCATGGAGTTCTACGCCGACGGCACCGCGCAGTTCGAGGCGTTCAAGGCCGGAGAGCTGAACTCCAACCGAGAGTTCAACGCCTCGAAATGGGACGAACAGTACGACTTCCCCGCCGTGCAGGCTGGCGACGTGATCAAGTCGCTTGTGCCGCACGGGCGTCCGTCTGGCATCACCGGCTTCGTGATGAACACCCGCAACCCGGAATTTCAGGATTGGCGGGTGCGCGACGCGCTGATCCATGCGTTCAACTTCGAGTTCATAAACCAGACACAGACCGGCGGGCAAAACCCCAGAATCACGTCGTATTTCTCGAACTCGCTTCTGGGGATGGACCACGGCCCCGCCGAGGGACTGGTGCGTGAGATGCTGGAGCCTTTCGCCGATGAACTGCTGCCCGGCACGCTGGAAGGCTACTCCCTGCCCGTCTCGGACGGCTCGGTTCGCAACCGCGCCAACATCTCGCGGGCGCTGGACCTGTTCCGCGAGGCGGGCTGGACCGTGAAAGACGGTGTCCTGTCCGACGAAGCGGGCAATGCTTTCGAGTTCGAGATCCTGCTGGAAAGCGGCGCCGCCGAGGCGCAGACCTTCATCGACATCTACGTCGAGTCCCTGAAGCGGATCGGGATCTTTCCGACGGTCAATGCGGTCGACACCGCGCAGTACAACGAGCGGACGCAGATCTACGACTTCGACATGACCCTGTACCGTGTCGCGCTGTCGCTGAGCCCCGGGAACGAACAGTACTACTATTGGGGCCCCGAAGGCCTGACCGAACCGGGCACCAAGAACTGGATGGGCATGGACAGCCCGGCCGCCGTTGCGATGATCGACCGGATCCTGAACGCGCGCTCGAACGATGAATTCGTCGCCGCGACCAAGGCACTGGACCGCATCCTGACCGCCGGGCGCTATGTGATCCCGACCTATCAGTACAACACCAGCCGGATCGCCCATGTGAAGGAACTGAAGTTCCCCGAGCATATCCCGATCTATGGCGACTGGCTGGACTGGCAGCCGCTTGTCTGGTGGTGGGAAGAGGAATGACCATGCGTATCGCCCTTTGCCTTCTGTCGCTTCTGGCTCTGGCCGCCTGCGGGGTTCCGCTGGTGCCCTTGGTCTGACCTGACCCATCCCTTCCCTTCGCCCCGTCCGGCAGCGCCCCTGCCGGGCGGTTTGCGTCGGGCGGCATGCTCCGCTACAAGCGCAGTCCACCCCGCGACCGGAGACCCATCATGGTCAAGCTCGACATCATCTCGGACCCGATCTGCCCTTGGTGCTATATCGGCAAGACGAACCTTGACCGTGCGCTGGAAAAGATCGGCGATCACCCGTTCGAGATTGAGTGGCATCCGTTCCAGCTGAACCCCGAGATGCCGGCGGGCGGCATGGACCGGACCGAATATCTTGAACACAAGTTCGGCGGACGCGACGGCGCGTTGAAGGCCTATGCTCCCGTGGTCGAGGCCGCCGAGGCCGCCGGGCTGACCATCGACTTCGCCGCGATCCAACGCACGCCCAGCACGCTGGACGCGCACCGGCTGATCCACTGGGCCGGGCTGGAACAGCGCCAGACGCCGGTGGTGTCCGCCCTGTTCCGGGCCTATTTCCAGGAAGGCCGCGACATCGGCGACGTGGACGTTCTGGCCGACATCGCTGACAGCGCGGGCATGGATGCGGCGGTGGTGCGCCAGCTTCTGCAAGGCGACGCAGACCGCGACGATATCCGCGGTCGCGATGCGTGGGCGCGCGAACACGGCGTGACCGGCGTTCCGACCTTCGTGGTCGGCCAGCGCCATGCCGTTCCGGGCGCGCAACCGCCCGAACTTTGGGTGCAGGTTATCACCGAGCTGATGGAACAGGACGCTGCAAGCTCCTGATACCACGCCGCAATCGGCGATGCGGCAAAATATGTACACAGCATTCATCTGCCCTGCACATGTTTCAGGCTTCCAATTTCTGGAAAAAATGATACTTGGGCAGAATGCAGAAGAAAGCTTTGTCTCAGCCCGAATTTGTCGCCCTGATGGCGATGATGATTGCCTCGGTCGCCTTCGCGGTCGACTCGATGCTGCCTGCTCTGACAGAGATTTCGAACACCCTGACGCCCGATGACCCGAACCGGGCACAGCTGATCATCACCAGCTTCGTTCTGGGCATGGGTCTGGCCACGATGGTCACCGGCCCGCTCAGCGACCGGTTCGGACGCAAGCCGATCATCATTGGCGGGTTCACCCTGTACATCGTCGGCGCGCTGCTGTGCTACGTCGCCCCCACGCTGGAACTGCTGCTGGCCGCGCGGCTGGTGCAGGGGCTGGGCGCCGCCGGTCCGCGCGTTGCCGCGCTGGCGCTGGTGCGCGACGTGTACGAAGGCCGCCGCATGGCGCAGATCATGTCGTTCACGATGATGGTCTTCACGCTGGTGCCCGCGGTCGCCCCGCTGACCGGCCAGTTCTTCATCGCCATTGCCGACTGGCGCGCGATTTTCCTGGGCTACGTCGGCTTTGCCACCATCGTCGGCCTGTGGCTGTTGCTGCGCCAGCCCGAAACGCTGGCCCCCGAGAACCGCCGCCCCTTCAAACCGTCAAGCCTTGCGTCCGGCGCGAAAGAGATCCTGTCGAACAAGACCGTTTCGCTGACCATCGCGTCGCAGGCTTTCGTCTTTGCCGCCATGTTCACCACGCTGTCCACGGCCGAGCCGGTGTTCAACCAGGTCTTCGACCGCGCCGAGACGTTCCCCTATTGGTTCGGCGCCATTGCGCTGTTCTCGGCGCTGGGCAGCTTCCTGAACTCGCGGCTGGTGGTGCGCTATGGGATGCGCCGGATCGCGCAGGTAACCATGACGGTGCAGATCGTGGTGTCCACGACGATGACGATCCTCGTCCTGACCGGCGCGCTGGATGGAAACCTGTACTTCGCCGCGTTCCTGATCTGGCTGCAGTCGATCTTCCTGATGGCCGGCCTGTGCATCGGCAACCTGAACGCCATCGCGATGGAACCGCTGGGCAAGATGGCCGGGCTGGGCGCGTCGGTGATCGGCGCCATCGCCACCGTGGGCGCGGTGATCATCGCGGTCCCGATCGGCCTGAGTTTCGACGGCACGCCCCTTGCCCTGACGCTGGGCGCCGCTATCTGTTACATGTTCGCGCTAACGTTCCTGCTGCTCCAGATGAAGCTGGAAGGCCGCAGCGTGATCGCTTCCCCCGGCGCGGCCGCGCATCCCGCGGCCCCTGCCCATCCCGGCACACGGCCGGCGGTGTCGCAGCACAGCTGACCCCGATTTGAATTGACGGAACATCCCGCAGCGCGGGGCGTTTCACCGACCGATTTTAGACAGATCCCTTTTCCCCAAACCGACATCGTCCCGGTGCCGCAAGCCGTGCACCGGGCAATCACTACAGGAGTAGCAACATGGCAGACGTACTGAAAAACATCGGCGGCGTTCCGGTTCTGGCTTGTGGCGAGACCGGCGTTCCCCTCGGCGGCAGCTCGGGCCTGCAGGTCGTGCTGGGCGAAGCCTCGACCCAAGGCGCCCGCGCCATCGTGGTTCCGGTCGCCCGGCTCAGCGCGGATTTCTTCGATCCCGCCACCGGCATCGCCGACACGGTGCAGCGCACCCTTGCCGCCCGCAAGCTGCCGCTCGCCTTCCTTGGCGACCGGCCCGCCGGCGTCGGCGACAGCCACATGTTCTTCAAGGACATCGACGCGCTGACCGCCCATGTCGAGGCCGACAAGGCCGCGTGAACACGAAGGGGCCGGCCACACGGGCCGGCCCTTTTCATTGATCTACACACGCATCGTGTGTAGCGTGATGGGCATCCTCAGGGGATCGCATCATGGCCCGCCAACCTTCGGAAAAACAGCGCACGAATATCTCTGTCGACGCGGCGACCCTTGATGCGGCGCGCGCGCTTGGCCTGAATGTATCGGCCATCAGCGAGGCTGCGCTGGCGCAGGCCGTCCGCGAGGCAAATGCCAAGGATTGGGCCGCCGAGAATGCAGAGGCGTTGGCGCAGCGGCGGGACTGGCTTAAAGCCAACGGTCTGCCGCTTGCACGGCATCAGACCCTCAAGACCGAGTGATGGCGCAGTTCTGCGTCTACCGGCTGCCAGCGGGTCCCTTGGTTGTCGACCTTCAATCCGACCTGATCGAAACGGGCACCCGCGTGGTCGCGCCGTTGATCCCGCTTTCCGACGGTCCGCGTCCCTTCACCCGGCTGGAGCCCGTTTTCGACCTTCTCGGACAACCGTATGTGCTGCACACCGCAGAGCTCGCCGCCGTCCCGCAGCACTTGATCCAAGACCCGCCCG
Source organism: Maritimibacter sp. (assembly GCA_002701395.1). Classification (GTDB taxonomy): domain Bacteria; phylum Pseudomonadota; class Alphaproteobacteria; order Rhodobacterales; family Rhodobacteraceae; genus Psychromarinibacter; species Psychromarinibacter halotolerans. Next base: position 60,298 of record NZVC01000022.1, on the reverse strand, counting down.
TCGCGGACATGTCTGAACGCGATTACGAGATCCGCGGCGCGCTCGACATGGTGTTTTCGGGGTTCTGATACCCCGTCAGGCCTTCGTCTTCTCGACCTTCGCGTGCTTGGCCAGATCCTGTGCGATGCTGAACGCGCCCTGAATGCGGTCCTTCGTCTTCGACCAGTCGCGGCGGATGACGATCTTGTTGTCCTTGACCTTTGCCTGCTCGCCCTGCGCCTTGATGAAGTCCACCAGCCCCGCGGGATTGGCGAAGCGGTCGTTGTGGAACTGGATCGTCCCGCCCTTCGGCCCGCCGTCCAGCTTGGCGATGCCCGCGCGCTTGCACATGTCCTTGATGCGCACGATCAGCATCAGCATGTTGACCTCTTTCGGCAGCTTGCCGAACCGGTCGATCAACTCGGCCGCGAAGCCTTCCAGTTCGACCTTGGACTTCAGCTCGGACAGTCGGCGGTACAGGCCCAGCCGGACGTCAAGGTCAGGCACATAGTCGTCGGGGATCAGCACCGGAACGCCAAGGTTGATCTGCGGCGCCCACTGTTCGCTGCCGGTGTCGGTCAGCCCCTCCATCTCGCCCGAGCGGATCTTGGAAATCGCGTCTTCCAGCATCGACTGGTACAGTTCGTAGCCGACCTCGTTGATGTTGCCCGACTGCTCTTCGCCCAGCAGGTTGCCCGCGCCGCGAATGTCGAGATCCTGCGACGCCAGCGTGAAACCGGCACCCAGCGAGTCGAGCGAGCCCAGCACCCGCAGCCGCTTTTCGGCGGTCGGGGTCAGCGGGGTGCGCGGCTTGGTGGTCAGGTAAGCATAGGCGCGGGTCTTCGACCGGCCCACCCTGCCCCGGATCTGGTACAGCTGCGCCAGCCCGAACATGTCGGCCCGGTGCACCACCATCGTGTTGGCGGTCGGGATATCAAGGCCGGATTCCACGATCGTGGTGGCCAGCAGCACGTCGTACCTGCCGTCGTAGAACGCGTTCATCCGGTCGTCCAACTCGCCCGCCGCCATCTGGCCGTGGGCGGTGACAAAGCTTACCTCGGGCACCTGATCGCGCAGGAACGCCTCGACCTCGGCCAGATCGCTGATGCGCGGGACCACATAGAACGACTGGCCGCCCCGATAGTGTTCGCGCAGCAGCGCCTCGCGGATGGTGACGGCGTCGAACTCGGACACGTAGGTGCGGATCGCCAGCCGGTCGACCGGCGGGGGGCCGATGATCGACAAGTCGCGCACGCCGGTCAGCGACAATTGCAGGGTGCGCGGGATCGGCGTCGCGGTCAGGGTCAGGACGTGGACGTCGGACCGCAGTTCCTTCAGGCGTTCCTTGTGGGTGACGCCAAAGTGCTGTTCCTCGTCGATCACCAGCAGGCCAAGATCCTTGAAGCGGATGCCCTTGGCCAGCAACGCATGGGTGCCGATGACGATGTCGCAGGTGCCACGGCTGATTGCATCGCGGGTGTCGGAGGCTTCTTTCGCGGTGACGAAGCGCGACAGCTGCCGCACCTCGACCGGGAAGCCCCGGAACCGTTCCGCGAAACTTTTGTAGTGCTGCCGCGCCAGCAGCGTGGTGGGCGCGATCACCGCCACCTGTCGCCCGCTCATGGCGGCGACGAAGGCCGCGCGCATCGCGACCTCGGTCTTGCCGAACCCCACGTCGCCGCAGACCAGCCGGTCCATCGGCGTGCCGGACGCAAGATCGCCCAGCACATCCGCGATGGCCGACAGCTGATCGTCGGTCTCTTGGTACGGGAACCGCGCGCTGAAGGAATCCCACATGCCCGCCGGGGGCTCCATGATGGCGCCCTTGCGCAGATAGCGTTCGGCGGCCACCCGGATCAGCCGGTCGGCGATCTCGCGGATGCGTTCTTTCAGTCGGGCCTTCTTGGCCTGCCACGCACCGCCGCCCAGCTTGTCCAGCAACCCTTCCTCGTGGCCATAGCGGGACAGCAATTCGATGTTCTCGACCGGCAGGAACAGCCGGTCGCCGCCCGCGTATTCCAGCCAGATGCATTCGTGCGGCGCGCCAAGGGCCGACACGACCTCTAGGCCCTTGTAGCGGCCGATGCCGTGATCGACATGGACGACAAGGTCGCCGGGCGACAGCGACTGCGTCTCGGTCAGGAAATTCTCAGCCCGGCGTTTCTTTTTCGGTTGCCGGATCAGGCGGTCGCCAAGGATGTCCTGTTCCGCGATGACCGTCAGCTTGTCGGTCGAGAAGCCGGATTCCAGCGGCCAGACCGCAAGCGCCGGGCCCTGCAGGTCCACCAGTTCCCCGGCACGGCTGACACGGTCGACGCCGGTGATCTCGTGATCTTCCAGCAGGTGGCCCAGCCGTTCGGCGGCGCCTTCGGAATAGGCGGCCAGCACCACCGGCCCCGCCTTCATCCGCGCGCGGACATGATCGGCGACCGCGCCGAACAGGCTGACGGACTCCTGCTGCCGCTCGGGCGAGAAATTGCGCCCGATCCGCCCGCCCGCGTCGATCACGCCCGGCCCGCTGGCCTGCGGCAACGGGCTGAACTGCAGCACCCGCCGCGCGCCAAGCGCCGCCGTCCACGCGTCGTCGTCAAGGTACAGCAGTCCCGGCGGACACGGCTTGTAGACGGTGTCGATCCGGTTCTTCTGCGTCATCGCGTGCTGACGCGTTTCGTACTGGTCGACGATGGACTCCCACCGGGCGATCCGCTGCGGGCCAATCTGATCGTCAAGACAGACCGACGCGCCGGGCATGTAGTCGAACAGCGTCTCCAGCCGGTCGTGAAAGAACGGCAGCCAGTGTTCGATGCCCTGATGTTTGCGGCCCGCGCTGACAGCCTCGTACAGCGGGTCATCGGTGCCCGCCGCGCCGAACTCGATGCGGTAGTTCTGGCGGAAGCGGGTGATCGCCGCGTCGTCGAGGATCACCTCGGACACCGGCGCCAGCTCGATCACGTCCAGCTTTTCGGTGGTGCGCTGGCTGACCGGATCGAACCGGCGCGCACCGTCCAGCACGTCGCCGAACAGGTCCAGCCGCACCGGACCCGCGTCGCCGGGCGGGTAGATGTCGATGATCCCGCCCCGGATCGCGTAATCGCCCGGCTCCATCACCGTGGGCGCCTGCGTAAAGCCCATGCGGACAAGGAAGTTGCGCAGCGCCGCCTCGTCGATGCGGTCGTCGACCCGCGCGGTGAACGACGCCTCGCGCAGGATCTCGCGCGCGGGCACCCGCTGGCTTACCGCGTTCAACGTGGTCAGCAGCACGAACTTCGCGGGCATGCCCCCCACAAGCCCGGCCAGCGCGGCCATCCGGGCCGCCGCGATGTCGGCGTGCGGCGACACCCGGTCATAGGGCAGACAGTCCCAGCCCGGAAAGCTGAGAAACGGCATCTGCGGGTCGAAGAATTCCAGCGCGGCGCGCATCGCGGCCAGCCGCTTGTCGTCGCGCGCGACGTGGATCACGGGGCCGCCGGAACGGTCAAGCTCGCGAAGGACGAGATCGGCGTCATACCCTTCGGGGGCGCCGCCAACGGTGATGAATTCGGTCGGGGACATGGCTTAGGTCAGGTAACGAGCGGACGGTCGGTGTCAACCGGCAAACGGGCGGCTTTTTGGCTGCGACGGCGCGGGGCAGTTCAGCCCCCCAGAACGCCGACCGACATGTTCTGCCACATCCCCCACATGGCGGTGACGAAGATCGACACCAGCCCGATCACCTGCGTGAACAGGCGCTGCAGGCGAAGCCGGTTGCGCAGCGCCTCTCCGGTCAGGTTGCGCTCGGTGATGCTGCGCGCCGCGTGCATCGACAGCACGCCGACGATGGCCAGCGGGAACAGGATCAGGAACACGGCCTGCGCGAACTCGATCCAGTAAAAGAAGCCGGTGACCGCAAGTCCGGACAGCAGGGCGCAGGTCATACCGATCAGCCAAAGGCCCGACACGTCGCTGATATGCTGGATGCGGTTGCAGTTGATGCGGACCAGATCCTCGAGATCCTGCTGCCGCTGGCCCCCGCGCCGCCCGGCGCCATGCACCAGATCGTAGGGCACGCCAAGAACCCAGTGGCTGGCCGACGACCAGACCACGGCGAGCGCGATCCAATACCAGAGGTTGGAAAACGACCGCATGTCTATCAGCTCGAAAACGGTGCTGTACCAGTCCACGTCGGGTCTTCCATTCTTGCCTTGCCGGGACCCTAATCCTGTCCTTCGGCAATTCCTAGACTTGAGGTGGCGCTAATTCCCTGCGATGCCTCGATTTGTACCCCAAGACGACAGGCTTCCTCATGGTCACCGCATCCGCCCCCTTTCCCGCCGCCCGTTTCCGCCGCATGCGTGCCCACGACTCGCGCCGCCGCCTGATGCGCGAGAACACCCTGACCGTGGACGATTTCATCTGGCCGGTCTTCATCCGCGACGGCGAGAACGACGAAACGCCGATCGCGTCGATGCCGGGCGTGTCGCGGCTGACCGTGGACCGCGTGGTGCGCGCCGCCGAAGAGGCCGCATCGCTGGGCATCCCGGCGATCTGCCTGTTCCCCTACACCGCCGCCGAAGACCGGACCGAAGACTGCGCGATGGCGTGGAGCCCCGACAACCTGACCAACCGCGCGATCCGCGCGATCAAGGCCGAGGTGCCAGAGATCGCGATCATGACCGATGTGGCGCTGGACCCGTACAACGCCAACGGCCACGACGGCTTTGTCGTGGATGGCGAGATCGTCAACGACGCCACCGTCGAGGCGCTGGTCAAGATGACGCTGGCGCAGGCCGAGGCCGGCGCCGACATCATCGGCCCGTCCGACATGATGGACGGCCGCATCGGCGCGATGCGGATGGCGCTGGAACAGGCGGGCCACCAGAACGTGACGATCCTGTCCTACTCGGCCAAATACGCGTCGGGGTTCTACGGGCCGTTCCGCGACGCCGTCGGCGCCTCGGCGGCGCTGAAGGGCGACAAGAAGACCTACCAGATGGACCCCGGCAACTCGGACGAGGCGCTGCGGCTGGTCGCCCGCGACCTTGCCGAAGGGGCCGACATGGTGATGGTGAAACCGGGGATGCCGTATCTCGACATCTGCCGCCGCGTGAAGGACGAACTGCAGGTGCCGACCTATGCCTATCAGGTGTCGGGAGAGTACGCGATGTTGCAGGGCGCGGCGCAGAACGGATGGCTGGACGGGCCGAAGGTGATGCTGGAAAGCCTTTTGTGTTTCAAGCGCGCCGGTTGCGACGGCATCTTGACCTATTTCGCCCCCGAGGCCGCCCGGGCGCTGAAAGCGGGCGCTTAACCCGTCGTTTTGCCGCCCATGATGGCATCTCGCGGGTGACAGGACGGAATCGTTGCGCTATTCTCACGGTCAAGCGCCGCATAACAACGGGCGCATCAGGCAGACCGGCAGTACAAGGGCATATATCATGACCATTCCATCCCGCCGCGGTTTCATCGCGGGTCTCGGCAGTGCAGGCCTTCTGGCCGCCTGCGGCAACGGCGTCGGCTCTAACGGAGCCCAGATGATCGACGCGCGCGTCGACCAGACACTGAATTTCCTGTATTCCAAGTATCCCCAGACCACCGACCTGCGCGACAAGTCGGTCGGCATGCTGGTGATGCCGCTGGTCACCAAGGCCGGGTTCGGGCTTGGCGGGTCCTACGGGCGCGGCGCGCTGCGGGTGAACAACGCCACGGTCGACTACTACTCGGCTGCTGCGGGCACCATCGGCCTGCAGATTGGCGCGCAGCAGTATTCCCACGTGCTGTTCTTCATGACCACCGAGGCGCTGGAGAACTTCCGCCGCTCGCCGGGCTGGTCCGCTGGCGCGGACGTCGAATACACGCTGAACCAGAACGGCGAGAACCTGTCCGCCGACACCACGACGGCCATGCTGCCGATCATCGCGGTGATCTTCGGTCAGGCCGGTCTGATCGCCGGCGCCACGCTGAAAGGCACCAAGTACACGCGGATCATCCCCTGATCCCGACGTGACGCGACAGGCTGCCGGTTCTGCCGGCGGCCTTAGCTTTCCCGTTTTTCCGACTCTGGCGTCCCGACCTCGTCGTCCGGGGCGTCTTGCGGTTCGGGCGCTGGCCTGCGGGAGGCCTGCATACCTTGCGTGAACGCGGCGATCAGGTCGGCCACCGGGAACACCGGCGCCGCAGGCGGCAACGGGCGCGGCCGCAGCAGCAGACCGATCGCCAGAACGACCAGCCCAAGCCCCAACAGCGCCCCGCCTGTGACCAGCGCCGCGAAGACGGTGCCGTGCGCCTCGGCCAGCGAAACCCAAAGCGCGACCAGCAGGCACAGCAGCCCCGCGACGATGAAGAAGATGGCGACCAGCGCGCTGATCAGCTGCGTCAGTCCCGAGCGGATCGCCATGCGGATCCGGTATTCAAGCCCCGCCAGCATCAGCGTCGCCGCGCAAGACCAAGGATAAGGCCCATCCCGGTCGCCACCGCCAGCGCGAGCAGCGGATTCTTCTGAACGGCCCTGCTCGCCATGTCCGAGCCCTCGTCGAAGGCGTCGCGTGCGGCCCCCGCGAATTCGCGACCCCGCGCCTGTCCGAACCGGCTGGCCTGTTGCGCAAAGCGCGACGCCGCCTCGGCCAGTCGGCGCGCCTCGGCGCCGAGTTCCTCGAAGGACGGATCGCTGCCGCCCTGCCTGTCATCCGACATGTGAAACCGTTCCCTGACCGTGCAAGTTACGGCCAGACTACTGGCAAATCGGGGAAATTCAATGACCGGGCGACCAGAGGTCCCGCGCCGCCCGGGCCTGCCGGATCAGTGATAGGTGAACTCGCCCACCACGTTGCGCCATTCACCGGGCCGGATCATCTTGCGATGGGTGAACCGCACCGAATGCAACGGACCCTCGATGCTGTCCTGCCAGAACTCGATGAATTCGAACAGCTTGGGATGGTCCGGGGCTAGGTCGTACTCCTGCCAGACGAACGTGTTCAGCACGTTCTTGTAATCGGGCATACGATAGAAAATCTCTGCCGTGGTCAGCCCGTATCCCTTCAGCATAAGTTCGGTTTCCGACATGCTCACTTGCACCTCCATGTGACACCTGTATGAAAACCATGCCGGAGATTCTTTTATAATCAACAAAAACAGTGTGTTAGCACTCTGATCCGGTGGCTGCTTGCTTAAATGAAAGTCACTGTTGAACCCCATATCCTCGGCAGGGTATAGTGGAAGACAACAATATATAGCGCAAAGCCAAGAAGCGGGACGTCACGTGAGCGACACGCCGGAAACCCCTGAAAACGAAGACGGAATGCCCCCCGAGCGGCCAGAGCCCACGGGCCCTTCGGTGACCATCGAAGCCGAGATGCGCACCGCGTACCTCGACTATGCGATGTCGGTTATTGTCAGTCGCGCGATCCCCGATCTGCGCGATGGCCTGAAACCTGTGCACCGGCGGATCCTGTTCGCGATGAACGAGGTCGGGAACACCTTCGACAAGCCCTACCGAAAGTCATCGCGCCCGGTGGCCGACACGATGGGTCAGTATCACCCGCACGGCGACGCGGCGATCTACGACGCGCTGGTGCGGATGACGCAGGACTTTTCGATGTCCCTGCCCCTGCTCGACGGTCAGGGCAACTTCGGCTCGATGGACGGCGACCCGCCCGCGGCCTTCCGTTACACCGAAGTCCGGATGGCGAAGGCGGCGAACTATCTGCTGGCCGACATCGACAAGGACACGGTCGACTTTCAGGACAACTACGACGGCAAGCAGACCGAACCGATGGTCCTGCCGGCGCGGTTCCCGAACATGCTGGTCAACGGCGCGGGCGGCATCGCCGTCGGCATGGCAACCAACATCCCGCCCCACAACCTGGGCGAAGTGATCGACGCGACGCAGGCGCTGATCGAGAACCCGGATCTCGATTCCATCCAGCTGATGGAATACGTGCCCGGCCCCGACTTCCCCACCGGCGGCGTGATGCTGGGCCGGGGCGGCGCGCGCAAGGCCTATACCGAAAGCCGCGGCTCGGTCGTGCTGCGCGCCAAGACCAAGGTCGAAGAGATCCGCAAGGACCGGTTCGCGATCATCGTCGAAGAGGTCCCGTATCAGGTCAACAAGATGAAGATGGTCGAGCAGATCGCTGATCTTGCTCGGGACAAGAAGATCGAAGGCATCGCCAACGTGCAGGACGAATCCGACCGGGTCGGCGTCCGCGTGGTGATCGAACTGAAGCGCGACGCGACGCCCGAGGTGGTGCTGAACCAGCTGTTCCGCTTCACGTCGATGCAGACCTCGTTCGGCTGCAACATGCTGGCGCTGAACGGCGGCAAGCCCGAACAACTGACGCTGCGCGACTTCCTGACCTACTTCATCTCGTTCCGCGAAGAGGTCGTCGCCCGCCGCACCGCGTACCTGCTTCGCAAGGCGCGCGAACGCTCGCACATCCTGTGCGGCCTTGCCGTCGCCGTGTCGAACGTGGACGAGGTCGTCGCGACGATCCGCGCCTCGGCGGATGCAGCGGAAGCCCGCGAGAAGCTGATGACGCGCCGCTGGCCCGCCGGGGACATCGCCGAGTACATCCAGCTGATCGACGATCCCAGCCACAAGATGAACGAGGACGGCACCTACAACCTGTCGGAAACGCAGGCCCGCGCCATCCTTGATCTGCGGCTGCAGCGTCTGACCCAGATGGGCGTCAAGGAAATCACGGACGAGTTGCAGGAACTGGCTGGCAAGATCCGCGACTATCTTGACATCCTGCGGTCGCGCGACCGGATCATGCAGATCATCTCGGACGAACTGGCCGAAGTGCGCGACCTGTTCGCGGTGCCGCGCCGGACCGAGATCGCCGACTGGTCCGGCGACATGATGGACGAGGACCTGATCGAGCGTGAGGACATGGTCGTGACCGTGACCCAGGGCGGCTATATCAAGCGCACCCCGCTGGTCGAGTTCCGCGAGCAGAAGCGCGGCGGCAAGGGTCTGTCGGGTGGCGGGCTGAAGGAAGAGGACGTCGTGACGACCCTCTTCGTCGCCAACACCCACACGCAGCTGCTGTTCTTCACCACCGACGGCATGGCCTACAAGCTGAAGACGTGGCGCCTGCCCTCGGGCGGCCGGACCGCGCGCGGCAAGGCCATCGTGAACATCCTGCCGATCCCGACCGGCGTCTCGATCGCCGCGATCATGCCGGTGGACCGGGACGAGGCCGAGTGGAACGATCTTCAGATCGTTTTCGCCACAAGCAAGGGCTCTGTTCGGCGCAACCGGCTGTCCGATTTCACCAACGTAAAGTCGAACGGCAAGATCGCGATGAAGTTCGAGGGCGAGGAAGAAGGCGTTCGCCTGATCAACGCCCGGATCTGTTCCGAAGATGACGACGTGATGCTTGTCACCAACTCGGGCCGCGCGATCCGCTTCCCGGTGCCCGACGTGCGCGTGTTCAACTCGCGCGCCTCGACCGGTGTGCGTGGCGTGAAGCTGAACAACGGCGACGAGGTCGTGTCGATGTCGATCATCCGCCACTTCGAGGCGGAATCGGACGAGCGGGCCTCGTACCTGAAGATGCGCCGCGCAATGGCCGGTCTGGCGGACGACGCCGAAGTGTCCGAGGACGAGGAAGGCAACGCCAACAGCCCGCTTTCGCCCGAACGCTATGCCGAGATGTCGGCGGCCGAGAACCTGATCCTGACGATCACCGCAGGCGGGTTGGGCAAGCTGACGTCCAGCCACGACTATCCGGTGCGCGGGCGCGGCGGCCTTGGCGTCACGGCGTGGGAGAAGCAGATGCGCGGCGGCGAGATCGTCGCCAGCTTCCCGGTCGAGATGGACGATCAGATCATGCTGGTCACCTCGAACGGCCAGTCGATCCGCTGCCCCGTCGACGGCATCAGCTTCCGCTCGCGCGGGGCCGGTGGCGTGAAGGTGTTCAACACCGCGCCGGGGGAAGAGGTCGTGTCCGTCGCGTGGATCGCGGAACAGTCGGAAGACGAGGCCGAGCTGCCGGACGCCTCCGAGTAACGGTTCCGATCACAACACTCGCCACGGCCGCGCTGTCCCTGTGACGCGCGGCCGTTTGCGTTTTGCCCCTGATCGCGCCTGCCGCACGCAAAATTCCACGACTCGCCCCGCCCTCGCCGCAATCGCGCCGCTGCGCCGCCAAACCGCTGGTTAACCGTGCGGGGAACGGCGGATTGAACCGCCATCGGCGAACGGGAAAACGGTCATGCGAAACACTTTACCCCCTCTGCTTGGTACAGTGCTGTCTGGCGGGGCCACGCTTGTCCGCATCCTGATCGGCGCGTTCTTCCTTGCCACCGCCGCGGCGCTTCACATCACCGAATCCGGCGCCGCCCTGCTAAGCGGCGTCATCGCCGCGCCGCTGGCGATCACCGTGACGACCGTCTACCTTGCCGTCGGCGCCTTCGCGCTGTTGTTCCGCACCGCGGTCCGGCCCGCCTGCATCCTGCTGGCGCTGTACGTCTTCGCGACCGGCGTAATCCGGCTGGCGCATTCGGGCGGCGACGTGATCCCCGTGCTGGCGCTGGACCTGACCCTGTTGGCGGCCCTGCTGATCACCACGCTGGCAGAACCCCGGCTTGTCGACGTGGTCGTCGCGCCGCGCCGCGTTGCCCCGCGCAAGGACGCGACTGCGGAACGTCCCGACCCGAGCCGCAGCGCCGAGAACCCGCGCAGCATCTTCCACGGCGTCTGGGACGGCAAAAAGAACGCCGCCTGACCCGGCGACGGCCCCCGATTACGCGAATCCCGGTTTTCAAAGCCGGGATTGCGCCATATCTGGGGGCACATGAGCGAGACACTCCACATCATCGGCGGCGGCATGGCGGGCTCGGAAGCCGCTTGGCAGGCCGCGAACGCCGGCATCGACGTCGTCATCCACGAGATGCGGCCGAAGGTCGGCACCTTCGCGCACCATACCGGCAATCTGGCCGAGATGGTCTGTTCCAACTCGTTCCGGTCGGATGACGACGAGCAGAACGCCGTGGGCCTGCTGCATTGGGAAATGCGCGCCGCAAACGGGCTGATCATGGCCACCGCAGACCGCCACGCCCTGCCCGCCGGTGGCGCGCTGGCCGTCGACCGCGAGCCGTTCGCCCAGACCGTCACGGACACCCTGCGCGCGCATCCCCGCGTCACCGTCGAGGAAGGCGAGATCACCGAACTGCCGACCGAGGGAAAGTGGATCATCGCCACCGGCCCGCTGACCTCGGGCAATCTGGCGGAATCGATCCGCGCCGAAACCGGCGCCGACGCGCTGGCCTTCTTCGACGCCATCGCCCCCATCGTCTATGCCGAAAGCATCGACATGGAAAAAGCGTGGTTCCAGTCGCGCTATGACAAGGGCGAGACCGAGGAAGAGCAAAAGGCCTATCTCAACTGCCCGATGGACAAGCCCACCTACGAGGCGTTCATCGACGCGCTGATCGAGGCGGACAAGACCCAGTTCCACGACGGCGAGACCGCGAAGTATTTCGACGGCTGCCTGCCGATCGAGGTGATGGCAGAGCGCGGGCGCGAAACCCTGCGCCACGGACCGATGAAGCCCGTGGGCCTGACCAACCCGCACCAGCCGGACGTGAAGCCTTGGGCCGTGGTGCAGCTGCGCCGCGACAACGCGCTGGGCACGCTGTTCAACATCGTGGGTTTCCAGACCAAGATGAAATACGGTGCGCAAGCCGATGTGTTCCGGATGATACCCGGGCTGGAGGACGCGAAGTTCGCCCGGCTTGGCGGCATCCACCGCAACACCTTCATCAACTCGCCCACACTGCTGGACGACCAGATGCGCCTGCGCTCGCGTCCCAACATCCGCTTCGCCGGGCAGATCACCGGGGTCGAAGGCTATGTCGAATCCTCTGCGATGGGGCTTCTGGCCGGTCGCATGGCCGCCGCCGAGATCCTTGGCCGCCCGATCACAGCCCCGCCGCACGAGACCGCGATGGGCGCCCTGATCCACCACATCACCGGCGGTGCCGAGGCGAAGACGTTCCAGCCGATGAACGTCAATTTCGGGCTGTTCCCGCCGGTCGACCTGAAGGGCGGCCGCCGCAACCGGCCGGCCCGCTACAAGGGGTACACCGACCGGGCCAAGGCCGCGTGGACCGACTGGCTGGCAGCCGCGACGGAACCGGCCTAAGGACCCGGGGGCCTGGCCCGGGATTTCCCGGCAGGCCCCTGTACCATTCGCCATAAATCGCGCTATCTCAGGGGTATGAGCAAAACATACCTGGAAAAGGTCTATTCGGTGAAAAACACCGAGGAGGCGCGACAAATCTACGACGAATGGGCTGGCAGCTATGACGACGAGTTGCTGGAACAAGGCTATGCGACCCCGATGCGCGTGGCGCGCGCTCTTGCGGCGCAAATTCAGAACATGGACAAGCCCGTGTTGGACTTCGGCTGCGGCACGGGACTTTCCGGCGCGGCTCTGATCCAGAACGGGTTCACCGTCATCGACGGCACCGACCTGTCGGCCGAGATGCTGGCGCAGGCCGCCGACAAGGGCGTGTACCGCGACCTGTGGCAAACGCATCCCGGCGCTGAGCTTCCGTTCGACAGCGGCAAGTACACGGCGATCACCGCCAGCGGCGTGATCGGGTCCGGCGCCGGTCCGTCCGAGTTGCTGGAGATCCTGATGGAGGGGCTTGCCCCGCGCGGATTGCTGGCCTTCAGCTTCAACGATCACACGCTAACCGACCCGAACTATATGGCGCCGCTGCGCGACTGGACGACCGACGGCATCGCAAGCCTTCTGTTCGAGGAACACGGTCCCCACATCCCCGGCATTGACCTTGGGTCGACGGTCTACGTGTTCGAAAAGGCGTGACCTACGTCACCCGCTTCGCCCCGTCCCCGACGGGCCCGCTGCACATCGGCCACGCCTATTCCGCGCTGACCGCCTTTCGCCGTGCGCGGGCCGAGGGCGGCAGCTTTCTGCTGCGGATCGAAGACATCGACCGCGCCCGGTCGCGGGACGAATACGAACGGCAGATCTTCGAGGACCTGCACTGGCTGGGCCTTGACTGGCCGCAGCCGGTGATGCGCCAGTCCGACCGGATGCCCGCCTATCGCGCGGCGCTGGACCGGCTGATCGACATGGGCCTTTGCTATCCCTGCAACTGCACCCGGGGCGACATCCGCGCCGCGCTGTCCGCGCCGCAGGAAGGCACGCCGATCGAGGGGCCGGACGGCATCATCTATCCGGGCACCTGCCGGGGCCGATCCATGGCCGACGCCGGGCCGACCGACGCGATCCGGCTGGACATGACGCGGGCGACCGCGCATCTCGACGCCCTGCCCGCCTTCCGCGAGACCGGCCCCTTGTTCGGCGGCGTTCACCCGTTGGTGGCCAACGACCTGACCGTGCAGATCGGCGACGTGATCCTTGCGCGCAAGGACATGGGCACATCGTATCACCTGTCGGTGGTGGTCGATGACGCGGAACAGGGCGTCACCGAGGTCGTGCGCGGCGCCGACCTGTTTTCGGCAACGTGGATTCACGTTCTTCTGCAGGCGCTGCTGGGGCTGCCGATCCTGCAGTATTACCATCACGGGCTGGTGCGCGACGACACTGGCAAACGGCTGGCAAAGCGGGACGACGCCCGGTCCATCCGCGCCTATCGCGACGACGGCCTTTCGCCCGATCAGGTGATCGAGATGGCGGGCCTGCCGGTCACACCATCGGCGACATGATCTCGGTCTCTTCGCCGTCGCGGATCGCGGTGTAGAAACAGCTGCGCCGGTTCGTGTGGCACGCCGGACCCTCCTGTTCCACCAGCGCCAGCAGGCAGTCGCGGTCGCAATCGACCCGCAGCTCCACCAGCGTCTGAACGTGGCCCGAGGTCTCTCCCTTGATCCAGAAACTCTGGCGAGAGCGGCTCCAGTACGTCACGCGGCCGGTCTCCAAGGTCTTCGCCACGGCCTCGGCGTTCATCCACGCGACCATCAGAACCTCGCCCGTGGCGTGGTCCTGCGCCACGACGGGGATCAGCCCCTTGTCATCGAATTTAAGCGTGGTCGGATCGAACGCCATGACCGAACCCCTTTCCTCATGGATTGCGCCGCCCTATGTAGGGGGTTCAAGCCAGCAGGAAAAGCCATGAGCGACTCTGATCTTATCAAGCTGTATTCGGGCCAGATCCTTGAACTTGCAGCCGATATACCGCACCTCGGGCGCCTTGATGCGCCGCAGGCGTCGGTCAAGAAACGCTCTCCGCTGTGCGGATCGACCGTGACGGTCGATCTTGTGACCGAGGATGGTCGCATCACCGACTATGCCCAGGACGTGAAAGCCTGCGCGCTGGGACAGGCCGCGGCGTCTGTCGTCGGGCGCCAGATCATCGGCCGCACCCGCGCCGAGGTCGAGACGGCCCGCGACCAGTTGAAAGCGATGCTGAAGTCCGAAGGCCCCGTGCCCGACGCCCCGTTCGACGGGCTGGAAGTTCTGCTGCCCGCCCGCGATTTCAAGAACCGGCACGCGTCGATCATGCTAACGCTGGAAGCCGCCGCAGAGGCATTCGCCGAAGCCGACAAAGCCGCCTGCGCCTGAAGCACGACTGATCCTGACTGAACCCGACAAAGAAAAAGGCGCGGCCCCTGTCCGGGAACCGCGCCTTTCGATCTTTCAAAGGCCGCGAGATTATTCGGCGGCGACGCGCTGCGGTTCGCGGCGCTGGATGATTTCCTCGGCGACGAGGAAAGCCAGTTCCAGCGCCTGCGTCGCGTTCAGACGCGGGTCGCACGCGGTGTGGTAACGGTCGGACAGGTTCTCGTCCGTCACCGCCTGCACGCCGCCGGTGCACTCGGTCACGTCTTTGCCGGTCATCTCGAAATGCACGCCGCCGGGGATCGTGCCCTCGGCGTTGTGGATGTCGAAGAACTCCTGCACCTCGCGCAGCACGCTGTCGAACGGCCGGGTCTTGTAGCCGGTCGAGGACTTGATCGTGTTGCCGTGCATCGGGTCACAGGACCAGACGACATTCGCGCCTTCTTCCTGAACCGCTTTGACCAGACGCGGAAGGTGATCGCCCACCGACCCGGCGCCGAAGCGCGCGATCAGGGTCAGGCGGCCCGCCTCGTTGTTCGGGTTCAGCTTTTCCATCAGGACCTTCAGGTCGTCCACGGTGGTGGACGGGCCGCATTTCAGGCCGATGGGGTTCTGAACGCCGCGGCAGAACTCGACATGCGCGCCGTCGGGCTGACGGGTGCGGTCGCCGATCCAGATCATGTGACCCGACCCCGCGATCTGCGCGCCCGAGGTTGAATCCGTCCGGCACAGCGCCTCTTCGTATTCCAGAAGCAACGCCTCGTGGCTGGTGTAGAAGTCGACGGTCGACATGTCCTTGTTGGTCGTGTCGGTGACACCGGCGGCCTTCATGAAGTCCAGCGTGTCCTGCAGGCGGTTGGCCAGATCGCGGTAACGCTCGGCCTCGTCGCTTTCGGTAAAGCCCAGCGTCCACGCGTGCACGCGGTGCACGTCGGCGAAACCGCCGGTCGAGAACGCCCGCAGCAGGTTCAGCGAGGCCGCAGCCTGCGTGTAGGCCTGCAGCATCCGGTTCGGATCGGGAATCCGCGCGTCCGGCGTGAAGTCGAACCCGTTGATGATGTCGCCGCGATAGCTGGGCAGCTCGACACCGCCGACCGTCTCGGTCGGGGCCGAACGGGGCTTGGCGAACTGGCCGGCCATGCGGCCGACTTTGACCACGGGCACCTTGGCGCCGAAGGTCAGGACCATCGCCATCTGCAGCAACACCTTGAAGGTGTCGCGGATGTTGTCTGCCGAGAACTCGTTAAAGCTTTCCGCGCAGTCCCCGCCCTGCAGAAGAAACGCCTCGCCGCGCGAGACCGCGGCAAGCTTCTCGCGCATACGACGGCATTCCCCGGCAAAGACGAGCGGCGGATACTTGGCCAGCTGCGCCTCGACGGCGTTCAGCGCGGCTTGATCCGTATACTCGGGCATCTGGACCCGAGGCTTCGCGCGCCATCCAGACTTGTCCCAATTGCTCATGTCTTCCTCCGACGTGTGCCTTTAAAGGTGCCCCCGTATAAAGGCAGACGCCTTACGTTGGAACCGGGAATGTGCGCCCATTTCCGACGCATCATGACGTTTTTTGTGCAGCGGCTATCTTGCGCGGCCCCCGCAAAGCTGGTTCCGTTGCGCGACGAACGAGCCAGGATCACCGGACATGGAGCCGAGTCGCCAGATTGTCGAAGTCGAGGATTCCGGGCAGAAGCCCCGGCGGTTCGTCTTCGTTCTTCTCGATAACTTCACGATGCTTTGCTTTTCCTGCGCAGTGGAATCCCTGCGCATCGCGAACCTCATGGCGGGCCGCACCCTGTACGAGTGGAAGATCATCGGCGAAGGCGGTGACTTCGCCAAAAGCTCTTCGGGTGCGCAGTTCAAGCTGGACTCTGACCTAGACGAGCTGTTGCGCGACGACACGATCCTTGTGTGCGGCGGCATCGCGGTGCAGGCCGCCTCGACCCGGAAGATGCTGAACTGGCTGCGCCGCGAGGCGCGGCGCGGGGCGACGGTGGGCGGGCTGTGCACCGCCGGGTACACCCTTGCCAAGGCCGGTCTGCTGGACGGCAAACGCGCGACGATCCACTGGGAAAACCAGGACAGCTTCGCCGAAGAGTTCGACGAGGTCGAACTGACCAAGTCGGTCTTCGTGATGGACGGCAACCGCCTGACCACGGCGGGCGGCACATCGTCGATCGACCTGATGCTGAAGATCATCGCCCGCGACCACGGCGAGGAACTCGCGAACGCGGTGGCGGACCAGCTGATCTACACCACGATCCGGACCGATCAGGACACCCAGCGGCTTTCGGTGCCGACCCGCATCGGCGTGCGGCACCCCAAGCTGAGCCAAGTGATCCACATGATGGAAAAGAACATCGAAGAGCCGATCAGCCCGGCGACGCTGGCCCGCGATGTCGGCATGTCGACGCGCCAGCTTGAACGGCTGTTCCGCCGCTATCTGAACCGCTCGCCCAAGCGGTACTATATGGAGCTGCGGTTGCAGAAGGCGCGGAACCTGCTGATGCAGACCGACATGAGCGTGATCAACGTGGCGCTGGCCTGCGGCTTCGCCAGCCCGTCGCATTTCTCGAAATGCTACCGCGCCCATTACAGCACCACCCCCTACCGCGAGCGGGGAAGCCAGTCGTCTCAGGCCCCGGCCTAAGCCCGCTCCAGCACCTGCTGAACGGCCATAAATCCGCGTTATTCCAATTCATTGCGCGATGTTCCGCAGGTGCGGGCATGGGGCCGCGCGGGTCCCCTTTTCTTTTGCGCGGCGCCGTCCTACGCTGCCCGCCACAAGACGTATACTCACAGGGAGAGTAACATGAAAAAGCTGCTTATGGCTTCGGCCGCGATCGCGGCGATGTCGGCGGGAGGAGCGCAGGCGCAGGACGGGCCGGTCAAGATCGGCATCATCCTGGGCTTCACGGGTCCGATTGAATCGCTGACCCCGCAAATGGCCGACAGCGCCGAGCTTGCGCTGACCGAAATCAATGATGCGGGCGGCATCCTCGACGGCATGATGCTTGAGCCGGTGCGCGCCGACTCGACCTGCATCGACAGCGCCGCCGCGACCGCCGCGGCCGAGCGTCTGGTGACCTCGGAAGGCGTCGTCGGCATCATGGGCGCCGACTGTTCCGGCGTGACCGGCGCGGTTCTGGCCAACGTGGCGGTGCCGAACGGCATCCCGATGGTGTCGCCGTCGGCGACCTCGCCCGCCCTGTCGACCGCTGAAGACAACGACCTGTTCTTCCGCACCGCCCCGTCCGACGCACGTCAGGGCGAGGTTCTGGCCGACATTCTGGCGTCCAAGGGCATCACTTCGGTCGCCGTGACCTATACCAACAACGACTACGGCAAGGGTTTGTCGGACAGCTTCATCGCGGCCTTCGAGGCTGGCGGCGGCAGCGTCACCGCCAACGTCCCGCACGAAGACGGCAAGGCCGACTACTCGGCCGAAGTCGGCACGCTGGCCTCTGCCGGCGGTGACCTGCTGGTGGTGCTGGGCTATGCCGATCAGGGCGGCAAAGGCATCATCCAGTCCGCCGTCGACACCGGCGCCTTCGATACCTTCATGATGGGCGACGGCATGTATGCCGATGCGCTTCTCGCCGACTTGGGCGACATGATGGAAGGCTCGTTCGGCGCCGTGCCGTGGTCCGAGGGCGAAGGCACCGAGGCCTTCGTGACGATCACCGAGGCCGCCGGTATCAACGGCGAAAGCTCGTTCACCCGCGAAAGCTATGACGCCGCCGCCCTTCTGGCGCTGGCGATGGCTGCCGGGGGCGAGGCCACCAGCGCCGCCGCCGCCGCCAACATTCTCGACGTGGCGAACGCACCGGGCGAGCCGATCCTGCCGGGCGAGCTGGGCAAGGCGCTGGAGATCCTCGCCGAGGGTGGCGACATCGACTATGTCGGCGCGACCAACGTCGAGCTGATCGGACCGGGCGAAGCCGCCGGCACGTACCGCGAGTACGTGATCGAAGGCAGCGCCTATTCCACCGTCGAATTCCGCTGATTTGACTGGCGCGGTCCGGACCTGTCCGGGCCGCGCATCCACGGGACAGACCGCATGATCGTCGTCGAAGACCTGCACAAGCATTTCGGGGGCTTCCATGCCGTCGACGGAGCCTCGCTTGAGATTCGCGAGGGGTCCATCACCGGGCTCGTCGGGCCCAACGGTGCCGGAAAGACCACTCTTTTCAACGTGATCGCGGGCGTTCTTGAGCCAACGTCAGGCCGCGTCCTGATGGGCGGGGAGGACATCACCGGCCTTCCGCCGCACGACCTGTTCGCCAAGGGCCTGCTGCGCACATTCCAGATCGCACACGAGTTTTCGTCCATGACGGTGCGCGAAAATCTTATGATGGTGCCCGGAAATCAGGCAGGCGAGACGCTTTGGAACGCATGGTTCAACCGCGGCGCGGTGGCGCAGGAAGAGCGTGAGCTTGCCAAGAAAGCCGACGAAGTCCTTGAATTTCTTACCATAGACCACCTTGCGGACGAGAAGGCAGGCAACCTGTCCGGCGGACAGAAAAAGTTGCTTGAGCTGGGCAGAACCATGATGGTGGACGCACGGATCGTGTTTCTCGACGAAGTCGGTGCCGGCGTGAACCGGACCCTTCTGAACACAATCGGTGACGCGATCCTGCGGCTCAACAAAGAGCGTGGCTACACGTTCTGCATGATCGAGCACGACATGGACTTCATCGGGCGTCTTTGCGACCCGGTAATCGTGATGGCCGAGGGCCGGGTACTGGCCGAAGGCAAGATCGAAGAGATCAAAGCGAACGAGCAGGTGATCGAGGCGTACCTTGGCACCGGGCTCAAGAACAAGACGGTGGCGCCCGCGTCGCCGTGACAGGCAAGGAAAAGGGGCACGCATGACTTTCACGACGATCCGCGCCGCGGCGCTATGTCTTTTTGCACTCACCGGTCCGGCGCTGGCGGGCGATGACGACTGCGCGCAGGTGCATTCGAAACTGACCTTCTGCGGCGGCGAACAGGTCTGGTCGCCGATGGAGGCCGGAAAGACCGAGGGCGTGGCGATGTTCCGCAACTCGGGTGAAAGCTTCGGCAAGGTCATCGTCGAGAAGGTCACGCCCGGCCAAGTCTCGCGCGAGCAGATCGAGAACGCGATCCTGACCGACCTTGTGATCAAGCAGGGCGACGAGGACGGGCGGTTCACCGTCGACAGCCTTGACGGCGGCAAGGTCGATGGCGAGATCGTCGGGAACCTGTCCTATTCCATTCCCGGACGGACGAAACCGCTGAACCTGCTGCATTCTTATCTCGTTCGCGGCGATTTGCTGATACAGTTCATCACGATCACTGCAAACGGCATCGGGGATGGCAATGCGCGCAACCTGCATAAGGACTTCCTCGGCAGCTTCCGCATCACGGCGGACGCGCCGCTTCTTTAACCTTTTCGGAACCGCTTTTCTGGCGCTTGCGGCCGCACCTGTGGCCGCCGCCGAATGCACTGACATCGTCGGCGGGGTCGCGTTCTGCCCCGACGGGACCGTTTGGGCCGACCTGACCCCGACGCGCCCCGAAGGACCACGCACGTTGATCTGGGAAACCGCCGATCTTGATCTGGTCGTCGCCGAAGTACCCGACACGCCCGAAAATACCGCCACGCTTGGCCCGGCCGATCTTGCCGGCCTGATCGACGACATGGCCCCACCCGCCGACGGATCCGAGGAACTGGGGCGTTTCGCCCTTGTCGACGGGTTCCCCGCATTTTCCCGCGCAACACGACAGCCGGACAACGGGCTGGTCGAGATGGTGTCGCTTCATGCGCTGGGCGGCACGATCGTGTCGGTCCGCACCGTCGCGCAGGCAGAGCGATTGACACAGGACCACGCCTTGCGGCACGAACAGGCGCTGAAGTCGATCGTGGAGACCGGATTGTGAACCAGAATTCGTGGCAGGATGACCGCGGCAACCGGGACAGGTCCATCACCAACCCGGCTCCGCAAGGCGATATGAAGCCGGGTGAATACTCGGGCCACGCCAAACCCGGCGCCGCCGGAGAACCCTTCCTGATCGGCGACGCCATGACGGGCGGCTATGGCGGCGGGGCGGACATTCTGCACGATTGCACCATCGCCGTGGACAAGGGCGAGATCGCGGTGATCGTCGGCCCCAATGGCGCGGGCAAATCGACCGCCATGAAGGCGGTGTTCGGGATGCTCGACCTGCGCGGCGGCGATGTGCGGCTGGACGGCGAAAGCATCGCCACGCTGACGCCGCAGGCCCGGGTCGCCAAAGGCATGGGCTTTGTGCCGCAGACCAACAACGTCTTCACCTCGCTGTCGGTCGAGGAAAACCTCGAGATGGGCGCGTTCCTGCGCCGCGACGACATCCGCGAGACGATGGAACAGGTTTATGACCTGTTTCCGATCCTGAAGGACAAACGCCGCCAGAACGCGGGCGAACTGTCCGGTGGCCAGCGCCAGCAGGTCGCCGTGGGCCGTGCGCTGATGACCCGGCCCAAGGTGCTGATGCTGGACGAACCGACGGCTGGCGTCTCTCCTATCGTGATGGACGAACTGTTCGACCGCATCATCGAGGTGGCGCGCACCGGCATTTCCATCCTGATGGTGGAACAGAACGCCCGGCAGGCGCTGGAGATCGCCGACAAGGGCTATGTGCTGGTGCAGGGCGCCAACCGCTTTACCGACACCGGCGAGGCGCTGCTGAACGACCCAGAGGTCCGGCGCAGCTTCCTTGGCGGCTAGGCCATAATCCGGGAGTATTCCATGTCACGTCCAACCCGCACCCGTTCGGGCGCCGCCCTGTCGATGCTGTGTGCTGCGGCCCTGCCCGCCGCAGCCCAGGCCGAGGGGTCCGTCTTCGAAGTCTCCTGCACCGCCGCCACCCTGTGCGACGCCGCAGGCGCCTGCGTGGCCGACGCCACCGCGCTGGAATTTACCGTCGCGCCCGTGTCGCAGGACGGCAGCCTGCGTACGTTCGAGCTGGTGATGGACGGCGAAACCTTCGAGGCCCGGCAGAACGGCGCACTGGGCCCGTTCGTCTGGGACGACAAGGTGCTGGTTCCGATGGGCGGCCAAAGCGCCCTGCTGGTGCGGCAGGCGGACACGCCCGACGCGCTGTTCCTGACCTGCGACGGGCTTGGATGAAGCTGGCGGGGATTGCCCTTGTCGGCGCGATCGTGCTGGTGTTCGCCGCCGTGCTGTTGCGAAGCCCGCCCGATGGGCCCGATGCGCCCCGCGTGGCGTTGGTGGCGCGGTGCGACTGGACCGCGTATTGCCGCGCCGGGGATTGCGCCGCGACGCCCCTGCCCGCCTTCCGCATCCTGCGCAACGGCGACTACGGGCGCACCTATCTTGGGTTCGACGGCGACGAAGCGATGCCGCAGGTCAGCGTCGCGCCGTCCGATGACGGCACACGGCAGATGTCGCTGTCTGCGGGCACCGATGCCGACGGGGTCGAGACCTTCCACGTCTGGACCCTGCACCCCGATGGCAGCTTCGACTATCGCCTCAGCGAGCGATTGATTTCCAACCCTGCCATCGACACCGGCGCCGGGCAGTGCGGCCCGTTCGAAGAGAGCGACGCCGCGTGAGCGCCCGGGACGCCATTTCGCTGGACGTGGCGCCGCTGGCGGCTGACACTGGCGGGAACGGCGCGCGGAGGCCCGTTGCGGGGCGCCCGGTGCAGGACGCCAGTGCGGCGCGGTCGCAACGCGGGGCGCATTTCGGGGCTTGGGGGGTGGCGAAGCCGCCGCGTTTCGGGCTTGCAGGGAGACTGACATGAGACTGGTGCAAAGAGCCCGCTGACATGGATCTGCTGAACGCGCTTGTCGCGCTGACCAACTTCGTGATCATCCCGGCGACCGCCTACGGGGCGCAGCTGGCGCTGGGCGCCTTGGGCGTGACCCTGATCTACGGCATCCTGCGGTTCTCGAACTTCGCCCACGGCGACACGATGGCCTTCGGGGCGATGGTGACGATCCTGCTGACGTGGGTGCTGCAGGGGCTGGGCGTCTCGCTGGGGCCTATTCCCACCGCGTTGCTGGCGCTGCCGTTCGGGATCGCGGTGACCGCACTTTTGCTGCTGGGAACCGACCGCATCGTCTATGCCTTCTACCGCGAACAACGGGCCAAGCCGGTTGTGCTGGTGATCGTGTCGATGGGTGTCATGTTCATGATGAACGGGCTGGTCCGCTTCATCATCGGCCCCGACGATCAGCGGTTCGACGACGGCGCGCGGTTCATCATCAGCGCCCGGACCTTCCGCGAGATGACCGGACTGGACGAGGGGCTGGTGTTTCGCACAAGTCAGGGCCTGACGATCGTCACGGCTGTGATCGTCTGCGCGCTGCTGTTCTGGTTCCTGAACCACACCCGCACCGGCAAGTCGATGCGCGCCTATTCCGACAACGAGGATCTGGCCCTGCTGTCCGGCATCAATCCCGAGCGCGTGGTCGCGATCACGTGGATCATCGTGGCCGCGCTGGCGACGGTGGCGGGCGTGCTGTACGGGCTGGACAAGACTTTCAAGCCGTTCACCTACTTCCAGCTTCTGCTGCCGATCTTCGCCTCGGCCATCGTCGGCGGGCTCGGCTCGCCCTTGGGGGCCATCGTCGGCGGGTTCGTCATCGCGTTCTCCGAGGTGATGATCACCTACGCATGGAAGAAGGTGATCACCTATGCCTGGCCCGGTGACTGGTCGCCCGACGGGCTGGTTCAGTTGCTGTCGACCGACTACAAGTTCGCGGTCAGCTTCGTGATCCTCGTCATCGTGCTGCTGTTCCGTCCCACCGGCATCTTCAAGGGGAAATCGGTATGACCCCGAACACGCGCGCCGTCCTTCTGTTCGCCCTTGTCTTCGGGCTGATCCTTCTGTCCGGCTTCGAGCGCAGCTGGAACGTGGCGCTTGGCATCGTGAACATGGGGCTGATCAGCGCCATCATGGCGCTGGGCGTGAACATGCAGTGGGGCTATGCCGGGCTGTTCAACATCGGCGTCATGGGCTTCGTCGCGCTGGGCGGGCTGGCCGCCGTGCTGGTCGGAATGCCCCCGGTGGCCGAGGCATGGTCGGCCGGTGGCCTGCGCCTGCTGGCCGGGCTGGCGCTGGGTGCGGCGACGGTCGCGGCGGCGATCCTGTCGTGGAAGCGCATGGCCAAGGGCCGCGCCCGCGCGCTGGCCGTGGCGGCGATCCTTGTGGTCGGGTTCTTCGTTTTCCGCGCCGTGTTCGATCCCGCCGTTTCGGCGGTCGAGGCGATCAATCCCGCCGCCACAGGCTATCTGGGCGGGCTGGGCCTGCCGGTGCTGGTGGCGTGGCCCGTGGGTGGCCTGCTGGCCGCCGGTGCCGCTTGGGCGATCGGCAAGACGGCTCTTGGCCTGCGGTCGGACTATCTTGCCATCGCGACGCTGGGCATCGCCGAGATCATCATCGCCGTCCTGAAGAACGAGGACTGGCTGGGCCGGGGCGTGAAGAACGTCATCGGCCTGCCGCGCCCGGTCCCCTACGAGGTCGACCTGCAGAACTCGGAAGGCTTCGTCGCACGGATGACCGCGTGGGGCTTCGACCCGGTGGCGGCGTCGTCGATCGCCGTGAAGCTGGCCTATGCCGGGCTGTTCGTGGTGGTGCTGGCGATCCTGCTGTGGCTGTCGCAGAAGGCGCTGAATTCGCCTTGGGGCCGGATGATGCGGGCGATCCGAGACAACGAGACCGCCGCCGAGGCGATGGGCAAGGACGTCACCAAGCGGCACCTGCAGATCTTCATCCTCGGGTCCGCCGTCTGCGGTATCGCGGGCGCGATGATGACCACGCTGGACGGACAGCTGACCCCCGGCACCTACCAGCCGCTGCGGTTCACCTTCCTTGTCTGGGTGATGGTGATCGTCGGCGGGTCCGGCAACAACTTTGGCTCGGTGCTGGGCGGCTTCCTTGTCTGGTACCTGTGGGTCGAGGTCGAACCCCGTGGCCGCGAGTTGATGGAATTCGTCACCGCCGGGATGGCCGACGGCAGCTGGCTGAAATCGCACCTGCTGGATTCGGCGGCCCACATGCGGCTGTTCATCATGGGGCTGATCCTTGTGCTGGTCCTGCGGTTCAGCCCGCGTGGATTGATCCCGGAGCGATGATCCCGCTGACCATCCTGCTGTTTGCGGCTGGGTCGTCCTCTCGGATGAAGGGGCGCGACAAGCTGCTGGAGCGGATCGGCGACGAAACCCTTCTGAAACGCAGCGCGCGGCGTGCGGTGGCCACCGGCCTGCCGGTGATCGCCTTGCTGCCGCCGCTGCCCACGCCACGCGCGGCCGAACTGGACGGGCTGGTCGGAACGCGGGTGATGGTGCCTGACGCATCGGACGGGATGTCGCGATCCATCGCCGCCGGGCTGGGCGCCCTGCCGGACAGCGCGCTGGGTGCGATGATGGTCATGGCGGACATGCCCGATCTTGAAACAGGCGACCTGCTGACGCTGGCCAGCCGCTTCGACGCGCTGGGCGGCGATACGGTGGTGCGCGCCGCCGGGGCCGACGGCACTCCGGGCTCGCCTGCGCTGGTGCCGCGCCGGCTGTTCGCCGCGCTGCGGTCGCTGGACGGCGACACCGGCGGGCGCGACGTGCTGAAACGCGAGGCGCAGGACATCCTGCCCCTGCCCGGTCGCCACGCCCTGACAGACCTCGACACGCCCGAGGACTGGGCCGCGTGGCGCGCGCGGAACCGTTAGCGGATCAGGATCAGGCTTAGGGTCGGCGCAGGCGCGCGTGCATCGCGCGGGCGTACAGGAAGAACAGGAAGGCCAGCACGATGGCCGCGCCAAGCAGCCACAGGCTGCGGTCCCCCATGACCGTGGACACCGACGGATCGCGCAGGATTTCCATCGCCACCGCCACAACGACCCACGCCAGGAAGGACAGCGCGAAGAATGCGCCGGTCGCCATGCGCGACACCAGCAGGATCGACGCAAGGACCCCGGTGCCGACCGCGATGGCCCAGACGATCAGAACCCAATACGGGGTCGCCGCGTACCAAGCCGCCTGTTCCGGCGTCAGCCAAGACATATAGATCGGCGCCTTCAGCAGCAGCCCGAGGAAATCGCCCAACAGAAGCTGGTTCCACAGAACCGCGATTGCCGAAACCGGAAGATGGTGCCACGCCCGTGCCATAGGTGCCCCTTGCCTTGATGCTCTGCCGGTGAATGTGGCGCGGTGACCGGGGGCTGTCCAGTGCAGGGGCGAAAGAAGCCTGCTGGGCGCGGTCTTGGCGCCCGGCGAAGCGCGGTCAGGAATGCAGGCGGCGCGCCTCTGTCGGGGTCAGCACACGGCGCGCGGCCAGATACCCCGCCTGCCCGCTCGATCCGCGAAGTTCCGGGAAAAGCTGGAAGATTTCCTGCCGCTGCGCGGTGCCGATTCCCCGAAGCGAGGTGTCCGCCGGCTGGAAGCTTTCCGACCACGCACCGTCGGACAGCACGACCTCGTGCCGTTCGAACATGAAATGGATGTAGGTCACCTGATCCTGCTGCGCCTGATGGACGCCGCGGTTGTTGATCAGGTGCTTGGCGGCGCACAGGACCTCGCGTTCCTCGAAATACAGCGCCGTGACCTCGGACGCGACCAGCAGACGGTGGTTCGGGCTGAGATGCATGTCCCGCGCCGGCAGGTCGTTGCCAAGCGCGCCCTTGCGGACCAGCACCGGCTGCAGGTGCGGCTTCGCCGCCATGTCGTCTGCGTCCAGCGTGCGCGAACCAAGCCAGCGGATCTCTTGAAAGCCATTGTCGCGGGTCATGACGCGGTCGCCGACCTTCAGATCCTCGACCGGCACCGGGCCGGCGATGGTCGCGATCAGGGTGCCCGGCGTGAAGCACGGTGTTTCCGACATGCTGTCCGTTCCCGCCCGGCGCGCGGGATCCGACGGCGCACGCGGGGTGCGGTCGGTGTCACGGTCCTCGCGGGCCGCGCGCGGCAAATTCACGTCGTCGAACGTCATGTGCGGATCCCTCTGCGCCGTTGCCCGGCAATGCGGACGGCGCCCCTTCGTCGAAGCTTCTAACACCAAGCTAGCGGGCGAAACCGGCCCAGCGGAAGATGAATGTGTCGGGATTGGGGCAGATTGCGGCCATTCCGGGGCCGGATTCTCGTTCGTTTTCAAAGCCTTTCACACGCATGAGTTGTGCGTGAAGGTCCCTGCCGCAGCGCGCCGTGCCACGTCGGCACCCCGTCCCGCGACAATTCAGGGTCTCTAGGGGCCTGCAAATTCTGGAAAATCCAAACTGCGTTAAGCAGTTTTCGGCGGGCGGGACGCACAGGCGACGACTGATTTGGTTAAACGCCCCGCCGCCAGCATCGTGCCTGCCACACCTTTGCCGCATTTCATGTCAGGCGCGCGGCTATTGTTCTTGAAAACGACGCTATCCGGGTTCAGCTTCGCGCACTGTCTCTGAAACGGCGTGCAACGAATTGATATGGCGTCCGAATCAGATCTGCGTCAGCGGATCAGGATGGCCCGGAAATCGTTCACGTTGGTGCCGGTCGGACCCGGAACGAACAGCTCTCCCACCGCATCGAACGCGCCCCATGCGTCATGCGCCGCCAATGCCTCGTCCGGGGCAAAGCCCACCGCCCGCATCCGCGCGGCGGTGTTGCCGGTGGCGAAGGCGCCCGCGTTGTCTTCGGACCCGTCGATGCCGTCGGTGTCGGCGGCCAGCGCCGCCAAACCGTCGATCCCGTCGACCTCTAGCAGCCACGACAGCAGGAACTCGGTGTTGCGTCCGCCGCGCCCGCCCTTCGCGCCGCCCAGCGTCACGGTCGTCTCGCCGCCCGACAACAGCACCACGGGCCGCGTGAAGGGCCGGTCGCGCAGCCGCACCTCGCGCGACAGCGCGGCGATCAGCTTGCCGACCTCGCGGGATTCGCCCTCGATCGCGTCGGACAGGATCGCGGCGGTCACGCCTTCGGCCTCGGCCACCACGCCGGCAGCCTCCAGCGAGCGCGCGGCAGAGGCGATGACGTGCACCTCGTTGCGGGCAAAGATCGGGTCGTCGGGCTTCGGCGCGTCCTCGTCCGCCGCGTCCAGAAAAGCCGCAACGCGCGGCGGCAGCGTAATCCCGTGCGATTTCACCAGCCGCATGGCCGAGGCGCGGTCTTGGGCGCAGGGCACGGTCGGCCCCGACGCGACCTGCGCCGGGTCGTCGCCGGGCACGTCCGACACGATCAGGCTGACCACCTTGGCGGGATAGGCCGCCGCAGCCAGCCGCCCGCCCTTGATGCCGCTGACCTGCTTGCGGATCGCGTTCATCGCCGAGATCGGAGCGCCCGAGGCCAGCAGAACCTCGTTCAGGGCCGCCTCGTCCTTTAGCGTCAGGTCGCCCGGAGGCGCCGGAAGCAGGGCCGATCCGCCGCCGCACACCAGCGCGACGACAAGGTCGTCCTCGGTCAGGCCATCGACGGCCGCCAGCAGCGCCTGAGCCGCCTGCAACCCGGCATCATCCGGCACAGGGTGCGCGGCTTCCATGACTTTCAAGGACTTGCATGGCGCGGCATAGCCGTAACGGGTGACGATCACGCCATCGACCGGGCCGTCCCAAAGCTCTTCGAAGGCCGCCGCCATCTGCGCCGCACCCTTGCCCGCCCCGATCACCACCGTTCGGCCACGGGGCTTGTCGGGCAGGACATCGGCCATGGCCTGTTTCGGATCGGCCGCCGCAACGGCGGCGTCGAACATGCGGGTCAGAAGATCGCGGTCTGCATCGGAAATCATGCCCCGAAATGAGCATGGTTCCGGCGCGACGTCACGCCGAAACTGCCCCCCGCCGCCGCGAAACAACGCGACGCGGAAGATCGCCCCGCGTTTGCGCAGGATCGCAGGCGGTTCGGACGAATGGAAAGAAAATGGCGCACCCGATAGGATTCGAACCTATGGCCTCTGCCTTCGGAGGGCAGCGCTCTATCCAGCTGAGCTACGGGTGCCTTGGATGCCCCTATATCGGGCAGTTGTGACCTGCGCAATGGGTATTGGGCCCCGAAACCTGTCATCCCGTGCCACGGGTTGTTAACGTCGTGGCGTCATAACACAGGAGACAGGCATGACCTTGGCCACCGAAGCCCATGAAATCTCTGATATTGCTTTCGGATTCATGGGATCGAAGGCGCTCTTCGCGGCCATCGAGTTCGGTTTTTTCGACACGCTCGCGGCAGGTCCGATGACCGCCGAAGAGCTGGGCGACAAGACCGGCATCCACCCCGAACGCACCCGCACCCTGCTGACGTCGCTTGCAGGGCTGGGGCTGGTCGGAGTGACCGATGGAAAATACGAAAACTCCCCCGCCGCCGCCGCCTTTCTGGTGAAAGGCCAGAAATACGACTTCAGCGACTATCTGGAGCTTCAGGTCGGCAAGCAGATGTACGCGCTGATGGACCAGCTTGTTCCGGCGCTGAAGGACGAGCTTCCCGAAGGGTCGACCGGATCCTACGCCGAATGGTTCTCTGACCCGGAAGAGGCGCGGGTGTATTCCGACAGCCAGCACGCGGGGTCGCTTGGCCCGGCGCGGGCGCTGACCAAGCGGCTGGACCTGTCGGGCGCCAAGCGCATGCTGGACGTGGGCGGCGGCACCGGTGCGTTCTCGATCACCTTCTGCAAGGCGTTCCCCGAGCTGACCTCGACCATCGTCGATTTCCCGAACGTCGTCGCCGTGGGGCGCGAGAAGCTGGCCGAAGCCGGGATGACCGACCGGATCGACTATGTCGAAGCGGATGCGACCGGGTTCGACTGGCCGGGCGATCAGGACGTGGTGCTGATGTCCTACCTGCTGTCCGGCGTCCCGGCGGAAATGCACGCGCCGATGTTCGAGGCGGCGATGAAGGTGATGAAGCCCGGCGCGACGCTGCTGGTGCATGATTTCATCGTCGAGGCCGACCGCAGCGGACCGGCGCTGACCGCGCTGTGGCAGCTGCAGCATACGGCCTTCACGCCCCACGCGGCCTCGCTTGACGCGGGAAGTCTTGCCGCGGCGCTGGAAAAGGCCGGGTTCGCCGATGTCTCGGTCGGGACGATGATTCCCGAGATGACGATGCTGGCGACGGCGAAGAAGCCCGCGTAAGCGGGACTGGAGTGGCAGAACTTTCTAGAAAGTTCTGCCTTTTCAATTTCTTCTAGAAGAAATTGCGGAACACGATCTTCCAGAAGGTCGTGTTCCGCGACGCCCTAGGCGAACAGGTCGTGGCACAGTTCCAGCGCATCGACCAGCACGTCGATCTCATCTGTGGTGTTGTACACCCCCATCGACGCGCGGCAGGTCGCCGTCACCCCAAGATGATCCATCAGCGGTCCGGCACAGTGGTGCCCGGCGCGCACCGCGACGCCCTTCTTGTCCAGCACGGTCGAGATGTCATGCGCATGCGCCGCCCCTTCCAGCGTGAACGAGAAGATCGCCGCCTTGTCAGCGGTCGTGCCCTGCAGGTTCAGCCAGTTCAGGCCGCCCAGCTTCTGCGCCGCATAGTCGCGCAGGTGCGCTTCGTGGGCGGCGATGTTCTGCATCCCCAGCCCCATCATGTAGTCCAACGCGACGCCCAGACCGATCATCTGCACGATGCCTGGCGTTCCCGCCTCGAACTTCATCGGCGGGTCGGCATAGGTCACGACGTCCTTCGACACCTCGCGGATCATGTCGCCGCCGCCAAGGAAGGGGCGCATCTCGGCCAGCCGGTCCTTACGGACATAGATCGCGCCAGAGCCCGAAGGGCCGTACAGCTTGTGGCCGGTGATCGCGTAGAAATCGCAACCGATGTCCTGCACGTCGACCGGCATGTGGACCGCCGCCTGAGACCCGTCTACCAGCACCGGAACGCCCTTGGCGTGGGCCGCCTCGACGATGGCCTTCACGTCGACCACGGTGCCCAACACGTTCGACACATGGGTGATCGCGACCAGCTTGGTGTCGGGTCCGATCGCGTCGATCACCTTTTGCGTATCCAGCGCGCCGGTGGCGTCGGTGTCGACCCATTTCAGCGTGGCGCCATGACGTTCGCGCAGGAAATGCCACGGCACGATGTTCGCGTGATGCTCCATCACGGACAGCACGATCTCGCCGCCGCCCTCTTCCTTGATCTTCGGACCCAGCCACGAATAGGCGACCATGTTGATCCCCTCGGTGGTGCCCGAGTTCATCACGATTTCGTCTTCCGAGGCCGCGTTCAGGAATTTCGCGATGGTGCCGCGCACCGCCTCGTATTTCTCGGTCGCAAGGTTCGACAGGTAATGCAGGCCGCGATGGACGTTGGCGTATTCCTGCGAATAGGCCTGCGTAATCGCGTCGATCACCACCTGCGGCTTCTGGGCCGAGGCGCCGTTGTCGAGGTAAACCAGCGGCTTGCCGTTCACCTCGCGCGACAGGATCGGAAAGTCGGCGCGGACGGTCTGGACATCAAACATCGAAAGAAGCTCCGGGCACGGCAAAGCCGAGCAGCGTCAGGATCAGGGACAGGGCGAAGATGATCGACAGCAGCGACACGATGATCATCGCGAACACAAGGCCAAGCGACCGGAACCCGTGCATCTCGGCCACGAAATTCGACAGCAGCCAGAAGAACAGCACGAAGCCGGCGATGCCGATCAGGCCCGCGATGGGCGGCATGACCATCAGGAACAGCGTTTGAACAACCTGAAGGCACAGCAGGCAGAACTGAAGCCATGCCACCAGCAGGATCGCATCCTGCAAGCGGCCCTGCCCGCCCATCGCGCGGCCGATCACCTGAACCGCGAACACCGCCGCCACCAGAACGGTCAGTTGCAACAGCCCGGTGGTCCACGGGTTCAGCACCAGCTCGCCCATCACGAAGGCCTGCGCCCGCGCGATATAGACGATGCTGACATGCGCCGCGATCACGCTGAGAACGACGACCAGCAGCAGGACTTCCCACCGGTGGCGCAGCGGCATGTCGAAGGACATCACCCAGCGCGCAACGTCGCGCGGCCTGGCGATGCTGGACCACACCTGGCCCAGCAGGGTTTTCAAGTCAGGCATCATGCGGTCTCGGCTGTCCGTTCCGTTTCCCAAAGGCTCACCCCCCAGAACAGCAGAAACACCGCAAGCGCAAGCCCGCCGGTCAGGCTAAGGGCGGGTCCCGGCCCGATGAAGCCCGCGACCAGCCCGGTCAGCAGCCATAGCGGCACCGCCGCAAGCAGCGACCAGAACAGCGCAAGCCGGGCGCTGTACCACGTGCCCTGCCCGCCCACGATCTTCGCGATCAGGTGCGTCAGTGCGGCCAGCGCGTACAGCCCCAGCGGTGCAAGGAACATCCACGCCATCAGCGCGCCGCCCAGCAGCGCCTGCAACGGCACTTCTGGGTCAAGGTAAGCCTCGCGCGACAGGCGTGGCCATTGCGACACGAAGATCAGCGCGCAGGCCAGCATAAGGTAGAACAGCGCGCGGTCTTCGCGCTGCCCCGCCGCCATGTGCCGACGCACCACCGTCCGAGGACGGCGGTACATCGCGACGATGTCCGTCGTCAGAGCCATCAGCCCTTGCGCCGCCGCTCCAGCCAGGCCGACAGGCGGACAAGCACGTCCTCGGCGATGGCCTTGTTGTCGATCTCTTCGATCGCCTCGGCGAGGAACGCCAGCACCATGAGGTCCTGCGCCTGCGGTTCCGGGATCCCGCGCGAGCGCAGGTAGAACAGCGCCGTCTCGTCGATCGCGCCCGAGGTCGACCCGTGCGAACACTGGACGTCGTCGGCGTAAATCTCAAGCTCCGGCTTGGCGAGGAAGTTGCTGTCGTCGTCCAGCAGCAGCGACTGGCTGATCTGATAGCCGTCGGTCTTCTGGGCGTCGGGCTGGACCAGGATCTTGCCCTGGAACACGCCGGTCGCGCCGTTGCGCAGCACCTTCTTGAACACCTGCCGCGACTCGCAGTTCTGCGCGTCGTGGGTGATGAACACGGTGTCGTCGTGGTGGAAGTCACCATCGCCAAGGCAGGCGCCCGCGACATGCGCGATCGCGTCGTCGCCGGTCAGTTCGATCACGCACTCGTTGCGGGTCATGATCCCGTTCGAGGTCATGGTGAACGACTTGAACGTGCTTTCCTCGCCCAGCCGGGCGAAGATATGCGTGACCGCCTGACGCTCGTGGTCGCGGCCCTGCGCGCGGACGTGGTGGAACGCGGCGCCGTCGGCGACGTCGACTTCCATCACCTTGTTGAACCGCGCGGCGGCGGGGCCGTTTTCCAGCACGGTCAGTTCCGCGCCGGGCTCGACCTTGATGCAGTGGTGCAGCATCGCGTCCGAGGTCTCGTTCTGGTGCAGATACACCAGCGACACCGGCAGCTTCGCCTTGCCCGTCACGCGGATCAGCACGCCATCGGTCGCGAAGGCGGTGTTCAGCGCGGCAAGCGGGCGTTCGACCGGCGACTGGCCACGGGTTTCCAGCACGCCATAGACGTCCTTGGCCCAGTGGATGTCGGTCTGGCCCGCATCCGCGAGACGGTCGATCTCGACCCCGGCCAGCGACAGATCGTCGGATTGCGCGGCATCGAACACGCCGTCGACGAACACCAACCGTACGCGGTCGATTTCGCTGAAGATCGGCGTCTCGTCATTCGCGAAGATCGCCGCCGGCTTCGGCTCGGCTGCGGTCAGCAGATCGGGGCGGGTGTATTTCCAGTACTCGTCGCGGCGGGTCGGCAGGCCCATCGCCTGCACCCGCGACAGCGCATCCTCGCGCGCGGCGGTGACCCAGCCAGCGCCTTCGGGCAGGCTCAGCGCGGACAGCCGCGCGTTGGTCGCATCCTGTTTGACTTGCGGCAGCGCCATTACGCCACCTCGTTCAGGATGTCGGCATAGCCGTTCTTCTCGACCTCAAGCGCAAGGTCCTTGTCGCCGGTCTTGATGATGCGACCGTCGGCCATGATGTGCACGACGTCGGGCACGATGTGGTCCAGCAGGCGCTGGTAGTGGGTGATCACCAGGAACGAGCGCCCGGCATCGCGCAGCGCGTTCACGCCGTCCGCCACCAGCTTCATGGCGTCGACGTCCAGACCCGAGTCCGTCTCGTCCAGCACGCACATCTTCGGTTCCAGAACCGCCATCTGCAGGATCTCGTTGCGCTTTTTCTCGCCGCCCGAGAAGCCCATGTTCACGGGGCGCTTCAGCATGTCGCCGTCGATCTTCAGCGTCTTCGCCTTCTCGCGGATCATCTTGAGGAAGTCTGCGGCGCTCATTTCCTCTTCGCCGCGCGCCTTGCGCTGGGCGTTCAGGGCGGTGCGCAGGAAGGTCATGTTGCCGACGCCGGGGATCTCGACCGGGTACTGGAACGCAAGGAACAGGCCCGCGGCGGCGCGCTCTTCGGGCTCCATGTCCAGCAGTTCCTCTTCCAGAAGAGTGGCGCTGCCTTCGGTCACTTCATAGCCGTCACGGCCCGACAGGACATAGGACAGGGTCGACTTGCCGGATCCGTTCGGGCCCATGATCGCGTGGACCTCGCCCGCGCCGACTTTCAGGTCGACGCCTTTCAGGATCTGCTTGTCCTCTTCCTCAAGTTTGACGTGCAGGTTTTTGATTTCCAGCATTTTTCTTCCTCGTATCGTTCGTGTGCAACGCGGCAGCGTTCTGCCCGTCGCCGGTTTCCGTCCAGCCGCCTAAAGCGGCCTGTTGAATATCTTCAGCACCGCCGCAAGGTCGCGCGGCGGCAGGGTCCAGGGCGCCGCCTCGAACACGGCCATCCGGCCATGCATCGCGACCGGCCTGATCCAGCGTTCCACCGCGTGATAGCGGGTTCGCTCGGCATAGTCGTCGAACAGCACCGTCACCGCTTTCAGCGTGCGCATCATCACCGTCAGCAAGCAGGCCGCGCGAAAGCGTCCGTCGATCAGCACCAGATCCGGCTGCCTGAAATCGTCTCGATCCCAAACGCTTACCGGGTACTGGTTATAACTGCGCCACCCTGCGTCGCCCGAAGGCATGCCCCATTTCTCGGTCTTGCCGATGTCCACCCGGTGCAGGGTCACCTGACCCTTGGGCGGGTTCTGGGCAAACCACGCGTCCATCGCGTCGGCCCAGTCCAGATCGTTCTCGACCGACAGCACCGTCTTTCCCAGCTCTCCCGCAAGCACCGTCGAGCCGCCGCTGCCGTATTCGAGAATGACGCCTGCCGCGCTGTACTGCGCGCGCAGGCAGTCGGCCTCGGCCTCGGGCAGCGTCAGCACGGGACGCGCGCCTGCGGCTGGGGCGCTCATGTGCGCGCCCCGAACCAAAAGTGCCGACGGCACAGCGGCATCAGCCGACAGAGCCTTCCAGCGAGATCGCCACCAGCTGCTGTGCTTCCATCGCGAATTCCATCGGAAGCGCCTGAAGCACGTCCTTGCAGAACCCGTTTACGACAAGCGCGACGGCCTCTTCCTCGTCCATGCCGCGCTGGCGGCAGTAGAACAGCTGATCGTCGTCCACCTTGGACGTCGTCGCCTCGTGTTCCACGCGGGACGAGTTGTTGCGGACCTCGATGTACGGAACCGTGTGGGCGCCGCATTCGCTGCCGATCAGAAGGCTGTCGCACTGGGTGTAGTTCCGCGCGTTCTTCGCCTTCGGGTGCACCGAGACCTGACCACGATAGGTATTCTGCGCCTTGCCGGCGCTGATGCCCTTCGACACGATCCGGCTGCGGGTGTCTTTCCCGAGGTGGATCATCTTGGTGCCGGTGTCGGCCTGCTGGTAGTTGTTGGTGATCGCGATCGAGTAGAACTCGCCCTGCGATTCATCGCCCCGCAGGATGCACGACGGGTATTTCCACGTCACCGCAGAGCCGGTTTCGACCTGCGTCCACATCACCTTGGACCGGTCGCCGCGGCAATCCGCGCGCTTGGTCACGAAGTTGTAGATGCCGCCCTTGCCTTCCTCGTCGCCGGGGAACCAGTTCTGCACCGTGGAATACTTGATCTCGGCGTCTTCCAGCGCGACCAGTTCCACTACGGCGGCGTGCAGCTGCGTGGTGTCGCGCTGCGGCGCGGTACAGCCTTCAAGGTAGGACACGTAGCTGCCCTTGTCCGCGATGATCAGCGTCCGCTCGAACTGGCCGGTGTTCTCGGCGTTGATGCGGAAGTAGGTCGACAGTTCCATCGGGCAGCGGACGCCCGGCGGAACGTAGACGAACGACCCGTCCGAGAAGACGGCGCTGTTGAGGGTGGCGAAGTAGTTGTCCGAAATCGGCACGACCGACCCAAGGTACTTGCGCACCAGTTCGGGGTGTTCGCGGATCGCTTCCGAGATCGAGCAGAAGATGACGCCGGCCTTCTTCAGCTCTGCCTGAAAGGTGGTGCCGACGGACACGCTGTCGAACACGGCATCCACGGCGACCTTGCGGTCGGAGCGGCCCTCGGCCGGCGCGTTCTCGGCGCCTTCGACCCCGGCAAGGATCATCTGCTCTTTCAGCGGGATGCCCAGTTTCTCGTAGGTTTCCAGAAGCTTGGGGTCCACCTCGTCCAGCGACTTCGGCTTTTCCTGCATGCTCTTGGGTTTGGCGTAGTAATACTGGTTCTGATAGTCGATCCGGGGATACTCGATCATCGCCCAGTCGGGCTCTTCCTTCTCGAGCCACCGCTGGTAGGCCTGCAGCCGCCAGTCGGTCATCCACTCCGGTTCGCCGTTCTTTTCCGAGATCAAGCGCACGATGCTTTCGTCGATGCCCTTGGGGGCATAGTCCATCTCGATCTCGGTTTCCCAGCCGTACTTGTACTTGCCGGCCATCGACTGAACGGCATCCACCGTTTCCTGGTCGACGCCTTCCTTGACCTGTGCGTCCAAGCTCTCTGCCATGTCCTGGCCTTTCCTTCTATCAGGCCGCGCGCTGCCGGAACTTCCGGTACTGCGCGGTCCAGGCGTCGATGAAACGCCCGATTTCCTCTTCGGTGGTGTCCGGCCCGAGTGATACCCGGATCGCCGAGGACGCCACCGCGTCGTCGTATCCCATCGCTTTCAACACCCGGCTGGCGCGGACCTTGCCGCTGGAACAGGCCGAGCCCGCCGAGATGGCGAAGCCGGCAAGGTCCATCTGCATGACCTGCGTTTCGCCCTTCCAGCCGGGAACCGCGAAGCACGCGGTATTCGGCAGCCGGGATGAATCTTTTCCGGGTAAGATAACCTCTGGTGCGGCGGCCACAATGCCACTTTCTAGAATATTTCTAAATTTCTCGACCCGGTCCCATGTCCCAGCGTCAAGATCGCGCATCGCGGCCTCTGCGGCGGCGGCGAACCCGGCGATTCCGATCACGTTTTCGGTTCCAGACCGGCGGCCCATCTCTTGCCCGCCGCCCCGGATCCGCGCCGCAAGGTCGGTGCCACGCTTGAGGATCAGCGCGCCGATCCCCTTGGGCCCGCCCAGCTTGTGCGCCGAGGCCAGCGCCATCGTGCAGCCCATCCAGTTGAAGGCCAGCGGCACCTTGCCCCACGACTGTGTCGCGTCGCAGACGGCCAGTCCCTCGGGCAGGGTCTGGATCACCCCGGTCTCGGAATTGGCGTTTTGCAGCGTGGAGTGTTCGGGGTCCGGTACGGTCACAGTTCCATCCGGCGCGACCGCCAGATCGGTTTCGACCCACGCCGCGACCGCGTCATGCTCGATCTCGGCGCCGTGCAGGCCCCTGCCCTCCAGCGCCAGCGCCGCGCCTTCCGTCGAGCCCGAAGTAAACACGATGTCCGCGCCGTCCGCCCCGAAGGCCGTGGCGATGGTCCCGCGCGCTTTCTCGATCAGCGCCTTGGCCCGACGCCCCTCGGCATGGACAGAGGACGGGTTGCCGGACACGTCCATCGCGTCGATCATCGCCTGCCGCGCTTCGGGGCGCAGCGGGGCGGTGGCGTTCCAGTCAAGATAGACGCGTGGGGGCACAGGCGGGTCCGTTTCCAGTTCGTAAGGTCGGGGGCGGGGTCGGGCGTGTCAGTCCTCGTCCACCACGGCGAACAGCGTGGGGACTGCGGGACAGGGGGCCAGCTCGTTCTCGATCACGTCCGACAGGCGGGTCTGGTGCAGGAACACGTAGACATGGGCCGACAGCCCTTCCCACAGGCGGTTCGTCAACGATTGCGCGCGGCTGCCGGACGATCCGCCCGACGCGCCCGCGCCGGTGTGCATTGCGCTGACGGTCTCGTCCACGGCGCCCAACACCTCGGACACCCGGATCTCGGCCGGGGGCCGCGCCAGCCGATAGCCGCCGCCGGGCCCGCGCACGGATTCCACCAGACCGGCACGCCGCAACTTGACGAAGAGTTGTTCGAGGTACGGAAGCGAAATGTTCTGCCGCTTCGACAGTTCGCCCAGCGACGACAGCGATTCGGCGGGCTGCAGGGCAAGGTCGGCCAGCGCGACCATTGCGTAACGCCCCTTCGTGGACAGTTTCATGGCCCTTACAGCCCCCTTATTCCATTGACCTCTAGCGACACGATCATTAACTGCATTCTGACCTAAAGCGGTGCCATGCCGCAACAAGTTTTAGAAGCGTTCTAAGTTGCCTGACTAAATTCGTCAAGAATTAGCGCGGCATAATACGAGGAGCAGAAGGAGGCAAATGCCCGAGGTAATCTTTCCCGGCCCGGAGGGGCGTCTTGAGGGGCGGTATCATCCCCAGAAGACCAAGGACTCTCCGATTGCCATCATCCTCCACCCGCACCCGCAGTTCGGCGGGACGATGAACAACCGCGTCGTCTACAACCTGCATTATGCGTTCCACAACATGGGCTTCACGGTTCTGCGGTTCAATTTCCGCGGCGTCGGACGCAGCCAGGGCGAGTACGATCAGGGCATGGGCGAGTTGTCCGATGCCGCGTCGGCGCTCGACTACCTTCAGTCGATGAACCAGAACGCGAAGCATTGCTGGGTGGCAGGGTTCTCGTTCGGTGCGTGGATCGGGATGCAGCTGCTGATGCGGCGCCCCGAGATCACCGGCTTCGTGTCGGTCTCGCCGCCCGCGAACATGTACGACTTTTCGTTCCTCGCCCCCTGCCCGTCCTCGGGCCTGATCATCAACGGCACCGCCGACCGCGTGGCGCCGCCGCGTGACACGCACACGCTGGTGGACAAGCTGCACGAGCAGAAGGGCATCACGATCACCCACACCGAGGTCGAGGGCGCAGGCCACTTCTTCGAAGATCCGCACATGGAACAGATGATCGGCGAGGTCGACGGCTATGTCCGCCGCCGCCTGACCGAAAGCACGCGGTAACGCATCAGCCGCGCGTCGTATCCGAACAGACCCGCCCAAGTGGCGGGTCTTTTCTTTTCAGGAAACGGCCGGTGAAACGGCGCTGAGATCAGGACGATGGACCGAAATCGGACCCGCCGCCAATCGGCCCCGGTCCCGGCTGCCCCCCGTTCTGATAACGTCGCGCATCTCCGGAAAGGCCAACTCTGGAATGCGCCTTGTGTGTTGCGTCATCGGTCCGCTTGGGCGGCCTTTTCGCACGCCGTCGGAAATCGACGACAATTGCACTGGCTCCGACCAGTGCAAGCCCGATCAGTCCTGCAAGCATGTACTTATCCATGGTCCGAATATACCTGACCGTCGGTACCGCGTCGATCCTGACAGCTGACTTGCCATCCGCACAAACCGGCGCGTAGATGCGGCATGACAAATACCCGCCTCGACGCACAGGTCGCTTTCCTGAAGGAAGCCGACCGCCTGAAATCCATCCTTCGCGCCACACCGCTGATCGATGGCTCGCGTAAAGAAAACTCGGCCGAACATTCCTGGCACGTGATGTTGTACGCGCTTGTGCTGGCCGATCAGGCTGGGCCCGAGGTGCGGATCGACCGCGTGATCCGGATGCTGCTGCTGCATGACATCGTCGAGATCGACGCAGGCGATCACCCGATCCACGGCAATGTCGATCATGCCGCACAAGAAGCGGCAGAAGCCGCCGCCGCCGACCGGTTGTTCGGCCTGCTGCCCGACGACCAGCGCGACGCCTTCCGCGCCCTCTGGGACGAGTTCGAGGCCGCCGAGACGCCGGACGCCGTCTTCGCCAAGGCCATCGACCGGTTCCAAAGCCCGGTGACCAACCTTGCGGGCAACGGCCTTGGCTGGCGCGGCTACGACGTGACACTGGAAAAGCTCGACGCCCGCGTCGGCCGCCCCATCTCGCGCGGTGCGCCCGGCCTGTGGGCGTGGCTGCGGCCGAAACTGGCGGCCTTCCTCGGCCAGCCCGGCTGACAGCCGCCCCCAACCGCCGTCGCTCTGCATCCCGGTTTCCGCCTCGACAGACCATCTTGTCTAGTTGTATAGGTCAGGCAACAGCCGGAACGATCGAGGATGCAGATGCCGACATTCGAGCCACCCCGAAAGGGAGAGCCCTATCTTCTGACGCCCGGCCCGCTGACAACGTCCTACGAGGTCAAGGAAGCGATGCTGCGCGACTGGGGCAGCTGGGATGGCGATTTCCGCGCCATGACGGCAGAGCTGCGGGCGCGGCTGGTGGCGATGCTGGGCGAAGGCTCTGACGCCTTCACCTGCGTCCCGATGCAAGGCTCGGGGTCGTTCTCGGTCGAGGCGATGCTGGGCACGCTGGTTCCGAAACACGGCAAGGCGCTGGTGCTGGCGAACGGCGCCTACGGCCAGCGTGCAGCGGACAGCCTGCGCTATGCGGGACGCGCGGTCGAGGTTCTGGACAAGGGGGACTACCTTCCGCCCCGCGGCCCCGAGATCGCGGCGATCCTTGCCGCCGACCCCGCCATCACCCATGTCGTCGCGATCCATTGCGAAACATCGTCCGGCATCCTGAACCCGATCCCCGAAATCGCGCAGGCGGTCGAGGCGGCGGGGCGCGCGTTGCTGATCGACTCGATGTCGGCCTTCGGCGCCATCCCCCTGCCCCCGACACAGATCCGCTATCAGGCGATCGTGTCCTCGGCCAACAAGTGCATCGAGGGCGTGCCCGGCTTCGGCTTCGTGCTGGTCCGCACCGATGCGTTGGAGGCCGCGAAGGGCAACGCCCACTCGCTGGCGCTGGACCTTTACGCGCAATGGGCGACGATGGAGAAGACCGGCCAGTGGCGCTATACGCCGCCGACCCACGCGGTCGCGGCCTTCCTGACAGCGCTGCACGCGCACGAGGCCGAGGGCGGCGTTCCGGCGCGCGGCGCCCGCTATGCCGCGAACCGCGACACGCTGGTGGCGGGGATGCGCGGGCTGGGGTTCGAGACGCTGCTGGAAGACCGCTGGCTGTCGCCCATCATCACGACCTTCTTCTGCCCCGCCGACCCGGCCTTTGCCTTCCAGCCGTTCTACGACGGCATGAAGGCGCGCGGCTTCATCATCTATCCCGGCAAGCTGACGCAGGTGGACAGCTTCCGGCTGGGCCACATCGGGCGGATGGAGTCCGCCGTGATGACCCGCGTGGTGCAGGCCGTGGCCGAGACGCTGGCCGACATGGGCGTCACCGACGCGACGCCGCCGGCGGCGGCACTGGAAGAACGCAACAAGCAGGCAGAGGCGGCATGAGCATGTTCAAGGCAGTGGTATTCGACTGGGCGGGCACGATGGTCGATTTCGGATCCTTCGCGCCGATGGGCGTGTTCGTGAAGGCCTTCGAACAGTTCGGCATCCCGGTCACCATCGATCAGGCGCGCGGGCCGATGGGCTCGGCCAAGTGGGACCACATCCGCGCGATGATGGACATGCCCGAGATCGCCGCCGCATGGGAAGCGAAACACGGCGCGGCCCCGACCGATGCCGACGTCGATCGCGTCTACGAGGTGTTCGTGCCGATGAACGAAGAGGTCGCCGCCGACTACGCCGACCTTGTCCCCGGCGCGCTGGACACGGTCGCGTTCCTGCGCGGGCGCGGCATGAAGATCGGCTCGACCACCGGCTACACCCGCTCGATCATGGAACGCGTCCTGCCGGTCGCGGCGGCGCAGGGCTACAGCCCCGACAACCTTGTGTGTTCCGACGACCTGTCCGAAGGCCGCCCCGGTCCGCTGGGCATGTACAAATGCTTCGTCGATCTCGGCGTCTACCCGCCCGAGGCGGTGATCAAGGTCGACGACACCGCCCCCGGCATCGCCGAGGGCCGCGCGGCGGGCTGCGTGACCGTGGGGCTTGCGCTGTCGGGCAACTTCGTGGGCAAGACCCCGGACGAACTGGCGCACTGCACCGAGGCCGAGCTGGACGCCTACCGCGCGGGCGCGGCAGAGGTCCTGCGCGCCGCTGGCGCCGACCACATGATCGACACGGTCGCCGACCTCCCCGCCCTGATCGAACGGCTGGAGCGCGGCTGACCGCCTCTTTGGTCCACAAATATCCCCGCCGGAGGCATCAGCCCGAAGGGCTGAGTTCCTTGTCGGCCCACAGGGCCGTTCACCCGCTGACAGGCATACCGCGGTCCACCGCCTCGACCTGCCCACGCGTTTCGCGATAGGCGCCAGCGGCGTGGACCAGCGCCCGGAAAATCGCGCGCTGGCGTTTGCGGTAGAACAGGTGCTCGGGGTGCCACTGCACCCCCACCGCGAAGGGGTCGCGCACCCGCTCGATTGCCTGAATCATGCCGCCCTCGTCCCGCGCCGCGATCTCCAGCCCGCGGCCCAGCCGCGCCACCGATTGCGAATGCAGCGCGTTGACGTGCATCGTGGCCTTCCCCGCGATCCCCGCCAGCCGCGTGCCCGGCACCACCGTCACGCGGCGGCGCGGCAGGATGGTCTTGTAGCGACGCGAGGTCTCGTAGACGGAAAACGCGTCCTGATGCAGATCGCCCCCCAGCGCGACGTTTAGCATCTGGCTGCCCCGGCAGATCCCCAGCACGGGGATGTTCCGCTCGAACGCGGCACAGCACAGGTCGTGTTCCAGCGTGTCCCGTGCCGGATCGAGACGGGCAGCAGCCTGCAAGCGGCCGCCGTAGAAATCCGGCGAGATATCGTCGCCGCCGCCGATGACGATACCGTGGACCTTCTCCAGGTCCGGTTCCTGCCGCACGCCCCAGCGCACCGCGCGCCCGCCCGCAAGAAACACGTTCAGCGCCACCAGCGGAAAGATCCGCCAGCCCGACCGCTGCGACGTCGTCACGCCGATGACCGGGCGGCTCATGCGTCGCCCCCGATCAGCCCCGCGTCGCGCAGGTGGCCGTCCACCGTGTCGGCCCATCCGCCGCGCACCCGGTTGCGCAGCCAGCCCCGCCCGCGCCAGTCCGCGCGCAACGCATCCAGAAGATCGGGCATCCGCGCCACCCGCTCGACCAGCGCCCAGCGGTTCCATTCATAGGCCACGGTCCAGTCGGGGTCGCCCAGCCGGCAGTCCGGCAGGCGATAGTGATAGGTGGGCCGCGCCGAGACGCTGGAATCGGACCCATGCCGCGCCACGAAGCGCGGCTCGTCCAGAAAGCGGATCGCGGGGTAGAGGTCCAGCCCGTGGTTCCGGCTGTGAACGTGGTCAAGGTAGATCTCCATGAACCCGGACAGGCCCGGCAGCGGCCCGTCCTCGGCCAGCGCGTCCAGCAGCGCGGGCCGATAGCGGTCGGTGAACGGCAGCACGCGGCGGCTCATGTCCAGCGGGTCGGTCTGGCGGAACCATTCCTCAAGGA
Organism: Maritimibacter sp.; assembly: GCA_002701395.1. GTDB lineage: Bacteria > Pseudomonadota > Alphaproteobacteria > Rhodobacterales > Rhodobacteraceae > Psychromarinibacter > Psychromarinibacter halotolerans. The sequence goes on along the minus strand of NZVC01000022.1, from coordinate 17,283 downwards.
AGGCATAGGCGGTGCCGGTGGCGGGCAGGTCCGCGCCGCTCTCGTCGGCCAGTTCCGGGTTCAGGTGCAGGCCGAAGCCCAGCAGCATCCCGCCGCGCGTGCCGATCGCGCCCGCTTGATGCAGCGCCTGCATCAGCGTTTCAAGACGCGGCAGCTGGTCCTGCGTCAGGGGCGCGGTGACCAGTTCCACCGGCACCACGGCGCGGCTTGCGTCCAGCCCGGCCCGCGCCCACTGTCCGGACACCTTCTTGCGCAGCGCGGTATCAAGGTAGATTTCCAGATCGCCCAGGTCCGACCCCTTCACCACGAAGGACTGCGGCGCGGGTTCTTCCAGTCTGCCGCCAAGCTCTTGCTGTGCCAGTTCCGCCGCCGCGCGTTCGGTCAGGCCGCCGAACTCGATCTCGACGCCGGTCTTGCGGTCGGTTCCGCCACGCCCGTCCCATCCGGGCAACGGGTCGAAACGGTCACGGGCGAAGCGGGGTCTGTCGAGAGCGGCGGTGTTCATGCGCCATCAGATATGCCGCGCCGCGCGTCGGGCAAGCGCGGCGGCTCAGCCCAGCCCGTCCAGAACGGCGCGTGCGGCCCGCAGGCCGGGTGGCTCGGCCCCGCGCCCCAGCGCCTGCATCGACGCCGCCATCGCAGCGTGCTGCTCGGCCAGCGCGTCCGGGGACGACAGCAGGTGATCCAGCGCATCGGCAATCGGCGCCGGGCGGCAATCGGGGCCAAGGAACTCGGGCACCGTGCGGGTCCCCGCGACGAGGTTCACCAAGGTCACCGTGTCCAGCTTCACCATGCGGCTGGCGATCTGCCATGTGAGCCAGTTCATGTCATAGGCCACGACCATCGGCGTATCTGCGGCGGCCAGTTCCAGCGACACCGTGCCCGAGGCGGCCAGCGCAAGGTCGGCGGCACGGAACGCGGCGCGCTTGCGGGCGGTGGCAAGGTCGCCGCGCATCCCGCGCGGGTCCAGCACCACCGGATCGCCCGGCCAGCTTTTGACCGCCTCCAGCACGTCGCCCGCGACATGGTCGGCGGCGGGCACCACTATCCGCAGGCCGGGGTGACGCTTCACCAGCGGGCGCATCGCCTCGCCGAACACCGGCGCAAGGCGTCCGACCTCGCCCCGGCGAGAGCCGGGAAGAACCAGCAGCGTGCGCGCGTCGCCCAGCCCGGCCTCGACCCGGAACGCCGCGACCTCGGCATCCGTCGCCACGGGTTCGGCGGCCACCGGGTGCCCGACGAAATCGCAGCGCAGTCCGACGTCCTCGAAATACGGCGGCTCGAACGGCAGCAGCGCCAGCAGTTGGTCGAGATAGCGCGCCATCTTCGCCGCCCGCCCCGCGCGCCACGCCCAGACCGTGGGTGCGACGTAGTGGACGCAGCGGATGTCGCTGCGCTCTTTCACCTGCGACGCCACGCGCAACGAGAAATCGGGCGCGTCGATGGTCAGCAGCACGTCGGGCTTGGTGTCCAGCACCCAGTCGACCGTCTGGGTCAGACGGCGCTTCAGGTGGCGGTACTTCGGCAGCACCTCGGCGATGCCCATGACCGACAGTTCGTCCATCGGAAAGCGCGACGTCAGCCCCTCGGCGATCATGTTCCGTCCGCCGATGCCGTCGAAAGTCACATCAGGCGCTAGCTGTTTCAGGCCCTGCATCAGCGCGCCGCCAAGACGGTCGCCCGAGGGCTCTCCGGCAAGGACGAACACGCGCATCAGAACTCCTTCGCCAGCAGGAACACCCCGCGCGAGGCGCAGGCTTCGGTCACGACAGCACGATCCAGAAGCAGCACGCGGCCCGCCGCGATCACGATGCCCGACAGGCCCGCAGCGGCGGCGGCCTCGACCGTGGCGGGGCCGACGGCGGGCATGTCGACGCGCAGGTCCTGCCCCGGCTTCGGCGCCTTCACCAGAACGCCGCCGCCCCGCCGCAGCTTGGGCGGTGTGCGGGCGACGAAATCCAGCATCGCGTCGGTGCCCTGCACCGTCTCGATCCCAAGGCACAGGCCGCCGTCCACCACCGCGCCCTGCCCGACATCCTCGGGCCCCAGCGCGGTCAGGATGCCCACGGCGCGGTCGATGTCGGCAAGGTCCTTGGCCGATGGCTTCTTCCCGGCAAGCCGTCCGGCAGGCGTCGTCAACTCGGGCAGAAGCTCATAGGCGCCGCGCACGGCAAAGCCCGCCTCTTCGAACACCGCAACCACGGTGCGCAGGATCTGGTCGTCGCCGCCCTGCATAGCCTTCAGGAAGCGCGGCGCCAGCATCATCGTCTTGGTGTCGAAGCGCGCCGGGTTCAGCACCGGCCGCGCCACGCCGCCCGCCATCACCAAATCGGTGACACCGGCGGCGCGCAGCTTGCGGAACAGGTCGCCGAATTTCTCATAGGTCGCGTCCGCCGTCTCGACGCCGTCGGGCGGTGTCACCCCGGCGCCGTTGATGGCGACGAACAAAGCCTCGGGATGGGCCGCCGCGATCTTCAGCGGCAGCGACCCGCCGCCCGCGATGATCGCGAGACGGCTCATTTCTTCGGGGTCAGGAAGTGCCGGTCGCTGTCGGTAAGGATGAACTCCGCGACCTCGCGCACATAGGCGCTTTCGGTCTCTTCCATCAGCTTGGCGGCGCGCTCTTGGAAGCTGCCCTCGCCCTCGCCCAGATCCTTGTAGGCGGCCCGAAGCGCACCGATCTCGGCCCGGTCCACGCCCTTGCGGCGCAGGCCGACAAGGTTCAGGCCACGCAGTTCCCCGGCCTCGGCATCGACCATGCCATAGGGGATCACGTCCTTGGCAACCTTGGTCACACCGCCGATGATCGCACCCTTGCCGATGCGGACCCACTGGTGCACGCCCGAGATGCCGCCGATGATCACGTCGTCGCCGATGGTGGCGTGGCCCGCGATGCCCGACTGGTTGACCACGATCACCCGGCTGCCGATGCGCACGTCGTGCGCGACGTGGACGCCCGCCATGAACAGGCAGTCATCGCCGACGCTGGTCAGCCCGCCGCCATGCGCGGTGCCGGGGTTCATCGTCACGTGCTCGCGGATGGTGTTGCGCGCGCCGATCACAAGGCGCGTGTCCTCGCCGGCGAACTTCAGATCCTGCGGGATGTCCCCGATGGAACAGAACGGAAAGACCTCGGTCTTCTCGCCGATCTCGGTGTCGCCGGTGATGACGTTGTGGCTTTTGACCCGGACGCCGGCGTGAAGCTTTACCTTCGGCCCGATGACCGAAAAGGCGCCGATCTCGACCTCCGGCCCGATCACGGCGCCGTCTTCGATGATGGCGCTGGGATGGATGCGCGCGGTGGCGTCGATGCTCATGGCTCAGGCTCCGGGCGTCAGGTCGACCATCGCGGCGAATTCGGCCTCGGCCGCTTTCTGCCCGTCGACCTCGGCGACGCCATGGAACTTCAGGACCTTGCCGCCGGTGCGCAGGCCGGTGATGTGCAGCTTCAGCTGATCACCCGGGACCACCTTGCGGCGGAACTTGGCCTTGTCGACGCTCATCAGGTAGATCAGCAGGTTCGTATCGGTGATGTCGTTCGCCACGCCGATCATGATGCCGGCGGTCTGGGCCATCGCTTCGATGATGGTCACGCCCGGCATGATCGGGGTTCCGGGGAAATGGCCCTGAAAATGCGGCTCGTTGAAGGTGACGTTCTTGATGCCCGTCGCCGAGTTGGTGCCGTCAATGTCGACCACCCGGTCCACCAGAAGGAACGGGTAACGGTGCGGCAGGATCCGCTGGATCATATCCGTGTCGGCAGTCTTAAGGGCATCGGTCATGGACGCCGTCCTTCTTCAGTTCCCAAGGCCTGCGTGCTCTATCAAGCAACCCGGGGTTAAACAAGATTGCGCGCGCGGGATCAGTCCGCGTCCGCCGGACCGGCATCGCCGGGCGTTTCCGCCGCGTCCGGGGCCGTTGGCGCGGGATCGGGCGGGCTAAGCAGGTCGGCCGGGCGTTCCACCGGCGGGGCGGGCAGCGGTTCGGTCAGGTTGCCGTCCGCGTCCAGCAGCACGTCGTCGATGCGGGTGATGGCGTCCTCGGTGATGTCGACCGTCTCTGCCGACAACAGCACCGTGCGGCGGTCGAGGATCATCAACGCACCGCGTTCGCGGGCCAGTTCGGCAAGGATCGGGGTGATCCGGCGCAGGAACAGCTGCCGTTCCTCGTCGCGCATCGTCTGAAGATCGCGTTCCTTGCCGTCCTGTTCGGCCCGGATCCGCTGAACCTTTTCGTCGAACGCATCCGCAAGCGGGCGGAACTCGTCAGGTGGCATCGTCTCGCGCCGTTCGGTCAGTTCCAGTTCCTCGGCCGACAGTTCGGCCTCGATCTGCCGGTTCTCGGCCGCCAGTTCGGACGCCCGCGTCTCGATCTCGTCGATGATGCGGGCGGCGGCGCGCGACTCGCCGTACAGGCGTTCCTGATCGAGGGTGAGGATGGGAAAGCCGACCAGTGGCGGCTGGTTGTCCTGCGCCGCCGCCGGAGCACCGGCGGCGACAAGGATTATCATCAGAAGACCCGCAAGAAGCCGGTACAGACGCCCGGCGCGATGGAACCGCGCCATGACGTCAGAACCGGGTCGAGATCGTCAGTTCGAACTCGCGCTCGAGGTCGTAGTCTTCTTTCTTGATCGCTTTGGAGTAGTTGAACCGCAGCGGCCCAAGCGGCGTGTCCCAGAACAGCGACACACCGGCCACCGAACGCAGGCTGAACGCATCGTCGACAAGCCCGGTGCCGTTCACGTCGTCAAGGCCCCAGACAGACCCGACGTCGACGAACACGCCGCCGTGGATGCCGTACTCTTCCGGCAGACCCAGCGGGAACTCGGCCTCGAACTTCGCGACGGCAAAGTAGTTGCCGCCAAGCGCGTCCTCGTTGCCCGCCGCGTTGTCACGCGGGCCAAGGCCGTAGTACTCGAAGCCGCGCATCTTGCCGTTCAGGCTGAAGCGGTCGACGATCCGGCTGTCGGACGACCCGTCAAGCGAGTTCAGGGCACCGCCCTCGACGATCGCCCGCAGGGTCACTTCGCCGTTCAGTACCTTGGTCTCGGCCACGGCCAGCAGTTCCGACTTCACGTAGGACACGTCCCCCGCGATCCCGGCGAAGTCCTGGCTCCAGCGCAGAAGAACGCCCGAGTCGGGGTCAAGCCCGGTCCGCAGCGTGCGGTACGTCAGGTCATAGCCAAGGCCCATCGTCCACTCGGCCCCGCGCGTGGCTTCACGCTGCAGGATGTCGGACGAGTCCGTCGGCACGCTGTACAGGTCGGTGTAGCGGCCGAAGGTGTTGACGCCCATCCGCGCGAACTCGTTCAGCGGGAATTCGAACCCGGTGGTGATGTTGCCAACCGTGGTCGAATAGCTGGTGTCGTTCGCCGAGTCCGTCGTCGAATAGCTGATGTTGAAGAAATACGCGACATTGCGGCCCAAGAACGCGGGTTCGCGGAAGCTGAAACCATAGGTCCCCGTCCCGGCGCCCGCCGCCACGTCGAAGCCAAGCGTCTGGCCACGTCCAAGGAAGTTGCGTTCCGAGAAGTTGAACGTCAGGCCAAAGCCGCTGGACGTCGAATAGGTGGCACCGAAGCCAAGCGAGCCGGTCGGCTGTTCCTCGACGTCCACGTCGACGATCACCTGATCCGGGCTGGACCCGGCGCGCGGCGTCACGTTGGCGGACGAGAAGTAGCCAAGCGCCTCGATCCGCGAGGCCGCCTCGCGGATTTCACGCGGGTTGAACGGATCGCCTTCGACGGCGGTGAACTGGCGCCGGATCACGCGGTCAAGCGTGGTCGCGTTGCCTTCGATGTCGATCCGCTCGACGAAGATGCGCGGACCGCGCACCAGCGCGAAGTCGATGTTCAGCAGCAGGTTGCGGTCGTCCCGCGTCACGCGGGGATCGACGCGGATGAAATCAAGGTCCTGCTGGACAGCCAGCCGTTCCAGACGCGCGATGGTGTTGTCGATGTCCACCGGGCTGTAGGTCTGGCCGGGCCGCAGACGGATCGCCGACTGATAGGCCGCCACGTCGATCTCGGGCAGGTCGGACGAGGCCGAGATGTTCCCGTACGAGAATTTCTGCCCTTCTTGCACCGTGAAGGTCACGAAGAACGCATTCCGCTCGCGCGAGAATTCCGACGCCACGGACATGATCTGGAAATCGACGTAACCGCGCGACCGGTAGAAATCGGTCAGCACCTGACGGTCGAACTGAATGCGGTCGCCGATGAAGGTGTCACGCTGCACCAGCGTGCGGAACAGGCCCGCCTGCTTGGAATCGAGCACGCGACGCAGACGACGGTCCGAGAAGTCGCGGTTGCCGACGAAGCTGATGCGCTCCACCTCGATCACGCGGCCTTCGTTGACCTCGAACACAAGGTCGACGCGGTTGTTGGACCGCTTGATGATCACCGGGTTCACGGTCGCGGCAAGGCGCCCCGCTTCCTGGTACGCATCGACGATGACCTGCGCGTCAGCAGCGGCCACGTTGGGCGAATACACCCGGCGCGGCTGCGACTGGATCAGCGGCACAAGGATCTCGTCCTTCAGGCGCTGGTTGCCCTCGATGCTGATGCGGTTGATCGTCGGGTATTCCTGCACCGAGATCACGAGGGTTCCGCCGCGTGGCTCGACCGCCACGGATTCGAAAAGCCCCGAGCCCAGAATGTTCTGGTACGCCGTATTCAACTGTCCCGCGCTGACAGAGTCGCCGGGGTTGATTCCCGCGTAGGACAGGATCGTTCCAGTCTCGATACGCGTGTTGCCTTCCACGTCGATCCGGCCAAAGCGATAGGACTGGGCCGAAGCCTCGTCCACCGAAACGGCAAAAATCACAGTAAAAGCGAGAAGAATGGCAGCGAAAGCTCGGAGGATACCGCCGTTGGCGATCTGGCCGTTGCGCCGCGTGGCGAGGTGTGCCCGCTTCATCAGTACCTATCCCACCGAATTAGTTGTTTTCAGTGTGCTATCGCGAAAGAGGGGCCGAGTCAAAAACGTAAAAGCACCCACCGATGCTTATCGATGGGTGCGCAAACTACCAGATATTGTGGATAAAATAGCGCCCGGGGCCGACCCTTGTGCGCTATCTGCCGGTTATCAAAGCGAGATGATGAAGGCCGCCGCGTACAAAGCGCCGGCGGCACCGCCTGCGAATAGGATCCGGTCCCAGTTCAGGTTGGCCAGCAGCGAAAGGCCGCGGTAGCCGGACTGAAGGGTATGCATGTCTGCCTCCGAGATAGCGTTTTGCTTTCAGGGACAAAACTAGGCAGCGTTTAGGGCGGAAATGCGGCGCCGAGACGCCGCTTTCACGACTCTGCGATCGAATTGGAAGGGCCGCGAATCGGCCCCTCCCGCCCCCGCTTTACGGGCAGAACAGGTCGTTGGACAACGCGAAGACCATCAGGGTCAGCAGCAATCCAAGGCCCACGGTCATCAAGATCCGCAGCGCGGTGTCGCTGGGCGGCTTGCCGGTGATCGCCTCGTAGGCGTGGAACACCAGATGTCCGCCGTCGAGCACCGGGATCGGGAACAGGTTCAGCAGGCCGACCGCCGTCGACAGGACCGCGATGAACCAGATGAAGCTTTCAAGGCCCTGACTGGCCGCCGCGCCGCTGGTCTGGGCGATGCCGATCGGGCCGCGCAGGTTGCACGACGAGATCGCGCCTTTGGCCATGTGCCACAGGCCCGACAGCGACGAGCGTACGATGAAGATCGTCTGGCTAACCCCGTATTCCGCCGCATCCAGCAGGCCGGGCGTTTCGGTCATCGGTTCGAACACCATGCCGCCGGTGATGCCGATCAGCCAGCGGGTCTCGAACCCGCCGTCTTCCAGCGGAAGATCCATCCGGCGCGGTGTCAGGCCGACATCGAAGGTCTCTCCGTCGCGCCAGATCGAGAAGGTCAACTCCGAGCCATCCGACTCGCCGACGGCAACGCGCAATTCCTCGAAGCTGACGATGGGCGTGCCGTTGATCGCGGTGATCACGTCGCCGCTTTCCAGCCCCGCCTCCATCGCAGCCGATCCGGCGGTCAGGCCAGAGACCAGCGCCGGGTACGGATAGGGGCCGGTCGTCTGCACCTCTTCCCCGTCGCGGCGCAGGGTGTAATCCAGCGTCTCGGCCACGGGCAGGCCTTCGATGTAGTCGCGGAAATCGGCGACGTCGGGGGTTTCCTGCCCCTCGATCGCAAGGATCTCGTCGCCCGGGCGCAGGTGGTCCTGCAGCGCGGGCACGTCGCGGATCTGACCGACGGTCAGCGGGTCGCTGGCGACGCCGGTGGACAGGATCACGCCTGCAAACACCAAAATCGACAGGATAAAGTTGAACACCGGGCCGGCGGCGACGGTCAGCATCCGCGCCCACAGCGGCGCGCCGTGCATCGTGTGCCGCCGTTCCGCGTCGTCCAGCGTGTCCATCACGTCGCTGGCCTTGTCGCTGGCCGCATTCGCGTCGCCAAGGAACTTCACATAGCCCCCGAACGGAAGCGCCGCGATCTGCCATTGCGTGCCGCGCCGGTCCGTCCGCTTGAACAGCACAGGCCCAAAGCCCAGCGAGAAAACCTCTGCCTTGATGCCGCACCAGCGTCCGACGATGTAATGACCGTATTCGTGGACGGCGACGATCACGGACAGCGCGATGACGAAGGCGCCGACCGTGTAAAGCGTGTTACCGAAGGTCGGGATGAGATCCGTCAATTCCAAACTGCTGCCTCTTATGTGTTTTCGCGGATCGCCTCTGCGGCCCGAACCCGGGCCAGTTGATCCATTTGCCGGACGTTATCAAGATCGATTTGGGCCGAACTAAGGCCCGGATCGGATGACAATCGTGTCAAAACCGTATCGACTATCTCTGCCATTGCAGTAAATCGAATCCGTTTTTCGATAAAGGCATCGAGGGCTTTTTCTTTCGCCGCGTTGAACGCCGCGCCCGCCAAGCCGCCGGTTTCCATCACCTCGCGCGCAAGCCGCAACGCGGGCCAGCGCGCCTCGGACGGCGGGCGGAAGGTCAGCTGCGCGATGCGGGCAAGGTCCAGCCGTTCGACGGGAACGTCGCCCCGCGCGGGCCAGTGCAGCGCATATCCAATGGCGTGACGCATATCCGGCGGGCCAAGATGCGCCATCAGCGCGCCGTCGCGAAAGCCCACCAGCGCGTGGATCAGGCTTTCGGGATGCACCACCACCTCGATCTGCGACGGCAGGACCTCGAAGAATTCCTTGGTCTCGATCAGTTCCAGCGCCTTGTTGAACATCGTCGCGCTGTCGATGGTGATCCGCTGCCCCATGTCCCAGTTGGGATGCGTCGCCGCCTGTTCCGGCGTCGCATCTGCCAGCTTGTCCAGCGGCCAGTCGCGGAACGCGCCGCCCGAGGCGGTGATCACGATNCGCTCGACGTCTGCGATGTTCTCGCCCACCAGCGCCTGAAACACGCCCGAATGCTCGCTGTCGACCGGCAGGATGGTCGCGCCATGCTTGGCCGCGGTGCGCATCAAGAGCGGCCCGGCGGTGACAAGGCTTTCCTTGTTCGCCAGCGCCAGCGTGGTGCCGTGCTTCAACGCGGTCAGCCCCGGCGGCAGCCCGGCGGCCCCCACGATGGCGGACATGACCCAGTCGGCCGGGCGTTCGGCGGCTTCGATCAGCGCCCCCTCGCCCGCCGCCGCCTCGACGCCAGAGCCCGCGAGCGCGTCGCGCAGTTCGGGCAGCCGGTCCTCGTGCGCGGTCACCGCGACTTGTGCGTTCAGGCGCCGCGCGTCGGCTGCCAGCTGGGCAATATTGCCGCCGCCGGTCAGCGCCACGACCTCGAACCCGTCCGGGTCGCGGTCGATCAGGTCTATGGTGTTTTGTCCGATGGACCCAGTGGCCCCGAAGATCGATACGCGGCGGGTCATGTCACAGGATAAGGTCAGGTACGTCCACGATTTGCGCGACCAGCAGCATGAACAGCGCGCCGCCCATCAGCCCGTCGAACCGGTCCAGCAGGCCACCGTGGCCGGGCAGCAGGTTCGAGCTGTCCTTCACGTTCATCTTCCGCTTCACCGCGCTTTCCGCGATGTCGCCAAGCTGCGACGCGAAGCTCAGCAGGACCGAGATCCAGATCAGGTCGCGGCCCGCGTCGGTGATGCGCAGGAAGATCAGCGACACCAGCGCCGCCGCGATCCAGCCGCACACCACGCCGGACCATGTTTTCTTGGGGCTGACGGCAGGCCAGAACTTGGGCCCGCCCAACGAGCGGCCACCGAAGTAGCCCGCCACGTCGGTCGCGACGATGGTGAAGATCAGCCACAGCAGCCACACCAGCCCGTGCACCTCACGCGCCCAGACCATGCCGTGTCCGAACACCAGCGTGGCGAAGCCGAATCCCAGAAAGATCGCGATGTGCTTTTTCAGCAGGCTCGCCCCGACGATGGCGGGCGCGGCAAGCAGCGGCAGGGTGAAGATCGGCGGAAGGAACCGCGCCAGAAGCAGCGCGGCGGCGCCCAGCAGCGCGATTTGCAACGCCTCGGACCCTTTCGACGGGGCCAGCATCGTCGACAGTTCCCACAGCATCACCGCCACGGCGACCGCGGCGGCAAGCGCGAACAGCGTTCCGCCGGCGTAGACGACGACCACCCCCACCGTAGTCAGAACCGCACTGGTAATGACCCTGGGGCGCAGGTCTTCCCAGCTGCGCCCACGCCACTTCATGTCAGGACGGCACCATACCGGCGTTCGCGGCCCGCGAAGTTCTTGACGATTCCACCGAAGATCTCGGGGCTGAAGTCGGGCCACAGGGTGTCGATGAATTCATACTCGGCATAAGCCGACTGCCACAGCAGGAAGTTCGAAATCCGTGCCTCGCCGCTGGTGCGGATCACCAGGTCCGGGTCCGGAAGAACGCATGTATCTAGATACTTAGGCAGGGTTTCCTCATCCACCTTCGCAGGATCAAGACGGCCATCGGCCACGTCTTGCGCAAGGCGCTTGGTGGCGCGGGCCACCTCGTCGCGGCCACCGTAGTTCAGCGCGATGGTCAGGTGAACCTTGTCGTTTCCCGAGGTCAGAAGCTCCAGCTCGTCCATCAGCTTTTGCAGCTTGCGGTCCAGACGCAGCCGGTCGCCGATGAAACGGACCCGCACGCCCTCGGCCAGCAGATCGCGGGCCTCGCGCTGGATATAGCGGCGGAACAGGCTCATCAGCCCGGCCACCTCGGACTGGGTGCGTTTCCAGTTCTCGGTCGAGAACGCGAAAATCGTCAGATACTTGACGCCGATGTCGGGACAGGCACGGACGATTTCCTTGACCCGCTTTGCGCCGGCATGGTGGCCGTACAGCCGGGGCTTGCCGCGCGCCTGCGCCCAGCGTCCGTTGCCATCCATGATAAGCGCGACATGCTCGGCGCCTGTCTTTCGCACTTCCGCCATAACTTTCGCTCCTAGCCTCGCCACTTCAAGTCGGTGGGGTCAAATTCATTGTACCTCACGACCCTAAACGGCCGCGTCCGGAGCAGGCCACCCAAAAGGCGCCCGACCGGGTGCAGGGTGACGGTGTCACACCTGCATGATCTCTTCCTGCTTGGTCTCAAGCGCGGTGTCGACGGCCTTGATGTGGCGGTCGGTCAATTCCTGGATCTCGTCATGCCAGAGCTTTTGCTCGTCCTCGGACATGCCTTCGTTTTTGCCCTTCTTGAGCTGCTCCATGCCGTCGCGGCGCACGTTGCGGATCGCGACACGGGCGTTCTCGGCGTACTGGCCGGCGACCTTGGTCAGCTCGCGGCGGCGTTCCTCGTTCAGCTCGGGGATCGGCAGCATGATGATCGTGCCGTTCATCTGCGGGTTGATGCCCAGCCCGCTTTCGCGGATCGCCTTTTCCACCTTGTTTACAAGGCCCTTGTCCCAGACGTTGATGGTGACCATCCGCGGTTCGGGCACGTTCACCGTCCCCACCTGGTTGATCGGGGTCTGGGCGCCGTAGGCGTCGACCGTGATCGGCTCGACCATCGAGGCCGAGGCGCGCCCGGTCCGAAGCGAGGCGAATTCCTGCCGCAGCGAGGTCATCGCGCCGTCCATGCGGCGGTTCAGGTCGTCGATGTCGATCGTGGTTTCTTCGGACATGCTGCGGGTTCCGTTAAGTCTGTCTTTGTGTTGCCGGGTTCTAGGCCATCGACGGCCGGATGTATAGCTTTCATCCCAGTGATTTGCGCCACTCCGCCGACCGGGCGGCACGGCAAGGGCGTTTGCCGCGCGGCGCCGGATGCGGGCCGCGCGGACGCGACGTGAACTAGCCGTGCACCGTCGTGTAGGTTCCCTGCCCCGCAAGGATGCCGCGGAACCCGCCCGGTTCGTCCAGCGAGAACACGATGATCGGAAGCGAGTTGTCGCGCGCCAAAGCGATGGCCGAGGCATCCATCACGCCAAGATGCTTTTGCAGCACCTCGTCGTAGGTCACCTTCTCGTACCGTTTCGCGTCCGGGTTCTTCTTGGGGTCGCTGTCATACACGCCGTCGACCTTGGTGCCCTTGAAGATCGCCTCGCAGGCCATCTCGTTGGCGCGCAGCGTGGCGGCGGTGTCGGTGGTGAAATACGGGTTGCCGGTACCGGCGGCGAAGATGCAGACACGTTTCTTTTCAAGGTGACGCACCGCGCGGCGGCGGATGTAGGGTTCGGCGACCTCGTCCATGCGGATCGCGCTGATCACACGGGTGAAGACGCCGTGGCCTTCCAGCGCGGACTGCATTGCAAGCGCGTTCATCACGGTGGCCAGCATGCCCATATAGTCGGCGGTGGTCCGTTCCATCCCCTGCGCCGAGCCCGCAAGCCCGCGGAAAATGTTGCCGCCGCCGATCACCATGCAGATCTCGACGCCAAGGTCGTGGACCGATTTCACTTCTTTCGCGATCCGCTCGACGGTCGGTGGGTGCAGGCCGTAGCCTTGGTCGCCCATCAGCGCCTCGCCGGAAATCTTCAACAAAACACGGTTATACTTGGTGCCCGGCGTCATCGCTGCGGCTTCGGTCATGGCATCGCCCCTGGTCGCCCCTTAACTCCGCCGGCAAAATGTCGGAAAAGGCCCCCATGTTCAATCCGGAACCGACCCTATGCGCGACGGCTGGCTAAGCTCGCTCGACGCCGAGCGCCCCGTTCTCATCGCGGGCCCGACCGCCAGCGGCAAGTCCGCACTGGCGCTAGAGGTGGTCAGCCGCCACGGCGGCGTGATCGTGAATGCCGATGCGCTTCAGGTCTTTGCGAACTGGCGCGTCCTGACGGCGCGGCCCGGTCCGGACGAGGAATCGGTCGCGCCGCATCTGCTGTACGGCCATGTCGCGGGCGATGCCGAATACTCGGTCGGCCACTGGCTGCGCGACCTGCAACCGATCCTGAACGGCGACGCGCGTCCGGTCATCGTGGGCGGCACGGGGTTATACTTCACCGCGCTGACCTCGGGGCTGGCATCCATCCCCCCGACCCCGCCAGAGATCCGCGACCGCGCGACGTCGATCCTGCGCGACGAAGGCTTGCCGGCGCTGCTGGCGGATCTGGATGAAGCCTCGGCCGCGCGGATCGACACCCGCAACCCGATGCGCGTGCAGCGCGCGTGGGAGGTGCTGACCACCACCGGACGGGGCATTGCCGCGTGGCAGGACGACACGCCACCGCCGCTGCTGCCGCTGGCGAATGCACAGCCCGTCTTGCTGGATGCCGACCGGGATTGGCTGGGCGAACGCATCGACCGCCGCTTTGATGCCATGATTGCCGACGGCGCGCTGGACGAGGCCCGCGCCAACCTCGACGCGGGGTTTCGCCTAACGTGGCCGTCCGCAAAGGCCATCGGCGCACCCGAATTAATCGGTTATCTGAAAGGCGACCGGTGCTTGAAAGCCGCAGTTGCCGACGGAAAAATCGCAACAAGACAATTCGCCAAGAGACAACGGACGTGGTTTCGGTCCAAGATGAGTCAATGGACGACAGTCGTGCTGCCCTGACTGCCATTTCATCGGACTGATTCTGCCGTCGGTCCGGGCATTCTCGTGGGACAGTGCACTGTGACACCTGGGACAGTGACGATTATCGAATTCCATGAGGATTTTCAGCGAAACCCGCCCCGACATCAACATGGCGCACAAGACGCGCCGGTTCCGTATCGAAAACCTGCCGCGTGTCACGCCCGAGACGCGCTGGCGAACCGAAGCGATGCGATCTTACGCGCAGCCTTTGCTGCTGTGGTTCACCCGCGGTCAGGGACGCATCACCGTCGCTGGCGTGACGCACGGCTTCGGCCCGCACCACGCGGTGTTCCTGCCGGCCAACACGATGCACGGCTACGAGATGACCGGACAGGTCTTCGGCACCGCCGTCTACCTGCCGCCTGACCGGTCGCTGAACCTGCCCGAAGAGCCGCTGCACCTGCGGTTCCGCGACGTGCAGCAGCAGGCCGAACTCTCGAACATGATCGAGAACATCCAGAACGAGCTGAAGTCGGACCGCCCCGGCAAAGACCGTGCGATGCTGGCCCATGCGGGTCTGCTGTCGGTCTGGCTGGACCGCGAAGTCGATGGCGGCGACCGTCAGGACCTGCATCCCGACGCCGCCCGCAGGCTGGCCGCCGCCTATTCGGCGATGGTCGAGCGTGACTTCAAGCACGGCCAGACGATCAACTATTTCGCCGCGCAGTTGGGCGTGACGCCGACGCACCTGACGCGGTGCTGCAAGATCGCCAGCGGCCGGTCGGCCTCGGCGCTGCTGGCAGACCGCATCCACTTCGAGGCGCGTCGCCTGCTGACCGAAACGCGCCGCCCGGTGAAAGAGATCGCGGACGAGCTGGGTTTCAACTCGGCCGCCTATTTCACCCGTGCGTTCCAGAAACAGACCGGCGTGACGCCGACCACCTTCCGCAAGCTGAGCTAAAGGCCGGCCGCGCGGATCGGCGCGCAGGAAAGACACAAGGGACCGCCCGCGCACCTGCCGGGCGGTCCCTTCGCGTTTGGGCCCCCGTCCTGTCAACGGGCAAGTCACTGTAATTTGGCTTGCATCGCGGCAAAGCCTCGCCTTTCCTTTGGGTGAAACCCGTTTCGGCCCGGTCGAAACCGCAATCATCCAAGCACGGAGGCATCCGCCCCACGGCCCGCGCATCCCGCGCCTGCGACAGGTGCTGCAGCGGCTCGGCGGTGCGTTCGGCAAGAAGACGTGTCTGCAGGGAGAAAACGATGACGCTGCGCAGCGACAGGGGGCCGATCCACCCCGCGGCCCGAATGTACGCGACGGAACACCGGGCCGGCCTGATGGACCGGCGCGAGTTCCTGACCCGCGCCACGTCGCTGGGCGTCGGGGCCGCTGCGGCCTATGGGCTGATCGGCGCCGCGCAGCCTGCCCTTGCACAGCAGGACATGCCGNANGGNGGCACGCTGCGGGTGCAGATGTCGGTGCGCGCGCTGAAGGACACCCGCGTCTGGGACTGGCCCGAGATCGCCAACCTGTGTCGCGGCACGCTGGAATACCTTGTCGAGTACAACAACGACGGCTCGATCCGGGGGATGCTGCTGGACAGCTGGGACTCCAACGACGACGCGACCGAGTACACGCTGAAGATCCGTCCCGGCGTGACATGGACCAATGGCGACCCGTTCACCGCCGAGGACGTGGCCCGCAACATCCGCCGCTGGTGCGAGCGCGACGTCGCGGACAATTCGATGGCCGGGCGTATGGCGGCGCTGATCGACGACGACACGGGCATGGCGCTCGACGGAGCGATCGAGGTCGTCGACGACACGACGCTGGCGCTGCACCTGACCGCTTCCGACATCTCGCTGATTGCGAACTTCGCCGACTATCCCGCTGCAATGGTTCACGAAACCTTCGATCCAGAGGACGTGATCAACGCCGTTGGCACCGGCCCCTACATGATCACCGAACACGAGCCGGGCGCGCGATGCGTCCTAAGCCGCGCGCTGGATCACACATGGTGGGGAACCGAGGTCTACGGCGGCCCGTACCTTGACGGGATCGAATACCTCGACTTCGGCACAGACCCCGCCGCGTGGCTGGCGGCGCTGGCCGGCGGAGAGGTCGATATGCTGCACGAATCCGTGGGCGAGTTCATCGACGTGATGGACGGCATGGGCTTCGTGAAGTCCGAGGTGCTGACGATGGCGACCACGGTGATCCGCCCCAACCAACAGGCCGAGGTGGGGGACCGGAAGCCCTATGCCGACACTCGCGTGCGGCGTGCGCTTGCGATGGCGGTCGACAACGGCATCCTGCTGGAGCTTGGCTATGGCAACCGTGGTGTCGTCGCGCAGAACCACCACGCCGGGCCGATCCACCCCGACTATGCCGACATCGGCGATCCCGTGTTCGACCCCACCGCCGCCGTCGCCCTGTTGGAAGAGGCCGAGATGGCCGATTTCGAGTTCGAGCTGATCTCGCTTGACGACGACTGGCTGCGCAACACCTCGGACGCGGTCGCCGCACAGATGCGCGACGCCGGGCTGACGGTGCGGCGCACGATCCTGCCGGGGTCGACCTATTGGGACGAGTGGAGCACCTTCCCGTTCTCGTCGACCAGCTGGAACCACCGCCCGCTTGCCGTTCAGATCTGGGCGCTGGCCTATCGCTCGGGCGAGGCTTGGAACGAATTCGGGTGGTCGAACCCCGAGTTCGACGGCCTGCTGGCGCAGGCGCTGTCGCTGGCGGATGCCGAAACGCGGGCCGAGGTCGCGGCGAAATGCGAAGAGCTGATCCAGTCCGAAGGCGTGACGATCCAACCCTACTGGCGCTCGCTGTATCGCCACGCAGTCGAGGGCGTCATGGGCGCCGACCAGCACATCACGTTCGAACATCATCATTACAAGTGGGCCAAGACGCCGGCCTGACCCGGCCACGCGCCGCCACCAGCCAGGGGACCGTTGGATGAAGACCCTTTGCCGCCTTGTTCCGGGTGCAATCGCCCTGCCCCTTCTTGCCGCAGGTCCCGCCGCCGCGCAGGACAGGTTCGACATGGCCGGAACATGGGAGATCGTCGCGCTGTCCGACGGCGACACCTTCGACCACTGCGAGGCCCGGCGCGAGGTCGACGGCACCGAAGTGCGGATGATCCTGCAAGACGAGTCGTGGACGGTCTGGGCCTCTGTGTCCGGCGTCGCGACGGACGCGGTGTCGCTGGACATCGACGACACCGTCTACTCGGTCGAGGCGCAGGTCACGTCCGACGGCACCCGGCTTGGGCTGACCCGCGACGGGATGGAAGCGGTGCGCAACGGCACGCTCGCGACGCTGGGCGTGGGGGACACAGTGGCCGAGATCGCGCTGAACGGCACCGCCGCCGCCG
>NZVC01000062.1 GCA_002701395.1 Maritimibacter sp. | reverse complement strand
GGCGCCGTTCGTGCCAAGGGTCGCGGCCGGGGAACTCCCTCCCCCTTGCAGGCGGAGGGCTGGGGAGGGGGTTACCCCCCCAGAGCCATCCGCACTCCCTGCCCCTTGCGGGGGGAGGGTTGGGGAGGGGGGCTCGACCGAGCTCACGCCGCGCTCCGCCGGCTCAGCGTTTCGCCATCGACCAGCACGCGCCCGCCGTCCACCTTCACCGGGTAGGTCTCGATCACGTAGCCATCCGTTCCTTCGCCGGTCTCAAGGTCGAACACCGCGTTGTGCAGCGGACATGTGACCTTCTGCCCGTGGACGATCCCCTCGGACAGCGGTCCGCCCTTGTGCGGGCAGGCGTTGGTCGCGGCGAACACCCGGTCGTCGCCGGTGCGGAACAGGCCGATGCAGCCCAGCTGCGTCTTCAGCACGCGCGCCCCGCGCACGGGAATGTCGTCGAGAGCGCCGATGTCGATCCAACTCATGTCACGGGGTCCTTTTGCACGATGTTCACGAACGTCATTCCGCCGCCTCCAGCGTCAGATCCGCCATCGGCGCGTACAGCTTGCGCCGGGTGGCGACGTGGTCGGCCCACGGGTCCTTCTGATAGACCGACTGCGAGACGTCGAACCGCTCGACCAGCGCCGCGCGCGTGGCGGCGTCCGAGACCTGTTCCTTCACCCAGTCCAGCCCGACCTTTTTCAGCCACTTGTAGGGCCGGTCGAGGTACTTGGCGTTCTCGCGGTACAGCTGGATGAAAGCGACGGTATAGTCGATCGCCTCTTCCTCGGTGCGGACGTCCACCAGACGCTCGGTCTCTTTCACGTCCATCCCCGCCGCGCCGCCGACGCCGATCTGGTACCCGCTGTCGACGCAGATGATGCCCACGTCCTTGCACGTCGCCTCGGCGCAGTTGCGCGGACAGCCCGACACGGCCAGCTTGACCTTGTGCGGCGTCCACGAGCCCCAGAGCCTCTTTTCGAGCTTTATCCCGAGACCCGTGGAATCCTGGGTGCCGAACCGGCACCAGTCACTGCCCACACAGGTCTTCACCGTCCGAAGACCCTTCGAATAGGCATGGCCCGACACCATGCCCGCGTCGTTCAGGTCCTCCCAGATCGCCGGAAGGTCCTCTTTCTTCACGCCCAGCAGGTCGATCCGCTGGCCGCCCGTCACCTTGACCGCAGCGCCGTACTTGTCGGCGGCGTCGGCGATGGCGCGCAGCTCGTTCGCGTCGGTCATCCCGCCCCACATCCGGGGCATCACGCTATAGGTGCCGTCCTTCTGGATGTTGGCGTGGTTGCGTTCGTTCACGAAGCGCGACTGCGGGTCGTCCTGATAGTCCAGCGGCCAGTCGGCCAGCAGGTAGAAGTTCACCGCAGGGCGGCAGACGTGGCAGCCGTTGACGGTCTTCCACCCCAGTTCCTGCCAGACGGCTGCTTGCGATTTCAGTTCCTTCGACTTGATCAGCCGCCGCACGTCTTCGTGGGTCAGGTCGCAGCACGAACAGATCGGCTGCACCGTCGGGACCACGAAGGCATCGCCCAGCGTGACCGACAGCACCTGTTCCACAAGACCCGTGCAGGTCCCGCAGGACGCGCTGGCCTTGGTCGTGGCCTTGATCGCGCCAAGGTCGGTTGCGCCGCCTTCGATCGCGGCCACGATGTCGCCTTTGCACACGCCGTTGCAGCCGCAGATCTCCGCCTCAGGCGGCAAGGCTGCAACGGCTGAGAGAGGGTCCGCGGTGGCGCCTCCCTGAAAGGACGGCCCGAAGATCGGCGTGTCGCGCATTTCGGACACGTCCTCGGCGTCGCGGATCAGTCCGAAGAACCAGTTGCTGTCGGCGGTATCGCCGTAGAACACGGCGCCGATCAGCTTGTCGCCTTCCAGCACCAGCCGCTTGTAGACCCCGCGCGCCGGGTCGCGGAACACGATGTCCTCGCGGCCCTCGCCGTCAGCGAAGTCGCCCGCGCTGAACAGGTCGCAGCCGGTGACCTTCAGCTTGGTCGACAGCTGCTTGACGCGGAAGGTGTCTTCTTCGTCCAGCAGCGTCTTCGCCAGCACCTTCGCCTGATCGTACAGGGGGGCGACAAGGCCGAACAGGTTGCCCTCGAACTCGACGCATTCACCGACGGCGAAGACCGAAGGATCGCTGGTGCGCATCTGCGCGTCCACCTTGATCGCGCGGCCCATGTCCAGCCCGCTGTCCTTCGCAAGCTGGACCTGCGGGCGGATGCCCACGGCCATCACCACGATGTCGGCCGGAAGGACGGTGCCGTCTTCCAGCAGCACGCGTTCGACCTTGCCGTCGCCTTGGATCTCTTTGGTGGACGCTTTGGTCAGCACGGTGATGCCGCGCTTTTCCAGATCCTTTTGCAGCAGATAGCCCGCCGCCTCGTCCAGTTGCCGTTCCATCAGGTGGCCGGACAGGTGCAGCACCGTCACGTCCATGCCGCGCATCCGCAGGGCAGCGGCGGCTTCCAGCCCCAGAAGGCCGCCGCCGATCACCACCGCGCGGCCACCGGGGGTGCCGGAGGCCTCGGTCATCGCGGTGGTGTCCTCGAGATCGCGGAACGCCACCACACCGGGCAGGTCGTGGCCGGGGCAGGGGATGATGAAGGCCGACGACCCGGTGCCGAAGACCAGCTTGTCGTAGGGCACTTCGCCCTTCTCGCCGACGACGACCTTGCGGTCGCGGTCGACCGAGACGACGCGCTCGCCGAAGCGGCAGGTCACCTTGTTGCCCGCGTACCAATCGTCGTCATGGGTGACGATCTCGGCATAGCTTTTCTCGCCCGACAGCACGGGCGACAGCATGATGCGGTTGTAGTTGCCGCGCGGTTCCGCGTTGAACAGCGTGACCTCGTAGGCGCCGGGGTCCGCTTCGAACAGCTGCTCCAGCAGACGGCCCGAGGCCATGCCGGCGCCGATGACGACCAGTTTCTGCATGTTCCGCACCTCTCTACAGATACCAAGCCACGACGTGGCTCAGTTCGCCGTCCAGATGGATCGGCAGCGCGACCATCGAGTCGTATCCGTTCGCCAGACCGGGCTTGCCGCCCTCGACCAGCGGAACGCCGGTCCCCAGCACGCGGCCGATGGCGCCTTGCCACGCCTTCACGACGCGTTCGTTGCCGGCGTTGTCCGGGTCCCACAGCGCGCCTTCGCGGGCGCAGATGCCGTCGATCAGGCGCGCCTCGTTGACCGACCCGTTGCGGGCGGCGCGGGCGTCCCAGATCTCGAACCGGCGGGCGATCGGCGTGCCCTTGGCGGACAGCAGCGTCAGCACGAAGGTCGTGCCGCCCGGCACCGGGATCGGCAGGCCAAGGCCGGTGGTCAGCCCCGCCTTCGCGGCGCTGTCGGCGCGGATAAAGCGGTAGCCCGACCCAAGGTCGCGCATCAGGATCGGCGTTTCCGACGACCAGGCGGCGCCGGGAAGACCCTGCCCCCGCGGGAAGTGGGTGTGCTGCGACACCCATTCGAAATGCTTCGCGGCCCCATAGTACCCGTCGTCCAGCATCAGAAGGCCGTCCTGCTCGTGCCAGACCTCGATGGCGCCGGTGCGTTCGTCGTCGTCGCCGCACAGCACCACAAGAACCGCCTTCAGGTCGGCGCCGGCGAACACCGGCACGGCGACCGCGCTGGTCAGACCGGCCTCTTTGGCGGCCTCGGTGCGCTTGAAATACGATCCGTCGAAGCCCTTCAGCACGACGGGGCGTTCCTCGGCCCATGCCTTGCCCGGCAGGCCCTCGCCTTTGGCGAAGCTTTCGCGGCGCGAGGCGGCGGCGAACTCTTCCAGCCCGCCATAGTTGCCCTCGGCCAGCTTCAGGCGGTCCCCGTCGGGAACCCAGACCTCGGTGACCTCGATGAAGGTCTTTGCAGAGGTGTCCAGAGCGGTGTCCATCACGCGGCTTCCTTCTTGCTGGTCGTGGCTTCGGTCTTGGCGGTCTCGGTCTTGCCGTGTTTGCCGTGCTCGTATTCCTCGAGGAAGTTCAGCACCTGCTCGCGATAGAGGTAGTAATCGGGGTGCTCGAGCAGCGCCTTGCGGGTGCGCGGGCGGGGCAGGTCGACGTTGACGATCTTGCCGATGGTCGCCTGCGGGCCGTTGGTCATCATCACCACGCGGTCGGCCAGCAGGATCGCCTCGTCCACGTCGTGGGTGACGCAGATCGCGGTGACCTTGGTGCGGGACCAGACTTCCATCAGGACTTCCTGAAGTTCCCAGCGGGTCAGGCTGTCCAGCATCCCGAAGGGTTCGTCCAGCAGCAGCAGCTTCGGCGACAGGGCGAAGGCGCGGGCGATGCCCACACGCTGTTTCATGCCGTTCGAGAGTTCGGCCGCGGGTTTATCCATACTGTCAGCGAGACCGACCCGTTCAAGGTAATACTCAACGACGTCCTGACGTTCGGACTGAGAGGCGCGGGGATAGACACGGTCGACACCGACACTGACGTTCTCCTTCGCGGTAAGCCACGGGAACAGGGACGGCGACTGGAACACCACCGCACGTTCGGGGTCGGCCCCCTCGACGTGGCGCCCGTCCAGACGGATGCCGCCCTTCGAGATCGAGTTCAGGCCGGCGGCCATCGTCAGAACGGTCGACTTGCCGCAGCCCGAGTGGCCGATCAGCGAGATGAACTCGCCCTTGTTCATTTTCAGGTTGAAGTCCTCGACCACGGTCAGCGGGCCCTTGGGGGTCGGGTAGACCTTGTGCAGCTGGCTGAAGTCGAGGAACCGGTCCTCGACCATGCCTTCCGTGGCCTTCACGACGGCGCTGGGCAGGCCGTGGATCGGGGTCACGCTGGGCAGTTGCCGCGCGCCCTCGACACGGGCCTGAATGCCGACGTCCATCAGATAGGTCGTGATGTCGGCGCGCAGGGTCTTGAAGCCCTCGTGGTGGTTCATTTCGCCCCGATCGCGCGGACGCGGAATGTCGACCGTGAACTGTTCGCCCAGCGTCCCGTCGGGGTTCAGCGCGATGATCCGGTCGGCCAGCACGATGGCCTCGTCCACATCGTTGGTGATCAGGACGCAGGTCTTCTTGTCCTGCTCCCAGATGTGCTCGATCTCGTCGGCCAGATTGGCGCGGGTCAGTGCGTCCAGCGCCGACAGCGGCTCGTCCAGCAGCAGCACCTCGGGCGACATCGCCAAGGCGCGGGCCACGTTCACGCGCTGTCGCATCCCGCCCGAAAGCTCGGCGGGACGTCGGGCGGTCGCGTGGGACAGGCCGACCATCTTCACGTAGTGGGCGACCTTTTCTTCCTTCTCGGCGTTCGAAAGCTTGGGGAACACGGTGTCCACCGCCAGCCGCACGTTGCCGGCGACGGTCAGCCACGGCATCAGCGAGTAGTTCTGGAAGATCACGCCGCGCTCGCGGCCCGGACCGTCGATCGGCTTGCCCTTGAAGGTGACGCTGCCGGAGGTGGGCTTTTCCAGCCCGGCCATCAGGTTGACCAGCGTCGTCTTGCCGGTGCCCGAGAAGCCTAGAAGGACAAGAAACTCGCCCTCCCGGACTTCAAGGTCGATGTTGTTCAGCACGGTCGTCTTGTGGACGCCTTCGCCGAAGCTTTTGGTCACGTTGTCGAACTTGAGGATGCTCATGGCCGTTCCTTTCAGACCGCTCAGCGGTTGTTCGAGAAGGTGAAGAGGGACTGCAGTGCGTACATCACGCGATCCAGCAGGAAGCCGATGATGCCGATGGTGAAGACGGCAACCATGATCTTGGCGAGCGAGCTGGAGCTGCCGTTCTGGAACTCGTCCCAGACGAACTTGCCCAGTCCCGGGTTCTGCGCCAGCATCTCGGCCGCGATCAGGACCATCCAGCCAACGCCCAGCGACAGACGCAGGCCGGTGAAGATCAGCGGCAGCGCCGAGGGCAGAACCAGCTTGGTGATCTTGGTCCAGGTGCCCATCTTCAGGACCTTCGACACGTTGATCAGGTCCTTGTCGATCGACGCCACGCCCAGCGAGGTGTTGATCAGCGTCGGCCACAGCGAACACAGGGTCACGGTGATGGCGGACACAAGGAACGACTTGGCGAACCAGCCGTCGTCTGTGGTGTACAGCGCCGAGACGACCATCGTCACGATCGGCAGCCATGCCAGCGGCGAGACCGGCTTGAAGATCTGGATCAGCGGGTTCAGCGCCGAGTTCGCGGTGACCGACAGGCCCGCCGCGATGCCCAGCGGCACGGCGATGGCGGTGGCGATCAGGAAGCCGAAGAACACGGTCTTGATCGAGGTCCAGATCTGTTCGTAGTAGCTGGGAGCGCCGGTGTAGGCGACGGTCTTGACCTCGTCCGCGCGGCCGGCCTCGATCAGGCGTTCGTTGCGCTGGGCGACCATGTCCTCGAACTTGGCCTTCTTCTCGGCCTTGGCTTGCGCGTCCTCGTGCAGGTTCACCGCCTCGGCCCAGACCTGCGACGGTCCCGGAACGGCGCCAAGCGAGGTCTGCACCTTCGGCGCCAGCGTGCCCCACAGCACAAGGAAACAGGTGATGGCCAGAAGCGGCACGCCCAGCAGGCGCCAGATGTCCTTGGCCTGTGCCCGCGGGTTGTCGCCTGCGGCGGCCTTCAGGATCGGGGTAAGCCACGCCAGGCCCAGGACCTGGAACCATTTGTCGGCTTTGTTGATGCGGGTGAATAGCCGGGCCTTGCGCGCTTCGCGATCTGCGGCCCCGGCAAAGTTCGGATCGACGGTGGTCATTTCAGCTGTCCTTGCAACGGGTTGGCGGAGGGAGGCCCCCTCCCTGACCCTCCCCCTTCAGGGGGAGGGAAAGTCGCATGTGGCCGATGTTGTGAAAGCCACTGGCGGTCTGTCGCTCCCTCCCCCCGCC
Organism: Maritimibacter sp.; assembly: GCA_002701395.1. Taxonomy (GTDB): domain Bacteria; phylum Pseudomonadota; class Alphaproteobacteria; order Rhodobacterales; family Rhodobacteraceae; genus Psychromarinibacter; species Psychromarinibacter halotolerans. Next base: position 93,904 of record NZVC01000062.1, on the reverse strand, counting down.
CGGTGGGAGGGCCGGGGAGGGGGGAGGGCTCAGGAAGTGGGGGTTAGCCCTGCACCTCGTTGCCGACGATCTTCTCTTCGCCTTTCAGGCCGATCGGCAGGCTGTCGAGATAGGCGTTCGGGGTGCGGCCGTCATAGGCGATGCCGTCGATGATATCCTCGGCAGGCGTGGCTTCTTTGTAGCCGTCGCTGTCCCAGGGGAAGTCTTCCTCGTTGGCGAGACCTTCGTCGACCAGCAGGCGTGCGGCCTCAAGGTAGATGTCCGGGCGGTAGACCGACTTGGCGACCTCATCGTACCATTCGTCGGACTTGTGCTCGGTGATCTGGCCCCAGCGGCGCATCTGGGTCAGGTACCAGACGGCGTCCGAGTAGAACGGGTAGGTCGCGTTGTAGCGGAAGAACACGTTGAAGTCGGGGACTTCACGAACGTCGCCCTTCTCGTACTCGAAGGTGCCGGTCATCGAGTTCGCGATGACTTCGGCGTCGGCGCCCACGTATTCCGGCCGCGACAGCATCTCGACCGCTTCCATGCGGTTGGCGTTGTCGTTCTCGTCCAGCCAGATCGCGGCGCGGATCAGCGCCTTGACGATCGCCTTGGTGGTGTTCGGGTTCTCTTCCGCGAAGTCCGCGTTGATGCCGAAAACCTTCTCGGGGTTGTTCTTCCACAGTTCGTAGTCGGTGATGACCGGCACGCCGATGCCTTTGAACACGGCCTGCTGGTTCCACGGCTCGCCCACGCAGTAGCCATAGATGGTGCCGGCCTCGAGGGTCGCGGGCATCTGCGGCGGCGGGGTCACCGACAGCAGGACGTCGGCGTTGATCTGGCCGGTGATGTTCTCTTCCGAGTAGTAGCCGGGGTGCAGACCGCCAGCGGCCAGCCAGTAGCGCAGTTCGTAGTTGTGGGTCGAAACCGGGAACACCATGCCCATGTTGAAGGGCTTGCCTTCGGACTTGTACTTCTCGACGACCGGCGCCAGCGCCTCGGCCGAGATCGGGTGGATCGGCTTGCCGTCGGCATCGGCCGGGATGTTCGGCTTCATCTCTTCCCAGACTTCATTCGACACGGTGATGCCGTTGCCGTTCAGGTCCATCGAGAAGGGGGTGATGATGTGGGCTTCGGTGCCGAAGCCGATGGTCGCGGCCAGCGGCTGACCGGCCAGCATGTGCGCGCCGTCAAGCTGGCCGTCGATGACGCCGTCCAGCAGCACTTTCCAGTTGGCCTGCGCTTCGAGGGTGACGAACAGGCCTTCGTCGAGGAAATAGCCCTGTTCGTAAGCCACGGCGAGCGGGGCCATATCGGTCAGCTTGATGAAGCCGAAGGTCAGTTCGTCCTTTTCCAGTTCCAGCATCTGCGCGTAGGCGCCGGATGCCAGCACGGTCGAGGCCGCAAGCGAGAGGATCAAAGTCTTCATGTCTGGGTCGTCCCTTGACTGCGCCCGGGACACGTTCAGGGTCCGGGGCAAACGAAAAAAGCCGCACGACATCCCCGCCATCGAGATGGCGAGATATCGAGCGGCTGCGCTCAGATCACCCGGTCATTGGGAGAATTTCGTTGGCTGGCCCCGTTGCCTGCCGACACCGATGTGAATGCGGCGATTCGGCGGCGCAATCAATAACGATGGGTTCGCGTTGGCGGTTTGGATTGTTCCAAAGGCGGGCAGGTCGGGTGGCTGCCCGCTTTTGCGTCACTCGAAACGCTTCGGGTCAAAAATCTGGCGGTCGAAGAACTCGTTTCTCAGCAGATGCAGGCTGCCCCCGTCCGACGCGACGGCGGTCCGGTCGGCCAGCCCGCCCTCGATCTTCGACGAGGCGCCGGGCAGATCCGCCTTCGTGTCCTTCATCGCGGCGCGGTAGATGTCGGACCGGAACGTGGCCCGGCCCAGCCGCGCGGCGGTGGCACGGTCAAGCCCGGTGCGGGCGGCCATCTGGACCGCGATCCATTCCGCCTGACTGCGCCACGGGAAGGTGGCCGCGCCGTCGTGGAACACAAGGAAGTCCGGCACCTCGCGCTGGTCTCCGGCGCCGTTGATGGTCAACCTGCCGGTCAGCCCGCGATCAAGGATCTCGGCGTCAAGGTTCAGATACGCGGGCCGGGCAAGGATCTCTGCCGCCAGTCCACGGCTGTCGGGCTGATCCAGCCAGCGCCCCGCCCGCCAGACGGCGCGGATCAGCCGGGCCAGCAGCGCCTGTTCTTCGTCCGCCCAGTCGTTGCGGACGCACAGGACCTTTTCGGGCGCAAAACTCCAGATCGCCGAGCCAGCCAGCAGCAGCGCGCCGACGCCGTTCTCGACCGCGATGGACCCCCATGGCGCGCCGACGCAGAAGGCGTCGATCTCTCCGGCGGCGATGGCGTCGGCCATCAGCGGCGGCGGGACGGTCTTGATCTCGACCCCTTGGGGCGCCGGAAGGCCCAAGGCGTTCAGCCAGTAATACAGCAGTTCCGCGTGCATCGAGAACGGGAAGGGCACCCCGATCCGCAACGGGGTCGGGGCCACGGCGATCAGCGCGCGACCGGCCGAGTCGGCGTCCGTCAGGTCAAAGCCGTGCCCCGCCTCGCGCAGTCGCTCGGCCAGCGCGTTGCTGACGCCAAGGATGTTGCCGTTGACGGACGTCACGGACGCCGCCGACAGCGCGGCACCGGCGCCGCCCAGTCCAAGCGCGGTCGCCACGGGAACGGGGGCCAGCATATGCGCCGCCTGCACCCGCCCGAACACCAGCATGTCGCGGATCGACGACCACGAGGGCGCCGAGACAAGGTCAAGGTCCAGCCCTTCCTGCGCGGCAAAGCCCATCTCTTGCGCGACGATCATCGGCGCAGCGTCGAGAAGCGGCATGAAGGCCAGCGACAGCCGCGTGGTCATGACAGAAGGCCCGCCGCGGTCACCAGCGCCTGCGCGACGTCCGCGACCTTGCGGCCCTGATCCATCGCGGTCTTGCGCAGAAGGGCATAGGCCTCTTCCTCGGTCAGGCCCTTGGCCTTCATCAGCATGCCCTTGGCGCGGTCGATCACCTTGCGCTCTTCCAGCGCCCGCTTGGTTTCGGCCAGTTCCATGCGAATGCGCTGGAACATGCGGAACCGGGCGACGGCGGCGTCGAGGATCGGTTTCAGGCGGTCGGGTTTCATCCCGTCCACGACATAGGCGGACACGCCCGCCTCGATCGCGGCGTCGGTCAGCCCCTCGGCGGACTTGTCCACGAACATGGCGACGGGACGGTCCAGCGGACCAGAGGCCAGCGCCAGTTCTTCCAGCATATCGCGCGAGGGATTCTCGATGTCGATCAGCACGACATCGGGATTGTGCTGCTTGATGTGCCGCGCCAGCCCGGTGACCTCGGCGATGACGTGGATCTCGAAGTCGCCAGCGTCCCGAAGCGAGTCGACGATCAGCATCGCCCGGTCCCGGTCGGTCTCTACAATGACGATGGACAGGCCGCGATCCGCGGCCTTTGGTACGCTACTCATGCGAGTGGATGTAGATCGCGCGGGGCCGCGCCGCAACGCAGCACAGCGTCCGAAGGCCCCGAAAACGCATTCCTGACGGAAAGTGCCTAAGAAATAGCGCCTTCCGCAGCGATGATCCGTTCGGCCTTGGGCAGTAAGGGCTCGATGAACTCCAGCACCTCGGCCAGCACGGCGGGATCGGGCGATTCAAGGTCGATCTCGTTCGACGCCGGGGTGATCGAGTCGTGCATCTCTGCCCACGTCATGCCCCAATAGCGCAACGCGACCTCGTCGTTGCCTGCGGCGAAGCGGAGGCGCGCGGCCTCGGCGGTTTCGGGGGTGAAGCCCATGAACTTGTCGGAGTTCCAGCCAAGCTCGAAGTTGGATTTGCGCATCGGCGCCGTCAGGCGGCGCAGCTCGTCCAGGCGCCGTTGCCGTTCACCGGGCCCGCGTTTCTTCAGGCGGCGGTTCAGACGGGTCCGGTTCGCGAACAGGCGGGCCGCGAAGATGGTCTTCGGTCCCATGCTTTCGTTCGCGCGGGCCACGGGCTGTTCCGCGAAGGGGGTGATGCCCAGCGTCTCGACCAGAACAGACTGGATCGTCTGGTCGCGGGGCGGGAAGGGGAACACGCGCAGTTCGGCGTTCAGCCTTTCAAGCCGGGCGGTCATCCGGTCGTAGTTGAAGATGACGTTGTTCTGCCAGCGGTTCAGATAAGCCTCGAACGGGCCGACGGTGATGAACCGCTTGGCTTCCTGGCAGTAGCGGCTGTTCATGTAGCTGACCTGATCGCGCAGGAACAGGATCAGCACGACGCGGTAGCCAAGGCTTTCAAGGTAGGCCATCAGCCGGTTGGCGCGGTTCGTCGCCAGCATCGACCGGGTGAAATGCTCGGCGCTCAGCAGGATATCCTCGGGGCGGTCGCGGATCTCTGCGCCCAGCCTTTGCCAGATGTCCGGCACGTCCGATTCCGGCAGCCATTCGCGGATCGGGGCGGACAGGTGCTTGTGCTGCGCTTCTTTCCGCATCCGGCCGGTTTCGGGCACGTATATGCCTGCCTCTTGCATCTGTTTCAGATGCCGGTGCAGCCACTGCTGAAGAAACGTGGTGCCGGTCTTGTGGGTGCCGATATGGATGAACGCCGTTTTCATGCGCGGCACTCAGACCTTGAAAGAGAAGCGACGTCAATAGCGGCCGACAGCAGACTGCCGGCCGCGGCTGGGTTCAGCCCTGACCCGAGAAGATGACGTGGTCGTCGTCGGTGTAGAGGGTCATCGCGAACTCGGCGTGATTGCGCAGAACGGCGCGCTGGTTGACCGAGCCCTTGTCGGTGACTTCGCCCCGGTCAAGGTTCAGCGGATCGGTCATCACGATGACCTGCGGAATCCGCATCGACGATCCGGTTGCCGTCTTGTTGTAGGTGGCGAGCCGCGTCGCGATCTCGCGGCGCAGGGTGGGGTGGTTGAACAGGGTTTCGTCATCCATCGACGCCCCGCCGTCGACGATCTTCTCGATGGCCGGGCGGAACGGCACCAGCATCGCGCCAAGGCTTTCATGCCCCTCGCCAACGATGACCACGTCGCGCGCCAGCCCGCCAAGCGCGTCCGTCAGCTTGGCGCGCAGGGTGCCAACGGAAACCCAGGTGCCGGTCGCCAGCTTGAAGTTCTCGGCCACGCGCCCGTCGAAGAAAAAGCCCTTGGACGGGTCGTCCGGGTCGGCGAAGCGCAGCGCGTCGCCCATCAGATAGAAGCCTTCCTCGTCGAAATGCTCGGCCGAGGTCTTCGGGTCGCGCCAGTAGCCCGGCGTGATCGACGGGCTTTTGACCCGCGCTTCCCACTTGCCCTCGTTCGGGACCAGCTTCAGCACCACCTCGCGCGAGGGGATGCCGATGTTGCCGGGTTTGTCCTGCGGCTCGGTGCAGAAGAAGGCGAAGGGCGCCGTCTCGGTCGAGCCCAGCCCGGTTGCCAGCAGAACACGCTCGCCCGTGGTTTCGATCGCCAGGCGGTCAAGGTCGGCCCATGTGTGTTCGGCCATCGCCGCGCCAGCGTACATCATCAGCTTGAGATTCTTGAAGAAGGATTTCCGAAGCTCTTCGTTCTCCTTCATCGCGTGGACCAGCATTTCGTAGCCGACGGGGACGTTGAAGTACCAGTTGGGCGAGACGTCCAGAAGGTTGCGGATCGTCAGGTCGATGGCGCCCGGCGCGGGCTTGCCGCCGTCAAGATAGTAGGTGCCGCCGTGGTAGATGCACATGTTGAACACCTTGTTGCCGGCGGCGACGTGGTTCCACGGCGCCCAGTCCAGCAGCACCGGTGGTTCGGTTCGGAAATAGCGGAAGCAGTCGGCCACGATCTCTTGATTGGAACACAGCATCCGCTGGGTGGTGGTCACAGCCTTCGGATTGCCCGTGGTCCCCGAGGTGAAGACGAACTTTGCCACGGTGTCCGGGCCGGTGGCGGCATTCGCGGCCTCGACGGCGTCCGTGGGCGTGGTGTCCAGCACGTCTTCCCACGACAGGGCCAGCCCGTCGCCCTCGACCCCAAGGCGGGGAAGGTCCGGCATCACCGCATCGACGGCGGGGGCGAAGCGTTCCATGTTTTCGGCAAAGACCGCACCCGGCGTGATCTGGTCGCGGACCGACTTCAGTTTCTCATAGCCGTCCGACACCAGCGCATAAGCGGGCGCGATTGCAGCAGACGGGACGCCGACATACTGCGCGCCAAGCGCCATCACGGCGTGGGCGATGGAATTGCCCGACAGGATCAGCAGCGGGCGTTCTTCCGACAGGCCGAGGTCCAGCAGCACCTGTCCGATGGCGCGGATGTCGGCAAGAAGCTGGGCATAGCTGACGCGGTACCACTGTGTGTCGGGGCCACGCTCGGCCATCCAGGTCCGGTCCGGGGCGGTTTCCGCCCAATGCTTGATCCGGTCCGACATGCGGTCAGGGTAGGGGTTCAGTTCCCCTTTCTGCCACACGAGGATGCTGCCATCGTCGCGCTTCTCCCATTCGACTTCGGCGTCCCACAGTTCGACACTGCGCAGGCTTGATTCGGTCATGCGCTCCTCCCTCTTCAGAATTTAGTTTACATAAAAACATTTTCCACGGATAGTGAAATTGCGGCGACTCGCGTAAAATGTGCCGACGAGTTTCAGTTGTCGGACTGTTGCCGAACTGGGGAGGACGAAGGATCGCATGAAGTACCTGGACTATGAACTGCGCGGCGATGTCGCGCTGATCGGGCTGAATCGCCCCGACAAGCGCAACGCCATCTCGGACGCGTTCATCGAGGAACTCGATACCGTCATCACCCGCGCCAATGGCGAGGCGAAGGCTGGCGTCATCTACGGCCACGGCCCGCATTTCTGCGCCGGTCTCGACCTTGCAGAGCACGTCCAGAAGACCGCGTTCGAGGGTGTCCACGGGTCGCGCCGCTGGCACGAAGTGTTCGGGCGGATCGAACGTGGCAAGCTGCCGTGGTTCTCGGCGCTGCACGGCGCCGTCGTGGGCGGCGGGCTGGAGCTTGCGTCGTCCACCCACGTCCGGGTTGCGGACGCCACCGCGTTTTTCGCGCTGCCGGAAGGCCAGCGCGGCATCTATGTCGGCGGCGGCGCCTCGGTGCGGACCGCGCGGCTGATGGGGCAGGCGCGGATGACCGATCTGATGCTGACCGGCCGGTCCGTCGATGCGGACACCGCCGAACGCTGGAATATCGTCCAATACGTCGTGCCCGAGGGCGAGGCGCTGGAGAAGGCGGTGGAACTTGCGGGCCGCGCCGCGTCGAACGCCGAATTCTCGAACTATGCCATCATCCAGGCACTGCCGCGCATTCAGGACATGTCGGCGGATGACGGGCTGTTCGTGGAAAGCTTCATTGCCTCTTTCGCGGCCACCACGCCCGAGGCCGAAGCACGGCTGCAGGCCTTCCTTCAGAAGAAGGTCGGCAAGGTGGGCCGCCCGGACGAGAAGAAATGAACGTCCAGCCCGTCGGCGCGGTGGACGAGGACACCATCCGCTTCGGCGAGCTTGGCCAGTCGGTCGGCTTCCTTCTGCGCATCGCGCAGCTGCAAAGCTTCGACCTGTTCTTCCAGCGGCTGGCCAGCCAGGGCCTGAAGCCGGGGGAATTCACCGTGCTGTGGGTCGTCGGGCTGAACCCGGGCCTGCGGCAGGGTACGATCGCCGCGCGCCTGCGCATCAAGCCGGCGCACATGACCAAGCTGGTGCACCGCATGGTCGAAGCGGGCTACGTCCAGCGCAACGTGCTTGACCACGACCGGCGCTCGGTGCGCCTGTCGCTGACGGATAAGGGAGAGGCCTTCGTGCAGTCGCACAAACAGGCCTTTCTCGAGTTTCATCAGGCGGAACGCCTGAACCTGACGGATGCAGAGTTTGCCACGCTGATGCAGCTTCTCGGCAAACTGACTGGAATTGACGACACCTGACGAAGGTCGGGGAGGAGACAGACAGATGATCAACGCCGATGACCTGATCGCCATCGACATTCACACCCACGCCGAAGAGCCCTGCTGCGGCCATCGCGACGACGGGTACGACGAATTTCAGGCGGGCATGGCGAACTATTTCCGCAACCCCGCCGGCAAGGACGGGATGCTGCCTTCGGTGCAGCAGACGGCGGACTATTTCCGCGAGCGCAAGATCGGTGCGGTGATCTTCCCCGTCGACGCCGAGCGTGAAACCGGGTTTCGCCGCTATTCCAACGAGGACGTCGCCGAGATCTGTGCCGAGAACAGCGACATCCTGATCCCGTTCGCCTCGGTCGATCCGTGGAAGGGCAAGGCCGGCATCCGCGAGATCCGCCGCCTGTGCCGCGACTTTGGCGTCTACGGCTTCAAGTTCCACCCGACGATGCAGGGCTTCTGGCCGAACGAGCGCCAGTTCTACCCGATCTACGAAGCGATCCAGGACGAGGGCAAGATCGCCCTGTTCCACACCGGTCAGACCGGCGTCGGATCGGGGATGCCGGGCGGCATGGGGATGCGGCTGAAGTATTCCAACCCGATGGCGATCGACGACGTCGCGGCGGACTTCCCGGACCTGAAGATCATCATGGCCCACCCTGCCTTCCCTTGGCAGGAAGAGGCGCTGGCGGTCTGCCAGCACAAGCCCAACGTCTACATCGACCTCAGCGGCTGGTCGCCGAAGTATTTCCCCGAGATTCTGGTGAAATACGCGAACTCGCTGATCAAGAAAAAGGTCCTGTTCGGCTCGGACTGGCCGGCGATCACGCCGGACCGCTGGCTGTCGGATTTCGAGAATGCGCCCTTCAGGGACGAGGTTCGCCCGCTCATCCTGAAGGACAACGCGCGCCGGTTGCTGAACATCTAGGGCATCACCGGCACTGGGTACGGGCGGATCATCAGGGAGGAGATCCATGCTTAACTTCAAGACACTGACGACCGGTCTGGCGCTTGCCGCCACGCTGGGTGTCGCCGCCGAGGCACGCGACCTGCGCCTTGCTCCGGCCGCTCCGCCGGCGCACCCGGCGAACGGGGTGATGTACACCAACTTCGCCAAGTACCTGCCCGAAGAAAGCGATGGCCGCCTGACCGGCACCATCATCGGCCCCGAGGTGGTCAGCCTTGGCCAGATGAAGGACGCGCTGCAAAGCCAGATCGCCGAGGTTGGCAACCTGCTGCCGCTGTACTTCCCCGCCGACTTCCCGAACATGGCGCTGACCGGCGAGCTGTCGCTGATGGGCACCAACAGTCAGGCCACCGCCGCTGCCGTGACCGAGTACATGGTGTTCTGCGAAGAGTGCCAGAAAGAGATGCGCGACTTCGGCATCGTGTTCCTCGGCTCGGGCGCGTCGGACCTGTACGAGATCCTGTCGACCAAACCGGTGAAAACCGCCGAAGACCTGCAGGGCCTGCGCCTGCGGTCGGGCGGTGCGCCGTGGGGCCGCTTTGCCGAACACTTCGGCGCCGTGCCCGCCCAGATGTCGGTGTTCGACCAGTTCGAAGCCGTCAGCCAAGGCGTCATCGACGGCACGATGGCCTCGATCGCCGACCTGATCTCGTTCCGGATGGTCGAGGTGATCGATTACGTCACCTACGTGCCGATGGGCATGTACCAGTCGACGTCGAACTTCGCGACCTCGACCATGACGTGGGATGATCTGTCGCCCGAGGATCGCGCCGCGATGGTCCGCGCCGCGAACCGCGCCAACACCGACTTCACGCACCGCTGGGCCGCCACCATGCCCGCCGAGGCCGAGGAAGCCGCCAAGGAGGCCGGTATCGAGTTCGTCGAGCCCGATCCGTCGCTGGTCGAGGCGATCCAAGAGTTCATCGCGACCGAACCCGTCACGGCGGCAGATCTTGCCAGCTCGAACTTCGGCATCGAGGACGGTGAAGAGCGCATCGCGCAGTTCCTTGAACTTGTCGACAAGTGGACCGCGGTGGCCGAAGAGGTCGACAACGATCCGGTGGCGATGGCCGAGAGGATCCAGGCCGAGGTCTGGGACAAGGTCGACTACGCCACTTACGGCACCGCCATGTAAGGCGCATCGTCCGGGCGCCCTTCCGCGCCCGGACACCCGTCCGGATTCCGTCACCCGAGACCAGCCATGCAAGCCATTCTTAGACTGCGCGACATCGCCCTTTCCGGCCTTGCCCTGATCGGCGCGGTGGCGGTGATCGCCCTGATGCTGCACGTCGTCGCCGATGTCGCGATGCGCAACCTCACCAACACGCCGATCCCGGCGACGTTCGAGATCGTGACCCACTATTACATGGTCGCCTTGGCGTTCATCCCGCTGGCGTGGGTCGAACGCTCGGGCGGGATGGTGCAGGTCGAGATCATGGAAGGGCTGATGAGCCCGGGCATGACCAAAGTGTCCGACTGGCTTGTGGCGCTGTTGTCCACGCTGATCTACGCCGCGCTGTTCTGGGTCACGCTGCAGACCGCGCTGAAGAACTTCGACACGGGCACCTTCGTGATGTCGCAGTCCACCCGGCTGGTGACATGGCCCGGCTATTTCATCCTGCCCGCGGGCTTCGGCATCGCGGCGCTGGTGACGGGGCTGCGCCTGATCGCTCCCGACACCGCAAAGCAGGAGGCCGCGAAATGAGCGTCGAAACCGGTTTTCTTGGCGTTGGCATCCTGTTCCTGCTGCTGGCCCTGCGGGTGCCCGTGGCGCTGGCGCTGGTCGCGGTGTCCTTTGGCGGCACCGCCAAGATGCTGGGCCTTGCCCCCGCCATCGGCATCCTGTCGAACACGCCGCACAGCTTCGTTGCGAACTGGACCCTGTCGGCGGTGCCGATGTTCCTGCTGATGGGCTTTGTGTCCTATCACGCGGGTCTGACCGCTGGTCTGTTCGAGGCTGCGAAAGCCGTGCTGCGGAAGATCCCCGGCGCGCTGGCGATCTCTTCGATTTTCGCCTGTTCCGGCTTTGCCGCCGTGTGCGGGTCTTCGTTGGCGACCGCCGCCGCGATGGGCCGTATCGCGATCCCCGAGATGGTGAAGTCCGGCTATTCGCCCAGCTTCGCGTCCGGCGCCATTGCGGCGGGCGGCACCATCGGCGCGCTGATCCCGCCGTCGATCCTGATGATCGTCTACGGCGTGTTCGCGGAGACCTCGGTCACCAAGGTGTTCGTCGGGGGCGTGACCATCGGGCTGCTGACCGCCGTGTCCTATTCCATTGTCGTGCTGCTGACCTGCTGGCGCCGCCCCGACATCGCGCCGCCGCGCCCGCTGGACGTGGGCGACGTCGACACGCTGAAGGCGGTGCTGAACATCTGGCCGGTGCTGCTGTTGATGGTGGTGGTGTTCGGTGGCCTGTTCTCGGGCATCTTCACCGCGACCGAGGCCGGCGCCGTCGGCGCGCTGGGGTCCATCGTGATCTCGTTCGCCACGCGGCGCCTGACCTTCGGGATTTTCCGCCAGTCGATGATCGAGGCGCTGATGACCGCCGCGTCGCTCTTCATCATCGGTGTCGGCGCCGCGATGTTCACCCGCTTTCTCGGGCTGTCCGGGCTGACCAACTTCATCTCGTCCGCCGTCAGCGGGTCCGAGATGTCGTATTTCCACCTGATGCTGATCGTCGTGGTCCTGTACCTTGTGCTGGGCATGTTCATGGAACCGTTCGGTGCGCTGCTGGTCACGCTGCCGGTGCTGCTGCCGATTTTCCGCGCCGAGGGGATCGACCTGATCTGGTTCGGCGTGCTGGTGGTCAAGCTGCTGGAGATCGGAATGATCACGCCGCCCGTCGGCCTGAACGTCTTCGTCATCCGCAACGTCGCCAGCGAATACGTATCCGTCCTTCAGATCTTCAAGGGGGTCATCCCCTTCCTCATCGCCGACATCGTGGTGGTCGCGATCTGCATCGCGTTCCCCGCTCTCATTCTTTTCCTGCCGGGATTCCTATGACCTACGCCGACAATGCCGCCGCCATGCTTTCCGCCTTGGCGGTCACCCCCGACTGGCCCCGCGTGGCCGGAGACGTGATCGACACCGAGACGCTGGACGCGATCCTGACCGAGGCCGCGAAGCTGGCCGAAGGGCAGGTGGCGCCGCTGAACCCGATCTCGGACCGGATCGGCGCGACCTTTGCGGATGGCAAGGTGTCGGTGCCGCCCGCTTATCTGCCGGTCTACGACGCGCTGGCGGAAGGCGGTTGGCTGGGCTTGGAACACGACGAGGCGCTGGGCGGCATGGGGATGCCGCTGTCGGTGTTCACCGCCGTGAACCCGCTGTTCGAACGGGCGTGCCCGTCGTTCATGATGTCGGCGGGCGGGTCGCGCGCGGCGGCTCTTTTGCTGTCGGCGTGGGCGGACGACGACCTGAAATCCGACTGGGTCCCGGCGCTGGTCGCCGGGGAACGCTGCGCGACGATCTGTATCTCGGAACCCGAGGCCGGGTCCGACGTCGGCCGCATCCGGACCAAGGCGGTGCAGGACGGTGACGGCTGGCGCGTATCGGGCCAGAAGATCTGGATCTCGTTCGGCGACCACGACATCCGCGACCGCATCGGCCACTGTATGCTGGCCCGCACCGGCGACACGCCCGGCACCCGCGGCCTGTCGCTGTTCTTCGTGGAACGCGGCCCCGGCGTGACCTGCGAGCGGATCGAGGAAAAGCTGGGCCTGCACGGCTCTCCGACCTGCGCGTTGCAGTTCACCGACGCCCCCGCGCGTCTGGTGGGGCAGGAAGGGCGCGGGCTGGCGCAGCTGTTCACCATGATCCGGCACATGCGGCTGACGGTCGCGACGCAGGGGCTGGGCATGTCGCTGGCCGCCTACGACGTGGCGGTCGAACACGCCGAACAGCGTCGGCAGGGCGGCAAGCCCACCGAAGCGGCGGTTCCGATCGTTTCGCACCCCGACGTGCAGCGGCAGCTGCTGGCGATGAAGTCGCGGATCGACATCTTCCGGCTTGCGCTGCTTGAGGCGTCGGTGACGGCGGACCTGTCGGACGAAGACGCCGACATGGGCCGTCTGAACGCGTGGCTTCTGCCGCTGATCAAGAACTTCGGCGGCGAGATGGCCTTCGACACCGCCCACGCAGCGATCCAAGTGCTGGGCGGGGCCGGGTTCACCAAGGACTATTCGCCCGAGCAGTACATGCGCGACGCGCGGGTGTTCACCATCTACGAGGGCACCACCGGGATGCAGGCGCAGGACTTCCTTCTGCGCCAATCGCTGGCCGACGAAGGCGCCGCCGTGGCGCTGTTCCTTGACCGGGCGCGGCAGGAATGCGCGGGGGACGACGCCCGGCTGGCGGTGCTTGACCGGTTCGACGCGCTCGCGACCTCGGTCGCGGGCGACACCGACCGCACGCATCAGTTCGAGATCGCCGACGCCTTCCTGCGGGCGGGCTGGGTCGCGGTGCAGACGTGGCTGTCGAAACGGATCGAGGACACGCCCGAAGCCGCGTTCTTCATGAAGACCGCAGCGGCGCAGATGGAACTGCACATCGCGGCGGCGGGCTAGTCCCGCCGTCCCGCTACAGCATCCGCCGCCGCATTCGCCTCCGTCGCCTCACGGCGCATCCCCGCGCCGTTTGGCCGACACTGCGAACACGGCGACCAGCACCGCCATCCCCGCGACGCTGATCGGCGTCGTCAGGTTCAGCGGCAGCCAGCCGGGCAGCGCGGCGGCGACCCGGTTCGAATACACGATGCCGAAGCCAAGGATGATCAGCGCCGCGCGGGCCGGGGACAGGGCGCCGACAAGGCCCGGCACAAGGAACAGTGGCACAAGGTAGTGGTGCGCCCAGGCCAGCGGCCCGCACAGCGTCACCAGCGTGGCCCAAGCCGCCAGCCGGTGCCGCAGCCGCGCCGCCGGTTCGGCGGTCCGCGTCGCGGCCCAGATCGCCGCGCCGCCCGCGCCAAGAACGGCCAGCACCGTCCACGACAGCCAGCCGGGCTTTTCCAGCAGCAACGCGCCCTCGGTCGAGGCGGGCAGGCGACGACCGGCCAGAAGCTCGGTCACCTGAAACAGGGCGGCCCGCAGCGACAGGTTCAGGTCCCAGATCACCAACTGCTCGCTCAGCAGGCCCAGTTGGTGCAGGAACGCGCGGTGAAGTTCGGGGCCCGCCAGCAGAAGGCTTAGCAGTGCAAGCGCCGCCATCGTCGCCACGGCCACGGCGGCAGCGCGGAACCGGCGTTCCACCAGAAACACCGCCAGCAAAAGCACCGGAGACAGCTTCATCGCCGCCGCGACGCCAAGCGCCAGTCCGGCCGCCGTGTCCCGGCCGGAACATAACCGTTCGAACGCCAGCAGCGTCAGGACGGCCACGGTGATCTGCGGCTGGTTCTGAAACAGCGCGTGTTCGGGGATCACCGAGGTCGCCAGCAGCGCCGCCGAAATCATCGCGAATGCCGGGAAGGGCAGCGCGGGCCGCATGATGCGAAAGGCCAGAACGGGCGCAAGCACCAGCGCCGCAAGGTGCCACACCAGGATGCCGTTGAAGACCGCCTGCGCTGGCAGCGCCGCCAAGGGCGACATCAGCACGGCCCAGAGCGGCGGATAGACATATGGAAAGGTCTGGGCGTCCGGGTGGCCCGCTGCCGCCGCCGCGTCCTGCCAGCTTTGCGGCGTATCCTGTCCGAAAAACCGTTCCGGCGATGCGTAGATCTCGGCCGACAGACCTTCGGCGTGGAAATGACCGGCGAAATACAGCGCCGACAGGTCCGACGGCCAATGGCCCCACCACTTCAGCGCGGCCCACACGGCCCACAGCACAAGGATCGAAAGGCCGGCGGCAAGACGGGTGTTGAAGGGTCTGGGCAAGGGCGGGCCTGTTTTCCGCGCAGTCTAGCCTCTGTCGCGGGCCGGGCAAGCGTGGTCTCGCCCCCGGCCCGATGAACGCGCGCGACCGTTGCAGGCGGCTCGCGGCGCTTTATTCCGCCGCGGGCGCAGTTTCCTCGTCGACCTCGACCACCTGCAACGCGACCTCGCCGATCACCGTGTCGCGCAGGGCATCCTTGTGCTTCAGCACGCCGTCGACGACGTAAAGCTTTTCGATGTCGTACAGGTCGGGGCCATAACCGGGGCCCGCCACGCGGATCATCGACTTGCCCGCGACCGCCGGATTGCCCTTGAGATTGTAGTACTCGGTCCCTTCGGGGATGACCTTGAACATGGTGGGGTCCGAGTTCGCGGCGAGGTTGGTGACGATGTACAGGATCTCGTCATAGTCGGTGATCCGTTCCTTGCGGAAGTGGCAGACGCCTTCGAAGCCACCCAGCGCCACGGCGGTCGCGCCGGCGATGCTAAGCGTCACGGGCGCGGTGACCACGGTCGCGGCGGTCCCCAGCGCGCCCGAGGCGGCGGTCCCCAGCGACGTGCCCGCCGCGGTGGCGGTGCCCATGCCAGACGACAGCATGCTGATCCCGCTGACGGGGTTGTTCAGCGTGTAGGCGCCGATGGCTTTCACGCTGTTGGTGACGCCGGTCGCCACATCGCTTGCGGTATTCTTGGCGGCGGCCCCGGCCTTGCCGGCCATGATCGAGGGGCGGAAGTCGCAGACATCGGCTGCGGCGGAAGTGGCGGCGAGTACGAAGGCCGCCGTGAGAATCGGTTTCATTCTGGGCTCCTGCTCGGGTGTTTTTTCCAAACCATAGCAGGCGCCGGGGAAGGCGTGCAGGGGCAGGGCTTCACATCGGCGTAGGGGCGCCGGTGGATGGCGGTGGGGGTGGATTTTGGTGCGCATGAATGCGCACCCTACGTCGCGGCGGGATTGCACCGGTAGGGTGCGCATTCATGCGCACCGCCATTCACGACCCCTTAACCCTGCCGCAGCAGACTGCGGACCATGCCCAACTATCACCGCCCGCGCATTCCGGGCGCCACCGTTTTCTTCACGGTCAATCTCGCGGACCGCTGCGCCCCGGTGCTGGTGAGGGAGATCGAGGCGCTGCGCCGCGCGGTGCGGACGACGCGGTCCGAGCGGCCATTCACGATCGACGCCTGGGTCGTGCTGCCGGACCACATGCACTGCGTCTGGACCCTGCCGGACGGGGATGCGGACTATGCGACACGGTGGAGCGTGATCAAGGCGCGGTTTTCGCGCGCCGTCCCGCCGGGCCACCGCCGGGCCAGCCACCGGACGCGGCGGGAGCGCGGTGTGTGGCAGCGCCGGTTCTGGGAACACCACATCCGCGACGACGCGGACTTCGCGGCGCACGTACGGTATTGCTGGATCAACCCGGTGAAACACGGACTGGTCGCGCGGCCGACGGACTGGCCGCACTCGTCGATCCACCGGGATCTACGGGAGGGCCGGGTGGATGCAGAGTATGCGTCGGGTGTGGACGGGGTGGTGCGTCACATAGGGTGCGCATGAGTGAGGTGCGCAAAAGGTGCGCATGAACGCGCACCCTACGGCCGCTTGATTGGCTTGCGGGGGATTTGACGGACGTTGCGGTGCATCCGGGACACCGCCCGGCGTGCGTGCCCAACGCAACCGTATGGTGCGCATTCATGCGCACCGAGGTTTTCGTGAAGGTGCGCGTAAATGCGCACCCTACGATGGCTCGAATGGTGGGCGGGAAATTTGACGGACGTTGCGGTGCCTCCGGGACGCCGCCCGAGTTGCGTGCCTAACGCAACCGTATGGTGCGCATTCATGCGCACCGAGGTTTTCGCATAAGGTGCGCGTGAACGCGCACCCTACGGCCGCTTGATTGGTTGGCGGGATGTTTGACGGACGTTGCGGTGCATCCGGGTCGCAGCCCGACTTGCGTGCCTAACGCAACCGTATGGTGCGCATTCATGCGCACCAAGGTTTTCGCGAAAGGTGCGCATGAATGCGCACCCTACGACCGCTTGATTGGTTGGCGGGATGTTTGACGGACGTTGCGGTGCATCCCGGTCGCCGCCCGAGGTGAGTGCCCAACGCAACCGTATGGTGCGCATTCATGCGCACCGGCGCCTTCACATTAGGTGCGCATGAATGCGCACCCTACCCATCCATCTTGAGGGCGTTGATGAAGGCTTCCTGCGGGATGTCGACTTTCCCGAACTGGCGCATCTTCTTCTTGCCGGCCTTCTGCTTTTCCAGAAGCTTCTTCTTCCTGGTGGCGTCGCCGCCATAGCACTTGGCCGTCACGTCCTTGCGCAGGGCCGCCAGCGTTTCGCGGGCGATGACCTTGCCGCCGATCGCCGCCTGGATCGGGATCTTGAACATGTGGCGGGGGATCAGTTCTTTCAGCTTCTCGACCATCGCCCGACCACGCATCTCGGCGCGGTCGCGGTGAACCATGATCGACAGCGCGTCCACCGGCTCGTCGTTCACGAGGATCGACATCTTCACAAGGTTGTCCTGCCGGTAGCCCGTCATCTGGTAGTCGAAGGACGCGTAGCCCTTCGTCACCGACTTCAAACGGTCGTAGAAGTCGAACACCACCTCGTTTAGCGGCAGATCGTAGACCACCATCGCGCGGGTACCGGCGTAGGTCAGGTCTTCCTGAATGCCACGGCGGTCCTGGCATAGCTTCAGAACGTCGCCAAGGTATTCGTCCGGCACAAGGATCGTCGCCTTGATGCGCGGTTCCTCGATATGGCCGATCTTGGTTACATCCGGCATGTCGGCGGGGTTGTGCAGATCGATCTGCTCTCCGTCCTTCATGTGGATGTGGTAGATCACCGACGGCGCCGTGGTGATCAGGTCGATGTCGTACTCGCGTTCCAGCCGGTCGCGGACCACCTCTAGGTGCAGAAGGCCAAGGAACCCGCAGCGGAAGCCGAACCCAAGCGCGGCCGAGGTTTCCATCTCGTACGAGAAACTGGCGTCGTTCAGGGCCAGCTTTTCGATCGCGACGCGCAGGTCCTCGAAATCGGCGGCGTCCACCGGGAACAGGCCGCAGAACACCACCGGAACGGACGGCTTGAAGCCCGGCAGCGGCTTGTCGGTGCCCTTCTTTTCCAGCGTGATGGTGTCGCCGACCTTCGTGTCGCGCACCTGCTTGATCGAGCCGGTCCAGATGCCGATCTCGCCCGGGCCCAGTTCCTTGATGTCGACCATCGCGGGCTTCAGCACCGCCAGCTTGTCGACACCATAGACGGCGCCGGTCTGCATCATCTTGATGCGGTCGCCCTTGCGGATCACGCCGTCCATGACGCGGATCAGCACGACGACGCCAAGGTAGGGGTCGTACCACGAATCCACCAGCATCGCCTTCAGCGGCGCATCG
This sequence comes from Maritimibacter sp., assembly GCA_002701395.1. Taxonomy (GTDB): domain Bacteria; phylum Pseudomonadota; class Alphaproteobacteria; order Rhodobacterales; family Rhodobacteraceae; genus Psychromarinibacter; species Psychromarinibacter halotolerans. The sequence goes on along the minus strand of NZVC01000062.1, from coordinate 75,812 downwards.
CGGTCGCCGGTCGGCGCGGGCAGGCGGTTGACGATGGCTTCCAGCACGTCGGGAATGCCGACGCCGGTCTTGGCGCTGATTTCGACCGCCTCGGACGCGTCGATGCCGATCACGTCTTCGATCTGTTCCTTCACGCGGTCGGGTTCCGACGCGGGAAGGTCGATCTTGTTCAGCACCGGCACGATCTCGTGGTCGGCGTCGATCGCCTGATAGACGTTCGCCAGCGTCTGCGCCTCGACGCCCTGCGTCGCGTCGACCACCAGCAGCGACCCTTCGACCGCGCGCATCGAACGGCTGACTTCATAGGCGAAGTCGACGTGTCCGGGGGTGTCGATCAGGTTCAGGATATAGGTCTGGCCGTCCTTCGCCGGATACTCGATCCGCACGGTGTTGGCCTTGATGGTGATGCCGCGCTCGCGCTCGATGTCCATCGCGTCAAGCAGCTGGTCCTTCATGTCACGCTCGGACACGGTACCGGTCAGCTGGATCAGCCGGTCTGCAAGCGTGGATTTCCCGTGGTCGATGTGGGCGACGATGGAGAAATTGCGGATATGTGCGAGGTCGGTCATTGCGGTGATATGCGGGGGAACGACGTCGCCGTCAATGGGGCGCGATGGCCTTGCGTCATTGGATGTCCGGGCTAGGTTCATGCACGGGAGAACTGTCATGAACATGGGCGTCTGGATCGCCATAGGAATAGGAATCGGCACCGGGATCGGTGTCGCGATGGGAAGTGTCGGAGCTGGTATCGCGCTGGGCGCGGGGACCGGTGCGGCGATCGGAGCTGCGGCGAAGGACTTTCGCGACGAGGACTGACGCTGCAGGCGGCACGGCGCCTTTCAGGCGCGCGTCCGACCCGGTCGCGGACCCTAATATGCGCGCCGCTCGGCGGCGCGCAGCATTTCGCAGGCTGGCCGGGTGGTCGTCAGTCGGCTTCCAGCATCGCGTCGATGGCGCCGGTGATCCTGTTCGACAGCGGTGCGGTCATCGAGCCATAGGTCGCCGCCACCTCGCCGTCCGGGGCGATCAGGACCTTGTTGAAGTTCCACGACGGGGCAAAGCCGTGCGTTTCTGCCAGCCAGCGATAGAACGGATGCGCCTCGTCGCCGCGCACCGAGGTGATGGTGGTCATCGGCAGGGTCAGGTCGAACGTCATCGCGCAGAAGTCCCGGACCTCGTCATCGGTCGCAAGCTCTTGCTTGAAATCGTCGGACGGCACCGCAAGTATGATCACGCCTGCCGCTTCGTAACGTTCGTGCAGGTCCTGCAGCCCATCGTATTGCGGGGTGAAGCTGCACAGGGACGCGGTGTTGACGACCAGAACCGGGTGTCCGGCCCAATCGGCGCTGTCGTAGGTTCCGCCGTCGATACTGTCGAACGAAAAGCTGCCGCCGGCCGAAACGGGCGCGGCGGTTAGGGCGGCGGTGCTCGAAACGAGAACGGCTGCAAGGACGTGGCGCATGGGGGACCCTCCTGTGTCATCGCTTTATGTACGTAGCACATCGCGGTAGAGTTCAAATTTAGTTGAAGGTCGTGAAACATGGCTGGCGGATGGTCGCGCGACGGCGCGGTGAACGAACAGATCGAGGCGTCGATCTCGGAAGAGCTTGAACGGATGCGCGCGCGCCGTGCGCCGGTCGGAGAGTCTTTGACCGAATGCGCCGAATGCGGCGAGGACATCCCCGAAAAGCGCCGTCTGGCGCTGCCGGGTGTGAAGCTGTGCATCGACTGTCAGCAAGTGCGGGACGGCGCGTTTCACTCTCGGCCGGGGATCAACCGGCGCGGATCGAAGGACAGCCAGCTGAAGTGAAACAGGCCGGTCGCGCGGCGGCTGACCGGCGCACTGGACGAACCGAGAAAAGGCCGAAGGGACAGGAGGAATGCGACCCAGACCCTACCTTCGGACCCGGCTGACCTGTTGCGGGCTTGTGGTGGCGGCATTCGCATCGACCACCGCCACCACGGCAGAAGAACTGGGCCGGATCACCGCCTTTCTCGATGGCGAGCCGACAGCGTGGCACACGATCACCATGCAGCAGGGCGGGCGCACGGTGGCGACGGCCAGTGTCGTTCAGGGCGTGCGCCTGACCGAGCTGTATGTTCAGGGCCACCCCGAGGCACGGTTCGGCACCGCCGGACTGCTGAGCCTCGAAGCCCGTTACACCGGGACCTACGCCCCCGGCGCCACGCCGCTGTCCGTCGACGTGCTGTTCATGCCCGACGGCATGGGCGGCCCGTTCTGGACGTCGCGCGGGGCGGCGCGTGCGCCCGTGCTGGACATCGTGTCGCTGGAGATATGGGGCAACTTCGGCCGGCTCGAAGCGGTGTTCGACGCCCAGCTGTGTCTGCGCCCGATCATTTCGGCCGCAACGGATCCAGACACCTGCCGGACGGTGACCGGCGTGATCGAGACCGAGCTTTCCGCCGAATAGCAGCCGCAGAGCGATTTTCCAGATTGCGCGAACGGGCGCTTGGGTGAAATCATTCCCTGTGCACCGCATTGAAAGCACCGCCCATGACCGATGTCGTCGAGATGCCGGACCTGTCCGTCCCACGGCTGAACGAATGCCCCGACTGGCTGTATTTGCTGCGCGAATTCGACCTGCTGTACCGGCAGGGGACGGCGGGCGGCAGCAAGCTGATCGCCAGCCACCGCCGCCGGGTGCGGCAAGCATTGGGGGCGGTCCTTGATGGCAACCCGCAGGTCGTCGCCCGCCCGCCCGAAGCGCGCCCGGTCACGGCGCACCTGATGCGGGCGCTGGACCTTGGCGAACGCGGGGCGGTGCACGGGCTGTCCCGCGCGCTGGGGCGCGTGGCGGACCGGCTGACGTGGGAATACGGCTATCAGAAGGTGCCCAAGGCGCTGGCGCAGAAATACGCCTACTGCGAGGTGCTTGGCCCGCGTGGCCCGGTTCAGACGGACCGGCTGATCCTTGGGTTCGTGCTGTTCGCGCCGCGCACCACCTATCCCCAGCACTCGCACCGCGACATCGAGGAAAGCTACGTCGCCGTGTCCGGCGCGTGGTCCGAGAACGACATCGCCGTTCATGCGCCCGGCTCGCTGGTGCTGAACCGGCCCGGAGACGAACATCGCATCACCACGGCCGAAGTGGAACCTTGTCTGCTGGCCTATGCGTGGACCGGGCCCGAGGCGAACCTGACCGACCCGGGAATGCGCCTGAGCCGGATGCGCAAGGCGCGGATGGAACAGGGCATCTGACACGCGTGTCGCGGGCGGCGGCGTAAGGGCCCGCGACGCGGCGGTTGCCCACCGGCTGTCGCTTGCGGCATAAGACGCTCGGACACATTGGGAAAAGAGATCATGAACGGAAACGATTTTTACGAGGCCGTCGGTGGGGCCGAATCCCTTCCGCTCATTCTTCTGGCCCTGTTCATCATTCTGTGCGTCTGGCTTGGCGTGCGCATCGTGCCGCAGTCGGAAAAGCACGTCGTCGAGCGGTTCGGGCGGCTGCGCTCGGTTCTGGGGCCGGGGATCAATTTCGTGATCCCGTTCCTTGATAAGGTGGCGCACAGGGTGTCGATCCTTGAACGCCAGCTTCCCACCGCCAGCCAGGATGCGATCACCGCCGATAACGTGTTGGTCGAGGTGGAAACCAGCGTGTTCTACCGCATCCTCGAACCGGAAAAGACCGTCTACCGCATCCGCGACGTGGACGCGGCCATCGCAACCACCGTGGCGGGGATCGTCCGGGCCGAGATTGGCAAGATGGAACTCGACGAGGTCCAGTCGAACCGCTCCGCCCTGATCTCGACGATCAAGGCCAGCGTCGAGGACGCGGTCGACAACTGGGGGATCGAGGTGACGCGGGCCGAGATCCTTGACGTGAACCTCGATCAGGCGACGCGCGACGCCATGCTTCAGCAGCTGAACGCCGAACGCGAGCGCCGGGCGCAGGTGACCCGCGCCGAGGGGGCGAAGCGGGCCGTCGAACTGAACGCCGATGCCGAGCTTTACGCCGCGCAGAAGGCCGCTGACGCCCGCCGTGTCCAGGCCGAGGCGGAAGCCTACGCCACCCAGGTCGTGGCCCAGGCCATCGCCGCCCACGGGATCGAGGCGGCGCAATACCAAGTCGCCCTGAAACAGGTCGAGGCGCTTAGCGAACTCGGGCAGGGCGACGGCAAGCAGACGATCGTCCTGCCGGCGCAGGCGGTCGAGGCCTTCGCCGATGCGTTCAATCTGCTGAAGGGGCGCGGCTGATGTGGGCCGCTTGGTGGCTATGGATGGCCGGCGCGCTGGTGCTGGCGATCCTCGAAGTCCTTGCACCGGGCTTCCTGTTCCTCGGCTTCGCCATCGGGGCAGCGGCGATCGGTGCCATGCTGTTCACCGGCGGCCCGGCGGCGGCTTTCCTTACCGGGTCGCTGCCGTGGACGCTGGTGATCTTCGCGGTGCTGTCGGTGATCGCGTGGGTGGTGCTGCGCCGCGTGGTCGGGGTCCGCAAGGGTCAGGTCAAGGTTATCGACCGCGACGTGAACGACGATTAAGACCGCCCTGCGCCGGGCGGGTGATCGCGCCGGCCTGCCGTCGCCTGGTCAGTCCAGCGCCAGCCGCATGACGTGCTGCGGGCCGTAGCCGCCGCCAAGGTACAACGCGCCCGTGTCCACGAACCCGCCCTTCTCGTAGACCCGCCGCGCACCGGGATTCTTGACGTTCACCGTCAGATAGCACGCCGCCCGGCCGGGGTAGGCGGCGGCAAGGTAGCCCGTCAATAACCGGCAGGCCGCGGTGGCGTGTCCCTTGCCCTGCGCGGCATGGTCGATCGAGAACATCCGCAGCCCGATCGCGTCGTCCGGGGCGAAGTCATACGCGGTGCCGTAATCGGGCTGGATCGCGAAGAACCCGACGGGCTGCCCGTCCGCCAAGATGACGTGCCCCTCGCGCCCCGCCACGCCGGCCGCCTGCGACGGCAGGTCGGCGAACATGGACTGTTCCGGCGGCAGCGTGAAATGTGCCAGCCGCCCGACCTCTGTGTCGGGCAGCCGTTCGATGTGGATGTCCAACTGCGTGACCCGCTTATTCGAGCGCTTCGAGCTCGTCGATCATGCCAGAGATCATCGACAGCCCCTTGTCCCAGAACTTCGGATCCGAGGCATCAAGCCCGAACGGCGCCAGAAGCTCCTTGTGGTGCTTCGAGCCGCCCGCTTTCAGCATGTCGAAATACTTCTGCTGGAAGCCCTCGTCGCCTTCTTCGTAAACGGCGTAGAGGGCGTTCACGAGCCCGTCGCCGAAGGCATAGGCATAGACGTAGAAGGGCGAATGCACGAAGTGCGGGATGTAGGCCCAGAACGTCTCATAGCCGTCCATGTACTCGAACGTCGACCCAAGCGATTCCGCCTGCACCGACATCCACAGCGCGTTGATGTCGTCGGGCGTCAGTTCGCCGTGACGGCGCGCCTCGTGCAGCTTGCACTCGAAGTCATAGAACGCGATCTGCCGCACGACGGTGTTGATCATGTCCTCGACCTTGCCCGCCAGCAGCACCTTCTTCTCGGTGTCCGACTTGGCGTTGTCCAGCAGCTTGCGGAAGGTCAGCATCTCGCCGAACACCGACGCGGTCTCGGCCAGCGTCAGCGGCGTCGACGACAGCAGTTCGCCCTGGCCGGCGGCCAGAACCTGGTGGACGCCGTGGCCCAGTTCGTGCGCCAGCGTCATCACGTCGCGCGGTTTGCCCAGATAGTTCAGCATCACGTAGGGGTGCACGTCGGTGACGGTCGGATGCGCGAAGGCGCCGGGCGCCTTGCCGGGCTTCACGCCCGCGTCGATCCAGCCCTTGCCGAAGAACGGCTCGGCGATCTCGGCCATGTGCGGGTCGAACCCGGCATAGGCCTCCATCACCAGATCCTTCGCCTCGTCCCAGCCCACGGTGCGCTGCACTTCCATCGGCAGCGGCGCGTTGCGGTCCCAGACCTGCATCGTATCCAGCCCAAGCCACTTGCGCTTCAGCTCGTAATAGCGGTGCGACAGCTTCGGATAGGCCGCGACCACCGCGTTGCGCAGCGCCTCGACCACCTCGGGTTCGACGTCGTTGGCAAGGTGGCGACCGTACTGCGGCGTCGGCATGTGGCGCCAGCGGTCCTCGATTTCCTTCTCCTTCGCCAGCGTGTTGTGCACGCGGGCGAACAGCGGAAGGTGCTTGCCGAACACATGTGCCAGCTCGCGCGCGGCGGCTTCGCGCTTGGCGCGGTCGGGTTCGGACAGGAAGTTCAGCGTGCCTTCGATCCCGTATTCCTCGCCGTCGACCTCGAACACCAGACCGGCGATCGTTTCGTCGAACAGCTTGTTCCACGCGGTGGCGCCCACGACGGAACTGTCATGCAGGAACTTCTCCAGTTCGTCCGACAGCTGGTGCGGCCGCATCTTGCGCAGCCGGTCGAAGATCGGCTTGTACCGCGCCAGCTCGGCGTTCTCGGCGAACAGCGCGTCCAGCTTTTCGTCCGGCACGCGGTTCAGCTCCAGCGAGAAGAACACCAGCGGCGTGGAATAGTTGGTGATCCGGTCCTGGCAGTCCGACATGAACTTGGCGCGCTCGGCGTCGGTGGTCTGCTGGTAGTACCGCAGACCGGCGTAGGACATGATGCGGCCAGTGACCATGTCGATCTTCTCGTTGCGCAGAACGCAGTCCAGCATCCCCTTCGCATCCAGATCGGCCAGCTTGCCCTCGTAATCCGCGGCGAACGAGGCGCAGGCCTCTTCCAACCAGTCAAGATCGCGTTTCAGCTCGGGCGCGTCCGGCGAGGCGTAAAGGTCGGTCAGATCCCATTCGGGAAGGTCTCCGAGATCCTTTCCGCCGGCGCTGGCGTTGGCGTCGTGAAGCGGGCGGGGCAGCGGTTTCATGGGAACTCCTTCGGACATGGTACGTCAGCACATATGCAGGCCCGGCCCGGGGATTCAAGCCGCGCGGCACGTCGCCCGCGCGCCGGAACCCCCGGGCGCCGTGCGCTGACGCACGCTCGGGCCCATCGCGCCCTGTCTTCTTCTCTTTCAAAGTACCTCGGGGGAGTCGCGCCATGCGCGACGGGGGCAGCGCCCCCATGCCGCGGTCGCCCCCCCCCAATGTCGCCCCCCATGGCGCTCCCAATGTCGCTGCGGTCCCGGCCGGGCAAGGGGCGGACACCCATAAAACCTCGACAAATGGGTTTCCACGCTAGGTCGGGTGCGATAAGAACCCCCGTCCTTACACACTAGGAGTGAAAAATGGGCTACAAGGTCGTCGTCGCGGGCGCCACGGGCAATGTGGGCCGCGAAATGCTGAACATCCTGGCCGAGCGCCAGTTCCCTGTCGACGAGATCGCCGCACTGGCGAGCCGCAAGTCGATGGGAACAGAGGTTTCGTTCGGTGACAAGACCCTGAAAACCCAGGATCTCGCCACGTTCGATTTCACCGGCTGGGACATCGCGCTGTTCGCCATCGGGTCGGACGCGACGAAGGAATACGCCCCCAAGGCCGCCAAGGCCGGCTGTGTCGTCATCGATAACTCGTCGCTGTACCGCTACGACCCGGACGTCCCGCTGATCGTTCCGGAATGCAACGCCGACGCGATCCACGGGTATTCCAAGAAGAACATCATCGCGAACCCGAACTGCTCGACCGCGCAGATGGTCGTGGCGCTGAAGCCGCTGCATGACCGTGCGAAGATCAAGCGCGTCGTGGTGTCGACCTACCAGTCGGTTTCCGGCTCGGGCAAGGAAGGCATCGACGAGCTCTGGGATCAGACCAAGGGCATGTACGTGCCCGGCCAAGAGGTCGCGCCGTCCAAGTTCCAGAAGCAGATCGCCTTCAACGTGATCCCGCATATCGACGTGTTCATGGAAGACGGGTCGACCAAGGAAGAATGGAAGATGGTCGTCGAGACCAAGAAGATCATCGACCCCTCGATCAAGGTGTCGGCCACCTGCGTGCGGGTTCCGGTCTTCGTCGGTCACGCCGAGTCGGTGAACATCGAGTTCGAAGAACCGCTGGACGAGGACGAGGCCCGCGAGATCCTGCGCACCGCGCCGGGCTGCCTTGTCGTCGACAAGCGCGAAGACGGTGGCTACGTCACCCCGATTGAATGCGTCGGCGACTTCGCCACCTTCATCAGCCGCATCCGGACGGACTCGACCATCGACAACGGTCTGAACATCTGGGTCGTCTCGGACAACCTGCGCAAGGGCGCTGCCCTGAACGCGGTGCAGATCGCCGAGGTGCTGGGCAACAAGGTGCTGCAGAAGGCCGACGCCTGATCGCGGCCGCAGTCGATGCTATTGCGAAAGGGCGGCCACGTGCCGCCCTTCTTCGTTTCATCTATCGGGAAAGGTTGGGCTTATGACGATCACCCAGCAGGACGAACTGGACGGGCTGAAGGTCATCGGCCGGATCGTGGCGAACACCATGCAGGCGATGGGCGCGGCGCTGGTGCCGGGCATGACCACCCGCGAACTGGACGACATCGGCCGCGCGATGCTGGACCGCGAAGGCGCCTCGTCCGCCCCGGAAACCACCTATGACTTTCCCGGCGCCACCTGCATCAGCGTCAACGAGGAAATCGCCCACGGCATTCCCGGCGACCGGGTGATCGCGGAAGGCGACCTTGTGAACATCGACGTCTCGGCATCCAAAGACGGCTATTACGCCGACACCGGCGCGACCTTCCGCGTGGGGCCGGTGCCTGCCGTGCTGGACCGTCTGTGCCGCGACGGGCAGCGCGCTATGCAGGTGGGCATCGCTCAGGTCGGCGCGGGCAAGCCACTGTCGGGGATCGGCGCCGCGATCGGGCAGTTCGCGGCGGCGCGGGGCTATACGCTGATCCGCAACCTTGCCAGCCACGGCGTGGGCCGGTCGCTGCACGAATACCCCGAGGAAATCCCGACATGGCCCAGCCGCGACCGGCGCCGGATCGGCAAGGGGCTGGTGCTGACGGTCGAACCCTTCCTGTCCACCGGCGGGCATTGGGCTTCGCAAGGCGATGATGGCTGGACGCTGTACAGCGAACCGCCGGCGCCCGCGGTTCAGTACGAACATACGGTCGTGGCCACGGATCGCGGCGCGATCATCGTGACCCAGCCGGGCTGACCGCCGGCGTCAGCCGACCAGCCGCGCCTTCGCGGCCCGTCGCACCGACCGCGTCAGCGGCTCCAGCGCCGCCGCGACATGGCGGCTGACCTGCCAGTACAGCGGTGTGTCGTGCGGCAGGTCCGGGATCAGCGGCACCAGCCGCCCCTCTGCGATGTGCCCGGCGACTAGCGGTTCCGGGTTCATCCCCCACGCCAGCCCCGCCAGCGCGAGATCGACGAAGGCATGGGTCGACGGCGCCATGTGCGGCCGCAGCGGCACCTCTGCGCCGATGGCCTGCCGGACCCAGTCATGTTGCAGCCGGTCCTTCGCGTCGAAGGCCATCACGGGGGCGGCGGCAAGCGTGTCCGCAGTGACTCCGCCCGCGAACCACCGCGCGTGGAAGGCGGGGGAGCAGGTCGCGATATAGCGCAGGGCGCCAAGGGGATGGGAATTGCAGCCCTGCACCGGGCCGGGCTGTGCGGTGACCGCCGCCGCCACCGCGCCGCGCCGCAGCCAGTCGTGCGAATGCGCCTGATCGTCGATCACAAGGTCATAGACGAAGCCTTCGGCCCCGGCGAGGGCGGCGGGAAACCACGTCGCGAGTGAATCCGCATTGACCGCCAGCCGCAGCGGCGCCGGGGCCAGCGCGGCCAGATCCTCGCCCAGCGTGCGTTCCAACAGCCCGACGGTTTCCGCGTGTCGCTGCAGGCGGTCGCCGGTCTCGGTCGGCGTGCAGGGCGCGCCCCGCAGGACCAGCACCGCGCCCATCCGTTCCTCCAGCGCACGGATGCGCTGCGACACCGCCGATGGCGTGACGCCCAGCTGTGCGGCTGCCGCGTCGAAGCTGCCGGTGCGCAGCACCGCCGACAGCGCGGCGAGGGCGGGGTAATCGAGTTGCGGCATTAGCCAGCCTTAATCAGCATCAGTCAAATGAGTTTGAATGATGCGGTGGCGCGGGGCAAGCCGTGCGGCATGGACCACGCCACCTACATCGCCGCCGCCACCGGGTTTGCCACCGGGTTTTCCCTGATCCTTGCCATCGGGGCGCAGAACGCCTTCGTCCTGCGGCAGGGACTGCGGGGCGAACATGTGCTGGCCGTCTGCCTTGCCTGCGCGCTAAGCGACGCCGCGCTGATCACCCTTGGCGTCGCCGGGTTCGCCGCGGTGCAGGCCGTGCTGCCGGGGATCGAGCCGATCATGCGCTGGGCGGGGGCGGCGTTCCTGCTGGTCTATGGCGCGCTGTCCTTCCGCCGTGCGCTGGGTCCCGCCGAGGCGCTGTCGCCCGCGTCGCAGGGGGGCGGGTCGTTGCGGGCGGCCTTGCTGACCTGCCTCGCGCTGACGTGGCTGAACCCGCATGTCTATCTCGACACCGTCGTCCTGCTTGGGTCGATCTCGGCGGGGTGGGGCGCGGGGCGGCTGGCGTTCGGGCTGGGGGCGGTCGCCGCCTCGTTCACCTTCTTCTTCGCGCTGGGTTACGGCGCGCGCCTGCTGGCGCCGGTTTTCGCCCGTCCGGCCAGTTGGCGGGTACTGGACGCGGTGGTCGGCGTGACCATGTGGGCCATCGCGGCGAAGCTGCTGCTGGGCTGATCGCGCGATGCAGGCCCTTGTCGCGGCGCGCCCGGTGCGGGATAGAGCAAGGGCATGACCGAAGCCGCTTCCCCTCCGAACCGTCCGCTTGCCGGTGTCCTCTGGATGCTGGTCACCGGGGTGCAGTTCGTGGCCGTCACCGCGCTGGTCAAACAGTTCGGTCAGGGCCTTCCGGCGGCAGAGGCCGCGTTCCTGCGCTATTCCCTTGGGCTGATCTTCTTCCTTCCGATGCTGCGCGCGGTGTTCGCCGTGGCCCGCGACCGCCCGCTGCTGCTCCTGTTCGGGCTGCGGGGGATTGTGCACGGGCTGGGCGTGATCCTGTGGTTCTACGCGATGACCCGCATCTCGATCGCCGAGGTCACGGCGCTGAATTACCTGTCGCCGATCTACGTCACCATCGGCGCGGCGCTGTTTCTGGGCGAGAAGCTGGCCTTCCGCCGGATCAGCGCCGTCGTCGTCGCGCTGCTGGGGGCGCTGGTCGTCCTGCGCCCCGGCGTGCGCGAGCTGTCGCCGGGGCATATCGCGATGCTGGGGACGGGTCTGCTGTTCGCCTGTTCCTATCTGGTCGCCAAGACGCTGTCCGGCCGCGCCGCGCCCAGTGTCGTCGTCGCGTGGATGTCGATCTTCGTCACCGCCACGCTGCTGCCCTTCGCGCTGGCCGATTGGGTCTGGCCGACGTGGACCCAGCTGGGCGGCATGTTCCTGACCGCCGTTTTCGCCACCGGCGGCCACCTGACGATGACGCTGGCGTTCCGCGCCGCGCCGATGGCGGTGACCCAGCCGGTCACCTTCCTACAGCTGATCTGGGCCGTGATCCTTGGTGCGCTGGCGTTCAGCGAACCCCCGGACGGCTGGGTGATCCTTGGCGGCACCATCGTGCTGGGCGCGGTCAGCTTCATCACGTGGCGCGAGGCGGTGCTGAAACGGCGCGAAATCACGCCCGTGTCGGTGGCGACAAAGGTCTGACGACCATCGCGGCGCGCGCGGGACTGGCACCCCGCCCGGTGCCGGCCTATCTATTCCGGGGACGGGCAAGGAGCATGGCTTGGGACTGGGAGACATCGCCGACGGGCTAAGCCGCGGCGTCGAAAGCATCGGCAGCACCGTAAGCGGCGCCTTCTTCGAGCCGGTGATCCGGCTGGGCGTCACCGGACTAAGCCGCGCGGGCAAGACCGTGTTCATCACCTCGCTGGTCGCGAACCTGCTGGATCGGGCGCGGATGCCGCAACTGGCCGCCGCCGCCGAAGGGCGCATCCTGACCGCCTATCTGCAACCGCAGCCCGACGACACGGTGCCCCGTTTCGACTTCGAAACGCATCTGGCCGCCCTGACCGCGCCGCAGCCGCGCTGGCCGGAAAGCACCCGCGCCGTCAGCCAGCTGCGTTTGTCCCTGCGCGTGCGCCCCGCCGGGCTGCTGGCCGGGATACAGGGGCCGCGGACGGTGCATCTGGACATCGTGGACTATCCCGGCGAGTGGCTTCTGGACCTTGAACTGCTGGACCTGTCCTATGCGGACTGGGCGGCGAAAGCGTTGCAGCGCGCCGAGGGCCGGTCGCAGGCCGCCGCCTATATGGCGCTGGCGCGCGAGGTCGATGGCGACGCCAAATTCGAGGAACCGCAAGCGCGGACGCTGGCGGACGCCTATGCCGTCTATCTGCAGACCGCGCGCGAGGATGGCTATTCCGACTGCACCCCGGGCCGTTTCCTGCTGCCGGGCGAGATGGCGGGCAGTCCGGCGCTGACCTTCGCACCGATCCCGAAGCCGCAGGGCCGCAAGCGCGGCAGCCTGTGGCGCGAGATGGAGCGCCGCTACGACGCCTATACCGCGCGGATCGTGAAACCGTTCTTTCGCGACCACTTTTCCCGGATCGACCGGCAAATCGTGCTGGTCGACGCGCTGGGCGCGATCCACGCCGGCCCGGCGGCGCTGGACGATCTGCGCCGCGCGATGACCGATATCCTGTCCGCCTTCCGACCGGGCCGAAACGCGTGGCTGTCGCGGCTGCTGCTGGGCAAGCGGGTCGAGAAGATCCTGTTCGCCGCCACCAAGGCCGACCACCTGCACCACCTGCAGCACCCCCGCCTGACCCACATCATGGAGGCACTGGTCCGCGACGCGAAGGACCGCGCCGATTTCGCCGGGGCGCAGACCGAAAGCATGGCGATCGCCGCCCTGCGCGCCACGGTGGAGGAAACACTTAACCACGGTGGCCGGTCGCTGGACTGCGTGCGGGGCACACTGCTGGACGGGCGGCAGGCGGCGTTCTATCCGGGCGACCTGCCCGAGGATCCGCAGCGCCTGCTGGGCCCTGCCCGCGAGGGGGCCGAGACGTGGCTGGACGAGGATTATGCCATCATGAACTTCTCGCCCGCCGCGCTTCGGCTGAAGCCGGGCGAGGGGCCGCCGCACATTCGGCTGGACCGGGCGGCGCAGTTCCTGTTCGGGGACCGCCTGTGACCCCCGCCTTGCGGATCGGGCCCGCCCGTCCGCGGGACGCGGCGCGGCTGGGCCGTATCCTTGGCGACTGGGTGCGCGAAACGCCGTGGATGCCCCGGCTGCATTCCCGTGTCGAGGACCGAGAGCACCTTGCGAACCTGATCGGCCGGTTCGAGGTTCTGGTCGCCCGTACATGGCGCGGCCCGCGCGGGTTCCTCGTGCGCGACGGCGAGACGGTGCACGCCTTCCACGTCATGACCGCTGCGCGCGGCAAAGGGGTGGGGCGCAGCCTGATGGACACGGCCAAGATCCGTTCGCCCCGGCTTGAGCTTTGGTGCTTTCAGCAGAACACCCGCGCCCTCGCGTTCTATGCCCGCGAAGGCTTTGCCGAGGCCGAGCGCACCGACGGCGCCGGCAATGACGAGAAACTGCCGGATGTCCGGCTGGTGTGGTCCCGAGAGGAGATAGCCCGATGAGCGACCCGAACGGCCCCGTGCTGATCGAGATGGACACGCCCGCGCCGTCGCCCGCCGATGCGCCGCCGGTGCAGGATGCGGGCGATCTGCCCAACGCGGCCGCGATGCAGAAGGTCGCGGCGCTGGCGGCCCGCCGCCCGTCGCGGCTGGCGCGCTGGTTCTGGCGCATCCTGACGGCGCTGATCGGCTTCGTTATTTCGGTGGCCGCGTGGGATTTCGTGAACGGCCTGATCGACCGCAACCCGGTGCTGGGCCTGATCGCGATGGTGCTGATCGGACTGTTCGTGCTGGTGCTGCTGGCGATCGCGATCAAGGAATGGGCGGCCTATGCGCGCCTTGGGCGGCTGGACAGCCTGCACCGCGCGGCGGATGCGGCGCTGACGGGGGCAGACCTTGCGCAGGCGCGCAAGGTGACCGACCGGCTGGTGGCGCATTACGCGGCGCGGCCCGAGCTGGACTGGGGCCGCACGCGGCTGGCCGAGCGGCGCGACGACATGTTCGACGCCGACGGGCTGTTGGGACTGGCCGAGGCGGAACTGATGCAGCCGTTGGACATGATGGCCCGGCGCGAGGTCGAGGCCGCGTCGCGGCAGGTGGCGACGGTGACGGCGGTGGTGCCGCTGGCGCTGGCCGACGTGGTCACCGCGCTGGCCTCGAACCTGCGGATGATCCGCCGCATCGCCGAGATCTATGGCGGCCGGGCAGGGACGCTGGGCAGCTGGCGGCTGACCCGGTCGGTCCTGACGCACCTTGTGGCGACGGGCGCGGTGGCGGTCGGCGACGATCTGGTCGGATCGGTCGCCGGGGGCAGCGTTCTGGCCAAGGTCTCGCGCCGGTTCGGCGAGGGGATCGTCAACGGCGCGCTGACCGCCCGCGTCGGAATCGCCGCGATGGAGGTCTGCCGCCCGCTGCCGTTCCGCCGCCTGCGCAAGCCGTCGGTGACACGTTTGGTTCAGCGCGCGCTGACGGGTTTGTTCTCGGGGTTTGGAACGTCGGAAAAATCCGAGTGAAAACATTGGCTTCATATACCTGATTATTTCTATCAAGTATCTGAAATTATTGAAAAAATCTGCTTGCGGACGGGCGCGGGGCGAATTAATTATTGGGGCAAGTCGCGGGGCCACGCCACGCAACACGGTTGCCAGCAAGGCAGCGCCATTAGCCAGCTTCCCGCCAGCCACCGCGCCCGACCCAGCCAGCTTCCGCCAGCTTCCGCCAGCTTCCGCCAGCCAAGCCGGCTCCCGCGACACATTCCATCGCCAAGACACACAAGCGGATGACCGCTTTACGCTCCCGCCTGCCGCGCCTATAACCCGGCGCATGACGGACCGGTTCGCGATCATCATCCGAATTACCGGCCCGGCGCTCTGATCCACGAGCCGCCGGGACAAGGCGCATGCACTCCACGCCGAACCTCATCCAATTTTCGCTGATCGACCTGAGGACACCGCCTCATGTGTGCTGACACGCCCGACTACAAAGACACGCTGAACCTGCCCGAAACCGAATTCCCGATGCGTGCGGGACTGCCCAAGCGCGAGCCCGGCTGGCTTGACCGCTGGGCGCAGATCGGCGTTTACGACCGCCTGCGCGAGACCGCCGAGGGCCGCGAACCGTTCATCCTGCACGACGGCCCTCCGTACGCGAACGGCCACCTGCACATTGGCCACGCGCTGAACAAGACGATCAAGGACATGATCGTCCGCTCGCACCAGATGATGGGACGCGACGCCCGTTACGTGCCCGGCTGGGACTGCCACGGCCTTCCGATCGAATGGAAGATCGAGGAACAGTACCGCAAGAAGGGCCGCAACAAGGACGACGTGCCGGTCATCGACTTCCGTCAGGAATGCCGCAAGTTCGCCGAGGGCTGGGTCGACGTCCAGCGCGACGAGTTCAAGCGCCTTGGCGTCACCGGCAAGTGGGACGATCCCTATCTGACGATGAACTTCCACGCCGAGCGCGTCATCGCCGAGGAGTTCATGAAGTTCCTGATGAACGGCACGCTGTATCAGGGGTCGAAGCCCGTGATGTGGTCGCCGATGGAACAGACCGCGCTGGCCGAGGCCGAGGTGGAATACCACGACAAGGAAAGCTTCACGATCTGGGTGAAGTTCCGCGTCGACAGCTATGCGCCCGGCGCGACCGATGCCTCGGACGAGGAAGCGACCGACACGCAGGGCGCGGCCGTCGTGGCGGCGGCGCAGGACGTGCGCGACGCGCTGGTCGGCGCCTATGTCGTGATCTGGACCACCACGCCCTGGACCATCCCGTCGAACAAGGCCGTCGTCTTCGGCGCCGACTATGACTATGGCCTGTACGAGGTCACCGGCACGCCGGACGAATGCTGGCTGAAGACCGGCGAACGCTACATCCTTGCCGACAAGCTGGCCGCCCAGACCTTTGCCAAGGCGCGGCTGGAAGAAGGCCAGTGGACGCGCGTTCAGGACGTGACCACCGATCAGCTTTCGGCGCTGACGCTCAAGCACCCGCTGGCTGGCGCCGAGGGCGCGAACGGCGAGTGGGACGATGTCCGCGACTTCCGTGCCGCCGATTTCGTGACCGACGAGGAAGGCACCGGCTTCGTCCACTGTGCCCCGTCGCACGGGATGGAGGAATACGAACTGTACCGCGGCCTTGGGATGCTGGAACAGGTCATCACCTACAACGTGATGGATGACGGCGGCTTCCGCGCCGATCTGCCGTTCTTCGGCGGCAAGTACATCCTGAACCGCAAGGGCGGAGAGGGCGACGCGAACAAGGCGGTCATCGACAAGCTGGTCGAAGTCGGCGGCCTGATGGCGCGTGGCAAGATCAAGCACAGCTACCCGCACTCGTGGCGGTCCAAGGCGCCGGTGATCTACCGCAACACGCCGCAGTGGTTCGCCGCCATCGACCGCAAGGTCGGCGACGGGCAGGACACCCACGGCGAAACGATCCGCGAGCGTGCGCTGACCTCGATCGAGGAACTGGTCAAGTTCACCCCGCCCTCGGGCCGCAACCGCCTGCACGCGATGATGGAAACCCGGCCCGACTGGGTGCTGTCCCGCCAGCGGGCATGGGGCGTGCCGCTGACCTGCTTCACCAAGAAGGGCGCGCTGCCGACCGACCCGGACTTTCTGCTGCGCGACGCGGCGGTCAACGCCCGCATCGCCGAAGCCTTCGAAGCCGAGGGCGCGGACGCGTGGTACAAGGACGGCGCCAAGGAACGCTTCCTTGGGTCCGACCATGATCCGGCCGAGTGGGAACAGGTGTTCGACATCCTCGACGTGTGGTTCGACAGCGGCTCGACCCACGCCTTCGTGCTGCGCGACCGCGCCGACGGCGCGCCGGACGGCATCGCCGACGTCTACATGGAAGGCACCGACCAGCACCGCGGGTGGTTCCACTCGTCCCTGCTGGAAGCCTGCGGCACGCTGGGCCGCGCGCCCTATCGCAACGTGGTCACGCATGGCTTCACGCTGGACGAGAAGGGCAACAAGATGTCCAAGTCGCTCGGCAACACCATCGCGCCCGAGGACGTGATCAAGCAGTACGGCGCCGACATCCTGCGCCTGTGGGTGGCCCAGACCGACTATACCGGCGACCAGCGCATCGGCCCCGAGATCCTGAAGGGCACCGCCGACAGCTACCGCCGCCTGCGCAACACCATGCGCTTCCTGCTGGGCAACCTGTCGGGCTTTACCGATGCGGAAAAGGTCGATCCGTCCGAGATGCCCGAGCTTGAACGCTGGGTGCTGCACCGTCTGGCCGAACTGGATGTGCGGGTGCGCGACGGCTATGCCGCCTTCGACTTCCAAGGTGTGTTCCGCGCGCTGTTCGAGTTCTGCACCATCGACCTGTCGTCGGTGTATTTCGACATCCGCAAGGACGCGCTGTACTGCGACGCCGACGACGCGCTGCGGCGCCGCGCATCGCGGACAGTGCTGGACATCCTGTTCCACCGCCTGACGACGTGGCTGGCGCCGATCCTCGTGTTCACGATGGAAGAGGTCTGGCTGGAACGGTTCCCGGGCGACGACAGCTCGGTCCACCTTGTCGACATCCCCGAGACCCCGTCCGCGTGGCTGGACCCGGCGCTGGCGGCGAAATGGGCCGGCATCCGAAAGGTGCGCCGCGTGGTCACCGCCGCGCTGGAAATCCAGCGTCGCGACAAGGTCATCGGCGCCTCGCTCGAGGCCGCGCCAGTTGTACATATCCGCGAATCCGACGTGCTTTCTGACGTTAAATCCGTCGATTTCGAGGACATCTGCATCACTTCGGCGATCTCGCTGACCAACGACCCGATCCCGGCAGCGGCATTCCGCCTGCCCGAGATCGAAGGTGTCGGCGTGGTGTTCGAGACCGCAGATGGCGAGAAGTGCCAGCGCTGCTGGAAGATCCTGCCCGACGTCGGCACCCACGCCCATCCGGGCGTCTGCGGCCGCTGCGACGAGGCGCTGGACTAACACCTTCCGGGGCCGCGACGACACTCGCGGCCCCGGCTTCCTTCCGGCCCGGTCTTTCCGCTGGCTTCCCTCTGGTCCCGAAAACGGGTTCACTCCCGTCCGAGGAGCCTGACCAGAGGGAGGAGATCATGGCCAAGCCGAAAAAGGCGATCATCAGCTGCGCGGTGACGGGGGCGATCCATACGCCGACCATGTCGCCGCACCTGCCGGTGACACACGACCAGATCGCCGAACAGGCCATCGCCGCCGCCGAGGCGGGCGCCGCCATCCTGCACCTTCATACCCGCGACAACACCGACGGCCGCCCCTCGGTGAAGCTTGACGACTACATGGCCTTCCTGCCGCGGGTGAAACAGTCGACCGACGCTGTCGTGAACATCACCACCGGCGGCGCGCCGACCATGCAGATCCGCGAACGGATCGACGCGTCGCGCACGCTGGCGCCCGAGATGTGTTCGCTGAACATGGGCTCGATGAACTTCGCCTTCCATCCGCTGGCCGAACGGTACGACAGCTTTCTGCACGACTGGGAGAAGCCCTATATCGAAGGGTCCGAGGCGAACATCTTCCGCAACACGCTGGCCGACATCCGCGAGGCCGCCGAGGCGCTGCTGCCGCTGGGGGTGAAGTTCGAGCATGAATGCTACGACGTCGGCCATCTCTACAACCTGCGCTTCCTGATGGACCGCGGCCTGTTCGAGGCGCCGGTGTTCCTGCAGTTCGTGTTCGGCGTCACCGGCGGCATCGGTGCCGACGTGGACAACCTGCTGTTCATGAAGCGCACCGCCGACCGGCTGTTTGGTGACGATTACCGCTGGTCGGTGCTGGGGGCGGGGGCGGCGCAGATGCCGCTGGCGGCCACCGCGCTGCAACTGGGCGGCAACGTGCGCGTGGGGCTCGAGGATTCGCTGTTCATCTCGCGCGGGGAACTTGCGGTGTCGAATGCCCAGCAGGTCGAGAAGATCGTGCGCATCATGGCCGAACTGGGGATCGAACCCGCCACCCCCGACGAGGCGCGCGAGATCCTTGGGCTGAAGGGGGGCGACAAGGTCGGGTTCTGACGCCCGGCCCCCTTGACCCTGACGGCCCCGGCACCCTACATGCGCCCGGCATCACCAGAGGACGTGAAATGGGCTTCAAGACCGGTATCGTGGGGCTTCCCAACGTGGGTAAGTCGACGCTGTTCAACGCGCTGACGCGGACCGCCGCGGCGCAGGCGGCGAACTTTCCCTTCTGCACCATCGAACCGAACGTGGGCGAGGTCGCCGTGCCGGACCCGCGGCTTGCGACCCTGTCCGAGATCGCCGGCTCCAAGCAGGTGATCCCGGCGCGGATGACCTTCGTGGACATCGCGGGTCTGGTGAAAGGCGCCAGCAAGGGCGAGGGGCTGGGCAACCAGTTTCTGGCCAACATCCGCGAATGCGACGCCATCGCCCATGTGCTGCGCTGTTTCGAGGACGAGGACGTGACCCATGTCGACGGCCGCGTCGACCCGCTGGCCGATGCCGAGACCATCGAGACCGAGCTGATGCTGGCGGACATGGAATCCATCGAAAAGCGTCTGCAGGGTCTGGTGCGCAAGGTGCGCGGCGGCGAGAAGGAAGCCGTCCAGCAGGAACGCCTGCTGAAAGACGCGATGGCCGCGCTGGAAGACGGCCGCCCCGCGCGCACCGTCGAGGTGTCTGACGACGACATGAAGACGTGGAAGGGCCTGCAACTGCTGACGCAGAAGCCGGTGCTGTACGTCTGCAACGTCGACGAGGGCGAAGCTGCCGAAGGTAACGCGCATTCCGCCAAGGTGGCCGAGAAGGCCGCCGCCGAAGGTGCGGTCTCGGTGGTGATCTCGGCCCGGATCGAGGAAGAGATCAGCCAGCTCGACGACGAAGAAGCAGAGATGTTCCTGTCCGAGATGGGGCTGGAAGAGGCGGGCCTCAGCCGCGTGATCCGCGCGGGCTATCAGCTTCTGGGCCTGCAGACCTATTTCACCGTCGGGCCGAAAGAGGCGCGCGCCTGGACCATCCGCACGGGCACGCTGGCGCCGCAGGCGGCGGGCGTGATCCACGGCGACTTCGAACGCGGCTTCATCCGTGCCGAAACCATCGGCTACGACGACTATGTCGCGCTGAAGGGGGAACAGGGCGCCAAGGACGCGGGCAAGATGCGCGTCGAGGGCAAGGGCTACGTGGTGAAGGACGGCGACGTCCTGCACTTCTTGTTCAACGCCTGACCGGAAACCTCCGGTCTCAGTCGATCCCGGCCAGCCGGATGTCTGCCGCGCTGGCATAGGCGCGGTAGGCGCCCAGCAGGCCCATGCGCCGCGCGATCAGGTATTCCCCGGTCGCGGACACCGGCGTGGCCGGCCCGTCGCCGAACACACGCCGGACATTCATGCCCACCACGATCGCTTTGAACTCGGCCAGCCGGGCCAGATAGGTGGCGGCCGCGTCGCCGCTTTCCTCGCCCAGATCGCCAAGGGCGCTGGCGCAGCTTTCGGCCAATGCGAACAGCAGCCCCGTGTCGACGTCCGCCGGTGCGCTTTCGACCCGGTTGTCGAAATGCGCGCAGGTGCTTGAATAAATGGCCTTTTCCCGTTCCGTCAGCGGCTCTGCCACGGCAGAGGTGGCGAAAACTGCGGCCAGCGCCGCCAGGCTTGCGATGCGTTTCATGCCTGTCCCTCGTCTGTTTCTCGACGTTCGACACAAGCCTGTCACATCATGGCGCGCGGTAAAAACTTTTTTCGCGCCGCCGCCCTTGTTTTCTTTGAAAACGCGCTAAGGCCCGCAGAGTGACCGGTTGTTGTGCACCCGGGAAACCCGCGCCCCCCTCCCTGACCCTCCCCCGGACCGGGGGAAGGAACCGCTCAGCCGCACCCGTTCCCGGGCCCGCGCGTCCCTTTCTTCTCTTTCCAAAATACCTCGGGGGAGTCGCGCAGCGACGGGGGCAGAGCCCCCGGCACCCTACGATCACCCGTAACGTTCGATGAACGCGTCGATGGACAGGCGTCGGATGTCAGGCAGGGCGGCGCGCAGGGCCTCGTGGCTCCAGTCCCACCACGCGATGCGGTGCAGCGCCTCGGCCTGCGCTTCGGTGAACCGCCGCTTCAGGTGCCGGGCCGGAACGCCGCCGACGATCTCGTAGGGGGTCACGTCCTTCGACACCACCGCCCCCGCGCCGACCACGGCGCCGTCGCCGATGGTGACGCCGGGCAGCACGGTCACGCCGTGGCCGATCCAGACGTCGTTGCCGATCGTGACCCAGTGATCCCGCCGCCACTGGAAAAAGTCGTCGTCGTCCTCGCCCAGATCGAACATCTCGGCCCGGTAGGTGAAATGGTGCTGCGACGCACGCCACGTCGCGTGGTTGCCGGGGTTGATCCGGGCGCCCTGTGCGATGGAACAGAACTTGCCAACGGTCGCCCAGACGGCGGAACTGTCGCTGACGATATAGGAATAGTCCCCGAACGCGACCTCGCGCAGCGATACGCGGGCCTTCACCTCGGTCCAGCGGCCAAGGGTGCAGTCGACGACGGTGGCGGTCTCGTGGACGGTGGGGGTTTCGGACAGGCGGCTCATCTGGAAAGCTCCCCGGTGCCGATGATCCGCGCCCGGATCAGGCCTGAGAGATAGTCGATCACATAGACCATCGCGATGATCAGGAAGATGATCGACCATGCCTCGTTCCAGCGATAGGCGGCGATCCGGTCCGACAGCAGGAAGCCGATGCCGCCCGCGCCGACGATGCCCAGAATGGTCCCCGACCGGACATTGGATTCGAAGTTGTACAGCAGCACCGACCAGATCACCGGCATCACCTGCGGCAGGGTGCCGAACCGGATCTGCTGAAGCCGCGACCCGCCCGAGGCTTTCACCCCGTCCACCGGCCGGTCCGAGGTGTTCTCGATCGCCTCCGAGAACAGTTTGGCGAAGGTGCCGATCTCGCTGACGGCGATGGCAAGGATGCCGGCCAGCGGGCCCAGACCGAAGGCGCGGATGAAGATCAGCGCAAGGATCAGCGTCTCGAACGCGCGGATCACGTCGTATCCGCGCCGCACGCCCAGCCGCAGGACACCCAGCCGGTTGATGTTCTTCGCGCCAAGGAACGACACCGGAAAGGCCACCACCGCGCCCAGCAGGGTGCCAAGGAACGCCATCGACAGCGTTTCGCCCAAGCCTTCGAGGATCGGCCAGAACTCTTCCCAACTGGACCAGACATAGGGCGGGAACATGAAGCCCAGCACGTCGCCGAACCGTTGCAGGCCGGTCCAGATCCGGGCGGGCGAGAAATCGAACGCCCAGAGGCAATAGACGAACAGGCCGGTGAACAGGGTCCAGCCAGCGGCGCGGCGCAGGCGCACGGACAGCGGCGCGCGGAAAGCGCCGGGATGGGCGGCGCGGGCTGCGGCGATACGGGCGGGGCTGATGCGATCTTCGGTCAGGCTCATGTCCGGTCTCCCATGCCGATGATGCGGTGGCGCAGCTTTTCGGACGCGTAGTCGATCACCACGACGGTCACGAAGATGATCACGAACAGGGCCGAAAGGTCGGTGTATTCCTGAAACGACATGGCGGTGCGGATCTCTTGTCCCAGCCCGCCCGCGCCGACATAGCCGATGATCGACGAGGACCGGACGTTGATCTCGAACCGAAGCAGCGTGTAGCTGATCACGTTCGGCAGCACCTGCGGCACCGCGCCATAGCGGATCTGGTCGAACCAGCCGCCGCCCGAGGCCTTCACGCCCTCCAGCGGCTTCATGTCGATGTTCTCGACCGCCTCGGAATAGAGCTTGCCCAGTGCGCCGGTGGCGTGAAGCCCGACGGCCATGACCCCCGCCATCGGTCCGACCGAGAAGCAGAACACGAAGATCAGCGCCCAGACCAGTTCCGGCACGGTGCGCGCGATTTCAAGGTAGCGGCGGCAGACCCACAGAACGGCCCGGTTGGGCGACAGGTTGCGGGCGGCGGGGAAGGCCAGAACGAAGCCGCCGATCACGCCGAACACGGTGGCCATGAAGGCGATCAGGATGGTTTCCAGCAGCAGCCGCAGCCACGTCTGCCAGCGCCAGAACCACTCGGCCAGATCGGCGCCAAGGCTGTCCCAGCGCAGGGTCGGGAAGGTCTGGACGATGTATTCGCCCAGCCGTGGCAGGCCCGCCGGGATGATCCAGCGCCAGTCGCGCGATCCGTCCGGCAGCGTCACCTGCGTGACGCGGAAAAAGTCGCCGAACCAGGCCGATGCGAGGAAGGCGGCGAAGAACAGGACTGCGCCGACGGTCCAGCGGGCGCGGGCGCGGCGGCGTTTGTCGGCGAAGTCGCGTTCGAACGCGGCGCGGGCGTCTCCCGCGCGGGACGGCCCGGGAAAATCGGCGGTCAGGGTCATGGTATGGCAGCCTGTAAGGGGTCGGGGCGGGGGCGATCCTTCGATTGCGAAGTAACGCTCCCGCCCCGTTTCGTGTCGGTCAGGTTACGAGCCGCGGCGCTGCTCGCGCAGCCACTCGCGCATGTCCACGATCCACTGATAGCGGTCGTGGTCGACGCGGGTGAAGCCGGCGTCGGGGTTCGGGTTGTCCTCGGTCCACGACGAGTAAAGGCGGAAACCCTCGACGTCGTCGGTCGGGAACGCCTCGATCGCGGCGGTGACCTCTTCGATCATCTCGGCGGGCAGGTTCTTGCGGAAGGTCCACGGACCCGAGGTGATCTCCGGCGATTCCCAGATCTTGCAGATCACGCCTTCCTCGATCATCCCCTTGATTTCCATGCGCTGATAGACGCCGTCGGTGTCGTTGTCCTGATAGGTGGACGCGGTGTCGAAGGTGCCGTTCACGACGCCCTGCACACCGGCCTCGTGGCTGCCCGAGAAGGGCACGGCGGCGAAGTGTTCTTCAGGCACGAAACCTTCACGCTCGACCATGTTGAAATAGGGCACGGCATAGCCGCTGGTCGAATCCGGGTCGGCGAAGGCGTGGACCTTGCCCGCCGCGTCCTCGAGGCTTTCGATGCCGCTGTCGCAGCGGGTCACGACGATCGAGTGATAGCCGGTGTTGCCGTTCTCGGCGATCGAGGTCAGCGTCGGCACGACGCCGCCATCGGTCGCGGTGTAGACCGCCGCGTAAGAGGACGACCCGAAGCGGGCGACCTCGATCTGGTCGGCGGCGATGGCCTGAACCACGCCGTCGTAGTTGCCGGCGGTGAAGATCTCGACATCGACGCCCAGCGTCTCTTCGAGGTAGACGCGCAGCGGTTCGTTGCGCATCAGGCGGTCCTGCTCGTTCTCGCCCGAGAGGATGCCGAACTTGATGACCTGATAGTCGTCGCGCCAGCCCTCGGCCAGAAGCGGACCGGCGGCGGCAAGCGCCACGATGGCGGCGGTGGTGAACAGTTTCATTGGTGTCTCTCCCGTGGTTGCCAATGAAGGGGTGGTTGGGGCGTCGTCAGGCGGGGATTTTCTCTGCCTGCGGACGGATCGAGGTCGAGGTGACGGCCGCGTCGAATTCGGCCAGCCCCTCGGCGCCGTAGATGTCGGCCACGACGTCGTCGGTCAGTTGCGCCGCCGAGCCGTCGAACATCACCGCGCCCTCGCGCATGGCGATGATCCGGTCGCAATAGGCGCGCGCGGTATCCAGTGTGTGCAGGTTGACCAGAACGGTCAGACCGTCCTCGCGGTTGATGCGGGCCAGCGCATCCATCACGCGGGTGGCGTTGCCGGGGTCGAGCGAGGCAATGGGTTCGTCCGCCAGCATGATGCGCGGGTTCTGCACCAGCGCGCGGGCGATGGCGACGCGCTGCTGCTGGCCGCCCGACAGGGTGCCGGCGCGCTGCAGGGCCTTGGGCGCCATGTCCAGCCGGTCCAGCGCCTCGATCGCCAGCGCGCGTTCTTCGTCGGTAAAGCGCATGGTCATCGACGACACGAAGCCGTGGCCGGCAAGACGACCCACCAGCACGTTGGTCAGGACGTCCAGCCGTTCGACAAGGTTGAACTGCTGGAAGATCATCGCGCAATCGCGGCGCCAGTCGCGCAGGGCGCGCCCCTTCAGCCGCGTGATCTCGCGGTCGCCGAAGAAGATCGACCCGTCCGACGGCTCGACAAGGCGGTTCACCAGCCGAAGAAGGGTGGACTTGCCCGCCCCGGACCGGCCGATGACGCCGACGAACTGGCCGGGCGGGATGCTGAGGGTGACGTCGCGCACGGCAGTCGTCTGGCCGAAGCGGCGGGTCAGGCGGGTGAGGCTGAGGCTTGCGTGTTCCATGCCCCCAATGCTGCAGGCGCATCGTAAACTCCCGCTATCATCCGAATGAATTTTTCGCGCATGTTGGGCAACGGAAATGTGACCCCCTTGCCTGTCGGTCCGGGTCTTGGGGCCGTCACGGCCGGGTTTATCCACCGCTTGCCCGTGTCGAATGGGTCCAGCGTCGTGCGGGTGTCACATTCGACGGTTGCGGGGGAACGGCGGGCGGAGCGATTGTCCTATTCCTGTGATGCGGCTGAGGCAGGGAAGGGCGCCGGGGGGAATCATCCGGATCATCCGATCAACCCGATCATTTGGCCGGGACCGGCGCACAGAAGGAGCGGACAGAATGGACAGCTATGTGATCGAGGGCGCCCGCGCGGTGCTTCCGGGCGGGACCGAAGCCGTGGCGCTGCGGGTCGAGGACGGGCGCATCGCCGCGCTGGACGGCCCGCGCGACGGCGCGCCTGTGGTGGACGCGCGCGGGCTGGTGCTGGCCCCGGCGCTGGTCGACGTGCATGGCGACGCGTTCGAGCGCCAGCTGATGCCGCGCCCCGGCGTGTTCTTCCCGCTGGACGTCGCGGTGATGGAGACGGACCGACAGCTTGCGGGCAACGGCATCGCCACCGCCTATCACGCGCTGACGCTGGGATGGGAGCCGGGCCTGCGCTCGGTCGCGCGGGGGACGGAACTGGTGCGGCTGTGGCAGGCGATGGCGGCGCGGCTGACGGTCGAGAACCGGGTGCAACTGCGGTGGGAGACCTTCTGTTTCGAGGCAGAGCCGCTGATCGCCGAGGCGCTGGCGGGTCCGCTGACCCCTTCGGTTGCGTTTAACGACCATACGACGATGGCGATGCTGGCGCCCGACGTGCGGTTGCAGGACCGGCCCTTCGACCACGCGCCGGACTTCCCCTTGGTCGACATGTCCTCGGCCGCGTTCCTGCGCAAGATGTCGGCCCGCGCCGCGCGCTCGGACATCCCGGCAGAGGACTACGTGGCGCTTTTGCGCGAAACGTGGGAGCGGCGGCCGGACGTGCCCGACGCCATCGCCCGCGTCGGTGCGGCGGCGGGGCGGGCGGGGGCGGCCATGTTCAGCCACGACGACACCCAGCCCGAGACCCGCGCCTTCTACCGTGGTCACGGGGCGCGGGTGTCCGAGTTTCCGATGAACGACCGCGTGGCGCAGGCGGCGCGGGACGCCGGCGACCTGATCGTGTTCGGCGCGCCGAACGTGCTGCGCGGGGGCAGTCACCTTGGATCACCGGGCGCGGCGGACATGATCGCGCGCGGGCTGTGCGACGTGCTGGCGTCGGATTACTACTATCCGGCGATGCTGGCTGCGGTGGCGCGGTTGGTGGCAGACGGGGTGGGGCCGCTGCACGAGATGTGGAAGCTGGTGTCTGCCAACGCGGCGGCGGCATCCAACCTGACGGACCGCGGCGCGCTGGCGGTGGGACAGCGGGCGGATCTTGTGCTGCTGGACTGGCCCGACGGCGCGGTCCCGCGCGTGCGGGCGACGATCAGCGGCGGGCGGGTGGCCTATGACACCGGGCTGATGCGCGGGGCGGTGATGGCGTAGGGGGCGCTTCAGGGTTGGTGGTGGGGGCTCTGCCCCCGTCGCACCGGAGGTGCGCTTCTGAGAAGGCGGTGGGGGCTCTGCCCCCGCCGCTGCGCGGCTCCCCCGAGGTACTTGGAAAGAGAAGAAAGGGGCGGGGCCGGTTACTGGTCTAGGCCGGTTGCTGTTGCTGGCCGGTTACTGGCCCAGCTTACTGGCCCATCTTACTGGCCGAGCCCTTCGGCTTCGAGCCAGGCCATGCTGGCGGGGATCTCGGCGCGGTTTTTCAACTCTAGGATCAGGCGCGGGTAGGCGTCGAGCTTGGCGAGGGCGTCGAAGACCGCGTGCCAGTGGATCGAGCCGCGCCCGATGGACCAGTGGCGGTCGGCGTGGGCGTCGGCGTCCTGCAGGTGGACATGGGCCAGCAGGTTGCCCGCGGACTTGACGTAGTAGTCGACCGGCGGGGCGTTGCAGATGCCGTGGGCATAGTGGGCGTGGCCGGTGTCGATGGACAGTTTCAGCGCGTCCGAGGCGAAGCTTTCCACCAGCGCCTTGCGGTCGGCGGGATTGCCGTCCTCGATGTTCTCCAGCACGATCTCGATCCCGGCGTCGGCAGCGCGTTTCACCGCCGGGCCGAGGGTTTCGTGGGTGGTCTCGAAGATGCGCGCGCGGCCGTCGTCGTACATGTCGAGATTGTAGTGGTCCCATGTCGAGAACGGCGAGTGCACGACCATCTGGGTGGCGCCGAGCGCCTCGCAGACGTCGAGGCCCTGCATCATGCGTTTCGCCACGATGGCGCGGATGTCGATGTCGAAGCTGGCGAAGTCGAGCCCCCAGAACGGGCCGTGGATGCCAAGCCGCCCGGCCCAGCCGTCAAGCTGTCGGCGCGCCTCGGCGACCGGGTCTTTCCAGCTTTCGGTGTTCAGCATCTCGGCGGACCAGAAGCTTTGCAGTTCGAGGTCGCGGTCCTTCTCGAACAGCCAGTCGCGGTAGGCGGGCAGGTCGCCCACGCCAAGGGCTGCGCCGATCACGGGAAGCGTCATGTCGTCGTCCTTTCGGTCAGGCCGCGGCGCGCGCGGTCAGCGTGCCGTCGGAAAAGATCATCCGCCCGCCGCGCAGGGTCGCCCGGACGTGCCCCACGCCCTCGTCGTCGGCGATGACGAGGTCGGCGCGCTTGCCGGGGGCGATGGCGCCCCGGTCGGCAAGCCCCAGCGCGCGGGCCGGGTTCAGCGTGGCAAGCCGCGCCGCGCCAGCAAGGCCAAGGGGATCGGTCCGGCCGAGGATCAGCACGGCGGGCAGGATGGCCGAAGGGTGGTAGTCGGCGGCGAGAATGTCCAGCAGTCCGGCGGCGTGGCAGGCGCGGGCCGAGAGGTTGCCGGAATAGCTTTCGCCCCGCAGCGCGTTCGGCGCGCCCATCGCGGTCAGCAGCCCGTGCGACCGCGCGGCGCGGGCGGCCTCTTCGGTGACCGGGAATTCCGAGATCGCGGCGCCCAGCGACTGCATCAGGGCGACCTTGTCGGGCGTGTCGTCGTCGTGGCTGGCCAGCGCGATGCCGTGGCGGGCGCAGGTGGCCGAGATCGCCTTCAACGTCGCGGCGGGGTCGCCCGCCGCCTGCTGTTTTTCGTCGATCCGGGCCTGCACGGCGGCCATCGCTTCGGCCTCGGAGACGCCCTTTTCGGCCTGCGTGCGGCGGGTCAGCCGTTCTATGTCGCGGTACTGGCCCTGTCCCGGCGTGTGGTCGGTCAAGGACACAAGATCGACGGTGCCGTCGGCGATCAGTTCCTCGACCACGGCCAGCGCGTTGGGGTAGTTGATTTCGAACCGGGCATGGACGCGGTGGTCGACCTTGAGGATCGCGCGCATCGCCTTCAGGGCGCGCAGCATCTCTTTCGAGTGGTCGTAGCTGCGCAGATGGCCATAGGCGGATTTCGGGTTGAACGAGACGGCGGCGTAGCCGGTGGTCACCCCGGCGGTCTTCAGCCTGCGGTCGAGGTCGCGAAGTCCAAGCTCCATGGGCATCTTCACGTTGGGGCGGGGTTCGACTTCGCGTTCGATCATGTCGCCGTGCATGTCGATGAAGCCGGGCATCAGCAGCAGGCCGCCGCCGTTGATCCCGCCGTCCAGTTCTGCGCCTGAGACGGGGGTGTCGCGGATCTCGGCGATGGTGCCGTCTGCGATCCGCAGCGCGCCGTGGTCGAGAACGGCGTCTGGCAGGACGACCCGGAAATCACTCAGCCACATCGGCCATCTCCTTCGTCTTCAACGGAATTTCCCGGTCAATCAGACTGGCCACGTCGCCGGGGTGGTGGAACACGCCGATCATCGCGACGCCCTGATCCTTGAGTTCCGCCAGCCGCCGGACCAGCGCCGCGCGGGCGCCCGCGTCAAGCGAGGCGGTGGGTTCGTCCAGCAACAGCAGCCGCCGGGGCCGGATTAGGGCGCGGGCAAGGTTCACCTTCTGCTGCTCGCCGCCCGAGAAGGTGGTGGGGTAGGCACGCCACAGGTCGGGCTTCACGCCGAAGGTCTCCAGCCAGTGACGGGCGGCGTCCAGCGCCGTCTCGCGCGGGGTGCCGGCAAGGCGCAGCGGCTCTGCCACGATCTCTTCGGCGGCGACGCGGGGGCGTGCAGTCAGGAACTGCGTGACAAAGCCGATCTCGGCCCGGCGCAGATGCGCGATGTCGACGTCGGCGGCGGTGGCAAGGTCGATCGGACCCTGTTCGCTGTCATAGATCAGCCGCCCGCCGGTGGGCAGGTAGCTGCGGTACACCGTCCGAAGCAGCGTGGACTTGCCCGCGCCGTTCGGGCCCGACAACAGCAGGAACTCGCCCCGCGACAGGGTGAACGACAGCCGTTCGAACGCAGGCAGCGCCTGCCCAAGGTGGTGCATCCGGAAGGTCTTGGACAAGGCGTCCACGGAAAGAAGGGGTGTCATGCGGCGGGGTCCTGTCCGGGTGTCACAGTTTCGCGTGAACGAGTTGCTGGGTGTAGGCGTGCTGCGGGTCCTGAAAGACCTGATCGGCAAGACCCTCTTCCACGACCTGCCCGCGGCGCATCACCATCACGCGGTCGGCCATCGTGCGGATCACGCCAAGATCGTGGCTGACCAGTACCATCGTCATGCGACGGTCCTGTTGCAGCCGCTTCAGCGTATCCAGCACCAGCGCCTGCACGCTGACATCCAGCCCGGTGGTGGGCTCGTCCAGCAGCAAAAGCGCCGGTTCCAGCGCGATCGCCTTCGCCAGTTGCACCCGCTGCTGCATGCCGCCCGACAGCTCGATCGGCGGGGCGTCCATCCGGTCCAGCGGGAATTCGGACGCATCCAGCGCGCCGCGCGCCTTTTCACGCAGCACGGCGAAGCGGCGTTCGCCCGCGATCAGCAGGCGTTCGGCGACGTTGCCCGAGGACGAGTTCGTCATCAGCAGGCCCTGATGCGGGTTCTGATAGACGATGCCGATGCGCCGGGCGCACAGCATCCGACGCTCGTACCGGTCAAGGTCGAACAGGTTGCCGGGCAGGTCCGGCAGATCCAGCGCATAGCGCCCGGTATCGGGGGTTTCCTGCAGGTTCATCATCCGCAGCAGCGTGGACTTGCCCGATCCGCTTTCGCCGACGATGCCCAGAACCTCGCCGGGGTAGACGTGGGCCGACACGTCGTCCAGCGCCACCACCGGACCATAGCGTTTCGACAAGCCGTCCAGCCGCATCAGCGGGGTCGCTTCGACCAGCCGGGGTTCGGATTTCGCCAGCGCGCTCATCCCTGCATCTCTCCGTTCACGTACCATGTTGCGCCGGTCTCGTCCGGTCCGCCCTCGGCGTGGCGGATCGCCTTGGCGCCAAGCTCGCTGTCCGAGACCTCATAGGCCGCGCCGCCGCCGTCCTGCGGAATCTCGTTCATGAAATAGCCCGTCAGGCCCGACCGGGTGCAGGTGACCCCCGCGTGATCCTCGACCCGGTAGGGGACGTCGTCGAACACCAGCGGTTCCACCCGCGTGTGGGGCGGCACCGCGAAGATGCGCTTCTCGCGCCCCGCCGACAGGATCGTCAGGTGGTCGGCCATGTGCAGCTTTGGCACATCCCAGCGCGGGATGGGCGAGGGCGACATGACGTGCCGCCCGTTGACCATCGACGGATAGGACGCGCCCTGCATCACGCGGCCTGACCGCACGATCTGTTCGTACAGGGTCAGCCACAGCCGGCCATAATCGGCATCGGCGTGCATCCGGCGCGCGGCGGACATGTTCGGTTCGACCGGGCGCAGCGGCTCTGGGTTCGGGACCTGCAGGATCAGGATCTGGTCGGCGCCCAGCTTTTCCTCGGGGATGCGGTGGCGCGACTGGATCAGCGTGGCCGCGCGGGTGTCGTTGGTGGCGTCGGCGCCGGACACGCGGGTCAGGAAGCGGCGGATCGAGGCGGCGTTGACGCTGTCGTCGGCGCCCTGGTCGATCACCTTCACCACCGATTTCGGCGTCACCAAGGTCAGCGTGACCTGAAGCCCGCCGGTGCCCCAGCCGCGCGCGATCGGCACCTCGCGGCTGGCGTAAGGCATCTGGCAGCCGGGAACGGCCACCGCCTTGATCATCTTGCGGCGCATCTCGCGCTTTGCGGATGCGTCGAGGAACCCGTAGGAAAAGGCGCGCCACGGGCGGGTAAGGTCGGACAGGCTCATGCGGTTTCCTCGGTCTTGGCCGGCGCGCGGGCGTCCCGTTTCGCGGTCGCGCCGCGCAGGGCGTCCAGCGAGGACTGGAACGTCACGTAGTGCGGCAGCTTGAAATGGATGCAGAAGCCAGAGCTTTCGACCGGCTCGGTGTGGTACAGGAAGAACTCCTCGTTCACCGGCGAATTCTTCGGCGCGCCGGGGCTGTTGAGGTCCAGCGTCGCGGCCGAGATCACCTTGACCTCGTTCCAGCCCAGCGTGGCGGCGAAACCCAGCCGCAGCTTTTCGCGGCCCTTGGTGGTCACGACCTCGGCCTGGCTGGTCATGACCCGACCGGCCGAGAAGGTGACGCCGCGCGGATGGCGGACGCGAAGCTCGACCTCGGACAGGCGCAATTCGTTCACCGTGGGGTGGGCGGTGCCATAGCCGCGCATCGCCGAATACCCCAACGCCAGCGTGCCGCCGGTGTCGGCGCGGGCAAGGCTTTGCAGCGTGTGCGCGCGTTTCGCGGGAAACAGCAGCGGTTCGCGCGTCAGGTCGGGGATGGCGTCGGGCTCGACCGGGTCGGCGGCGGGCGGCTCGACCAGCCCCTGCGCGGCCTGCCACGCCGCCAGCGACGGATGCCGCGCCGGGGCGGGGGTGGCGGCCGGTGTGACGGCGGCGGGCTTGTAGGCCTCGCCCTCCAGCACCTGCGTGGCCAGCAGGCGGTGGGCATAGTCCAGCGTCGGCCCAAGGATCTGGCCGCCGGGGATGTCCTTGAACGCCGCCGAGATGCGGCGGTGGGTGAAGCCTTCGTCGGCGGCGACGGGGCGGGCGACCTGCAGGCGCGGCTGCGTGGTGCGCCACGCGCGCAGCAGCAGCAGCGCCTCGTAGAGGTCGCCGCCGGACTGCGCCAGCGCCAGCGCCGCAAGGTCGGGCGCGTACAGCGACGCCTCGCCCTGCACCCGGTCGACAAGGGCGGGCAGGGCGGCGCCGATCTCTTTCACGCGGGCGGGGGTGATCCGGCCGGTGCGGGCGCGGTACAGCCGTTCCGCCTGTTCGATGGCGCGTTCGCCACCTCGGGTTGCGACATAGGCCATGGATCAGATCTCCTTGACGTGGGTGGACCGGGGCAGCGCCACCAAAGCGGCGCCATCGTGAAACACCATCTCGATGCCCTGCGGATAGCGGTTCAGCGCCGCGCGGACGCGCCAGACCTGCGGGTCAAGCCCGCCAAGGCTCAGCCGCCGGGTGCCGTCGATGCCGGGTCCCGTCAGGTCCAGCGCCGGGCCTTGGCTGATCCGGGCAGGCGCGACGACCGTGGCGCCCTGATCGGGGTACAGGCGGCTGCCGGTCTGCGCACGGGAAAGCCTTTCGACCCCCTCGGCGCTGTCGAGCGACAGGAACAGGTGATCTGCAAGCTCCGGCGGAACCAGCGTGGCGCCGGTCATCGCCAGCACCTCGGCCAGATGCGGGCTGTCGGTCCAGACCCGGCACTCGCGGTCGATCAGCGCCTGCGCCAGCGGGCAGGCGCCCGCGTCGGGCAGGCCGTGGACCGTCCCGGGACGCGACAGGGCCGACAGCACGGCAAGGAAGGTCGCGTTGTCGCGCGCCTCGGCAGCGTCCGGCGCGGGGACGTTGGGATCGGATTGGGCAAGCGTGGCGGGCATTCAGAAGGTCTCCATGTCGACGCGGGTGGCCTCGATCCGGCGCAGGGTCTCGCGGTCTTCGTCCTCTTGCGCGGCGCGCTGGGCGGTGATGAAAGCGTGGACCCGGTCGGCGGCGATGCCGGATTGCAGCGCGGCGTCCAGCAGCGCCATCGCCATCGCGCGTTCCAGATCGCGGCCGATGACCATGCCGTAGCCCTCGGTGCCCTGATGCGGCCCCGGACCCGGCAGCCGGATATGCGCCTCGGCCACCAGCACCTCGCCAAGGTGGAACTCGGTGCCTTGCACCGGATCGCGCATCGGCAGCATCACAAGGCCGGTGCGGCTTTGGATCACGTCCAACTCGCCCAGCAGCGGCAGCACCGCCTCGGCCTCGGCCTTAAGCGCGGCGGCGTCGGCGCGGGCCAGCACCGAAAGCAGCACGTCGTCAGGATCGGCGGTCTCGTCAAACATGGCGGGTCGGTCCTTTCGGAAGCGCGTGGTCAAGCGAGAAACGCACCCGTCCGGCGGACCAGATGCTTTCGGCATAGCCGATGGGAAAACCGTCCGCGTCGGCGTCGATCTTCGAGATCACGACGACAGGCTGATCGGCGGGCTGCTCCAGCATCCGGGCCTCCCATTTCCGGGGCAGGCGGGCGTACAGCGCGGTTTCCTTCCGCACATAGTCGTCCACGCCATGCGCCGCGTAGATCTCGGTCACCGACTCGCGTGCCAGCCGGCGACGTTCCAGATCGGGAAACCTGTCGTGCGGGTGGAAACTGCAGGTCAGCAGGATGGGGCGCCCGTCGGCCCGGCCCCGGGTGATCACCCGCGTGACGTCCGCGCCCTCGGCCAGCCCCAGCACCCCGGCGACCTCGGCATCGGCGGGCAGCACCTCGGCCGAGATCGTCTCGCCGCCCGGCACGACGCCCTGTCCCTGCAAGTTCTCGCGAAACCGGGTGCGGCTGCCGATCCGATACGCGATGCGGGCGGGTTCGCGCACGAACGTGCCGCGCCCCTGCTCGACGCTCAGCACGCCCTCCGCCGCCAGCGCCGCCACGGCGCGGCGCAGAGAATGGCGTCCGACGCCGATCTCGCGCTGCATGTCCGACTCCGGCGGCAACTGGTCGCCCTCTGCCAGCGCGTTCGCGGCAATCTCCGCGCGGATCCAGTCCCGCGCCCGCTCCCAGTTCGTCGTGTCCACGGTTTCGCCTCAGGTTCATTCATCCGAATGACTCCCTGCTAGGGGGCGAACCTTGCGCCGCAATGACAGCCGCATGACAGCCACGCGACAATCGCGGGCCGCCGCAGCCAAACCGCGCCCGCAAAGGCGCCCTGTCACGCAACCGTCATCCGCAGGCCCTATCGCACCAAGGCCCCCTCCCTGACCCTCCCCCGGTCCGGCAGAGGGACCCACCCGGCCGCAAACGGCACTTCGTTGCTTCTTCTCTTCCGAAATACCTCGGGGGAGTCGCGCAGCGACGGGGGCAGAGCCCCCCCTGTCCCGGCCGGACACAAGGAAAGGACAGCGCATGAAATGCGTCAGCTACAACATCCAGTACGGCCTTGGCATGGACGGCCGGTACGATCTTGAACGCATCGCGGCCGAGGTGGCGGACGCCGACGTGATCGCGATGCAAGAGGTCGACCGCTTCTGGCAACGCTCGGGGATGCGCGACGCGCCCGCCGTGCTGGCCGACTGTCTGCCGGGCCATCACTACGTCTACGGCGCCAACCTCGACATGGACGCCAGCGTGACCGAGGCGGGCCGCATCCTGCACCGGCGCAAGCAGTTCGGGACGCTGATCCTGTCGCGCTGGCCGATCATCTCGTCGCGCAACTTTCCGCTGCCGAAGTTCGGCGACCGCAGGCACCATTCGGTCCAGCAGGGGATGCTCGAAGCGGTGATCGACGCGCCGGGGATCGGGCCGGTGCGGATCTACTCGGTCCACCTGTCGCACCTGTCGCCGGCGATCCGCCTGCCGCAGGTGGCGCGGATGCGCGAGATCCTGACCGCCGCGCCATCGGAAGGCGGCGCATGGTGCGGCGGGCATCCCGACCCGTCTTCCGGCTGGCTGGAGGAACCCGAACCGCCCATGCCGACACGCTGGATCCTGATGGGCGACATGAACTTCCTGCCCGTCAGCGCGGAATACGACGCGATGGTCGGCGGCATGGCGCCCCGCTACGGGCGGTTGACCAACCGCATGGGCCCGCTGGACGCGTGGGTGCTGGCCGGGCACGACGAGACCTCGGGCGTGACCTATCATGGCGGCGACGGGCGGATCGACCACTGCTTCGTGTCGGGCGACATGGCCGGGCTGGTCCGGTCGGCGCGGATCGACGACACCGCGCAGGGCTCGGATCACTGGCCGTTGTGGGTGGAGTTCGGCGCGCCTTAGCCCGGGCCGAAGGGCCCCGCGCGCAAAACCCTCGCCTCGGTGCATCCACCGCCCTAGATTGGACCGGGCGCGCCCCGAGCGCGGCCCCCGATACAGGACGGTTCCATGCAGGTCTTCCACTGCCCCGAGTGCAACGCGCAGGTCTGGTTCGACAACCTCGTCTGCCCGCAGGGTCATACGCTTCATTTCGACCCCGACAGCCAGCGCATGGTGCCGGCGGCGGATTGCAACTGGCGTGCGCAGATCGCCTGCAACTGGGCCGCCGATCCGTCCGGCGACGGCTATTGCCGGTCCTGCGCGATGACGCGGACGGTGCCGGACCTCGCGCTGGAGGACAACCTGCGCGACCTCGCCGCGACCGAGGCCGCGAAACGCTGGGTGCTGGCGGGGCTGCACCGGTGGGGCTGGTTCGGCTTTGCCGACGGCGGCGGCAAGCCGGTGTTCGATCTGGTGGCCGAGCAGACGTCCGACGGCCCCGCGCAGATCACGATGGGCCACGCCGACGGTGTGATCACGATCAACGTGGCCGAGGCAAGCCGCGCCGTGCGCGAGGCGCGGCGCGAGGATATGTCGGAACGCTATCGCACGATGATCGGCCACATGCGGCACGAGCTGGCGCATTTCCTGTTCGTCCGGCTGGCCGAGGACCCGCAGTTCCTGCAGGACTTCCGCGCCCTGTTCGGGGACGAGACGCAGGACTATGGCGCCGCGCTTCAGTCCCATTACGAGAATCCGGGGCAGGCTGGCCCGGACTTCATCACGAGCTACGCCACGGCCCACCCGCACGAGGACTGGGCCGAGACGGTGGCGCACCTGCTGCACCTGACGGATCTGGCGGACAGCGGTTGCGCCGTCGGTCTGCTGGACGGGCAGGACCCCTATGCCGAGCCGTCGACCAAGGAGTTGATCCACCGCGCGGCGGATTTCGCGATGCGGGTGAACCACGTCAACCGCGCGCTGGACCTTCCGGACCTGTATCCGTTCGTGCTGGGCGAGGGGGTGCGCGAGAAGCTGACGCTGGCGCACGGGTCATTGCGCCGGGTGGGTCAGGTCTAAAGCGGTCGTCTTCCGCCAGAGGGAGGCGGCGGGCGTCCAAAGGTGCACCTTCGGAATGGAAAACCCCCCGGCACCAGTGGCGCCGGGGGAGCGTCTTTATCAGCCGAAGATGGCGTTCAGCGTGGCCGAGGGGCGCATCACCGAGGACATCTTGTCCGCATCCGGGTGGTAATAGCCGCCGGTGTCGACCGGCTTGCCCTGCGCCGCCGCCAGTTCGCCGGTGATCGCGGCTTCGCCGTCGGCCAGCGCCTTGGCGACCGGCGCGAACTTCTCGGCCAGCTCGGCGTCGTCCGACTGCGCGGCCAGCGCCTCGGCCCAGTAGCGGGCGAACCAGTAGTGGCTGTCGCGGTTGTCGGGCTCGCCGACCTTGCGCGACGGCGACCGATCGTGGTCAAGGATGCCCTGCGTCGCCGCGTCCACCGCGTTGCCTAGAACGCGCGCCTTGGCGTTGTCCTTGGCATCGGCGAGGAACTTGAAGCTTTCGCCCAGCGCACAGAACTCGCCAAGGCTGTCCCAGCGCAGGTGGTTTTCCTCGTCCAGCTGCTGCACGTGTTTCGGGGCCGAGCCGCCGGCGCCGGTTTCGAACAGGCCACCGCCCTGCATCAGCTTCACGATCGACAGCATCTTGGCCGAGGTGGCCAGTTCGAGGATCGGGAACAGGTCGGTCAGGTAGTCACGCAGCACGTTGCCGGTAATGGCGATGGTCGACTCGCCCTTCGTGATCGTCTCCAGCGAGGCGCGGGTGGCTTCGCGGGGGGCCATGATCTCGAACTTGTCGGCGACGCCCTTGGCTTCGAGGATCGGCTTCACCATCGCGATCAGCTGCGCATCGTGGGCGCGGGTCTCGTCCAGCCAGAAGATCGAGCGGTAGCCGGTCGCTTTCTGGCGGTCGATGGCAAGGTTCACCCAGTCTTCGATCGGTGCCTTGCGGGCCGAGGCGGAGCGCCAGATGTCACCGGCTTCGACCTTGTGCGAATGCAGCACGGTGCCGTCATCCAGCACCATCTTCACGGTGCCGTCTTCCGGGATCTCGAAGGTGGTCGGGTGGCTGCCGTATTCCTCGGCCTTCTGCGCCATCAGGCCGATGTTCTGAACGGTGCCGGCGGTGGCGGGGTTCAGCTTGCCGTTGGCTTTGAAGAACTCGATCGACTCGTCGTAGACCGGCGCATAGCTGTTGTCCGGGATCACGCAGACCGCGTCGTGTTCCTTGTTGTCCGGGCCCCAGCCCTTGCCGCCAGCGCGGATCAGCGCGGGCATCGAGGCGTCGATGATGACGTCGGACGGGACGTGCAGGTTGGTGATGCCCTTGTCCGAGTTTACCATGTACATCGGCGGACGCGCGGCACGGCAGTCTTCGATGGCGGCCATGATCTCGGGCTCGTCCTTGACGCGGTCCAGCAGCGCGCCGAGGCCGCCGTTGGGGTTCACGCCCAGTTCCTTCATCTTGTCGCCGTAGGTGTCGAACACCGGCTTCAGCCATNCCTTNACCGCNTGGCCNAAGATGATCGGGTCNGAGACCTTCATCATCGTGGCNTTCATGTGCAGCGAGAACAGNNNGCCCTCGGCCTTNGTCTTCTCGATNTCNTCNGCNAGGAAGGCGTCNAGCGCCTTNGCCGACATGAAGGTCGCGTCGACNACGGTGCCCNCGGGGTANGNGACGCCCNNNTTCAGCACNGTNTCNCCNTCNGCGGNCTCNAGCACGATCTTGGCGGTCGCGGCNNNGNNCAGCGTNGCNGANACNTCGTTCGAGAAGAANTCNCCGCCNGACATNGNNGCNACGCGNGTCTTGCTNTCNNNGGACCANTCGCCCATGCGGTGCGGGTTGGCCATCGCGTAGTTCTTGACGGCGGCGGCGGCGCGGCGGTCGGAGTTGCCTTCGCGCAGAACCGGGTTCACCGCAGAGCCCTTGATGCCGTCATAGCGGGCGCGGACCGCCTTTTCCTCGTCGGTCGAGGGTTCATAGGGATAGTCGGGCAGGGCGTAGCCTTGCGCCTGAAGCTCTTTCACGGCGGCGACCAGCTGCGGCTCGGACGCCGAGATGTTCGGCAGCTTGATCACGTTGGCCTCGGGGGTTTTCACCCATTCGCCCAGCCAAGCAAGATCGTCCGATTGCTTCTGGTCGTCGGTCAGCACGTCCGGGAACGTTGCGATGATACGGCCGGCCAGCGAGATGTCGCGCGTGTCGACGGTGACGTCGGCCGCGTCGGCGAAGAACCGGATGATCGGCAGCAGCGAGGCGCTGGCACGCTCCGGCGCTTCGTCTACCGTGGTATACACAATGTCTGGTTGCTTTGCGTCGGCCATTGTCGAAAGAGCCCTTCCTGTCAGATTGAAAGCAGAGGCCTGCGTGCGCCGCACCCTTCATGGGCGGGGCAGCGGCCCGGTGATCCCCGAGATAATCGTTGGCTTTCGCCTAGACGATGACGGGCTTCTGATCAACCGGGCAAAGGCGCGCGGGGCCCCCGCGCGCCGGGTTTTGCCGGGCCCCGGCCCGGTTCAGCCCAGTTCAGCCCAGTTCGGACAGCGCGACGGCGCAACCGGTCGAGGCCGACCGCTTGATCGCCTCGACGACGCGCATGGTGCCCAGACCATCCTCGGCGCTGTTGATCGGGGCGATCTCGCCCCGTGCGACGGCGCCGAAATGTTCCAGCTGCCCGATATAGGCGTCGCCGTCCGGGTGCGGCAGCGTGGTGCGGGACATCTCGGTGGTCCAGTCGGGGATTCCCGGGTGACGCCACAGCGACAGGTCGGGCAGCGACAGCGCCGCTTTGGTGCCGGAATAGGCGTGGCAGATCGTGTCGTGCGCCGGGAAGCGGGCAAGGTTCTCGCCCGCCGTGACGTCCCACGACCACGGACCGGCGCCCGCGTCGGACTGGGTGATCGTGGCGATGCCGCCGCGTTCGAAGGTCAGGATGGCGGCGGCGGTGTCCTCGACCGGGCGACCGCCCCGCAGGTCCGAGGTGACGGCCGAGACGCTGGCGACCTCTCCGAAGAAATGCCGCAGCAGGTCGATCTCGTGCGTGGCGTTGATCAGCAGCGGGCCGCCGTGGCCCGGCTTCACGCGCCATGCGACGAAGTAGGGGTCGGGCTTGGTCAGGGTGCTGATCACGGTGGCGGTGACCAGATCCCCGATCTCGCCCTGATCGATCGCGGCCTTCGCGGTCTGGATGATCGGGTTGTGGCGGCGGTGGTGGCCGACCAGCACCGGCACGCCGGTGTCCTTCACCGCCTGCGCCAGTTCCGCGCCCTCGGCCAGCGTACCGGCGACGGNCTTCTCCATCAGGACGGGCAGGCCGGCCTTCAGGAACAGCAGGCCAAGCGGCAGGTGGCTGTCGTTCGGGGTCGCCACGACGACGGCGTCGGCCACACCGGCCGCAAGCGCGGCCTCGGCGTCTTCGAAGAACGGGACGCCCTTCGTTTCGGCCAGCGCCTTGGCTTCGGGGGCGGTGTCGACGATGGCCGACAAGGCCACGCCCTTTGCCGTGCCGAGCGTTTCGATATGGGTGCGTCCGATCACGCCGGCGCCCACGACCATGATCCTGAGATCGGTCATTTCCGGGAAGTCTCCTGTCTGAGTTCGCGCGCAGCCTACTGATCGCGCGCCGAAAGGAAAGTGCCGGGGTAAAACCGCCGTGATAACCCGCAAAATCGTGCGGTCGGGGGGCCGGAACGCATTTCCTGTATTGATGTTTTCGCCGTTGGAGTTACGTTGCTAGACAAAGGTGCGAAAGGCGCGGTACCCGCTTCGACGGGGCCGCGCCGATCTTTTTCCGGCCCAACGTACGCAGGGCGGCAAGCTTCCCCTACGACCATACCGATCCAGATCGCGTCCGGCGGCACGCCGTGGCTGTCGACTATCGTATGACGTAGCGTCAGATGGGCGCCGCTGCCCGGCTTAGTCTTCCTGCATCAGCAGGGCCGATGCCAGCAGGTCGGCAGACCCCGGCGACAGGGCCAGCGGCGTGTCATGCAGCATCGCCAGCCGCGTCAGCGCCTGAAGGTCGGCGTCGCCGCCGTGGGCGATGGTGGGGTCGGCGAAGAAGATCACCGCGTCCAGCTCTCCCGTGGCCACAAGCGCACCAAGCTGCTGGTCGCCGCCCCGCGCGCCGCGCTGCAGGCGGCGGACGGTCAGCTCGGGGGCGATCTCGGCCACCATGCGCCCGGTGCCGCCGGTACAGACCAGCCGATGCCCGGACAGGGCGCGAGCATGGCGCTGTACCCATGCCTTCAGGTGCGACTTGCGCGTGTCGTGCGCAACCAGCGCCAGCCGCCTTGGCGCGGTGGACCGGGCGCGGGCGCGCCGCGTGATGTCGAGGATCGCCCGAACCTGCGCGACAAAGCCGCGATCCTCGGCGGGGAACGCCTCTGCCAGTGCGGCGGTGCCGACGGTGAACCCGGCGGCCCCGGCCTGCGCGGCGGCGAACACGCGTTCGGCGCTGTCGATGCTGCCCGCCATGATCACCGGCTTGTCGATGCCGCCGCAGACCTGCGCCATCAGCCCGGCGACGTCGCCGTCGAACCGGTAAGCCAGCAGGTCCAGCCCGTGCACATGTTCCAGCGCCGCCAGCGCGCGGGCACTGTCCACGATGGCGCTGGCGGGGCCTTCCAGCACGCTGGGGTGTCCGACGATGCGGCCCGGGAAGGGATAATACCGCAGCGGGTGGTCGCGGGTGATGGTCGTCACGGCCTCAGCCCGGGTGCCGCCCAGCAGGCAATCCACGTCCAGCCCGACCGCCGCGCGGGCGGAGGCCAGTTCGCTGTCCTCGTCAAGGCTGACAACCTCAAGATAGCTGCGCCCGCCCGCCGCGCGAATGCGGTCGGCAAGGTCCTGCAACTCGGTCAGCGGCAGGCCCACGTCCTTGAATCCGATATGTCGCGCGCCGCCTTCCAGCGCCTCGTCCAGCCGTCGCTTGGCGTCGGGGATGGTGCGGTCGTTCTCGGTCAGCATCAGGATGAAGTCGAACGCCATGCGCCTAGGTCTCCGTTCCGGTGATATAAGTATGGGGCAGGGGGGCGGCGCGGGTCCAGTCCGCTGCCGTCTCGGCGATGCGCAGGTGGTCGGCGCCAAGGCTGGCGTCGATCAGCGCCTGCAAATGCCCCATCGCCTGCGGCAGCGGCACCCCCGCCGCCACGAGGGCCGAGAAAACGTCGCCCACGCCGTTCGGCACCGCATCGCGGTGCGGGGTGGCGAACAGGGTCGCGTCGCCGCTGTCCAGCACCCCGGTCTGGCCGTCGCCCGCCGGGGCAGAGGTGACAAGCACGCGTGGGCCAAGGCGTGGGCCAAGGGTGCGGGCGGCGGACAGCGCCTGCGCCACGCTGCCCACGTCCTGCCCCGTCAGCCACGACAGTTCGAACGCATTGGGGGTCACGATGTCGGCGCGGGGGACAAGGTCATCGCGGATCGCCCGCGCGGCATCCTCTGCGATGTACAGACCCTTGGGCGCGTCGCCCAGCACCGGGTCCACGACCTTGCGGGCGTCGGGCAGGTCTTCCAGCAGGCGTACCGCCAAGGCGACGTGGTCCGCCGTCGGAAGATAGCCGGTCAGAACCGCGTCCACATCCTGAAGCCAGCCATTCGCCTGCGCCGCGTCGGCCATTGCCGCGATCTGGTCGACCGGCACCCGCGCGCCCGCCACATGCGGCCACGCCGCATGGTTCGACAACACCACCGTCGGCAGTTGCGTGACCCGGTGCCCCAGCGCCTGAAGCACCGGCGTCGCGGCGGACAGGCCGACATGGCCGTGCGCGACCCAGCTGGACAGAATCAGGATATGCGCCATGTGCGGCTCCGGTGGGATTTTCGCGGGCTTTTGCGACAGATAACAGGCCCCGCGCGGATTGCCAGCCACGCTGTCTAGCGGCGCCGAACGGCAATTTATCGCGAGGTCCCCAGAGTCATGACGCGACGTTTCGAACGCACGCGATTCGCCGAATGGTTGTTTCGGAGCGGCCTGCGACTGTTCTCGGATAGCGAGTAATTTCAGGCAGTTGCTTAAGAATTGACCTGTCGTCAGATCTTCCGTTGCGGCACCGAGCGGCCGCCACCGCCGCCTGCAGAACGCCGCCGATGGGGGTGGTCCGCGCATGGGCACGGGTTGCCGGTGCGTTCGACTCCGTTAAGATCGATCCATCCAAAAACCGTGCGGCGGTCCCTGACGGAAACAAGGGACCGGGCACGAACAAGGGGAGACCAATTCCATGAAGATCGTTACCCGGGCAACGCTCTCGGCGCTGCTGTCTACTTCGATTCTGGCCGGCCCCGCGCTGGCGCAGGACACGCATCCGGAAACCGGCGAGCCGCTGGCCGCCGACCAGACCTTTACCTACCGCGTTCTGGACGAGCACAGCTCGGTCGATCCGCAGGTGGTCGAAGACGTGTCGGGCTCGGAAATCGTGCGCGACCTGTTCGAGGGCCTGATGAACCAGGACGAGAATGGCGAACTGGTCCCCGGCGTGGCCACCGGCTACGACGTCAGCGACGACAAGCTGACCTACACGTTCACGCTGCGCCCCGAGGCGGTGTGGTCGAACGGCGATCCCGTCACCGCGAACGATTTCGTCTTTGCGTGGCGCCGTGCCGCCGACCCGGCGCTTGCCTCGCCCTACCAGTGGTTCATCGAACTGATGTCGCTTGAGAACGCGTCCGAGATCGTCGCGGGCGACATGGCCCCCGAAGAGCTGGGCGTGACCGCGGTGGACGACCACACGCTTGAGGTCCGCCTGACCTCGCCGCTGCCGTACTTCCCGTTCATGACCACGCACGCAACGACCTTCCCGGCGCCGCAAAGCGTCGTCGAGGAATTCGGCGCCGACTGGACCCGGCCCGAGAACATCGTGTCGAACGGCGCCTATGTGCTGACCGAGCACCTGCCGAACGAACGGTCCGTGCGCGAGCGCAACGAGATGTACTGGGACAACGAGAACACGATCATCGACAAGGTCGTGGCGCTGGTCATCAACGACGAGAACGTCGCGCTGACCCGTTACATGGCGGGCGAGCTTGACCGCACCGAAGTCCCCGCTGGTCAGTTCCCGCGCCTGTCCGAGGAATACCCCGAAGAAGCGATCAGCTTCCCGCGTCTGTGCAACTACTATTACACGTTCAACCTGTCCGACAGCGGCCCCGAGGCCTTCAAGGACGTGAACGTGCGCAAGGCGCTGGCGCTGGCCGTCGACCGCAAGATCATCGTCGAGAACATCATGGCCGGCGGTCAGCCCGAGGCCTATACGTTCACCCCGGCTGCCGTCGCGGGTTTCGAGCCTCCGGCGACCGAGATGACCGGCATGTCGCAGGCCGACCGTGACGCGATGGCGCTGGAACTGCTGGCCGAGGCTGGCTATGGCCCGGACAATCCGCTGACCTTCGAGATGATCTACAACACCTCGGAAGCGCACGAGAAAGTGGCCGTCGCCCTCAGCCAGATGTGGAAGCAGAAGCTGGGCGTCGAGGCGACGCTGGCCAACATGGAGTGGAAGGTGTTCCTTGAAGAGCGGGGCAACCAGAACTTCGAACTGGCCCGTGGCGCATGGTGCGGAGACTATAACGAGGCATCCACCTTCCTTGACCTGCTCGACAGCGCGTCGGGCTACAACGACGGCAAGTACGCCAACGAGACGTACGACGGCCTTCTGCAAGACGCGAAGACGGCAGACGACACCACGCCGCTTTACACCGAAGCCGAACAGATCCTGGCCGCCGAAATGCCGGTGATCCCGATCTACCACTATGCTGGCGTCTACATGATGGACAGCGACGTGGGGAACTGGCCGGTGAACAACGTCGAACAGAACTGGTACTCCAAGAACCTGTACAAGATCGCCGAGTAACGTCGCGATCCAAGATGCGGCGCCCGCGTGGGCGTCGCATGGCTTATCCGTCCCGGGCCTGACCGGGGACCGCGTGCCGATGCCGCCCGACGGGCCATCCGCGCCAAGGTCCCGGCGCAGGGCCGGGACGGGGTCTTTCCGCAAGCGCCGGTGACACGAAAACCCACATGACCGCCTATATCATCCGCCGTCTCCTGATCGCGATCCCCACGCTATTGCTGCTGGTCGTCGCGTCCTTCTTCCTGATGCACACCGCGCCGGGCGGTCCGTTCACGTCGGAACGGCCCTTGCCGCCGGAAGTGCTGGCCAACATCGAGGCGCGCTATGGCCTTGATCAGCCGCTGTGGAAGCAGCTTTGGGACTACCTGACCAACATCGTCCTGCATTTCGACTTCGGCCC
Organism: Maritimibacter sp.; assembly: GCA_002701395.1. Lineage (GTDB taxonomy): Bacteria > Pseudomonadota > Alphaproteobacteria > Rhodobacterales > Rhodobacteraceae > Psychromarinibacter > Psychromarinibacter halotolerans. The sequence continues at coordinate 31,070 of NZVC01000062.1, read as the reverse complement.
GTCGTTCCGGTTCAAGGATCGCGACGTGAACGACATCATCGCGCAGGGCTTCCCGATCTCGCTGACCTACGGGTCGCTGGCCTTCGTCGTGGCTTCGGTTGTGGGTATCGCGCTGGGCATCGCCGCCGCGATCCGCCACAACAGCTGGGTCGACTATTTCGCCGTGTCGCTGGGCATCGCCGCGCAGGCGCTTCCGAACTTCATCATGGGTCCGATCCTGATCCTGACCTTCACCCTGTGGCTGGGCCTGCTGCCCGGCGGCGGCTGGAACGGCGGTCAGTGGGAATACCTGATCATGCCCGTCATCGCGCTGTCGACCAGCTACATGGGCAACATCGCCCGGATCACCCGGTCGTCGATGCTGGAGGTCCTGAACTCCAACTTCATCCGCACCGCCCGGGCCAAGGGCCTTCCCGCCCGCACCGTGATCTGGCGGCACGCGCTGAAGCCCACGCTTCTGCCGGTGATTTCTTACCTTGGCCCCGTGTTCGTCTACGTGCTGACCGGCTCGGTCTTCGTGGACCTGTATTTCTCGACCGGGGGGCTGGGGCAGTCCTATGTCAGTTCGGCGCTGACGCGGGATTACGCGGTGCTTCTGGGGGTCACCATCCTGTACGGCGGCCTGACCGTCGTGGTGAACCTTGCCACCGACCTCGCCTATGCGTGGTTCGACCCCAAGATCCGGTACTGAGGAGACGCGCATGTTTGGCAAATCCGAAAGGGCCGAGGAACTTGCGGCCGACATCACCGATTTCACCGCCGTCCGGGGCCGGTCGCTGTGGCGCGACGCGATGGAGCGCTTCCTGCGCAACAAGGCGGCGATGGCGTCCGTCTTCGTGCTGGGACTGATCGTTCTGTTCGTGATCTTCGGACCGCTGGTCGCGCAGTGGTCGAACGAGGAAATCGACTGGAACCGCATGGGCGACATCCGGGGGCAGGGGATGCCCTCGATCGAGACGGGGCACTACTTCGGTCTCGATGATCTTGGCCGCGACCTGTACAGCCGCGTGATCCAGGCGACGCGCACGTCGCTGCTGGTGGGGCTGATCGGTGCCGCGATGGCGCTGCTGGTGGGTACCGCCTATGGCGTGATCGCCGGGTTCTACGGCGGCCGCCTCGACAGCGTGATGATGCGCTTCGTCGACATCCTGCTGGCGATTCCGCTGACGCTGGTGCTGATCCTGATCCTTGTCATCGCGGGCCGGTCGTTCACCACGCTGTTCATCGCGCTGGGCGCCGTGTCCTGGCTGACCATGAGCCGCATCGTCCGGGGACAGACGCTGACCCTGAAGACCCGCGAGTTCATCGAGGCCGCCCGCGCCGGTGGCGTCAGCGAAGGCAAGATCATCTTCCGTCACATCCTGCCGAACCTGATGGGCGTGGTGATCGTATATGCCTCGCTGCTGGTGCCCGAGATGATCCTTGCAGAGTCGTTCATCTCGTTTCTTGGCCTTGGCATCTCGGAACCGATGACCTCGCTGGGGCGGCTGATCGCGGAAGGGGCGGGCACGATGGCCTATGGCACCCTGTGGCAGCTTCTGTTCCCCCTGTTCTTCTACGTCACCATCATCATCACGATGTTCTTCATCGGCGATGGCCTGCGTGACGCGCTCGACCCGAAGGATCGCTGACATGTCGGTACTGAACGTCGAAAACCTGACCGTCAGCTTCGACACGCCCGATGGCGTGGTCGAGGCGGTGAAGGGCGTGTCCTTCCACATCGAGGCAGGCGAATGCCTTGGTATTGTCGGCGAAAGCGGATCGGGCAAATCGCAAAGCTTCATGGCCGCGATGGGTCTGCTGCCGCCGAACGGTCGCGCCACCGGGTCGGTGAAGCTGGAAGGGAACGAGATCCTGAACCTGCCGCCTGCGCGTCTGAACAAGGTGCGTGGCGCCGACGTGGGCATGATCTTCCAAGACCCGCTGACCGCGCTGACGCCGCACCTGCGGGTTGGCGAGCAGATGGCCGAGGTTCTGAAGGTTCACAAGGGCATGTCGGGCGCGGCGGCGCGGCGGCACTGCCTTGACTGGCTGGACCGCGTGCGCATCCCCGAGGCCGCGCGCCGGTTGAAGCAGTACCCGCACGAACTGTCGGGCGGGATGCGCCAGCGGGTGATGATCGCGCAGGCGATGCTGTGCGACCCCAAGCTGCTGATCGCGGACGAACCCACCACCGCGCTGGACGTGACCGTGCAGGCCGAGGTGCTGGACCTGATCGCGGCGCTTCAGAAGGACCACGGCACCGCCATCGCCCTGATCACCCACGACATGGGCGTCGTGGCGCGCATGTGCGACCGGATCGACGTGATGCGCACGGGCGCCTTCGTGGAAGAGGGCGACGTGGGCGACATCTTCGCGAACCCGACCCACGACTACACCCGCCGCCTGCTGGACGCGATGCCCCGCATCGACGCGGGGGATGCGCCGGGCGTGAAAGAGGGCAAGCCCATCCTGTCGGTCGACGACATGAAGGTGCATTTCCCGATCCGGGTCGAAGGCGGCATCTTCGGCCGCACCGTGCCGCTGAAGGCCGTCAACGGCGTCAGCTTCGACCTTGCCGAGGGCGAGACGCTGGGCATCGTCGGGGAATCCGGCTGTGGCAAGTCCACGCTGGCGCGCGGCGTGCTGCGCCTGATCGAGCCCACCGATGGCCGCGTCGCGTGGCTGGGCACCGATCTGACCGACCTCGACCGCAAACAGATGCTGGACGCCCGCAAGGACTTGCAGATCGTGTTTCAGGATCCGCTGGCCTCGCTTGATCCGCGCATGACGATCTCGGCCTCTATCGCCGAGCCGTTGAAGACCTTCCGCCCCGACCTGACATCGCGCGAGCGCAAGGAAGAGGTGCTGGCGATGATGGACCGCGTCGGGCTGGACCGGACGATGTTCAACCGTTACCCGCACGAACTGTCGGGCGGCCAGAACCAGCGGGTCGGCATCGCGCGGGCGATGATCAACAAGCCCCGGCTGATCATCTGCGACGAGGCGGTGTCGGCGCTGGATGTGTCGATTCAGGCGCAGATCGTGCAGTTGCTGAAGGAATTGCAGGCCGAATTCGGCATGTCGATGCTGTTCATCAGCCATGACCTGTCGGTGGTCCGCGCGATCTCGAACCGGATCATGGTGCTGTACCTTGGCCGGATCGTCGAACTGGGCGACGGCGAGACGATCTGCGGCCAGCCGCTGCACCCCTATACCCGCTCGCTGATCTCGGCGGTGCCGATCCCCGACCCGCAGGTCGAGCGCACGCGCGAACGGATCCGGCTTCCGGGGGAACTGCCCTCGCCGTTGGACCCAAGGGCGGCGCTGCGGTTTCTGCCCAGCCGTCTGTCGGCGGGGCAGGTGGATTACGTGCCCGAACTGAAAGAGGTCGCGCCCGGTCATTTCGTGGCCGAGCATGACCCGCTGGAAGTGATCATGGCGCAGGCCCCCGCCGCCTCGGCGCAGGTGGCCTGACCGGGACGTTTGCGGGAAACCGCGCGACGGGTCGCCGACGCGGCGGAACGTGCGCCCGGGCACTAACGTCGGCACAAGGCGATGCCTATATCTGTCAGGGCCGGTCGCGGGTGTCGCGCCGGCCCTGATGCCATCGACCGAAGGGGCCCGCCCGTGAAACGCAACCTGAAACGCCTGACCGCCCTGTTCGCCGCCATCGCGCTTCCCGCTGGCGCCGCCGAATGGCGCATCCAGTCCGTCAACGGGCTTCCCGCCGCGGGCGACGCGCAGATCGGTTTCACCGTCGCCGGAGAGATCGTGGGCAACACCGGCTGCAACGGATTTCAGGGCAGCGGCCGGTTCGAGGACGACAAGCTGCTGATCGAGCGGCCCATGGCGCTGACCCGGATGTTCTGCGAGGGCGAGGCGATCAATGCGCAGGAGGGCGCGATCCAGTCGCTTCTGAGCGGCGAAATCCTCGTGTCCTTCGACCCGTTCACCGATGCGGTTGTTCTGACCAAGGGCGAGAACGTGATGACGCTTGTTCTGGCCGACAACGGACCCGAGGAACAGGACAGCCCGCGAAACGCACCCCGGGCGGACAACTAGACCTCTTTTCTCCGGCAGGGTCCAACCGGCGGCCAGAGGTGTTACCTGTCATGCACCCGTTTTGACAGGAGGCCCGTCATGGCCGGAACCACCCGCTTTACCACCGAAGGCCGCGGCCGCGTCTACGACGACATCGTCCAGACCGTCGGCAACACGCCCGTCGTGCGCATCAACTCGCTCGCTCCCGAGGGGGTCGAGCTGTACGTGAAGGCCGAATTCTTCAACCCCGCCGCGTCCGTGAAGGACCGGCTGGCGCTGGGCATCATCGAGGCCGCCGAGACGTCGGGCGCGCTGAAACCCGGGCAGACCGTGGTCGAGGCGACGTCGGGCAACACCGGCATCGGGCTGGCGATGGTCTGTGCCGCGAAGGGATATCCGCTGGTCATCACGATGGCCGAAAGCTTTTCGGTCGAACGGCGGCGGCTGATGCGGATGCTGGGCGCGAAGGTGATCCTGACGCCCAAGGCCGAGAAGGGCTTTGGCATGTACCGCAAGGCGGTCGAACTGGCCGAAGCGAACGGCTGGTTTCTGGCCAGCCAGTTCGAGACCGCGGCCAACGCCGACATCCACGAGGCGACCACGGGCCGCGAGATCATCGCGGACTTCGAAGGCCGTCGGCTGGATTACTTCGTCACCGGCTATGGCACCGGCGGCACGGTGACGGGCGTGTCCCGCGTGCTGCGGCGCGAGCGGCCCGAGACGAAGATCGTTCTTTCGGAACCCGCGAATGCGCAGCTTGTCGCCTCTGGCATCGCGCAGGACCGCACCGACAGCGGTCAGCCCGCCGCCAGCCACGGCGCGTTCGAGCCGCACCCGATTCAGGGCTGGACCCCGGATTTCATCCCGCTGGTTCTTCAGGAAACGCTGGATGCCGGGAACTATGATCAGCTTCTGCCGGTTGCGGGGACCGAAGGGATCGAGTGGGCGCGCAAACTGGCGGCGCAGGAAGGCATCCTGACCGGCGTGTCCGGCGGGTCGACCTTCGCAGTTGCGATGAAGGTGGCACAGGACGCCGCGCCGGGTTCGGTCATCTTGGCCATGCTGCCGGACACGGGCGAGCGGTATCTTTCGACCCCGCTGTTCGAAGACATCCCTGCCGAAATGTCCGACGCAGAGCAGGAAATCTCGCGCTCGACCCCCGGCTACCAGATGCCGTAACGGCACGCCGGACCGGGTAAGTCATTGCCCCGCGCCGGTCGATTGACACCGACCGGTGCGCGGGTACGGTTGCGGCAGTAATTCCGACTTGAAGGCGCCGTTCAGCATGACCGATTTCTCCAACCTGGCCGATGAGAAAAAGCCGTCCGAGACGCCGGAGGCGCGCGCGAATGAGACCTTCCGCCGGATCAAGCAACATCAGGCCGCTGGACGCCACGACGCGGCGATGGTCCTGCTGGACGACCTGTTGCAAGAGCATCCGGGCAATGTCCGGCTGCAACACTACAAGGGCATGAACCTGATCCTGATGGGCCGCAAGGACGAGGGGCGCGCCATCATGGAGGCGGCGCTTGCCATGGCGCCCGAGGATCCGCTGCAGCTGTGCGACCTTGCCAGCCACCTTGCCGAGAACGGCGAACTGGACAAGGCGACCGAGTATTTCGAGACCGCCGTCGAGGTGGCGCCGGACTATGCCATCGCCCGGTCGAACCTGGGCGCCGCGCTGGTGCTTCAGGAGAAGTTTCAGCCTGCGATCCGCCACCTTGAACGCGCCATCGCTTTGGACAGCTCGCTGATCGACGCGCACACCAACCTTGCCACCGCCTTCATGCGGACGCACCAGTACGACAAGGCGATTGACGTGCTGTTCCGCGCGCTTGCGATCAACCCGCAAGCGGTTGGGGCGCATATCTCGCTGGCGGGGGCGCTGCTGCGGCGCGAACGCTACGAAAGCGCCGAGCACCACGCCCGCCGCGCGTTGGAACTGGCGCCGAACGCCCCCGAGGCGGCGCTGCACCTTGGCAACGCGCTGGCGTCGTCGGGCAAGATGGAAGAGGCGGCCGAGGTTCTGCTGAAGGTTGCGCGCGGCCCGGTGATGCCGCTGGCGGCGCTGTCGCGGCTGATCCACCTGCGCAAGACCACCGCAGACTCGCCCGAGCAGGCGCTGCTGGCCAGCGCGCTGCGGCAGGAAGACAAGCTGACCACGGAACAGAAGGCGACGGTGCATTTCGCCGCCGGCAAGGCGTTCGACGACCTCGGCGACTATGCCACGGCTTTTGCCCACTTCCGCAAGGCGAACGACATCAACAAGGAAATCCACCCCTTCGATCCGGTCGCTGCGGCAGAGCGGGCCGACCGGGTCCTTGAATTCTGCTCTCCCGACCTGATGACCCGCTGCGCCGGTGGCGGCCTGTCGGAAACCGCGCCGATCTTTATCTGCGGGATGCCACGGTCGGGCACGACGCTGATGGATCAGATGTTCTCGCGCCATCCGAAGGTGCAGGCCGGCGGCGAACTGCGGTCCGCCGTGATGTCACTGGCCCGCAACCGTCGCCTGCGCGACGCGCTGGAGGAAAAGCTGCCCGACGCCGAGATCAACGCCGACGATTTCAGCCGGCTGGGCGAGGATTACGCCGCATCGGTGCATCAGGAAGGCATCACGTCCGAGTTCCACACCGACAAGATGCCCGCCAATTATCAGTACATCGGGCTGCTGGCCCTTGCGCTGCCGCGCGCCAAGTTTCTGGTGATGCGCCGGCATCCGCTGGACAACCTGCTGTCGAACTACATGCAGCACTTTGGCCGCAACCAGCCGTTCTCGACCGATTTCGCGCATCTGGCGTCGGTCTATGCGTCGTTCGACAAGGCGGCGACACACTGGGCCAGCGCCTTACCCGACCGCGTGCGCGAGGTGCATTACGAGGACGTGACCGCCGACCCCGAGGGCCAGATGCGCGAGGTGCTGGATTTCGTCGGGCTGGACTGGACGCCGGACGTGCTGGACTACAAGTCGTCGCTGCGGCAGGTGAACACCGCCTCGGTCAGTCAGGTGCGCGAGCCGATCTACCGCCGCGCGGTGGAACGCTGGCGGCGCTATGGCCCGGCGCTGGAACCGATGGCGCGCGAATTGCGCGGGTTCCTGACCGCCGAGGAGCTGGCGGCCTGCGGCGTGACGGACTGATCGCTTAAGGCGCGCGGGACGGGATTATCCAAAGAATCCCGTGGCTTCAGGCGTCGGTGTCCATCCAGATCGTGATCGGGCCGTCGTTGACTAGACTGACCTTCATGTCGGCGCCGAAGCGGCCCGTCGCCACCGGCACGCCCTGCGCCTGCACCTGCGCCGCGAAATATTCGTACAATCGCTGACCGTCCGCCGGGGCGGCGGCGGTGGAAAAGCCGGGCCGGTTCCCGCGCGAGGTGTCGGCGGCCAGCGTGAACTGGCTGACCACCAGCGCCGACCCGCCAACGTCCAGAACCGAGCGGTTCATCTTGCCCGCGTCATCCTCGAAGATGCGCAGCTTGGCGATCTTGGCGGCCAGCTTGTCGGCCTGCGCCTCGGTGTCGCCCTGCATGGCGCAGATCAGGATCAGCAGGCCCGGCCCGATTTCCCCGATCACCGCACCCTCGACGCGCACGGCGGCGTCGGTCACCCGTTGGATCAGCGCCCGCATGTTACAGCTCGTTTTCCCACGGCGGGTTTGCCCCCGCGCGGCTGACGGTGACGGCGGCGGCTTTCACGCCCAGCGTCAGCGCGTCCGTCAGCACCCGGTCGTCCAGATCGGCCAGCGCCGCCTTGGTCAGCACGCCCGCCTTCGACAGCGCCGCAAGAACGCCCGCGTTGAACGTGTCGCCCGCGCCGACGGTATCGCCCACCTCGACCTTCGGGGCGGACACGCGAACCTCGCCAGAGGCGGTGACACCCAGCGCGCCCTTCGCCCCTTCGGTGATGCAGACCACCTTCGGCCCCATCTCCAGCACCTTGCGGGCCAGCGCGCCGGTGTCGCCGTCGCCCATGATCCACTCCAGATCCTCGTCCGATACCTTCACGATGTCTGACAGCGCCATCATCCGCTGAACCCGGTCGCGATAGGCGGCCTCGTCGGTGATGAACCCGGTGCGGATGTTCGGGTCGATCATGATCACGCGATCCTCGGCCTCGCGGGTGGCAAGCGCCTCGAACGCGCTGCCGCAGGGCTCGCTGACAAGGCTGATGCCGCCGAAGAACAGCGCGTTGATGTCGTCCCCCACCTCGGGCAGGTCGTCCGGCGTCATCATCCGCATCGCGGTGCCCTCGTCATAGAAGGCATAGGTCGCCTGCCCGTCGACCAGCCGCACGAAGGCCAGCGTGCAGGGGCGGTCCACCGACGGCAGATAGCCGGTGTCGACCCGGCTTTCGGACAACGCGTTCTGCAACATCTCGCCGAACATGTCCTTGCTGACACCGCAGTAAAAGCTGGCGGGCGCGCCCAGCCGTCCCAGCGCGATGGCGGTGTTGAACACGGCACCGCCGGGGTAGGGCGCGAACGCCTCTTCTCCCTGTTCGGAGGTCCGTGGCAGCATGTCGATCAGGGCTTCGCCGCAACAGAGGATCATCTTGGTCGCTCCAGTCTCTGGCGCCGGTCGGCGCCGGCGGTCTTGGGGTTCTGACGGTCTAGCCGGGCTTGCGCCGGGCCGCAATCGTCGCGGGGTGGCCCGCTACCAGAGTGCGGCGAAGATCAGCGACCACGCCGACAGGATCACGCCTGCCAGCGCAATATAGAGCCCGTTCCACACAAGTCCCACGTGCCGCGGGCTGACATCGCCGAAGGCGCCGATCAGCAGGGTCGTGGCCGTATAGGGCGAACTGGCACCCGAGATCGCCCAGCCCGCGGTGATCGCGACGATCAATTCGGGCGCGGTCAGGCCCAGCGCCTCGGGGGCGGGCAGCACCGGCGCCACCAGCGACACGGCAAGGATCGGGTTCATGCCGATCTGGCCGGTCAGCGGAATGCCCCAGACGAAGGCCAGCAGGATCACCCACGACGGCACCACCGTCAGGTCCAATCCTGACGCCTCCATCACCGGGGCCAGCAGGCGGCTGCCCACGGTTCCGATGAATCCCGCCATCATCAGCAGGACGATCTCGCCGCGATAGCGGGACAGGTCGCCCGACAGGTACAGCCCGGTGCGGCGCGCCAGTTCGGCGACGCGGTTGCCCTGCGACTGGATCAGGATCCATCCCGCCGACAGCAGCGGCACCACCAGCATCACCACGCCCACCGCGCGAATGCCGGTCGCCAGCGCCAGCGAGCCCACCGACAGCACAAGGATCGTCAGCAGCACGATCAGCGGGCGCATCGCCGACCAGTTGTCGGTCGACGGTTTGCGCGGCGGCAGCGCGGTCGACAGGCGCGGCTTGAAGATCGTGTCCAGCGCCCAGCCCAGACCAAGAAGGATCAGCCCGCTGATCGCGCAGGGCAGCACCGAGTTGCCCCAGCTTGCCCCCGGCACCAGCGATGTCGAGATTGCAACCGCGAAGGACAGCGGCGACCACGGCAAGGACGAGATGAAGCCGCGCTGGATCGCCAGCAGCATCCGCCGGATCCGGTGCAGGCGGATCTCTTCGTTCGGCTCTTTTCCCGCACTGGCCAGCGACAGCCCGCCCAGCAGGGCGATGCCGCCATAGCTCAGCGGCAGCGCGAACAGGTGCCCCCCGGCGGTCAGCGCAAGGTAACGGCGGCCCGGCGGCTGCTCTGCCAGAAACCGGCCGCAGCGGGCGATCGACGCAGAGGTGTCCGCCGCGTGGCGCAGGGTGGTCAGCGCGGTGAAAAAGGCGCCGATGAACGCGGCTTTCGCCAGCCCCTCGGCGATTTCGGACCGCCAGTCCCCGTGCACCGCGGCGGCGGCGGCGGTCAGGGCAAGGCCCACGCCCACGAAGATCTTCCCGGTGCGCCCGACCCGCGCCACGTTCAGCGCAAGCGCCGTGCCCGCCAGCAGCACCGCGATGGTGCCCGCCAGCGCCGATCCGCCCCATTCCACGCCGATCACCGCCAGCGTCAGGCAGGCCATGACCGCGCCGGTCAGCGCGTCCGTCAGGGGATGGGGTCGGGTGTCGTCGCCACGCAAGGGGGTTCGTCCGGGTGCAGGCGTCCGAAGAACCTCGGGCGCGGGATGTCCTGCGCACTTATCCCAAAGCGCGGGAAGGCGCCAGCGTGGCAGGCCGCTACTGGTTCTGCGCCACGAAGTAGCCCAGCACCCCGGCCACGATCAGGCCAAGCACCACCGCGATGGCGATCTTCCACGCCGACCACGGCCGTTCCCCCTGCACCCGCCCGGTGCGCCCGTTGACCACGAAGCGATAGGTCTTGCCCCGGTACTTGTAGGCCGCAAGCCAGACCGGCAGCAGGATGTGCTTGAAGGTGATGTCGCGGATCTCGGTGTCGATCCCGTGGATTCGCTGCCGGTCGCCGCCGATGTCGAAGCGCACGTCGCGCTCGATCTGTCGGTCCATCCGCGCGCGCGCCTCGTGGAACCCCTCGTCCAGTTCGACCTGATAGCCCTCGGCCCGGAACCCGGCAAGATACTCGGGGCTGTAGGGCACCAGCGCGCTCAGGTCCCACGGCTCCAGCCCGTCGGTGTACCGCTTGGGCAGCGATTTCGAGGCCAGCACCAGCACGTCGTCGAAGAACCGCGCCACGCGGCCGGATTTCGGAGACCAGCGCACGCGCGGCTCGCGCACCTGCTGGGTCTTGCCGTTCCGGGTGACGGTGCGGGTGACGTAATAGACGGTGCCCCGCTCGCCCCGATAGGCCGACGCGGTGTCGGCGTCGAAGGTCCAGTAGGGCACGTAGACGCCCTGCATCTTGCGCCCCTTGCGGGCGTATTCCTGCACCCCGTTCGGCGCGAACCACAACCGGCCCAGCCAGTCGGTCATCGCTTTGCGGGCGGCGCCTTCCTCCAGCGCGAAGGGTAACAGGCCGCGCGGCTTGATGTGCCGGTGCGTGCCGGTGTCGGTGACGACCGGGGTGGCGCAGAACGGGCATTCCTTGGAATGTACGGTGTCGTCGAACTCGACCTGTGCGCCGCAGTTCGGACACTGCAGCACACGGGTCTCTTCGATCTCGGCATCCGGCAGTTGCTTGTCCAGCGCGGCGCGGAAATTCAGCTCGCGGATCGCGGGGCCGGTGTAGTGCTCTTCCAGCGGCTGCTCGTTGCCGCAATGATCGCACTTCAGGTTCCCCGCCACCGGATCAAAGCGCAGGTCGGCGCCACATTGGTCACAAGGGAAACGATGCTCTTCGGTCATGGAAATCTCCGCACGGGGCCGCGGCGCGACCGTAGCTTGCAAGCGGCGGGGAAGGAACCGTGATTCCCGCCGTGACGCGGGTTGCGCGGCGGGGCGCGAGGCCTATGGTTCTGAGCGACCGAAACCGACGGATGACCCGATGACGCAGCAGTTCCGCATCAGTTGCGCCGCCGCGACGCTGGCGCTTGGCCTCGCCCCGGCGGCGGGCGCGCAAACCGTGACCTACAGCTTCGAATGGCCCGGCGGCGGCGGATACGCGATGCGCGGCGCGCTGTCCTTCGACGCCGCGCTTCTGGGCGAACAGATCGTGACCGAAGAGGACATCGACTGCTTCGTGGTCGAGGGCACCCACGACGGCGCGCCGATCGGGCGCTGGGCGCTGGGAATGCTGACCGAAACGACGACCTGGACGATGACCTTCGACCCGGTGCTGGAACAGTTCGTGGTGTTCGGCCCCGGCGCGCCGATGCCGCAGGCGTGGAACATGAACGGTATCGGCACCGACTGCGGCCCCGACGGCTTCGGCTTCAACATCGGCAACGCGGCGCAGGACCTTTGCCTTGGCGGCGCGCTGCTGGTCGAAAGCCAGGTGCCGCCGACGCGCCCCTTCCCGGCGGCGCGCGACGACGGCTTCAGCTTTCCCGCCGATGCCTGCCACGGCACGATGATCCTCAGCGCGCTGCCGCTGCCGGACTAACGCCGGGGCTTCTTCTCTTCGAAAATACCTCGGGGGAGTCTCCGCAGGAGACGGGGGCAGAGCCCCCATCTTCCGACGCGCAGCCCGATGCGGGTCAGATGCCCGGCGGCGGCGGCGGCGGCAGGATGGTGAACAGTTGCGCCAGTTCGCGCACGTCCTCGGCCTTCATCCAGCCGTCCTGCCCGGCGGTCCAGACATAGCTTTCGCGCGTCAGGTCGCCCGCCGCGGCCATGCGGCCCAGCGACGCCTTCGAGAACGGGCCGGTCGTCTCGCCGTTCGCCGCGATGTGCCAGACCTTCTCCGCCGGGGGCGGCGGCGGGGCGGGGGCGGCCTGCGGCGCGGGCTGCGCCTGCGCGGCGGGGCGGGCGCCCCACGGACCCATTCCGGCGCCCATGTTCTGCGCCATCGCCAGCCCCATACCGGCGCCCATCCCGGCGGCCATGCCGCCGCCTGCGGGGTTCTGCGCCGCGTGGGTCATCGCCTCGGCCGCCGAGAACTGGGTGAACTTGCCAAGGTCGCCGACGACGCCCATCGAGGTGCGCTTGTCCAGCACCTCTTCGACCGCCGGGGGAAGCGAGATGTTCTCGATGTAGAACTCGGGGATCGACAGGCCGTATTCGCCCACGATGGGCGAGATTTCGGCGGCGATCATCTTGCCGAGGTCGGCGGTGTTCGCCGCCATGTCCAGCACCGGGATGCCCGAGCCCGCGATGGTGCGCGAGAATTCCTGCACGATGATGTTGCGGACCTGATACCCGATCTCGTCCATCGTGAACTCGCCGTCGGTGCCGACGATCTCGGTCATGAACTTCGCGGGGTCGGCGACGCGGACCGAGTAGGTGCCGAAAGCGCGGATGCGGGTCGGCCCGAATTCGGGATCACGCAGCATGATCGGGTTCTTGGTGCCCCACTTCAGGTCGGTGAAGCGGGTGGTGTTGACGAAGTAGATCTCGGACTTGAACGGCGATTTGAAGCCGTGGTCCCAGTGCTGAAGCGTCGTCATGATCGGCATGTTGTTGGTCTCGAGCATGTAGAGACCGGGGGTGAAGACGTCGGCCAGCTGGCCCTCGTGGACGAAGACGGCGGCCTGTCCCTCGCGCACGGTCAGCTTGGCGCCGTACTTGATTTCGTGGCCGTGGCGTTCGAACCGCCAGACCATCGTGTCGCGGGTGTCGTCCACCCAGTGAATGACGTCGATGAATTCGCCGCTGAGAAAATCGAAGATGCCCATGCAAACCTCCAAGGCCCTGTTGTCAGCGGTGTAGCAAACGGCGGCCGGGGCGGGAAGCGTGTTGCGGCGCGGCCAATTCGCCAAAGGTGGCGGGGGCGGCGGCGGTGGTGGGGCTTGCCCTCGGACGGGTCGCGCAACGGCCCGGCGTCGGGGGAACGGCGTCAGCCCGCCGCGCGCGCCTCTGCGGCGCCTTCCAGCGCGGCGGCGGTGGCCAGTCCGTACAGGGCGGTCCACGCGCGGCGGTCGGCATCGGACCAGCCGGGGATATGCGCGGCCAGCGTGTCGATCAGCACCTCGCCCACCACGGCGTATTGCGCGTCCGCCGTGCCATAGCCGACGTGGCGGGCCCCCAGCGCGCGAAGCTGCGGGATCAGCGCATCAAGGTCATCAAGCGTCTGGACCACCAGCGCCAGCATCTTTTGCAGCTTGCCCGCCTGCCTGCGAATGTCGTCGGGAAACATCGGGCGCACGTCCGGTGCCGCGCGAAACAGCCGCTCGTAGAAGTCCCGCGTCAGGGCGTCGGGGGCGCATTTGATCCGGGCAAAGCCGGTGCGGATGCGGCGGATGTCGGTCTGGTCAAGCATCGGGTCCGGTCAAGCAACGGGTCCAGTGACACTGTATCGCCGGCAAGAGCTAAGGAAGCCTTACGAATCGCCGCCCAAAAGCTCTGCGGCGATGATGTTGGCGATCGGGCGGGCTTCGCGCTCGGACATGTTGTTGCGCATCCGGGGGTCGTACAGCATCCGCAGCAGCAGTTCGTCATGCCGGGTCAGCAGCGCGAATTCCTCGTCGTCGTTGAAGATCGACGGCCGCGCCATCGGGCTGTCGTTGGACAGGCCAAGGCCCTGGGCCAGTTCCTCGTGGATGCAGGATTTCCGCAGCAGGTCGGGATGCTCGCCACGGATCACCGCGACGGCCTGCGTGTAAGCGCCATCGTTGCGCGGATCGCGGGCGAACACCAGACAGAAGGTCGACCGGCGCATGGTTTCGACGGTCGTGATCGCGCTTTGGCTGATGTCGGGGATGATCGCGCGCAGTTCAGGCCCGATCTGCCGGCGCTCATCCTCGTTGACGATGAAAACGTGGTAGTTCGGGTTGCGGTCGGTCAGCAGCACCGGAAGCCCGGTCACCCGCGACAGCCGTGCGGTGTACAGCGCGATCTCGTCCCGGTCGGTCTTGCGCTGGTCTTCGGGGATCGTGTCGCCGAAATGGACCTTCATGCGGATCGGCTGCGTCCAGCGGTGCAGGCGGCTTTCCGTCTGCTGCGCCACAAGCCGCCCGTTCACGTTGGCGAATTCCTCGTACAGGGCGATGCGCACGAAGTTCTCGACAAGCTGACGGGTGCTGTAGGGCGTGTCGGTCCCGCCGCCGTCGGTCCGCAGAAGGCCCTGCGCGCGCAGGTCATTCTCGACCCGCGCGTAATAGCCCGCAAGTTCGCGGCTGACCGCCGACGGCTCTGGCGCGGTTTCGGCTTCGGGCAGGTCGGGGCGCGCCGCGGGCGGAGGTGAAAAACGCACCGAGTCCTCGCAGGCCGCGAGCGCCAGAAGCAGCCCCGCGACCGCCGATATCCGTATGCGCGCCCTCACGATCCCCCGTCAGACCCCGGGAACCGCGGTGCCGACGGTGTCGCCGGTCCGGTCGCCACGCGCCTTGGCCGAGGCCAGCGTGTCGCGCAGTTCCTTTTCCATTTTCTGCAGTTCTTCCTCGGCGACGGCGCGCTTGGCTTTGCCTTCGTCCGCGATCTGCAGGCTTTCCTGAATCGTCGCGATCAGGTCGGCGTTCGCTTTCTTCACCGCTTCGATGTCGAACACGCCGCGTTCCATTTCCTCGCGCACGGTGCGGTTCGCGGTGCGCAGGTTCTCGGCGTTCGAGGTCAGTAGCTCGTTCGTCAGGTCGTTCGCCTCACGCACGGCCTGAGCGGCTTCGGCGCTGCGCTGGATCGTGACGGCCTGCGCCAGCTGGGTTTCCCACAGCGGCACGGTGTTCACGAGGGTCGAGTTGATCTTGGTGACCAGCGACTTGTCGTTTTCCTGCACCAGCCGGATCGACGGCAGCGACTGCATCGTGACCTGCCGCGTCAGCTTCAGGTCGTGCACCCGGCGTTCAAGGTCGTCGCGGGCAGCGCGCACGTCGCGCAGTTCCTGCGCCTTCATCACGCCCTCGTCCTCGGGTGCGGCCTCGACCTCTTTCTCCTTGGCAGGGATGGTCACGGCATCAAGCTCTTCCAGCTTCTCCTCGCCGGCGGCGATGTACAGCGCAAGCTCGTCGTAGAAGGCCAGCGTCTTTTCATACAGGACGTCCAGCGACTTGATGTCCTTCAGCAGCTTGTGCTCGTGCCCCAGCAGGGTGTCGGTGATCTTGTCGATCTGGCCCTGAACCGTTTCATAACGGGCGACAAACTTGGCCATCGGGGCCATCTTGCCGGTCAGCTTTTCCCACCACGACCGGTCACGGCGCACGTCCAGTTCAGAGACCGAGAAACCGCGGATCGTGGTGACGATGTCGCGCAACGAGTCGCCCGCCGGGCCCACGTCCTTGTTGCGGACGTCGGTCAGCATCGACTGGCTGATCTCTTGCAGTTCGGCCTGCGCGGCGGACCCGAACGAGATGATCGAGTTCGCATCCGTGATGTCGATCTCGTCCATGCGCTTGCGGATGGCGTCGGCGGTGGGGGCGTCAGCCGTTTTCAGCGGCACAAGCTCGGTGCTTGGCTCGGGCAGGAGAACGGCGGTGACTTCTTCGACTTCTTTCAACGTTTCAGCGGCTTTCTGACGTACGGCCTCGGTCATGGTGCTAACCCCCTAATTGTCCCCGAAATATGCCAATTCAATACCCTACTCCGGCCGGACCCCTTCGCGGGCAAGCCTGTCACGCAAAACTTCTATCTCGATATCGAGGTCAGTGCGATTGTCGCCGAGCAGCTTCTCGGTCTGTGCGCTGAAATTCGCCTCTAGATCGTCGAGCAGGGATTCGTAATCGGCCCGCGCGCTTTCGTCCCGGGTGCGGGCGTAAAGGTCGGCGAACTTCACCGTCGCATCCTTCGCCCCCAGCAAATAGACGCTAAGGTACTTGCGCGCGCCGGTCAGGTCGCGGGGATCGTCCTCGATCGTGCGGAACATCGTCTTGACGGTGCCCTGAAATTTCTCGACCCGCCGTTCTAGGCTGCGGTCGCCGGCTCGCAGGATCGCGTCGGACATGGCGGCAAGGTGCTTTTCGGCCTCGTCCACCGCGCGGGCGACACGGTCGGACTGGAACTGATCGATCCCTTCGGCACCCTTGTCCGACATCGGGTCCAGCCCGAAGGACAGAACATGCAGCACCACGCCCAGCACGCCGAAGATCAGCGGGTTCAGCACACCGCCGTCCCCGCTCCAGCCTGCGACGGCCAGCCCGAGCCCGGTCAGGACCGAGCCAAGGATCTTGCGCGGCAGGGCCGGGCGCCGGGCGATCCGGCGCGCGTCAAAGGCGGCCTCGGCCTTCAGCCCCTCGCGGGTCATGAAGGCGGCGGCCATCAGGATGCCGAACGCCACCAGATCCAACGCAAGCCCGACGGGTTCCTTGAAGAACGCGGTGACGACAAGGGGCAGGGGCGCGATGAACAGCAGGTTGGCCCGTCCGCCCGACCGGGGGCGCCGCCCGGCCCAGCCGCGCGCATTCGGCGCGCCCTGAGGCCCCGGCTGATTGCTGCCGTCCGGGCTGAACCGCCCGCCAAAGCGTTGCGCCATCGTCAGCTCCCCCAGAGGACGACGTAGAGGATCAGGGCGATCAGCAGAACGTAGGCGATTTTCGGAAGCATTCCGTTCTCGGCCATATCAAGTCCCTTTCCCTGATCCACGGCGGCGATGCCGCCGCGCACGGTGCGAACCACGGCAAGTCCGGCAAGAACCAGAATGCCGATGAATAGAACGGCAAGTACCAGCCGTGCCAAGGGCAAGCCCTCCTTCTTCTTACCCGCAGCCTAGGTCATTTGCAGGGTCCGGGCCAGCGAGCATTGCGTCCCGGCCCGATGTTCTTCAGTGGCCCGCCATCTGGCGCGTCGCGGCCTGCCGTTCGGCCGCCAGCTTGCGCGAATAGCGCGCCTGTATCGCCTCGACCGCGAACAGCACGATGACCGAGAAATAGAAGGTCGTCTTGGACATCGGGATGATTTCGTAGCCGAAGGCATGCAGCGCCAGCGTCTCGTCATGGGCGGCATGGGCGGCGGCCTGCCCGGCCTCGCCCAGCAGTACGACGCCGACGATAAGCAGAATGAACAGGCCCAGCACCTCGAACATCCGGTTCTTGGACAGGAAGGTGGTGACGCCGTCGGCCAGCACCAGCATCGCCACGCCCGACAGGATGATCGCGATCGCAAGAACCGGGAACACGTCGGTGATGGCCAGCGCCGACAGGATCGAGTCGAACGAGAAGATCAGGTTCATCATGACGATCAGCCCGACAACCTTGGCCGCCGACATGCCGGCGCCGCCCGCGACATCCGTCTCGAGGTGGTTGATCGACAGCATGTGCGCGATCTCTTTCACCGCCGTGTACATGATGAACACGCCGCCGAAGATGAACACGCAGGTCGCGAAGTTCACGCCGCCTTCCAGCACGCCCTCCCAGTTCATCACAAAGAACGGTTCGGCCAGAAGGTCGATCAGGTGGACCATCGCGAAAAGCAGAATCACCCGCAGCGCCACCGCGATGATGATGCCCCAGAACCGCACGCTTTTCTGCTGCGCCACGGGGGCGCGTTGCGACTGGATCGAGATGTACAAAAGGTTGTCAAAGCCCAGAACCGCCTGAAGAAAGCACAGCATCAAAAGGTTGCCGAGGTTCTGGAGTGTAAGAAGATCGGCCATGTATTCGTCCCGCTCGGTCAAAAATCTGTGATTAGAGATACAGCAGGCACGTCCGCAGGCAAGGGCGCCACCGGGACTGGCCCCGCGCGCCACGGCTTTCGGACCGGTGCGTGCATTGCGCGCCGGTTCTGGTCGGACGGCAGGGTAAGCGGGTGCGATGCGCCGAGTTCAGCCGCGCGGTTTGGGGCCCCGGCGCGGACCTTGGCCCGGGCCTTTCTTAGGTCCTTGGTTGGGGCCACGACTGTCGCCGCCCGGACGCTTGCCGCCGGTGGCGTTGCCCCTCGGGCCGGATTTCGGGCCGGACTTGGCCCCGGTTTTGGCCCCAGTTTTGGCAGCGGGCCCACCCGCGCCCCGCCATGACTTGCCGGACTGCCAATCGTCCGAATCCGCCGCAGCACCCCGTGCCCGGCCCGGCTTGCCCGATCCCTGCTTCCCCGAGGCCGGTTTGCCGGAACCCGGCTTTCCCGGCCCGGATCGCGGACCTTTGGTCTGCCCGGGACCGGACCGGTCAGGTCGCCCCTTGCCCTTTGGCGCGCGGCCCGGGGCCTCGGTCTCCGAGGTGTCCAGCCCAAGCTGATCGCGCAGCACGCGGCCCTTGATCTCGCTGACCTCGCCGGTGCCGAGGTTGCCCAGCTGGAACGGGCCATAGCTGACCCGGATCAGCCGGTTCACCGCAAGGCCGACGGCTTCCATCGCGCGGCGGATCTCGCGGTTGCGGCCCTCGCGGATGCCGACCGTCAGCCACGCGTTCGCGCCCTGCTGGCGGTCCAGCACGACCTCCATCGCCTGAAACCGCTCGCCCTCGATCTCGATACCCTTGCGCAGCGGTTCCAGCGTCGCATCGTCGGGCTTCCCGTTGACCCGCACGCGGTAGCGGCGCAGCCAGCCGGTCGAGGGCAGTTCCAGCTTGCGCTTGACGCTCCCGTCGTTGGTCAGCAGCAGCAGCCCTTCCGAGTTCAGGTCAAGCCGCCCCACGCTCATCACCCGGGGCATATCCTCGGGCAGGGCGTCGAACACCGTCTCGCGGCCCTGTTCGTCCTTGGCGGTGGTCACCAGCCCGGTGGGCTTGTTGTACAGCCACAGCCGCGGCGGCTCGGGCGGCGCCAGCGGCGCGCCGTCGACGGTGACGCGGTCCTGCGCGGTGACGTTCAGGGCCGGGGACCCGATCACCTTGCCGTTCACCGCGACGCGGCCGGCCTCGATCATCCGCTCGGCGTCACGACGGCTGGCGATGCCCGCGCGGGCAAGCACCTTGGCGATCCGGTCGCCGGGAGGAGGGGTCTCGGTCATGCGCCCGCCTTACCGCGCCGTGCGGCGCTTTGGAAGAGCGGCGTCAGCCCGCGACGTCAGGGCGCGGAAACCTCGTCCGCGGCGGGACGAGACCGCGCGGCCAGACCGGGGTCCGGGTCAAGCCGTTCGGCGGCAAGCACGGCAAGAAAGCGGGTGGACCGGAACTGGCTGAGAACGATGATCAGGATCGACGTCATCGGGATCGCGAGCATCGCCCCCGGAATGCCCCACAGCGCGCCCCAGAAAGCCAGCGCGATCAGGACGACGAAGGGGCTGAGGTTGAGCTGCCTGCCGATCAGGCGCGGCTCCAGGATGTTGCCGACGACGAACTGCGCGGCGGTCAGCAGCACCGTGACCAGCAACGTCCAAGGCACCGAAACGAACTGCGCCAGCGACAGAACCGCAGGGAAGGCGACCCCAAGGTACGAGCCGAAATAGGGGATATAGTTCAGCATCCCGATGACGATCGCCCAGAACAGCGCGAAATCGATGCCCAGCGCCCACAGGATGACATAGCAGATCGACGCAAGGATGATGTTGATCAGCGTTTTGACGCCCAGATAGGTGGTGATCTGCGCGTTGACCTGCTGCACCACGCTCATCACCCGCTCGGCGTCCCCGGCCTCGGGCAGGGCGCGGGCGATCTTGGCGGGAAACCGCATCCGCTCGCCGGTCAGGAAGGCGGCGTAGATCAGGATCACGAAGATCATGCCGCCAAGACTGGTGAAGTTGCCCAGCAGCGCGATGGTCAGCGCCTCGATGTCGATCCGGTCGATGGTGGCGGTGCGCAGGCTGTCCCACATCTCGGTCGCGTCAAGGTTCAGCCGGTCCGCCATCCCGACGATGAAGCGGTCCAGGTTCGCCTCGTAGCCCGGGATCACCTCGATGATGCTGCGCACGGTGGCGGCGACGACGGCGGCGAACAGGGCGACGACCAGCGAGAATACCAGGACGACCAGAAAGCTCAGCATCCCGTTCGGCAGCCGGTCCAGCATCGGCACCCGCGCCAGCGCGGCCGTCGCGGCGCTCATCAGGTAAACAAGGATCGTGGCGGCGACGATGGGCAGGATCACACCGCGCCCAAGGTACAGGATCGTCGTCAGCGTGACCGCCAGCACCAGAAAAAGCACGAGATTGAAAAGGGGTGTCTGCTGCATGAAGTTCCGGGCGTTCAGGGGAGGCGGTCGCACCGATCCTTTCGCCCGGCGGCGCGAGGGTCAAGGCGCGCGGAAAGATTGCCGCTGGCAAAGTGCTGACGTTTGCGCGAAGAAACGCCATGACCGCGTTTGCAAGCCAGATGGATGCCGCGCTGCAAGAGGCGCGCGCCGCCGCCTTGCGCGGCGAGGTGCCGGTGGGCGCGGTGATCACCGACCCCGCGGGCCGCATCGTTGCCCGCGCGGGCAATCGCACCCGCGAACTGTCCGACCCCACCGCCCACGCCGAGATCCTCGCCCTGCGCGCTGCCTGCGCCGCCGCCGGCTCGGAACGGCTGCCGGGCCACGTCCTGTACGTGACGCTGGAACCCTGCCCGATGTGCGCCGCCGCCATCGGCTTCGCCCGCATCGCGCGGCTGTGCTACGGTGCGTCCGACCCGAAGTCCGGCGGCGTGGCCCATGGCCCGCGCGTCTTCAGCCATCCCCAGATGCACCACGCCCCCGAGGTGATCGACGGCATCGCCGCCCGCGACTGCGAGGCGCTTTTGAAGGACTTCTTCGCCGCGAAGCGGTAGGTCGGCCGATCAGGTGCCATCGGGGAAGGGGGGGGCTTTGCCCCCTCTGCGGGCTGCGCCCGCATTCACCCCCAGGATACTTCCGGACCAAAGAGACCTGCCGTGCGTCCCGATTTCTTTGGTCCTCAAATATCCCCGCCGGAGGCTCCCGCACTCGACGCCGCCGCGACGTTCGGGCGGGCGCGCGCCGGGGCGTGCAACGAGTGGTTCAGCTTGGCGCGAAACCGGCATAGGGTCGCGCCATGACCCAGGACCAGATCATCCTTTTCGCGCTGTTCATCGCCGTCTTCGGACTGCTTCTGTGGGGGCGGTTCCGCTACGACCTCGTGGCCTTCGGGGCGCTGATGCTGGGGGTGGTGCTGGGCGTGGTGCCGACGGAAGAGGCATTTTCCGGCTTCGGCCATTCCGCCACGCTGATCGTGGCGCTGGTGCTGGTGGTGTCCGCAGGGCTGGTGCGGTCCGGCGCGGTTTATCTGATCACCCGGACGCTGGTGGACAGTTCGCGCGCGCTGGGCACGCATATCGCGATCATGGGCGGGGTCGGCGGTGTGCTGTCAGCCTTCATGAACAACGTCGCCGCGCTGGCGTTGCTGATGCCGGTGGACATCCAGACCGCGCGCAAGGCGGGCCGGGCGCCCGGCCTGTCGCTGATGCCGTTGTCGTTCGCCACCATCCTTGGCGGCATGGCGACGCTGATCGGCACGCCGCCCAACATCATCATCGCCTCGATCCGGGCCGAGTCGCTGGGCGAAAGCTTCAGCATGTTCGACTTTGCCCCCGTCGGCGGCATCACCGCGCTGGTGGGGCTGGCCTTCGTGGCGCTGGTGGGCTGGCGGCTGATCCCGACGGCGGCGGCCACCGTGTCTGACAGTGCGATGGACGACGCGGCCTATATCGCCGAACTGACCGTGCCGGAGGACGGCGCGCAGATCGGGATGCGGTTGGACGATCTGGACGAAGAGGCCGAAAAGGCCGACGTCGTGATCCTTGGTATCGTGCGCAGCGGGGAGCGTCTGAAGGGCAAGCGACGCGACATGGTGATCGAGGCGCAGGATGCGCTGGTGCTGCAGGCGACGCCGCAGGCGCTGGACGAGTTCCGCACCGCGCTGTCGCTGAAGTTCGCCGATCCCAAGCGCGAGTCGTACCTGCTGGACAACAGCGATGGCGTCTCGAAGATCGAGGTCGTGGTGCCGCAGGACGCGCGCATCGCCGGACGCAGCGCGCGGGCGATCGGGCTGAACTGGCGACGGCGGTCGATCCTGTTGGGGATCTCGCGCAAGGGCGCCGGCGTCTCGGGCCAGTTGCGCCGCGAGACGATCCGCGCCGGGGACATCCTGCTGTTGCTGGTGCCCGAGGGCGAAGAAGCCGAGGTCGTCGAGTGGCTGGGCTGTTTGCCGCTGGCAGAGCGCGGCCTGTCGGTGACGCAGGACAGCAAGACATGGCTTGCCATCGGCATGTTCGCGGCGGCGGTGGCGGCGGCGTCGCTTGGGCTGATTTACCTGCCGGTGGCGCTGGGGCTGGTCGTGGTCGGCTATGTGCTGACGCGGATCGTGCCGGTGACAGAGGTCTATACCCATATCGAGTGGCCGGTCGTGGTCTTGCTGGGTTCGATGATCCCGCTGGGCGCGGCGCTGGAAAGCTCGGGCGGCACCGAACTGATCGCCGGGGCGCTGGTCGGCCTGACCGAGGGGATGCCGCCTTGGGCGATCCTGACCGTGCTGATGGTCGTCACGATGAGCCTGTCGGACGTGCTGAACAACACCGCCACCGCCATCGTCGCGGCGCCGGTGGGCATTCGCATGGCGCAGTCGCTGGAGGTGAACCCGGACCCGTTCCTGATGGCTGTCGCGGTCGCCGCGTCCTGTGCCTTCCTGACGCCCATCGGGCACAAGAACAACACGCTGATCCTTGGGCCGGGCGGCTACAAGTTCGGCGATTACTGGCGGATGGGGCTGCCGCTGGAAATTCTGGTCGTGGCGGTCTCGGTTCCGGCGATCCTGGTGTTCTGGCCGCTGTAGCGGCTAGGCCTGTGCCGGGTCTGCGCGGCGGGCGCGGCGCGCGAACTCGGCCCAGAACCGCCAAAGCAGGGTGAACGCCGCAACGGCAAGGCCGCAGACCAGCCCGGCCCAGACGCCGGGCGCGCCGAAGTCCAGAACGAAGCCGAACACGTAGCCCGCCGGAAAGCCGAACACCCAGTAGGACACCGCCGCAAGGATCATCGGGGTTCGCGTGTCCTGCAGGCCGCGCAGCAGGCCAAGGGCGATCACCTGCAGCCCGTCCACGGTGTTGAACAGCGCCGCGACCGACAGCAGGACGACGCCGATGGCAAGGATCTCGGGGCGGCGTGGGTCGGCGGGGTCGACGAACAGGCCGACCAGCAGGTCGGGCACCGACAGGTAGACGACCATTGTCACGATGGCGAACAGGATCGACAAGCCAGTGACCGCGCGGGCGCCCAGCCGCAGAAAGTCGAGGTCGCCGCGCCCCAGCGCCGCGCCGGCCCGCACCGTGGCGGCTTGGCTAAGGCCAAGGTGAACCACGAAGGTCAGCGATGCCAGCTGGATCGCCACCCCGTGCGCCGCCAGCGGCACCGGGCCCAGCCAGCCCATCATCACCGCCGTCGCGGCGAACAGCCCGGTCTCTGCAAGGTTGGTGATGCCGATGGGCCAGCCAAGGCGGAAGACCTGCCAGAAGGCTTCCCGGTCGGGGCGCCAGAAGCGGGCGAACAGCGTGTGTTCGCGGGTCACCTGCGCCGCATAGACCGCGAAGGCAAGAAAGCTCAGGACATGCACCGTCAAAGAGGCGGTCGCGGCGCCGGCGATGCCCATCTCGGGCAGGCCCAATTTGCCGAAGATCAGGATGTAGTTCAGCGCGATGTTCACACCGGCCCCGGCCAGCGTGATCCACAGAACCACCTGCGTGCGTTCCAGCGACGACAGATAGCTTTTCAGCACCATCACCAGCAGGGCGGGCACCATCGCGACTGCGGTGATCGCCAGATAGGTTTGCGCAAGCGTCGCCACGATCTCTGTCTGGCCCATCAGTTCCAGCAGCGGGCGCGACCAGATCAGGGCGGGCATCACGGCCAGTCCGAACAGGATCGAGATCCACATACCCATCCGCGTCACCCGGCGGACCTGACGATCGTCGCCCGATCCGATGGCTTGCGCGACCATCGGCATGACGGCGAAGGCGAAGCCCGAGCCGAGGATGAAGATCACGAACCAGATGGAATGGGCGAGCGTGGCGGCGGCCAGCGCCTCGACGTCGTACCAGCCCAGCATCAGGGCGTCGGTCACGCCGATCGCAACCTGTGCAAGGTGGCTGCCGATCAGCGGCAGGCCAAGCCCGAGAAGACCCGCGACATGCGGCCTATATGTGCGCCAGCGGCTCATGCGCCGGCTCTAGGGCAGCGCGTCGGGCGGGGCAAGAGCGGGCCTGTGGCCCGATGCGTCAAGCGCCGGGCTTACGGGCGACGAAATCGATCAGCGCGGCGGTGCCGTTGTGGCCCTCTCCGCTGTCGACATGGGCGTCGTAGTCGGCCTCGTGCAGCACCTCGTAGTCCGGAAAGGCGTCGTGCAGCAGGTCCAGCGTGTACATGTTCTCGATCTTGCCGGGGCCGCCGGTGCCGTAATCCACCTGTCGCGGGGCGAACCCGTGGATCATCAGCAGGCCGCCGGGCCGCAGGGCGGCGTTCATCCCATGAAACACCGCGGGGCGGTCGTCGGGCGACAGGAACTGAAAGTAGACGCCCAGCACCACGTCATAGCTGTCGGCGGTCCAGCCGTAGGACAGGATGTCGGCCAGCTGGAAATCGACCGAGACGCCTTCGCTTGCGGCAAGGGCGCGTGCCTTGCCAAGCCCGACCTGCGAGTTGTCCATCGCGGTGACGTCCAGCCCACGCTTGGCAAGCCAGACCGAATTGCGCCCCTCGCCATCGGCGACGGCCAGAACACGGGCGCCGTCCGGGATGCGGTGGGCCTGTTGTTCGACGAAACCGGCGGGGCGGGTGCCGAACAGGTAATCCGACCGATCATACCGGTCGTCCCAGAAGCTGGCAGGAGAAAAATCGTCTGTCATGCGGGCAAGATTAATCCTGCCCGCATGCTTGTCCATGCGTCCGCAGCGGTACGCCCGAATTTTCGATGAAAATTCGAACCCGCCGCGCGCGATCAGTTGACCGAGACCAGTTCCACGTCGAAGGTCAGCGTCTTGCCGGCCAGCGGGTGGTTGGCGTCCAGCGTGATCTCGCTGTCGTTGACGTCGGTCACGGTGACCGGGATGGCCTGACCTTGCGGTGTCTGCATCTGCAGCTGGGTGCCGGGCTCGGTCGGGATGTGGTCGGGGATCTGGTCGCGCGGCACGGCCTGAACGCGGGCCGGATCGTGCGATCCGTAAGCGTCTTCCGGGTCGATCTTCACGGTTTTCTTCTCGCCGACTTCCATGCCGGTCATCTCGCGGTCAAGGCCGGGGATGATCTGGCCGGACCCGACGGTGAATTCAAGCGGATCGCGACCCGCCGAACTGTCGAACTGCGTCCCGTCGTCTAGGGTTCCTGTGTAATGCAGACGGACGGTGTCGCCGGTTTTCACCTGGGTCATGAGGGCTCCTGGATAAGGGGGGAATTGCCGAGGCCGCGTCCTGCGGGTGCTCGTGGTTCATCAGGGAATCGTTCCATCCGAGCCGCCGAATGTAAACCCCGGCGTCGAGACGCGGTGCAAACCCTTGTGTGTATACGCAAAACCCGACCGCGCGCGGCCGGATTTGCTGGTTTTTGGCGGTTTTCGGTCGCCCTAGCGGCGCGTGGTCGCGCCGGTGTAGCCCGCGCCGCGCACCATGCTCAGGCCGTTCGACAGCGTGTCGGTGCTGGCGAACGGACCGGCTAGAAGCACGGTATATTCCGTGCCGCCGCGCCGGGCGGTCGACAGGTTCATCGGCAAACCCAGCGGCGACAGCCCCGCAGCGGCGGCGCGCGCCTTGTCCGGGGTCGAGAAGACCCCGACCTCGACAAAGCGGTGCCCGGTGGGCGGGGTGTTCTTGGTCGACACGGTATAGGCCGGGCCGTGGGGCGCCTCGTGCGTCAGGATGTATTCGCGGTCCGGCGTCGGGCGGCCGTTGATCACGGTGTAACGTTCGGTTTCGGGCGTCACCAGCTTGCGCGGGACACCGGCGGTCCAGACCAGCCGCATCTGCACGAACCCTTCGGGCGTGACATGGCCACGGTAGGGGTTGAACCGGCCGTCTTCCGGGTCGAACGCCATGCGATACCCCGGCGGGGGCGTGATCGCTGGCGGCTTCGGAACGTGGATGACGCGGGTGCCGTCCGACAGCACGTAGGGGCCGGGGCCGCACTGCGAGGTGCACACCACGCGGGTCGCGGCGGGGGGCGCGTGAACCGTCACCGTGCGCGGCGGCGGCGTGGTGCGGACCACATTGGTCGCGACCATCGTGGGCGCGGGCGTCGTCGTGGCAGGCGGCGGCGCGGTCACGACCCGAGGTGCGGGTTCCGGCGCGGGCTGGGTCAGAGGTGCGGGCGTCGGCACGGGCGCGCTGGCAAGCGACGGCGTGTAGCCGCACAGAAGCTGGCGGTCGCTGCTGACGCGCGGCACCCATGTCACGGCACCGTCCAGTCCGGCGCGCACGAAGATGCAGCCGTTGCTGTCGACGTACTCTTTTCCCGTGTAATCGGTCGGCGGAATCTCGGCCGGGCCGGTAATGTCGTCCACGGACTGTGCCTGTGCCGTTCCGAGACCGGCGACAAAACACAGGGCGGTGGCGGTAATAGTCTTAAATCGTTTCACAATGTGCCCCCACACATGATGTTATCCCAACATGGACGGATTCTGACTGTGGGTAAAGTCCCAAGCCGGATCACTTGGTTCCGAACATCCGGTCGCCCGCGTCGCCGAGGCCGGGCACGATATAGCCCTTCTCGTTCAGGTGGTCGTCGAGCGCGGCGGTGATGATCGGCACGTCGGGGTGCGCTTCTTTCATGCGGGCGACGCCTTCGGGCGCGGCCAGCAGGCACAGGAACCGGATGTCCTTGGCGCCCGCTTCCTTCAGCAGGTCGATCGCGGCGGCAGAGCTGTTGCCGGTCGCCAGCATCGGGTCGACGGCGATGGTTAGCCGTTCGCCAAGGTTGTCGGGAACCTTGAAATAGTACTGCACCGGCTGAAGCGTTTCCTCGTCGCGGTACAGGCCGACAAAGCCCACGCGCGCGGCGGGGATCAGTTCCAGAACGCCGTCCAGCAGCCCGTTGCCGGCCCGCAGGATCGACACCAGCGCCATCTTCTTCCCCTCGATCACCGGGGCCTCCATCTTGCACAGGGGCGTGTCGATGGTTTCGGTGGTCATCGGCATTTCGCGGGTGACCTCGTAGGCCAGCAGGTGGCTGATCTCGCGCAGAAGACGGCGGAAGGACGCGGTCGAGGTGTCCTGCTTGCGCATGATGGTCAGCTTGTGCTGCACAAGCGGGTGTTTCACGACGGTCAGGTGATCATACATCGGCAGGCTCCAGTCTCTTGCGGATTTTCGCACGGGTTACGTCGTCGCAGAAGGCGGCATCAAGGGCTTCTTTCGCGAGGTAGCCAAAGTCTTCCTCGTTCCAGCCGAACACCCGGTTAAGCTGCTCGAACTCTCGCGTCATCGTGGTGTGGAAAAACGGCGGATCATCGGTCGACACCGTGACGGCGACGCCGTTCTCGCGCAGCTTCTCGATCGGGTGGTCGTGAAGTTGCTTGTAGACGCCCAGGAAGACGTTGGACCCCGGGCAGACCTCTAGCACGATGTTCTCGCGCGCCAGCCGTTCGACAAGGTGCCTGTCGTGCCAAGCCGCCACGCCGTGCCCGATCCGTGCGGGGCGCAGGGCGTCAAGCGCATCGCGGACGCTGTCGGGGCCGTCCCATTCGCCGGCATGAACCGTCAGCCCCAGCCCCGCCTCGCGCGCCATGTCGAAGGCATAGGCGAAGTCCGCCGGCTTGCCCTTCTTCTCATCGCCGGCCATGCCGAACCCCACCAGCCAGTCGCCGGCGGTCTCGGCGGCGCACAGCGCGGTCTCCTTGGCCTTCTCCGGGCCGAAGTGCCGGATGCAGGTGACGATGCCGCGCAGGGTGACGCCCATTGTGCGCTCGGCTTCGTCCGCCGCCTCTTGGATCGCGTGCAGGTATTCCCGCCACGCGCCCAGATCGCGGTCGCCGCAAAAATCGGGGCTGATGAAGGTTTCGGAATAGACCACGCCGTTCTTCGCGCTTTCCTCCAGCACCGCGAGGGTCAGCCTTTTGTAGTCGTCCGGGGTTTGCAGGGTCGAGGTAGCGGCTTCGTAGACCTCAAGAAAGTGCCAGAAATCCCGGTAATCATAGCTGCCGTCAGGCTTGAAAATGCCGGAAATGTCCAACTTCTTCGCTTTCGCCAACCCGGCGATGAAGGCGGGCGGGGCGCCGCCTTCCAGATGCAGGTGCAGTTCGACCTTCGGCAGTTCGGTGAAGCTCACAGGAAAGACCTCCCCGGCGGTTGCGCCGGTATTCCAAGGTGCGCGGCGACAGAGGCGGCGACATCCGCGAAGCCGACATTGCCGATTTCCTTCGCGCCAAGCCCATAGCCCACGATCGGCACCCGTTCCCGCGTGTGGTCGGTGCCGCGCCACGTCGGATCGTTCCCGTGATCGGCGGTGAAAATCGCCAGATCGCCGGGACGCAGGCGATCCAGAAAGCGGGGCAAGGCGGCGTCGAACCATTCCAGCGCGCGGGCATAGCCGGACACATCGCGGCGATGGCCATACAGGCTGTCGAATTCAACAAAGTTCGCAAAGGTAAAGGATCCGTCGGAAGCTTCGTCCGCAAAGGCCGTCAAATGTTTGAAAAGGACATCATCCGCCCCTTTGCGCACCTCGTCGATCCCGCGCATCGAGAAGATGTCGCCGATCTTGCCCACCGCCTGCACCCGCCGCCCTGCGGCCTGCGCCCAGTCGCACAGCGTCGGGCTGGGCGGCGCGATGGCAAGGTCTTTGCGGTTGGTGGTGCGGGTGAAGCCTTCGGTCTCGGAACCGACGAAGGGCCGGGCGATGACGCGGCCCACCTTCATCGCGTGAAGCGTAGGGGCAAGCGTCTTGCACAGGTCCAGCAGACGGTCGAGGCCGAAGTGATCCTCGTGCGCGGCGATCTGGAACACGCTGTCGGCAGAGGTATAGCAGATCGGCCAGCCGGTGCGGATGTGCTCGGCCCCAAGCTCGGACACGATGGTGGTGCCGGACGCATGGCAATTGCCAAGGATCCCGTCCGTTCCGGCGGCGGCGCAGACCGTCGCGACAAGGTCGTCGGGAAAGCAGGGCACGGTTTCGGGGAAATAGGTCCAGTCCCACGGCACCGGAACGCCGGACAGTTCCCAATGCCCCGAGGGCGTGTCCTTGCCGTTCGACACCTCGGTGCCCGCGCCCCACAGCCCCTGCGGTGTCGCGTCGAGGCCCGGCGTCGCCGCGCCCGACGCAAGCCGGATCGCCGCGCCAAGCCCCAGCGCGTCAAGGGTGGGCAGGGCCAGCGGCCCGCTGCGGCCTTCTTCGGCGCGGCCAGCGGCGCATTCGGCGGCGATGTGGGCCAGCGTGTTCGCGCCCTCGTCCCCAAACGCGGCTGCATCGGGCGCACCGCCGCAGCCCACGGAATCAAGGACGACAAGGAAGGCGCGAGGCATCAGCCGACACTCCGGTAGACGGTGGGCGGCAGGTCCGGGACGTCCGGCGATACCGTGAAAGCGCGCGACAGCACGTCGGCGGCGTGTTCGGCCGCCTCGTCGCTGTCGGCGTGGATGATGGCAAGCGGCGCTCCGGCATCGACCGGGTCGCCCAGCAGCGCGATGTCCGACAGGCCGACGGACGGGTCGATCCGGTCGCCCGACCGCATCCGGCCCCCACCAAGGCGCACCACGGCATTGCCCAGCATCTCTCCGTCGATGGCGGACAGATACCCGGTCTCGGGCGCCGGAACCGCCTGTATCACGCGAGCCGAGCCCAGCCGGTCGCGCCAGCGGTCGACGAAATCGCCCGGGCCGCCCATCGCGCTGACCATGCGGCCAAAGCGTTCGGCGGCCGCGCCGCTTGCGATGACCTGAAGCACCATTTCGGCGCCTTCCGCGCGGGTGTCGGCCATGCCGGCAAGGCGCAGCATCTCTCCGCCAAGGTCGCCGGTAAGGTCGCACAGCAGCCCGCCCGTGTCGCCACAGGTCAGGGCCTCCATCACCTCCATCACCTCTAGCGCGTTGCCGACGGCGGGGACGCAGGGCTGGTTCATGTCGGTGATCAACGCGCTGGAAGGGCAACCCGCGCCGTTCGCCGTGTCGACCAATGCCTCGGCCAGATCGACGGCGTCTTCCATCGTTTTCATGAACGCGCCGGAGCCGACCTTGACGTCCAGCACCAGCGCATCCAGCCCGGCGGCCAGCTTCTTCGACAGGATCGAGGCACAGATCAGGTCGATGGATTCCACGGTCGAGGTCAGGTCGCGCACCGCGTACAGGCGCCGGTCGGCGGGGGCGGTGTGTTCCGACGCCGCGACGATGGCACAGCCCGCCTCGGCGGTGATGGCGCGGAAGCGGTCCTCGTCGATCTCGGTCGACAGGCCGGGAATCGATTCAAGCTTGTCCAGCGTGCCGCCGGTGTGGCCCAGCCCGCGCCCGGATACCATCGGCACGAAGGTCCCCAGCGCCGCCATCGCGGGCGCCAGCAACAGCGACACGCAATCGCCCACGCCGCCGGTGGAATGCTTGTCCAGCACCGGGCCGGGCAGGTCCCAGTCCAGCACCGTGCCGGAATCGCGCATCGCGAGGGTCAGCGCGATGCGCTCTTCCTCTGTTCGGGGGGACAAGCACATCGCCATCGCGAAGGCGCCGGCCTGCGCGTCGCTCACGGCGTCGCTGGCAAGGCCATCCGCGAACCAACCGATCTCGGCCTATTTTGTTGAAAAACTCGTGCTTGATCGAAGGGCCCTCGGCTGATTCAATTCCTGCATAGGGTAGGAGAATTGGCG